>NZ_AUCB01000028.1 GCF_000429545.1 Arenibacter certesii DSM 19833
TTGGGAACTATCATCGGATTAAAGGAAGCCTCCCTGTCCCTAGGAACCGAGATCTCGGATTCCCCAAAAGAGGTCCTTATCTTCTTCTTGGAATGTCCGTTGCGAAAATTGCCGCCATTGGACTTCTGGTGTTTTTCGTAATCAAGGTGGCCGTCCAGCTCACCTTCAAGCATTTTCTCAATGCCCCGCTTTTGGATATCCTTAAGAAAACTGGTAAGCTCATCACCGGTCTTGAACTGCTTAAGGAAATCATCATCAAATAAATCTTCTTTTTTCATAAAGCGCAAAAATTAAAATTAAACAAAAAAATTAACGGGGGTCATGATCCCCGTTAATTTTCTATTTACACACTTTATGAGATAGTCCCACAGTTCTATTGAAAATTCGAGATGATGGATTGATTTAGCTTAATTTTCTTTTAGGTTTTGTTTTTTTTAGGCATATGGATCGTTAACTATTTGAAATTTCCAACGGAACAGTTAATTCCTTATAAAGTGATAGGTTATTAAAATATTACTTTCATAACCCAATGCATTTTCACGTCTATCAACTATTGATCACTTATATAATAAACAGGTGATTAGGACTCTGAATTTTCGCTGAAAATATTTTGATTTAAGTTTATTGGCAATTGGCTTATATCCTTTTTGAATTGTAAGAATACTTTCTTTTGGTATTTCAAATTTATAATCACTTCATTTTCTCCTTTTAATACAAACCATTTTTTGTACGGATCAGCAAATTTCCTCACATCATTTTTATAACTACCTACTATCAATTATTTTTTTTAGTTTTTATCAGTAAATTATAAGCCAATTGTGTAAAATGATGCAGATTGAGCTGGTCTACAACATTTTGGTTGAAAATAAGTATCGCCAAGTGTGATCCCATTATATATTTTTGCTTAAGTTGTCAGTACAGTTTATAACTTCCTTAGTCCATTTCTTGGCAGGACACTTAAAATAATTAACTACATTCTATAAACATCAGTTTAACGTTATAAAGTAAGGTTTTCACAATAGAAATAGCGATATTTTGAGATAGATTCTGCCTTTGTTACTTTATTAAATTAATCATAAGAGTCAAAATGATTAGGATTATGGAAATGACTTCTATTAAATTTAACATCCAAACTTCATTAATTACAATGAGTGTCTTTTCCTTTAAATATTCTAAAATAATACGTTGTATCATGTTTGAAAACACTATTAAAGTTCAATCTAAGCTAATATTGTTATATGAAATGAGATTCTAATGTTACGTTATTCTTTCTATCATCTTTAAGTTTGTAATCCCTTGATTTGAAGTTGTATTAAACAATTATAAAATGAAACAGAAAATATTGATCATATCGATCCTTGTGGTACTTTTAGGGGTGTTGTACGCCTTCACCAGTGGCGCCTTCCATGTTTCCAAAGATGATTATTCATCCCTGAAGCTCCCTGAGGTTGTAGATTACAACTTCCATATTAAACCTATCCTCTCCGATAACTGCTATACTTGCCATGGCCCAGACGCGAACAAGCGCCAAGGTTTTCGCCTAGACCTGGAAGAGACCGCATTCTCCGAGCTTTCTGAGAGCCCTGGCGAATTCCCCATCGTATCCAAAGATCCCAAGAGGAGCAAGGTATACCAAGCCATCGTTTCAGACGATCCGGATATGCAAATGCCACCTCCTAACTCCAATCTATCGCTCAACTCCTACGAAAAGAAGCTGATCAAGAAATGGATAGAGCAGGGTGCCAAATTTGAGAAGCACTGGGCGTACCTACCTCCGGAGAAAGACGCGGCCCCGAAGACGGAAAGGACGGATTGGGCACAAAATGAAATAGATGGTTTTGTATTGAAAAAGCTAGAGGAGAACAACCTACAGCCTTCTGAAAAAGCCCCGGTAGAAACGCTTATCCGCAGGATCAGTTTGGACCTGACAGGACTTCCCCCAACTACCGAACAAGTAGAAATGCTTCTTAAGGATAGTTCAGAAGAGAACATCTCCAAGATCATAGATGAATTCCTGGCTTCCCCGGCCTACGGAGAGCGCATGGCCCAATCTTGGTTGGATGTTGCGCGGTATGCCGATTCCCACGGCTATCAGGACGATAGTTACCGTACCATGTGGCCTTGGCGCGACTGGGTGGATTACCTACTAAATTTGGGACTAATTTTTTCAAGCCACTTTTTTAGAAAACCCTCTTATTTTGATTTCCATTTCTAAAGGGGAGAGATACCCTAAACTAGAATGTAGCCTTTCGTTATTATACCATGTTATATATTGCTTTATTGATTCGAACAATTGATCATGGGAGGTATATTTAAACCTATACAGCCATTCATGTTTAATTGTTTTGAAAAAGCTCTCCGCAACAGCGTTATCCCAACAATTTCCCTTTCTGCTCATTGACCGTGTTATTTTTTTATTATAAGTGAATAGATCGGTCATTTTATTCGAGGCATACTGCACCCCTCTGTCTGAATGAAAGATGAAGTCATTGCTGATAACCCTTGTCCGACATGCATCCAATCAGGCTTTCATTACGGTGTTTCGAACGGTCATATCCTCACTCAAGGCCCAGCCCACTATTTTTCTGTCGGCAAGGTCCATGATCGTGGTTAAGTAGTTCAATTGATCATCAACACGAATATATGTAATATCCGAGACCCATTTCTTCCCCAGTTCCATAGTGGCAAAGTTTCTGTCAAGGTTATTGTCAGCGACAGGGAAGGTATGCCTGGAGTCCGTTGTCACCACGAATTTTCTTCTTAGCACCGATCTCAGCCCCATTTCCCTCATCACTAATGCTATATAAGAACGGGAATAAATTAGGCCTTCACGTTCCAATTTTTGCTGGATACGATAGCTACCATAGATTTCCATGCTCTGTCCAAAATGGAATCGAATCCTTTTTTTCAGTGTCATGGTTGCTGTTTCCACCCTTTCCACATCTTTGTTTCTAAACCAATGATAATAAGAATTCTTGCTGACTCTCATGCATTTACACATCTTCCCGACAGGGTAGCAATCTTTATTCCTTAGAATAAAATGATATATTACGTGTCGCTCTTGGAGAAGATGCTCACCGCCTTTTTTAATATATCACGCTCCATTTTGACCTCTCTCAGCTCTTTCTGCAAGGCCTTGAGTTCCTTCTCCTGCGGGAAAACCTATCTTTTCTTGTCAAAATCCCCCGATTTAGCTTCATATTCCCTTTTCCATCGACGTATCATACCATCGTTCAGACCATAGTCCTCACTAATCTGTTTTGCCTTTAATCCAGATTTTAATAGATCAACTATCATAATCTTGAATTCATTATCATACTGTTTTGCCATAACTCAAATATACTTATTACGGACTTAATAAATTAGTACCATCAAAGGTAGACACTCCACTTTTGAAAAGTCAGTGTTCTTGTACTATGAGAAGCGTAGTTCTATAGACATGGGCTGCTATACAGCTACCCACTAGAGCCATAATTCAGTGCAGGCAGTAGCATCAAATTTTCTACTGTTGTTTGCTTGGCTGATATTGGATCAAGCTCAAAAGTTGGGTCTAAAGTGAATAATTTATTTCTTTGCACCCTAAATTTACGGGATGGACAAAGGAATCGATTTAACACTATTGAGCTTATTTTTACCTGAGGGAATACTTGACTTTTTTGATATTGTTGGCTTTGAACAAAAGCCTATAAAGAACCCTTTGTACTTCAATCGGTTGACTGTGTTTTTAGAGGAAAAAAAGCAGATACCAGCACTTTATAAAGATCATACCTACAAGGCCAGTGGCTTTATGGAACCTAGGGTGATTGATGATTATCCAATCCGTGATAGCTTGGTCAGCTTGAGCCTCAAACGTAGGCGCTGGGATGTTCTAATAGATGGAAAATGGATCAAAAAAAGTCGAGATTGGAATGATTTTATCGCACAGGGAACCCGCATGTCAAAAGAGTTCGCTGCTTTTTTAAAAGAGATCAACGGATAGAACAGCTCTGAGTAGTCAACAACTCGGTTCTCTTTTTGGAGTGCCTGGGAAGAGACTTCAGCGCCAGTATAAGGATTGCCTTAGCCAGTTCAATCAATGGAAACATAAGGACCACGCCAATGATTGGCTAGTGTACCCTCAGAATATTGGTCCTTATCTTTCAATAGACGAAACAGCCTTGTCCCGTGGTGAACTTTACACAATAATCACCAATAAACAGGCAAAGGGCAAAAATGGGGCTTTAATGGGAATATTTAAAGGCACCAAGGTTGAACCTATTATTGATCGATTGCTCAGACTTCCTGTTTTCTATTAGGAACAAGGTCCAAGAAATCACCTTGGACATGGCAAACTCCATGAAGACCATCGCTAGCAAATGCTTCCCAAAGGCGATACAGGTAACGGACAGGTTCCATGTGCAAAAACTGGCACTGGAGGCCCTTCAGAATATCCGGATCAAACACAGGTGGGACGCCATAGATCAGGAGAACCAACAGATAAAGCAGGCAAAGACACAGGGAGAGCAATTCGTTCCAAAAGAATTCAGCAATGGCGATACAAGAAAACAACTCTTGGCCAGAAGCAGGTACCTATTGTATAAAGCTCCTTCCAACTGGACCCAAAACCAATCCAAAAGAAGTAAAATATTGTTTGCCGAATATCCCGACATAAAGGTAGCCTTCGACCTGGTACAGGGGCTCAGGAACATATTCAATACAGCCACTACTATACAAACGGCATATACGAAACTGGCACACTGGCACAAGGACGTAGAGGCTTCGGGCTTTAAAAGCTTCCAAACAGTGGCTAACAGTATCAGCGTTAATTACAGATCTATACTGAACTATTTTATAAATAAAAGTACGAATGCCTCGGCAGAATCATTCAATGCAAAAATTAAAGCGTTCAGGGCACAATTCAGAGGGGTGAAAAATGTAGAATTCTTCCTTTACAGATTAACTACAATTTTTGCATAAACACAACAATTAGTCATGATCCTAAATTCCATTGTCACTATACTTAGAAACCAAGCAATTGGCGCTATGCCCTGTAAAGTGAAAGTGATTGGACAGAGGTTAGATAAGATAAACGCCTAAAAATGTTGTACAGAAGAAAAAAACCCAGAAGATGAATCTCCTGGGTCCCTTTGTTTACTGGTAGCGAGATCGGGAATTGAACCCGAGACCTCCGGGTTATGAACTTTGAAAGACATGTATTAACATGGTCTTATATGGCTTGTAATCAGTTGTTTATTAATGTGTTGTGAATTTATAAAATGTTATGAAACCAAGAAAAAACATCATATGTTGTACCTATGTTGTACCTAGATTTTGTATATTGAAGAATCGAACGTAGGAATTATGGCAACCATACAGGCAGTTTTAAGGAGGAAACCAAACAAAGCAGGATTATTCCCTATCGCGATTCGTGTGACCAAAGATAGGAAATCATCTTTTCTGTTTACCGGTCAATATATTGAAGAGAAATTTTGGGATAGTAAATTCGACAGGGTAAGAAAATCACATCGCAATTCAAGTCGATTAAATAAGCTGGTAGCAAAAAAGCTATCAGAAGCAAATGACAGACTTATTGATAGTGATACGGAAGGTACAGGCCAATCTGCTAAGAAAATCAAAAATAAAATAATTGGTAAAACCAAGTTGGATTTTTTTCAAGTAAGCGGAATATTTCTTGAGAACATATTAAGACGTAAAAAATTCGATCAACATTACAATCAAGAAAAGAGATTGAATATATTCGAAGCTTTTTTAGGGCGCAAGCAATTGTCTTTTGTTGATTTGGATGTCAAATTGTTAAAGAGGTTTGAAGCATATCTACTTTATGAGCGTAAGGTAGCTCCCAGAACAGCTATTAATTACCTTATGCTAATTAGAACAGTTTATAATTTAGCACGAAAAGAGTATCATGTGGATGATAGGAACTATCCGTTTGGTAAAGGAAAAATTCAGATAAAATTTCCTGAAAGTGAAAAAATCGGATTGAATACGGATGAGATCAAATTGCTTGAAACAGAAAGCGATCTGACAGTGGCTCAAAATAATGCGGTTAATACATGGCTTATAAGTTTTTATTTTGCGGGTATTAGGGTCGGTGATATTTTGAAACTGAAATGCTCAGACTTTAAAGATGACAGACTTTATTATCGGATGGGAAAAAACAAAAAAATTGTTTCCCTGGCGGTACCTGAGAAGGCAAAGAAATTATTATACCAGTATACATCGATGCAACAGCATAATAATGACTTGGTTTTTCCTTATTTAAAAGGGTCTAATCTAAATGACGATAAGCAAGTGACAATCCGGGTAAAGACAATAACAAGAAACTTAAATAGACGATTGGAAATGGTTGCCGAAAAATTGGGTATTAAAAAGAAACTCAGTATGCACATTGCTCGCCATAGTTTTGGCAATATTTCAGGGGATAGAATTCCTATTCAAATGCTTCAGAAATTATATCGTCATTCTTCTATTACCACCACGGTCAACTATCAATCGAATTTTATGCACAAAGAAACGGATGATGCATTGGAGAAGGTTATTAACTTTTGAGTAATGCTTTAAGACTCAATAATGGCTTCCAATCCAAATATTCAGAATGAGATATAAATAGGATTCATTTGTATGGATCTCAAAATGATAAACAAAACGGAATAGATAGTAAAGGCCATGCTCAAAATAGAATATTGTTCAGTAATATCCTGATACATTTCCTATTCCTACCTAACCGATTACTATTGAAGTTTTGCGTTAGGATTACGCTCTGGACTGAAACTGAAATTGCGTTTGGAAAACATGGTATATACAGCAGTGTGAGTGTTCGGGCAATGGTTTTCTGGGCCTCCCTTTCCACTAACATGTGGGAGCAACTGCCATTTGGCTATTTCGGAGTGACCATGTAATTGGTATCGGATTAAACTGGACTTACAACAAATAAGTGGGCAATTAGATAAGAGTCATGCTGCTATTTTTTGATTATACAATTCTATTTCAATTTCCTCTATAGTTTTATACCCTAAAGATGAGTGTATTCTTCTTCTGTTATACCAGGTTTCTATCAATTGGAAGACAGATAGCTCGGCTTCGGATCTGAGGTTATAGCTATGCGCATAGACCCATTCTACCTTTAGGCTCTTAAAGAATGATTCAGCCACTGCGTTGTCCCAACAATTACCTTTTCTACTCATACTTTGTCTTATCGATCCATTATGTTTTTTCAGGATATCGGTAAAAGTGGAACTGGCGTATTGAGACCCCCTATCCGAATGGAATATAAGTCCTTCCGTGATGTTGTTCGATTTAATGGCCATATTCCATGCAGGGACTATAGTGTCGCCGGTACTTAAGGTTTGGCCCATCGACCATCCAACGACCTTCCGGTGGAACAGATCTATAATTACCGTTAAATACATCCAGCCTTGTTTGGTTTTTAAATAGGTTATATCCGACACCCAAACTTGGTTCGGTCTAGAGACGGTAAAGTCCTGATCTTATATATAGGGTGCAATTGGATAGTTGTGTTTGTTGTGGGTCGTAGTTTGAAATTTACGCTTTCTTTTGGCAAACAGGTTATTTGCCCTCATTATCCTAGCTACCCTAGGTCTTGAGATGCGATATCCCCTTTTACCGAGCTCCACCTTGATCCTCGGTGCCCCGTAACACCCAAAGCTATCCTCATAAACATCTCGGATCACAGATGATATGGCCTCGGTTTCCATCATTCTTTTGGAAGGAGCCCTGCCCAACCAATCATAATACGCGCTTTTGCTTACCTTGAACATTTTGCACATCTTCCCGAACGGGAATTTAAATTTATGGTGTTTTATAAATCTATATTTTTCCTGTCGCTCTAGGAGAAGATGGCTATCGCCTTTTTTAAGATATCCCTTTCTAGTTCGGCATTCCTTAACTTCTTCTTCAGTTCTGCGATTTCCCGTTGCTCGTCCGTTAATTTGGGGTTCCCTTTTCCCGGTAAACTATTGTCCCCAAAATCCTTAGACTCCCTACGCCAGCGCCTCAATACCGATGAAGGTATGTCCAGTTCCCGGCATATTTCAACCACGCTTCCTCTGACATAGCTTAGTTCCACTGCTTTTTGCTTAAACTCTACGGTGTAATTCCTTTTTACTCTTGACATTTTACAAAGTTAATTTAAATGGCAAAATACGCTCTTACTCTTGTGTCCAGTCAAATACGGTAAGTCCAGGGCGGAGTGGAAAGAACAAGGATCGTACAACGACTGAAAGATCTCTTGGAAAAACCTCCCGACAAAGAGTACAAGGAACTTTATAAATTTTACAAACGTATGTGCAAGGAAAGACAGCACCTGTTCACATTTCTTTTTATCGAGGGTGTCCCTCCGGACAACAATGCATCGGAGCGGGCCATCCGCAACGTAAAAGTGAAACAGAAAATATCGGGACAGTTCAAAAACCAAAGGACGGCACAGAATTTTGCCAAGATCAGATCGGTCATCGACACAACGATCAAAAACGACATGAACGTACTGGAGGCCTTGACACTTATAGCTAAATTACAACCTCGATTACAAACTGATTAGTTGCCATTTTCTTTAATTATTCCCCAATTATGTGGTTGTTAAAAAATGGTATTGCCCTTTCTCAAGGGCAATACCATAACCAACTAAAATTAATCAACTATTATTTTGATTAGGTAACCAATTAATACCCGTCTTTTTGATCTAATTCTGGATTTCTGTCGATTTCTGACTGTGGAAATGGCCAATTATAATGGTGAGACTTAAATTTAAGACCACCAATTCCCAAGCCAGGTTCGTCTACTTTGCTAAGGGCATCTTCTATTACTCCCCATCTTTTCAGATCTAAATAATGATGTCCTTCGAACGCCAATTCAACTCTCCGTTCTAAACGAATTCTTTCTCTCATCTCATCCTTGGATAATTGGACAGGAAGATCCGGCATATTGGAACGGGAACGTACGGCATTGATTGCATTATATACTGATTGATCAGGACCTACAGCCTCATTTTGGGCCTCAGCATACATTAATAAAACATCAGCGAACCTTAGGTGAATAATATCCATATCACTTAGAGTATCATACCCTAAAGGGCCTATGTTCTTATCAATTCCTTTTTGAATTCGATATCCAGTATTTGTAGTTTCCTGTTGTATTTCATTGCCATCAATAAACCAAGGTTCAACTTGAATTGTTTGAAGCAGTCTTGGATCCCTATTTTCAAAGGGGCTGAGAGGATTGTATAATGGAGATTGAGAAATTGATATTCCATCAACAGATTCATATATATCAACTAATTCTTGTCTTGGATTGGGCTCACTCCACCAACCCACATATATTTGATAGCTGTGATAGTTGTCTGGCGCTAAAAATTTAACAGAAAATAAAATCTCATCAGGATTAGCTTCTTGGCCGCTGGTTATAAAAAGCCCGGTAAAATCATCACTCAAGCTTGTAGTTCCCGAAATCATTATTTGACTTGTCAAATCAGCGGCTTGAGACCATTCTTTATTGTGTAAGTGTACTTTGGCCTTTAACGCTAATGCTGTATTTTTCACAATATTACCAGTATATGGAGTGTTCGGGAGACTAGCAATAGCATCATCCAAATCACTATGTATAAATTCCAAAACATTTTGACTTGAACTTTGTTTGATTTTAGATTCTTCAACAGTAGGTGGTGTGTCATAGATAACAACATCCCCAAAAAATTGTTGCAAGTTGAAGTAGTACCAAGCACGTATAAATTTAACCTCAGCAATATACTGCTCTCTAACGGAAGCATTCATTTCGATATCCGTGATATTTTTTAAGAAAATGTTACAAGCGGATATTCCCTTATACGCATCATTATATATAGAATTGACAATACCTCCAGTTGCAGGTAATAAATCTCCACGAGATATGGACATCACTTGATTAGCATTCGTACGATTATGTCCGTTATCCGTTAGACAATCTAAATTATATCGAGTTACACTAAAAATACTTGCCTGCATACTGTTATAAACCCCAACTAATGCCGTGTGTGCATCAGCTTCGCTTTTCCAAAATGTTTCACTTGATACTTGATCTAATGGGTTCTTTTCTAAAAAATCATCGCTACACGATAAGAACAATGTAAGTAAGACCAAGCCTATTAACTTATAATTTCTCATAATATTTTCTATTTATAATTTAACTTTTACACCCAATGACAAAATTTTGGTTTGTGGATAGACACTCCCTCTAGTGTTCCCTCCTGATCTCTCTGGATCAACATTTTTCAAATTAGAAAAAGTAATCAAATTATCTCCAGAAAAATATACTCGGATGTCTTTCATATTGATTTTCTCACAGATGTTTTGAGGTAAATTGTAACCGATTTGTAAATTTTTTATGCGCATATATGATGCATCATGTAAATCGAAGGTATTTTCAGTACCGGACATCGCGGCATTACCATAGGTTGAGAAACTCCATAATGCTGGCATTGTTTGACTTTGGTTCTCAGGTGTCCATGCATTTCGCCAATCAGTAGTAGGTGCCGTTCCTTGTGTGAAGGGCCAGAAACCCCACCAAGTCAAATAGTATTTCTGTCCTTCTACGCCCTGAAAGAACACCGATAAATCCCAGTTCTTCCATTGAAGTGAAATACTTCCTCCATAGGTGAAATCTGGATGTGCACCATCAACAAATGTTCTATCATCCGCATTTATGACTCCATCTAGATTGGTGTCTTTAAACCTAAGATCACCAGGCTGTGGATTGCCAGGGTGTACTGGAGCCGCATCTATCTCGGCTTGTGATTGAAAAATACCATCCCATTCTACCATATAATAGGAATTGATAGGCTTCCCTTCGACAGTTGATTGTCTTCCAAGACTTGGAGCTTTTACCTTAGTTACCTCGTTTTTGTTTTTCGAATAATTAATATCTACTGAATACGATAACTCCCCAACTTTATTTCTATGACCTAATAATAGTTCAATACCACTGTTTTGCATTGAGGCAAAATTGACCGTGGGGGCGGACAATCCGACGCTTGCAGGGATTTCAGCTGTTGACAAGATTCCTTCTGTATCCTTTTTATACCAGTCAAATACCATCGATAATAATCCATTACCCAAAGAGAGGTCTATTCCTATATCAGTACTTGTAGTAGTTTCCCATTCCAATGTTTTATCGGTAAGTCTAGTTTGTCTTAATCCCTGTTCAAGGCTTGCACCGAGAGGATAATTCGCACTTGATAAAACATCTTGATATGGGTAATTACCGATATTCTGATTACCTAATTGTCCCCAAGAAGCTCTTAGCTTCAAGTTATCCACCCAATCATACTCCCTCATGAAGTTTTCTTGTGACACCCTCCAAGCTGCTGATAATGATGGAAATAATCCCCATCTATTTTCTTTAAAAATTCTAGAGGTGCCGTCATATCGAGCGTTTGCTTCAAAAAGGTATTTTTCTTTGAAATTGTAGGTTATTCGACCAAAATACGATTGGATAGCCCACTCGCTGGCAGAGCCAGTCGTGTTTTGCCCTTCAGAATTTCCTGCGTTCAACTCTCTAAGTTGTGGAAAATTAAAATCTCTTCGTGCCCCCTGTAAAAAACGCCATTTAAAGGATTCCTGATTATAACCTGCCAATATAGATAAGTTATGTCCATTCTTAAACTCCTTGTTATAGTTTAAGGTAGACAATAGCGTTGGTTGGTTACTTCGTTCAAATTGATCCCGCACTCCATTAAATACTGGCCAACCATCTGAATACCATTCATTACTCGAAAATGCATATGAGTCAATGGGATAGTTCACAAATTTATTGAAGGAATCTGAATAATCAATTGCCCCTTTTACTTCCCACTGCAATTCAGGTAAAATATTTAACCTTAAAAAAGCGCTGGCTCTAATATTTTTTGAGTCATAAAAATCTCCACCTTCATTAGCTACGAATTCTGGATTTCTATTTACCCATTTATCTGGCCATCCGCCATGGCTGTAACGTCCACTTCCATCGGCTAAATATGGACTATACATAGGCTGAGAACCATAAATGAGTAAAATAAAGTCAGAATCTGCAAGCCAAGGTTGTTTTCTGTCACCAATCGCCATACTTGCATTGGCACCAAAGCTTAAATTGTCAGATATTTTGGTATCAATTTTAATTTGACCTGAATATTTTTTAAAGTCATGTCCAATTACAATACCTTCTTGATCGTAATACCCAATATTTGCGTAAAAATTAGTCTTTTCAGTACCTCCGGAAACACTTAGATTGTGCTTTTGAACTGGTGTTGACCTTATGGAATGGTCTAACCAATTAAAATTAGGGAATTTTGAATCACCTGGAGATGCATTTTTGTAGGCGTTGATTTGTTCTGAGGTAAAGAGGTTGGGGATTCCTTGTCTGGTATGTGCTGAGTTCCACATCTCCATATATTCTACAGAATTATTGATTAAATCGGGAAGAATTGTAGCTGAATGAGAGGCTATGTTACCATGATAATTGACGATAACGTCCCCTTTTATTCCAGATTTTGTTGTAACCACTATCACCCCGTTGGCCGCCCGTGCTCCATAAATTGCGGCAGATGCGGCATCTTTCAGTACGGATATGGACTCAACGTTTTCTGGGTCTATATTGTCTAGCGACCCTGCTATTCCATCGATGATAACTAAGGGGTTGCTTCCTGCTCCGCTAAAAGTACCTGTCCCTCTTATCCTGATAGATGTCATTTCTTTTCCTGGTTGTCCAGAACCTTGGTTAATCATTACCCCGCTCAGTTTACCCTGTAGCATACTGGCAACATTGTTTACAGGACGTTTGGTCAGTTCCTCATCGTCAATTATAGATATAGCGCCTGTCAAATTTATTTTTTTCTGGGTTCCATAACCAACGACAACAACTTCTTCCAACCCTTCCGCATTTTCTTCAAGCTTTATTGAAATAGTAGCACCTCCATCAACAGGCACCTCTTGAGTCTCAAAGCCTATATATGAAACGATCAATGATGCATTGACGTTCTTCACTTGTATGGAAAAATCACCTTCAAAATCCGTCTGTGTGCCATTGGAAGTGCCTTTCTCTACGATACTTGCTCCAGGCAATGGACTTCCATTAATATCTGTAACCTTCCCTTTAACAATAATGTCCTGATTGTTCTTTTGTAGGCTAAATTTGGTTTTATTTTCTTTTTCTACCTTAATAGTGTTAAGTGCGTTTTCTATACTCCTAGAGTAGAGTTTACCACTCGTTGTTAATAAAATGGAGCAGGAAAGTAGAAGAGGGAGGCCTTTTTGTATATCGATTATGATTAGGTGCCATAATCCCCTCAAAATGTTATAAGGTTTTTTCATGTTTAAATTGGTTTAAATGGTTATTAAAATGTTTATATCACTATGTGGTATATGTGGTTGAAATTACTTCATCCCAAGTCGTATTCTTAATTGAGTGTTTTCTACGTTTCACTTCATTGGCTTAATTTTAGATTTGAAATTAATGATCGATGAAAAATGTTGGATAGGGAGATTAGAGCATTTACCCTAACAATTCCATTCTTCTGTTAACTCGTCTTTTAATATTTGTTATTTCACTTCTATTATTTAAATCTAGGTTGATATTTACTTTGGTTTACAGTTATAGTGTCTTCTATAGTTTTTTGTCTAATAGAGCTAAACTGATATGGATAATACTCTGTCAAAGTCTGCAATATAATAAATATTTATATATAAATAAGGTATTCGTAATTTAAAAATAAATTGATTATTGAAGTTATTTAATGATTTCACTCTTTTGCGAACATCATTTGTTATTTAACCTTTCTAGTCCTATGTTGGGGGGGGGGTAAATTTTTGAAACGTTAAATGTGATATTATTCTGTAAAAACCAATAAATACAATTAATTTTATTCTACTTAAGGTGAGTCTGATTGTGAAAACCTAGAAGTGGTTGAATTTCAATTGCCTATAGTGTAAATAGGGGGAGTAAATTATAATTGCTTGTTTAATTTTGATATAAGTGTTCTGTTTACCTAGGTTGATGTATATCTTTAAAAGTTGAAATTATTGAAGGCCTAAATTAAAGCGTATGTCTTTAATGGTTGATTTCAATCTGTCCAATATATAGTTGGAGTCTATAAGTTCCTGCACTTGTCCAGATAAGATAGTGGCACAAAGTGTTGCGTTAATGTCAAGCTCCGGAATGTAAAGGGGAACCCCAATATCCACTACTCCTTTGGTCGATCTACTTTCTCTGATATCATAACCCTTTTTTGAAATACTCTCAAGCAGGGTATTGTATTCTTGTTTTTTCTTATCTGTTAAATTGTGGAAGTCTGCAGTCTTGTCGAATATTCTTTGTCTTTCCTCCGGTGAAAGCTGTGAAAGTGATATACTTCCAGAAAATGAGTGTATTATAGGGAATTTGCTTCCTACTTGAATGCAAAGCGCTATTGGCTCGGGACTAGGGTTTTGAGCGAGAACAAGCATGTTTTGATTGTCTAAAATTGAAAGGTGGCATGAGTGTCTCGAAAGCGCAGATAGCTCTTGCATTGGATATATTGCCGCTAACCTGAGTGTTTCAGTTGGTTGAAGACGGCGTGCTAAATGTAATAGCTTCAAGGATAATTTGAATTTGGCAGATACTGGATTTTTAACTATGTACCCTCTTTCTTCTAGGCAAACCAGCATTCTATAGATTTCGTTGGGCTTTTTGTTAATTCCTAAAGCTATCTCAGTTTGTGATTGGGGAGTTGTAATGTTCGAAAGGTATTCAATAATGTCCAAACCTTTATCTAGAGCCGGTGATTGGTATTTCGCCATAATTGTTAAAAATGTTTTCGAGTAGTTAAAATATTATTGGTAAATAATATAGTTCAAAATTACCACAATAAATATAAATCGTAAAATTTATATCTTAAATTATTTACATATAAATAAAATATTTATATTTGAAAATCATTTTTTAATTTTAAGCTATGTCAAACCCGTTATTTGGAGTTGTGCTACATGCAGTAGGTGGTGTGTCTGCCTCTACTTGCTATCTACCCTTTCAGAAAGTAAAAAAATGGTCGTGGAATAGCTACTGGTTAATACAAGCAACATTCGCGTGGTTGGTTTTTCCTTTGCTAATTGGTTACTTAACAATACCGGATCTATGGCAGGTTTTTGCCGAATCGCCCACTCTCGTTTTACTCAATGCTGTATTGCTCGGCGGTGTCTATGGTTTTGGGGGAATGGCGTTCGGATATGCTATAGGTTACATTGGTTTTTCATTGGCTTATACCATTTCCATTGGCCTGTCTGCCGTATTGGGTACCATTGTTCCATTGTTAATCCACGGTACCTTGGAGGAACATTTTTCAAGATCGGGAGGCGGTATTGTGCTGTTCGGAATGATCTTATCCATGGTGGGGTGTTTTTTTTGTGGATGGGCCGGACGTAAAAAGGAACGGGACCTAAAAGAAAGAATGAATTATGATGCCAGCGCTTTCAATTTAAAATCGGGACTGATGCTGGCTATATTTGCCGGAGTGCTATCGGCAATTTTTGGGATTTCGTTGGAAATAGGTGCTCCCGTGACAGAAGTTGCCAGGCAACACGGGGCGGGACAATTTGAGGGCAATGCCAATTTATTGCTCTCAACATCAGGTGCTTTTGTTACAAATTTTATTTGGTTTATAATAGTTGGTTTTCGTCAAAAAACTATTAAAGAATTAATAACGGTGAAGATGTTAGGCAAACGTGTTTGGCTACAGAACCTATTTCTGTCAATCCTCACTGGAGGCCTGTGGTACTTTCAATTCTTCTTTTATGGGATGGGACATGTTGGTATGGGGAATTTCAAATTTGCAAGTTGGGCTATTCATATGTCTATGCTTATCTTTTTTAGCTACATGGTAGGAATAATTATGAAAGAATGGAAGGAAGTAAACAAGAATACGTATTCCACTCTAATTGTGGGCTTATTGATATTGGTAATCTCCTTTGTTGTGATTTCATACGGAGGGGTTATAGGAAGTGAAGTTTAAAATGTGGAGATATATGCAGAATATTATTACTTTAAAAGGAATAACATGGGACCACAGCAGGGGGTATTGCCCTATGGTGGCAACGGCGCAACGTTTTTCGGAAACCCGTCCCCATGTCAAGATAGAATGGTCAAAACGCTCACTTCAAGGATTTGCCAATGAACATATCGATACCCTGGCCATGAACTATGATTTAATTGTCATAGACCATCCATGGGGTGGTTATGCGGCCGATACCGGCATCTTATTAAACTTGGATCAATATATGCCGACTCATTATCTTAAAGATCAAGCGGCCCATTCGGTGGGCAAATCCTATGAAAGCTATCATTTTGGGGGGCATCAGTTTGCCTTACCTATTGATGCAGCAGCCCCGGTCGCTTCAAGCAGGCCCGATATATTGGAGCAAATGGGTCTGGACCTTCCTAAATCCTTCAATGATCTTCTACAACTAGCTTCGAAAGGTCTTGTAACAATGCCAGGTATTCCCATAGATACCCTGATGAATTTCTATATGTTTTGTTGCGTAATGGGCGAGGAACCCTTTTTGTCTTCAGACTATGTAGTGAGTGAGGCTATTGGTAAAAAGGCATTGGAAATGTTGAAAGAACTGGCAGATCGTCTTAATCCTGAATTCTTTGACTGGAATCCGATTCGAGTGTACGAAGCAATGACCGTTAGGAACGATTTGGCATACTGCCCATGGGCCTATGGATATTCTAATTATTCCAGAAGAGGGTATGCATCAAAAGTTTTGCATTACCATGATTTGATAAAGGACGATAGGGGTGCTGTATATCGCAGTACTCTGGGAGGGACTGGCTTGGCTATTTCTGCAAATAGTAAAAATAAAGATTTAGCTGTAGAATACGCAATGTTTGTGGCAAACCCAATCATTCAAAGTTCACTGTTTTTTGATAACGGTGGTCAACCTGGACATAGAAAAGCCTGGCAGGACGATTTTGTAAATATTCGAAGTGGAGATTTCTTTAAATCTACTCTTAAAACTTTGGACTGTGCATTTCTAAGACCAAGATATAATGGTTATATGTATTTTCAAGATAATGCGGGTAGTTTAATTCGTGATTATTTAATGAATGGAGGATCAACGGAAGATTTAATTTACAGTCTTAATAAGATTTATTTAGACTCAAAAAAATAAAAAATGAAGCCATTAAAAGGTATATTGGTTTTGGAATTCTCTCAATATTTAGCAGGTCCTTCTGCTGGATTGCGATTGGCAGATTTAGGGGCTCGGGTCATTAAAATAGAGCGACCTTTAACTGGAGAAGGAGGAAGACAGATTGCTATCAAAAACTTGTTCATCGAAAAGGATAGCTTAGTCTTTCACACGATAAATAGAAATAAGGAATCCTTTGCAGCAGACCTTAAGGATCCAGAAGATTTAAGCAAAATTAAAAAGCTATTGGCGATAACAGATGTTATGACACATAATTTCAGGCCTGGGGTCATGGAGAGGATTGGCTTGGATTATAAATCCGTTAGCACTATTAATCCTAAATTGGTATACGGGGTAGTTACTGGTTATGGGAATGAAGGTCCTTGGGCTGCCAAGGCTGGTCAAGATTTATTGGTTCAGGCCCTTTCAGGCCTCACCTATTTGTCTGGAAATGATAACGATGGACCGGTACCAATGGGTCTGGCTGCAACAGATATTTTGACTGGGGCTCACTTTTGCCAAGGTATTTTGGCAGCTTTAGTGCGCAGGGGAAATACACAAAAAGGGGGGTTGGTAGAAGTTAGTCTTTTGGAATCGACCCTCGATTTTCAGTTCGAGGTTCTTACGACCCATTTCAATGATGGAGGGAAGCTACCATGTAGGGCTAAAGAAGGTAGTGCTCATGCCTATTTGGGGGCTCCTTATGGTGTGTACACCACAAAAGACAATTATATTTCTATAGCTATGGTGCCTTTGCCAATTCTGGCTTCCTTTTTGAATGTTGAGCTGCCCGACAAATATCAATCTGAGGAAAATTGGTTCGAGTATCGTGACGAGATTAAGGCAATATTGCAAAAAGTTCTGCTCACCAAGTCCACAGCGGAATGGTTGGAGATCTTGGAGGCTGGGGATGTGTGGTGTTCAGCGGTATTTGACTACAAGGAATTTTTGGAGCATGACGGTTATAAGATATTGAAAATGGATCAGGAAATAATCACCTCAAAAGGTGAAAAAATACGAACAACTTGTTGCCCTATCCGCGTGGACAATAAGCGCTATTATAGTTATAAATCAGCTCCTTTAGTAGGAGAGGATACTAATAAAATTATTAAAGAGTTTAATTTATAAATTGAATTAGGATATGAGTAATTGTAAAAACAGAAAAAAAATAAGGAATTTTATGCATTATTTGTATAGTCTAGTTCTGTTAGTATTGTTTAATGCGTGTATTCAGAACCATTTATCTAATAATACTAATCCGGTTGGAGAGTATAATGTGGTATGGGAATCACCCAGCAACGACCATAACGGATCCATGCCCATAGGAAATGGTGACATTGGATTAAACGTCTGGGTTGAACAGAGTGGCGATCTATGTTTTTACATCGGTAAGACTGATTCTTGGGGAGATAATGGTCGTTTGCTAAAAGTTGGAAAGGTAAGGGTACAAACTGAACCAGCCCTTGTGTTTTCTGATATTGAATTCAAGCAGGAACTAGATCTTAATGATGGAACAATTAGAATAAACGTCAAGGGGGATATGGATAATAAGCCTGTAGATATTAATCTTAATGTCTGGGTTGACGCTAATAATCCAGTTATCCATATAGATCAAAAAAGCACTATTCCTCTTGCTATGAAAGCAACTATTGAAAGATGGCGCACCAAAAAAGATACTCTTCCCGAAATAGGTGTGAGCGACCTCATGGAAAATCGAGATATGCCTGGAAATCTGGCTAAACCTGTGATTGTTGAGCCAGATAATTTAATTCAAGGAACAAAGGATTATATTGGCTGGTATCATCATAACCAAAAGTCTGAAGGTTTCGATTTAACAAATAAACTTCAAGGTCTATCTGAATATTTTGAAGAAGATCCTATTCTGCATCGGACTTTTGGAGGAACAATTAAGAGTGTTAATGCTACTAAAATTAATGACTCTACTCTTGTTACTCCAGCATTGAAGGAGGGCAGTTTAAGCGTGCACGTTCTAACCTCGCATCCCTCTACTCCTGAAAAGTGGACGATTGCTATGGAGAAGTTAATGGCCAACACAGAGAGCATTTCGCTTGAAAAGCATTATGAAAATCATAAGAAATGGTGGAATTCCTTTTGGGATAGAAGTTGGATAAAGGCTTCACCTTCGGATAGCACAGAATTGTTAAAATCAGATAATGATGCTTTCCTGGTTTCTAGAGCATATAACTTACAGCGATTTATAGATGCTTCTGCAGGTAGGGGGAACTTTCCTATAAAATTCAATGGCTCCCTATTTACAGTTCCCTCTGAGGGTATGCCTGGCGGACCAGACTACCGGAGGTGGGGTCCAGGGTACTGGTGGCAAAACACTCGTTTGCCCTATCTAAGTATGACAGCTTCTGGTGATTTTGATTTGATGAAACCTCTTTTTAAAATGTATGTCGATGAGCTACTGGAACTCTCTAAGTATAGAACTGAGAAATACTTTGGATTTGAAGGAGCTTACATGCCGGAATGTATGTATTTCTGGGGTTCGGTTTTTACCGCGGACTATGGCTGGACACCTTATGAAGAGCGAATAGATCCACTACAGGAGAGTGGTTGGCACAAATGGGAATGGGTTTCAGGACCTGAGCTCGTTTTCATGATGTTAGATTACTATGATTATACTGAAGATAAAGAGTTTCTTCAGAATAAAATTATTCCAACAGCTAATGAAATAATAAAATTTTTTAATAATTACTATGAAACAAATGATAATGGGAAATTGGTTATGTATCCCTCAATGGCAGCAGAAACCTGGTGGGATTGCACCAATCCTATGCCTGAACTATCTGGTCTACATGGTATTACTAAAAGATTAATGGCTTTGCCAGAGGGTGCGGCCCTCGAGGTAGACAGAAAATTTTGGAAAGAAATTAATGGGAAACTGGCAGATATTCCACTTAGGAACACTCCATCGGGTAAAGCATTAGCGCCAGCTGAACGTTTTGAAGATAAACGTAACGTAGAAAACCCAGAATTATATGCCGTATTTCCCTTTAGATTATATGGTATTGGGAATCCCAATTTAGATTATGGATTAAATGCATTGAAGCACAGGTGGGATAAGGGGGCCTTTGGCTGGAGACAAGATGATATATTTATGGCGTACCTAGGTTTATCAGAACAGGCTAAAGAAAATATAGTTGAAAGAACCAAAAATTACGACAAAAATTCTCGTTTCCCTGCATTTTGGGGACCTAATTACGATTGGACTCCTGATCAGGACCACGGCGGCGTATTGATGAAAACTTTTCAGTCGATGTTAATGCAGGTTGATCCATACTCTTCAAAAATATACCTACTACCAGCATGGCCAATAGATTGGAATGCCGAATTTAAGTTGCACGCTCCACAGAATACAGTCATTGAAGGTCGCGTTGTAAACGGGGAAATAAAAGGGTTAAAGGTAACCCCCGCCTCTCGAAAAGACGATATTGTTTTAATACCTAATGACTAAAAATCAAAACTATGCCAGAAAATACACCTTTAGAGGAACACAAAAACATCAAGCTTTTCAATACAGAGGATTGGTTGTACGAAGATTTTGAAATAGGACTTAAAGCTAGATCTATAAGCAGAACCATTTCTGAGGGAGAAGCCATGATGTTCAATGGTCTGGTGATGGATATGCACCCTTATGTTGCCGATGAAACCTTTGCCAGGGAAGAAGGGATGTTCGGAAAAAGATTGGTCGCAGGGGCTATGGTCTTTAGCCTTGGACTGGGATTAATGGCCCATAACAACATACATACCTTTAGCTATGGATACGATAAACTAAGGTTTATAAAGCCCGTATTTATCGGCGACACGATTTATACGGTCCGTACACATTTGACCAAGTTCCCAAAATTTCAAAAGATGGGGCTCGTTACGGTAAGCTATGAAGTGTATAAACATCCCGGGGAATTGGTGTTATATTGCGAACATTTGCAGACGGTAAAGTATAGGAGCCAAAAAAAAATTATAAAAAAAATAGTTTATGAAACCACTGGATGGCATTTTGGTCGTTGATTTGAGTCAGTTCTTGTCCGGTCCCTCGGCAAGCTTAAAGCTGGCCGATTTGGGAGCACGGGTCATTAAGATAGAAAGGCCGGTAATAGGGGATATTTGCCGTTCTTTATACGTTTCCAATGTGAGTATAAACGGTGAATCCACTGTTTTTCATGCAATAAACCGAAATAAGGAAAGTTTTGCTGCCGATCTGAAAAATGAAATAGATAAAACTCGTGTACTACGGTTAATAGAAAAAGCTGATATAGTAATTCATAATTTTAGACCAGGTGTTATTAATCGTTTAGGGCTAGATTATGAAAGGGTTAAAAAGGTGAATTCGACCATTCTTTATGGGGAAATATCTGGTTATGGAAAAGAGGGGCCTTGGAAGGATAAGCCTGGGCAGGATTTGTTGGTACAATCTTTATCTGGGGTTACATGGTTGAGCGGTAACAAAAACGACGGGCCAGTCCCAATGGGATTGGCTATTGTAGATATTTTGACCGGTGCACATTTGGTACAGGGACTCCTAGCTGCTTTAATACGAAAAGGTGTTGACGGGAAAGGGGCGAAAATTGAGGTTAGCATGATGGAATCTGTTGTTGACCTTCAATTTGAAACCATAACCACTTATTTTATGGATGGAGGACAGCCAACCGAACGCACGGAAAGTAATAATGCGCATGCCTATCTCGGAGCACCTTACGGAATATACAAAACGGGAAACGGTCATTTGGCATTGGCCATGGGACAGATACCTGTTTTGGGCGAGCTGCTGGGCTGTAAAAAATTATTGAAATACAAGAAAACAGCTTCTTGGTTTGATCAAAGAGATGAAATAAAAGATGTCTTATCAAAACATTTGATCCAAGAAACTACGCAAAAATGGATGTCGGTGCTGGAACCGGCAGATATTTGGTGTGCCGATGTAATGGATTGGGAGACATTGTTTCAAAGCGAAGGTTATAAAATATTGAATATGGAACAGGAAGTTCAGATGACCGATGGGTTTCGTTTTAAAACTACGCGCTGTCCCATCCGTATTGATGGACAACTATTGGTGTCTGATAAAGGTACTCCAATTTTAGGAGAGCACACAGAAAAGATTGCAAAAGAATTTATGTTATAATTATTAATATGTCAAATACATTTAGAGTTGCTGTTAGAAAATTTGGTCCTTTTGAAAGCACAATAGAGAAAATATGGAAAGGTTTCTGTAAGGAATCAGGGTGTTCTATGAAACTTGAGGCTCTTCCAATGGATCTAAGTGACTTGTATGAAGCTACTTTGGGTAAAGGAGACGGATTGAATAAAGGAGATTGGGACGTTACCAATATTAATACAGATTGGATTATGGAAGCCGATCAGAAGAATTGCCTCGAAGATTTAACTCCATGGATAAGCTCCAATCCGCCCGATGATTATCCTGAAGGCTGGTCCGATTCTTTGCTGTCTATGCAAAGATTTAATCAGCGAATATTAGGTTTGCCCTTTCATGATGGGCCTGAATGTCTCATTTATAGAAGGGATTTATTTAATGACCCAAAGGAGAAGGAGGCGTTTAACATGAAGTATAAACGAGAGCTACTTCCACCTGCAACATGGAAGGAATTTCACGAAGTGGCGCGTTTCTTCAACAGGCCCACACAAAACCTATACGGTACCGCCTTCGCCCTGTATCCTGATGGACACAACACGGTTTTTGATTTTAGTCTTCAATTGTGGACAAGAGGAGGTGAATTGGTTAACGGGGATGAGCAAATAAATATAAATACTCCCGAAGCCGAAGATGGGCTTAAATTTTATCGAGAAATTGTTCGAGATGAGTTGGCAATGCATCCTGGTTCTGTCAATTTTGATTCCGTGCAATTGGGTAGTGCCTTTGCCAATGGTGAGATTTCAATGATGGTCAATTGGTTCGGATTTGCCTCGATATGCGAGGTGCATCATGAATCCAAGGTAAAGGGATGTGTCGATATTACAAATATTCCGGCAGGTCGTTCAGGAAAGGGGTTTTCTCTAAATGTCTATTGGTTGTATGCTATAGGAAAAGGAAGCAAATATAAAAAAATAGCTTATGATTTTATCCGCTATGCGGTCAACGCAAATAATGATAAACTTCTAACCTTGGAAGGAGGAATCGGTTGTAGAAAATCTACATGGGTTGATCGGGAAATAAATGAGAAAATATCCTATTACCATAAACTCGGATTGCTCCATGAAAATGCACGGACCTTGCCCCAAAAATCCAACTGGAATGAAATTTCAGAGGTTTTGGACCAAATGGTGATAAGCCTGCTTTCAACTGATAGAACCGAAAAAGAGTTATTGAAGGAAGCACAAAAGGAAATTGACCAATTAAAGAGAAAATAATGAATATCTCATCAAGATCAATATTGCCCGAAACGGAAATTCCCATAGTCATAATAGGCGCTGGTGGCATTGTAAAAGATGCCCATTTGCCAGCTTATGCCAAGGCAGGCTTTAAGGTTCTAGGTATATATGACATTGAGAAAAAAAATGCGGAGCTCCTTGCCCGAAAGTTTGAAGTGCCACAAATATGTGATACCATTGAGGAGCTTATCGAATTAGGCATCAAGAACAAAGCCGTTTTTGATGTAGCCGTACCCGCTGCAGAGATAATACCTATTCTTTCGGTACTTCCCGATAATGCAGCGGTACTCATTCAGAAGCCCATGGGGGAAAATTTAATGGAGGCAGAAAAAATCTTATCCCTTTGTAGGCAAAAGGAGTTGGTGGCAGCCATTAACTTTCAATTGCGATATGCACCCTTCGTAAATGCGGCACGAACTATAATTGATTCAGGTGCCATTGGCGATGTTTATGATATGGAAGTAAAACTTTGCGCGTTTACGCCATGGCACCTTTGGGATTTCTTAACTAAGACACCCAGAGTTGAAATATTATATCACAGCATCCATTATATCGATTTAGTCCGTTCAATTTTGGGAGACCCTGACCGAGTTATGGCAAAAACGGTAAGGCATCCAACAACTACAGTGGCCCAAACAAAGAGTACAGTTATTATGGACTATGGTGATACAATTAGCGCAACAATCATAACGAACCATGATCATGATTTTGGTCCAAGACACCAACAAAGTTACATCAAATGGGAAGGAACAAAGGGAGTTATATATGCGAGAATGGGTTTGCTCTTGGACTATCCTAACGGGGTTTCTGATGAATTTGAATATGGGATAAAAGATGTCAATGGAAATACCGAATGGAAAACGGTGGATTTGAAAGGTTCTTGGTTTCCGGATGCCTTTATAGGAACAATGGGATCTTTAATGCGGTTTATGGAAGGTTCCGAAATGGAATTACCTACATCCGTGGAAGATGCTATTAAGACCATGGAAGCGGTTGAAAACGCATACATGTCTAGTAATGGCAATTTAAGATGAATATAAAAATTGCATTGAGATTTAAATTTACCATAAACAATTAAACAATAATGAACTATGCAGATTAAATCCGAATTCTTTGAGGAATACGTCTTAGGTGATTCAAGGGAAACTCTTGGAAGAACAATTACTGAAACAGATTTTATAATTCATGCAGGTCAGACTGGAGATTTTTTTCCACACCATATGGACGCCGAGTGGTGCAAGACCCAACCTTTTAAACAACGCATTGCACACGGAACCTTGACATTTAGTGTTGCCATCGGAATGACAGCTACCCAAATTAATCCAGAAGCATTTTCAAAAGGATATGATCGTCTTCGGTTTATAAAACCAGTTTATATAGGTGATACTATTTATGTAAAAGTGG
Source organism: Arenibacter certesii DSM 19833 (assembly GCF_000429545.1). Classification (GTDB taxonomy): domain Bacteria; phylum Bacteroidota; class Bacteroidia; order Flavobacteriales; family Flavobacteriaceae; genus Arenibacter; species Arenibacter certesii. The sequence continues at coordinate 25,002 of NZ_AUCB01000028.1, forward strand.
CGATATCACATAAAGAAGATACTAAAAAACCGCATTATGGTCAGGTCACTGAGCATGTAGAAGTACTCAATCAACGTGATGAAGTTGTATTGGTTTGCGACCATATTTTATTAGCAAAGAAAAAAGAAATCAAGACAAACAAATAGTTATACAGATGGATTTTATTTTTAAAAAGTATACTTCTTTTTTTAAGAATTTAGCAGTAGGATTTCTTATTTTATTTTTTTGGCTTATTTATTCATGCTCTAATACCACTATAAACGAACCTAAGAATAACCAATCCATTTGGTTTGAGAATCCTGCAAATAATTGGAATGAAGCTATTCCTATTGGTAATGGTACTTTAGGAGGAATGGTCTATGGAGGTATTGAATCAGATACCATCAAAATTAATGAAGAAACCCTTTGGTCTGGTGGTCCACGAGATCTTCAAAATCTTACAGCGATAAATTATCTTCCTCGTATTAGGAAATTGTTACTTGAACACAAGACAAAAGAAGCAGAAGCATTGATTGACTCCACCATGCTGGGTGAATATAATGAATGTTACCTGCCTATGGGCGACCTTATAATAAGTCAAATTAGCGAAGGTAAAGCAACGAATTATAAACGCCAACTTGATCTTAACAAAGGAATTGTTGATGTTACCTATAATCTGGATAATGTAATCTATAAAAAGGAAGTATTTGCATCATTCCCAGACAAAGCGATTATTGTAAAAATGAGTGCTGATAAATCTGGACAACTTAATTTCTCAACATCATTAACAAGTTTATTAAAACACTCGGTTGAAATTAAGGATAATAGAATTATTTTAAGTGGTAACGCTCCAAAGCACGCTTATCCACACTACCTTGGTAAAAAGGATGCATTATATGAGGAAGGATACGGAATGCGTTTTAATATGGTTCTTCATATAAGAAATAAAGGAGGAAACGTGACAACTGAAAAAGATAAGTTAATTGTCCAAAATGCAGATGAAGTAGAACTTTTATTTACTGCTACAACCAGCTTTAATGGTTACGATAAAGATCCTGTAAAAGATGGAAAAGACTATGAACAAATTGCTAAAAACACTGTTGAATCGCTATCGAAAACAGACTATTCTAAATTAAAAAGCCGCCACCTTAAAGATTACAAAGGGTTGTATGACAGAGTGAGTATAGATTTAGGAAAGTCTTCCAAAGATTCGATTCCTACGGATGAAAGAATAAAGTCGTTCAGTCCAGGAACCGACCCTAGTCTAACCGCTTTATATTATCAGTTTGGTCGCTATCTACTAATTTCTAGTTCACGCCCAGGAGAATTTGCCCAACCCGCAAATTTACAGGGGATTTGGAGTCGATTATTACAACCTGCATGGAGTGCTAACTGGACATTGAATTGTAATGCCCAAATTAATTATTGGCCAGTAGAAACCGCCAACCTGTCTGAGTTACATTTACCGCTTGTGGAACTCACAAAAGAACTTTCGGTAGATGGAGCAAAAACTGCCAGAAATATGTACGAAGCAAATGGATGGATTGCGCATCATAATGCTGATATTTGGAGAACAACCTCTCCCGTTGGAGGATCGGGATTGTGGGCCATTTATCAAGTGGGGAGTGCTTGGTTATGCCATCATCTTTGGGAACATTATGAATTTACTCAAGATAAGGAATACTTGAAAGAAGTGTATCCTATTATGAAAGGCGCAGCACAATTTTATTTGGATAATTTACAAAGGGATGAAGATGGTTTTTTGGTAACAAACCCTTCGGAATCTTTTGAAAATTATTTTGTAAAACCAGATGGTGAAAAAGGATGGGCATGCGTAGGTGCAACACAAGATATGCAGATTATTAGGGATCTATTTCAGAATTGCAAACTAGCAATTTCTGAATTAGATACAGATAAGGAATTTGGTGTGAAATTGGACGCGTATCTAAGCCAGTTATTGCCCATGCGTATTAGCCCTAGCACAGGAAGACTCCAGGAATGGAAAGACGACTGGAAGGCCGCAACGCCATTTGCCGGGCAGGTAGCACATGGCTGGGGCTTGGCGGTCGGCAATCAAATCTCCCCTCGTACAACTCCTGAATTGGCTGAAGCCTTTACCAAAACCCTTGAATACCGAAAGCCTTGGGAAGCCAATAATAGCGGAAGTTGGACAGGAAGCTTCTCGGCAAAGTTCTGGGCCAGGTTGGGTAATGAGGAAATGCTGCAAAAGGTACTTGACGAACATTTTGAAAAAGCGCTGTTTCCTAACCTTACTTCCAATTTTGGAGGGTTTTGGGAAATCGACGGAAATTTAGGTATTACCGCTTCCATTGGTGAAATGCTGTTGCAAAGCCATGATGGAGAAATAGAGGTTTTGCCGGCACTACCTTCTTTTTATCCCAACGGTAAAGTAGAAGGGCTTAAGGCCAGGGGTGGGTTTACGGTGGATATGGAATGGAGCGGAGGTATTTTAAAACAGGTCCGCGTTCACTCTCAGTCAGGGGAAAAGGCAGTTTTAAGATATGGAGAACAACTACGTGAAATTAATATTGATAAGGATAGGGATGTCAATTTTTATTTTTAAGTGGATTACTTTACCGGAATAGGGGGTGTAATTATTTTTTTTAAAAAGCAAGTAAAAGAGAGATTTCAATTTCTCGTAGTCTCTACCGTATTGTTCATTATGGGGATTGATAGTGATTATTCTGACTGGATGGATCATATACCTGTCACGAAGGAACATAAAAGATATTCAAACCCTTGGCCATTTAAAAATTGACATACTTCATAGCAGTCTTTAAGGGCTCTTATCGAGAATAGGTATGGAGAAAAATATTGGATGATTTTCGGTCTTTTGTCTCCCTAAAGGGAATAATTTATTTACTACATTCTGACCAACTTCAATCCTATAGAATTTCAATTTAATCTAAAATATCTTGGCCAAATTATACTAGTATCCGGTCAACCCTATTTTAGTAAGCCTAGGCCTTGTTCATTTTCACCTGCTCTGTATTAAAAGATAGTTCCGTAGCTATTGGTGTATAATGATTTTTTTCATTGACCTTGACACAATCAATATAATTATTTTTGAAGGTTGATTTCTTCATTTGCACAGATCTATTATTCCGTCCCGATGGAGAGCTATGATAGAGTAGGCGCGTCATTCTTGTTTGGGAATGAAATAATCTTAATGCGACGGGATACAATCTATTAGTTGAACTTTTCGCAAATTTTCTTATGTCCAATCACTATTAACTTAGGCATATACCAAATTATATTATTCGAAGGCTATCAAAAATATGACTCACTTTAATTATGCATGATTTAGATTTCTTACTAATTTAGGTCGAACTAAACGGGGAGCGTTCATACTGTATCCAATACCCAAATAGATTCAGTGGTAAATATTGCTAGTATAAATATTCAATTTCAAGCTATAAATACTTTATTAGCAGTGGCTAAATCTTTTGCTTCAAGTCTATTCCAAAAAGTAATAGGAAGACCCCATTGATTTTAGGGTCCAGGGTCTTGCGTAAAATGGAAAATGCTTTTGTAATATGACCTTCAACAGTTTTTGTGGAAATATTTAAATGCTCCGCAATTTCAATATTCGTAAGACCTTCCTGCTTGCTTAATATAAACGACTGTTTGCATTTAGGTGGAAGATTCTCAATTTCAATTTTCACCTGAGAAATTAATCTTTCCATGGAATTTCCCGAATCTTCCTGTACAAATACGACCAAGGTGTCAATATGTAGTTTTTCCAAGGAAAAAACAGGCCTATTCCTTCTGTAATAATCAATAAACCCGTTGTACACCGATTTGTACAAATAATTCTTGAGGTCAACATCCTCCTTTAACTTTTTGCGCTTTTTCCAAATTTTAATAAAAACGTTTTGAACGATATCCTCAGATAAATCACTATCGCCTATAAGTCCGAAAGCATAAGTACATAGCCTTTGGTGGTAGGTCTCTACCAAATGGGTATACGCTTGTGAGTCCCCATTTTTCAACCCTGTAATAAAGGTAATCTCGTTAATATAATCAATTTTCATAATGAGAAATTTACAGTAATTGTGACGAATATTTGACAAATAATAAAAATAATTAACACAAAAGCAAGGGTTGTGTGAAATTATTGCGTTTTAAATATGGAATTGAATGTATGATGTCTAAAAAAATTCAAAATATAATCACGAAATACTTCACCAAACAAGCGTCCCTTTCTGAGCTGGACTTGCTTTCACAGTGGATTGAGAATCCTTCTAATAAGGAGGAGTTTATTAAATATGTTAAAATCAATTTTGCAATCAATGTTAACATGAAAAAGTTTGGTACGGAGGATTCCAAAAAACAGCTATTAAAATTCATTGAACTGGAAAAGAAGGGCCGTATCAAGCGAATAACCCTTAACTACGTTAAATATGCTGCAGTAGTCTTAGTGTTTTTAGGTACTGGATATATTCTAAAAAATCGAATCCTGGATAATCCATCTGGTGTAATAAATGAGAAAACAGAGACACCAGTAACAATTAACAATATAATTGAAGTTGGAACGGACAAGGCTATTCTAACTTTAGAAGACGGATCAAATATAGATTTGGAAAAAGGAAAAACAATACGCACAAAAAGCGTACAAAGCAATGGTGAAGAATTGATATACGATTCTTCCCATTCAGAAAATGCCGAAATAGCCTATAATTTTTTGACAATTCCTAGAGGAGGTCAATTTCATATAAAACTGTCAGATGGAACTTTGGTGTGGCTTAATTCGGAAAGTCGTTTGAAGTATCCCGTGGCCTTCAAAGAAGGGGAAACAAGAGAAGTAGAGCTGGTCTATGGTGAAGCATATTTTGAGGTATCCCCAAGTACATTACATGATGGGGCAACTTTTAAGGTTTTGAACACATCCCAAGTTATAGAAGTGCTGGGAACAGAGTTTAATCTAAAAGCATATAGAGACGAAACCAATGTTTATACTACATTGGTCAAAGGTAAAGTTGTAATAAATACCCCTACCACAAAGAAAGTACTTGCGCCAAACCAACAGTCTACTTTGGACATAAACGATAATAGTATTATCGTTAAACCTGCAAATGTCAATGATGAAATTTCTTGGAAAAAGGGTCTCTTTAGTTTTAAGAGTAAGTCCCTAGAGGAGATAGCTAAGGTGCTTTCGCGATGGTATGATGTTGACATATTATTTTCAAGTCCTGAACTTAAAACTGTGAAATTTAATGGTGTATTAAGGAAGGACGAAAGTATTGAGGAAATATTAAACAATATTTTAACCACTAATTATATTAAAGCCTTTGAGATAAAAGACAAAAGAATTATGCTTAAATAAAGAAAGGGAATAAAGTTATACCTGGACAGTACTGTGCTTTAATCCCCTTTTTGAATCAATTGATTAATAATGTTTAACCAACCAAAATTCAAATTTATGAAAATTAAATTTATTAACATTCTTTTCCGCCAGCGGAAAGGGTTACTACTGTTCGCCATGAGAGTATTTATATTCTTACTTTGCACCACAACCTTTGGATTCACTACGGGTGAAATTTTCTCGCAGAACACTAAAATCCATATTGATAAGGATCAAGTCGTATCTATTGATGATGTCTTTGACATGTTAAGGGAGCAGACCGAATACACTTTTATATATCAAGAAGATTTATTTAAAGACGTGCCTAAAGTTCAACTAAAAAAGGGTTTTATTCGAGCTAATAGATTATTGGAAACTTGTTTTGCTGGAAAGGACTTTAAGTTAGATCTTAAGAGTAATAAAATAGTGATTATTGCAACCGGAGGTCCGTCAAGCACGGAACAGCAAACCTTAATTATTTCAGGAACGGTTTCGGATACAGACGGTCAACCATTACCTGGTGCCAGTATAGTTGAAAAGGGGACAAGTCATGGCACACAATCCGACTTTGATGGTAAGTTTTCAATAGAAGTAGCAAGTGAAAATGCAACATTAGTTGTTTCTTATTTAGGATTTGCCTCAAAAGAAGTTCCCGTAGATGGACAGACTGTTATTGCAGTGAGTTTGGCAGAAGATGCGGCTGGGTTAGAAGAAGTAATCGTTGTGGGGTACGGCTCCATGAAACAGAAGGATCTTACAGGTTCTGTAGTTAGTATCTCGGAGAAAGAACTTAAAGATTTGCCCAATCCTAATATAATGGATAAGGTCCAGGGGAGACTACCTGGTTTAACGATAGTTAATTCCAATGCGGCACCAGGATCAGATCCGCAAATTCTTATAAGAGGAACAAACTCACTTCAAGCCAGTAATTTTCCTTTAATAGTTTTGGATGGTATCCCTTATGCCGGGAGTCTAAGTAGTATTACACCAAGTGATGTAGAATCTATGAGTGTTTTAAAAGATGCTTCGGCGACCGCTATTTACGGATCCAGAGGATCTAACGGTGTTATTCTTGTGACTACAAAAAAAGGAAGGAAAGGGTTAAAACCATCCATAACACTTGATTCAAGAGTGTCCTTTAATTCGACGCTTAATAAATTGGATGTTTTAGATGCTGAACAGTATGTTGAGTACAAAGGATTTTTTGGTGAAGTAACGGGATTTCCATTACAACCATCTGAAATTGCGAATCTTGAAGCAGGTAGTGTATCTGATTGGCAAGATATAACCACACGTACCGCGATTCAGAGGGACAACACTTTGAGTATTAGAGGGGGCGGCGAAGCGATGAGTTATTTTGCTTCAGCGTCAAAACTAGATCAAGAGGGAATAGTTAAAGGAAGCGAATATAACCGAACTTCTATTAGACTGAATGGTGATTACAAAATAAACGATTGGATGGACATTGGTACACAAGTAATGTTTTCAGAAGAAGATTGGGGGGATACACCAGATCTAAGTCAAAATCTAGCAACGCTACTAAGTCCACTAGGAAAACCTTATAACGATGATGGAACAAACACGCTTTACCCAGTGCCTGAGGATCAATTTTTTGAAAATCCGCTCGATATTTTAAATAACTACAGAAAACAGGTGAGAAGAAGATTGCAAAGCAATTTCTATGCACTAATTGATTTACCTTACGTAGATGGCTTGTCTTACAGGTTAAACTATGGACGGTTGGAGCAACGTACCGATACAGATGCTTTTAACCCTTCTACCACGTTGGCAGGGGTTGGTGGCGGAAGTGCAAGTAGAGCGTATTCTACATCTATAGATTATACAGTTGAAAATTTATTGTTATATAATCGAACCTTTGGCGATCACGTTATAGATGCTACAGCACTTTATAGTTTCCAAGAAGCTACTAATGACAATAGCTCGCTTTCGGATAGTGGATTTGTTACAGATGCTCTAACATTTTATGGTGTGGGATCCGGGGAAAATACCACTAACGTTAGTGCTAGTTTTTCTAAAAGGAATTTAGTATCTCAAATGGGACGTCTAAATTACGGATATCAAGGCAAGTACAATGCTACTTATACAGTTAGACGAGATGGTAGTTCTGTTTTTGGGGCAAATAACAAATGGGCCACATTTCATTCTGGAGCCTTAACTTGGACCGTATCAGAGGAAAACTTCCTTCAGCATGCAGATTGGTTGGATTACTTGAAGTTAAAAATGTCTTTTGGAATGAGTGGAAATCAAGCGATATCACCATACCAAACTGGTACAAGAGTACGCCGTGGAAGTGGATATTATTTTGATAACTCGGTAACCTCATTTACTGCTTCAAATTTGGCAAACCCCAATTTGAGATGGGAATCCACAGAATCCTGGAACTTCGGCCTGGAATTTAATTTACTTAAAAACAGGATTATAGGTAGTATTGACCTATATAAAACAACATCGAATGACCTTTTGCGCAACAAATCTTTAAATATAACACAAGGATATTCCTCTGTTATATCAAACATTGGTTCACTGGAAAACAAAGGGATAGAAGTTTCTCTTAATGGGGTTTTAATTGATAAAACCGATTTTAGTTGGGATGCAACAATTGGTTTTTTTAAGAATAAAAACCGAATTTTAGTTCTTGATGGAAAAGAACAAGACTTACTAAGCGACAACTTATTTATTGGAGAAGATATAAGTGTGATTTTTGGTTACGAATATGGTGGGGTTTATGCCGATCAAGAAAAAATTGATTCTTCTCACCAACCTAATGCAAAGCCGGGTGATGCTATTATTGTAGATGTAGATGGCGATGGGGCTATTACTCCAAACGACAGAAAAATAGTAGGTAGAAGTTCGCCTGATTGGACAATGGGAATAACAAATTCACTTACTTATAAGAACTTTCAACTTTCTGCACATATATATGTTCTGGAAGGACAAAGAGAAGTAAACAATTTTGTTAATTCACGTTTTTGGGGCGAAGGTAGATTTAATTACCCTGACATTGATTTTTGGACACCAAATAATACGGATGCTAAATACCCAAGACCTGTTTTTGTTGATGATAGAACAAGGATATTGGAGGATAGGGATTATGTGCGCTTGAAGAATATTACTTTGGGTTATACCTTTAGTAAGCCTGTTTTAGATAGAATTGGCCTAAGTAATTTTAGACTCTATATTGCTGGGAACAATTTAATTACGATTACAGATTGGTCCGGGAAGGATCCTGAAACGTTAGTTGACGGAGGTAATCTTGGGGAATACCCATCAGCCAAATCCTTTGTTTTAGGAGCTAGTATTGGCTTGTAATCTACTATAAAACATTAAAAATTTTAAAACATGAAAATATTACAAAACATTTCACTTAGAGTGATTTTTACGGTGATGCTAATTGGCGCTTTTTCGTCATGTAGTGAAGATGAATTAAATGAACTTCCAAAGGATTCTCTCGCGGTTGAAAATCTATATGTAAGTACTGATGGTTTTTTGGCGGCACTTAATGACATGTACCATGTTATTAGGAGGGAATATAATTTTTATTATTCTGCTCAACTACAGGGAACTGATTTAGGATGGTCAAACTTCCCAGAACCAAGGTCACAGAAATTTTTAGATTATGGAGATAATTTAAATGCAGAAGACGAATTCTCACTAGAATATTATCGTAGATCTTATGGCGCAATTGCACAACTTAATCTAATAATTCAAGAAGCAGAGAAAGAAGATATAGAATGGGATTCTCCAGAAGATAAAGTAAAAGTTATAGCAGAAGCACGTTTTTTTAGAGCATATCATCATAATAAGATGTCAAGCTTATATGGGGATGCAATTATTGTAGAGGAGTATTATACGGTTCCTAAATTTGATTTTGTTAGATCACCAAAGAAACAAGTGTTACAAAGTGTTAAAGAAGATTTAATTTTCGCATCTGCCAATTTACCATGTGATGTGGCCTCATTGCCCTCTGGGAGATTAAGTTGTTGGGCTGCTAAACATTTACTTTCAGAAGTGTATATAGGTCTTGGAGAGTATGACTTGGCTGCGACCACTGCTAATGATATTATTAACAATAGTCCGCACAAATTAATGAAAACACGTTTCGGCCCAGAGGTCGATAACCCGAAAGGGGATGTTTTTCGCGATCTTTTCAGAGAAGGTAACATTGATTATAATGATGGAAACCTAGAAACGATTTGGGTTATGGAGCAACAATATCAAGAACCTGGTGGGACTGGGGGTATGTGGGCTAGAAGACAGATACAAGCTTTTTCATCTAATTTTCTTGGTATTACCGTAGCGGATTCAACTGGTGGTCGTGGTGTAGGTCGTATAACGCCCACTCAGGCTTTTCTTGATTTGTATGAACCCAACGATATAAGAGGTCAGGAGAGTAATTTTAAAAGAACGTGGTATTATAACGATATTGATAATCTGCCTCCGGGGGTTAATTATGGGGATAAAGTAGTTTATGACGAAACTGATCCTTGGTTAAAAAATACCGTTTTTTATCCTTCGTGCACTAAATGGGATTTTGGTGTAATTGGTAGAGGTGGATCTTGGACTCATATAGATGCGGATAAGGATTTTCCCAAATACAGGTTGTCAGAAACCTATCTTTTGTTGGCTGAAGCTCAACATCTAGCGGGTAATAATGAAGAGGCGAAAAATGCATTAAATGAAGTTCGATTAAGAGCTGGTGCCTCCGCTATTACCGCTGGAGATGTGGATATGGACTTTATTTTGGATGAGCGGGCTAGGGAACTTTATGCTGAAGAAGATCGAAGATTGACTTTATATAGAACAGGAATGTTTGTTGACAGGGTAAAAGCCATGAACCCTCAGGCAGCACCTGGTGTTTCGGAAAAACATGCATTATTTCCAATTCCACAAATTGTAATCGATACGAATGTGGATGCTGAAATTGCACAAAATCCTGGATACTGATAATACTATTTTTCAAGCCAAAAATTGTTAGGTGAGTAAGTTAGTTGGTTGAAAAACATACCCTGTAGTTTTGCAGGGTGTGTTTTAATTACATATGCCTTAGCATATTCGAAAATATTCCAGATCAGGTTAAGAATCATAGTCACAATTGGATGCCCTTGCATAGTACCTAGCAGGTAGACCAGCCAAGTAGGTTATATAGAATAACCAAAACCCATTATTTTGATTTATCGCGCATAAAAATATTTTAAAAAAATAGTTTTTGTAGACACATCATATTTGTAATGCCAATGGGCATTTAACATAAATATTTATAGTATGAAAAAAAACAAAAGCCTGTTAATTGGCTTTATAATTAGCTTGTACGGGGCTATTTTTAATATACAATCACAATCATTAGTTGATTCCTTTCCCGAAATGTACAATGTAGCTTGGGACTCGCAAAGTAAAGATGCCTCAGGATCTATGCCTATTGGAGGTGGTGATACCGGTTGTAACGTTTGGGTAGAGGACAATGAGTTGTTGATATACTTACAGCGAAGTGGAATCCACGACGAATTCAACGGTTTTCCAAAATTAGGTCGGGTACGTTTTTGGACTTCACCAAATATATTTGATGGGTCAACTTCCTTTAAGCAAGAGCTAAGGTTGCAAGATGGTAGCATAGAAATTACTGCTGAACATGCCGTGCACGGGGATATTAAAATCAAAGTATGGGTAGAAGTACATCGTCCTGTGGTGCATGTTGAAACAATCTCGGGTAAGGAACTAACTTATTATACACAGTATGAATCTTGGCGTACTGAGCCTCGTGCCTTAGATCCTAAAAGTGTATTGGGTGAACGTTGGGGTTGGTGGGATGTTGAAGGTTGGCGTCACGAGGCCATACTTGAACCAGACCAATTTAAACAGGAAGATAACGGAATGGCTTTTTACCATATTAATCCAGATGAAAAGTTGACAAGTAAGATGGCCTATGAAAATATGGGACTTGGGGATTATTACGGGCAATACCTAGATCCAATTAAAGACTTAGTCTGGGGCGGATGGATTAGCGGTAAAGATTGGGTTTTTAATGGACTACATGAGGGGAAATACAGATCAACCAAATATAGTGGATGGCGTTATAAAACAAAAAATGCCGCCAAAACCAATGAAGTAGCAATAGTATTGCATACAAGCTATTCTGATACTGCTGACAATTGGTTGAAGGAATTAGATGAGAAACGCGAGTTAGCTAAAACAGGAATAAAACAGGCCTGGAAGAAAAATCAGAAATGGTGGGCAGAATTTTGGGGTAGATCTCATTTGGTGATCAAATCAGACGATGAAAATAAGAAAGATGCAGCTTGGGAGGTTGGAAGAAACTATAACCTTTTCCGGTTTATGACGGCTTGCAATGCCTATGGTGAAAATCCGACGATGTTTAATGGAGGGTTGTTTACTTTTGACCCGGAACTAGTTAAGGGTCAATATTATGCGTATCACCCTGATTGGAGACGCTGGGGTGGAGGAAACTATACACTGCAGAATCAGCGATGGATTTATTGGCCTATGCTGAAATGGGGGGATACTGAACATATGAAAAATCAGTTCAACCATTTCAAACGTGTTCTTGATGTAGCAAAATTGCGTGTTCGTCATTTTTACGGACATGAAGGAGCTCTCTACCCAGAATCTTCTACGATTTATGGCTTACCTTTTCCACTGGCGTACGGGTTCGATTCCAGTTATATTCCAAAGAGACAACGTGAAAAATGGATGGATCCGGGAGCTTCAAGAAGTGCATCCATAAAGAACCACCATACCGGTATTCTCGAACTTTCGTATATGGTTTTGGAATATCATAGGTACACTGGTGAGAATATTACAGAATGGTTGCCCATTGTAAAAGCAGCTCTTGATTTTTATGACCAACATTACCAAATGCATGCGCGGGTCAATATTGATCAACCGTACGACATAAATGGAAAACTCATTTTATTCCCGACCAGTGTTTGTGAACAACATTTTTATGCTACCAACGGTGTCCCAGATGTTTCAGGTTTGCAAGCTATAGTGAATAGCGCTTTGAATCTTCCGGAAGAATGGTTGAATACCTATTTTGAAGGTAAGGAGGAATTGATAAGACTTAGCAAGACCATTCCTGATATTCATTTAGATGAAATAAATGGAGATATAGTGATTCCCCCGGCTAAAAGTGTGGCTTATGCAGATATTCATCTGAACAACGAAATTTACCTTAATTACCCCATGTTTCCATTCAATCAGATCAAGTTAGGTGACAAGGAAATGGACTACGTCCACAATACCTACAAACACTCCGCTGTTTGGCAACCCGTTGAATCTTGGGAGGCTCATGTGAGCTGGACTAATGCCAATGTAGCGTTTGCCCGTATGGGGATGGTCGAAAAAGCGGAAGAATTTGCATATAAAAAATTGGGAAATGGAGATTACCGTTTCCCGGCATTTTGGGGACCCGGATACGACTGGGCGCCAGACCATAATTGGGGCGGTACAGGTGTTGTGGGATTACAGGAAATGTTGATGCAAACTACAGACGATAAAATTGTCCTATTACCTACATGGCCTAAAAATTGGAATGCAAATTTTAAACTACAAGCCCCAATGAATACTGTAGTTGAGGGTAAAGTTGAAAATGGAAAATTAACTGATTTGAAAGTCACTCCCGAATCGAGAAGGAAGGATGTGATTTTTTGGAACGAACAACTAAACAAATAAGCAAAACATAAAAAACAAACCTATAATGAAAAACATGAAAATAGTATTGGGAATGGCTTTTCTAGCGGTGTCTTGTCAAGTATGGGCCCAAAATGTTGAGTGGCCCATTTTAAAACATTATGATAAAGACCATGTAGATAATATTTCGCTGCCGATTGGAGGTATAGGAACAGGGACAATTTCTCTTGGCGGTATTGGGGATTTAAGGGATTGGAACATCATGAACAAACCCTCGAACGGTAGTGCCGTTACATCTTCAACAAATACATCGCCGTTTTTTGCCATATATACCAAACCTGAAGGCGGTGAGGCAATGACCAAGGCGTTGATGGGACCAGTAGCTTTATACAAATACGGGAATCATGCTGATGGCCGGGTAGAAAACAATCATGGACTTCCACGTTTTACGGAAGCAACATTTGATGCGGCTTATCCTTTTGGTCAAGTAAATCTTTCGGACTCCAATATGCCGGTAGATGTTAGGATAAAGGCGTTCAATCCCTTTATACCAGCGAATTTGGATGATAGTGGAATTCCCGTATTTATTCTTAGATACGAAGTGAAAAACAAGTCAGATAAAAATATAGAGGTGTCGGTAGCGGGTTCTATTCTCAATGTAATCGATCACGACGGTGCGGCCGAAAATCGCAACCAATATAAAGATCAAAATGGATTAAAAGGGATTTTTATGTACAACACCAAAAAAAATTCGGAAAAGCGAACTTGGGGCACCATGGCACTCGCAACACTAGAGAATGAAAATATTTCCTACCAAACATCGCTAAGCGTACCGAAAGCGCCGAGAGATATGCATCATTTTTGGGAAGATTTTAGCAAAGACGGTATTTTAAGCGAAAAAGAATTTGAAATGGGAGATGTTCGAAGAGGCTCATTGGCCGTTAAAAAAGTAATTGCGCCGGGAGAGACCAAAGAGTTTCAATTCTATATTACTTGGCATTTCCCTAACCGTAAAGCATGGGATTCCGATGAAACGGTAGGAAATTATTATACCACTCAATACCAAGATGCTTGGGACGTATTAACACAAACACACCCTAATGTTCCAGAACTGGAAAAGAAAACAGTTGATTTTGTAAGTACATTTTTAGATACCGATGGTCCCGAAGCTATAAAAGAAGCTGCACTTTTTAATATGAGCACACTTCGAACAGAAACTTGTTTTAGAACGGCAGATGGGATGTTCTATGGATGGGAAGGAATTAATGATGATAGTGGTAGTGGTTGGGGATCTTGTAATCACGTTTGGAACTATGAACAAACCACACCTTTTATTTTTGGGGAATTGGCAAAGTTACAGCGTAGGCTGGAGTTAGATCATGCCACGGACGATGACGGAATTATGAGTTTTAGGATTGAACTACCAATAGAAAAAGCAGATAGTTATAAAAAGGCTGCTGCGGATGGGCAGATGGGCGCTATTATGAAAATGTACCGTGAATGGCAGCTTTCTGGCGACGAAGAATTATTAAAGGAACTTTGGCCAAAAGTGAAAAAAGCGTTGGAGTTTAGTTGGGTAGAAGGAGGCTGGGATGCCGATAAGGATGGTGTCATGGAAGGGGTGCTACATTATACCTTGGATGTAGAAAATTATGGTCCTAATCCACAGGTGCAGCTGTGGTACCTTGGTGCCCTAAAAGCAACAGCGAAAATGGCCCGTCACCTTGGAGAAAAAGACTTTGCAAAAACTTGCGAAAAGCTCTATGGAACAGGAAGCAAATGGACCGATGAAAATCTATTTAATGGCGAATATTATGTGCATAAAATTCGCCCATGGGAGAGTAAGGCACCTATTTCCCCTGTATATTTAGTAGGTGCCGGAGCGAAGGATCCCAAGAATCCAGATTATCAGATTGGCAACGGCTGTCTGGTAGACCAATTAGTCGGTCAGTATATGGCTAGCATTTGTGATTTGGGCTATTTGGTAAAAGAGGAAAATATAAAAACAACGTTGCAAAGTATCATGAAATACAACTATAAGGGATCTTTGGAGGCTCATTTCAACAACAACCGCACCTACGCTTTAGGGAGTGAGGCAGGACTGATTATGGCAAGCTTTCCCAATGGAAGGTCTGAATCCTCCTTAGGCCTTCCTGTTGGGGAGCTTATGACAGGTTTTGAATATACGGCTGCGAATGGAATGTTGTTTGAGGGTATGGAAAAAGAAGGGCTTAAGGTCATTCAGGATATTAGGAACCGATATGATGGGTTAAAACGAAATCCTTTTGGAGAAATAGAATTTGGCAGACACTATGCTAGAGCAATGACGGCATATGGTGCCGTATTGGCAATGACTGGATTCCACTATTCAGGTATAGAAAAAGCTATGAAATTTAAGGCATTGGATGGTACCTATTTTTGGGCCAATGGTACCACTTATGGAACTGTAGAACAAAAACGGAGTGGTAACGATATTATGGTAACCATCAGAGTAGTAGGTGAAAATCCTTTGGAGTTAAAAACATTTGAATTGGATGAATTTGGAAAATATTCAATTAGAAAAGCAAAACAGATCTCTGATAAACTAGAATTTACTATAGCAAAAAATTAGGACAACAGATAGTTAAGAGCAAAAAGACGACTTTTTTGATAATCATTTTCCAAAATGAAGCTTTTATTTATGAATACAAGACAAGATATAAAATGTTGGGGTGTACTAATGGTACTTGTACTAGTTGGGGCATTTCCGAATTTATTTTCGCAAAATACAGAAAGAGTTTATTTGTCCGGTACAGATGCATCGAATACAGTTTCTTGGGATTTTTATTGTACTGAAGGTAGGAACAGCGGTAGGTGGACAAAAATAGATGTTCCGTCTAATTGGGAAATGCAAGGTTTTGGAAATTATAATTACGGGCATGATTGGAAAGATAAAAACCGAAAGCTGGGGAAGGAACATGGCCTGTACAAACATACATTTGAGGTATCGGATTCTTGGAAAGGAAAAGTAGTGAACATTGTCTTTGATGGTTCCATGACAGATACCAAGTTAAAAATCAATGGAAAACAAGTGGGGCAAATGCACCAGGGAGGATTTTATCGGTTTAAATATGATATTTCGGAATATCTAAATTACGGAAAAGAAAATATCATGGAGGTTGATGTTGCCAAACATTCTTCCAATGAATCGGTCAACCAAGCTGAACGGCAAGCAGATTACTGGATCTTTGGAGGCATTTTTCGTCCTGTATTTCTTGAAATATTGCCCAAGACCCACTTCGTTCGTACTGCGATCAATGCAAAGGCCGATGGCTCCTTTAGTGCGTTAGTTGAAGTGAACAGTCGAAAGCAGGGCTATGTTGTTGAGGTGGAATTGTTTGATTTAGGGAATAAAAAGGTTGGTAAAACAATAACGGCAAGCTTGAAAAAAGATGTGGAAACATCCATTTCTGGAAAGTTTGAAAACATACAGGCATGGAATCCGGAGTACCCCACGCTTTACGACATGCGTATTTCCTTGAAAAAAGATGATAAAATATTCCATGCGGTAACTCGGAGAATAGGATTTAGAACGGTAGAATTGCGCAAACACGACGGGTTGTACGTAAACGATAAAAAAGTTGTGTTAAAAGGGGTGAACAGGCATTCATTTTGGCCAGAAACAGGAAGAAGTCTCAGTGAAGAAAATCATTTAACAGACATACGCCTTATAAAAGAGATGAACATGAATGCGGTGCGTATGTCGCATTATATTCCTGATGAACGTTTTCTGGAGCTGTGCGACTCACTAGGTCTTTTTGTGCTTGATGAACTTACTGGGTGGCAAGCTAGCTACGACAGTATAATAGGTCCTAAACTGATTAAGGAAGCTGTACTTAAAGATGAGAACCATCCCTCGGTTATTATGTGGGGACATGGCAATGAGGGAGGTTGGAATTTGGCGAATGAAAAATGGTTCCATTTTTATGATATCCAAAAACGTCCCATAGTTTATCCCGGGATATCAAAAAATGGAATAAATGCAAGGCACTACCCTAGTTATGATTATGTGACCAATCAATTTATTTCAGGTAATGACGTTTTTATGCCTACTGAATTGTTACATGGTCTTTATGATGGGGGTCTTGGAGCCGGGCTGGAAGATTATTGGAATGCTTTCGAGTCTTCTCCTTTAAACGCTGGTGGCTTCTTATGGACATTGGTAGATGAAGCCGTTTTGCGCTCGGACAAAAGAGAAACCGTATTTGATACCGATGGCAACCATGGTGCCGATGGTATTTTGGGACCGCATAGGGAAAGAGAAGGGAGTTTCTATACCATCAAAAAAATATGGTCACCGGTACAGGTTAAACCAATAACCATTAATGATAACTGGGATAGAAAGCTCATTTTGGAAAATAAGTACCTATTTACCAACCTCAATACATGTTCTTTTAATTGGAAAGCGGTAAAGAATAAAATGAATACTGTTCATGAGGAAATTGTGGCATCTGGCTCTTTAATTGGCCCCGATGCCAGTCCAGGAACAAGTGCTGAAATTGAGATACCGGATAAGACAGCACTTCAAAAGGCCGATTTCCTTGTATTTGAGGCGATTGATAGGTCGGGGAACACAATTTGTAACTGGAGCTGGCCAGTAAAACAGCCTCAACAAGTAGCGAAGGAAAAATTTAAAAAAACATGGGAAACAAATAATATCGGTGTAATTGAGGGGGAGAATCTGATAATAGCTTCGGTAAAGGATATAAAAATTTCATTTAATAGAATAGATGGTACTATTCAAAAAGTAGACACCGGAAAGGGGGAAATTTCACTTTCAGGTGGACCTGTTCCAGTGGGGGTGAATTCAGATGTAAAATCCAGTAAATGGCATTTAGATGCGCAAGGCAACTTTTTGTTTCATGTTTCCTATTCGGCCTATCCTGGCTATATAATCTGGAAGTTATATAGGAATGGCCTTCTGGCTTTAGAAGTTGGACCAATAACCCAAGAATTAAGAAATACTGATTTCGTGGGGATTTCTTTTAAATATCCTGAAAGTAAATGTCTGTCCGTGAAATGGATGGGTCAAGGCCCGTATAGGGTATGGAAAAACCGTACGGATGTCAGTAGCTTCGGGGTTTGGGAAAAAAAGTATAACAACACCATTACCGGGGAGAGTTTTGAAAAGCTGATATATCCTGAATTTAAAGGGTATCATGCAAATTTGTATTGGATGACCCTAGAAACAACTGAGGTGCCATTTACCATTATTTCAGAAACTCCAAACCTATTTTTTCAATTATTTAAACCCGAAAAAAATCAATTTAATACAGGAGGGATACAACCGCCCTTTCCGGAAGGGGATATTTCCTTTCTGTATGATATTCCGGCCATTGGAACCAAATTCAAAGAAGCATCCTTACTAGGTCCAAAAAGCAAGAAAAGGACCTTTTTTCAACGTTCTTTCGAAGAAGAGCATAGTGAACCCATTAAACTTTGGTTTGATTTTGGAAATATTACTAATTAAATAGTAGGAAGATGCATTATAAATATTAAAGATCTATGACAATGAAAAAAATAATAACAGGTCTGTGTATGATCATTTTAGCTGGTTCGGTTTATTCACAAAAGATGACTTCTAATTTATTTAATGAAGGGCAAATTAAAAAACGTATGAAAAAAGCTGCCTATTGGCAGTTAGATCATCCGCAATTTGAGACCAGAGCTACAGATTGGACCAATGGGGCCTTCTATTCTGGATTGTTTGCTGCCTACCAAACAACCAAGTCCACAAGGATATACAAAGCACTATACAAAATGGGCGAGACCAATGATTGGCAAATGGGACCTTCGTTACATCACGCGGATGATCATGCCGTTCCTCAGACCTATATCGATATGTATCGTTTAACGGGTGAAGAAAAAATGATTCAGCCCTATACTAAATCCGTAGAGAAATTCATGTCTACTCATTATTCAGAAACAGAGGGCCTAGGGAAAATAATCGATAGATCCAATGGCGCAATCATGTTTTGGTGCGATGCTTTATTTATGCTGCCTCCAGCTTTGGTAAAGTTAGGAGTAACACTCAAGGATGATAAATATTTAGCCCTAAATGATCACCTCTTTAAACAGACTTATGACCTATTGTATAACAAAGAGGAACATCTTTATGCCCGTGATATTGGTTATTTATGGGACTATCCTGGAGTTAACCCTAAAAAAGAGGTCAACGGGAAAAAGATTTTCTGGGGTCGAGGAAATGGTTGGGTAATAGGAGGGCTTGCTAAAATTTTAACTGAACTTCCCAAGGACTATAATAACCGGGATTTTTATGTTCAAAATTTCAAGGAAATGGCTAAAAAGGTAAAAGAATTACAACAACCTGATGGCCTATGGCGTGCTAGTTTACTCGATCCCGATTCGTATCCTGGCGGGGAGGCAAGCGGGTCTGGTTTCTACTGTTATGCTCTAGCTTGGGGTATTAATAATGGTATTTTAGATAGAACTGAATACTTGTCAACTGTACAAAAGGCTTGGGTAGGTTTATGTGAATTACAGCACAAAAATGGAATGGTGGGTTGGGTGCAACCCATTGGACAAGACCCTAAAAAAAACTTTTCAGCCGACAGTTTTAGAAACTATGGTACTGGTGCTTTTTTATTGGCGGGCAGTGAAGTGATAAAATTGTGATTGGTGATTTAGATTTATGTTATGTATCATTTTATGTGACAACCAATCATGTTATATAAATAAAAAATCACAAAAATTTTATGTAAACCATAATTATGAAAAGATTTTTGATACAAGAGCAAATGACTAATGAGATATTTCTAAATACAAATGACATGTTCTTCAATAGTGAATTTAAAAAGCTTAAAGACAAATGAGAATATTAGTAATTATTTTCTTAGCAGCGCTGTGTTATGCGCCTAATGGTTTTGCACAGGTGAGAACCATCTTTGAAAAACTCGATTTGGACAAACCGGAATTACACGATGTTAAATTTTTACTGATAGAAAATGAACTCGCGTTGGCGGAGAAAGCGCTTCTTAAAGCATATAGGGTCAAGGAGAATACCTATATACGTTCCAAAAAGGGAGGCATTGCATATATCAAAAAATCTTTTCCGGGAGATAGCCAATCAACAATAGAGGCAGCTGATCGGGTCTGCAATAAGAATTTTCTTTTTCAATATGAATGGGATATGGAGAAAACAATAGTTCCGTATCAGTTTACAAATGAAATAAATTGGCAGTTGAATCCTTTTGGAGACAAAGAATGGACGTGGATGCTAAACCGTCATCGTTATTGGACAGATCTTGGTAAAGCCTATTTATTAACGGACAATGAAAAATATGTTAAGGCTTTTGTGAACCAAGCGGTACATTGGATTGATAATAATCCCTTAAATGATGAAACGAAGTTAACCTCATGGAGAAGCTTGGAGGTTGGATTTCGTATGGAAAATTGGATCAAGACCTTTGAGTCAATGAAGTACTCTAAGCATATTACACCCAAATTCTTAGTTAAATTTTTAAATAGTTTGGTAGAACAGGCAGAATATTTAAACTCTTTTACTTACGATAGTTGTAAAAGTAACTGGGGTGTTATTATAAATGCTGGATTATTTAATGCAGCTTCTTTTTTATCCGAATTTAAATCTAGGGAAATATGGATAAATAATGCGGTGAATGCGCTAAGTATATGTAGTCAAGATCAAATTCTTGAAGATGGTACACAAATAGAACAATCTACTATGTACCACAATGAAGTTATGCGCATTTATTTGAATGTAATTATGCTGTCCGATCGATTAGGGGTTGAACTTCCGGAAACTATAACTAATAAAATATACGATATGGCATTTGCCAATATTGAATGGCAGAAACCAAATTACAACCAACCGCTATTGGGGGATAGTGATGATAACGATATTAGGGGATTACTTACTATGGCTAGTTTATTATACAAAAACCCACTATTGAAGTCTAGGGCATTTAATAGTCTCGATTTTGAAAACTATTTTTTATTTGGCAGGCAGCAGGATAGTCTTTACCAATCCCTAAAAGTGGAAATACCAAGTTTTTTATCCGCATTTCAAAAAAGTGCCGGCGACCTGTATTCTAGAACATCCTGGGATGAAGATGCCTTTTATAGTGCACTGCACTTACGAAGGCTTGGGACCAATCACTCGCACGATAATTTATTGCATTTTTCATTGTTTGCTCATGGTAGGGATTATTTAGTGGATACCGGACGCTATACCTATGTTGATAATGAATGGAGAGAGTATTTTAAAAGTAATATGGCTCACAACACTTTGGGAGTTGATAACCTGACCAATAGTATTTATAATCATTCTTGGAATAACACTTTTGAAGCTACATCCGAAGGAGTTTTAGCCTTAATTGAAGATGATTTTGATTATGCAGAAGCTACTAACAAAGCATACATGCGCCTTAATGATCCGGTACTTTTAAAACGAAGAATGCTTTACTTAAAACCGGATGTTTGGTTGCTAGTTGATAGCTATGATGCCGATGATGAACACAATTACACACAGTATTTTAATTTTTCGAATCAAAAGGTTGAAATTGAAAATGGGGGTTTAATAACGACCTACAATAAAGATAATTTGCGTATTCAGCCTATAAATGAGGTAACAATTAAATTGGAAGACGCCTGGTGGTCACCACATTACAATTTTAAAGAGGAAACAACTAGAGCAATACTTTCGAGACAAACAAAAGGGTTCAATTCCTTTTTAACCTTGTTGTATTTTCCGGAAAATCAAAATGTGTCATATGAGAAACTACCAATTTATAATCTAAAAGATAGACCTGTTCCTAATAATTTGGCCGAAGCCGTTAAACTCACGATTTCAGAAAAAGAATACATATTAATAATAAAGCACGATTATCAAAAGAATGTCAATACTCAATTGGTAGTAGATGGCCTGGTTGTGTCGGATGAGGTGGTTTTAATAGATAAAAGTCGAGGAGATAGCAACATAATTATCATTAAATAAAATCTATGAAACGTATAAACTACAAAACTATGACTTTATTGATTAGTATGGCGACTTTATCTAATTCATGTGAAACAACAACAGATATAGTGCAAAAGCCGAATATTATATTTATTCTTTCCGACGATTTATCATATGGCGACTTGAGCATAAATGGGCAAAAGGAATTTACTACTCCTAATATAGACAAATTGGCGTCAGGAGGCATTCAGTTCACTAACGCTTATGCAGGAGCAAGCGAATGTGCTCCCTCTAGGGCGTCTTTGTTGACAGGAAGTCATATGGGGCATAGTAGAATTAGAAGTAACAGGTCTATTAGAGGGCAAGATTATTTGAAAGACGAAGATTTTACCGTTGCAGAATTATTGAAAAAGGCAGGATATACAACTTGTTTTACAGGGAAATGGGGCGTTGGGCTTCCAGGAACAGAAGGGGTTCCATACCTACAAGGTTTTGACCATTCGTATGGCTTTTACGACCAGAGAAGGGCTACCGGATTTTATCCTAATTTTTTAATGGAAAATGAGAAAAAAGTAGTTTTTCCGGAGAACTTTGGATTTAAAGGCAAGCATACCTATGATGGGAATGGGAAGTTGATACTCGATGGAGTTGAAAATCCTGACAAAGTCATTAATTCCCAAGATTACCTCCATGAAAAGGCAATACAATTCATTAAAAACAATAAGAAAACTCCTTTTTTTCTTTATTACGCTACACAATTACCTCATGGACCGGTTATAACACCTGATATTGGAAAATTTAAGGATAAACCTTGGGAACAGAAACATAAGGAATGGGCCGGTATGGTAGATCATCTTGATAGGCATGTGGGGGAAATTATCAAAACCCTTGAAGACTTGGGAGAAGCAGAAAATACTATAATTTTCTTTGCAGGTGATAATGGATATTCACAGTGGGGATACTTTAATAGAAACCCTTGGGAAGACGACCCAATTTTCAAAAATAAAGGACCTTGGCCTAATGGGAAATTTATTATAAAGGATGGGGGTATGAGAATCCCTTATTTTGTTTATTGGCCAGGAAAAATCCAATCCGCAATTTCGAATCACGTTACTGCTTTATATGACTTTCTGGCTACTGCTGGCCAATTAGCTGGTATAGAGGAATATGAATCAGATGGCATAAGCCTAGTTCCAACCTTAATGGGCAATCCCGAAAAACAATTAGTGCACGATTACCTGTACTGGGAAAACGGTTCATTTGGTACAAGCGAACAAATATATTGGAATTCCCACAGGCAATCTTTAAGGGTGGGTGACTATTTTATATTCAGGGAGCACCCTGAAGCACTCATAGAGGTCTATGATTTGACAAAGGATTTACAATGTGAGAATAATTTAGCCGGTGAAGTAGACGATGTGGTTCAACAAGCCAAAGAATATATGGAGGAAGCCCATACGGATAGTGAATGGTATGTAAACCCAGGAGAGAGTGAAAAAGAAATCCATGTAAAAAGGGCAGAAGCCGAACGGGAAGGTACGTTGCAGGAATCAATATGGCCAAATGCAAATTATTAGAGTAAAAACAAATTAAAAAATATTGATTGTGAAAAAAATAAATATAAAAATCTTACTTCTTTCATTTTTGTTCACTATACCCATACACTTGGTGTATAGTCAAACAAATCAGAAAGAAAAAACACATAAAGGAGACCTCATTGATACCAAAGGCCTTCCAGTAACTGACGGGGCGAAAAGAAATGGGAAAAGTATCATTATTACCAGAGGAACTCAAACCATGAGCGCCAGTGAAGAACCTTTATTTATTGTAGATGGATTCGAAACGCAGAGTATTGCTCACATCTTACCTCAGGAGGTCAATTCAATTGCAATCAAAAGGGGAACGGACACTACAGAATATGGAATAAAAGGAGCGAACGTAGTAATTCTTATCACCCTTAAAAAATAACTTGTAATTAATATTATTTACTAAACAGAAATTTACAAAAATCATAAACTATAAAATTGAGATGAAACATTTTTGCTATTTAACAGTATTGATATTGATTTGGTTACAATGGGGTTGTAAACAAGAACAATTCAAACCGGAAGATTTTTCACATGCCATTGAAAATGGTGAAAAAGCCAACGAAGGTTACCGAAGAAGTTTAAACCTAACTAAAGCTTGGTTAGAGCATGTAGATCCGGAAAGTGGTTTAATACCTACCACCTTAGTGGACGGAAGAAAAGATTTTTGGGAAGTTGAGAATTCCGCAGCTGATAATTACCCGTTTATGGTGTTAGCTGCATATTTGCTGGATGACAGTTTATATCAAGGTGAAATGCTAGATATTCTACATAAAGAGAAGGAGTTGACTTCTAGAGTTCGGACTTTACCCGATACCTATCAATTTTCAACCAAAAAGTTTAAGCGTGAAGAACCTGATATGAACTGGATTCTTTTTGGATCTGCCGAGTATATTAAAGATGGATTGTTGCCTTTGTTGGAATTTATTGGAGATTCTCCCTGGAATAGTCGTATGATGGAGATGTTGAATGATCTTCCATATGTTTATAATGTTTTAAAGGAAATAGAATTAGACGATAAACAAGGTGGACAAGGACATTACCTAGCAGCATCGGAGGAAGTAAATGGCGAAATGTTACAAATTCTTTCTAGGGTGTATTGGATGACAGGAGATAAGAAGTATCTCGATTGGGCGGTTAAAATAGCAGATTATTACCTAGGAGGAGAACATGATTTAACTCAATCGGAGTATTTAAGACTGAGAGACCATGGTTGCGAAGTAATTGGTGGGTTGAGCGAACTATACGTAACACTTAACTATGTTAATCCAGAACTCAAAAAAAAATACCAGAATAATCTTCATAAACTCTTGGACAGGGTCTTAGAAGTGGGGCGGAACGAAGATGGTATGTTTTTCAATGCCATCAATGCAAAAACAGGTGTGGTTAAAGACAGTATGATAGTAGATAATTGGGGATACCTTTTAAATGCCCACTATTCTGTTTATTTAATCGATGGGAAAGAAGAATACCGTAATGCCTACTTCGAAGCTATTAAGCATCTAAACTCCAAATACCGAAATTTTAAATGGGAAGGTACAAGTGTTGATGGTTATGCAGATGCAATAGAAAGTGCCATTAACCTATACAACAGGGAACCTGATGCATCATTGAAAGAATGGATGGATAGCGAGATTAAGGTAATGTGGGACATGCAAAAGAATAACGGTATAGTTAGTGGCGTCTACCCAGATGGGAATTTTACCCGGACCAGTATCATGTATAGCTTGTGGAAAACAAAAGGTATACATTGTAGCCCTTGGAGAGAAGACCTGAAGTTTGGTGCTGAAGTAAATGGAGAAGATCTTATGATAGCCATAAAAGCAGATCGACCATGGAAAGGCAAATTGACTTTTGACCGCCAAAGACATAAGGAAATACTGCATTTGCCCATAGACTACCCGCGTATCAATCAATTCCCTGAATGGTTTATAGCTGATCGGGAGAAAAAGTATGTGTTGGTTTCTTCTAATCAAAATTTAAATGGACAATACTCCGGTGATGAGTTAATCGAAGGAATCACCATTAATTTGGAAGATGACAGGCCCGTGTTTATCAAAATAAGATTGGATTCAGAGAATTAATTCAAGGTTAATTGATTTTATTATGAAATATAGAATTATTATAATCATTATCCTGATGGCCTTTCTTTCTCCCGGATGTACAACGCAAAAAAATATTAGGGAAGGGTATGAATGGAGTGATTTCTTTTGGAGGAATGAAGAGGACGCTTCCAAACCCCGGATATTATTTATTGGTAATTCCATAGTTAGACAATTTTACAATGATATTTGTCCCATTTTGGAAAAAGAAGGTTTTAACTGCGACCGGTATTCTTCTTCCAGAAGTATAGTTGATCCTGCTTTGTATCGTGAAACTAAAATAGCAATGGCAAAATACGATCATACCGTTATCTATTTTAACAATGGTCTTCATGGTTGGCACCTTAATGTAGAACAGTATGGAAAAGGGCTGAGAAAGTATGTGAAATTTTTAAAATCACAAAAAGCAAAAAATGCCATTCTTGTATTTGCATTAACCACTCCATACCCTTCAAATAAACCTGGCGAAAAAATGGCTCCAAGAAATCTGGAAGTGTTAAATCGAAACGGTATTGCAAGAAAAATTATGAAAGAGTATGATATCCCGGTAATTGACCTATATGGTCTTGTAGAACCTGAACTTGATAAATATAGCAAATCAAAAGGGGATGTTCATTACAATCAAAAAGGCATAGAGCTAATGTCAGATTATATCAGTAATAAAATGGTTAAATTATTTGAAGAGCATAACAAATCTTCAAAATAAATAGACATAAATATGAAGTATTTACTATTGGCTATTGGGTTTTTCTTGGGGTTAATGGGATGTGCAAAGCCTGAGAAAATGTCATTAATTAATGCGTTGGATATCGAAAATACAACAAAAGAAACCGATTGGAGAATGGATATTTATAATTCAATATGTTTTCTAATGTTAGATTTTGAATCTGAATAGAATATTTTAATTATATGTTAAAAATAATTGTATATTGACTTTCATTTAGGGTAAGGTAGACCAATCGATAATGTTTCCACAATAAATTGTAAAAGCGCTGCATCCTATGTGCCGAATTTGTATTAAGTTTTTAAATAACCTTTTACATTTTAAATTTGAAACTTATTGTATATAATTCATTTTATTTTTGAGTTCAACCGTAATGGAAAATAAGAAAGAGTAGCTCTAGTATAGGGTTTTTAAAAGCGAAAAGAATGTATGTAGATGAAGCTAAATCAGAAAGAATTTTGATCTTGGACCTTAACAAGGGCAATGAGCAGGCATTTCGTAAACTTTTCGATACTTATGGCAACGATATTTATACCTATAGTTTGAGTCTTTTGAAATCCCCGGACAGCGCCAAAGAAATAGTTCAAGATGTATTTTTGAAAGTTTGGTTGAAGCGGAAAACTATTAATCCCGATCAGTCATTTAAATCCTGGGTGTTTACGATTGCGCGAAACCTTTCCTTCAATGTTTTACAAAAATCTGTCAATGATAAAAAACTCAAACAGGAGATATTTTACCAACGGCAAGAGGCATATAGCCATATCGACAGAGGTTTTCAAGAAGCAGAATTTGAATTATTGAGATTAAAAGCCATTGATACTCTTCCACCAAAACGAAGGTTAATTTTCAAAATGTCTCGAGAAGAAGACAAAAGTTACCAAGAAATAAGTGTAGTATTGAAAATTTCCGTTAGTACTGTAAAAAACCAGATGAGTAAATCGCTAGGAACAGTTAGGACATTTTTACAAGCTAATGGTGATCTCACACTTCTGATCGCTTATGTTTTTTTAATTATATAAGAAACCTTGGGTTTTACTAGGTTGTTTACTTATTTTTTTTGGTCCTATTCACTTCTTTCTTGCAAATTTCTTCAAACGAGCATAAATTTTTTAAAAAAAAGCGTAGATATGATAGTACTTTTTTTGTGCTCAACTGTATTATATATAGTTGCATGTTTATATAAACAAATTAATGAGCGATTCTGATAACATAAAAATATTACTTCGAAAATTTGCAACCCGTCAATGCTCACAAGATGAGATTGAAGAACTAATAGTCTTTTTTAAAAAAGAGACATCTTCCAACCTGCTACCGACTGTTGAAGAAGTATTGCCCCTATTGGATCGGACTGTCGAGATGGACGTATTGTCCGCTGACCAAATTTTCGATGAAATTATTTCTGGTGGAAAGTCCAAAAGGAGTAGTTCTTTTTCGACAATGGGTAAAAAGGGCTTTGGAAAAAAATATGTGTCTGCTGCTGCGTTGGTTCTAGGGCTGTTTTCCATTATTTATTTATATCAAATGCAAACGGTCGACAACGGAAATCAAAGGCTTAGCAATGGCCTTAACTACCATTCTGTTGATTCATTAAATATGCGTTCGGAAGAAATTACGCTTTTGTTGGAGAATGGAATTATAAAGGTTATTTCTGAAGAAGGTACCTCTGAAGTGATGGACAAGAATGGAAATGTTGTTGGTAAACAGAGGGGCAATCAATTGGTTTATGAAGTTAAATCTTCCCCTGAAGAATTAGCATATAACACCTTGACTGTGCCATTTGGTAAAAAATTCGAGCTATTGCTCTCGGATGGAACAATAGCCCATTTGAATGCGGGAACTTCTCTGAAATATCCAGTAACGTTTTTGCCAGGAAAAGAAAGGCAGGTTTTCTTGAATGGTGAAGCTTTTTTTGATGTTGCGAATGACTTAGATCATCCTTTTGTGATAAATGCGGATGAACTTAATATTCGTGTTTTGGGAACAAAATTCAATGTTTCGACCTATGCTGAGGATGACGTAACCGATGTGGTATTAGTAGAGGGTTCTGTAGGGTTGTACACCGAATCCGAAAAATTTGATAAAGGTAGTTTCTTGTTGAAACCTGGTAATAAAGGAAGTTTTAATAGGTTGGAAAGCACTATTACATCAGAAATAGTTTTAACCAGTATTTATACATCATGGATCAATGGTGAGCTGGTTTTTAGAAATATGACCTTTGAAAATATCCTCACAAAATTGGAGCGTAACTATAATGTTTCCATTACTAATGAAAACTTGGAAATGGCCAACGAAAAATTCAATGCCAGTTTTAGAAATGCATCCATAGAAAAAGTATTGGAGTACTTTCAATCGGTCTATAAGTTAAATTTTACGATCCATGGGAAGGAAATTATAATTCACTAATATTCAAAAAAACAGATGTGTATGATATGAAACATAAAAATTAAGACCAAAATTAGATATGAAGATTATATCGTTTGCAAAAAATAACAGTAATAAAAAATCCGGGAAATGTTCGAGCATTCCCCGAATTATAAAGGTATGATCTTAATGAAAAAACCACATTTAAACATTACAAAAGTATGAAAAAACTTCTTATTCTTAAAAGGAGGTCTGGCTCAGTTAGTAAACTGTCACTTAAGATGAAACTTAGTACGCTGATTATTCTTGCTACTTTATTTTCCCTACAAGCGAATACGTCGTATTCGCAGCGGACAAAGATATCGTTGCATTTAGCAAATGTCACGGTTAAATCGGTGCTTGATCAGATCGAAAGTAGTACCGATTTTAGATTTGCCTATAAATTAAAGGATGTCGACTTAAGCAGAAAAGTAAGTGTCAATGTCCAAAATGAACTGGTAACTCAGGTAATAAAGGATGTATTTATAAATTCTGAAACTACCTTCAGTGTAATTGACCTTCAAATTTTTCTTGTCAAAAAAGAAGTTCCTGGGTTAGGGGGAGTAAACAGCGATTCCCAATTTAACGATTTACAGCAGACGGATATTAAAGGCTCTGTTGTTGATAAGGATGGTGCACCATTACCAGGAGCCAGCATCATCGAAAAGGGAACCACCAATGGAACCCAATCAGATTTTGATGGAAATTTTAATATTACAGTATCTAGTGCCAATGCCGTTTTAGTGGTATCCTATATCGGATTTTCTACTAAAGAGATACCTGCTGACGGAAAGTCCAATATAATAATAGGATTAGAGGAAAGTAGTGATAACCTTGATGAAGTAGTGGTTACGGCCCTAGGTATCAGTCGTGAGAAGAAAGCTTTGGGTTATGCAGTTCAAGAAGTGCAAGGAGAAATTTTCGAAAAAAGCAAAGAACTGGACTTGAACAATAGTTTGAACGGTCGAGTTTCCGGTGTGTTTATTAGCCAAGGTAGGTCGAACCTAGGAACTTCCAATGCTAGGATCGTGATTCGTGGAGAATCGTCTATTGGCGGTAATAATACACCACTGTATATTGTTGATGGTTTTCCAGCAAGTTTCATCAATCCCAACGATGTAGAGTCGCTATCGGTTCTTAAAGGGCCGGCCGCAACGGCACTTTACGGTTCCAGGGCAGCTGCGGGTGTTATTGTAATCACCACTAAAAGTGGGAAAAAATCGCAAGGCCTTTCTGTGGCAATCGGATCGAGCGTAACCATGGCCAACCCAGCGGTATTGCCGGATTATCAAACAGATTACGGTCAAGGTTTGGGGGGCGTCTATCAGCCCGGGGTCGATCTTTCGTGGGGGCCTGCCTTTACATTGCCATCCATTCAGCAATTATGGGGGGGCAATGAATGGAGGCCATACACCAATGCTGTTGAAGAAGCCTATGATACCGGATATACTCTTAATAATAACGTAGCTATTTCAGGCGGGGATGAGAAATCTGATATTCGTTTAAGCTATACCGATGTAAGGCAAAATGGCATGGTACCGAATACGGAGTTTAAAGAGCATACCATCGATTTGAACACCAACCGTAATTTTACCGATAAATTTTCTGTGAGAGTGGGCGTTAAATACAGATTGACCGACATTCCCAATAACGGAAGTTTCGACCCAAGGTTCATTCCCTTAAATGTAGACCCCGAGGTTTTAAAAAAGCGCGTAGATGAGAATGGTAATCAAATCATGTATAAATCGCAGACCGATAACCCTTATTTCAATTTATACGAAGACCAAAATTTAAGCCAGTCCAAAAGTTTGTCTGCCAATATAAGCCTAAACTATAAATTTACAGAACAGCTGAGCCTTTTGGTTCGCACTTCATTGGGAGATTTTAATGGCAAGACTGAAAATAAAGGTGCATTTGGACACGCAGGTGCCGGGAAGGAATTTGGATCCTATCACTTCAACAAGTACTCATCGAACGAGTCGAATACAGATTTTTTGCTTACCTACGCTACGGATTTCAGTAATTGGACCTTAAAAACATCTGCGGGTGGCAACCACCTCCATTATAATAGAGAAAACATTGCGGTAAGCGTGTCGCAATTACTTACAGAAGGTACTTTTACTGCGGCCAACTACAGGCAGTTTCCAAGAACGACCAGTGCCGTTGGACCTGAAAAAACAGTTAATAGTTTATACGCATATGCCAATATCGGCTTTAAAGATTATGCGTATTTAGATTTGACTGCACGTAACGACTGGTCTTCCGCATTGCCGGAAGCGAACAATAGTTTCTTCTATCCATCTGCCAGTTTGAGCGTTTTGATACATAATTTAGTTGAATTGCCTGGCTTTATTGATTTTTGGAAGATAAGGAACAATTATGCAGAGGTTGGTAACGACACCAGCGCCGGAAGATTGCAGTATCTTTATTTATTTACACCAGGTATCAATGGCGTAGCTGGAATAGGTGAAGAAAGTACATTTCCAGAACTCAATTTAAAGCCCGAGATCAGTTCGGCTTATGAGATTGGAACCGAATTTAAACTATTTAACAACAGGTTCAACCTTGATTTTACCTACTACAATTCGGTTACCGAAAATCAAATTTGGAGTGTTCCGGTATCCGATGTTACAGGATATACAAGAGCTGTCAAAAATGTGGGTAAGGTAAAGAATACAGGTTATGAGGTTAGTGTAGGAGGCACTCTTATAAAAAACAATAATTTTAGCTGGCAGACCAGCCTTAATTGGTCATCAGATAAGTCGGTCGTTCAAGAGTTGGACCCAAACAATCCAGATTTGTCATTTACTCAAAGTGTGGCGTCCAATACCTTTATTATTGATAGGGCCGGTGACCAAAGAGGGCAGATTTACAGTAAAACGGCCCGTACATTTATCTATGATCCAACCTTACATAACTCGAGCTTAAAACAGTACGACGGCCAACGCTACCACGATGCGGCAAAAGATTTGCCCCGTGTGGCCGATATGGATGTAATAGGCAATGTAAATCCGGACTGGATAGCTGGCTGGGAAAATACATTCACCTTTAAAAATTGGTCTTTGGGGGCCTTGATCACAGGTGTATATGGCAATAGTTTTTATGCTGGTTTCGAGAAAAATTTTGTCGGCGATGGTTTTGCCCCTATAACAGGAGGAAATAGGGATGCGATACTACCGGAAGGGGTTTGGGATAGTCCTACGGGAATTCGTCCATTTGAGCCTGGCGACGAAATTACCGCTGGTCTGCTATACGGAGATTACCTCACGGATGGTGAGATAAATGATATATGGGTAAGGGATGGGTCTTTTGCAAAACTCAAGGAACTCTCCTTATCTTATACCATACCCTCCAAGCTGCTTGAGAATATGTTTTTCAAGGATGTAAGATTTACCGTATTGGGGCGGAATTTGTACACGCTCACCGATGTAAAGTATGTAGATCCTGAAATATTTGTGAACAATTCTCAAGTGGGCACCACCCCAGGGATTTCGCGCAGCGGAACCATTCCCATGGCTAGAACGTGGTCATTCAACGTTAATCTCCGATTTTAACCTTACACTAATTTAAATCAAAGGAAAAGAAATGAAAAAAATTATAGTATTGATATTAGTTTCAAGCACACTTCTTTTGTTAGGATGTGATAACTGGGAAGACGATATAAATTTAGATAGCAGCAGGCCCATATTTGACGAGAAAATCGCTCCCGAGCTGTTTCTGCTGCCTACCATGGATGGGATATTGGGCCATTCTGAAGACGGTTTTAGCGAAACGTCGTGGAATATTATGATGCCTTTGGTCGAATATAATGGCAAGACCCGCAGTTTGAGCCAGCCTAACCGGCACAGATCATGGCACGATCTGGATGATAACGTGTGGGGCAAAGGCTATGGCGTGCTAAATGGAATCAAACAGGTGCGCAGGGCCGCAAAAGGATCTGGAGATACCCGTTATGAGGCGGTTGCCAATATTTGGGAAACATACATCATGCTAAACATGACGCTGCTCTACGGTGATATTCCCTATTTCGATGCCGTGGGTGAAGAGTTGGTATCACAAGTAACTTACGACTCCCAAGCCTTGATATTTCCAGCTATGATGGATAAATTGAAAGCGGCAAGTGACCTTATAGGAAACCAAACCAGCCCCATAAGTTCGGGGAACGACGTTATATTTGCGGGAAATATACAGAAATGGAAGAAATTCGCAAACGTGCTGCGTTTTAAGGCAGCCATGCATTTCCATAATTCCGATCCGGGCTTATCAGAGGGCATTCTAATAGAAATAGTGAATAACCCCGCCCAATATCCAATGTTCGAGTCCAATAGCGATAATGCCTATTTTTCTTTTGATGGGGTCCAACGTATATCGCCGTTTTATCTTATCCCGATAGCATCAGAAGATAATTTGCCCATAAGCAACGTATTTATAGAAAGACTGCTAAGTTTGGCAGACCCCCGTATCTACCAATTTGCAAAACCAGTGCAAAAAGTTTGGGATGATTCTAATTTGTATGTTGTTCCCTCTAATAAAGGCGTCGATAAATATGTGGGCCATCTCTACGGTATCACAACAAGTGATGGTGATGCGGCACTATGGAATGGAGGAGTTGAATATGCATCGCGACAAACAACAGATTTTTTCAGACCGGTAGATGCGAACTTTGTGCCCACCGCTGCTGCAAAAACCAAGCCTTGGTTCTTGTCCCACTATCCGGAAGTAATATTTCTTAAGGCGGAAGCCGCCTTTAAAGGTTGGATTCCCGGCAATGCGCAGGCTTTATATGAGCAAGGTATTGCTGCAAGCTTGGAAATGTTCCAAGCTACATTTTCAGATCCACGATATGCTGGGGCTTATGCCGAGGACGCTTTGGGAGGTCTGGGTGAATATTTGGCTCAACAACAGGTGAGTTGGGGTGGTGGACGGAATCAGGAATTGTTGATCCATGAACAAAAATGGATTGCGTGCTATCAACTTATTTTGGAACCTTATTTTCAGCAACGGCGTGTAATGATGCCACCATTAAGAGCCTCCAACAATGCTGCTGCATTTGAAAGCTCTGGTAGTGGAACACGGCTTCCAGGTCGTGCTGATTATCCTGATAGTGAGCACCAAAAAAATCCTGTGGGCGTCAAAAGAGCCTGGAAAGAGGGATTTGATATTCCCATTACTGGTGAGAGTGACCGGACCGATGCGAGAATGTACATAATTAATAACGGTTTAAGCCCTTCACTGCAAATGCCAATTTTTATTGAACCAGTAGTCTCATCAGGAGAATATCCTGGTGATATAAATTTTAAATCATGGTATGATGCACATTGGAAAAGTATGTTCTGGTGGGAAAACGAGTAAAGAGAAAAATACATTTTGAAACATTAAAATTTTTAAACGAAAAACCAAAACGATTATGAAAAATGTAATTTATAAGTATCTGGCAATTTTGACATTGCTATTATTTTCTATTTTGATTTCTTGCACGGACGATGAAGGAAACTCAACCGAACCAATTGTTGTTGATACTGAAGCACCCGCTATATTGCAGGCCTTTCCAAAAACAGGCGCCAATGATGTTGCCCCAAGTACCCGCTCATTGAGCTTGGTTTTTAGTGAGGTCGTAAAGCGAAATCAAGGAGATATTGTAGTTTACAAGGGTGCTGATGAAGTTCTATATACAATACCCATTGGCGATGCCAATTCGGTTACTATTAATGGTGCATTGGTTACTATCAGTTTACCTACTAGCCTAGAAAAGAATCAATCTTATTACGTACAGATTGCTTCCGGAGCTATTACTGATGTAGCGGAAAATGATTTTGAAGGTTTTACCAATAATTCCTCATGGGCATTCGCCACCCCTGTAGAAGAAGAGGGCAACAGTGATGCTGCCAAGCTTATTCTACATTTACCTTTTGATACGGATTTGTCGGATTCAAGTGGTAACTTACTGCATGCAACGGAGGGGGCAACTTCAACTGGTGCTATAGATTTCGTAACCGATTCAGAAAGAGGTGGTGTTGTTTTCTTTAATTTTGGAGCTTATGCAACCTTACCTAAAGATAGTGCATTAAGACCATTAGGTGCTGAAAGTTTCAGTGTTAATTTCTGGATCAAGCACATTGCCACAGGATCCGACCCAGTAGTGCTCGGCAATAAAAGCTGGGACAGTGGAGGAAACCCTGGCTGGGTTATTTCAACCGACGGTGCCAACAGCTATATGCCAGATAATGACTATACCAATGGTCACGGTTGGACAGTGAGTATGGCTGCAACGGCCGCTGGTTCAGATCGATTGGATTGGGATGCGGGCGATTGTGATGTACCAGGTGGTAACCCCGCAAACTTGGGTGATAATTCTTGGCATATGGTTACTATGGTCATCGATCAAACTAATAAATTGCTTAAAGTTTACTCAGACGGTGTTCAGTATAGCGAACCTGGCAAAGATAATACCTATGACTTGAACAGATTGGCAGGTGGAGCTCTTTTTGATACGGTGAACGATTACCCAGTTAATATTTGGGAGGATGGTACTGGAACTTATAATACCACTCATGGCATGTTGGAAGGACATTTGGACGATTTGAAAATCTATAGTGGCGTACTAACCCAATCTGAAATAACCGCTTTGTTTACGGAATAGGAAGAAGTAACCTATATTGTATGCTTTAGTTAAATCTTATACACGACTATGCATTTTTGGTTCTCTCCCAAAAGCTTTTGGGAGAGAACCAATCGATAAAAATCCAGGATATTAATCGTTTAGTTTAGTGAGGAATTAAGTGAGAGTGGATTTTACATCTATCTAACTCTCACTTAATTTTTAAAAACTCAAAAAAAATGGTTAGGAAAAATTATAGTAAAGTCATAAAATTAGTTTTATTCCTACTTCTTACGAGTCAAGTTATGGCCCAAGAAAAAAAGGAATTCATAGGCCTTAACGTAGATTATAAAAACTACCTATCGAAACACGACGTTGTTTTTCAAACCCCAAATTATGAAGGATTTGAAGGGTTAACCATTGGCAACGGTGATATTGGCGGAATGGTTTGGTGTACAAAATCGGGAATAGAAATACAGATAAATAAATCGGATTTGTATGACAAGCCGAATAAAGAATCGCACACAACATTGCGTGCTGCCGCAAAATTGAAGCTTGATTTTGGGATTCCCAATACCGAATGGCTTTATTTAAACGATTTTGAAGCGCGAATGAGCATGTATGATGCCACATCCTCCTTTAAAAGCACTACTCCTTTCAGCGATACCGATATAAAAACCTGGGTTGATGCTAATTCCAATGCGTGGGTAATTGATTGTAATTTAAAAACTATGGGAGAATTACAATCAGGTACTTCCATGACAGTAGCATTGGAACGATGGGGAAGCAGGGCATTTGGTGGTTGGTATGGAGGCTACAACAAAGATGCTTCGCTCGGACTTGGTAAATCAAAGGTGAATACCCAAAATGGGGATATTTATATTACGGAACACTTGGATGGGCTAGACTTTGTGGTGGCTTGCAGGGTTGTAGGAATAAATTCGTCACCAAAAATAAAAAACAGTAAACTGGCTGTTATCGAAACAGGCACCAGCAACGATATAAATGCTAAAATTATTGTTTCGGTGGTTACATCGAACGAAAGTGAAAATTTGCTTGAGGATGCCATAAAAATATTGGACAGCAAGGAGAAAGAAACCATTGAAAAAGCGAAAGTAGCGCACGATGCGTGGTGGCAGAGTTTTTGGGAACGTTCGTTTGTTTCTATTCCCGACGATTATATCGAAAACATCTATTATTATCGTCGCTATTTAACGGCAAGTGCTTCCCGTGCCAACTTCCCCATTGTTTTTAACGGTGGCCTGTGGACCTGGAACCATGATTTGCGTCAGTGGGTAACTCCGCATCACTGGAACACCCAACAACAATATTGGGGAGTTGCGGTTCAAAACGATTGCGATTTAATGCTACCTTATATAAATACTTATTTCCGGACGATGCCTTTGGCCGAAGCTTATGCAAAAGAAAGAGGTGTCGAAAATGCACTCTTATGGAGTGAAGCGCATGATTTTTTTGGAAATATGCCCTATAAATACAGAGATGATATGATTAATCATTTCACAGCTGCGAGTCAAATTGCGGGAATTTTTTGGGAGTATTATCAATTTACGGGCGATAAAAAATTTCTGGAAGAAAAATGCTACCCTTTTATAAAGAAAGCAGCGCAATTTTATGTAGGTTATTTAAAATGGGACGACAAAAAACAAGAATACTATTCATTTCCAACAATGCCTTATGAACATTCCCAAAATCAACTAAAAAATAGTAGTTCCGACAGATATATGATTGAAGCACTTCTGGATTGGTGTGTTGAGTCGGCAAATATGCTGAAAGTGGATAAGTCAAAAGTAAAAGAATGGAAAAATATACTAAATCACCTATGGAGTCCTCCAGTACTTGATATTCCGGATAGGGGAAAGGTTTTTGGAACTGCATTTACACAAGAGGGGAATCCATATCCATCCCTTGAAAATTACGGGGTAGGCTCCTATCATTTCGATGCCCACACTACCCAGGTTTTTCCAGCTAATATATTGGGACTTGATGATAAGGATACTGAATATTTCAAAATTGCTGAAAATGTATCGATTCGTCAGCCGGCATCCAAAAATGCAATTACTCCAGGCTCTATCGTTTCGGCAAGGCTCGGGTTAGGCGAATTTGCATTGGAGAAAATGACCAATTCAATAAGACGGATGCAACATTTTCCACAGGGATTGTTTTACAATATCGATCACTGGTACCAATTATCGAAGTATGCGGATTCTATATCGACGGCTGAGGTAACTACGCAACGAGATTATCTATATGATAAACGCACGCATTATTCGAAAGAGACAGCAGGTAGTTCAGGACTCCCAGCTGCACCCTTTGTACAACCTGGGATGGAAGCCTTGAGCATTGTCAGTACCACTGTATCGGAAATGCTTATTCAAAGCCACGAAGGAAAAATAAGAGTTTTCCCAGCTATCCCCGAAAATTGGGAAGGTGCTTTTGTTTTAAGGTCTAGAGGAGCTTTTATCGTATCATCGGTAATCAATAAAAGCAAAGAAGTTTCATTTGTTGGAATTGAAAGTTTAAAGGGGAACCAATGCAAATTGCAAAATCCCTGGAATAGTCCATCCCTGGAAATACTAAACCTAAAAACTTCTGAAAATGAAAAATATAAGCTTTCAAAAGACGGTGTTATTTCGTTTGAAACAAACAAAAATGGTAAATACATGATTACAAAAAAGGGAATTCCCTTTTCTAAAGAAAAAACATTTACAGGCAAGCAGAACAATGGGCCAAAGTATTTTGGAGAAGCTATTTTAGGTAGTAAAAGAGATTTTTAGCCTTAGGTGATGGTTCATGGGGTAATGTTAAAAGAAATTGAAATTATCAGAATAATAGTTTTTAAAAATGAGAAAAACGATATTACTTGTATTAGTTACTCTAATTTTAAGTTGTAAGAATACTCCTGAAGCTAGTAAAACTATAAAAACAGAGGTTGAAAATGTAAACGAAGGGGCAAAACCAGACCTGGAGGCTTTATCGCGTTTTGAAGATATGCGTTTTGGTTTTATGATACATTGGGGTCCGGCCGCTTTGCATGGTAAGACCATTAGTTGGTCTATGCCTGAGGTTGGTGGCAGGGCAAAATATGAGTCATATTATAAGCAGTTCAATCCACAGAAATTTAATGCCGAAGAATGGATATCTGTTGCAGAGACGATTGGTGCAAAATATGCAGTTTTGGTCTGCAAGCATCATGATGGCTACTGCCTATGGGATACAAAAACCACAGATGCTAACGTAATGAACTCACCACTGAAACGGGACGTGGTAGACGAGTTCGTAAAAGCATGCCGAAATAAGGACATAGCTGTTGGCACGTATCTTTCCATTATGGATATCCACGAGGACAAATGGGAACAAGTATATGGTTCCCAATCAGATATGCCAGGATATCCAGAAGGCATTCCCCATATACTTGACTTTACCACACGCCAAAGTCTTGAACTGATTCGAAAATACAACCCTGATATCATGTGGTATGATGGGCAATGGCTAGAGGGTTGGGATAAAGATATTGCCAGGACTCTTTATGACCGGCTGAAAAAGGAAAAACCAGATATGCTTATTACCCGCATACAATCACGGCCGCCGATTTCTGGTGATGGCTCCTGGGACTATATGAACAACGTGGGCGACTATCATAGTATGGAGCATAAAATAGGCGGGTATATGAAAACCCCCTGGGAAGTGGTCACAAGTATTGGTGTACACCATTACAGCCATGCCAGCAATCACGAGTTCTTTACCGCGAAACAGGTAATCGATAAATTAGTGAGGGTATGGTGCGGCAATGGTAATCTACTGCTTAATTTCATTCCCGACGCTGATGGTGAAATTGATGAAACCCAAAAGAAATTAGCCAAGGAGATTGGTTCTTGGGTGAACGACAATAGCGATGCGATCTATGGTACACGTGGCGGCCCATGGTATCCTAATCAATGGGGGGGCAGTACCCGTAAGGGAAAGAAAATCTATGTATACGCCCTACCGGAGGCCCCTCAGCTAATTCGCTTATCGGCATGCCCTACAAAGGTGCTCGGCGCACGTATTTTATCAAATGGTACCGCTATTGAGTATAAACAAACTGAAGATGGCCTTGATCTGAAGTTGCCAGAATCGGTACGTGACTCCAAAGCTACCGTTATAGAATTGACGATGGAAGAGGAGATAGAAGGGATGCTCGACCATCGTAAGGACCGATCAATATTTGCGGATGATACTTATGGAAAAATCATTTCCGAGAATGCTCAACTGACTTTAAGTACCACTAGCCCACGTAACAATGAGGCGAACCATAAATATCTTTTTACGGATACACTGGACAAAATGGACTATGCTTTTCACACAGAAGCGGAAGCCAGACCTTGGGCGCTTATAGATTTGCAAAAAATTAAAAAGCTTACTGGTTTTGCTATAGAGAACAGTACTAGCCTTGGGGACCGGGCAGAGACACTGCGAGTATATATATCCAAAGACAAAAAGGAATGGGAACAAGTGTGGGCCGTAAAGGGCCTTCAATGGAGATGGGAAGTGCCCCTTACCGATTTCCATGATGCAGGTGGAAAATTGCCCGGTAAATTGGCCAGATATGTCAAACTGGAAACTATCCATGATTGGGTGCCTCAACCCTTACATTTACGTAAGGTTAAAATTTACGGACATGAGGTAGAGGATTAAGCTAATGAGAAACTAAGTTTGGTAGGATATTACAAACAAAAAATCATGGCAATGTCAACATATATAATTACTAAAGGTAAAATTAATTAAGGAATATAGGAAGTTTTAAAAACTAAAGAACATTGGCTTTAAATAAGCGAATTTTTTTTAATAAACGAATCCTTATTAACGATTTAGAAACAAAACAAAGATTTATATGAAGTATTTACTAGTGGCTATTGGGTTTTTCTTGGGATTAATGGGCTGTGCAAAGCCTGAGAAAATGTCATTAAATAATGAGTTGAAAATTGAAAACACAATAAAAGAAACCGATTGGAGAATGGAAGTTCAGCAAAAACTAAAGGAATATGGACATAGAAATTGGATAGTTGTAGCCGATGCAGCCTATCCCAAACAAAGTAATCCCGCCATAGAAACGATTGTGATCGATACCGAACAATTGGAAGCAGTGGCATATATATCGGAACTAATAGAGAGGTCTACGCACGTTGATGCCAATATTTTTGTAGATAAGGAAATGACTTTTGTAGCAGAGAAGAATGCTACTGGAATTGAAACCTATCGAAATTCACTTGATAGTTTATTAAATGGGAGTCCTGTAAAGCGTATGCTCCACGAGGATATTATTAAGGAATTGGATAAATCGGCGGAACTATTCCATATACTGATACTTAAAACGAATATGACCATACCATATACTTCAGTGTTCTTTCAATTGGAATGTGGTTACTGGAATGCCCGATCAGAAGGCGCAATAAGGTCAGCCATGGAATGAGATGGATAAATCATCTGTTTTTCCAATTGCGTTGTGGGTGTCATAAATTGGATTGAATATTTATGGTCCTAAGGCAAATAGGACCTGAAGCAGTACGAAATAGATTTGCGATTTTATAAAAATTAATAACTTTTAAATTATGATTAAATTGAATAGACTTTTAGGACTGGGGATTATCGTTTTTTCCTTGTGGGGAAGTGTAAGAGCTCAGGTAATCGAAAGGGCCCGTCCGGCCGAATGGAATGATTTGATTAACGGAGGGCGATTTATGGACTTGTTTCGTCCAATAGCTCCCTTAGGAGCGCTGACCACAAATACCTGGGGTGCCGAAAATGTAATTCCGAGATATGTGGATAATGGAATCGAGGATGCAGAATGGTCCTATTGGGGAGGGAACGCCCTTTTGGGCGATGATGGGCAATACCATCTAATGGTTTGTCGTTGGCGGGAAGACTCGGTTAAAGGACATAATGAATGGTCCAATTCCATTGTGGTACACGCTGTATCGGAAAACTCCTTTGGTCCTTATAAAGTAATGGAAACCATTGGACCAGGGCATAATCCTGAAATATTTAGATTAAAGGATGGCCGTTATGTAGTGTACGTTATAGACGGACGTTACGTTGCTGAAAGCCTTGAAGGCCCATGGGAGTACGGCAAATTTGAGTTTGACCAAAGGGATAGACCCATAATAGAAGGCCTCTCTAACCTAAGTTTTGCGCAGAGGGAGGACGGCTCCTATATTATGGTATGTCGCGGAGGTGGCATATGGTTCAGTAAGGATGGATTATCTCCCTATAACCAAGTCACTGAAAAAAGTGTATATCCCCCAGTGGAAGGACATTTTGAAGATCCAGTAATTTGGCGGGACAACATTCAGTATCACATGATCGTCAATGATTGGTTGGGTAGGATTGCCTATTATCTGAGGTCCAAAGATGGTGTAAATTGGAAAATAGATGCTGGGGAAGCCTACTTGCCAGGAATTACGAGATACACCGATGGAACCAATGAGGATTGGTTTAAATACGAACGGATAAAGGTTTTACAGGATAATTTAGGTCGGGCTACCCAAGCCCACTTTGCAGTTATAGATGTATTGAAGAAGGACGATAAGGGAAGCGACAACCATAGTTCCAAAAACATTACTATTCCGTTAACGGTAGGACGTAAAATTAAGGTATTGAACGAAGCCAAAATTAAAAGAAGTACAAAGTCGATTAAACTAAGGGTGGAGGCTGAAGAAGGATTTGACCCGAATTCCGACATCGATATTAATTCTCTGCGCTTTGGTGCGTCCGAAGAAGTGAATTTTGGACGGGGTTCCAAGGTGAAAAAGATTAAAATTGACGGACCCGATCTACTTGTAACCTTTTCTGGGGAAGGCAATGGTATCACGGAAGGTAATTTTGTGGGCAAATTGTTGGGGAAGACCAACAATGGGAAATTACTATTCGGATACGCCCGTCTTCCCGGGGTTGACTATATAGAGCCAATATTGTCGGCACTCATACCTGAAATCACTAAGGATGGAATGTTAAAAACAGAAGTCTCCAACTTTGGACAAGTTATATCCAAACCGGCCAAGATCAAGATTGAAAGGCAAGAAAATTCCATCTGGCGTGAAATTGCTTCGGGGACCGTTCCAAAATTGGACCCTTTTGAAAAATTCGATATTAAGCTATCTACAAAGGCAGGATTAAATTTAGAACAGGAACAGAAAATTAAAGTTAGTATTTACTCCAATGACTTTGATCCGGTTGTTTTAATTGGAAATATGCCTATTGATAAATAACAAAAGAATAAACTATGAAATCTAGAACAATTAAGATTTATCTGACCTATTTCGTATCATTTTTTGCTATTTCGACAATAGCCCAAAAGACAGAACCTCAAAAATCACCATTGAAACTGTGGTATGAACGACCAGCCAATTCGTGGATGAAGGAGGC
This sequence comes from Arenibacter certesii DSM 19833, assembly GCF_000429545.1. Lineage (GTDB taxonomy): Bacteria > Bacteroidota > Bacteroidia > Flavobacteriales > Flavobacteriaceae > Arenibacter > Arenibacter certesii. The sequence continues at coordinate 67,817 of NZ_AUCB01000028.1, forward strand.
CTTACCCATTGGTAACGGATATATGGGGGCCATGTTCTTTGGAGGGCCGGAAGAGGAGCATATTCAGTTCAATGAAGAATCCCTATGGACGGGGGGAAAGGGTGAATGGGACCAGTACAATGGCGGCAACAGGGAAAATGCCCATAAACACTTGCCCGAGGTTAGAAGATTGCTCGATGCCGGTAAATACGAAGAGGCGCACCAACTTGCGAACAGGGAACTTACAGGTACGATCAAGGCAGATAAGGGTAATAATATTTGGGAGGGTTTTGGAGCCTATCAAACCTTCGGAGATTTATTTGTAAAACCAGAAGAGTCCGGGACGTTCACAGATTATAGTAGGGAACTAGATATATCGGATGCTGTGGCAACTATTAAATATACGGTCAATGGAACAAAACATAAAAGAGAATATTTTGCTAACTATCCCAGTCGTACTTTGGTTTTTCGTTTTGAAAATGATAGTCCAGACGGAATAGACTATATCATAAACCAAACAACTGTGCACAAAAATGTCACCTTCGAATATAACAAAAACCAGCTAATCATGTCGGGCCATTTGGAAAACAATGGCATGGGGTTCGAAAGCAGGGTGTTGATTGAATCCGATGGTGAAAAAGTTACTTTTTTGGATGATAAATTGAAGGTGAAAGCGGCAAAATCCCTTACACTTTATTTGACTGCCGCCACTGATTATAAAAACGAGTATCCGACATACAAAGGTAGGGATTACATATCAATGAATAAAGAGACCATTGCTAAGGTAAGACAAAGGGGATATGACAACCTTTTAATGGAACATAAAAAGGATTATTCAAATTTGTTTTCCAGGGTGAATTTTAAACTCGAAACCATGGACACCAATAATATTCCTACAGATGAACGGTTGACTGCCTATGCATCGGGTAAAAAGGATCCATCGCTTGAAACCCTTTATTTTCAATATGGACGTTACCTTCTGATAAGTAGTTCACGACCTGGCACGATGCCTGCCAATTTACAGGGTAAATGGAACGACAAGACCAACCCGCCATGGGCCAGTGACTACCATTCCAATATTAATATTCCAATGATCTATTGGCCCGCAGAGGTCACCAATTTATCGGAATGCCATGAGCCCTTGATCGAATATATAGATAAGTTAAGGCCTCCTGGCCGTAAATCGGCAAAGGATTTTTTCAACGCAGAAGGTTGGATCGTAAATACCATGAACAATCCCTTTGGATATACAGCGCCCGGATGGGATTTTCCTTGGGGCTTTTTTCCCGGTGGTGCTGCATGGTATTCCCGACATGTGTGGGAGCACTATCAATACACACAAGATCTTAATTTTCTTAAGAAAAAAGGATATCCCATTATGAAGGAGGCCGCGCTTTTCTGGCTAGATTATTTGACCAAAGATTCAAATGGGAATTTGGTTTCCTCACCTTCCTACTCTCCGGAACATGGTGGTATTTCTACCGGTGCCTATATGGATATTGAAATAGCCTGGGATATCTTTAATAATTGCATTAAAGCGACTGATGTCCTAGAAAACGATATGGCGTTTAAAAAGGAACTGGTTTTGGCGAAAGCAAAACTATTGCCCTTAAAAATTGGGAAATGGGGACAATTGCAGGAATGGAAGGAAGATATAGATGATCCGGAAAACAAGCATAGGCACGTTGCGCACTTATATGCGTTACATCCTGGAAATCAGATTAATGCCCTACAAACACCTGAGCTGATCGATGCTGCTAGGGTGTCATTGGATGCTAGGGGTGATGACGGCACTGGCTGGTCCATTGGCTGGAAAATCAATTTTTGGGCGAGGTTGTTTGATGGTAACAGGTCTTACAAGCTCCTAAGAAGGGCCATGGCAATTACTTTGGACGATGGCGTCAACATGACGGACGGGGGAGGTGTCTACGCCAATCTTTTTTCCACGCACCCTCCCTTTCAATTGGATGGTAACATGGGGGCTACGGCTGGCATAGCCGAGATGCTCTTACAATCGCATTCTGGGGAGATTCACATACTCCCGGCCCTTCCTGAATCTTGGCCTACGGGTACGATATCCGGATTAAAGGCACGTGGTGGAATTGAAGTGGATATAGAATGGAAAGAAGGCAGGTTAAGGACAGTAAGAATTAAATCTATTATGACCCAGGCTATTAACGTTCATTATGATGGGGAAACAGTAGTGCTGAACCTGAAAGAAGGAGAGACCTTGGACCTCGACGAAGTATTGAAAATTATTGATTAATATGAAAAATATAAAAAAAATAAAATTACTTGGGTGCGTGTTTTTGCTAGGCACCCAGATTCTTCTGGCAGTAAATGTTCTTTTGACCAAATCCGATTCTATCATATCCTTGAAAAACGAAATGATCGAGGTTAATTTTGTTAAATCCAGTACCGATGTCAGTCTTTTTGAAATCATCAACAAATCTTCAGGAAAGACCATTGAAATTACAAATGATGATTTTTTGATCACCTTGAGCGGTGCAGATGACCTGACAAAAACCAACTTTCTTATTTATGATGTAAAGGAAGAAACTAATGGAAAAACTAATAAATTAACTCTTCTATACAGACATATTACGGATCCCATCGAGCTGATTATTTCATATTCCCTTGGCAAGGACGACTTTTTTGCCAGAAGGCAATTGGAACTGGTGACGCAGAACACTTTGGAAATAAGGCAAGTCGATGCTTGGAAATTGGATCGAACCGGGAATTGCATTTATCAGGAGGAGGAACCGCCAAAATATCCGCATCCGGTATGGGGATTTGGGGAAAATAAGGGGTTCGGCCTTCCTGTACTTTTTGAGGACAGTTTTTGGGGCCTTGAATACCCTGCGGGATATAACCAGTACAGACATTCAACTCTTTCGTTTACTCATTTCCCTGGAAGATCAATCGAGGGTAGTTTCAGTACAAAACCGATTGTTTTCGGTGTGGTGCAAGAAGAAGGAGTAATCAGATCGTTTCAACGCTATTTGGATTCGATCTTGGCATTGCCAAAAAATGAACCTGCCCTATTTATTAACTATAATACGTGGGAGACCTTAATGCCCCCAACAGAGTCAAATTCCCTGGCGCTTATTGACCTATTTCGTAAAAGGCTGTTAGAGCCGTATGGCGCTAATTTTGACACCTTTACCTTTGACGATGGCTGGGATGATAAAGAAAGCTTTTGGGACATCCGTAAAGACCGGTTTCCCCAAGGATTTGGTCCGATAAAAAAGGAGCTGGAGGCGTTGGATATGGACTTAGGATTGTGGCTGTCCCCATCCTCTGGGTACGATCATGGGCCTTGGCTAGTTGCCAACGGATATCCACAAAACGGGACCCGTGGCAAATACCTATGCCAGTCAGCCCCTCAATATGCATCAGATCTAAATAACAAGATTGAAAAGCTTTTAACGACCAATAATCTCAAGTTTTTCAAATTTGATGGAAACGCCATGAACTGTGGTGCCGAAGACCACCCTTGGCACTTGACGGGCAATTATGCCAAGGAAACGAACGTAGATGCCCTAATAGAACTGCTCGTCAACATCAAAAAATTACAGCCCAAAGCTTTTATAGATCTCACCACGGGGATTTGGCTAAGCCCTTGGTGGCTACAATATGCCGATGCAGTTTGGGGAGAAGTCTACGATGGCCCCCCCGCTGCCATTGTTCCAACACCTAATTCCGGTTACGGAAAATTTACAACGCGTGATATCCTCATCCATAAACGCATGAAAGAGAACCTGGGCTTCCCTATTGAAAGTCTAGAACATCTGGGCATATTTACTCCCGATTACAATACTATGCACGATGAAATCATGTCGATTTTGGGAAGGGGAAGTCGCCTTTTAACCTTCTACCTCGATCCGATCGAGTTGTTAAGGACTGAAAAAGATTGGAAATTTCTTGCCAAGGCCATAACATGGGGTCGCCAAAATGCTTCGGTTACAGGGAACATAAAATTAATAGATGGGGACATACTGAACCACGAACCTTATGGCTATATGCGTCATCATAAGAATAAAGGAATCATCTCAATTTCCAATCCTTTCATAGCTTCAAAATCAATCTCAATTGCCATGAAGGATTTAATGGGAGAGACTTCCGACAATCATTACTCCGAAAAGGATCAGTTTTATGCCGAAGTCGTATATCCGTACCGCGAGGTTTTGGATTTCGATTTGGATTATAACAAATCGATCGACATTCAACTCGAAGGCTATGAAACTGTGATCATCGAGGTGAAGCCATTCAACGAGGACATGGATATAATGGCCGGTGGGCGATATCAGTATGTTGAAAATTCAAACGGGAACAAGGATATTGAGGTTTTCGGAAAAGCAGGGACAAAGGAGGAGTTCATTCAAAAATCCAAGGGAAAAAAGGATAAAGAAGTTATTATCCAATTTGAGGGCAAGAAGGAGGGTGCTAAAGTGAGGGAGGCACAAATGGTATTAAAAATGGTGGATGGTGTAAATATAGTGGAAGGTTCTTGCAAGATCGAGGTTCCCAAAGGAACCGACGCCTCTATGCACATTTTGTTCGAACCAATAGCCCCTTCAGGATATGTGCCCAATTGCAAGATAAAAGTTAATGGTAAGGTAGTGGAGACCAAAATCAACCGTGCGCCCCTTGTCCTACCGCATATGAGGGTATTCGATGAAGTGCCCATTTCGGATTGGTCTTTCATTAGTTTTAAATTACCGGCAGGGAAAAATGATATAGAGATTCTGATTGACGCAGAAGATGGGGTTGCGGGTCAATTTAAGGCAAAGGTGGCTTCTTGGCTTTGGATGGAGCATGCCCTGTTGAAAAAAAATCTGAACATAAAATTAGCGCAGATTTCCAAAGTTTCTGGTGACCTGCCCGAGATGTTGCCTTTACCTACAAGAATAGAGAAAATGAGAGAAATAGTTCCTGTACATACAAATAAGGAACTATCCTCTTTAAAAAAGCCTTTCCCAGCCCCCAAAAATGTGATAAATCTATCCGAACTGATTCCAAGTAAGGCCGCCATGTCCAAAGGAAAGGTCAGGATAGGGCTTAACTTCGAAGGAACAGTGCTCAGTGTAGGCGGTCAAGAATTTGACAAAGGCCTGGGTATGCATTCCTACGCTAGAGTGGTTTATAACATAGAAGGTTTGGGTTTTAAGAAATTTAAAAGTTTTATCGGGGTTGACGATACAGCCGGTAGTGGGGAAATGGAATTTGAGGTCTGGATAGATGGTATAAAAGGATTTGCTTCGGGCCCAATGAAAAAAGGGCAACCTGTTAAACCATTGGAAATAGATGTGACCAAAACCCATGAATTAGAACTGAGAGTGTTTGGAGGTTCTGATGGTTTAGATGGTGACCATGCCAATTGGTGCACTCCGACACTTCATAAATAATAAAAATTAAAAATCATTGAAATGAAACCAAGGACGCCAAATAACATTGTCTTTTTACTAATTCTCCTTTGCTCCTGGGTGTCTGCACAAGAGAACATTAGTATAATGAGTTTTAATGTAAGGTACGATGAATTGTTTTATGATGCCGCAAATATCTCTATGGACAATTGGCCAAATCGACGGGAATTTCAGGTGGCACTCCTAAATTTTTACAAACCGGATGTTATAGGGATGCAAGAACCACTAGGACATCAGGTACAATATTTTGCTGAAAATATGTCCGATTATAAGTGGATCGGGGTAGGTAGGGAAGATGGTATAAATGAAGGGGAATACAACCCTATTTTCTATAAAAAGGATAAAATAGAGGCTCTTTCCTCTGGAACTTTTTGGCTCTCCCAAAACCCGGAAACGGTTAGTAAATCATGGGATTCTGGTTATACCAGAATCTGTAGCTGGGCCTTGTTCCAACTTAAAGAATCGGGGAGCAAATTTTATTTTTTCAATACCCATTTTGATAGTAAGGGAGAAAACGCACGCTTGGAAAGTGCTAAATTGATCAATGAGAAAATCAATGATCTTGATACTGACATTCCGGTCATAGTTACCGGTGATTTTAATTTCACCGAGGATAGTGAAGTCTACACCGAAATAACCTCCAATGGACTTTCCGACAGTAAAAAGGCCAGCATTGAAGAACCTTATGGTCCTGAGGGAACATTTAACGGGTTTAAATTTAATCGGACTCCCAAACATCGCATCGATTACATTTTTGTCAACCAAAGGATAAAAGTATTGCGATATGGGGTACTGACAGACAGTAACCATCAACGGTACCCATCTGACCATTTTCCAGTTAATATTTATGTAGAAATTCCACGTTAAGGTATAAAGGGGATGATGATTGTTTCATCATGAGCAATATTAAAATCCAGTTGTAATCTAGGAAAGGTTAATTTAATATATAAATGATTATGGTTACAAATTTGTAAATTGAAGCAACACAGTAAATATGTATAAGATACAATCAACGTTATTACTACTTATTTTAGGATTTATGTGCCATCAAGGTATTTCACAAAAAGCAACAGTTCGGGAAGAAAATTTGAACATGAAAACCTATATGTTCGGAGACCCCGATCCTGTAGCCAATATTAACCGTATCTATCCCTATTTTCGTTTTGACGGTTATACAGATCAAGGGGAGTATCGGGATTGGAAAATGGTGGTGTTGGAGAACGATTATATAAAAGTATATGTTTCTCCGGAAGTGGGAGGGAAGATATGGGGAGCCATAGAGAAATCCACGGGAAAGGAATTCATGTATTTTAACGAGGTAGTGAAATTCAGAGATGTGGCTATGCGTGGAGCTTGGACTTCAGGTGGATTGGAATACAATTTCGGGGATATTGGTCATATCCCCACCTGTGCTACCCCTGTGGATTACGCATTAAAGGAATATACGGATGG
>NZ_AUCB01000029.1 GCF_000429545.1 Arenibacter certesii DSM 19833
GCTGGAAAAAGCGGCATAGGGACTAGCGATCCGAAACTTCGATGGGAAAGGTATGCCAGAACCTCACTAAAACGACCAAAAAGCCCTCTTAAACCGGACGAAAATCCACTTCGAAAATAAACCATAAAAAAAATCCCGGAAACATCGATGTTCCAGGATTCGTTCTGTCCAGTTTTTAGTGAAAATCGGCCTACTCCCGAATATCCCTTTAAACGAATTGGTAGAGTTAGACTATATGTAGTCTAGCGCCAATTTTAATCAAAACCCTATTATTATGCCAAATCGACATTTTGACAGTGCTGCCTACTTGCATTTTATTGATGATTTAAACCAGATTTTGTCCGATTTCAACATCAATAAATTAACTATTTCCTAAAATGAGGAAATAAGAAAGACTATCTAAGAAAGATTCATTCTTATAGTACTTTGAGGGGGAATCCGTTTGAAGAACAACGCTTCAATGGTATAATAAAGATCCTCAATTAGACCAGTAAGTTATCTTCTTTAGATAGTCTTATCTTTAATTAAGAACGCTATCCTAAATATGTTTTTAGCATTTTGTTCCTTGAATTATGGCGTAGTTTTCTTATCGCCTTTTCTCTAATCTGCCTTACTCTTTCTCTGGTTAGATCAAACGTAAGTCCTATTTCCGCCAGGGTCATGGACTGTTGATCGCCTATTCCATAATATAATTTAATTACGTCAGCTTCCCTCGGTGATAGCGTATCCAATGCCCTGTTAATTTCTGTGTTTAGGGATTGGAGCAATAACGTTTTATCTGGTCTTGGTGATTCTCCAGAACGCAATACATCATAAAGGTTAGAGGTTTCACCTTCTTTTAATGGGGCATCCATAGAAACATGTCTCCCAGAAATTTTCATGGACTGTTCTACTTCTGCAATGGATAGGTCTAATTCCTTTGCAATTTCCTCTGCCGAAGGCGGACGTTCATGCGCTTGTTCCAAATAGGAAAAAGTCCTTTTAATTTTGTTGATTGAGCCAATTTTATTCAAAGGAAGTCGAACCACCCTTGACTGCTCGGCCAAAGCTTGAAGAATAGCCTGTCTGATCCACCACACTGCATAGGAGATAAACTTAAATCCACGAGTTTCATCAAAGCGTTTGGCAGCCTTTACCAATCCTAAGTTGCCCTCGTTAATTAAATCTGGAAGGGTTAACCCTTGATTTTGGTACTGTTTAGCTACGGAAACTACAAACCTAAGGTTTGCTGTAGTTAGCTTTTCCAATGCCAATTGATCCCCATCCCTGATTTTCTGAGCCAATTCCACCTCTTCATCGGCCGTAATCAAATCAATCTTACTGATATCTTGCAGGTACTTATCCAATGATTTTGATTCCCTATTCGTAACCTGCTTGATAATCTTTAGTTGCCTCATATATATCTGTCTTAAAAAATTAAGCTGTTAATCTCTCAGTATACGTTATTATTCCGTCTTTTCCAAAGGTTTACGTGTTAGATAGGCTTAATTGTGAAAACATTATGATAATGATGACCCTTATCAGCATTTTATTTACTAATTTCATTTCTTGTGCGGTTTTTAATCCCAAAAAGATTCTCTTATTTTGCACGGAACCAATTTGTGATTAATGAGCAAAAGAGCATTGACAAAGTATTTGTCCGAGTTAAAGAAGAAAGAGTTGGAAATGCAAGTGATGGATTTGTATACTAGATTTCCAATTGTTAAGGAATACTACGATTTTGTTTTTAATCCTAAAGAAGAGAAACTACTACAAGAGGCAAAAATAAAAATATCCAACGAATATTTTCCCCAAAAGAGGAAACGTGCGAAAGCAAGGAGATCTATAGCTCATAAATTCATCAAACATTTTATTACCTTAGGTGTAGATCCACATATTACGGCAGATCTTATGCTGTACAATTTGGAAGTAGCACAGACTTATTCCATGCAAAATAATCTAGCTACCGCTTTTTATAAAAGTATGGAGAAATCGTTTAGTGAAATGGTGCAGTATATTTCAGTTAACGGCCTATTGTCAGAATATAAAGAGAGGATTGTAAAATGCTATCTTTTTACCACGGAAAATGATTGGCCTTTTCAAGAAGATTTCTCCAAAAGTCTGGATATCCTAGATTAAAAATCATTTAACTTGTGTTAAGGATAGCTCCTTAGATTTCAATTTTAAAGTTTTCCTAGCCTGTATTGAACTGATTGATATGTTTTGCTTTAATTATTTCATACAACCTCAAAAAATCCCTAATTTTGTAAGGTTTGATTGTTTTGAATTTTAAAACTACACGTTAGCTTGGAGTATACCAAAAAAAGTATAGATAAAACACTTTATGATTATCAGGAAGAAGATCTTCAAAAAATTTTTGAATGTTTAGATAATTCTCCAAAAGATTTCAACCTCTTATACCAGTTACCTACGGGAGGGGGTAAAACTGTTGTTTTTTCTGAAATCGCAAGAAGATATATCCAAAAAAACAATAAAAAAGTCGTAGTACTTACCCACAGAATTGAATTGAGCAATCAGACCTCAAAAATGTTGAAAGGGTTTGGGGTAAAGAATAAAATTATCAATAGCGAAGTAAAGGAACTTCAGGATCAAAATCAGTATATGTGTTTTGTGGCAATGGTAGAAACATTGAATAACAGGCTACAGGACGAAAAGGTTAAAATTGACGATATTGGCTTGGTGATTATAGACGAGGCCCATTATAATTCGTTTAGAAAATTATTCAAGTATTTTAAAAATTCAATTATCCTTGGTGTAACCGCAACCCCTCTAAGCTCTAATATTAAGCTTCCCATGAAGGACCACTATCAGAAATTAATAGTAGGGGAGTCTATATCATCTTTAATTGAAAAACAATTCTTGGCCAATGCCAACATGTATAATTATGATGTTAGCCTTAAAAGCTTAAAATTAGGGATCAATGGGGATTATACGGTAAAATCTTCAGATGAGCTCTATGGGAACCAGACAATGCTTTCTAAATTAGTAAATGCCTATCAAGAAATTGCAAAGGGTACCAAGACGCTAATATTTAATAACGGGATAAGCACCTCTAAATATGTATATGAAACCTTTAAAAAAGCGGGCTATAACATTCGTCATCTAGACAATAAGAACAGTGCATCGGAAAGAAAGGAGATTCTTCAATGGTTTTCCAAGACCCCAGATGCGATACTCACCTCAGTAAGTATATTAACCACTGGTTTTGACGAACCTACCGTTGAGACCATTATATTGAACAGAGCAACAAAATCGCTCACCCTATATTTCCAGATGATTGGTAGAGGTTCAAGGGTACTCCCACACAAAGACCAGTTTACCGTTATAGATATGGGGAATAATGTGGCTAGATTTGGTTTGTGGAACGCCCCAATAGACTGGCAGGAAATATTTCATTTTCCAGACTTCTATTTGGAAAACATTAAAAATGATGAAGATATAGAGCGCGAGTTTGTATATGAGATGCCTCCAGAAATTAAAAAGCTGTTTAGCAAATCCAAGGAAATAGAGTTTGATGTTAAGGCAGAGTATAAACGCGTCTTTGCACAAGGGAAAAGATCTAAGGCCGTATTAGAAATGAGTATCGAGCAACATGCCACCATCTGTGTAGAGAATAGTGAGGATGTCTTTGATGCCCGTATTCTTGCCAAGCAACTAAAAGATGAAATTGCCTATAGAGTTCGGCAATATTCCTATTGTATAATGAACAATACAAAAAATTATAAAGAGTGGTTAGAGGAAGACTATGAACGTAAACTTCGCTCCCGTATTTCTCAAAAATTCGCCCAAATAACGTAGATTATTAAAGGGGATATGAAAAAGAAATTATTGATTATTGGCTATATTTGGCCAGAACCAAATACTACCGCTGCCGGTGGTAGGATGTTACAATTAATACACTTCTTTTTGGAACGAGGGTACAAGGTTACTTTCGCTAGTACGGCAGTGGAAAGTGAGTACTCGTATAATTTAGAGCAGTTGGGAGTGCGTAAAAGTACGATTCAGCTGAACCATTCTAGTTTTGATGTTTTTATAAAAGAACTGGATCCAACGGTGGTACTTTTTGATCGATTTTTGACCGAGGAGCAGTTTGGTTGGAAAGTGGCCGAACAGCTGCCAAACGCTCTTCGGATTTTAGATACGGAGGATCTTCATTCGTTAAGGACCGCTAGGCAGGAGGCATATAAACGGAATCAACCCTTTACCATTGAGGGTTGGTTGGAAATGGATATCACCAAAAGGGAAATAGCCAGTATTTATCGCTCAGATCTTAGCCTTATTATTTCATTGTTTGAAATGGAGCTCCTAGAAAAAACGCTGAAAATTAATAATGATATTTTACTTCATTTACCCATGATGTACAAGGCTATAGATTCCAATGAACGTAAAACCTGGCTAAGTTTTGATGAAAAGTCAGATTTTGTATGTGTGGGTAATGGAAAGCATGCTCCAAATATAGATGCCGTTAAAAAACTTAAAAAAGAAATATGGCCTTTAATATATAAGAAACTTCCTAAGTGTAATTTACGTATTTATGGAGCTTATTTACCCAACAGTGTTACGCAATTGCACAATCCAAAGGAGGGATTTTACATTATGGGTCACGCCATCGATAGTAGTGAGGTGATCTCCCGGTCTAGATTAAACTTAGCGCCCATTAGCTTTGGAGCGGGAATTAAAGGGAAATTATTAGAGGGGATGCTTTGCGGCACTCCGAGTATTACTACTGATATTGGCGCTGAAGGTATCTGCAATGCAATGCCTTGGAATGGGGGTATTGCTAATGACCTACAAACATTTGCCAATGTAGCCATTGCCCTTTATGAAAATGAGTCGGAATGGGAGAAAGCACGAGAAAACGGAGTATCTATTATCAACTCAATTTATGATAAAGAAGCACTCCAGGAACGATTTTTATTGAAAATAAGGGAAATTCACCAAAGTTTAAAAAAACATAGAGAACAAAATTTTGTAGGCTCCATGTTACTGCACCATAGCTTTGCAAGTACCAAATACCTATCTAAATGGATAGCGGAAAAGAATAAAAATGATTAAATAGACAACAAGCATCTTGCATCTAATTACAGTGTTTGTGAAAGAATATTATCTTTGAGACCATTAATACAATTTTATCATGCAAAATAAAATCGACTGGAAAGTTGCAAAAGAATTTGAGGATATTACTTATAAAAAATGTGGGGGAGTAGCTAGGATAGCGTTCAATAGGCCAGATGTTCGCAATGCATTTAGGCCCAAGACTACCAGTGAACTCTACCAAGCTTTTTACGATGCACAAGAAGATACGAGTATAGGCGTAGTATTACTTTCTGCCGAAGGTCCTTCAACTAAAGACGGAGTGTATTCTTTTTGCAGTGGAGGCGATCAAAAGGCTAGGGGACACAAAGGGTATGTGGGGGAAGATGGTATGCACCGTTTAAATATTTTGGAAGTACAGCGTTTAATCCGTTTTATGCCCAAGGTAGTTATAGCTGTGGTCCCTGGGTGGGCAGTTGGTGGCGGACATAGTTTGCACGTAGTGTGCGATTTAACTTTGGCAAGTAAAGAACATGCTATTTTTAAACAGACAGATGCCGATGTTACTAGTTTTGATGGAGGATATGGATCTGCATATTTAGCTAAAATGGTAGGACAGAAAAAGGCACGTGAGATATTTTTCTTAGGAAGGAACTATTCTGCACAGGACGCATTAGAAATGGGGATGGTCAATGCAGTAATTCCGCATAATGAGTTAGAGGATACCGCCTATCAGTGGGCCTTGGAGATTTTGGAGAAATCCCCCACTTCAATAAAAATGTTGAAATTTGCTATGAACCTTACAGATGACGGAATGGTAGGGCAGCAAGTTTTTGCGGGAGAAGCTACTAGATTAGCTTATATGACTGAGGAGGCCAAGGAAGGGCGAGATGCCTTTCTAGAAAAAAGAAAGCCCAATTTTGGAAAAAATAATTGGATACCATAAAAAACCTGTAACGAGTTGTTCAAAAATAAAAAAAACCTCATCTGTTAGGACGAGGTTTTTTTCCGAGAACACTATATGAAAATGAAAACTTGTTATTCTTAACTACACCGCTAAAGTAGCATTGGAATTCCATTGGGAAAACAATTTGTTGTGAACGTGTCAAAAACTGTGGTGTAACTAAAGAAAAATGATATTCGATAAAAAAATGTTCTGAGTACTACGAATGTTAAATTGGAACTAATAACAATATAGTGAAAAGGAAACAGACGTCTTTTATAATAGAGAAAGCCAAATTTCGGAAATATAATAGAGTACATTATATGGCATGTTCCTAATAGAACATAATAAAAAAAGCCTCATCTGTTTTAACGAGGCTCTTTTCCGAGAACACTATATGAAAATGAAAACTTGTCCTTCTTATTTTACACTACTAAAATAGCTTCTTAAACCCATTTCGAGAATAAATTGTGGTGAAAGAACCAAAAACTGTGGTGAATCTTGAGAATAATATTATTTCATTAAAACACGAATTAAATATGGCATTTAAAAAACTACTACCCCAATTAAAAGAAGCTTTGGAACGAATAGGAATTACCTCTCCAACGAAATTCCAAAAAGAGGTACTCCCAAAAATTAAGGGAGGGGCCAATTTGTTCGGAATTGCACCTGAAGGCGCAGGAAAAACTGCCGCAATTATAATTGGAACACTGCAAAAATTAGAGTGTTCGGCATTCGAAGAGGCTCCTAGAGCCCTAATTTTTGTTAAGGACAAAGCTGCAGCATTAGAGTTAGAGGAGGAGTTTAAACGTATTGCCTATAGAATGGATCTACGTATATATAGTGTATACGAAGAATTACATATTGAAACGCAGCGCAGCGAAATTTTCGCAGGGACAGATATTGTTATTGCCACCCCAAAAAGATTAAACAAGCTCTTTTACCTCAACGGAATTAATCTGGGAAAATTAAAAATGCTTATAGTGGATGAGGCTGATTTTTTAGCAAACGCAAAAGCGTTTTCCGATTTGGCACGGATTCCGGAGAGCCTAGATCGCTGTCAGTATCTCATCTTCTCTGCCAAGACCCATAAACGTATAGAAAGAATGAGAGAGCTGTTTATGGCCAATGCCCAGATAATTGAACATAAATAATATCATATAACCCAGCTCTTTGGGGTATTTTAATTGTCATATTATCTAGAAATAATTTTTTGAAAAATACTTTTCCAAATACCCATAAACTAAAAAGAGCCTAATCCGGTTGGGATAAGGCTCTTTTACGAGAACACTATATGAAAATGAAAAGCTTTATTTCTTATTTATACTGCTAAAGTAGCCCCATATCCCTTAATGAGAAAATCAATGTTGTGTAAGTGACCTATACCGTGGTGAAAAGTAAGTATATTGTGGTTAGGACAAAAAGCACCAATATTACAATGACACTTAAATTTCCATTCGTTTACAGATATGTGTTCATAATAGTATTATTAGTTTCCCTGTCTAGCTGCAAAAATAAGGAGACGGAGAGTGGTTATTATTGGAAGTCTATCCAGGTAACTGCAACCGCCTATAATTCCTTCCCTTCACAAACCTCCAGAATTCACCCAAATATTACTGCGTGGGGCGATTCCTTAAAACCAGGAATGAAAATCATTGCAGTATCTCAAGATTTAATCCCTTTAGGGCTAGATTATAATACCGTAGTTAGAATAAAAGGAGACACTACTCAGTATTTGGTAAAAGACAAAATGAATTCTAAGTGGAAAAAAAGAATAGATATCTATATGGATAAAGATAAGTCCCGTGCCTTAAAATGGGGGAGGAAAAAGGTAACCCTATTCTATAGGGTGAAAAAAGATTCCCTAAAAGTAGAATGATTTTGTAGTTTTAACAACAACCAATAAATTTTTATTTATGAGATTTGTTACACTGCTTTTCGCTGTCCTTTTAAATTTCTCCTGCGCAGTAAAAAGGGAAATTGCAGATATGCCCATTATATTTAATGAGGAAAGAGAAAATCTAACTTTAGAATATTTATCAGAGAGATACGGTCTGGAACTAGAGAAACCTACTATAGAGCCTAAAATGGTCGTTTTGCACTGGACGGTTATTCCCACCTTAGAAAAATCTTTTCAAGCTTTTAATAATCCAAGCTTACCCAATTGGAGACCAGAAATAGCATCTGTAAGCGGATTAAATGTATCCGCTCATTTTTTAGTAGATCAAGATGGAACAATTTATCGATTGATGCCAGAAACGGTAATGGCCAGACATGTGATAGGACTTAATCACAGTGCCATAGGAATAGAAAATGTAGGAGGAGGCACCAAGGACAAAAAATTAACACCTGCACAATTAAGGTCCAATATTTGGTTGGTGCGCTATTTAAAGTCTAAATACAATATCGACTATGTTATAGGGCATTATGAATATACTCTTTTTGAAGGAACGGAGCTGTGGTTAGAAAAGAATGCGGATTACCGTACAGTTAAATCGGATCCAGGTGAAAAATTCATAAAAAGAGTAAGAAGAGCAACAAAATCACTTAATTTTAAACCCTTACCCACAAGTAAATAAGACCATGAATAAAAAATATTATCAATTAACTATACTTTACTTTTTCACCATGTTTTCTGTTGCAGGGCAAGAGAACGATATTACAGGAAAGCTCTTTTCTACTTATGAGAAGTATCAAGAACCATCTATTTCTGAACGACGAATAAAACATGACGATATACAACCGCTTATTGCCAAAATAGGGGAGGACTCAAGATTTCAAGTAAATAAAGTGGGCGAGTCTATTGAGGGAAGAAGTCTTTCGTTAATAAGTATTGGAACGGGTACTACAAATGTATTCTTATGGTCACAGATGCATGGGGACGAGCCTACAGCAACTCAGGCTATTTTTGATATTCTTCATTTTTTATCCAGTGATGACCTGCAACAGGAAAAGGACGAAATACTTAAGAATTTAAAGCTTCACTTTTTACCCATGCTTAATCCTGATGGGGCACAAGTATATAAACGTAGGAATGCACTAGGAATTGATATTAACCGCGATGCCTTAATGTTGCAATCCCCAGAAGGAAGGACACTAAAAAGGGTACGCGATAGTTTAGATGCTAAGTTTGGCTTTAATCTACACGACCAGAGTACCTATTACAATGCGGAAAGAACTAATAAACCCGCAACTATTTCATATCTGGCACCTGCATTTAATTATGAAAAGGAGATTAATGAAGTTAGGGGAGATGCAATGAAGGTAATTGTCTTTATGAACCGTATCATTCAAAATTACGCTCCTGGACAGGTGGGTAGGTACAATGATGATTTTGAACCAAGAGCTTTTGGAGACAATATTCAAAAATGGGGGACAAGTGCCATTTTAATAGAATCTGGAGGATATAAAGACGACGTGGAGAAACAATTTATTAGAAAATTAAATTATGTATCCATCCTTTCCGCTATTTATACCATTGCCAAAGAGAATTATAAAGATATTTCTATTTCTGAATATGAGGAAATTCCTCAGAACGATAGGAAGCTATTCGATCTAAAGCTCAAAGGAGTTATTTATAACTTATTGGATAAGCAGTATCAGTTAGATATCGGTATCCACAGGAATGAAGTGGATATCCCAAACAAGAATAGCTTTTATTACAGTAGTAGAGTAGCGGATCAAGGAGATCTCTCTACTTTTTATGGCTATGATGTTTTGGAGGCCGAAGAATATACCATTAAGCCAGGGAAGGTTTATCCAAATATACTAAAGAATATAGAGGAATTGTCCCAATTAAAGGTAATGGAAATCTTAAAGTCGGGCTATACCTATATAAGAGTAGAAAATATCCCTGAAAAAAAGCGGTTTTCGGAATGGCCAATACATATTATAGGACCCAGTTATAAAGTTTCTAAATTTGACCTACAGGTAGGAATCAATCCCACTTTTCTTTTGGAAAAGGATGGTGAAAATGAATTTGCCATCATTAATGGGTTTCTGATTAATCTTAGTACAGGGGACGGGAAATTTAAGAACGCCCTAATTCTTAGATAGAGTAATTATTGTTGAGTAACCTTGTTGTACATATTTCACCATAAAAGCTGAATTTTAGTATATTACTAATTGAAAATAGCAAGCGATGAATAATTTTAGAAATATAATTGTCTGTTTTTTAATCCTAGGTTTATACACGGTAGTGGGGCAAGAGACCAAGAGTTATAAGATTCACTCCCATAACGATTACCTTCAACATGCTCCTTTTTGGGATGCCTATGACCATGGGTTAAATTCTATTGAGGTGGATGTATATTTAAAGAAAGGTGTATTATATGCCACCCATAGCGAAGCTGATATAGTAAAGGAGCACACCATTGAAAACCTTTATTTGCAACCCCTTCAGAAAGCATTTTCAAGGCAATTGGGAGCGCAGCAGGATATACAGTTATTGGTGGATATAAAATCGGAGGCGTATAGCACTCTGATTGAAATTATAACAGTGCTGCAAAAATATCCAGACCTGATTCAAAATCCGGCCATTTCAATTGTAATATCTGGAAACCGGCCTAAAACAGAAGATTATACGAACTATCCCGACTTTATAAAGTTCGATTACCAAAATTTGGATAGTAAGCCAAATGCGGAAGCTTGGGAAAAGGTGGCCATGATCAGTTTAAACTTTAAAAAGTTTTCGCATTGGAATGGGGAGGGTAGACTAACAGTAGAAGATTTACACAAGGTAAGGAATACTGTAGAGAAGGCTCACAGTTTTGGAAAGCCCTTTCGGTTTTGGGGTACACCCGATTCCAAAACCGCCTGGAAAGCCTTTATAGAATTGGGAGTGGATTATATTAATACTGATAAGCCAGCCATGGCGTCTTCCTTCATATATTCCTTAAAGGACTAGCGAAGAATAAAGCCTAGAACAGAATTTTAGGGTGTTAAATCACTTCCTAGAGCTTGTCCAAGAAAACGCACTCTGTCTAAAACAGTGTTGGTAAGTTATAAGGGAAAGGTATAAAATTATCGAAGTAAAATTATTTGCACGTAGTTGCCCGTAATGTAAAATAAAGAGCTCGGCAATCAGCATCTTGAGTTATTAAGTAAACGATAAGTTATTGCATAAAAAAAAAGGGATAATGCCATTGACACCATCCCTTTTTAAAATTCTTTTTATACTGATTAAAGACTCTCAGAGTCCAACATTGCAAAGAACTTGTCCAAATTAGGAATAATAACTATCCTAGTTCGTCTGTTTTTAGCTCTGTTTTCTTTGTTATCGTTATCCACTAAAGGTAAGTAACTACTTCTTCCTGCAGCAATTAAGTTTGCTGGGTCTACATTGTACTTATTCTGTAATAATCTTACAACGGAAGTTGCTCTTTTTACACTTAAATCCCAGTTATCTTGGAACATTGCGGTATTAATAGATCTTGAATCGGTATGGCCTTCCACCATAACTTCCATGCTAGGCTCAGAATTGATTACTTCTGCTAGTTTTCCTAAAATGGAATGCGCCTTATTACTAACTCTATAACTTCCAGAGTTAAATAATAACTTATCTGAAATATTGATCATAACCACAGTCTTATCAATGTTTACCATTACATCGTCCTCCTCATCGGAAATAGACTGTTTTAGGTTGTAGGAAATAGCAAGGTTTATGGAGTCTTCCATTGTTTTTGCTTCCGCCAACAAACTTGGATCTACTTTAGCCAAAGTAGCTCTCATTTTTGTTTTAGTATGATTGCTCATAACTGCAACATCATCAATAGCGGTCAATTGAGAATCGTTAATTTCTTGAAGGGAGCTTATTTTTTGGTTGTATTCTGTTACCCTAGCTTCAATTTTGGTCATTTTAGATTCTAGCTCTTCTTTTTCAACCTGTGTTTTCATTAAAACACTTTTGGTATTGGAAAGATCACTTTCTAATGCTACATACTTTTTCTTGGATACACAGGAGGAAAGTACTGCCATTCCCAATATACCTACTAAGACTGTTTTTTTCATTTTACTAAATTAAAGTTTACATATAGTTTTCATTATAGTTATACGTACACTTTGCCTAAATAGTTGTCCAGGTTAAAGTAAAATTGGTCAAAAAAAATAGAGCATCGATATTAGTCGATGCTCTGTTTGTTGGTTATCAGCGAAATACACTGCTTTTATTCACATCCGCCAGTAAAGCCTTTAGCATTAAATTTTGTTTGTACCGCACCTTCTCGGTTACCATACTTCACTTGGATTGCTAAATTGTTCTCGCCACTACCGTCACGTTTTGGACTGCAATATTCAAAAAGATAGAAGCTATTTGCTCTTTCAGAAACACGTTTAGAGATTTCATTAAAGGTAGTTTCCAATTGCGCTTTATCCGTAGCAAATACGCTATGGGTCTTACCTATCTTTTTTAAGATGCTAGGGTCTATTTCATTCCCCAATCCAATACTAAAATAAGAAATGTTATTGTTAGCCCTATCTACCTTTTGGACAGCTGCACTTTCCGTATAACGCGAAGCTTGGTCTGTACCATCGGTAAATATCACTACAGATGCAGCGCCAATCCTATCATTTGTAGTACTTTCTTTAAGTAATTTTTCGGCAGTATCGGTCGACTTAATTACGGCTCCATAGAGGTCCGTGGATGGATCTTTACTGATATTCTTGTTTATACCGTTTATAGAATTGATCAAGTTTTGTTTTACATGGGTTAATGGGGTAAGGGAATGTAATTTATCTTCTCCATTAAACCAATAGATTGCCATTTTAAAAACTTCGGAATCCGTAGCTGGCATCACGTTATTGACAAAACTAATGGATGCCGACTTTAATTCTTCCAAACTTGAATCCAGTACACTATTACTTAAATCCAATACCAGAACCGTATTACTATTGAAAATTTGAGCATTGGGAGAAATCCTAGCGGAGGATTCCGATGGAGATATTTTGTTGAAGCAAGCATCATTCCTGCCCTGTTCGTAGATAGTAAACTGATTGGCCTCTAATCCTGAAACAGGCTTTCCTTCTTTATCCGATACCCTAAAGAATACAGAAACCTTTCCTGGCAAGGTAGTAAATTGATTTTGGATGGATAGTACTAAATCCCCGCCTTCAAGATTTAAACACTTATCCACAGGCTTACCAAGACCTAAATCTCCACTGATATCGGTACTTCCACCAGGGTTAACTCCAAATTCAACATCATCATCCGCGTTACCGCAGGATACAAACAAGGCTATAATAAAGCTAATAGCAGCTATTTTTGTGTAAAATTTCATTTTCAAAATGTATTAGGTTCAATTAGCAGAACGGTCAAAACTATTTAAAATTATAATCGAAAAAAAATTCTATGTTAATAATTGTTAAGGAGTTTATTGACATTATTTTTTTGTAGCTTACCTAGACTATTTCAGCGCAATAGGTAATCCAATTCCATTTATTACTATTTTGTTGAATGAAAGCAAGTTGTTCATAACTAAGGCTATATAATGTGGTGTAGGTTTCTATTAAATTTAAGGAAATTATGCCGCAACATTATGGGGCATTAAACCGTTGACTAGATATGCAAATACACTATTGTTCAGATTATAATGAAATGAGCCAAATGGCCAGTGACCAAGTAATAGCTAATCTTAGGGAGCAACCTAAGAAACTTCTTTGTCCCACAAAAGGAGCTTCTCCCATGGGACTTTATAAGAATTTGGTGGAATACCATGAAAAGGAATCAAAACTATTTGATGAATTGACAATTATTAAACAAGATGAGTGGGGTGGCCTTTCCGCCTCCGATCCTAATTCTTGCGAAACCTACTTAAAAACTAATCTTTTAGAACCTCTGAAGATTTCACAAGAAAGATTTATGTCGTTTGATAGTAGTCCGGTCGATGCTAAAAAGGAATGTAACAGGATGGACAATGAAATTCAAGAGAAAGGGCCTATTGATATTTGTATATTAGGAATGGGAAAAAATGGCCATCTTGGTTTTAATGAACCAGATAAGCATCTAATTCCTAATTGCCATATTGCAGAACTTAGTCCTACCTCCTTAATGGGGAGTATGACCAAGACCATGTTGCACAAGCCAAATTATGGACTAACTTTAGGTATGGCTCACATCTTGCAATCAAAAACAATTATTTTTTTACTAAGCGGTGAGGGTAAATATGAGGCCACTAAAAAATTAATGAACAAAGAAATCTCTACCTACTTGCCAGCCTCTTTTTTATGGTTGCATCCCAATGTACACTGTTATTTAGATAAATCCAGCATGTAGGGGGAAGGTGTTTATGTGAATTAAATAAGGAAATGTAACCTCTCACTCACACACAAGAAACTGTTAAATTGGTTTCTTTTATTTCTAAATTTTATAACTTGTAAAGTATTGATGCAATTTAACAGAGAAAAAATATGCCAACTTATAATATAATAGTAAACGGAATTTCCCAGAGTATAGAGGTAGCAAGCGACACTCCATTGCTGTGGGTGTTAAGGGATCACTTAAATTTAGTGGGCACAAAGTTTGGTTGCGGAATAGCCCAATGCGGTGCATGTACCGTTCATATAGGCGGGAATGCCGTTAGGAGTTGCTCACTTCCAATTTCATCCTTAGACGGAAAAGAAATTACAACTATAGAAGGACTGTCCGAAAACGGAGACCATCCGGTACAGTTGGCTTGGAAAGAATTAGATGTACCCCAATGTGGCTATTGTCAGGCTGGACAAATAATGACCGCAACCGCATTTTTAAATAATAATCCGAATCCTGACGAAACAGAAATAAAATCGGCCATGCACGGTAATATTTGTAGATGTGCCGCCTATACAAGAATTCATAAAGCGGTAGCTCTAGCAGCCAGTAAAATCAGATAACTATTAGGCGTTTTATTTATCAATACTTGTTCCATCATTAACATAAAATCATAAATCCTTTTTTATCAAGGATTAAAATATAAGAACTATGTCAACATCCTCAATAGCTTTTAACAGAAGGGATTTTATTAGAACTTCATCCCTAGTTGGGGGCGGACTGCTAATTGGTTTCAACCTTTTTACGGCCTGTAAACCTAAAGTAAAACCGCCAATAGACATTTCTAAACTAAATTTCAACGATTTTAATGCGTTTATAAAGATTGCGGATAATGGGGTAGTCACTATTTTTGCTCCCAATCCAGAAATAGGACAGGGGGTAAAAACAGCCATGCCTATGCTTATTGCTGAGGAGTTGGATGTGGCATGGAAAAACGTACACGTACAACAGGGCATATTGGATACCGAAAATTACACACGTCAACTTGCAGGGGGGAGTCAATCGATCCGACTTGGTTGGGAACCCTTAAGGCAAACCGGAGCAACAGCAAGACAGATGTTGTTAAATGCCGCTGCTGCTAGATGGGGAGTAGATCCATCAACATGTACCACATCAGAAGGAATAATCACCAATAGTAAGGGAGAAACCCTGGGATATGGGGACGTAGTCAAGGATGCTGCCTTATTGGATGTCCCTGAAAAAGTCACCTTAAAAAGTCACAAGGATTTTAAGATTATTGGTACAGATGCACCTAATGTAGACCTAGATGAAATAGTTACAGGGAAACCTCTTTTTGGGCTGGATTATAAGGTAGATGGAATGGTATATGCAGCAGTGCTTAGACCACCTGCTTTCGGTCAGAAATTAGAATCATTTGATGATACCGCTGCAAGGGCTATGCCAGGGGTTATAGATGTGATCACAATAGGGGAAAAGGCTAGAGCACTTACTTCTGGTGAAAGTAATAACTGGACAGTAGCTTTGGCAAATAGTGATAAGGTGGTCGTTATTGCAAAAACCACTTGGGAAGCCATGAAGGCTAAAAATGCGATAAAAGCAAATTGGGTGGAAGAAACCCCCTTAGAAAGCACCGAATTTCAGGACAAACAACTGTTGGGATTATTGGATGGTAATAAATTTGAGACGTTAAGGAAAGACGGAGACATAAATAACGCATTTGCTCAGGCAGATCAAATTCTTGAACGCACCTATGAGTCGCCCTTTTTACCTCATAACTGTATGGAGCCCATGAACTATTTCGCCAATGTTACCAGTGAGAAAATACATTTGGTAGGACCCGTACAGACACCGGAATTTGCAGCAACTGCTGTTGCAGGTATGCTGGGAAGGGATCCTAAGGAGGTACACTTGGAGATGACCCGTATGGGAGGTGGATTTGGAAGACGTTTGTATGGCGATTTTGTTTATGAGGCAGCTGAAATTTCCAACGCTATAAAAAAACCGGTAAAATTAATATATTCTAGAGAGGATGATATGACAGCTGGTACTTACCGGCCAGCAATAAAATATAGAATTAAAGCAGCTGTTAAAGATGGTGAAGTTACTGCCTACCATTTAAAAGAAGCCGCCATCAATGGTAATATGTACGGGTTAATACCTAATTTTTTTCCAGCAGGAGCTATAGCTAATTATCAGGTAGATGTAGCCAATTATAAGAGTAATATAACCACCGGGGCTTGGAGAGCGCCCTACACTAATTTCTTGGCCTTTGCAGAACAAAGTTTTTTTGATGAGTTAGCGGAAACTATGGAAGTAGATCCAATTCAATTGCGAATAGATCTTTTGCAAAAAGTAAAAGGAACTACAGACGAGCGTATCGAATATTCTCCTGAGCGTTTAGAAAATGTGATCAAGGTAGCAGTTGAAAAATCGGGATGGGGAAAAAAGGGAGCCGGAATCTACCAAGGATTTGCTGCCTATTATTGCCATAATTCCCATGTTGCAGAGGTTGCCGATGTTGAAATAGAAAATGGAATTCCTGTTGTAAAAAAGGTAACCTGCGTAGTAGATTGTGGAATAGTGGTTAATCCTTTAGGGGCAATAAACCAGATAGAAGGTGGTGTAATAGATGGTGTAGGCCATGCTATGTACGGGGATCTAGAATTTAAAGATGGTAAACCCAATTCACAAAATTATGATAGCTATCGTTTAATTAGAATGAGAGAAGTGCCTGTGGTAGAGACGCATATGGTTGAAAGTGATGTAGCACCCACAGGTCTAGGAGAACCTACCTTACCGCCTGCGGGAGCAGCAGTGGCTAATGCCCTAAAGGCCGCTACGGGTAATAGATTTACCGCGCAGCCATTTTTAAAATTCACGGAACTGATGAAGGTTCCGGCAAAATCAATTATAGGATAATATGACAATACTACTTTTTGGAATTACTAAGGACATCGTAGGTAGTTCCACTTTATCTATGCCAAGTTCTAGTGAATTTGGCGCGAAAAATACTAAAACCGTAAAAGAACTTAGAATATACTTGGGTAAAATGTACCCTGAATTAAATAAATTATCCTCTTTGGCGATTGCTGTAAATAATTCCTATGCGGATGATGATACTATTATCGATAATTTTGATGAAATTGCACTTATTCCACCAGTAAGTGGGGGATAATGGAAAATGAGGATACATGTTAATAGACAATCATAATAGAAAAATCAATTATTTACGACTTGCAGTTACGGATCGGTGTAATTTACGCTGTAACTATTGTATGCCTTCCGAAGGAATTGATTTCGCCCAAAAGAACCACCTTTTTACTATCGCAGAATTATGCAGATTAAGCGAAATTATGGTTGAGCAAGGCATTGATAAAATTCGGATTACGGGTGGGGAACCCTTCGTGAGAAAGGATTTAATGGTGCTTTTGCGAAAATTGGCCCAATTGGATGGGCTAGAGGATATTTCTATTACTACTAATGCCACTTTGATTGGACCTTATATAAAAGAATTAAAATCCTTGGGTATCCTAAATATCAACGTAAGTTTAGATGCGGTTGATAAGGAAACTTTTGAAAAAGTTACCCGTAGAGATCAATATGATACGGTCTATAATAACCTTACTAAGCTTATTGCAGAAGGTTTTAACGTTCGCATTAATTTTATTGCGCTAGAAGGGCAGAATACTCAGGATATTATTCCGATTTTAAAATTAATGAAGCATTATCCGGTATCTGTTCGGTTTTTGGAAGAAATGCCTTTTAACGGAGGTACTAAAGCTTTTAACACTATTGCATGGGACTACAAAAAAATACTGGCACATATAGAAACGGAATTTCCTGATATCACCAAACTGGAGTCGCCAAAGACTTCTACTTCTATCAATTACCAAATTAAGGGCCATAAAAGCACATTTGGACTGATCCCTTCTTTTTCCAGAACCTTTTGTGGGAGTTGTAATCGATTGAGAATATCGGCAACTGGAGACGTAATTACTTGCCTTTATGGTAAGCCTAGAATGAATTTAAGGGACGTGATGAGAGGGGAGAATGCAGAGGAGAGAATTAAAGAACATATTCTTAAGGCCATTGGGAGCAGATCTAAAACGGGCTTTGAGGAACAAGAAAAATACGCTGGAATATTCCAAAACTCCATGACCTCTATTGGAGGTTAGGGATATTAGAAAATTGATATTATGAAGGTTGATAAAATAAACGGACTTGTACTTTCCGGAGGAAAAAGTACAAGAATGGGTGTAGATAAGGGGTTAATAGATTATCATGGGATGCCACAACGCGAGTACCTCTATAACTTACTGAAACCGCTTTGTAATGCTACCTATTTGAGTGTTAGGGAAGAACAGGTATCCGAATTCACTGAAGAGTATAAGTTAATTGTAGATAGGGATGAATATAAAGGACCCTATAATGGCCTGTTAAGCGCCCATCACCTAGACCCTAAGGCAAGTTGGTTGGTATTAGCTTGTGATCTGCCATTAATGGATCTACACACATTGAATCAGTTAATCCAAGGGAGGGATTCTAATAAACTAGCTACCGCCTTCGCTACAAGGGAAAGCGGTTTGCCCGAGCCACTTTGTGCTATATGGGAACCGGAAGGTTTACAAAATTCCATTACCTATCTAAAGGCAGGAAATGGATCTTGCCCACGTAAATTTCTAATTAATGGAAACATTCAGCTGCTTTTTCCAGAAAATGAAGAGGTATTGTTGAATGCCAATTATAAGGAAGATTACGAAAAGGTATTGTCAAGACTATCCTAGCTTGAATAGAGTATCTTATTAAAGTTAATTAAAGTGGTTTTCTAATACCTGCTCAAATCTTTAACAGGATGCTCATGTGAAATTAACAATTTTAAATATTGTCATAACATCCCAATAACATTTTGCTATTAATGGAATTCAATAGATATCAAAGGCAGACCAATTTAAACGATTTTGGTCCCGAGGCCCAACAGAAATTAAAAGATGCCCGTATTTTGGTCATTGGGGCAGGCGGACTTGGAACTCCGGCGCTGTCTTACCTAAATGCCATGGGAGTGGGGACCCTAGGTATAATTGAACAGGATATCATAGAACTAACCAATCTACAGAGACAGGTACTTTATACAGAAGCTGATTTAGGTAATTCCAAACTAAAAACGCTGGTGGCGCACTTAAAATCCCAAAATTCAGCGACCCATTTTATAACGTATGAGACTTTTCTAAATAAGGATAATGCCTTGGAAATTATTTCACAATTTGACTTGGTTGTAGATGGTTCAGATAATTTTTCTACACGATATTTAGTGAATGATGCTTGCGTCATCCTAAATAAGCCTTTTGTATCTGGAGCTATCCAAGGCTTTGAAGGACAACTTAGCGTATATAATTATAAGGGAGGTCCTACGTATAGATGTTTGTTTCCCAACATGCCTTTGGCAAATGAAATCCCTAACTGTAATGTGAATGGAGTGCTAGGTGTAATTCCTGGAATTATTGGATCGCTACAAGCTTTAGAAGCTGTTAAAGTAGTTGCACAAATAGGTGAGGTTATGTCTGGTAAACTAGTATTATTCAATGGTTTGTTGCATAGGTATCAAATTATGCGATTCAGTGCAAATCCAGGAAACACGATTATAAAGGAATTAAAAGAAAGCTACGGAAGTGAAAATTGCTATCCTATAACTACTATAAATAGTGGCGAGTTTCTAAAAATATGGAAATCAGAAGACACCCTACAAGTAATAGATGTTAGGACCGAGGAAGAATTTAAAAATGATCCATGCACAAAATCTAAGGCAATTAACATTCCACTGAACCAACTAATGGAATTTAATTTAGATATGGACATTAATAAACCCATTTACCTTATCTGTCAATCTGGTCAACGAAGTAGCACAGGGGTGAAAATATTGCAAGATAAATTTGAGGGTTTTTCTTTTGTTAATGTAGCGGGAGGTCTTAACAAACTACTTATTCTTCAAAAATAATTTGGATATTGGGCATCTCATAGATTCCGTAAATTGCAGGTATGATTTCATTTAAAGAGGCGCATAAAAAAGTAGTAGATAATAAACAGGATTTTGGTACGGAGCTAATTCCATTAAAATTGGCAATGGGTAGGGTTCTTGCCGAAGAGGTAATTGCCGATAGAGATTTCCCTCCCTTTAATAGAGCTACCAAAGATGGCATTGCCATAAATTACGAATCCATTGCTTCCGGCCAGACCACTTTTAAAATAGAAGGGGTGCTTCCTGCAGGCGTGGCACCTAAACCATTGAGCAACACGGAGCATGCAATTGAAATAATGACTGGAGCCGTTGTTCCAGATAATGCCAATACGGTAGTGATGTACGAGCATGTGGTTATAGAAAATGGATGGGCCACCCTAATTCATAATCCGACTAAGGGACAGGATATTCACAGACAAGGCAGTGATCGAAGGATGGGTGAGACGGTGCTAGAAAGTAATACCAAAATTACAGCTGCAGAGATAGGTATTTTGGCTTCTGTTGGGAAATCCACCGTTTTAGTAAAAAGACTCCCTAGGATCGCAATTATATCTACAGGAAATGAATTAGTAGAAGTAGGGGAGCAACCCTTACCACATCAGATAAGGAAATCTAATATTCATACTCTTTTTGGAGCATTATCCCAAGAGGGCATAGTTCCTAAAGAATTTCATCTTGTAGATGACAAGGAAATTATTAGGAAGGAATTAGCTAATATCCTTTATAATTTTGAGGTAGTACTACTCAGTGGAGGGGTATCTAAAGGGAAATACGATTATATTCCGGACGTATTGGAAGAATTGGGGGTAGAAAAAGAATTCCATCGGGTACTTCAAAAACCGGGAAAACCCTTTTGGTTTGGTAAACAGCCAATAATCGGCACCTTGGTATTTTCTTTCCCAGGTAATCCAGCTTCAACGTTTGCCAGTTATCAGGTCTATTTTAAAGACTGGTTAAAATGTTCCTTAAATCTACCCAATCCAACAATTAATGTAATCTTGGAAGAGGGAATCCCTGTTAAGGGCGATTTAACGCTATTGTTAAGGGTTAGGTTAAAATGCACTGATGGACAGTTGTTAGTCTCTCAAGTAAGGGATAATGGATCAGGAGACCTCACCAGCCTAGCGCTTACAGATGGCTTTATTGTTTTAGATCCAGATCAAGAATTTTATGAAGCGGGCGAATCGGTTTCTTTTGTCCCTACAAGACAACTTTGGTAATTATGCTGCACGAACTCAAAAATATCATTAAGGAATACCAACAAGCCACTTTAAAAGGTAAGCAATGTGTATTAGCGACGGTAGTCGCATTAGACGGTAGTTCTTATCGTAGACCAGGGGTTAGGATGTTGATTTTAGAAGATGGGCGAATGGTAGGGGCAGTGAGCGGTGGATGTGTCGAAAAAGAAGTGTTGAGACAGGCACAATCAGTATTTAAGGATAATACGGCCAAAGTTATTTCATATGATGGTCGTTATCGATTGGGGTGTGAAGGGGTGCTTTATATATTGCTGGAACCTTTTCGGCCGGATACAAAATTTTTAGAAGCCTTTAATGAAGCCTTAAAATTACGTTGTAAATTCAAGGTAGTCTCCATATTTGAGAAGAAAGAAGCTTTGAATAAGCATTTTGGTTCTGTGGTGGATTTCGGAAATACTGTTTTGCCATTTTATTCTGATTTCGAAAAAACAGAAGACTTGGAATTGTTTGAACAGGAAATGGAGACTTGTTTTAAGCTCTTTATCATTGGTGCAGAGCACGATGCGGTACAACTAAATACATTGGCCTCTCAGATTGGATGGGAAGTCACAATTATTGCCGATCCTGCCGAGGAAAAGAATATTTTGGATTTTGAGGGTGCCCATGATTTTATGGGAATTTTGCCTGATGAATTCCCTTTTAGTACCATAGATAATCGTACCGCAATTGTTCTAATGAATCATAGTTATTCCAAGGACCTTAGATATCTTATGGTCTTAAAAGATGTGCAGCCCTTATATTTAGGGCTTTTAGGCCCGCACAGCCGCAGGGAGAAGCTTTTTAATGAATTATTGGAGCTTAGTCCCTTAGTATCCTATAATTTCTTGGAACGTATCCATGGTCCGGCCGGACTTAATTTAGGGGCAGAAACACCACAGGAAATAGCAGTCGCTATAATTGCCGAAATTATGTCGGTCCTAAGAAAGCAACAACCCATTCCTTTAAAAGATAAGAAAAAGGGCATTCACGATTAATGAAAGAAATAAAGTTTAATATCGCAGTTATTATCATGGCCGCCGGAGCTTCTTCCCGAATGGGGACAGCAAAACAACTCTTACCTTGGGGGAAGTCCACCTTAATTGAAAATGCTATTAAAAATGCCACAGATTCGGATGCCAAAGAAGTTTATGTGGTATTGGGAGCAAGGGCTGAACAACTTAAGAATAGCATTGGATTAAAAGAGGAGGCTATAATTTATAATCGGGATTGGCAATCAGGATTGGGCAGTTCTATTGCAATTGCTACTAGATTTATTTTGGAGCAAACCGTAAAATTTGATGGTATTCTTATAATGTTGGCAGACCAACCATTGATAGATGCTACCTATTTA
The DNA here is from genome assembly GCF_000429545.1 of Arenibacter certesii DSM 19833. Classification (GTDB taxonomy): domain Bacteria; phylum Bacteroidota; class Bacteroidia; order Flavobacteriales; family Flavobacteriaceae; genus Arenibacter; species Arenibacter certesii. The sequence continues at coordinate 22,843 of NZ_AUCB01000029.1, forward strand.
AACCAATTGATTACTGCGTTCTATGAAGCTGATGAAAATATAATTACCACAAAATATGATAACGGAAATGGCGTGCCCGCTATTTTTGGTTCTTCACATTATTTGGAGTTACTACAAATTAAAGACGATTCTGGGGCCAAGGATATTATTAGGCGTCATAAAAATAGGCTTGTAAGCATAGACTCTAAGGGGAAAACAGCTGATGTGGACACCTATGAGGAGTATCTGAAGATGTTGGAGGGGAGTGTTGATAAGTGAGTACAAAGTAGTTAGGTATCTTTTTAGTAATAGCTTATTTAAACGGCGAAGCCTAACTCCTTATCCGTAGAGGACCGCGATGTAAATGCAACGATTTGCATTTAAAGTGAGGGGCCAGTTGGCGCGTTGGCCATCGCTGCAACTGGCGCCTTAAAACAAAGGAGCACTGTACCTAGTTTACTGGCCCTGTTCTTTTCTTTTATTCCTACGCTTGTCTATTTTTATTAACGGAATTCATGAATGCATAGCATTTAGGCGAGTAAATAAAATCGACGAAGGAGATTCATGAATACCTTTTATAATTAGATAAAGATCAATGCACTACATCAACGAAGGAGGTTCATGAATTCCTATACTAAATTAAGAAGGTATAATCCTTACCTATTTAAAATTAAGAGATTACGCAATGATTTGTATAATAGATGGCGATATTTGTCAGATTGCGCTCTACCTTAAACAATTAAACCAGTATTAATAACCAATTTCTTTAGCCTTATTCACTACTTCCTGCGCTCGTTCCCATAATTTTTGATTTCCACCCTGTAATACCTGTACCAGTGCTTCCATTTCGGGAATATATCTTTTGGCGAACCCTGAGTCATTGTGGCTTATGCTTGGTAGGTTATCAATTATATCGGCAAGTTTTATGCTTTGTGCCTCACTGCTGACATTGGCTATTCGTTCCGTTTCTTTTTTCTTTCGCCAAGGTCTGTTAAGTTCGGGGTACTTATCTTTGGTAAATTCATCGGTAAGCTCCTCTACTAGCTTGCCCACTTTCTTCCCGAATTCCTTGTTTATTTGCTTTAAAGTGACCTCCGTATCCTCCACAACATCATGTAGATATGCTGCACTAATCATTTCTGGAGTATGAGGGATTTCTTTTAGCATTTCCGCTACACGGATTGGATGTTCTATGTACAACTCTTTCTTATATTTTCGTTGTTGATCACCATGCGCTTTTCTGGCAAATTCTAAGGCTTTTTTTTCCATACTAGTTTAAAGTTAGACGTTCTTAAATGATAAAGCAAAACAGGATAGAGGAAGAGTATAACATTTTGCAAATCCTATCTCATGCAAGCTTTGAGTTACCATTTAAGTATGGCTTCTTTAAAATTTATTGCTAATTCTTCTAATTTATCGTTATAAGCCATAAATTTAGTCCAAAATGTAAGAGTGCTATGAATCATAAAAATATAATCGCTTTACTTTTTATTGTAATTATAACCTCTACAAATCTTATTGGACAAGAAATGGGTTTTGAGGAATACAATCCGATCTCCACCCTTAAAGTCCCTGGAAAGGAAATTTTAAAAGCGAAATTTCCATTTATAGATGTACATGGACATCAATATCAGATGCCTACTCAGGATCTTGCACCTCTTATTTCGGAGATGGATAAACTTAATATGGCTATTATGGTAAACCTTAGTGGAGGATCTGGAGCTCAACTTAAAGAGGCTATTGTCAATGTTAAGACTCATTTCCCGAATCGATTTGTGGTTTTTGCAAATGTAGATTTTGACGGGGTGGGAACATCAGGTTGGGCCAAAGAAGCAGTTACTCAACTGGAAATGGATATTAAAAACGGAGCCAAAGGCTTAAAGGTGTATAAAAGTTTGGGACTGAGAAATAAAGATAATTCTGGGAAACGTCTGGCAATTGACGATCCTAGATTGACGCCTATTTGGGACAAGTGTGGAGAGCTTGGTGTTCCAGTGCTTATTCATTCGGCAGATCCTAGACCTTTTTGGGACGACGTAAATGCCGATAATGAACGTTGGTTAGAACTAAAAACACATCCGCGCCGAAAGCGTTCCAGCACAGATCCCGCATCTTGGGAGCAAATTATTGCCGAACAACATAACATGATTAAAAATCATCCCAAAACTACTTTTATAAACGCCCATATGGGATGGTATGCGAACGATTTACAAACGCTGAGTCAGCTATTGGATCAAATGCCAAATATGTACGTAGGTATAGGCGCCATTATTGCCGAATTAGGGAGACAGCCTCGGAATGCTCGTCAATTTTTCATTAAATATCAAGATCGCATTTTATTTGGAAAGGATAGTTGGAAGCCGGAGGAGTTTCCCACCTATTTTAGGGTATTGGAATCGGATGACGAATATTTTCCATATCATAAGAAATATCATGCGTTTTGGGCTATGTACGGAATGGACCTCCCTGACGAGGTTTTAAAAAAAGTGTATTATAAAAATGCTCTAAAACGTATCCCGGGACTAGACAGTAAACTCTTTATGGAATAATTAACAGCTAATTTCCTTCTGGATCTTTGGAAATCAATGTAAAAATGTAAATAGGAAGTGCGTAAGTGGAGTAATGGATTACACCCTGTAGGCAATCTGAAAGGTGAACTGGTTTACCCCATAATTGAGATGAGTAGAGTAGCGATCAAAATAAGGAAAAATAACAGTAGGCTTAATGCCAATAATCGTATTGATCTATTTACGAATTTGAACTTTGCGGCGGCAATTTTGGAAATAATAAAAATTTGTTGCCCAATTTGATCAAAGAGTTCGACCTCATCCAGGCTAATCTTATAAAACGTTTTTGAAAACTCTTTAATATTCCCATACTTGGTGATTACATCTCCAAAAAAGAATATATTTTTATCAAAATTGGACTCTATCCTAGGCATAAAGCAGCGAATACTAAAATATATCGAAGACATTGTCAACCCTAACCAAATAGCGATTAGGACATAAATAAAATAATAGTCTGTTGCTATAAATAATATATATGAGGTATTTTTATAAATAAAATTAAGAAGGATCCCAAAAAAGGAGAGTATAAGTCCGGCTTTAATTTCTGATGCTTTTATAAGGCTAAATACGTAATTAACACTACCCCAATAGTGGTCAACTAAATCTTCTGTATGACTTCCTCTTCTAATAGGCGGATTAGATTTATCAGGTGTTGCTCCTTCTAAAGGTTGTTGTGGCTGGTCCATAAAAAACTGAGTTAAATTTGTTGATCTAGAATAGCAAGTCATTGTATTAACTTACTAGAGGTGGGGTACTTGTAAGATAAGAAATAGATAGCATAAATCGGATCTTTTTTTCTTGTACCTATTTTAACCGCTGGTAATGGTCTTGGCCATTCAATATTTATTTCTCTTGTTACAGCAAACCGATAACCAATAGAAGCCTTTGGGACATTAAAAGAGGGGTTTCATCCTTATCAGTAGAATTTTGGTGTTGAGCGATGGTATATTACATATTAATTCCAATAAAATCTTCTAATTATGAGAACCAAAAAGAACCATTTCATCATATGGGGAATTTTGCTGCTGATGTTCAGTGGCACTGCTTATGCCCAAACTACACATGTAGTTACCCTATATGTAGATACCGATTTACTTAATCAAGGGAATAATAAAAAGGCATATTCTTTTTCTGTAAGTGAAGGAACCGATTTTTCTGATATAGAGGACCCAGAAGCGTTTACCATTTTTGTGAATGAGAATGATGAAGTAGAGTGGGAAGCCGAGTCTTCCTCTGGAGAAGAAGTAAATATAGAGGAGATTGAAATTTTAGACGATCTTCAAAATCCAAATAGAAAGGACCTTTTTAAAAGTAAAAAACTTAATGGGAATAGGAATAATGACCACAGTAAAAAGAAGGTAAAGGCAAAAATAAAATCAAACACAAAAGACAATGTTTACAAATACATTATAAGATTCAGCCTAGAAGGTAATACCTACGAAATTGATCCAAAAATCAGGGTATAAGTCAAACTCCATCTACGGTATGATTATGACTTTATTCTTTTATATAGCAAGAGGATGTTACAATAAGACCGTTTTTTGCGCCGGAATTCTATTGTTATACTGCTGTATATTTTACGGCCAGAACCAAACAATGGCGGATAGTCTTGAATTGATTTATAATGCAGGCAACTTTGCTAAGAAAGATCGCTTACAACTTCTGGGAGAGCTTGCTAAAAACCATCCTAATCCAGAAAAATCATTACGTTATAGCGAAGAGCTACTAAAAACGGCCAAAGAATTGGGCTCCACCCAATATCTACTTGTGGGTTATCGTGAAAAAGGAAATTCCCTCAGATTAAAAGGAGACCTTAGTGAAGGATTATCGAGTTATTATGAGGGGGTAAAGTTAGCCGCCAAGGATAATCTAAATCACGATTTAGGACTTTTGTATACCTCTATTGCCCATGTTTATTCCATTATGGGTAACCAAAACAACACTATTCTGTATTACAAAAAAGCTATAGCTATTCTCGGGGATTTAAACGATTCCTTGAATTATGCGAATGCCTTGGAAAATTTGGGAGATGAATACAACCTAAATATGGCCAAACCTGATTCTGCTCTTATATTTTTCAAAGAATCTGGGGCTATATTTAAAGCGCTGGATTCAAAGATTGGGATGGCTTATAATCTTGGCAATACTGGCTTGGCCTATGCGCAATTAGGACAATATGAAATCGCTGAAAAAAACATCTCTGAGGCCATTATACTATTAGAGAACCTTGGCGATTATTATCCTATTTGTGTATATCTAACCTATATGTCCGATATATATATGCAACGTGATGACTGGAATGCGGCATTAGAATATGCGCTAAAAAGTCTGAAGCTTGCTAAACAATACGATCTTAAGGATCAGATAAGTGCCGCTTTTCTACAACTTTCGCAATTATATGACAGTAAAAATAACGCTGTAGAAGCTTTTGGTTATTACAAGCAACATATCCTTTATAAGGATAGTGTAAAGAATATAACAGCCGTTCAGCAAATGGCCAATATGCGGACTAATTTTGAGGTTTCACAGAAGCAAACTGAAGTAGATCTTTTAAGTCAGCGTCAAAAAACACAACGCATAGTAGTTATTGCCACTGGTGTTGCTTTATTTTTAATTGGGTTGCTGACATTTGGTCTTTATAGACGCAATAGGTATATCCGAAAAACAAAAAGGATCATAGAGCGGGAAAAAGAGCGTTCAGACGAATTACTTCTTAATATACTTCCTGAGGAAACTGCAGCAGAATTAAAACAGAATGGGAGTGTAAAAGCTAAAAAGTTTGAGTCTGTCACCGTGCTATTTACAGATTTTGAGGGGTTTACACATTATGCTGAAAATTTAGCTCCTGAGAAATTGGTAGAAAGTATAGATTACTATTTCACAAAGTTTGATGAAATAATTGATAAATATGGATTGGAAAAGATAAAAACTGTTGGTGATTCCTATATGTGTGCAGGGGGATTGCCGTTCCCAACCGAGGACCATGCGTGTAGAATGATTCAGGCAGCAATGGAAATACGCGACTTTGTAGTGCATGCCAAAATAAATCAAAATCAGTACGAAATCCGTTTTAACATCCGAATTGGAATACATACGGGACCTGTTGTTGCAGGGATAGTAGGTACTAAAAAATTTTCCTATGATATTTGGGGTGATACCGTAAATGTGGCCTCACGAATGGAAACTATGTCTATTCCTGGTAGGATTAATATTTCAAAAAATACGTATGACCTAATTAAAGATAAGGTTGAATGTGAATATCGAGGAGAAATCCAAGTTAAGAATCGGGGGGAGATTAAGATGTTCTTTGCCAACCATTGTAAATAATAATCAGGCTGTACATCCTAGTTCTTTATATCTGATAATATATTTTACTCTACTAATTTATTAAGAACGGAGTTAATCAGGTCGCTATTGCTATTTATGGTATTACTGTATTTTTCTAAACGTTTGCCGAAATCATCAGTTTCTATAACTTTAATATTGATATCGAAATATCCGTAATCCGCTACTGTGTTTCCGCTATCCACAGATACTGGGGGCAAAGGAAACCAGTTATCTTGTTGCAATTTAATTTGACTACTGTTTTCATCATATACCTGATTGATTACAATATCCGAAAACCGGAATTCAAAACTGCCAATTTCTTTTTTATTAAACGTTTGGCCCGCATCTACCCAAGTAGAAGAAATACTAATGGACACCACTACATCTAAATTCTCATCCTTTTCATTAAGTTTTGCTTTTGCATAATACACGGCAATTTTCTTAGGGTTTAAGGACATAAATGTTCTTTCAGGATTTAAATCGAAATGAAAAATAAAATTGCTTGACAGTTCTGTTGTTGAACTCTCCTTATTTTTAGATGATATAGCGGCCTTTCTAGAGATTTGAATTCCCCTATATTTTTGCTTCAGCCTATTTTCTCCTTCGCTCGGTAAATAAAAGTCGTTTCTAGAGATGCTGGCACTATAATCTGCCGTATATTTTTCGGCTTGTTTATCTATCAGGGTTTTTGTTCCGGTAACACCCCAATTTATAAGCTTTGGAATCACCAATCCAAGAACGGATGGAAGAAAACCTTCTAACTGTTTTTCATGCTCCAAGAGTTCAATTTCTACTTTTTCCCCTTTAATAGCATAAGATCGTTTATTAGCAGAGCAACTCCCAAGGAATACGATACCAAAAATAAATATACCGCCTTTTTTAACGAGTGCAGAATAAGTTCGGGATAGGTGTAAGCACTTCATAAATCTTTTATTTTATAAGGTTAGTGTAATGTCAATAAGGGGGATATAGATCAAAGAAACTACCTGAATTTAAAGAATTATAACGAAAAGTCACCCTACTTTATAAAAATAAAGATCAAAGCGACTTTTTTTTTCAATTTCATAATAGCCATGATCTCTTTAATAACTGATCAGATTATAATATTAGAGACACTTGGAATTGATTATATTTGGTTAAGCATATATTCTAAAAAATAAACTATTAGGACTTCTTTCTTTTTAGTCGTTCATTTAATGCTTGTGAGTATAATTGTGAAGTATCAAATTACCAACCAATGATCAGAATTTTATCTTCCTTGCTAAACCTTACTTTTATCCGTTAAATATGAATAATAAAAAAAGAAACATAACTAATTTAGGGTAGGCATGAATTGGATTTTATTATTAGAAATTTTATACGTAATCATAATGTTTTTGGTGATTTTCCGTGTATTGTATGACACACGGAGTGGGTCCAAGGCACTTGCTTACATTCTTTTTATTGTTATGATACCCGTGCTCGGCATTTTGTTTTATTTCTGGTTTGGGGTGAACTATCGCAAACGAAAACTCTACTCCAAAAAAATAGATCAGGACAAGAAATTACGTGAAGAATTAAGGAATCGGATGTTTACTTATTCTGCAACAATCTTGAATTCTGGGTTAATACCTATAAAGCATAGAAATCTAGTTGAGTTCATCCGAAAATCTAGCAGTAGCCCCTTAACAGCAAACAATGCCGTTAAACTTCTTTTGAATGGAGAAGAAAAATTTCCTGAATTATTACACGCATTAGATGCTGCTAAATCGCATATTCACTTAGAATATTACATTTACGAGAATGATGAAACGGGAAATGAAATAGCCCAAATGCTTATTAAAAAAGCTACTGAAGGGATAGAAGTCCGTTTTATGTATGATGATTTTGGGAGCCATGGATTGGGATCCGAGTTTCTTAAAAGGTTAGCGGATGCTGGAGTAGAGACCGCCCCTTTTTATAAAATAAAATGGTATGCTCTGGCAAGTAGATTAAACTACCGTAACCATAGAAAAATCATTATAATTGATGGAGAAACCTCTTTCATTGGAGGGATTAATATCAGCGATAAGTACAGGAATGATACCGAAGATAAAAATGGATTATATTGGAGAGATACCCATCTAATGATAAATGGTATTGCTACGCTCTATCTACAGTACTTGTTTTTATGTGACTGGAATTTTTGCAGTGAAAATAAGTTGGAATACAACGAGAATTATTTCCCGTCCCCCAATAAAAATGTCCTAATACAGCAAAAATTGGTGCAGATTGTACCTTCCGGTCCCGATTCTACCTTACCTGTTATTTTCTACTCCCTGATGCAGGCCATTACCTCGGCCAAAGAGCGGATATTAATTACCAGCCCCTATTTTATTCCAGGAGACAGTCTTATGGATGCCATTATCATTGCCGCCAAGAGTGGGGTTGAAGTTATTTTATTGGTTCCTGGCATATCGGACTCAAAAATGGTTGATGCGGCCGCAAGGTCTTATTATACCGAATTATTGCAGCACGATGTGCGAATATTTCTTTATAATAAAGGATTTGTCCATGCAAAGACCATGGTAATTGATAGGGGGTTGTCCATTATAGGATCTGCAAATATGGACTATAGGAGTTTTGATCTAAATTTTGAGGTGAATGCTATGCTTTACAGCCCGGATCTTACCTCAGAATTGTATCAGGCTTTTGTGGAGGATTTGAAGCATGCCACCGAAATTAATGCCCATGATTGGATAAACAGGTCCAAAATATATCATCTTTGGGAGAGGGCAGTTAGGTTACTTTCCCCTTTTCTCTAATATCAGATTTTAATCATCCTCAAAACCAACAGAAATATCTGATCATTACTTGTTTATCTGTGCGGTCTGCTTATTTTGTTAGAAATGGTATTTATTCAATCAATTAATACTTTTGATTTAAATAGATTAACATTTTGTTAGTTCCCATATCTGTAGTAAATTAATGTGTATCTATTTCCTTACCTAAAGGAAATTCATAAGCTTTTCCAATCACCTGGAAATAAGCCATATAACATCTAAATAATTAAAGAATGAAGGCAATAGGATTTAAACAATCATTACCCATAACCGATACTAATAGTTTTATAACGTTTGAAACTGATAAACCTAAGGCAAAAGGACATGACCTACTAGTGAAAATTGCGGCGATCTCTGTCAATCCCGTCGACTATAAGGTAAGGCAGAATGCCGCCATAGATACCGTTCTAGAGATCCCCAAAATTATTGGTTGGGATGCCGTGGGAACCGTAGAGGAAGTAGGTAGTAAAACCTCAAAGTTTAAGGTAGGGGACCAAGTGTATTATGCTGGGGATATAACTAGAAATGGTAGTAATGCAGAATATCAATTGGTGGATGAGCGAATTGTAGGTTCAAAACCTCAAAATCTTACTATTGCAGAAGCTGCAGCCATTCCATTAACAGGATTAACAGCCTGGGAAACACTATTCGATCGTATAAGGATAGATCCTGTAATCGATCAGGGAAAAACCGTTTTAATCCTGGGTGGAGCAGGAGGTGTAGGTTCCATTTGTATTCAATTAGCTAGAAAGGTGGGCAATTTAACTGTAATCGCAACCGCATCTAGACCAGAATCTGCACAATGGTGCACAAAACTGGGTGCCAATCATGTGGTAGATTACCGTAACTTGAAGAAAGAATTGGAAAAATTAGGACACGCTCAAGTCGACTACATTTTAGACTTTGTAGACCTAAAGGAATATTGGGAACTTGCAGCCGATATTATTAAACCTCAAGGACATATTGTTTCCATTACCGGAAGTAGTGAACCCTTAAATTTAAACCTTTTAAAAAATAAAAGTGTGACCTTCTCCTATGAATTTATGTATACGCGTTCCATGTATACCACGGATGATATTGATAAACAACATCGGATTCTTAATAAAATTGGGAGGTTGTTAGATACAGGAAAGCTGAAAACCACCTTAAAAACAACATTATCAGGGTTTACTGTAGACAACTTGAAAAAAGCACACCAGCTTCAAGAATCGGGGAAAACAATAGGGAAAACGGTAATTGTTTTTTAACGACTTAAACATTCATGTTGGGATATGGGTTTAGGCTAAATGCATTAACATTCATAAATCTCTCCCATTAAGACGAAATTTGTAAAAACATTATATCATGGAAAACATACTCGTCGTAGGGGCTACAGGTACCACGGGAAGAAAAGTCGTTAGCATCTTGAAATCATCACCTTATTTTGAACCGATAGCTATGGTGCGTAAAGAAAGCCAAATTAGGGAATTCTCAGACCAAGGAATACAAACAGTTATTGGAGATCTTGAAAAGGATATTACACATATTATGGACGCTATAGATGTAGACAAGGTAGTGTTTGCAGCGGGATCCGGCGGTAAAAAAGTAGTTGAAGTGGATCAGGAAGGAGCAAAGAAAATGATTGACGCCTCAAAGAATCATAATATCAAGAAATTTGTTATGCTTAGTTCTATGGGTGCAGAACATCCAGAAGAGGCGACAGAACTTAAAGATTACCTAAAAGCAAAACACAATGCTGATGAATATCTTAAAACAAGCAATATTCGCTATACTATAGTAAGACCAGGTTCACTAACTAATGATAAGGGAATAGGTAAGATTAGGGTTGGCCAACCCTTAAATGAACGAGGAAGCATTAGTAGAGAGGATGTTGCACATGTACTGACTAAGACGTTGCATGAGGATGCCGCTTCCCACGATTGTTTTGAAATAGTGTCTGGAAATGAATTAATTGAAAATGCATTGGCGGATTTAGCAAACAGCTAAATCTAAATGAACTCACAAAATGAGATAAGTTTGCTTTGACGCGGGCCTGCCCGTATCCGTTCAGGCGGGCGTAGATTTGTTATCGTTATTTTCCTTTCCGTGCCAGATGTACTTACCTAGCATGTATGGAATCGTATGAATAGGACGTTTGACCCTTACTCTACGTTTGGTAGTTTATAGCTTTTATACGCACCTAGAACTCCAAATAGTGAAAGGACTAAAATAACTCCTTCTATAGAAATGATGGAGGCCACAGCACTAATACCGCCTGTTACCAATAGTATAAGGCCTATTATGGTATTGCTTACGGAGACATAATCGGTACGTTTATTTCCTCCGGCCATATCCACTATATAGGTTTTTCGTCCCAAACGGACCCCACTATGTGCAATTCCTAAAACAAAAAAAGCCAAAGGATATAACCATGCTGCGTTTCTTATAACGGGAATGTAAGAAATAAGTATAAACATAACTATTCCGAGCATGGAAGCAATAATGGCAGCAATGACCATTACATTCTTACTGGAAACATCGGCCATCCTTCCCCAAATTGGAGCGCTTAATATAGAAGCCAATCCATTTACCAAAATAAATAAACCCATCAAATAGCCCTCTTTTCCTAATATATCTTGAGCAAGTAGCACATAGAAAGGCGCCGTTAGTGCAGAACACAGTAAAAGAGATCTTGCAATTACGAAATTTCTAAGATTTTTATCACTCCCAATTAGGCTCATTCTTTCCATAGCTTCTTTCCATCCATTCTTTCCTCCGGAAGTTTCTCCTGGAAACTCTCTGATCATGGCATAGATTACAGCAGCAATCAACCACATACTACCCGCAAAAAAGAGGGTATAGCTATAAAAGGTACTATCAGCACCACTTTTGGATTGATACATTAAATATAATCCAGCCAATAATACCAAAATACCAGAGGCAGAAGCGGTATACCCTTTAAGTTTCCCTCTTTTTTGTTTAGGTATTGTCTTACCCAATACGTCTTTAGAAGCAACTGAGCACAATCCTCTAGACAAGCTGAAAATAATAAGGAAAAACATAATTAACCAGCCTGCTTTGGCACCCGTAGTATGAAGTGTTACCAAACCAATTGCCATAATACTTAGACATTGAAAAATACTGCCAAAAACATAGACCCATTTTCGCTTTTTTTTGGTTCTAATATAACTTGCAATCACAATTTGAGGAAGCATAGAACCAGATTCACGTATGGGGACAATAAAACTGATTAAATATACGGGGGCATTCACATAGCTCATCACCCAAGTTAGTACCGTTTTGGGATTGCTTAGGGTGTCACCAAGTTTGGTGAAGATATTGCTGATCATTATTATGAAGTAATTCTTGGGCGTGTATTGACAAGCTTCCTCATTGATTTCTTTACAAGCCCTTGCATCCTCTTCGTTATTTAAGTAATCATATAAACTCTCGGTCCAACGTGATTCTTTCATCTGATAAGTTTACGGGAAAAGTAACCATTTATTTAAATCCGCCCTAAAATTAATTCTCTTGAATTTTTACGGTATACTAACATATTAAATTCACCTATATAGGAGAAATTTTAGTTTATGAAAAGTGTTTTTTTTGTTTAACAATTACTAAATTTATTTTGACAAAGTAAAATGGATATTTTATTCTTTATTATACATTGTATCATGTCCACAGAATCTATATTGCTTATTTTTGATTTTAAGAATACCGAGGACCTTTCAAATTGGGTGGTGATTGATGATGGGGTTATGGGCGTTGTGTCTCAGGGCATTACCTTCTGAGATTTTTATTCTGGTTTCAGGGGAAACTGATTGGATATGCCCAATTATTCCGGAAAGGAAATGCAAGCGATTTCAATTTTGATCGGTAATAAAAGTGAGGAGTCCATTTATACGCCAATTAACTGGCTGCTTTTTGAACAGTGCTCTCCTATTTTTTTAGAATTTGAAGCTGTAAATACTTCATAAGCACATTTTTAAAACAGTTGCATTATGTTTTTATGCAGTTCATAATAGCAATGCTTTTAATATAAAGAATTGAAAGATTGTAAGGAGAACTCCTCATTATTTGGTTAGTAGACTAAAATAATAAGAATCTATCCAAAATTCATGGCATCCTTAACCAATTAATACAATTCCTTATTTTGGAAAGTGATACAGTAAGGAAATAAAAGTAACAACCGTGCTAATTCATAGTATTCCCCAAATAACAGTCACTATCTTTGCTAAAAAATAATTTATGCCAAAGCAATTCTCAGATTTAGGGATTAATGAACAACTTCAACAAAGTTTAGCCGATTTACAAATTTCTGTTCCTTCGGATATTCAGGAGAAAACCATTCCCGTTGTTCTAGATCAAAGTAATGATGTTGTTGTTTTAGCAAAGACGGGAACAGGAAAGACCGCTGCTTTTGGATTGCCATTACTGCAAATGATCAATACAGATAACTCCAATGTACAGGCTTTGATTTTGGCTCCTACAAGGGAATTAGGACAGCAGATCTATTCAAATTTAGTATCTTTTGCATCCCATAGCCCTAAAATTTCCATTGCTTCCGTATGTGGTGGTATACCCATTAAACCTCAGATAGAGCGATTAAAAGCTGCAACTCATATAGTGGTGGCAACTCCCGGACGATTGGTAGACTTAATTAAACGAGGCTCCATCAATGTTAAAAATTTAAAATACTTTGTTTTAGATGAGGCAGATGAGATGGTAGGCGCCTTAAAAGAAGAAGTGGATACTATTATTAAAGAGATTCCGAAAGCTAGGAGAACCTTATTGTTTACGGCTACCATGCCAGGAACTATTAAGCAATTGGTTCAAAATTATATGTCTAAAAATGTGGTGCATATAGAGGCGGACATGGAAACCATTGGTCATCAAGGAATAGATCATCAATATGTGGTTGTAGAACCTATAGAAAAACTGGAGGTATTACTTCATTTTTTGAGTTCTAAAGAAGGGGAACGCGGTATTATATTTTGTAAAACGAAAGCAGCTGTTAATAAATTAGCTAAAAATTTGGCCATAAATAAGTTCTCTTCTGGTGCCATCCATGGTAGTTTAACCCAAGGTATCCGAGATAGGATTATGGGGCAATTTAGAGAGGGACATATAGATATTTTAGTGGCTACCGATTTGGCAGCTCGTGGTATTGATGTAAAAGAAATTTCTTATGTTGTTAATTACCATTTGCCGGACACCTATGACACCTATGTACATAGAAGTGGTAGAACGGCTAGGGCAGGAGCAAAAGGACTTTCTTTAACGGTTTTACAACAGGAGGAAGTTCATGAAATTGCCGAGTTTGAAAGGGAATTAGGAATTACTTTTAATCGGTTTGAAAAAGCGAATGCACAGAGTATAGATGAGAATAATGCATTAATATGGGCGAAGAAAATTTTTAAAACAAAACCTAATAAGGAGTTATCCGAAGATTTTAAAGCTAAAATAAAGACAATTTTCCATCACTTGACAAAAGAGGAGCTAGTGGATAAAATTTTAGCAGATTATATAGCGCATTCCAATATTTCAACGGTAAAAACTGAAACGCCTAAAAAGAAGAAAAAGAAATAAGTAGTATGGCAAACGATATTAAAAGTCAAGAGGATATTTTATCAAAATTAAATATTTACAAACTAAATCCCATGCAAGTGGAGGCTGTTTCCGTAATTGAAAACACGACCAATACAATTATATTATCCCCAACGGGAACAGGAAAAACGTTAGCGTTTACACTGCCATTATTGAAACTCTTAGATCCCGAGTCGCAAGAAATTCAAGCTTTAATTCTGGTCCCTTCTAGGGAATTAGCTATTCAAATAGAACAGGTTATCCGTTCCATGGGCTCCGGTTTTAAAGTAAATGCAGTATATGGAGGCAGGCCCATATCTAAAGATAAAATCGAATTAAAACACACTCCCGCTATTTTAATTGGAACACCAGGGAGAGTACTGGATCATTTTGATAGTGAGCGATATTCAAAGGCTAGTATTAAAACACTTATTTTGGATGAGTTTGACAAGTCCTTGGAAGATGGGTTTGAAGAGGAAATGAAAGCCATTTTAAGTCAGTTACCAAGTGTAAATAAACGTATTTTAACCTCTGCTACCCAAGCTGTTACTGTTCCAGGTTTTGTTCGATTGAATAAACCGACAGTGGTTAATTATTTAAAAGAAAAATCCGGTTCAAAATTGGCCATTAAAACGGTGGTCTCGCCAGATAAGAACAAATTAAAAACCCTAGTAGAGCTCCTTCAGTATATTGGAAATGAGCCTGGAATTATATTCTGTAACTTAAGGGATAGTATAGATCAAGTGAGTAACTTCCTAATACGGAATAAAATAAATCACGCTTGTTTTTCAGGGGGAATGGAGCAAAAAGATAGGGAAAGGGCCTTAATTAAATTTAGAAATGGATCGGTACAAGTGCTAATCGCTACCGACTTGGCCGCACGAGGGATAGATATCCCTGAAATGAATTATATAATCCACTATGAATTACCTATTCATGAAGAAGAGTTTATTCATAGAAATGGAAGAACGGCAAGGGTCAATTCAAAGGGAACTGCCTATGTTCTAAAATGGGAAAATGAAATTTTGCCAGAATTTATTCAGAATGTTAAAGGCATCAATATTTCCAATAAAGCTCTCCATAAACCACAATACTGGGAAACCTTATTTGTTTCTGGGGGAAGAAAGGATAAAATTTCCAAAGGCGATATAGCAGGTCTGTTCTTTAAACAAGGAGCTATCAATAAAGATCAATTAGGAGTTATTGAACTAAAGCAAAATTGTGCTTTTGTAGCCGTCCCTTTAGCAATTGCTGACGAACTGGTTGATAAACTGAACAACACCAAATTAAAAAATAAAAAGGTACGTGTAACAGTATTATAATTATAGGGGACCCTTTTATAATTCTTTAAAGCTATAAGAATTTGCAGATCCTAAACAAAAGATAGATTTACTTAAAATTAAATGAACTTTAGAATAAAATAACAAGCGCATTAATCTTATAAAGCTATTTACATTGATTATCTATGATACTATCATAATAGGAGGTGGACAGGCTGGAATATCGGTAGCCTATTTTTTGAGAAGGAGTGCTTTGGAGTACCTAATATTGGACAATCAAGATAAACCAGGTGGAGCTTGGTTACAAACATGGGAGAGTTTGCAATTATTTTCTCCATCTCAATATAGTTCCTTATCGGGTTGGCAAATGCCGAAGACTAAAGAAGAATATCCTACAAAAGCAGAGTTCATCAACTATCTCACGGCTTATGAAGAGCGATATAGTTTTCCAATTAAAAGAAGTACAGAGGTACTCCGGGTAGAAAAAGAAAATGGGCTATTTAAAATAATTACTAGTAAAGGTGTTTATAAAGCAAAAACTGTGGTAAGCACTACCGGAACCGCTAAAAACCCATATATACCCAATTATCCAGATCAAAATAATTTTAAGGGAGTACAGCTACATTCAGCAGAATATAGTGACCCGAAATCATTTCAAGGAAAGAAAGTCCTTGTAGTGGGCGGAGGTAATTCTGGCGCTCAAATTTTATCAGAGCTGTCCAAAGTAGCAAAGACAAAGTGGGTAACTAAAAAAGTACCACAGTTTATGCCAGAAGAGATAGACGGTCGTTATCTATTTGTAAAAGCGAATTCGAGTTATCTAGACAACAATACACACAACTTTGAGGAGGAAGTTTCATTAAGCGATATCGTGCAAGTAGATAGCGTTAAAGAGGGCCTTAAAAGGGGTATTTACAATGCTGTAAGACCTTTCCTTTCTTTTTATGAAGATGGAGTTATATGGCAGGATGGTGAAAAGGAAGCCTTCCACGCGGTAATTTGGTGCACTGGTTTTAGAGCTAATCTATACCATTTACAACCTTTAAATATTGTTAAAGATAACCGCGTTATAACCAAAAACACCCGTAGCCTAAAAGAACCTAATCTTTGGTTGGTAGGATATGGAAGCTGGACAGGTTTTGCCTCCGCAACCATTTATGGGGTAGGGAAGACTGCCAGGGCAACCGCAAGCGAGATACAGGCCTATTTTGAATTGACCTCCTAATTTTAAATTCACTACTGCCATTATACATACAAACTTTAAAACTATCTTCCTTGTTAAAAAATTAAGGGGAGCTAAAATAGCGTCATTGGTGGACTTGGATGCCTATTCTTTATTGGAGAACCGTATTATTATTGTAAATTCATGCCAATCATAAGATACCTAAACATGAAATATTCTGGATTTACTATTGCATTTCTACTTGCCATGATGATGGCCTGCAATACAAGTACAAAACATAAAAAGGAAGATAACGCACTTGCAGATAATAACATACCTAATATAGTGACTGCCGATATTGAAGAAGGTATTAAAGCGAATATTGCCAAAAAAGTAGAAGAAGGAGGTGGGTATTTCCATATGGAAACAGAGGATAAAGAACTACGTCTACAGTTGGTACGTGTACATACTGAATACCTTTCCAATTTGGGCCCTCAACGTCATTTCGCCTGTGTAGATCTTGCCGATATAAATGGGGACGTTTATGATGTGGATTTTTTCTTAGACGGAGATCCAGGCAACATGACGGTTACTGAAAATACTTTGCACAAGCTAAATGGGAAACCTTTTTACACCTGGAAACAGCGAAAGGACAAGACCTGGTATAGAATGCCTATACAAAATGCATCACCAGACTTATTGGGAGTCATAGAGGGAGAGGACCAATTTGAATTTACCTATGAGGTTACCCTACCGGAAATAAAAGAACCGGGAAAAATATGGATTCCAATTCCACAAACCGATCGTTTTCAAAATATAGAAATAGTATCTATAGGGACTCCCGAAAAGCATCAGATTCTTCAAGACAAGGGGAACGACAACGCCATCTTATATATGGAACTTGCCCCGGTGCATAGCGGAAAGAAAATGGAATTTGTATATAATGTTAAAAGGTTAGAGAAAGTACCTTATGAAGAAAATGCCTCACCAACAAGATACCTTAATGCTAGTTTGCTGATGCCGGTAGGGGACCGATTTCAACTATTGGCAGACTCTATTATTGGTGATAAAAAAAATGTCGGTACTATAATGCAGGCCAGAGCGTTGTATGACTATGTGATTGATGAAATGCGATATATTAAGGCGGGCAAGTATGGTACTGGCGATGCTGTTTATGCGTGCGATGCCCTTACCGGTAATTGCACTGAGTTTCATTCACTTTTTATATCCTTGGCTAGATCGGCAGGAATTCCCTCTAGATTTGCCGTTGGGGCATCCATTCCATCAGATCGTGACGAAGGAGGTATTGATGGCTATCATTGTTGGGCAGAATTTTTTGCAGAGGGTAAATGGTGGCCTGTAGATATTAGTGAAGCAAATAAATATACCGCTTTGGCTACCTACTATTTCGGGAGGCATCCTGCAAATCGTATCGAATTTACTCGAGGACGAGATCTTATAATAGAACCAAGCCCAACCTCTGGACCCATAAATTTTTTGGCATATCCGGTTATGGAAATAGGAGAAACTATGGCATTTCCACAAACTTTCTTTTCATTTCGTAGAAAATCTAGTGCCATTTCAAGTTGATATGACACTAGATAGTAGAATTACGAGATGTTGTCAGTAAGCCCTTAAAACCAAAGCCTTTATAAAAAACTAGTTAGGATGCTCATCTTCGGCTTTTGTAGGGTGTTCAGAAGAGTCTTTATCCTTGGTAGGATGTTCCTCCATATCTTTTGTTGGGTGTTCATCACTATTTGTATCGTGGTGTTCCGTGTTTTCATTCTTTTTCTGATCTCTGCAGGAACTCAGTGTTCCGGCGGCAAGGAAAAAGAAAAGGAGCATAACCAAACTAAGGTATTTAAATTCTTTTAATCGGTTCATAATCGTTGTTGTTTAAATTTATAAGGATGCAGAACGAGTCCGTAATGCATGATTTATCTACTAAATATAACCATTTCTGTTTCAATCTCTTAAGAAATCTGTATTTAAATAGATTAGTTTTAAAATTATCATTATAAAAGGTGCTGTTTTATCGCAACCGTTTACAGAAAGTCGGAACAAATAAACATAATCTATAGACTATTCATTCTTTTAATAATATGGAAATGTTTTAAAATATAAATTGACTTTACATCCCGTATTTATCCATGAGTAGGATCAATCAGTGGAATTGAGTCCGTACTAATTTCATTTCCCTTATTACTTGAAAGGTCTAATTCCCTTGCTTTTTAGGTTGAAATCTCTTAACAATCAGTGAGTTTTCAATAAAGTAAGCAGTAATAACCGCTATTAAAATCGTAGGATTTGTATCATTTATTTTATAGATTTAATAAACTTTTAACATCGTCACCTATTTTAGGTGGTGGTGATTATTTAATCAACCTAAATATATGAAATTATGAAAAAAACTAATCAGCACACTATTTTTGCATGGATAATGGGAATATTTCCTAATCTCAAGGGTATTTTTGTTCTTAATCCGCTAAGAAAAAGTCGATTTAACAGCTTATTGACTTTGTGCTCCATTACAGGAACATTATTATTCACTTCTTGTTCACAAGATGCACTGGAGAATCAGGAACCTGCTGCTTCAGAAACCCAAGATGTAGTATTGGCATTGAAGGCACCGCCTACGGAACCCATTATCATAGATGATTTAACCACTACTGTGTTAAAAACAACAGAAGCTCCGGGGGTAGACCGAGGACGATTTAATATTACATTGAAATATTTATTACCACCTACAGAAAGACAAGTCGAAGTATTTGAAGCTGCTGCGGCCAGATGGGAACGAATTATTATAAAGGACGTACCTTCATTTACGGGCAGTGTCCCTTCTGCGTTTCAAGGTTTTCCAGATATAGAAGGAACAATAGATGATGTTGTTATTGAAGTTGCGCTGGCACCCATTGATGGTCCAGGAGGTATCCTTGGACAAGCCGGACCAAGTTTTGTGCGTACCAGTGATTTCTTACCATTATCCGGGGTCATGTTTTTTGACGTAGATGATTTGGATTTTCTAGAAGAATTAGATCTCTTCGAAGAGGTAATAGTTCATGAAATGGGTCACGTTTTAGGTTTAGGTACTCTTTGGAATGTAGAACCCTATTATGCTAGAACATTACGTAAAGGACCAAATAGCAATCCTTATTTCACAGGAAAAATGGCCAACGTTTTTTGGAATGCTGAGGGAGGAACCGGCGAATTACCAATTGAAAATATGGGAGGACCGGGTACAGCATTAGGTCACTGGCGCGAATCTATACTTAAAAATGAATTGATGACTGGTTACTTAAATCTAGGGGAGAACCCATTAAGTAGAATTACAGCAGGCTCCATGAGAGATCTTGGTTATGGGGCGGCTATGGTAGGTGAAAAATATGATTTGCCACGGGACACACCTGGGGTAGATCCTAATAACCTTGGAGACGACGGAACGGGTGAGACTCATGGTATTAATATTGCAAATAGGGAGGTTCTGCTTCAACCGATAGGTTTTGTAAACACCAAGAAAAAGTAAACTAAAATAGTATTATCTTCTTTAAATAAGTTTTACTTTATAAAGGAATATAGTGATAAAAGAGCTTTTAATTAGAACGATTGTCCTAAGTAAAAGCTCTTTTTGTTTCATACAGCGAAGGTGTAGGAAAAAGATATGTGATCTGCAGATAATAAATTACAATAGGTGCATAAATAGGTTAGATAATGTAAATACAACGTAACTTATACACCTATTTTAGCCAATTTATAGGGTTTTATTTAAACTCCCAGTCTTCTTTTAATGCCAATCTCCAAAGGTAATACAATAAGATGCTTTGTCTGTTCTTCTTAAATTATGGATAGGTTCATAATAATAGGCATTCATAACGGCTCTTGGAAAATAATTTACTGATCCTTCGGCTCTCAAGTTTAAAAAACCTACTCCAAAATGGCCTGCTTCCAAAGTATGTCCAATTTCATGGGTAAGTACCGAGGCTAAATCGATCCCTGGATTTGTGGAGGGGGTATCCGTCCATAGAAAGTCGTCGTTAAACCAAACCTCTTTTAAAGAGGTGTCTGCTTTTCCATCATTATCTATATCGGTAGGATTTCCTTCTTCATCCACAAAAATAAAGCTAAAGGTAACCCCTAAAGTACTTTTTGGGTCTAGACCATCGATAAAACCAAAAACAAAGCCTGGAACATGCCCTAGAATATTAATATCGGTAAAGGGATTCCCTGCCTCCCCACCTATAGAAAGGATGGCACTGTTAAAAGTATCAAGGTTAGGCTCTTTGATTATAGATGCTTTTCCGCACCTACTATTTCCCCAATTCATATATGCATCATCAGAAATTGCTTCCGTGGGAATACTACCATTTGCATAACTCAAGGGTTCAAATACGTTATAGCTTACGTTTTTCCCATTTCCTCTTCTAGGATCATCCTTTACCCAAGAGGTGTATTCCAATACTAATTCAAACTGCTTGTCAAAGATAACAATGGGGACCCTATTACTCATGGCCTCTACCTTAAGCAGTGCCATCCCGAAAGGCTTCAGCTTCTTATTGATCGTTTCAAATTGATCACTGGCCAAGGCCAATTCTTTAATTTCGCCTCCACCTTTACTGGTTTTAGTAGCCTTAGAAATTTCAGCCAAAATATGTTGGTTGAGCTTTCCTTGGTTTGGTGCATCAAACTTTAATTCTATTTCAGTTAGTTGCTTCAATTGCTTGGTTTGGAAAATAACAGTTTCCTGTTCGCAACCTATTATCAAAAATAACCCCAAAATTAATACGGGTAATAAACATTTAATTTTCATTTTATTACGATTTAGTGGTTCCCTAATGAAATTAGACGTTTTTAGTTAGAATTCACCTCTAATTCGCGATTTATTTAAGATTTTTCTTTAATTTTTAGGCGTTTTATAGGTAAAATGTACTTCAAATCTCATTAATAAACTGTTAAATACTTATATATATAATAAAACTATGGCTCAGTTATCTCCCCGGATCTTCTAATAAATACAACAAAGATATTCAGTGCCACCAACGGGAACGTATAACTTTACAATAGTTTCTTAATTTATGGATAACGCTATTTTTGGAGTTTTTGTGGAAAAGGTGGTCTAATGAATTCTTCGGAATAATTGGATTATCCAAAATGTATAGCAAATTTTCTTAGAAAGAGCTTTATTGAAATTGACACCTCTTATCAAGGGTAAATAATAAGGCGACAACACCATTATTTATTATCTTTTGGTTATATCATTCATACTGATATCGGTTCTAAATATATTACTTAGAAATTATAAATTAAGCAACACGGATAAATTCGATGGAAAAGAAAATTTTAGTTACCGGTGCTACTGGAAAGGTGGGTCAAGCTTTTATTAACACCTTTCTAAGCGATCCAAAAGAAAAGGGTACCATTAGAGCCCTCTGTCACAAGCGTAGTATACCCTCTAATGCTCGATTAGAGGTAATCCGTGGTTCCATATCGGATAGAAAAACGGTTTAAAATGCTATGAAGGGCATTACCCATGTGGTTCACTTGGCAACTCCCAAGGAGGACACAGAAACCATTATGGACGTTGCGATAAAGGGATTGTTTTGGTTATTGGAAAGTTGTAGAGCGTCCAGTAGTTTTAGACGCTTTATCTTGATTGGGGGAGATGCATCTGTTGGGCATTATTTCTATCCGCATAAAAACCCAATCACGGAAGAACAACCTCATACAGCTTACCCTGGAGGTTATGCCCTGTCTAAAGTACTGGAAGAAACGATGCTGCAGCAGTATTTTATACAATATAATGTGGATGGATGCTGTCTTCGCGCACCATGGATAATGGAGGGGAACGATTTAAAGCGGCATCTCAGCTTTGGGAAGCAGGTATTTGGCGTACCCGAATGGCACCAAATGGTGAGCCCTATTACCGCAATGAAATATGAGAAAGAGAATATCATTCCACTTATGTTAGACATTGATGGAAATCCAATGAAAAGGAATATGGTGCATCTAAAGGACCTAGTTACAGCTATACAGATTACCCTAGATCACAAGGAGGCAAAACAACAGACATTTAATATGTCCATGGATGAGCCTTTTGATTATGGGAAAGCGGCCAATTACCTTTTAGAAACCCGTAAAATTAAGTCGGTGCCGGTAGAAACGAAATACTATTCCACTTGGTTAGATAATAATAAAGCAAAATTGTTGCTGGGATGGAGGCCAGCATACGGATTAGAGAAAATGATAGATGCGGCGTGGGAAAATTAATACTCCTTTTACTCCATACTCATGTTATACATTTCTAGTAATAATCCAATTTTCAGATAGTGTTGTTGAATAGTACTCATTTGAGCATATAAGAATAGGAAAACGATGCTAAACTTCAATTCCAAGAAATGGTTTAGTTTATGGTAGACACATTATACTAATGAAGGGTAAGTCTTTAATGAGATACCGTACTATTCAACTTCCGTAAATAAATTGCTTAGAAAAATTAATTATCTTTATAAGGTTCTCCCCTCATTTAGTGCAATAACCCACGACTGTCTTTTATCTCTGCCGTAATTCCAATAATAGATTGAAATTAACAGACGATAAGGCCTAAATCGCTTTGTTTAAACCGGTAATAGGGTGTTTTGAGTTATTTTTAATCAACTAAAGAATGTAATGAATAGCCCAACTACCATCCAAGAAGTTCTTAATGAATTGGATATCATCATTGAAGATGCTATTGCTTCGAATGACCGATTAGGATTATTTGCTTATGTTTATAGAAGGACAACCTCAGAAATATTTAAGGAAATTCAATTACAAAATTTTGAAGACAACCCGCGTATGGAGAAAATGGATGTTGTTTTCGCCAATCTTTACCTCAATGCTTACAAAAATTATAAAATCAACAATAGCGTCCCTAAAGCTTGGGAATTTGCATTTACAAATAAAAATGAACCCTTAACCATAATACAGCACATTCTTTTAGGTATGAATGCGCATATCAATCTGGATTTGGCTATTGCAACAAGCACATCCATGAATGGTATTGAGTTGGCTGAAATTAAAAATGATTTTAATAAGATAAATGATATTCTTTTTAGTATAGTCAATGAGTTTCAGGATAGACTGAGCAGTGTTTCTTATATGCTTTTTTTGTTGGATATGATTGGTGAAAATTCCGATGAAAAAATTATTGATTTTAGTATGCGGAAAGCCCGGGAACAAGCGTGGAATAGTACCAATTTACTTTGGGCTCTTGGATCGGATAAACAAGGGGATACTATTAATGGCATAGATTCCATGGTGCTGCAACTCAGTAAAGTTATAAAGTCCCCTAAGTCACGTTTAGTTCGTTTTATTTTAAAAACTATTGGAAAGTTTGAGAAAAATGAAGTGGGCGCCGTAATTTCTAAATTACAAGAAAATTAGAAAAAACAATACCCCAGGCATGGGAACTAATCCTTCATTGAATACGTGAGCTTAATGATGATTTTTATAGATCTCCAGTTGTTTTATGCGAATATCTTAAAGCATAATTGACATTGAATAAATGGATTTTTAAAGGTGCAGTTTCAATACTTTTAAAAGAAATAATAAATAAAAGCTTGTTTATTGAAAAAATGGCATCACCTTTGCACTTTAAGTATTATAAATTTAATAAATATTACAATGAATAAAGGAACAGTAAAATTTTTCAATGACACTAAAGGATTTGGATTTATCACTGAAGAAGGAGTTGAAAAAGATCACTTTGTACACATTTCTGGATTAATTGACGAAGTACGCGAAGGCGACGAAGTTGAATTTGATCTTCAAGAAGGTAACAAAGGCTTAAACGCAGTAAACGTAAAAGTTATCTAATACATATACTTCAAGTTACTTCAAGCCCATCTATTTATTTAGATGGGCTTTTTTTATGGATACCTATTTAAAAATAAAACAACAACCATCGATGGATTACTTTTCTCTTTCAATGTATATTTTATAAATTATCCTTCTTGTTTTGTGTAAAAGTATAGCGCTGCTCTTGTGTGGAAGAGGCGTTTAGTAATTGGTTAAACTTCCTAATACTATTGAAATTTCGGGTAATCTCTTCTGAAACCGCTAGACCAGAAATACCCGTTTCCAAAATAGTAGCAATATCATCTATAGTGATTTCCCCAAATCCTATAATAGGGGTGTCAGTTTTCAAGATTTCTACAATTGCCGTATATCCATTTATTCCTAAAGGCTGACTCATATTAGGGTTAGCTGTTGCTGATCTATAAGGGCCTAAGCAAATGTAATCTACTTTCTTATCAAGTAAGGTTTCGCAATCTTGTAGGGTAGTGGCTTTACCGCCTATTATTTGCCAAGTGTACAACTGTTTTCTTGTTAGGGCAGGGCAGACGTCCCTGTTTTCTAAAAAGATACCATCCGCTTTAATTTCTTTAGCTATCCTATAATCGTTATTAATGATAAGTCTCGTTTGAAAATGAGAAGTTATTTCTCTAGCCTCCTGCGCCAGTTTCATCATTTTTTTGTCTGAAACCTTTCCTAAACCCAATTGTACTAATTCTATACCAGAGGTACAGGCCTTTTGAATATGCTCTAAGTGTTCTGTCGGAGAATTTCCCTGAGATATATAATGTAGTTTGGATATAGTCATAAATTTGTTTTAAATTAAATCTACTTTTTAAATTGTAGCCGCCAATCTACTGGCCTGATCTATGGCGCGTTTTGCATCCAATTCCACAGCAACATCGGCACCTTCAACTACATGCACTTTTAACCCAATTTCTTCTAACGGGGCTACCAACGCTGCATGTGGTAATTGACCTGCACAAATGATAACGTTATCTACTGACAACACATTTTGAGATCCGTTTTGAACATAATGCAAGCCATCATCGTCAATTTTGGTGTACTGCACGTTATTAATAAATTGTACTTTTTTCTTTTTCAATGTAGAACGGTGGATCCATCCCGTAGTTTTGCCCAAATTAGCACCAAATTTACCCTTACTACGCTTAAACATAAAAATTTCTCTTGGTGAGGGATCAATTTCTGCGGTGATCCCTTCTATACCACTCCTGGCCTTCATTGTTTTATCTATTCCCCATTCCTTTAACCAAGCGTCAATATGTAATGAGGGGCTTTCCCCTTCGTGCGCCAAATATTCTGACACATCAAAACCAATTCCTCCAGCTCCTATAACCGCAACACGTTTCCCTACCGGTTTTTTATGTTTTAAGACATCAATATAGCTTAAGACCATAGGATGATCCATTCCTTCAATTTTTGGTGTCCTTGGTTTGATCCCTGTAGCAACTATAACCTCGTCAAAATTCCCCATTTTTAAATCCTGGGCATCTACCATTTTATTTAATTTCACCGTTACCTCTTGTAATATTAGTTGTTTCTTAAAATAACGGATAGTTTCATAAAACTCTTCTTTCCCGGGGATTTGTTTTGCCATATTAAATTGTCCTCCTATTTCCTTGTCGGCATCAAAAAGCGTAACGTGGTGTCCACGTTGTGCAGCAATAGTTGCCGCAGCTAATCCTGCAGGACCTGCGCCTACAACAGCAATATTTTTCTTTTTTTCCGTTGGAAGATAATTAAGTTCCGTTTCATGACATGCTCTAGGGTTTACTAAACAACTTGCCACTTTACGTTCAAAAACATGATCTAAACAGGCTTGATTACAAGCAATACAGGTGTTAATTTCGTCGGATTTATTCTCTGCCGCTTTATTTACCCATTCTGAATCTGCCAAAAATGGTCGGGCCATAGAGATTAGGTCGGCATGACCTTCTGCTAATATCTTTTCGGCTGTTTCTGGCATATTTATTCTGTTAGATGTAACTAACGGAATGGAAAGTTCTTCCTTCATTTTTTTAGTGACCCAGGTAAAGGCTGCCCTAGGAACCGAGGTAGCAATAGTGGGTATCCGTGCTTCGTGCCAACCAATTCCAGTATTTATAATTGTGGCACCTGCTATTTCAATTTCCTTACCCAAAGCCACTACTTCTTCCCAAGAACTCCCTTTTTCTACCAAATCCAACATAGATAAACGATAGATGATGATAAACTCCTTACCAACAGCTTCTCGAGTTTGCTTTACTAGTTCTATGGGTAATCGCATTCGGTTTTCATAGCTCCCGCCATAGGTATCCTTACGTTTGTTTGTTCTTTCTACAATAAATTGATTTATTAGATATCCTTCGGAACCCATAATTTCCACCCCGTCATAACCCGCTAATTTTGATAGTTTGGCCGAATTTACAAAATCCCGGATGGTCCGTTTTATGCCAGATGGTTTCAATCTAAAAGGTTTAAAGGGACTAATGGGCGATTTTATGGCAGAAGGTGCCACCGCAAAAGGATGATAACCGTACCGACCTGCGTGTAATATTTGCATACATATTTTACCGCCTTCTTTATGCACCGCATCAGTAATTATCTTATGATGTTTCACGTGCTTTTTAGTGCTCATTCGTGCAGCAAACGGTCCTGTCCAACCTTGTACATTAGGGGCAATTCCGCCTGAAACAATTAAACCAACGCCTCCTTTTGCCCGTTCTGCATAATAATTTGCAATCCTTTCAAAACCATTTTTCTCCTCTTCCAACCCGGTGTGCATAGATCCCATTATAATTCGGTTTTTAAGGGTAGTAAACCCTAGATCTAGAGGTTCAAAAATATGTGGGAAATTGGTCATGCTTATTTATGTTTTTGCTATGCGCGCATAATAAGTGGTAAGTTACGGAATTTTTGGAATGAATAATGACGACTTAGGGTAGCATTTGTTCGCGTGAGTAGTGGGGTAGTACCAGTATTAGCTCCTCCTACTTATAGATCTAACTTGGCTACATATTATACGGCCAATAGTTATGTAAATAAACTATAGAGTGCGTAATTTATTTAAATTCAGTACATTATATGCTTGGGTCTTCCGAAACTTTTTAGCGAAAGTGGGTAGGAGGGGAGTGGAATTATACTATTATCTAAACTATCTATTGTAAAACTAAAACGCCAATATACCATAGAGTGCCAATTTGGGAATGGTATAAAAATGAGCACCTAAACAATATCCATTTTTATTCCATTTACAAAATACATTCTTACCGGTCCTCTATTTTTAACATTGATCTCTCCACGAGGCTCACAGTTAAAATAATCTTTAATCATGGAATAAGTAATTTCTGATATATTTATTCTACCGGACTCGGACATACTCTCCATTCGTGACGCTACGTTAACGGTGTCGCCCCAAATATCATAGGCGAACTTCTTGGTACCGACCACTCCGGCAACTACTGGGCCAGTATTGATTCCAATACGGATGTCAAAATTCATGGAAGTGGCGCTTGCATTTTCTTTGACTTTGGCAACAAAATCCACAATTTCTAGGGCTGCCAAAACCATTCTATGCGCGTGATCTTCTGTATGCGGATGTAAGCCTCCGGCGCACATATAGGCATCGCCTATCGTTTTAATTTTTTCCAAACCATGTTTTTCTATGATCTCATCAAACCTTGAAAAATAAAAGTTTACCGTATCCACCAAGGCTTCCGGGGAAAGTTTTTCCGAATAACTGGTAAATCCCTTAAAGTCCGTAAACAAAACCGTTACGGACTCGTATTTTTTGGCCTTTACGGAACCGTTCTCCTTTAATTCCTGTGCCGTCTCTCCGGGGAGAATATTGAGTAATAGCTTATCGGATCGATCTCGTTCCAATTCAATAATCTGTTTTGTTTTTTTTATATATCTATTACGTCTGTAAAGACCAAGGGCTAATATCCCAATTAACAATAGTGCCACTGCCGTTGCAATCGCGATATTGCGTTGGTTTTTACGTCTTTGGTCTAGTAGATCTACTTCAATTTGTTTTTGTGAAACCTCAAAAGTAGTACGCTGATCTGCCATTTGTTCTATGGCTTCAATATTTTTAACGCTGTCCCTGTAAACAATATGCTCTTTGTAGTAACGATGAGACGACTCATAATCGCCATAGCGTTCATATAGCTCGGATAACGTAAGATTGGCATCACTAATTTGATCTTTTAAACCATAAAGGGAAGCCAATTCCAGACTTCTTTTAGCATAAGTTAAGGCGGTCGAAAACTTATTTTTTCTTGAATATATATCGGACATATACGTTAAATAAATCGAAATGGGGTAATAATCTTCCAATTCCTCCAAAATTGCAATCGCTTTACTGATTTCCTCTTCAGCCTGACTATCATTTTCAAGTTCGGCATTTATCATCCCTAAATTTCCTAGACTATAAGCTTGACCAGTAGAGTGAACTATGTTTTCGAAGATAACCTCCGCTTCCTTAGTGTAAATAAAAGCGGAGTCTAATTTTCCGGAAGTAAAATAATCATCTCCTGCATTTAACAAAGCGGTTGCTATCTTACTGGAATCACCTAGTTTTCGTAACAATTTAATTCCTCGATTGTAGTATTCTTGTGCATTTTTGGAATTATCCATTATGGAATAGGTATCCGCGATGGTGATCATAAGGGTTCCAAAACCAATTTCGTCGTTAGTACGGCGTGCAAAGTTTAGACTCTTAAAATAAGCGGTTAATGCCTCAACGTTGTTACCTTTAAATTGGTGAGCATTACCCTTCTGTAAATAGCCCTGGTACAGGTAATTATACAAGGAGTCCTCAGCTGCCTTTGCTATCAGCATTTCCGAAAACGCTATTATCTTATCCGGATTTGTTTCTTCAACAGTAATTCTAGATAAGATTTCCAGATCGTTGTCCCCATGGGATTTAGAATTATATTCCAAAATAAGACTATCCGCCAATTTCTGATCTTGACCGAAAGAGAAACAAATACTAAAGCAAAAAAAGCCTATTGTTACATAGGCTAGCTTTTTAATCGTCGTCATATTGGATTAGGTGTTTTTATCTCATCTTGAGTTTTG
Organism: Arenibacter certesii DSM 19833; assembly: GCF_000429545.1. Classification (GTDB taxonomy): domain Bacteria; phylum Bacteroidota; class Bacteroidia; order Flavobacteriales; family Flavobacteriaceae; genus Arenibacter; species Arenibacter certesii. The sequence goes on from NZ_AUCB01000029.1 coordinate 52,439, forward strand.
GATCTTGGGTATAGTGCTTGCCGTTTACGGTATAGGTTATAGCATATGATTCCTCACTACCAGGGGGTAGGGACCCTATTACTCCTAACCAGATTCCATCCTTTGGTGCCCTTTGTCTCATAGGGTCCATCCTGAACAAATCATTCTTCTTATCCTTCCTTGGACGTTCAAACACATTGTCAATACAAGAAATATCTCCCTCAAACTGCCAAATCACCGTATCGCCATTGGTTACTTTTGTGGTCAATTCATCATCTCCATGGTGAGTATGGGATGAATCTCCTTCATCATCATGAATGACTAGCGGAGTAGGATTTTTTGTAGTAGCACTTATTGTAATGGTGTTTGTTGCATGGTTCTTTTGCCACAAAAAATTATCTTTCTCAGAATTATCGCCCTGGCAAGCTGGTTGACCGTTTTTGTTGCTAGCATTTAATATATTTAAATATTGTTTGCTACTTTTTACCTGTATTTTGAACCAACCTTGTTTATCTGGTTTAGAGAATTTCCATAAAAAATTATCAGGTGCATTATTGGAGTCGATTAAAATACCCTGGCCTACCCAATTGCCATTTTTATGGCCATCATCTAATACATTTAGATATTGGCCACTACTTTTTACCTGAATCAAATACCAATCTGTATTTTTTGGCGCATACAGTATTTGCCATAAGAAATTATCAGAAGTGGGTGCATTACCTTGGCATGCCCACGCTCCATTCATATTGCAACAATCCAATATATTCAAATACTGTAGACTGCTCTTTACTTGAAATTTTAAATAATAACTAGCCATAACAAATTGGATTTAGTAGTTACTCTATTTCTTATTATTCATAAATAATTCACATAAGATTCAATAAATAAAATTGATGGTCATTTTTCCCTCCTTACATTAATTTAGTAAAATCTTATGGTATAATACTTACCGTGTAGGATGAATAGGACGTATAAGTGTCCCAATATGGGGATTTACTTATCAAGGGATTTTGGTGAAAATAGTTATGGAACGCTATACACCATTCGGTTGCTTAAATTTTCGGGTTGTGACAAGGGTTTTACCGCACCTAATCGGAGTAGAAGGGATAGGAGGGGAGTGACACCGAACTTTTCGTGAGGTGCATAAATCCCTTTCTTTTAAATAGTTATCTATGAATAAATGTGTGTGAAGTAGGTTAAGAAATAATGATTACAAATCACCTAAAGTTCTTGATAAGTTGGACCTGCTGATTAATAATTGAACTAATAATATATAAAAACCCAGTAAGTTTAGAACTAAAACGACCGGGTTTTATTTAAAAATATTTTAGAGAGATTTACTATTCTGCAGCTCCAGAATCGGCAATGTTTTGTAAAGCGTTAGAAATTAATTCTAAATTCCCTGTGTTATCGTCTATATCATGTCGATCGGCCATTTGGTACGGATCGTTATAAATAATTTTAACGTCGCCGTTAGCGTTTTCATAAACCAACATTTTTTGAGGTAAATCCAAGGCTACTGTTCGAGATTCTTGCATTAAAGGTGTTCCTAATGCTGGGTTTCCAAAAATAATAAGTTTTGCAGGCATTAAGAACATGTCAACTCCCGCTGCATTAGCTTGATGATCTAATTCTGCCATCACGGTAATAGGCTCTAAACTATGTAAGGTGTTTAAAATTTGGTCGTAGGTGGTATCAAAATCATTCGGACTGGTCACTGTTATGATTCCAGCAGGATCATCTGTATCTACAGGATTTAAGATGACATCTTCTCCAGTGGCCGAATGAACGATATTGGCCAAGGCATTGGCGATGGTTTCAGTGGTAGCAACATCTCCTAAATTATGTCTATTCACAACATAATCCACAGAATTATAAGCCACAACCGTATCGCCGTCTTCATCAACATAGACTGTTATACGTTGCGGAAGATCTAATCCGGCTTGTATATTATCCTGCATTAGGGGCGTACCTAAAGCTGGATTTCCAAAGAATATGGTTCTCGTAAAATCCAAAGTTAACCCTGCATTAGAGGCGTTTTCTGAATGATTGACTTCGGCTACAATTCCAATATTATCGTTGGCATTTAAAATAGATATGATAGCGTTGTAAACGGTACTTGGAATTTCTGTAGTTGCTACATAAGCAATACCATCTGTATCTGGACTACTATTGTCTGGAAGTCCATTGTTATCATCATCATCACAAGTGCTAAATACAAGGAATACACTAAATAAAAACGTAATTAATTTCGTTGTTTCCATAGTAATCTATTTTTACATATACAGGTAATATAAGATAAGGGAATCTTAATGTTTAGCACAATAACATCTAATCTTGCCGTAAATCCTAAAAAGGTTTAAAGAAATCCGCTGCCCGACCTAGTCATTCAGGCGGGCTTATTATATGAGCTGACGGTAGGAGCGCAGTGACAATATGTTTGTGGAATGGTATTTTATATGAAAACGCTGAAAAGAATAAAAGAGTTACATTAATTTTGTATTTCATATATTTTACATAAAATCAGAAACTTGTTAGAGAAAAGACAACAATTACCCCAAGAACAATTTATAGCTTCAGATTATTTCATTTATTGTTTAGAAGGGGTTCATGAAATAGAAAAGGACATAGTTACCGAAGCCCAGGAAAACTTGGAACAATTGGCCATGAAATATGAAATAGCAAGTATATATAAAACCTGCGACACCATTGAAGGACTAGAAGATAGCTTAAATGCACTGATCTTGGCCGATCATAATTTTAAAGACTATGAAATAATCTACTTGGTGATAACAGGTGAAGCAAATAGTATTTGTTTAAATGACTACTACTATAGTTTACAGGAAATTGCAGAAATTTTTGAAGGAAGGTTAAAAGGAAAGATTTTACATTTTTCAAATGCAAAAATTCTAGATTTAGACGAAGAGGAAGCTCAATATTTTTTAGATATAACTGGCGCAAAAGGGGTTTCTGGCTATGGGAATGAATTTAATGGAATAAGCAGCTCAAATCTTGATATAGCATTCTTTAACTTATTTAAAGAAGATGATAATATGTTAGATGTTGTAGAAGAATTGCATCAAAGACATTATAACGTCTGCAAATTACTCGATTTTAGATTATATTATTAAACCCATATAGCGACTGATATCTGAAAAGAATCTAAAAACCTAACTTTTATTTTGGCGCCCGCCCGAATGTACCTTTTCGGTTCGGGCAGGCCCGCCCGAACGCGTGTTGAATCCTTAAAATTTACCAAGAGTATTAATTTGCTCAATATTAATACCTACCTGAGAATCGCGTATTTCGAAAATTATGGGCCTTAGTACGTAATAAGAGAATTATGGGCAGAATTCAATTGTTGGCATTCCTGTAAAATAGCTTTCATAAAGAAATAGTCAGTGGGGCACAATTAGCTTGAACATAATTACTCGATATAAGTCTCAAGACGTTATATCTGTAATGATGTCAAATATCGCAGAAAAGCGCTATTACGCATATTGTTATAAATGTTCTATAATTTACATTATGTAAAATAGGAATTGTATAAACTTACCGTATAGCTTGCAACTATGCCCTAATCACTATTATAAGGAACCAGGTAATTCCAAAACCTCAGAATGGATTTTTACAAGATTATGTATTCAAATCTCCTTCCACACCTAAGTCCGGCTGCTCACCACTTAACATCCCAGCGGCCATTTTAAATACGCTGACAAATTTATTGTGTTTGCTATCCCAATAATGGGCCTTTTGCGGAATTACACAAATGGCACTTAAATTGGGATCTTCTAGGCCCTTAAACTATATATCGTCCGATTTTCCATAAAGTTCCTTAAGAATCTGATTCTCATCGGTTATAACTGCCCTGCCAAAAACTGTCATGAATTCCATATCGCCCTTATTTGAGTAAAAAAGCTGGACAATAGGATTTTCCTTAATGTGACGATTATGATCGCTGTCCTTCCCACTCAAAAACCATATCTTACCTTCTGAGTCAACTTTTTTCGTACTCATAGGAATAGCATGTATCGGTAAACGGTCTAAAGCCGTTCCCATTAATGCGAAATCTATAGATTCTGCCAATTCCTTTATTTTTTCTGCTGCCTCCTTATTATGTAGATTGTCTGTGCTCATGATTTATTTTTTAATTTAACATTAAAATAGACCTTACAAATCAGTAATAGTAACCCTATTAATGCTATTTTTAATGCAGAAAGTTATCTTAATCAAACTGTATCTCCTCTCCCCTGATAGTCGATTTTCTCCGCAGTTGGTCAAGTAGTAGAACTCCCCAAAAAAGGCTAATCATAAAATATTGTACTTTCGGAGTTATAATGAACTATATCTCAATTTTTATATGATTCCCTCAATTAGATATATAATATTTTGGTTGGTAGATTATCTAAAAGGCGCTAAGGTCCGCAAACATTATAATTCATTAAAGAGAATTAATGAAGATCATGGGTCAGCTTCTTCCGTATCGGAAAGAGAACAATATCTATCTGAAATGCTGAACCATTGTATAAAAACCGTTCCCTTTTATAGAAATCTGGGAATTGCTGACGTTAATATAGATCAATTTCCTATCACCAATAAAAATTTGATTAAGAAAAACCCAGATGCCTTTCTTTCCGAATCCTATAAAGACAAAAAAAAATATTATGCCTCTACTAGCGGTTCTACGGGCATACCTTTTACCATAATCCATAATAGTGATAAGAAGCTACGACGCACTGCAGAGGTTCATTTCTTTGGGGATTTAGCAGGACATACTCTTGGGACTGGATTTATCTATATTAAAATATGGAATGAGAACAATAGGAAAGGAAAGCTCACACAAAAAAAGGAAAACATCATTCCAATAGATGTGTTTAAATTGGATGACCAAAAGATTGAAAAACTTTTAAAAAGAATAAAAGCCTCTAATAATCCTAAAAGCATTCTGGCCTATGCCTCTGCTCTAGATAGTATTGTAAAGTACTTAGATAGGAATCCTACAGATATGATTCATGCAGGAGTAACCTCTGTTATAGCCATGTCCGAAACCCTTGAAGAATACACCAAATCTGCGTTGAAAAAATATTTTAATTGTCCAGTTGTATCCCGATATGCTAATATCGAAAATGGAATTATCGCGCAGCAAACCAGTGAGTTTCAAAACGAATTTCTTATTAATTTGGGAAGTTACCATATTGAAGTTTTAGACCTACACGAAGATACCCCTGCCAAGAATGGCGAAAGTGGAAGAATTGTGATAACCGATCTGTTCAATAAATCCATGCCTTTGATTAGGTACGATACTGGGGACCTAGGAGCACTTGGTAAAAAAGAAGAAAACGGTCGGACGTACTATATCTTCGAAAAAATTGAAGGCAGAAAAATGGACATAATCTACAATACGCGAGGAGAGGTCTTGTCCTCCTACTTTGTCTCCGCAAGCATGTGGAAATATACTGAATTGAGACAGTACCAGTTTATTCAAAATGGAAAAAAAGAATACGAAATAAAACTTAATTTGGAAGGGCACTTCCAAAGGGAAAAAGAAATGCTCCAAGATTTAAAAACGTTCTTAGGAGACGATGCAGAGGTAATGGTAACCTATGTAGAGGAAATCCCATTACTTGCCTCCGGTAAGCGAAAAAAAGTAACTAGCAACCTAAAAAAATAAGGTCTAAACTAAAGATGTTGAAATTGTGAAAGTGTAAATTTTTAGTGAGAATTGATATGCGTTAATAATTCTACCTTCTCTACTAACACCTTGTATTTCATAACGGTAGTTTTACAGGGAAAATTAATTTAAAACACTTTTATGAAAAAAATACTTTATTTATTTACAATGGTTACTGCGCTTGTGTTCACAAGTTGTACCAACGATGATCACAATGCTCCTGGAGAATTTAACGGGGAGAGCAAAATCTATCAGTTAGAATCACGTTCAAATAACGATATTAAGGGAACTGCCACTATAGTTGAAAATGCCGATGGTAGCGCTACGGTAAATCTAAAGCTTGACGGAACAGCAACAGGTAGTCATCCTGCCCATATACACGCAAATTCTGCTGCAGAAAGCGGGGATATTATTGTTGATCTTACCCCTGTTGATGGTGCTACAGGAGAAAGCACAACTATTATTTCCGCTAGGAAAGACGGAACAAAAATTACTTACGACCAGATTCTGGAACTAGATGGTTATATTAACGTTCACCAAAGTGCAAGCGATTTAGGAACGCTTATTGCTCAGGGGGATATCGGAATTAACGAGCTGGTTGGAGAATCTAAAGAATATGAACTTAATAGTGTAGTTGTACCTACTATAAAAGGTACCGCTACAATTCATAAGCGAATTAGTGGGGCTTCCCTCCTAGAAATTGAATTAGAAGGTACTCCAGAAGATGGTGAGCACCCTGCACATATTCACGCTAATACGGCTGCAGAAAGTGGAGATATCTTAATATCCCTTTCCTCTGTAAATGGTAAGAGCAGGAAAAGCTGGACGCATATTGAAGCAGATAACGAGGGTACCGAAGTGATGTATGAGGATCTGTTAGAGTACAATGGGTATATTAATGTACATTTATCTGGGGAAGAATTGGGTGTTATTGTAGCTCAAGGTGATATTGGCCAAAATGAACTTACAGGAAACCAAAAATCCTATAACCTGGTAAGCGTTGCCAATGCATCTATTTCTGGTACTGCCACCTTTTCTGAAAGGGTAAACAAGCAAACCTTGGTGACCTTGGAATTGGCAGGGACTACGGCTGGTGGTATTCACCCGGCACATATCCATATGGGATCTGTCGCCGATGCCCCTGGAGATATAGTAGTTTCCTTAACCAATGTAATAGGTGCAACAGGAATAAGTAAAACGAATGTTGCACAACTAGATGCCGGTGGCGCTGTAGATTATGAAGCACTTTTGGCGATAGACGGTTATATAAATGTGCATTTAGGTGCAGATCAACTTGGAACCCTAATTGCTCAAGGTAATGTGGGTGCAAATGTAAATTAAGGAACACTTACCCCCTATCTATTAAAGAAGCCTTGGATCTAATAAGTCCAAGGCCTCTTTTTTACAGCTGGTTTTAGATAAAATTTTTAATAATGATATCTGTACAATTTACTCCATAAAGCTAATACCTTATTTTCCTACAATAATCATCAAAGGATTTTTGAATATCTACGAAAGAGCGAATTTGTAACATCGTTTTTTCAAAGAGTTCAATTTTTAAATCTTTTTCCCGACTTAAAGTCGCCATTAATTCGGCATTGCTTTTCTTTAAACTGGATAAAGATTCTCGTATTCTTTGTGATTTAGTAAACAATGAATAGGTAGTAGGTTCATAAATATAAGAGGCAAATTGCTTTTCCAGCTGATGTAAATCCTCAATATTACGCTCCAATTGTAGGATACATCCACTATTGGAGGGCGTAATCGTCAAATTTCCAGGTATTGAATGTATAGTTCTCATAGGGAAAGAATTTGAGGGTTAATTTCTGATTTCTGCTTACTCTTATATTTCAATGTTTATAGATTATGTAATTAATATACAATATTATCGTCATACTAGTAAACTTATTCACCTCATTAACATTCCTTTAGTTGAAAATTAACACATCGTTCTGCAAGCCCCGCAGTCTATCTTTTTCCCCTGTTTTGTTTTATCCAAGTTGAGTTTTCCGGTCTAGCTAATAAATCGTCGGTAGTGCAAACGAAGTGGTAGAAAAAGGAGGTCTAACCTTACTTCTTTTGGAACATAGCTGGTAGTGACCAATTATTAATTGGAATCTACTTAATAACAATGTAGAAGCCGTCAAATTATATCTTATATGAGGCGGAAAGATAGACGCTTCTCTAATCTAATATCACGTTGATAATTACCCAGTAATTACCAAAAATAAAACCCCTGACACTTACATCAGGGGTTATTTTTTAGGAGACAGATTAAACATAAAAGCCTGTCTAGCTTACCAGCTTATTTCCTCTCTTTCTCCATTTGGATATATTACTGCTCCCATTTTATCACAATTACCCTCGCCAAAATCCAATGAAGCCGTTAATCCGTTAACCTCTAAGATAACTACACCACTTGTGATATATGCACAGTTTAACTTTCCGGCCAGTGGAGTGGTAACTTTAAAATGATAAGTTGTTCCTTGATGTACAATGTTCCATGCCCCAATACACTTAACATACTCATTTTCCGTATTCATATTGGTTAATATATAGCTAAATTCTTTGCTTCCCTTATGGCTGATAACTTCTCCGTCCTTATTTTCTAGGGACATATCCGTATCCACCGTAAATATAGGTTTGCCAGCATTAGAAAAATCATAGGAAATGCGCTTACTTCCTTCCAAAACATGGTTGTTATAAGAAAAAGTTTTAAAGGAAATATCAAAACTCCCCTTACTCCCTTCTGTGTCGCTATCGTTGCCTGTTAAGATTAAGGTTCCATTTACAGTATTCCCATTAATAGTACAATTAGTATAGGATACAGCAATCCGATTATCAGTAAAAATTAAGGCCGTGCAGTCAGAATCAATCTTCTTAGTTGAAGCCGATTTATCGGTCAATAATAATTCTGACAACATTACATCTAGTCCTTCAGTGGTAGCATTGGCTTCCATTTGCGCCTTAACCTGTTCTGAGGATAGACTTTTTTCATTATGGTTATTCATAGCATCATTGCTACAACTGCACAATAAAAGAACTCCAAAACCGAAAACTAAAAAAGAATATTTTTTCATTGTTGATTGTTTTTGTCCCTTTCTTAACGCACAAAACCGCTGTGAATTATAATTATGGCAAAAAAAAGTATAAAAAAAATGACCTAAACAATTAATTTGTAAGGTTGTACAAACTCGTTTTTCATAAGTGGTTAAAGAAGAACTAGGAAATAGTTCCTATTTAACGGGACAACCTTAGAAGTAATTTACTTCAATTTTACCTGTTCATAATTTTAATCTAGTTGAATTTCAAAATTATTATAATCCTCTTTATTATAAGACATTTTTTGAGTACTCGGCGAAATAGCAAAGTGTGGCGAATAGGTACTCATGATTACTGTTTTACCATCTGGAAGGAATTCCATAATTCGCAACCATCCATCTCCCCCGTTTCCATGCCAACCTCCTCCCATAGCTTGGGCATTAAAAGTTATCTGATTTACTTTTTTTCCCGCAGCATTCCTATCTATTTTATGGGCAGTATGTGCTCTAAAATCATTTGGTGCTCCTATGTGGCCAGAAAATACCAATTGCACATTATTGGAATCGGCTACTAATTTTTCCCATATCGCTTTACCATAATTTCTATCCTCTATGGGATAATTTTCCTTTTCTATATGTTGATTTTTTGCATTTAAGTAGGAATGGGTGAGTACTACAGCAGTATGATCTTTAAATTGTTCCTGAGATAGTACTCCCTTTGCCCACTGTAATATGGTATCACGTGGTGCGAATTCTAAATTTAAAAACAAGAATTTGCGTTTTTGTGGAGAGACAAACTCATAAGCTGCATTCTCTACGGAGGGCATTAGGTCAATATTTTTCCCAGCCGCACGGAGCGCTTTAGCATTTAGTAAATTCCTATGCGAAGGAAAGTAGGTGCTGTAATTTGTTTTCCTATTTTCAACACTCTTATATCCAAAATCGTGATTTCCAGCAGCTAAAATATAGGGAACTTTCCCATCCAACTTTTCAAACGCATGGGAAACCGCCCTCCATTGATCCCTACTTGGAAGGTTCCCATTTTTACCATCAGGTACTAACAGTTCGTTCTGTTCCACCAAATCGCCCGTACACAGCACCATTTTAATATTTAAGGGCTCTATATTTTCACTAATCCAAGAGGTCATAGTTTCCAGTATTCCATGATTTCTTTCAAACTTTACATAAGTCTGTGTATCGGGAAGCAAAATAATAGACCAAGAATCTGGATGCGATAATTTAGGTGGGGAATAGCTTTCTTGTGCATTTCCTACTTGGATAATAAATAAGGATGCAATAAATAATGTGGAATAATAGCGGAATAGATTCATTATAATTCAATTAAAATGTAGAATAATATAAACATACAATTATTTACGATTATTTTATTTATAAATAATGCCATTCTTTAGCTGAATTTGTTATCAGATCCCCTAGTCCTTAGTTTATTTGCCGCTACACAACAGGTAATTCGCCTAAAACAAGCCAAGAATGTAGGAATGGAAAGAACTTATTGTAAATCTGCCTGAGAACGGAACGGGCAGGCCCGCCTGAATGGAACGGGCAGGCATTCATTGGAGCAATCCAATGCTTATCTAGTGAGTAAATTTAAAATCTACCTGTTCTATTCGGGATTTAAGGATATATAATTTATACTTTTGTCCACTTGTCCATTTCAAAATTAAGAATGATGCCGCTGACCCAATCCAAAGACGTTTTACATTCCCACTTAAAACAGTATTTTGGTTTTGACCATTTTAGAGGCCAACAAGAAGCTATTATCACTTCGGTTCTGGAGAAGCGAGATTGCCTAGTGATTATGCCAACAGGTGGGGGTAAATCCATTTGTTTTCAACTTCCGTCCATTATTTTTGAAGGTATAACTTTGGTAATATCACCCTTAATTGCCCTTATGAAGGACCAAGTAGACGGTTTAGGGGCTAATGGTATCCAAGCTGCTTTCTTTAATAGCAGTCAGTCTGCGGAAGAACAGCGCGAAATTTTAAATCAGGTAGCTAAAAGGAAGTTAAAATTACTTTATGTGGCGCCTGAAAGTTTAGCCGGACTATCCCCTATTTTAAGCCAGACGTATATTAGTGCTATTGCAGTGGATGAAGCACATTGTATTTCTTCGTGGGGACATGATTTTAGACCTTCCTATCAACAGTTGGGGTTTTTAAAGAAGACCTTACCCAACACGCCAATAATTGCTTTAACCGCCACGGCAGACAAAGCAACACGGCAAGACATAGTTGAACAGCTTAATATTCCCAATGCCCAACAATTCCTATCCTCATTTGACCGAAAGAATATTGCCTTAGAAGTACGAGCAGCTCACGATAGGGTATCACAGATTTTACGTTTTATTCAACGTCGACCGAATGAATCAGGAATCATTTATTGCCTGAGTAGAAAATCGACAGAAAATTTAGTAGAAAAATTAAAGAAAAGTGGAATTAAGGCTAGCGCCTATCACGCGGGATTAGATTTTGATAGCAGGAATAAGGTGCAAGAGGATTTTATATTCGATAAAACACAAATCGTTTGCGCTACCGTTGCTTTTGGAATGGGAATAGACAAGTCTAATGTGCGTTGGGTGATTCATTATAATATGCCAAAGAATATTGAAGGCTATTATCAAGAAATTGGTAGGTCTGGACGGGACGGTCTACCTGCCCATGCCCTATTATTTCATAGTTATGCTGATGTGATACAACTACGGAGGTTTACCGAAGGGGCTACCAATGAAGAGGTACAAATAGCTAAGTTGGAAAGGATGAAACAGTTTTCGGAAGCCCCTACCTGCAGAAGAAAAATACTACTAAGCTACTTTGGGGAATTTTTACAGCAAGATTGTGGTAACTGCGATGTCTGTAAAAATCCGCCTCAATTTTTTGATGGAACCATTATTTCCCAAAAGATATTATCTACCATTGCCCGTTTAAAAGAAACCGAGCCAACGGGCACCATTATAGATGTTTTACGGGGGGCACATAATGCTTCCATATTAGATAAAAATTACCATCAACTTTCTACTTTTGGAATTGGGAAAGATATTTCTTGGAACGATTGGCAGCATTATATCATTCAACTTATAAATCAAGGATTTGCCGAAATTGCCTTTCACCAAAATAACGTCCTTAAACTCACCTCCTTCTCTAAATCGGTATTATTCGGAAAAACAAAGGTGCGACTCAGCAAACCTGTAGAAAAAGAGGTAAGAATAGCGCTAGAAAAAGAACAAAAATCCAAGCCAATTGGTAAAAACTCCTTGTTTGAACGTTTGCGTAAACTGCGATTCCAAATTTCGCTAGATGAAAATATACCAGCCTACTTGGTATTTAATGACGCAACACTAAAGGAAATGGAAGCCGAACGCCCCACCTCTGAAGAAGAGTTTATGCGGATCAATGGTGTTGGCCAACGGAAAATGGAAGTCTATGGGGATCTGTTCCTTCAAGAAATAAAGAACTTCCAAGAAGAGAAGACAAAAAAAAAGAAACGTAAATCCCATACTTTTAACGACACCTATGAATTATATAAGGAAGGAAAGAGCATAGAAGAAATTGCAAAAATTAGAAAATTAAAATCCACTACCATATTTTCTCATTTAGCCAAGTTGTATACCGATGGGAAAGATGTGGATATTTATCAATATGTGGATATAGCAGATGTAGAAAAGATAGTCAAGGCAAAAAAGGAGTTGGAAAGTCCGGATGCCCTAAAACCATATTATGAATATTTTGATGAAAAAATAGAGTATTCCACTATCAGACTAGCTTTAAGTGTAATAGAGAAAGAGAATATTACTTAATAACTAAATGTTTTTTAAGTCAAAACAAAAAAAAAGCCTGTCACGAATGACAGGCTTTTATAAACATTAAGATATATCTAGTCGATTACTTTTACGTTTACTGCGTTTAATCCTTTCTTACCTTCTTGAAGATCGAATTCAACTTCATCGCCTTCGCGAATTTCGTCGATCAATCCTGAGATGTGTACGAAATGATCTTTTTCTACGCCTTCTTCAGTGATAAATCCAAAACCTTTAGTTTCATTGAAGAATTTTACTGTTCCTTTGTTCATTGTAATGATAATTAAAATTTAAATACTTTATATTGTGCAAATGTGGGGCCAATATTTTAGAATTCACCTATATATTCCAATATTTTTTTAATTATTTTATAATTCGCAATATTTGGCGATATTTAGAAAAGTTTTCTTTAATAATATGTTGTAAATATCAACTTCTTACTTCTTTAAAATCAATTAGTTATAAAACTACACTTAAATTTATCGTATTTAAACTTTTTTAAGGGATTTAAAATAGTACTAAAGCATAAGGAGAAAAAATATAATGATTTTAGGAGCTTAAGATGTGATATTACCTTATTTTTGCCGACTTAATTATCAAGAATCTCCATAAAGAGATAGCAACCTGCACTAACAAGCAAGGTGCTAAAGGGATAAGCCAATTGGATTTGGAAACAACGTTACCCCATATTCCTAATAATTGCCTTTATCTTTTTTGGAATCTTCTAAATTTTAGGAATGGCATTTCAAAATTATCCTGCTCCAAGTTTTAAAGCGTTAATACCTTTACTGGTATTTGTCTTTACCTTTTTAGGTGCCGGAATATATCTTAACGATTTTTACGCTTTACCCTCTCCAATAGCGGTCATAGCAGGTATTATGGTAGCTTTTATAATTTTTGGACAATCTATTGATTCAAAAATTCAGACCCTCCTTAAAGGATGTGGTGATGATAAGATTCTAACCATGTGCCTTATTTATCTATTGGCCGGAGCTTTTGCCGCAATTACTGAGGCTACCGGAAGTGTAGATGCCATCGTAAATTTTGGATTAGATTATATCGCAATACAGTATGTTTATTTCGGGGTATTTATTATTGCCTCTTTTTTATCTTTGTCTACTGGGACTTCTGTAGGTGCTATATTAGCCTTGGCCCCCATTGTAGTAGGATTTGCCGATAAAGGCGATGTGTCTCTTTCAATTTTATGTGGGGCCTTATTAGGTGGTTCTATGTTTGGGGATAACCTATCCTTGATATCTGATACTACCATTGCCGCAACCCAATCCCTTGGGTGCAAAATGAGTGATAAATTTAAACAGAATATAAAAATTGCGCTACCAGCAGCATTGTTGACCATTACTATCCTGATCATCCAAGGATTAGGAGTAACAACCAATACTGCAGAAGTAATTTCCCAAGATTATTCCCTTATAAAAATTTTGCCCTATCTTCTGGTAATAGGCCTGTCCGTTATAGGAATTAATGTGTTTGTAGTACTCCTTTTAGGAGTAGTGGCTGGAGGTGTTCTAGGGATTGGATATGGAGACTTCACTCTTCTGGAATCTACTAGAATTGCTTACAACGGATTTACCAACATGACGGAGATCTTCCTTTTATCTTTACTTTCAGGGGGACTGGCCGCATTGGTAGCAAAAAATGGAGGGATAGATTATATCTTGAATAAGATTAAAGGCTTTATTAAAGGAAAGGCTTCTGCCCAATATGGTATTGCAGCATTGGTGGGAACCGTAAATACAGCTATTGCCAACAACACGGTCTCTATAATCATCGTGGGATCTATTGCTAAAAATATTAATGATGATTACGGTCTGGATAAGAAAGAGACGGCTTCCATTTTAGACATTTTCGCTTGTATATCTCAAGGTCTCTTACCCTATGGTGCCCAGGTGTTAATGATTTTAAGCCTTTCTAAAGGCAGATTAGATTATCTAGATCTAATTTCTAATACTTGGTACCTCTATATTTTATTAATTTGGACACTGCTTTATATTGGAGTAAAACCGCTCTTTAATAGCAAAGAAATGTCAGTGAATTAAATTGAATCCAAATTATTTGTTCCCATAAGGTATACTTTTTACCCTTTAGCCTCTACTCCACATCAGTGATAATATTTCCATTACAAGTTTTGGAATTGGGTAAGGGAAACTATATTACTCCTGATATTTTTCTTGGAAATAATAGTATGCCAACAACAGGTCTGGTCTAATCTATGCTCCTTGAGATTAAATTAGCATAAAATCTTGTTAAACCGACAAAAAAGAATGAACATTCATTTTTAGTTGCATATCTTTGTACCGAAGTAAGTGACAAACTAATCTAGGACTCAACTTAAAACTACATACAATTCGCCTTATGGCAAAACTTCAAAAAAGTATAGAAAAGCGAAATGCCTTAATCCAGGCTACAATAAGTCTGGTGAATAATAATGGGTTTCATGCTACACCAATGTCTAAAATCGCTAAAATGGCGAACGTCTCCCCTGCCACCATTTATCTGTATTTTGAAAATAAACAAGATTTATTAAACAAGGTGTATATAGAAGTTAAACAGGCTTTTACTTCTTATGTCTTTACAAATTACACTCCAGATACACCGGTAGCAGACGGATTTAAATTGATCTGGAATAGAATCGCCGATTTTAAATTGAAAGAAATGGAAGAAGCACTGTTCTTAGCGCAGTGTGATAATACGCCCATTATAGATGAGACTAGTAGACAGGAAGGCCTCATTCATTTGCAACCTCTACTAGACTTATGGAAACGAGGACAAGAGGAAGGTATCCTTAAACCTATGTCCCCTTACCTACTCTACGCTTATAGCATAAATCCACTTTCGTTTTTAATGGTTATGCAAAACCGAGGCGCTTTTAAGTTGAATGAAGAGACTTTAGAAGAAGCATTTCAGGCAGCGTGGAATAGTATTTCAATTTAGTTAATACGCAGAATTCACATTTAAAAGACTGTTTATTATAACGATAGACAGCTTTCCATTACAAATAGATTAAAAATAAAAGATAATGAAGACAATAGTATTAAAGCAAAGACCAGTGGGAACTCCCACCTTATCAGATTTTGAATTAATTAACTCAGACATGGATTTAAATCCAAATAAGGGGGAATTGGTTTTAGAAACAACCTATGTTTCGGTAGACCCTTATTTACGAGGAAGAATGAGTGATGCCAAATCGTATGTTCCTCCTTTTGAAGTAGGCAAACCCTTATCATCCGGTATCGTTGCAAAGGTAACTGCTTCTCAGAACGATCACTTTAAGGAGGGCGACTATGTGGTAGGGATGTTGGATTGGAAAACCAAACAAATATCAAACGGGGAAGGCCTTTTAAAAGTAGACGGAGACAAAGCTCCTCTAAGTGCTTATTTAGGAGTTCTAGGAATGACTGGACTAACGGCATATTTGGGCCTTACTGAAATTGGAAAACCCAAAGCAGGTGAAACCTTAGTGGTCTCCGGAGCTGCAGGTGCGGTAGGGAGCGTTGTTGGGCAAATAGGAAAAATTTTAGGCCTAAACGTAGTAGGAATAGCGGGCACAGACGAAAAAGTTGAAATGCTGAAATCCGACTTTAAATTTGACCATGCTATAAATTATAACAGTACAGAAGATATGGGAGCTGCTCTAAAAAAAGCCTGTCCAAATGGTATTGATATTTACTTTGATAACGTTGGTGGTGCCATTTCTGATGCGGTCTTATTTAATATTAACAGATTTGCACGAATGATTATTTGTGGTGCCATTTCCGTGTATAATAGTACAGAGATTCCAAATAGCATTAGCGTTCAACCTTTCCTAATAAAAAATAGCGCTTTGATGCAAGGGTTTATTGTTTCTAACTATTCTGATAAATTCCCCCAAGCAATGCAACAATTAGCTACCTGGCTGGCTGAGGAAAAATTATCTTATTCCGAGACTATTGTAGAAGGATTTGATAGTACACCACAAGCATTTTTAGATCTGTTTGAAGGTAAAAATAAAGGGAAAATGATTGTTAAAGCGTAGTGCTTACTTATAACGATTGCCAGTATATTAATCTTAAAAAATAAGAAAATGAAAGTATTATTTGTATTAACGTCTCACGATAAATTAGGAGATACAGGAAAGAAGACCGGCTTTTGGATAGAAGAATTTGCCAACCCTTATTACACTTTATTGGACAAAGGAGCAAACATTACATTGGCTACGCCCAAAGGTGGCCCAGCTCCTATAGATCCTAGTAGCGATACGCCTGATGCCAGCACTGAAGATACGGAGCGGTTTAAGAAAGACATAACGGCCCAGGAGAAAATAAAAAACACTAAGAAATTGGATGAAATTAACGCTAGTGACTACGATGCGGTTTTTTATCCTGGTGGACATGGTCCCCTTTGGGATCTGGCAACTGATGCTACGTCCATAAAACTAATCGAAGCCTTTAATAATCAAGAAAAACCCATTGCTTTTGTTTGTCACGCTCCTGCTGCACTTAAAGAAGTTACCAATAATGACGGTACTCCTTTGGTAAAAGGTAAAAAGGTAACCGGCTTTACTAATACTGAGGAGGAGGCGGTGCAACTCACCAATGTGGTTCCCTTTTTGGTTGAAGATATGTTGAAAGATAAAGGAGGAATTTATTCCAAAGTTGGGGATTGGGAAGCCTATGCACTGCAAGATGGTAATTTAATTACAGGTCAAAATCCCGCATCCTCCAAATTGGTTGCAGATAAATTGTTGGAGATCTTAAGTAAATAAATCTTATTTGTGGCCGTTGCTTTATGGGTATATAAAGAGACAATTGTCTTAAAGAACAATTAAATATTTCTTGTAAGTATTATAAACGCTTACTCTAATATTATTTAGAGTAAGCGTTTTTTTTAGGTTTATTCTGTCCATTAATTTAACTTGGAGGGCATTATTAAACTGACCGAAATTGATTCTATTTTTGCTACGAGATACCTCGTAGAAATCTCAGTGTAATTCAATTAAACAGCCAGAACAATAAAGGATAAAAAAGTCTTTTATTGTTAAGTTTTATATACCTTAGCAGATGGGATTATGTCCAGAATTAATAATTATATCATCAGAATTAGTCGGTGATAAATAATAATGCATCTAAATTATGATAACAGCTTCCATTACAGATAACTTAGTTTATAAAGAAAATAAGCCTGCTGTAAGTTTGCTTATGGAAACCAGCAGCACAAAAGAGATTAGGATTTTAATGCGCAAAGGGCAGGTAATGAAAGAACATACGGCTCCCTTTCCGATTATAGTTTCCCTTTTTGAAGGTAGTATTGATTTTGGAGTGAACGGGGAAGTCCACCAACTTAAAAAAGGGGATCTAATTGCATTGGAAGCAAATGTACCTCATGATCTCTTATGTACAGAAGATTGTATTATCAGGCTTTCCTTATCTAAGCGTGATACTGTTAAACGTGTAGAAAGTGTTGCTTAAACTTTATTCCAGACACCCCATTCCTATAACTATAAAAAGTGGAGTGATTTTTATAAGTATCCTATCCCAAATTGGCCGGAAACCAAATTAAACCTTGTATGATTTTTAATCTCCACCCAATTCTGCCATTTTTTTGCCTACATGAGCAAGTACCTCGGTTAGTTCTTTGGTAGGACTAAATTCAATTATCTTAAGATTTTCCTTTACTATTGCGGTATGCCCTGCTGGCCAATAATACAGTTCCCCCGCACTGACCAACTCATCTTTCCCATTATCGTAGATAATTAATATTTTGCCTTCCAAGATATATCCCCAATGAGGGGAATGACAGCTATTGTTACTCAATCCCTGTAATAAAGGCGTGAAATCTGTACCTTCAGGAAGTTCATTGTATCCAATTGTTAACCCGCCACAATCTGGTAAAGATCTCATAATTGTATTTGGTGCCTGCATAGTTATGGGCAAATCTTCTTTTTTCATTTTCATGATTTACGTGTTTAGATTGTTAAGCTCTAATATTCTGATTCACACTAAATAGGTTACTGGAATCGTATTTTTGTTTGATGGTTACCAACCTGTTATAGTTATGTTTATAACTAGCTTTTACCCGTTCCTGACCTTCATCCATCATAAAATTGGAATACGCCCCTCCCGCGGAGTATGGATGAAGGGCTTCCCAATAGTTTTTACACCAATCTGTAATCTTGTTGTTATTTTTTGGATCTGCATCTACCCCTACAATTACACCCGCATAACTAGCATCCCTATAAGCCCAAGCAGTAGCGTCTGCTTTTACCCTACTAGCAGCCCCACTTATGGGATATAAATGCATCTGCGACAGTGGTGTCGGAATTTTTGAACCATATTCTAAGTGTCCAGCGCTAATTTCTGGTCCCAAAGTATTAAAGAAATCGGCTCTCCAATACCATTGTAATCCAGGTGGAAAGAACCCATCAAACATAGTCTGGATAGCGGGATAGGGCATTTCGCCTACGTGTTGAAACACTGGTTTTTTATCTAGCACAGTTTTAAAGATGGCCTCAAATTTTATTGGATCTCCAGTATAGCACCATACAATCCCACAAAATTGCTTATTGTGCAACGATTCTGGGAAGGGTGGCCCAGGGATAACCATAGTGGCAATAAAGCCGTTTAAATCATCGGGAGCAGCCTTAATAAATCCATCGTACCAAGCCATAATTTCCTCAATTTGTTCTATTGGCCATAAAGTTGGTCCGCCAATAACCGTTTTTAAAGGATGGGCTTGGAATTTAAATGAGGTAACCACCCCAAAGTTTCCTCCACCCCCACGAATGGCCCAGAAAAGATCCGAATGTTGATTTTCATTTACGGTTACAAAGCTTCCATCTGCCAAAACCATATCCGCCTCTAATAAATTATCTATGGTAAGTCCAAATTTTCTAGAAAGATGGCCTACGCCCCCACCCAAGGTTAACCCACCTACCCCTGTTGAAGATATTATCCCAGAAGGAATTGCCAGTCCGTAGGCATGGGTGGCGTGGTCTACCTCCCCCCATAAGGTTCCTCCCCCAACACGAACCGTATTATCGGAAGTATCCACACGAATAAATTTTATCGCAGACAAATCTATGACTAAACCATCATCGCAAACTCCTAATCCACCTCCATTATGTCCGCCTCCCCTTATAGCGATCAATAAATCATTTTCACGACCAAAATTAATGCTCGCCATTACATCTGCTGCATCAACGCACTTAATAATCATTCCAGGACGTTTGTCTATCATACCATTAAATACCTTCCTATCACTTTCGTAAATGGCATCCTCAGGCATAATCACTTCGCCTCTAATTTGTTCTTTTAAGGTTGCTATAAATGTTGCATCTAAACTTGTCATTGTTTCCATTTTTGCTGATTTTATGATTAACTGTTCTTTTTTTGATTTGTTTTTTACAGACCTCTTCTTATTACTGCTTCATTACCACTGGAATAGCGTCCAATGGTTCTTCAAAGGCTATAAACAGGACACAGGGATCTTTACTTCCACATTTGGCACTATGTGGTTTAGTTGATGGACCAAAAGCATAGGAGCCAACTTTCATTAGTTGTTCTTTTTCACCTTCATAGGTAACATGCAATTCTCCAGAAACAAGAACCATACGCTCAACGGAATTGTGCCAATGCGCAGGTATTTCATAATTGGCAGGTACTTTAAAAAAGACATCCACATTTTCTTTTGAGGGATCTCCGTGTAACACTGCAATAGTGCATCCATCTGGCATAAAGGCCGGACAAGGCCCCCATTTCAAGTCCTTGTCCACATGTGTCCTTATCCGTGATGATTCCGTAACCTTTTCCATTTCAGTTTGTCCGTAAAAACAATTTGCTAGAAATAGGGAGGTCATCAATAAGACTCCTTTTAAATTTGTTGAAATCAGATTGTAATTCATGACTTAGATATTTTAAGATTAATGTTGCCATTTTCTCAATGGTAAATACTAACTCCAGTCGTTCCAAAACTCAAGGGAACCTAAGGATTTAACGCTCAATCATTTCCTTATTCCCTATAACATTTACCTACCTTAGGTGTGGATGTTGAGATAGGAAACCAGTGGTATATGGTTATTTAAAACTAAAATGGGGCGATATAAATGTTAGCAGTAATGAATATTGACTACTTTACGATTCTTTATAAGAGTGAGAACCCTTAATTGTAATAAACAGCTATTACTTTAGAGTAAATTTAATTAGGGATATTCGGGAGTAGGCCGATTTTCACTAAAAACTGGACAGAACGAATCCTGGAACATCGATGTTTCCGGGATTTTTTTTATGGTTT
>NZ_KE386916.1:0-34199 GCF_000429545.1 Arenibacter certesii DSM 19833
CATAAGGGCAAGTTTGCCCTTGGCGCAGAAGATGCACCTTGGGCCCTTTTTGGCTTCCTTCAGACCAAGGGCCGCTACCAGTTCGTCCCAAGGGATGGCGATATAGATCTTGCCAAGATCGCTTTCGAGAAACCGGGCGTAAAACGCATCGAACTCTTCGGTCTGGGAGGAAAATGTAAAACTGTGCTGGAAATCGTGGATTCTTCGTATCTTGGACATAGACATTAAGATAAAAACCCCGTTTTTTGAGCTAGAGACTCGTTTTCGGGGTTTTATTATATCTAAATATACGAATTAAATACCTGATAAACAAGCAGTTGCGTCAATTCTGAATGCGCCTCAAAAAATATATAAAACTTTATAACAAAAAAATAAAAAATCTCCAACCTATTTATATAAGTTGGAGATTTTTGTTTTAGGAAACTGCAGTATGTAACTATCTGTAATTTTCAACACCTAATAAGTGTCTCTATTACACCTCCATATCATTTAGCCCAATACGTAAACCACATAATCCACATGGCATAAAATAGTAAGGGACAAAAAAATGCATTTAAAAAGAACACGGTTGCCCACACCTTTTTTATGAAATAAAACAGCAACCCTATTAGTAAGTTAATGCCAAATAGAATTGGAACAACCATGAAGTGGTTTATTGAATCTTTAACTTCTGGTTGCGACCAATAAAACCAAAGGCCAATAAAAACGATATCGACTATTACAATTCCTAAAGTCAATATCTGGCTCTTTTTCATGATTTCACATTTCGAATCTGCTCTTATATCCCTCTAACTTCTATCTTGAGGATTTTAGCGATGGTGGAATCACCACGCTTTAATCCTATTAAGATAGTTAAATAATGAGTCCCCTACACTAGATAGAAAGCAATTTTCACTTCCTATACCTTTTCGATTGCTATCACTTTCCCTTCAACAATCTTAAATTCCTCCCCTTTATCTTCCAATAGTTTTTCCCATTTTTCCAACATAGGTTGTTCCCGTTCAAAATCGCGGTATTCGTCCGGACTCATAATAGGGATTCCAGTGACTATGGGGTAAACACGATTGCATTCCCCACAAGAAAGTAGGCCCTCTAAAATATTATCTTGTTCGTCTTTTGTAATAATTCGTAACGTTAAATCTGCCTTATCAAAAGGGCAACACAATTTTTCTATAGTTTCTATTCTCATTTTATTTGTTTAATTTTTTACGATATTCGTTTATGGCCTCATCGGGATGCGCTGCATTCATAATTCCAGATATCACGGCAACCCCATGATAATTTAGACCATCTAATTGATTGATATTTTCGGGAGCAATCCCCCCTGCTAAAAAGAGGGGTTTATCAAAGATTTGCGCTGCCTTTTTCACGGTTTCCTGGGTCACTATTTCACAATCTATCGCACTAGGGGAGGGGAACATGGAGCAGAAAGAGATATAATCCAACTGGTTTTCGGATGCCCATTTAACATGGTCTAAATTATTTCCGCAGGTAAGTCCAATAAGAACCTCTTTATTGATTTCCTTTTTAATCTCCTCTAGCTTAGTTGGAATTTCATCAAAATGAATTCCGTCTAAATCTATGGTTTTTAAAAATTCCCATCGGTTATTGATAAAAACTGGAGTGTGATGATTTGCACATAGCGTGCAAATTTTCTGTACAAGTCCCTCTACGTTCGTTACGTTTTTAAAATTGTCCCAAATCTGAACAGCTGCAATTCCCTTTTCCAGGCTTATTTGTAGTTTGCTTAATACTGTTACCTCTTCCATAGAAGGGTCGATGACCAAATAAATACCTGCTTTAATAGATTTTTTATTCATAATTATTTCCAGTCTTGTTGCAATGCTTTGAAAAAAGCCCCCCAATAAGGATCCTTTTCATTATAAATTAGATCAGATTGGTTTCCTTTTTCCATGAGCGTTATCCCCTTATTCTTTTCTGTAATTTCTCCAACTTCGGTGCAAGGGATATTATTGGCTTCAAATTGAGCTAAGATTTTAGTTTTCGATTCTTTTTTACAAGTGATTACCATGGCGCCAGCGCCTATAGAATAACGGGGGTCAATAGAGAACACCTCACATATTCTAGATTGCGTTTCTCCAGCGGGTAGTTTATCGTTATAAACTATAGCCCCGTTACCAGAGGCTACGGCCAATTCATAAATAGCACCTAGCACCCCACCTTCCGTAACATCGTGCATGGCAGTAACACCATTGTTCCTTCTATCACCTACAGCGGTTAGCGCATCTTTCATAACCGAGATATCATAAAAGGACTCACAGGCCAAATTATAATGCTCGGTACCCACTTTGTTCTTTACCGTTTTAGGAAAGCTCATAGCCAAAATAGCGGCAGAAGAAATAGCGCAGCATTTACTGACTAAGATAACATCGCCAACTGATGCCAACTTCGTTGTGAGTAGTTCATTTTGTTTCGCAATAGTCGTAAAAGTAGCTCCGCCGGCAATGGTAGAGTTATTTCCTTCTACAAACCCCGTATGTCCGCCTGTAATTGCTATCCCTAGGTCTGAACAAAATTGATGGATATAATCCCAATACACTTCAAAATCTTTTTGGGAGAAAGTAGCCGGAAGGTTTAAAACAAACTGACCGTACATAGGGGAAAATCCTGTAGTAGCTATATCATTGGCTGCCAGCTGTACAGATAACCAGGCCGATTCCTTTAATCCAAGGGACGGGATAAGCGATAGGGGGTCACTGGCCATGGCCATGGCCATCCCATTGGGCAAACTTACTATAGAAACATCTACCCCAAATTGAGGTCCGGCAATCACCTCCTGTCTATGCTTTCCGCACTTGTACTCAATAAACTGCCTGAAATCGGTATGTGTAATTTTTCCTGTTTGTACTTTCATAACTAGTCATTAAACTTTACGTACAGCGCAAAAAAGTCGCCTATAGGTACATTCCATTTTTGTACCGGAAACCATTTTGGGAGTCCTGTTGTGGTCCATTCAATGGTATAATCCCTTCCTTCCAAAGCTTTATCAATAGTTTTTATTAAGGTTTTGGGCGTATAAAAGGTAGCAGTCACATAAAACTCGTTCTTTCCAAAAAGCTGTTGTGTTCTGCGCCTAATTAGTTTAGGGGTATTCCGGTTCATCATCCCCATAATAATTCCATGCCTTCCCACTCGGGCTGCTTCACGGATTACTTTTACCGGGTCTTTATAATATTCAAAGGTGGTAATAAAGGCCAGGGCATCAAACGTATTGTCTTTAAAGGGAAGGTGGTGGGAGTCTGCCATTACCAAATCCCCATCAAAACGATGTAAGGCCTGGGAGAGCATAAAGGGAGAAATATCGCCTCCAGTGGCTTTAATTCCAATATCTTTCCACCAACGTGTAAATCGGGTAGTGCCACATCCAAATTCAAGTAAGGTTTTTACGCGAGTATCTTTGGAGATAAGTTGCTCCAAAATCTTTTTCTGCCAAACTTCGGCACGTTTATAGGGCCCCTCATAATATTCCTCATAGGTATCTGTATATTTCCTATTAAAGAACCATTCTGATCTTCCTTGCCAGGTCTGCGTCTTTTCGGGTACAAGTTGTTGATTGACTTTTTCTATTTCCATTGGTATAATTCTTTTAAAAATTAAAAACCATCCTTAGGGAGCCAACAGGATGGTGCAATGGAAACGTACGTATCCTATGTATGCATCCCTACGTTGGCATTATCCAAATCAGGTTTTTGGGTTTGTTCTCAGTCCTGAATTTTTCAGAACACCCCACGCATTTCAATACTGGCACAAGTTACCCAATTATTTTGAACTAGCAGTTTTATTCCTGCTAGGAGGGGTTTTATCATTACATTTTCAATAGAACTATACTTCTAATTGGGGAATTTAGATGACGTTTATAATTGAGAAAAAGAAATTCAATTAAAAAAGCACCCAAAACTGAGTGCTTTAATTGGATAATTGGAATTAGGACTAATGAATGATGTAGATTTATGATTTGCTTATTATTTTAAACCCTCGGTTAAACAAGTCGCTGGTTCTTTTTTGGGAAGATCCATTCTCTTTAAAAATTAATCCCTAAGGAAGAATAGAGGGCAGATAGTCATTGTTTTACTCAAATGGTTTATTTGATACTAGGTTAGCTAGGTTCACTCCCCTATATATTACTATCCATACGTTATGGCTTCGTCTTCGGTAATGGATTAAATCCAGTAAATTTATAAATTTGGGTTTTTATGTAACCAAAAAATAGGAATCTGAATAAACGTTAGGTTTTTCTATAGTACTAACCTATTACACTAAGGAATAAAAAAGATGATTAATGAACTTTTTGAATTTTATAAGAAGGAATTGACCTTTTCTTCCCTAGTAACTAAGGATAATAGGAAAATTTCCAATTTAATTCTTTTTGTGGGAGGCATCCTACTTATCACTTTTTGGTATTTATTTATTACTCACAATCAATTCTTATGGACGGTTGGCGGGATACTAGTTGTTGTTATTTCGTTCTACCTTCTAATCTATTTAAATGGAAAAACGGTTAAAAATAAATTTCCTGAGATGTATATTTCTACGTTTAAATGGAGCTCCAATAAATTTAATGACTTGTTTTTAGAGAAGTTAGGAGAGAAAATAAAAAATGAATCGGAACTAAATTTAGATTTAATTCAAAAACAGATTAAGGAAAAAGAAAATAAGGAAAAAACATCCTCAGTAATTATTTTCACCCTATTCGGGGCCTTATTTATTCCGTTGTGGAGTACTTATATTGCTGCGTTGATGGATACTTATAAGGAGAATTCACAAATAATGACGTTCAATTTTTTATCAATAACTTTTTTAATATTCATAATATCCTTCTTTGGTTATATGTTTTTAGATATTAGGGATAATTTACTATCGGATTTCCAAAAATGGAACAAGCTGAATAACCTTATCACTGAATATAGGATTAGAAAAAACCGAAGTGAAACGTAAATTTTGGCAATGGCGTAGTGCACATTTGCATTATTCTTGATAAAAATGGCCTTTTTATTGAATTTATGAGCAAAAAATGCCGCTGTTTGTTTTTAGAAATACATGTTTTATAACAAGTTATCACCTAAATGGATATTACTTTAGTCTCATATGTTAAAGTAAATTCAGTTATTCACCCATTTAATTGCGAATACTATTTTTTTACGCAGAATATTTATCGAATCATTTTTTTGTCTAGATTTGCATGGTATTAGAAAAACGATGAAAAACACCGCTATTATTCTTTCAATTATTATTGCAATTGTGATGAACACATCTGCAGAGGGAATGCTATAGCCATATTTTATAAAAATATTAAAAAGCCTCCCGAGAAATCAGGAGGCTTTTTTATTAATAGCAAGAAATGAAAATACACACCAATATTATCACCATCATTATTTGCCGACCAGGGTGAGATAGGTTGGTATTATACAATTCCTAGCCTTTTTCATCCTACTGAGAAAGGTTTTTTCATTCAAACTATTAGAAAGTAATTCAATCACCCCAGGGGGTAACGGAAAAATTAAAATTAAAAGAACAAGAAATGAACTCAACAAAAACCACAGGAGCGCAAGCGGTAATGAAGTCCCTAGTAGCTGAGGGGGTAGATACTATATTTGGATACCCTGGAGGAGCTATCATGCCCATCTATGATGCTTTGTATGATTATGTGAGTACGGTAAACCATGTTTTAGTACGTCATGAGCAAGGTGCTATTCACGCCGCTCAGGGCTACGCTAGAACCTCTAAGAAAACAGGGGTGGTATTTGCCACCTCAGGACCGGGAGCAACCAATTTAATAACCGGCATGGCAGATGCCTTAATCGATTCTACCCCCTTGGTATGTATTACTGGGCAAGTGGCATCCCATCTATTGGGTACCGACGCTTTCCAGGAAACCGATGTGGTAGGGATTTCCATGCCTATAACCAAGTGGAACTGTCAGGTTACCAAAGCAGAAGACATTCCTGCTGCTATAGCAAAAGCGTTTTATATAGCACAATCTGGTAGGCCTGGACCGGTATTGATCGATATTACCAAGGATGCGCAATTTGAGGAAATGGAGTTTCAGTATGAGAAATGTACCCACATCCGCAGTTACCGAGGGAGACCAAGGATAAATAAATCGGACTTGGAAGAAGCTGCATCCCTAATCAATAATGCCCAAAAACCGTTTTTATTAATAGGCCAGGGAATTATGTTATCCAATGCGGAAAAGCAACTAGTGGAATTTGTTGAAAAATCTGGAATCCCAGTAGCATCTACCTTGTTAGGGTTAGGCGCATTTCCTAATGACCATCCACAATATGTAGGATTCTTAGGAATGCACGGCGATTATGCACCCAATATAAAAACCAACGAATGCGATGTGCTTATTGCCATTGGGATGCGTTTTGATGATAGGGTTACCGGGGATGTCTCCAGGTATGCCACACAAGCCAAAGTGGTGCATGTTGATATTGATGCGGCCGAATTAAATAAAATTATCCCTGCTGATGTTGGGGTACATGCCGATGCTATGGAAGCTTTGACCTTATTATTGGATCTGGTACAGGAAAAACAACATACTGCCTGGTTGCAAGAATTTAAAGATGCTAAAAAAGTTGAAGTGGAAACCTTGGCAGAAAACGCAAAGGAATTGCATTCCGAAGAATTGAAGATGGACGAAGTGATTAGAATGCTTTCAGAAATCACGAATGGGGAGGCAGTTGTGGTTACCGATGTGGGGCAACACCAGATGATGGCTGCGCGCTATTATCAATACAACAAAACAAAAAGTAATGTTACCTCTGGTGGCTTGGGAACTATGGGATTTGCCCTTCCCGCTGCTATAGGCGCAAAATTTGGAGCTCCAGATAAACCCGTGGTTGCAATCATTGGTGATGGCGGATTTCAGATGACGCTGCAAGAATTGGGAACCATACTACAAAGTGAAGTAGATATAAAAATCATCATTTTAAATAACCGTTTCCTAGGGATGGTACGCCAATGGCAACAGATGTTCTTTGAGAAACGCTATTCCTTTACCAATATGGTAAGTCCAGATTTTGTAGCGCTGGCCAAATCCTATAGTATTGAAGCTTCAAAAGTAGAAGCAAGGGCAGATTTAAAAGAAATCTTATTAGAAATGCTAGATCATAAAGGGGCGTATTTATTAGAAGTTATGGTGGCAAAAGAGGAAAATGTGTTCCCCATGATACCAACCGGAGCATCCGTATCAGAAGTACGTTTAAACTAATAGAAAATGGAAAAAACATATACAGTATCGGTCTTTACAGAAAATAGTATCGGGATGATGAATCGCGTTACTATCATATTTACGCGCAGGCATTTGAATATAGATAGTATCACGGCCTCAGAATCGGAAGTTAAAGGGGTATTTAGATATACCATTGTTTTAAGAACAACTAGAGATCAGGTAGATAAGGTAGTTAAGCAATTAGAAAAGGTAATTGATGTCTTAAAGGCCTTTGTCCACGAAGAATCCGAAATAGTACATCAAGAAATTGCCATGTACAAGATGAGAACGGAATCTTTGACCAATGGGGATGTAGAAAAGGTGATCCGGAAACATCACGCCAGAATCCTTACCGTGGATCCCACTTTTATGGTCATTGAAAAAACAGGTCACGTAGAAGAAACCCAATTGCTTTTGGAAAATTTACAACCCTATGGAGTGCTAGAGTTTGTACGCTCTGGACGAGTAGCTATAACAAAACCAATGAAGGAATTAAGGTCCTATATAGAGGAGTTATAAAAGGGATTTAAGGAGCCAAACCAGAGAAGGGATAAGATTAATGGTAATTGATGAATAGGATGATCACTATAGGATAGGGCATTTAACTTTAGAACGATTAAAGTTAAATTAATCGAAAATCAATATTTTCGATTAACAACCTATAAACTCGATTCTTAGCAAAATCAAAACGCATTATCCAAGATTATTAGCCGTATGTCCAGTATGTTCAAGTGGTGTTCTAATGAAGGATATATTTGATATATGGTCCTAAGGATGTATTTTAAAAATAAATTAAAAGGACGGGATAAGGTTTATTAGGCAGCTTTTTGAAACCTTAGTAACCTGTTCTTAAAATTGATTTGAATCATAATTTTAGTTATTACAGCACGCTTAATTATGGTATAATGGGTACCTTTATTACTAGTCGGAGTACCGAATTCAACATGAATAGTGTCGCTCTTTCAAAAAATTCTTGAAAATATAATTTTTGCAAATTATTGATTTATAATTGTGTAGGAAGATATCGTAAGAAAGTTCTGATTATTGCTTCTGAGAAGTGTTGTTTTTTAGTAGAAATATTTATTTTTAGTCATTAAAAGAAGTAAAAGATATGGTTGAGCCAGGTACTATTAATATTAATGACGGGAGTACTACTACCCCTTTAATAAGTGAACTCCCTTCTTGTTCATTTTCAGGGAATCCCGCTGATTTCTACATTGGTCTTTCTGGTAAATTAGAAGGGGATCAGGTTCGTATCGTTGGAGCAATTAGTGCTCAATTTGTTGAAACCGCTATATTAAAAGTAATGGGGCAGGGGGTAAACGATATCCATTGGCCAGTTATTTTGGATTTAAACAACCATATAGTCTACCATTCTTATCAAGCTCACACCAAAGGACTTTCTGCGGTATTGGGTTGGAAGCAATTGCAGCTAATCAATACTGAAACTACCACAGCCTAAAAGGGTGGTGCAACGTTGACATTGGGTTGATTTATACGCTAAATCAGCACAGTGTTTTTGGATTGTATCTTGATGTTTTGATTATCAAGGTCAATTCATAACCATTATTTTTTTACATTTATAATACTTCCCCTCCAGGATACACCGCAAAATTATTATTCTAGTTCTCCCTTATAATTAAGCTTAGACAGAAAAGTGGTAAGTGTTTTATCGTTGTTTAGAAATAGCACCCTCACAACTGTCAGTTACAGCTTAAATTTTAAGCAGTGTATTGATGTGTATTTGTTTGCAATTAGTTCAAATTAATTACAACCAAAATAGAGTTATAGTAATTATTAGTGACAGCTAAAACATGATCATGAGAATCTTATTAATTTCCGTTATTGCTTTAACTCTGTGGAATTGTGAAGCTAAAAAAACACCACATGCCCCACCATCGGACAATCAAATTGTAATAGGTGTTATAGACAGTATTTATTCAGATAATTTACAAGAACAACAGAAATTTTGGGTACATGTCCCTAATAATCTGGGTCAGTCAAAAACAACTTATACCAAATATCCAGTATTGTACTTGTTAGATGGAGAAGCACATTTTTATTCGTTGACCGGAATGGTGAACCAATTAAGCGCTGTAAATGGAAATGACCTTTTACCTGAAATGATAGTAGTCGGGATAACTAATAACGATAGGATGCGCGATTTGTCACCAACGCATGTGGCCGAGGTATTTGGAGATAGTATATCCTCTAAAACTTCTGGAGGTGGCAAAAACTTTCTGACTTTCATTGAAAAAGAACTGATACCCCATATTGAGGAAAAATATCCTGCATCTAGTTATAGAACTTTTGTGGGGCATTCTCTAGGTGGATTAATCGTTATCGATGCTTTAGTCGATCGACCAGAAATATTTAGCAATTACGTCGCCATTGACCCCAGTTTATGGTGGGATAATCAAGAGCTTTTAGAAAAGTATCAAGACGTTATTTCAAATACAACATATTCGAATAAGGCCTTATATGTTGGAGTAGCAAATACGATGGAAGAGGAAATGTCTATTGAAGATGTTGTAAAAGATACTACCGAAACCACTGTACATATAAGATCAATTTTAAAGTTTGTTAATGCTGCCGACTCTTTACAAGCCAATGGTTTGCATTTTAAATGGAAATATTACGAAAACGATACCCATGGTAGTGTACCGTTGATAGCGGAATATGACGCGATCAGATTTCTTTTCCCTTGGTATTCATTTAAGGGGGCCGATCAGTTTTTAAAACCAAACTCTAATCTATCTATTGAAGAAATGATAAGCATGATTGATGTCCATTATAAGTTGGTTTCTTCTCATTTTGGATATGAATCACTACCCGCAGAGTCATTTATTAATTCACTGGGATATGGCTTTATGAGGAACAACCACCTAGATAAAGCGAATACTTTTTTTAAGATGAACATACAGAATTACCCTAATAGTTCTAATGTATATGATTCAATGGGTGATTTTTATTTAGCACAGCATGACTCCATTAAAGCCTTGGAATTTTTTAATAAGGCTTTAGAGGTAGGTGAAAATGACTATTCGCAAGTCAAGATTGATAGGCTAAATGAGAATTTGAAAATTAAATAGCAGTATTAAAAAAGGTATTTGAAAGAGGAGGATGGGGTTAAAGGAATAACGTAAGTGTGTTTACTCAATTATTCTGTTTAACATTCTTGTAGTTAACGATTTACAGGTGTTGTATTCTGCTTTGTTTTTCTTAAAAGTTAGCCTCGATTTGTGCGCACATGTCTATTTTATTACTATTCCGTACAAACTTGAACGCGGCGTTAAAAACGCATAAGTTATCATTTTTCTTGAAGTATTAAATAGTGTCCTAAATCTCCACGAAAGGGATGCCTTCATTATAGAAGGTGATTGTTATTTCCATATCAACTTCGTTAACATAAACGCATTCATAACTCTGTATTGAACCGGAGGTGACTTCTAATTTTTCAGGTAATAGCTCAGTTGGCAATGCATCCAAATTTTATGATATTTAAGTTTAGGGTGGATATTCATTTTTCTTTATCCAAATATTCTCCATCATCTACTTATTTAACTGATTGGCATGGGATTACTTCGGTCCTAATCTTTTGTTTTTTATCTTTAATAGCATAAGTTGCTTAGGATTTGTAATTCCTATTAAAATGGGTGCAATAGGTAATAGGGCACCAAAGAGGGAGAGTCGCGCCGGCATTAAAGTGTTGCGCCAGAAAATAATTTGCTTTCAAAATGGAAATGATAAAATCAAATGCGATATAAAACACCTGATTTAGAGCAGCACTTTATTGAAAATCTGATAAGTGCCATTTTTCTAATCCACATCTACTTTCTTCCTCTGCTAGTATTTGGGCAGGACAATGATCCTGAAAACGATTCAAAGGAAATTAAGGCGTATTCCATTAATGGTAGGGAGCTTCTTATGGATGGGATAGTAGATGAAGCGTTTTGGATGGCTATTCCGGCCCAAGACAGTTTTCTTATGCAAGAACCTATGGAGGGTGGTATGCCAACTGAGCAAACACAAGTACGAATCGCCTATGATAGTCAACATCTTTATATCGCTGTGATTTGTTTTGATAGTGATCCGTCTGGTATAAAGGCTTTTCAAAAGAAACGGGATGCCTCCCTAGAGACCGACGATCGTTTTAGATTGATCTTAGACACCTTCATGGACAAGCGAAGTGCCTATTTCTTTGAGATCAACCCATTGGGATTACGAGGAGATGGACTCATTTCTTCGGGCCAAGGTCAAACGCTCAACATGGACTGGGATGGGATATGGAAAGCGTGGACCTATGTGGGCGATTTTGGTTGGTCGGCAGAAATCAGGATCCCCTTTAGTAGCATAAATTTTGATACAAAAAGGGAGGTATGGGGGATTAATTTTCAAAGAACCATACGGCGCAAAAATGAAGAACTACTATGGACGGGGAATCGACGAAACCAGGGGTTGTTACGCCCACAGAATGCCGGTATTCTTACGGGCCTCGTAAACCCTTCTCAAGGAGTAGGATTGGAGGTTATTCCTTATGCCATTGCCCAGTCTAGCAAGGAAAATGATGTGGAGAACCAGGAGTCCGTCAGTAATACGACGGCCGATGTAGGGTTCGATATCAATTATAATATTACCTCACAATTGAAAGCCTCTATTACCTACAATACCGATTTTGCTCAGGCAGAGGTGGACAGCCGACAAATAAACCTGACCCGTTTTCCGTTGCGTTTTCCCGAAAAAAGGGATTTTTTTCTGGAGGGATCTTCCATTTTGCAATTTGCACCCTCTAGTGGGGTAGACCCTTATTTTAGTCGCAGGATCGGACTAGTGAACGGGATGCGTATCCCTATAACCTATGGTGGCCGACTCGTAGGAAATGTGGGCAAGAATAACATAGCCCTAATCCACGTGCGTACAGGAAAAAAGGGGGAGCTTAATCCGGAAAATTTTACAGTAGCTAGGTATAGGCGCAATTTTTGGAAGGAGAGTTCCATTGGTGTGTTGTATACCCATAGAAGTACCGAAGACGACCTATTGTTGGGTACCCCCGTCCAAGATAGAAAGACCTGGGGAGCCGATCTAAACTTAAGTACTTCAGCGCTTTTTAGTAGTAAAACACTCCAATTCTCAGCCTTTTTTATTGGGCATAACCCCGCTTCTCCCTTTGATGATACTACTAGTTTATCTGACAGATCGGTGCGGGGATTTCGTTTTAATTTCCCCAACCAACCTTGGTCGGCCTGGGTATCGTACAGGGAGTTTGGAGAAGATTATGATCCCGCGGTAGGGTTTAATCAACGTAACGGATTTAAACGACTACAACCCGCACTAAATTATGCCCCGCTGTTTGAAAAAAGCAAGATTATAAGAGCAATAGAATGGGGTGTTTATTATGAGTATCTCACTTCTTTGGAAAACCAACTCCTCACTGAAAATCTGAGATTTAACTTGGGGTCGATCCGATTTGAATCTGATGATAGAATAGGGATGGAAGTAGCAAGGAACTTCGAATTTCTAGAGGAAGATTTTGATATACTGAACAACGGTTCCGTAATCGTACCCGCCTCCGAGTATGTGAATTGGAGGTATGAGGTAGAGGCCTCCTCCGCCTCTTATCGCAAGGTATCTGGCACCGTAGGATACGAAGCCGGGGAATTTTGGACCGGAAATATTTCCAGTTGGGCATTGGGTGTTACGGTACGTCCAACACCAGGTATTAATCTGAGTAGTGGGTATACGCATACCGAGGTAACTACGATTGATAGCGGGTTTAGCACCAATTTATTCCGAATGGATCTAGGCCTGGATTTTACCCCTGATATTTCGCTTTCCTCCAATATTCAGTTCGATGATGTAAGTGAGCTACTAGGGACCAATACCCGTTTTAGATGGATCATTACACCAGGTACCGATGTGTTTTTGGTGTATAACCACAATTGGCTAAACAATCCAGGAGTTGATAGAAGACTGATTACCACTCAGAAAGGAGCGGCCATGAAGGTCGTGTATACGTATCGTTTTTAGGGGGGTGATATTGAGTGAGGTTTAGAGAAGACTGTCTAATAGACAATCCCCTCCTATCCTACCGACTTCCGGAGCCGTGGCAACGCCATCAGGGCATTAGATTAATTAAATTTATTTATGCGCTTTAGTCGTATCGATGTAGAAGCAGTTAACTTAATTTTTTATGGGAGGGATCATTTTTTAAACTCTTTTCTAATGGTGTTAGTTCTCACCAAATCTGTGATCATCGCATCGATTGCTACCCCTTCCATGGTTTTAAATGTCATTGTCAAATAAAAAATGACATATATTTCATCTTTGCCCACTTTATCCTCATTTGCTAAATCTAAGGGTAGGAAATTGGAAATAATAGTGTTATCCTTTATAAGGCTAGATTGAGAAAGTTTGATGTGATAGCTATCGTCTTTATGTAATAATTGGTCCCCTTTAGAGCCATCATCACCGTAATAATAGAGGTGAGCAATGGGAAGGGTATTTTCTTCATTCCGTATACGCAATAGCTCCCCAGTTAGTTCTATTGTTAAATTAATACTTAAGTCTTCCTTCAACTGTACATTACTGATGTTGCATTGTTCTTTAAGTGTTTTCATGATTTTATATTTAATTGATTTAAATTGATGTCGTTTTCCTGAATTTTTCAGTGTTAAAACTTTGATTTGCATCAAATTAGGTGTCTTCAGGTTTCCGGGGAAGTTTTAAGGGTATTGAGGGGGGAACGGTGGCAGACCATTTATGCATTGGCCACCGAACGCTGCAGGGGAATGGCTTGCGCAAACCAAGAAAAATGAGGTCCAATTGAGCCTCGTGCTGGTTTAATAACGTTTAAATACAGTCTTACGAAGGCGCCTATAACATGCGTATACTGTGGGGGTAACCCGATTTACAATTAAGGCATACTATAAAAACAAGGCCTTTACGGGTAATTAATTCCATTACATACCTGTTTTCTGCGGCTCACTTATTGATTCTCATAAAGATAAAGAATAATCTGGCGCAAAATCCATTCAACTTATTCTAAATGAATACGGTATAGCGAATTAAGGTAACGAAATTTACTTCAAAGGTTTTTAAGCGTACACTTATTTTTAGGAGCCTATTTAGTAAAGTAAAGTTTCAATACGCTGTTAGCTGTTTTGATAGGTGATAAGGGTGGAACTGTTATATTCCTTCATATAAAATAACTGATATTCTTTTTTAACGCTATCAAAAAAAAACTGTTTTGAAGATGATTATAGTAACCATCAACTGTCGGGTTGATTATCATGTTTTGAGGCATTCCTAAACTTATTTTCCTTTAAAGATTTTAGATTTTCGTTTGGGTCAAAATCTTTGGAAATTTCGCTGTCAATTCCTTCTTTAATTTCACTTTTAAATGTACTGAACTTGTTTTCCTATTCTCTCCACTCTTTTAAAATTTCTTCAACAGCGGCATTGATTTTATCCTGTTCCTCCTCAGTTACTGGTTTACGCTCCTTTTTATTCTTCTTAATGCTGTTAATCGAGGCTTGTATATCCTCTTCGGAAAAGCCTACAAAGGCCATTTCATAAAGACAATGGACAATTATGTCTTGTGCAGTAAAAATAGCTAGGCTTTCTTTGCTAACTTCCATCCCCAACCATTGGCGCCATGGTATGAATTCAATTCCCTGCGGGTAGTTTTCTTCTTTCGTATTAGGGTTTTTATGTAGTCCAAAAACATCAACATAATTTTCATCTTCACCGATTACCGATTTTAAACCCAATCCCATATCCGTTTTTTCAGGATCCATCTTTTTCAGTTTTTCGAACACCAATTCATATCCCTTTATATTTTTCTCTGCCTCGGGATAGGTTGTTAAAAATTTGGATGCAATGCTTGCCCAGGTATGGGTTTGTATTAGTTTATTGAAGGTCATTTTGCACTTGTTTTTAAGTGGTTTTGGTGAATTGCCGATTAAAATAAGGTTCGTTGATTTAATAATTGTTTAGTCTATAAATTTTAAAATTTTTTCTGGGTGTTGTAAGTAATAACCTCTAGGTATTATTCTTCTTGTTTTACTCTTTAACCGAACCAGTTCCTTATAGAATGTATTCTCGCTAATCAATGAGGTGCATGCATCACTAGTGTGGTATTCATTGCCTTTCCGATGTAATCAGCTATTTGCACATAATTTTTATTGCTGTTATGAATAAAATAATCTATCGTAATCTGATTAAACCGATGGCCGAATGGGTTTTTCACCAATAGATTTTCAATGCTATTGAGGTTTAAAGCCATATCAATTTTTTTCCTAATAGGGCGACTTTTCTTTTTTCTACATCAACAACTAAGGTATGCCTGTAAAACAGGTTTTTTAAGAAATCATTTTTTATTTACACGCTTTTTAAATCGATAGGAATTTTAGGATAATTGGATATCTTTAAGGTTTAATAAAATTACACCTACCAAATAATGACAGAACAGAAAGCAAAACTGGAGCAACAACTCTGGAACATTGCCAATACCCTACGAGGTAAAATGAATGCCGATGAATTCCGCGATTATATTCTAGGATTCATTTTCTATAAGTACCTCAGTACAAAAATGAACCTGTATGCCAATAAAATATTAAAACCAGACGGACTCACTTTTCAAGAAATAGAAGGACATCCCCAGGAAGCCGAATATATGGCTGCTATTAAAGATGCTGCCCTAGATAGGTTGGGGTATTTCTTAGAGCCGTCACACTTGTTTAGCGAATTGGCAAAAAGAGGTAATGGCGGTGGAAAGCACCAGTTTATTCTGGGAGATTTGGCTAAAGTACTTACTCATATAGAGCAAAGTACTATGGGTTCTGAAAGTGAAGAGGATTTTGGAAACCTGTTTGAAGATTTGGACCTCACCAGTTCCAAGTTGGGAAAATCTGAAAACGATAAAAACGAACTCATCGTAAAAGTCCTTACGCATTTAGATGAGGTAGACTTCGACCTGGAAAACACGGAGAGCGATGTCCTTGGGGACGCCTACGAATATTTAATTGGGCAGTTTGCCAGTGGTGCAGGGAAAAAAGCGGGGGAGTTTTATACCCCGCAACAAGTGTCCAATGTGTTGGCGCAATTGGTAACCGTGGGTAAGGAGCAACTTAGAAATGTGTACGACCCTACCTGTGGCTCTGGCTCGCTATTGTTGCGTGTGGCCAAAGAGGTAAAGAGTGTGGGTGCCTATTACGGACAGGAGATGAATCCTACCACCTATAACTTATGTCGAATGAACATGATTATGCATGATGTGCATTACAAGCGATTCGACATAAAGAATGAGGACACCCTAGAGCGACCACAACATCTAGACTTACGTTTTGAGGCTATTGTTGCCAATCCGCCTTTCTCTGCTAAGTGGAGTGCCAGTCCTTTGTTTATGAGTGACGACCGTTTCTCCGCCTATGGGAAATTGGCCCCCAGTTCTAAGGCCGACTTCGCCTTTGTGCAACATATGGTGCATCAGTTAGATGATAATGGGACTATGGCGGTAGTGTTACCACACGGGGTATTGTTTAGGGGTGCTGCCGAAGGCCATATCCGTAAGTACCTTATAAAAGACCGTAATTATCTGGATGCGGTAATAGGCTTGCCTGCGAATATCTTTTATGGTACCAGCATTCCCACTTGTATTTTAGTGTTAAAAAAGAACAGGTCCCTGAGCGGAGCCGAAGGGAACGTTCTTTTTATAGATGCCAGTCAGCATTTTGAAAAGGTGAAGACCCAGAACATGCTGCGCGAAGAAGACATCAATAAAATAATTGATACTTATAGAGAACGAACCGTGGAGGATAAATACAGCTATGTGGCCTCGCTTAAAGAAATAAAGGAAAACGATTACAACCTAAACATCCCTCGGTATGTAGATACGTTTGAGGAAGAGGACCCAGTGGACCTAACAGCGGTGGCGGCCGAATTAAAAGCCCTGAACAAGGAAATAGCCGACACAGACTCCACCATAGCCGATTTCTGTAAGCAGTTAAACATTGAAACCCCTTTCTAATGGCAGCACAAAACAAACCGTCTTTGCGAGGAGGAACGACGAAGCAAACTGCTGAAACCAAACGGAACGTCGAACCAGGGAAGAAGCAAGCAGTTCAAAAAGAGACGTCTTTGCGAGGGCAGGATGCCAGGAGGAACGACGCAGCAACCAGCTCGAAGCAAACTGTCCAATCCAAACGGAACGCCAAATCAAAAGAACCCCGCATCCCCGCCCTCCGCTTTAAAGAGTTTGAAGGGGAGTGGGAGAAAGTTAAGTTTGGCAAACTTGCCGAATTCAAAAATGGATTAAACTTCGGAAAAGAACAGGAAGGAACCGGGCTAAAAGTTATTGGAGTAGGAGATTTTAAAAATCATATGAGTATATCCTATGATTCGTTGAGTAAAGTTAATATTCCTGAAAGCCATAAAGAAGCTTTTTTGTTAAAAGACAATGATTTACTTTTTGTAAGATCGAATGGAAACAAAGATTTAATTGGTAGAGCTCTATTTTTAAACAAAGTAAAGGAAGAAATTGGATATTCTGGCTTTACAATTAGGGCAAGATTTAATCAAGGGTTGGAGATTCATCCATATTTCTACGCAATTTTCTTTAAATCTGCAGCTCCTAAAAAACAGTTTTTACTGTTAGGAGGTGGTACCAACATTTCTAATCTAAATCAACAAATATTATCTGGGTTAGAAATTCCAAAACCCTCCCTCCCCGAACAACAAAAAATAGCCTCCTTTTTATCTGCGGTAGACAAAAAAATACAGCAGCTCACTAAAAAGAAGGAATTGTTGGAGGACTATAAGAAAGGGGTGATGCAGCAATTGTTTACTGGGAAATTGAGGTTTAAGGATGAGTATGGGAATGAGTTTCCGGATTGGGAGGAGAAACGGTTGGGGGAGGTAATGCAATTGCCTGAAAAAGT
This sequence comes from Arenibacter certesii DSM 19833, assembly GCF_000429545.1. Lineage (GTDB taxonomy): Bacteria > Bacteroidota > Bacteroidia > Flavobacteriales > Flavobacteriaceae > Arenibacter > Arenibacter certesii. The sequence goes on from NZ_KE386916.1 coordinate 18,172, forward strand.
GAAGCCAACTAACTTTAACGTCGACAAATTATTAACTGTTAAACTGCACACAAAGGGATTGTTCAAGAATAATAATACTGAAAGTTTAAAATTAGGAGCTACTAACTATTTTGTTAGAAGGAAAGGTCAATTTATTTATGGAAAACAAAATTTATTTAATGGTGCCTTTGGCATAATACCTGATGAATTTGATGGTTTCTATTCATCAGGTGATATTCCATCCATTGATTTTATACCAAAAAAAGTGGTTCCGAATTTTGTCCTTTTTTATCTGAGTCGAAAAAACTACTATTCAAGATTAGAAAATATAGCTAGTGGTTCAGGAAGCAAACGTATTCATGAAAAAACGTTTCTCGAAATTAAAGTTAAATTTCCTAGCCTTGAAGAGCAACAAAAAATAGCCAATTATTTATCGGCCATAGATACTAAAATAGAAGCGGTTAATCAACAAATAGAAAAAACACAGGAGTTTAAAAAGGGGTTGTTGCAAAGAATGTTTGTTTAAAATGAGAGTCTTTGCGAGCCTGCCTACCGTGAGGTAGGCGGAGCGCGGCAAGCTTTTGTCATTGCGAGCGAAACGGAGTGAAGCGTGGCAAGCAGCAAGAATTTGACAGATTGCTTCGGCCTTACGGCCTCGCAATGACCGTAAAAAGGGGGAGATTGCTTCGGCTGATTGCCGCGTCGTTCCTCCTCGCAACCCGCCTCGCAAATTATGAAACCAGGATTTGTATACATACTCGCCAATAAGAACAACACCACCCTGTACGTGGGGGTGACATCTAATTTGCTAAGGCGTATACAGCAACATAAGGAGAAGCACTATAAGAAATCGTTCTCTGCGCGTTACAATGTAGATAAGTTGGTGTACTATGAAGCGTTTCAAGACATAGGAGAAGCCATAGGAAGGGAGAAACAATTAAAAGCAGGGAATAGAGCAAGGAAAGTAGCACTGATAGAGAAGGAGAATCCAGGATGGGATGATCTGTCAGAACAAGCGACAGATTGCTTCGGCTGATTGCTTCGTCGTTCCGACTTGCAACCAGCCTCGCAATTAGTCTTTGCGAGTGGAACGCAGAGAAGCGCGACAAACTGTAAATTAGGAATACGAATTAAAATGATTGCTTCGGCGGATTGCTTCGTTTCACTCGCAATGCCAGCCTCGCAATGACAAAATAAAAACCAATACAAATGACCACCCAACCAGAAGCCATACTAGAACATAACCTAATCCAACAGTTGGTTGGTTTGGGCTATACTTCTGTTAAAGTACAGGACGGAGACGCCTTGCTGTCCAACTTAAAATCGCAGTTAGAAACCTTTAACAAGACTAGCTATACCGATAAGGAGTTTGATGGAATCCTGAACCATTTGGCAAAGGGTAATGTGTTTGAAAAAGCCAAAACCCTAAGGGATCGTTTTAGCTTTATAAAGGAAGATGGGGAGGTGGACTATGTGCAGTTTTTTGATTCGGAAAACTGGAACAACAACCTGTTTCAGGTAACCAACCAGGTGCAACAAACAGGTTCTTATCTAAATCGATATGACGTTACGCTGTTAGTGAACGGCTTACCTCTGGTGCAAATAGAGCTTAAACGCCGCGGACTAGAGATTAAAGAGGCCTTCAATCAGATAAATCGGTATCAACTACATTCTTTTTGGAGCAATCATGGCTTGTTTCAGTACGTTCAATTGTTTGTGATTAGCAATGGCGTAAATACCAAATATTTGGCCAATAACAAACTGCAATCCGTAAAGCAGACTTTCTTTTGGGCAGACAAGACTAATAAGAATATTACAGGGATTACAGAATTTGCGGCCTACTTTTTAAACCCGGACCACTTGGGTAAAATGATAGCACATTATATTGTGCTCAACGAGACCCATAAGATAATGATGGTGCTTCGTCCCTATCAATATTATGCCGCCGAGGCCATTATTCATCAAGTGAAAACAAGCAGGGAAAACGGATATATCTGGCATACTACAGGTTCAGGGAAAACCTTAACGTCCTTTAAGGCAAGTCAGATCCTAATGGATGTACCAGAGGTCTATAAGGTAGTTTTTGTGGTAGACCGTAAGGATTTGGATTATCAAACCATGAAGGAATTCAATGCCTTTAAGGAGGGAAGTGTAGATTCTACGGATAACACCCATAGTTTGGTAAAGCAGTTTCTTGGAAAATTTAAAGATAAAAAAGGGGTGCGAAAAGATTCGGACCTCATCATTACCACCATTCAGAAATTAAACAATGCCATATCTGGCCATTATCGCAATAAACTGGAGCATTTAAAAGAGGAACGCTTCGTCTTTATTTTTGATGAGTGCCACCGGAGTCAGTTTGGGGATACCCACGCCCGTATAACCGAGTTCTTTTCTAATAGTCAGTTATTTGGGTTCACTGGCACCCCCATATTTGCAGAGAATGCCTCTAAAAACGATTTAGGGAAGCGTACAACACGAGATTTGTTTGGTGCCTGCTTGCATAAATATGTCATTACAGATGCCATTAGAGATGAGAATGTATTGAAATTCGGTATTGAATATATAGGGAAATACAGAAATAAGAGTAACACCTTCATAGATATTGAAGTGGAGGATATAGATAGGAAAGAGGTGCTAAATTCCCCTATGCGATTGAATAAAATTGCGGATTACATCATCGCCCACCACGATCAGAAAACATTCAATAAGGACTACTCGGCTCTTTTTGCTGTGAGCAGTATTGACAATGTAATTGCGTATTACGATATTTTTAAACAGAAGAAGGAAGCAGGAGAACATAATCTGCGCATTGCTACCATATTCACCTATGGGGCCAATGAAGATAATGAGGATGCCCAGGATTTTTTACCCGGAGATGAAATGCTCAAAGCAGCAGAACCAGCATTAGCGTATAATAGCAGTCACACAAGGGATAAGTTAGAGAGTTATATTGCCGACTACAATAAAATGTACAATACCAGTTTTACCACCAAGGACAGTCAGCAATTCGAGAATTATTTTAAGGACATCAGTAAGCGATTAAAAGAGCGGGAGAAAGATACCTTTAATGACGAAAAGGACCGATTGGACATTGTGTTGGTGGTTAACATGATGCTTACCGGATTTGATGCAAAAAAGGTAAACACGCTCTATGTAGATAAGAATCTAAGGCAACATGGCTTAATTCAGGCCTTTTCCCGCACCAACAGAACATTAGGGGAGCAGAAGTCGCAAGGGAATATACTGTGCTTCCGCAATCTTAAAAAGGCTACAGACGATGCCATCACCCTGTTCTCTAACAAGGACGCCATAGAGGTAGTCACTATGCCAGATTATGAGGTGATTGCCGAGAAGTTTGAAGAAGCCTTAAAAAACCTACGGGAAATTACCCCCACCTACCAAAGCGTGGACAATTTAATAAGCGAAGACGACGAAGCCGCTTTTGTACAGGCTTTTAGACGACTAATGCGTAATATGAATGTGTTGCAATCTTACACCGATTTTGATTGGGACGATCTGCCGATAGAGGCGCAGGAGTTTGAAGACTATAAGAGTAAGTATTTAGATCTATATGAAAAAGTAAAACGGGATTCTAAAAAACAAAAAGCTTCTATTCTAAACGATATAGATTTTGAATTGGAGCTGATCCACCGAGACCGAATAAATGTGGCCTATATTTTAAAGTTGTTGGCAAAAATGAAGGGTGCCAAAACTACAGAAGCCCAAAACCAGAAAAAAGCGATTATAGATCTGTTGGGAGGTGATGTGATGCTGCGTAGTAAGCGAGAATTGATCGAAAAATTTATAGAGGAAAACTTACCCAAGATAGATGACGTAGATGCCATAGAAGAGGAGTTTGAAGCCTATTGGAAAGATCAGAAGGTATTGGCCTTGGGGAAACTATGTGAAGAGGAAAATTTAGACAAGGCACAATTTAAAGCTTTAATAGATGCCTATATCTACAGCGGCCACGAACCCATAAAAGACGATGTCTTTAAATGCTTGGATAATAGACCCAGTATTTTAAAAGCCAGAGAAATAGGGGAACGCATCCTTTCTAAAATGAAGGAGTATGTCCAGGTCTTTATTGAGGGAATGACGGGGTAGATATGATGATTTTATAAATCTTATTTAGCACCCTTTAATGCTTACTTTTGAAGTAGTTAAAAAATAGTTAGTTAAAATGCTGCTTCCCAAGTGTTAGGAATTAACATCACAATAGATTTCTAAATTTAATATTATAATTGAAGATTAAAGATGAATTTAAAACAAGCATTGCAACCCTACATTAAGAAATATAAAGATCTAATTACAAACTCAGAAAACTATAATGAAATCTATAAGTGGGAAGCAGTGGCAACTTTTCAAAAGCATTGGGATTTAGATGCAGATGATTTAATCCAAATGATGGATAAGGCTTTTGCAGGAAACCTTAATCTATGGACTAGCAGTAATTACTATCCTATTACCATGCTCAAGGGTTTTGTAGGAATTAATCCAGAGAAGGTTCGTAAGGCACTAAAAGACCTTTTGAATGAGAACTTAGAGATAACGGATAGGATTGCCACTTACAGAGGGGTTATGAGCGAGTTGTTAAAAGAGTCAAATTTAAAGACCAATCAAAATAGCAAGCACAATTATCAGGATGGCCGAACCATAAGCTTACTGCTTTCATTCAACACTCCCGCAAAATACTTCCTTTTTAAACACAGTGTTTTAAATAAATTTTGCGCTCAATTTGATATAGACCCTCCAAAACGGGGCGATATTGAAAATCAAATTCTGTTGAATAATGAGCTAAATCTTAGAGTTAAAGAAATTCTTTTGCAGGATAAGGAGTTGTTAAAACTACACGAAAACCGCCTTACTCCAGCCTCTTTTAAGGCCGATGATTATAATATACTAACACAAGACTTTATATATTCTGTGAGCAGCTACTTGAGTGAAAATGAAGATGCGTCCCAATATTGGGGTTTAGGGTTTAACACGGATTACGAGCGACTAGAAAAATTTAAAACTGAAAATTTCTGGCAGGCTATTGACTATAAGCAAGGAGATACCAGCAAAGTAGCTACAAGGACTCGTAAATCGTTTGAACAAATAAAAGTTGGAGATAAGGTCTTGATTAAGGGTTATGGAGGTACCCATCAATTAAAAGTACATTATAAAGGGGAAGTGGTTAACATCGATAAAGACAATGAACGTCTTAATTTAAAGCCTCTTGATGGCGAATTATATCATGGGGAAGCACCTAGAGGAAAGGGAGCTGGACAATGGCAGGAAACTATCGTTACTATAAAGCGAAGAGATGTTATTGACCAACTATTTTATGATAAACACGTTAAAACCAATGCTATGAATACTAAGGCTCCTAAACGTACAAATTCCCTTAATCAAATATTATATGGCCCTCCTGGAACGGGGAAAACATATAAATTAAGAGAAGCTTATTTTAATAGGTTCACACTTAGGGAATCGTCCCTAACCAAAGAGCAGTTTATTTTAAATCAAATAGCAGATTTAACCTGGTGGCAAACGTTTGCAATCGCATTATATGATTCTGGTAAGATTTCAGTAAACCAATTATTAGAGCATGAAGTTGTGAAGGCTAAGGCGAGTCTGTCCAATGCTAAAAATATCAGACCAATTGCATGGAGTAGGATGCAGGCACATACTGTTCCAGAATGTCCTAATGTAAATGTAGCTGATGTAAGTGAGCCTTCACTTTTTTATAAAGAGACAGATTCAGAATGGCGAGTGGTTAATTCTAATATGGAGAGCTTATATCCAGAAGGGATTGAATTATTGGATCAGATAAATAACTTTAAATCAAATGAAGATAAGGTTATTAAGAATTTTGAGTTTGTTACCTTTCATCAATCTTTTGGTTATGAGGATTTTGTAGAGGGTATAAAACCAAAATTAGAAGAAGGGAGCACTACGGTAGATTATGAAATTAAAGATGGTGTCTTTAAGAGACTATGTCAGCGTGCAAAACAGGATCCGCAGAATAACTATGCAATTTTTATTGATGAAATCAATAGAGGTAATGTCTCTGCCATATTTGGTGAACTTATAACCCTTATTGAAGATGATAAAAGAATTGGCAATCCACAAGAATTAAAAGTGAAATTACCTTATTCCAAGACCGAATTTGGAGTGCCATCTAATCTCTATATCATAGGTACTATGAATACCGCAGATAGGAGCGTGGAAGCATTGGATACCGCACTTAGAAGGAGATTTGTTTTTGAGGAAGTGATGCCAAAACCAAATCTATTATCAGAAATAACATTTAAAGGCTTTAATCTAGAACAAGTACTGACCACCATTAATGATAGAATAGAGGTTCTATTGGATAGAGACCATACCATTGGGCATTCGTACTTTATAAAATTGGAGAGTGGGGATACAAAGGGGCTATTAAATGTTTTTAAAAACAACATAATTCCGCTTTTACAAGAGTATTTCTATAATGATTATGAAAAGATTGCTTTGGTATTGGGAAGTGGATTTGTAGAAGAAAAACAGGCGAAGAATAATATCTTTCCAAAATTTGCCAATATAGATGATCCAGAACAGGCTGTTATTTACGAGTTGCGGAACACCATTGATGATGTAGAAGAGGCTGTAGGGCTACTACTAGGCATTTCCAATGAATAAGCGGAAAAATATACTGCAAGTTTTTGAACATAGTACTTTGTACTATGGCCGGGTGTATAATGACATCACCTTTGAAGAAAAACACTTTAATGCCTTGGCGAAGTTGAATCAGCTTCACAACAACGAGTATTTTACCCTACTACATAAAGGCATTAAATTCTCTCAATATGTGGGCGTCATACAGATAGACGGACTTACGATCGAAATTTTACCAAAAATAGACGGTGGCTCTTCTAAAGAAGCCCTTTGACAAGAGGTGTTGATCCATATGCTGAGGGTTACAAGACGCCTAAAGGTGAATAAGGTGGGGCAAGCCAGAGTAAGCAAACAGCAAATTCATTTGTTGGATATTTATTTTGAATGGTTTTTAAATGAAGTGGAACTCTTGGTAAGGCAGGGGCTTGTTAAGAAATATCGCACTAAAAGTGATAATGTAAAGGCATTAAAAGGGAAGCTAGAGTTTGCTACCCATCTCAATAAAAACCTCATTCACAAGGAGCGATTTTATACCACGCATCAGGTATATGATTATGACCACCAGATCCATCAGATTTTAGCATTGGCGCTGAATATCATCAGCCAGTTTTCAGCGGGTACCTATCTATATTCTAAATGTAAAAGGGTTCAGCAAGAATTTCCTGAAGTCGCCCCTATTGCAGTAAATGCTGCTACTTTTAATAAGCTAGTTATTAATAGGAAAACCAAACCCTATGGCACAGCGTTGGAAATTGCGCGACTCATCATATTGAACTTTGCTCCCAACATCACTAGTGGAAAGGAAAACATGTTGGCGCTGCTTTTTGATATGAATAGTCTATGGGAAGAATATGTGCTAGCGAAATTAAAATCGATTAACATGGAGGGTCTTACCGTAAAGGGTCAAGAATCCAATCCCTTTTGGAATCGCATCCGGATTAGACCAGATATCGTCCTACGGAAAGGGGATAGTACCTATGTTATAGATACCAAATGGAAGAATTTGGGGATCAATAAACCATCCACAGATGATTTACGTCAGATGTACGTTTACAATGAGTATTGGGATTCCAATAAGGCCCTCTTATTATATCCATCCTTAGAAACCCAAAAACCAGATTTTATAGCTTTCGAAGGGGATGCTAATCACAAGTGCGCGGTAGGATGCTTAAATATTTTGAACGGGAATTCCTTAAACCAGAAAATAGGAGAGGAGATTTTAGAGTGGTTTGGGCTGTATAATATTAGACAGTAGAAGTACCGCTAAGGTTTTTATACAAGGCTTTTAGGCATAGAAGTGTAGGGGGGGTATATATGTTTAATTTATTTAACGTAATCTTTAATGAATTTATTCATTCTCTTAATGCCATTTATATAATATTCTTTTTTCTCTTTTTCAGTATCAAAATTTAACTTAGTATTTTCATAGATTGATATTTTATCATAGGGGAAACTACAATAAACCCTGTAGTTTTCCCCAAAATCCTCTTGATAGCGTTTTATATTACTTTTATTTGATTTAATATAAGATTCTTGAAGTGGGTGAAAATTATAGGTAATAAAACCATACCTTTTACTAATTTCTATACCTTCTAAGGGGAAATTCTTTATAGTAAACTCCTGATCCTGATTAATGAAAGTTTCTATTTTTAAATTGTCTTTTTCCTCCTCTGATACCTGAAATGGTTCTTTTTTTACTTTCGCATCTTTTATTATGTACTCTATCTCGTGAATTGTTGAATTGTAAATATCTAAATTATCATTCTTGTCGATAATGGCACCTAATTCAAAATTATTTATTTCGGAATAATCATAAAGGTTCATAGAAGTAATTACACCAAAATTTTCATTAATGTAAACCTTGGCGTGCAAATTGTCGACAAATAAAATTCTACAATGTTTAAGCTTCATTAGTTGGTCTGCTTGCTCTCTATTCATTTCAACTTTACCATAAACTATTGTTATATTTATGCCGTTGTTATCTGCAACTACCAGCCTATCATATAGCGGTTTAGCTATTTTAATATAAGGAGTGACTAATGTTATATTTCGTTTTGCTTCTGTAATAACCTTTTCGATATAATATGAAATTGCTCTGGTGGCGACAACTTTAGACATAGATTACATGAATTATAGTAAGTATATGAATACAACGCTCAAAACCTAAATTTCGTATTGCTATAATTATTAACTCTTTAGATCATTAATCTAATTTAGAACTTATGTTGATAAGGATTTATATCTTGGATTCTATTACTTGTTTAAATAATTTTTGGGTAAAAGTTTAAAATTAAAAATTGACAGACTTTAACAGCGCAGCCTTTATTTTATAAGTCCTAATCAACTACTATTTTAAGGATCCCCCTCTGCATTAACCGCTCTTTAAATTCAGCTATAATTAATTTAAAAAGAGTCCAGTAACCTTATAAAGTAGGTGCGTTAAAAGGGATACGTAATCGATCATTTTTTCTAATGCATAATTATTTTGATGAAAAATGTATGTTTGCAAACACAACTTACCATATTAATTACTATCCCATCTGCGGGTGGAAAAGCATTAACAATGACACTTCAACAATTAGTAGGCGACTATTCCATAATAGGTAAAAATCAAGATGAAACCGACAACACCTATAAAGGAATTCTATCCTTATCCCTGGATGAAAACAATAGAATTATTGCTAAATGGCTAATAAACTCTAACCAGGAACAAAATGGAAATGGCTTTTTTAAAGACAATATATTGGTGATTAATTTCAACTATCTAGGTGATGATAATGGGATCTATAAAGGCGTTGCTGTTTATCGTTGTTTAACTAAGGATGTGTTAGATGGCTTTTGGTCAGAAAAACACGGAAATCTGCTGTATTTAGGGGAAGAACAATGCTTTAGAATAAAGCCTGAAACGCAGTTGTTAGACTGATTAAGAACATATCACTTTAGAGATTTTCCAAATAGGTATTTACTTGGTATTGAATGGTTGTTTGGTATTGTGTGGATGAATAAATAGAGCTCAAAAGGAAGGGAGAAATCATATATTGAAGGTTCCGCAGCATGGAGAGATACAATATAAATGATTGAAATTCCCTTTAGACCTAGGTTTGGCTGTAGTTTGAATTCGACACTATATTCAGAAAAAAGAAAGAAAAACTTAATAAGTAGAGTATTGATCCTCATTATAGGATTTCCATTTCCGCAGAATTGTAAAATGCTTGTAAAAGGAGCAACTAAAGCAGGTTATAATTCAAAATCGTTCTGGTATTATCCTTGAGGGAAATCTGTTACTCACAAAGGAGTTGATGTTTTTGCTAAAAAGGGACGAAAATTAATTTATCTACTACTGGGATAATTTTATAAGCTGGAAAAATACCTGTGGGTGTTAAAATTGTGTTGTTGCTAGGACCAAAGTGGCGATTGCATTATTACGCACATTTGTATGCGTTAAAAATATCTCCTATGTCCATTCGTAAATAAAAAATCTATCCTACGTCCGTTGTAACTAGTGGAAATGCAGAAGGGAAATCGCCAGTTTACAGGATGTTATTTTAAGGAGTATCCAATACGTTTGGTGGATAGATTCGGATAAAAAGGGGTTAGAGAAAAATGTTTTATTTAAACCCAATTTGGATATTTAGAAAATTGACCGATTAAAATCTAGGGATTACTATCTATAGAAATAATAGCCTTAAGGAGTAAGTACTCGTCTTTATTAGAGAGATGATGGGTTAGGGGAGGTTGTTTATTAATATTAAGGATTATCCTTTACCCTCTTGCTTGTAAAAATATAAAATAATTACCTGTACCAAATCTAGAATTTACCCGTTAGTAATTTTCAAGCTTTTGAAATTAACTAAAATCAAAATCCTATTATGAGTAGTTTTTTAACCGGAAGAGAATTAGAAAATAAATTAACTGACATCATTTGGAACGCAAAGAAATACATTATAATTATTTCTCCTTTCATAAAATTGGATACACATATTAAAGAGGTGTTAGAAAAGGTGAAAAGCGCACATGAAATTAACTTGTATGTTTTATTTGGTAAAAATGAAGAATATAAATATAAGAGTTTCAACGAAGAAGATTTTAAGTTTATAAGGGGCTTCAAAAACGTTACAGTACTTTATAACAAAAACCTACATGCGAAACATTACTGTAATGAAAATGAAGGGCTTATAACTTCTTTGAACTTATATGGATATTCGTTAGTCAACAACGTGGAATATGGGGTGTATTTTACCAAAACTCTTAATCCATTAGATAAACTTTTCGAAGAAACAGAAAAATTTACAGATGAACTTATATTTAAAAAAAGTGAAGTAGTTTTTTTAAAAAAACCCCAGTACAAGAAGAGAATGTTTGGCCTCCAAAAAGAATACCAGCAATCGCAAATAATTTTTGATATATCTGAGGAATTTTTTAATGGTAGAAAATATGAATTTAAAACAATTGGAGACTTTGATCTAGATTTTGAAACTTCTGTTGAAAAAAAATATAGAGAAAAGCCTCAAAGAGAGGATGTTACCTTAAAGGAAGAGGATAGTCTAAGTCGGAGTAGAACTACAAATTCTACAAATAATTTATTCATTATAGGGTACTGTATAAGGACTGGTGAAGAAATTCCATTTAACCCTGAACGTCCTTTTAGTTATAACTCCTACCTTACTTGGAGCAGGTATGGGGATGAAAATTTTCAAGAAAATTTTTGTCATTTTTCTGGAGAGCCGTCTATGGGACAGACTTGTTATGCAAAGCCTATTCTCGGAAAAAACTGGAGAAAAGCGAAAAAGGAATATGATTTCTAAAACAATCTTTAACGAGACTACAAGCATATTAAACATAAAAGCAGTTGGATCGTGAAATTAAATTATTAATGCCCTACTATCTGGCTTTTATATATCATTTCATTTTTCCGTTTAATATCAAATAATGATATTGAATTTTACAATAACCCATAACCGATCCAGAAAGCCAATTATGAGAAGATTTACACTTTTATTTTTATTTATTATTACATTCTTAATTCCTAAAAATACGCAAGCTCAAGATACGGGTTCCGTTATAGCAGCTGGTGCAGGAGCCTTACTTACTATTGGAGCAGGGGTTGCAGCTGTAGAGCAGATGAAGGAGCGCGCAGAACTTACAGCAACCGAATGGATATTGGCCAATAATCCAGAGTTGGTCAATTTTTCTTTGAAAACACTGGATTTTAATGGGAAAAAATTAAAAGACATGTCAGAAACGTCTGTTATAACCTTTAAAATACAAGAGTTCGTGCCCACCGATAAACCAGAATTAAACGGTAAAAAACAAGTTTTATTAGGATTTACAAGCTATGGTTGGATTAATGAATATGGTATTTGACAAGATACGTTGGTTCTTAATTGATTCAAATGAATGGATTAAAATGATGACTTCTTATACCAAAGTTGCTTCAGGAGAAGAGAATGACAATTTTGTTAAAGAGCAGTTAAGTAATGGGAAAATTGTGAATAAAGGGATTAAAGTTAAAAGCAAAATTACCATCCCTTTTTATCAACTCTCCGGAGCCATGTATGTAACCACAGACTATTCAAATGACATGAAATTTATTTATAATGAAAGATCATTGGGTATTTTTTTAAAGGAAACAAAAAATTTAATTCAAATAAGAAGAGGAAGTAGTATTGAAATACATGATTTCTTTTTTAACGAATAGCCGATAACTATTAAAACAAGATAATATCTTATTGTTAATTTTAAAGCATTAAATAGCCAGTCTTTTAAAAGTCCGGCTTTTTTTTATAGGACCTGAACAACTTACTTCCTAACCTTCACCTTTCCCATTACCACGCCCGTTTTCCTAAAATCCATCAAACCACATCACCGCCAAACAACACCTCCTCATTCCTTTTAAAAGATCAATAATCTTTTGATCTAGATAATTTGTGCTCGTAGGAAAAAGAAATCACCCTAAATCCTGTCCAGTTACACAAAAAACGAAAGAAATATAGCAGCTCTTTATCTAATTAAATTTCGTTGAAATACCAATCAATCGGTAAAGGGATAAATATGTCCGTTAAGCGACTATGCCCCGTAAAATATAAGCTTACAAGAGATTTAGATAGGTAGATTTTTTTCGTCTCACAACAATATATGCATACTTAGTGCGTTTTATATAAGCGAATATTTTATCAGCCTATACGGAAAGATTTCAATACAACTTAAAATCAAGCTTTTAAGTAAAATACTCCGAATAGCTTTTTAATGATGTTCGTTGCAGAATAATATAAAGGATAACGATGTATGAGTATCCATCACAGATATAATTGGCAATGAAAAAAATAATACTGTTACTATTATTAGTCACAGGTAATTTTCTGTTTGCGCAGGTAGGAATAGGAACCGATTTACCAAACCCTTCTACGCAACTTGAAATTAAATCTTCCAACCGAGGTGTGTTAATACCTCAGGTCCCCCTGACCAGTAACACCGATAAAACTACCATTAGTGCCGGGAACTTGGAAAGCTTGCTAGTTTATAACATTAGTACCACTGCAACCCTTACCCCAGGATATTACTACTGGTACCAAGATAGATGGGAGCGACTGTTGTCTGATACGGATTTGCCAGATTATATAGTAAACTGGGATGTTGCCAATAATCAGTTCACGTATAAGGATACCAATGGTAACCTTCAGAATATTGATATCGCTGGCCTACAGGCTTTAACAGTACTTGAACTAAATGCAGACGGACATACCTTAGAGTACGCGGACGAAGATGGTATAGTGACCAGTATAGATTTGGCCGAGGTTATTAAAAACTTTGAAACCTTAACTACGGTGGTTGCAAATACCGATGGTTCTTTCTCGTTTACCGATGAGCGCGGCAATGCCACGGTAATTGATGTTTCTAACTTAGAGACGTTAACAACCATTGCACTAAATGGGGATAACACTAATCTTGATTATACGGATGAAAACGGGGTGGTAACACAGGTGAACCTAACAGCCCTTGTGAAAAACCTAGAGACGCTAACTACTGTGGCAGCCAATACGGATGGCACGTTTACGTTTACGGATGAAGCCGGACAGCCAACCATAATAGACGTTTCAAATTTACAAACCTTAACTACCCTTGTTTTAAATGCCGATAACACCCATATAGATTACACGGATGAGCATGGCGTAGTAACGCAATTGAACTTAACAGACCTGGTGAAAAACCTAGAAACATTAACAGTCCTGGATTACGATATAACTACTAATAGGCTATCCTATAAAGATGAAAGCGGAGCGATAAAGAACATCAACCTAGGGGTTGGTTCTGTTATTTATGACGGGATAACAAACACCATTACGTATAAGAATGCTAATGGGGTGGATACGGATCTCGTTCTAAACCACACTAATCTAACCTACGATACGGATCTACAAGAATTAATATACGTCAACTCCCTAGGAGTTACTCAGACAATCGGCTTAGCGGCTTTGGTTGCCGCAAACACCATAAATAGGTTGGAGCTAAACAACACCGAGCTGACCAGTACCGTTAATGGGGTTGCTGCTTCTGTTGATTTAAGGGATGTAATACAGGCGGAACAAAAGACCACTACGGTGGTCGATGGGATGAATACCACGGTAGAAAGTGAAACTGTAGGAGACAATATTAATTATAAGGTAAACGTTAATACAGCCTCTGGAGCTTCTTTAGGAGTAGTAAAAGAAGCCGCTACCCAATCTACGGTAAAAATTAACGAAGACGGAGAGTTGTCCATAGATCTTACTAATCTGAATAGGATTGTAGAAACTAGCGTATCCTACACGGTTTCCTTAAAGGACGCCATTATTTTAGGAAATACCAACGGGGGGCATGTGAACATCACACTACCTAATGCCACTCTAGAAAATAAAGGAAAAAGACTGACAATTAAAAAACAAGATGGAAATGAAAATTATTACTTGATGGTGTTTGGCGCTATAGACGGCCTATCAGAATTGTATACAGCATTACCTTATTCCGGTTGGGAGTTGATTTCCAACGGAATAGAATGGAAAATAATAAACAAATTTTAATACCAACTAAATATACCACACCCCTAATACCCAAAGATTATGAAAAAAATAATCCAATCAGTTTTAATTGTGTTTACGTTCTTTGCTACAACGAACGCTATAGCACAGCAAGGTTTTGGAACCAACCAACCCGATAAATCGGCAGCAGTGCATATTCAGTCTTCCAAACGAGGACTTTTAATTCCGCGACTAAAACTAAGTTCTACTACGGTTGCAAGTCCTGTCACAGCTCCGGCTGAGTCCCTATTAGTGTATAACACGGCAACTGCAGGGGATGTGACTCCTGGTTATTACTACTGGCAAGCGGGAAAATGGGTTCGATTTGCAATGGTGCAGGATATTTCTAGTTTAGAAACAGTCACAACACTTACTGACAATGCAAACGGAACGTTTACTTATAAGAATGAAGACGGAGTTGATGTTACGTTTAGCGCTAATACAACTAATGTCACTGTCGCTGATGGAGTGTACACATTTACAGATGGTACTGGAGCTACAATTACTACGATTGACACAAATGCCGATGCGATTATTTACGATAACACAATTACTAATTTATTAGCAGCAGGAAATGTTCAAGCTGCATTAGATGAGTTAGCTACGGATTTAGCCGCTACTGCAGCAGTTTCGGATATTTTAGCTGACAATGGTGATGGTACTTTTACGCATACTGCTGTAAATGGCACATCCGTAACTTTTGATGCGAACACTACAAGTGTTACGGTAACTGATGGTATTTACACTTTCACCGATGCCGCTGGAAATACAATTACATCAATTAATACAAATGCAAGTGCAACTGGATTTGACAATTCAACAAACGGCTTTACTGCGACAGATGTTCAAGCGGCTATTGAAGAGGTCGCTACAACAATCAATACTAATAAAGGAGATTTAACTGTTGAAGGCGGACTAGAATTCTACGATACTACAGATGGAGTTGATAAATTATTAGGAGATGCTAAAATTCAGATTAAAGACGGTGGAATTATAACTAATAAGATAGCCGATGGCGCTGTAACCAACGCTAAGGTTGGGGCTGATGCCATTACGTCTGATAAGATAGCAGATGGTACTATAGCTACGGAGGATTTAGCTGATAAAGCTGTAACTAACGCTAAGATTACTGGTGGTGGTGAAGGTTTGATAATGATTTCTGATGTTTCTGGGAATGTTACTTGGGTTAGTCCAAATACTTTATTAGGACAATTAAGTAGTGGTAACACAACCGTTGTTAGTGGTGCTGGTACTGCAACAGATCCTTATATTGTTGAAGTTAAGGACGGTTCTATTGATACCATTCATTTAGCTAATAATGCCGTTACTTCTGATAAGATAGCCGATGGAACT
>NZ_KE386916.1:34864-71699 GCF_000429545.1 Arenibacter certesii DSM 19833
GTTGCTAATGGTTCGATAGACACCATTCATTTAGCTGATGAAGCTGTTACTTCTGATAAGATAGCCGATGGAACTATTGCTACTATTGATTTAGCTGATAAAGCTGTAACAGGTGACAAGATTGCTGGAGGCACTGATGGAGAAGTGATGATTACGAATACAGCTGGTGATGTTGTTTGGGTTGACCCAAATATGCTAGGGAACACGGTTACAGCAAACAACGGTCTAACCAAAACGGGTAACAATATTCAATTAGGAGGTGCACTTACAGAAGGAGCTACTGTTATTGCCGCTGCTGCAGATAAAACTTTAGCCATTACAGGTTTACAAAATTCAACCGCTGCTTCAACATCTATTGTTTTAGCAGATGAGGCAACTGGTGTTTTACGTAAGGTAGCTAGATCCTTAGAGTATGCAGCCAATAGCGATTTTGTAGTAGGTACTCAAACGGACTACAACATGTTTGTTCAAGAAATTACCATTTTGGCGACTATTGGTTCAAGTGATATAAACATTACGCTACCTCCGGCAGCTAATGCTAAGGGGCAGGTAGTTAACGTGAAAATAGCGAATACGACGGAACCAGATGCGTATGTAAATATTCCAAATGTTGACGGTACCACTATCTATGGTGCTATGCCATATCAGGGGTGGATTCTAAAATCTAACGGAAGTACTTGGTCGGTAGTAGGTCGTAACTAATTAAATAAAATTTCTTTGGAAGAGACCACATGAATAAACTTATATTACAATATATAGGGGTAGCGGTGATGCTTGCATTGAGTTTTAATAAAATCTCAGCGCAAGAAGGCCTGGGAACAAACGCACCGGATAAATCGGCCGTAATGGAGTTGGCGTCTGGGAAACGAGGATTCTTGATTCCTAGGGTTATGCTAACAAGTACTGCTGTTGCGGCTCCGGTAATTACACCCGTAGCACAATCCTTAATGGTGTACAATGAAAACACAACTACGGGTACTAACGGTGTGAGTCCTGGGTTTTACTATTGGGATACGGATAGGTGGGTGCGATTTGCAGAACAGGATGATATCAAAGACCTGGAGACGGTTACATCGCTAACTGATAATGGAGATGGAACTATAACTTACACCAATGAAAATAACATCAGTGTTACTGTCAATTTAGCTGCAGGACCACAAGGTCCCCAGGGAGATCTAGGTAATGCCGGACCACAAGGTCCTGCTGGACCAAAAGGGGATCCTGGAACTCCCGGTCCTCAAGGTGAACGTGGTGAAATAGGTCCACAAGGACCTGCAGGAGCTAATGGAAACGGAATTGCTTCAACAGTTGATAATGGCAATGGTACCTATACCTTTACGTATACCGATAGTTCTATTTTTACAACTTCGGATTTAACAGGTCCAAAAGGAGACCAGGGAGAAAAGGGAGATACTGGAGCTCCAGGTGTAGCAGGTCCACAAGGACCAAAAGGGGATACTGGAACTCAAGGTCCCCAAGGTGAAACAGGACTACAAGGACCTGTTGGGCCAAAAGGAGATACTGGTGCAGCTGGACCACGAGGTTTACAAGGAGAGCAAGGTTTAAAAGGTGATGAAGGGCCTCAAGGTCCCGCAGGAGCCGATGGTGCTCGAGGTCCTCAGGGAGAGAGGGGTGCAACGGGGCCAAAAGGAAATACGGGACCTCAAGGCGTACAAGGACTCCCAGGTGCAACAGGACCTATAGGACCACAGGGACCGAAAGGAGAAGACGGTACCGATGCAATTGTTTTAGCCAATAATGGTATAACCAAAACGGATGATAATGTACAATTAGGAGGAAGTCTAGTTAAACCTACTACTATAACTGTAGATGAAACCAATTCACTTGCAATAGCTGGTTTGCAAACAGGTGATAATACCGACAATATGGTGGTGACCAATCCAAGTACAGGAGAACTTAGACAAGTAAGAGCTACGCCACGTTTCTTTTATATGCCTGCAGTAATATTCAATACCGCGCAAACGGGTACTACAACAAGGGATTTATATCAAGAATATAAAAATCAGTTTATCGGGACCACACATTATATAGATCACGGCGTTGGTGGGGGAACAATTCAGTACACAGGTGGATTAATAGGGAGTACTGGGGCTTCAGGCATTGACATTTACACCAAAAGCGAATTAGAATATTATGTTTCTTACTATGATCAAAATGTGTTTGAAGACTTAAGCATTGACGCTGATGGCAAATTAACTTATACCATCAAAACTAACGCTACCGCAGCTTCATATATGAACATCATATTTGTAGTTAAATAGTAAAAGATATTTAAGCCCCACTTGCACCAAAAAGTTAAATGATAAAGCGCACTTCTATATACAGCATCATGGTAATGCTCCTTGTCGTTACAAGCTTAAGAGGACAGACGACCAATTCTGGGGTGTTGTATGTTAGTAAAGACACCAAATTCGCTACGGTAGCGCGTTTTGATAATAAGGAGAGCGGTGAGTTTTATAACGATGGGGAAGCGTTTATCTACAGCCACTTTAATAACGATGGTATTTTGGATTACTACGGGGAAACTGGTTTTACCCAGTTTGTGGGTAATGCAGTACAGCAGCTTACAGGTACAAAAGTGAGCTACCTTTATGATGTTTTTTTTAACAACAGCAGTAATTCGGTACCATTTCAACTTTCAGGGGCGTTGGATATAAGTGGAATTTCCGACTTCTACCAGGGTATTGTAGATAATGACAATTTTGGGGGCAGTATAACCTTTAGTAGAACAGGGACTCATGCCAACACCTCAAACGAAAGTCATGTTGATGGAATGGTTTATAAGGCGGGATCCGATAAATTCACCTTTCCTATTGGCGATGGGGGCTTCTATCGTTATGCAGGAATTTCACAACCCAATGCGCCTAGTCTTTATACCGCTAAATTCTTTTATGAAAACTCAGATGGACTCTATCCACATAGTCAGAAAGTAAATTCGGTGGACGCAATAGACCACCAAGAGTATTGGCGTATAGAAAAGGAATCCAATAATATGGACGAAATACTGATTACCCTATCTTGGAGTATCGATACTACACCCTCAGAATTTATAGCGGCAGCAGCACAGAATTCATTAACCGTAGTGCGCTGGAATGAAGCCTCTAACAGATGGATAAATGAAGGAGGCAACATTAATATGGACGACCAAACCGTTACAACAGCCGTAACCGGTTATGGGGTATATACCTTTGGAATATTAAATGAGGCCGATATCCTTCCCTGTAGCTTAACGGTTTATAACGCAGTTACCCCAAATGGTGATGGTATTCACGATTCTTTCGTTATAGATGCGGGGCAGACCGACTGTATACGGGATTTAAAAGTTCAAATCTTTAACCGTTGGGGAGTAAAGGTGTTCGAGTCCAATAACTATGGGGAAAATGGTGAGGTGTTTAAAGGCTATTCTACTGGGAGGTTAACCGTAAATGGAACAAGACAACTGCCCACAGGAACCTATTTCTATATGGTAGATTATGAATATGGGGATCCGTCAGCGAATACTAGATACAAGCAAACAGGTTACCTATACCTAATCACCGATTAATTTAAAGGGTAAATAATCTAAGGGTAGGATTCGCGATAGCTTATTTATAATGGCTAAAAGCCAATAAGATTTGCAGTGCAATATATTAAGCTGTAAAGCCGTTAGGGTAAGTCAGGCTAATGAAGATGAGGTGTTTTATTCGTGAGCTTATAACAAAATTATATAAATCAGGTCATTGGCCCTTATAGCGCATTTACCTCTTTGTAGTGGGATTTCTAATAAAGTAGAATTATAAATTTACCGGATAAAATATAAAAATAGTTGTTGTTCCAAAATATGAAAATAGCAGTACTAAGCTTCAATCTCTTATCTTCCGTTAAGTCGTTAATATTATTAACGGTATTGGTTTTGTTAGGAACTGGAGTTGGTTATTCGCAAACAACAGCCTATGGTGTTTCCATACATAGTAAAAATACTATCGATAATTCGGACCGTGCATTAGGACCGCCTAACAATACTTTTGCTAAAATGAAAGAAAATGACGGATCTTTCGTAATAATAGACCTTGGGGGAGTTGCTGCTATGGGCTCTGAGATTATTTTTAGAATTGCAAGAGAAAATAAAAATGACAAGACTGGAACTGTAGATGCAGCTGTGTCTCCAGAAGATTTTCCTACTGAAAACATAATGACAGTAACTACAGAGGTGAAAAATGATGATTACAGTGAAGTTTCATTTACAGTAACTGAAGCTAAAACTAGGTACGTTAAAGTTACTGGTGAAAAAGAGTTTTTGTTGGAATCTATTGAGTATGAGGTTGATGAAATGAGATCTTATGGGGTTTCAGTTCATAGCGAAGCTAATGTTAAAGATGGAGAGAAACATGCTTTAGGGCCACCGGATGGAAAGTTCGCTAAAATGGAGAAAGAAAATGCGTGGATGATAATCGATTTAGGTGCCAATGCTAAATTAGGTACTCAAATTGAGTTTCGAATAGCTAGTGATAAGAAGAATGAAAATAAAAGTGGTACCATTCAGGCTTCTACTTCACCCAATTTTTCTGGAACTGCACAGACAGTTACAGCAACCACGAATGCACCAAGTTCTAAGACTGTTTCCATTCCAGTAAATGAAGTTGGGCTTAGATATGTAAAGGTTACTGGGGAAAAAGAGTTTCTCATAGAATATGTGTCTTATATACCTGCTGATCCCTGTGATGCAGCAGCATCTGGAAATGTAGATACTGATGGGGATGGTATTTCTGATATTTGTGACAAAGACGATGACAATGACGGTATTTTAGATATTGATGAAGGCTGTGGACCAGGAGGTGGTAATGGTAATATTGATATTATCGCTGCATTTGGTACTGATGATAAAATTGAAAGTGAAAATGATGGTACTTATACTACAACAATATCAGAGTTATATGCTGCTTATACATTTAATCAAGAAAAAGATGCCCGTATATCTACGGAAAATTTAACTGGTATTGGAAAACAAGGTCCTATTTTTAAATTTTATGGAAAAAAGAAAAAATCTTCCTTTATAGATATTGTTTTTTCAAGGACAATATCAGGAGCCTATTTTAAATTAACAGACTTTGATGAGAACGAGGAATTAGTCGTAGAAGTTTATGATCAAAATAATAAACTGATAAATATTGAAGCGGCTGGTTATGCAACACTGGGTTCAAATGTTGAAATGAATGGAAATGTTTTTACCGAGAAAGGAATAGAGGATGAGGCCTATGGAGATAATATTTCTAATGATGATTATGGGGCGGTTATCTTTGACTTCGCAGGTCAGTTAATATCTAGAATTAAAGTATCCATGCGTCATAATAAGGAATCGTCTATTAGATTCACCGAAATAAGAAACTTTTGTTTGCCTTTAGACACCGATGGAGATGGTATTCCAGATTCCTTAGATACTGATAGTGATGGTGATGGTTGTTGGGATGCAATAGAGGGGGACGGTAGTTTCACGGATGACAGCGTGGATGGAAATGGTAGGTTTACAGGAGGCATAGATGTCAATGGGGTTCCCACTGCTGTTAACGGAGGGCAGGGAATAGGAGACAGTAAAGATGCCACGATACTAGGTGTAGGATGCTCTAATTGCCCTATGGTTCCCGGTAAAAATACCATATATGGTGGAGTATTTAACGATGTAAATGAAAATGGTATATTGGATGAAACTGATACTTATGACCTAGACGGCGTAACGGTTTATCTATATGAAGATTCTAATGCTAATGGTGTACTTGATGATGGTGTAATTCCAATAATGATCACTACAACAGTAAATGGTAATTACAGTTTTGAGATTGACCCACCTGTAGGGTCTACAGTACAAAGTCTATCGGTAAGAATCGCTTCAGGGAGTGATGATGCCGAAGAAAAAATACAGGATTATAGTATGTACATTAATAGTACCGATTTAGAATTCGTTTACGACAATTATGTTGGAGGTGATCAGATTGTAGGGATGCGTTTTAATAACATCGCTATTCCACAAGGTGCGAATATTACAAACGCATATATTGAATTTACAGTAGATGAGACCGATTCGGGATCTACAAATCTAATCTTTTCGGGACATGATGTTGATCACTCTCCAACCTTTACATCTGAGAATAGAAATATTTCCGATCGCCAAAAGACGAGTAGTGTGGTTAATTGGAGTAATGTGCCAGCTTGGAATACGGCAAAAGACAAACACCACACTCCAGACTTACAGAGTATAATTCAGGAGATTGTTAACAGACACGGCTGGGTAAGTAATAATAGTATGGTGATAATGGTTGAAGGAAGCGGCGAGCGAACTGCTGAAGCTTATGAAGGTGATGCAGCTAACGCCCCTTTACTTGTTATTGAGTATACCGAAAATGGAACACCTGATTACCCAAAAAAATATATAGTTACCATAGATAAAGCTACTCTGCCTGAAGGTTATTCCTTAACGAACGATAATACTCAAACAGCAACTTTTATAGCTCTTAACCAATCGGATTGTGATAATGATTTTGGGTATGTTTTACCTGGAATAATAACTGGATTAGTTTATAGTGATGAAAATGGTGATGGTTCTCAAAACGGAACAGAAACTGGCTTTTCCGCTCCAGTAACCGTATTCGCAGATTTAGATGGCAGTGGCATATTAGATACAGGAGAACCAACTGCAACCACAGCCGCCGACGGATCGTTCTCAATTGTAAATGTTCCAGTAGGCTCAGTTAATATTCTAATAGATATTAACACCTTACCAGCAGGTTTAGTACTAACAGAAGGAAATCAACCAACCAATGTTACCGTAACAGCAGGTAGTGCTGTGTCTATAGGTAAAATTGGGTATACAAATCCGTTAGTTGCCAACAATGATACCTATACTGTTACATATCAAAACGGAATAGATGGTATTACAATAAGCGGTGTATTGGATAATGATACCTTGAGCGGTATTTCAATAGACCCAGCGGAGGTGACCTTCACATTCACCCCAACAGGTCCCTTAAAAATTGATTCTGATACTGGAGCTATTACAGTTGCACGAGGAACAAAACCAGGAACCTATACCATAGCCTATACCATCTGTCAGACTACTTTACCCAATAGCTGTGATTCAGCAACTGCAACTGTAATAGTAGAAAAACGTAACTTACTAATCACCAACCCTCATATTTATCAGAGAATGATGAATTATTACCCATAAACACGCATACCCCTTTGTGATAGGTGAAAACGGGTGAATTATATCATTATATAACATCCCAAATTGTGAAGGCAGCAACTATTATCTCGGATAATAAATAACTTTTTTATGGGATTTTAAAATGGGTATGCCTCTCTATCCTGGCAATATTTGTACAGTTCTTGCGTTTTATTTAATCGGATGTTTTTATAGGTCTATAAATAAGGGCCCTATTTTCATTTATAAATTCCTTTAGTTGCTATAAATGGCGCAAAAGCTTGGTTACCATTTATGAAACTTAAAAGAAGTGGTGGATAACTATATAACATGGTCCCTCTTATAGGAAGAAAGAGGTTACGATTCCAACCTATTAACCCTTGCTAATAATTTAACTACAAACCTCAGTTATATTTAAATCAAAAGGAAGTGTATGGAGAAGCTAATCATTGGATTTATTAATTCAATACTATGAAAATCACCTCCCGATTCTCTTATACAACCTTGCTGTTTCTTGTTTTATTCTTCCTCCTATTGTCTATATCACCTATCATTGCGCAAACTAATGCACCCAGCATTCAGTCTGGAGTGTCATTTCAGTGGGGTGATAATCAAACAACTAGTTCAAATCCGGCTACCATAGAAAGTATAACCATAGACGGAAAAGTACACCGCTTATTTGTAGTGCCCACAAGTTATGAATTAACCAATCTAGGCCCCGATGGTCATAGTAAAAACAATATTTGGTTAAATGGAAATAATCTGGAAAATACGAGCGCAAGTGCCACTTGGAATTCTTCAGCCTTGGCGGCCTTTCAGGATAAAAATCTAAATCATTATTTTGAAGCGAATGGTAATGGTGCCGACCTCTGTGATAAATTTACAGGGATGGCAAATAATACTACCACCCAAAGACAAACGTTATTCTATAATCCGGGAATTCCCTCTAATGATGGTGGGATTGTTGCCATTACAGAAAGAAATGCAAATAATTGTTTTCATATAAAGGTGTTTGGGATTCCTGCAGAGGGTGGCCCAGAACAATCTTTAGGGCAGACTTTTGTAAATGAGGATGGAACACAATGGGGTTTTGGTGGTACTGGGAATTCTAAAAAAATTGGTACGCCTGGCACTGTTAATCCCCCAAGTGCTGGGTCCGACTATTGGTTATCCGATCGTGTTGTTGCTGGTAACGGAACAATAGGTATCGCATTGTTTTATCTAAGTGATATAGCTCCAATAGGATCTACAATAACGAAAGTCCAGCTATCCGCTGCAACTAAAGATCACGGAGATGGTAAGTTTTTTATACTGCAATCGTATGCCGCCAGTGATCAAATAGAAACCATATGGAACCAAACCCTATTAAATGGTAATGTGGCCCTAAACGATCCTGTTCCTGCAGGATCTACTTTTACTGCTATTGGATCTGGCCCTAGTAATGGTAGTTTAAACTTTAATTCTGATGGTAACTTTGAATACACTCCCAATTCTGATTTTACAGGTGTAGATAGTTTTGAATATCTGGTATGCTTGCCCTCTCCAAACCAAACTACTTGTGATACGGCAACGGTTCGTATTATGGTGATACCAGATACAGATGAAGATGGAATTCATGATAAAAATGATCTAGACTCCGATAACGACGGAATTCTAGATAGTGAAGAGGTCTGCGGACCAGGAGGGGGAAGTGGGAATATTGATATTAAGGGGAATTTTCCTCCTGATCTGACCATAGATACTAGTACAGGGTCGTTTATAGTTACTAAACCAACTTCAGTCGCAGGTCTCGACGCTGTTTATACCTTCCATACAGATGAATATGACGCGGATAATAGAATTGTTACAAGAGAATATACGGGAGCTACAGGTCAAGGTCCTCTTTTTAGGTTTACTAATGGGGAAAATAAACAGGGATCTATAGAAATAGAGTTTATAGATGCAGTCACAGGATTACCTAAATTAATTTCTGGCGCATATTTTAAATTGACGGATTTTGATGAGGAAGAAGAAGTTACAGTAGAGGTATACGACGAGTTTGGTAGTCTTATCAATCTTCAATCTGGTTCATTCACCAGCCCCTATGTAGAAAGCACAGGGACGCAGGTAGCTCAATACGGTAATATGTTTACAACTACTTCCACTTATGTTACTACTGTTAATGGTAACTCGACATCTGATGATGGATTAGGTTCTGCTATTCTCAATTTTTCAGGGCAATTGATTTCAAAGATTAAAGTGACTTCAAGACATTTTAGAGGAGGGAACTCCTCTATTCGATTTACCGAAGTGAGTAAATTTTGTGTGCCTTTAGATACCGATGGAGATGGTATTACAGATTCACTTGATACCGATAGTGATGGGGATGGATGTCCAGATGCAATTGAAGCTGCCGGTAATTTTACCAATGATGATGTGGACAGTTATGGCCGACTTACAGGAGGTATTGATGCAGATGGTGTTCCTTTAGTGGCTAACGGTGGTCAGGCTACCACAGATGCCGTAACTACGGCCGTTAGAATAAATTTAGGAACAACACCGGAAGCTTCCCGTACTTATAATATTGGGGAAAATGTAACCCTAACCTCAAATGCTACAGCAGATAGAGCCACCGCTTACCAAACAACACCTCCTTTTGCTCCTATATATGGTACCCGAGGCAATGCCAATGATGGGTTACAATATGCTTGGACCTTTGATGATGGTACTGGCCCAATTGCAGTTGGCACCAATAGTCCGACCCTTAATTTGGGTGAGGTAAATATGGAGAATGAAGGGGAATATGTGCTTACTATTACACATCCAAATAATGTGTGTGCCATGGAAACCTCTACCTCTGCGGTTACCATTAGGCGAAGGATAATAATCACTAACCCACATATTTATTATAGAGTTAAAGGCAATTAATTAGGTCGTTGCCACCGTTGCTAAATTGGGGAATAACCTAAATACCCTAGCCACTAGACCATTGGAGATTATGATATCCTTGCCATTGTCACTTCTATATGCTCCAGAGCTAATTATTTAAGAATGAAATCTAAGCTTTGAAGTTTTAAACTCCTTTCCCAAAAAATTGTTTCTTGCTATTTTCGCCGTTTGGTGATCTCCTGTATGACTCCAGCCAGGGGGCATAAATATATATAATATCTTATTTTTTATGCCAGGAGCTTTAATAACGTCTTTTACTAAGGCAACTATTTCACCAAAATAAACATCAAAGAAATTGCCAGAATCCATTTCCCTAGTAATACCATATTCCACTTTAACTTCTTTAACCTCCTCTTGGTATGTACCAAATACCTTGTCCCAAATATTTAGAAGATTACAGAAATTGGTATCCATGTAAAGTGGATTTTTAGCATGGTGGACGCGATGATGGGACGGTGTCAAAATAAATTTATTTAAAAACCCTAATCTTCCATCTTTTAGAATATTCTCTCCTACGTGGATAAATGATCCGTAAGTACCATCAATAAACATAATGATAAACAACATTGTGGGTGAAACGCCGAGAAGAATACAGACAGTGGTTCGAATGGCATCGGCATAGGGAGCTTCTAGAAAAAAATGGGCATGGGTAACAGTAAGATTCATATCTTCGGGAGCATGATGGGTAGAGTGTAGGCACCAAAATAACCTTACCTTATGGCCCCAGTAATGATAAAGAAAATGTCCAAATTCCCATACAATATATCCATAAACAAACCAATACCAAGTCATTTTAGTTTGGAATAAAGCAAAGGGTTGTAACCATCCTATAATCCATACCACCATCGCTATGGCGATAAATCGACCAATAAAACGATTAAAAATGTAGATTAGAAAATTAACTTTATAGACCTTTATCTGTGGTTTCTTGTATATAAGGCCTAATGTAAACTCAAGGAGTAATAATAATGGTAGAATAGGTCTTATAAGTGCTACCATGCCATCATAGGTTTTAAGGGCACTATAATTCCCTGTATTTAGTATTTCCCATGCTTGACTAATACCTAAAAAGCCAATTATTTCATCATAAATTAATTGTAGAATTTCCATGAAATTATGATTATTAATGTAAAGTAGATGACGATTTACACCCAAACATAATAAACTTTTTATTTATGTCCGAAATTAATAACTTGTAAAAACTAATTTAATAGCTATCACCACTTCCTTCTGGCTTACTAATTTTTAAACTACTATTGAGGAATTAATTTAATACGATCACCACTCTTTTACATGTTTTAGGGTTTTTAATAAAAATATGAAAGCGATTTCCAAACTGTTCATTAGTTGATTGCTTCCGACTTTTTTTATTCGGAAATATTTGTAAAAATTAGATTTTCCAAACTCTGCCTATACTCCTAGAGTCAGGTATTCCCATTTAAGATTTTTACATTCCTAGAAAATAATTCCTATTCTCACCTCCATAGTATGATTTACTTGATTAATAATGAGATGTCCCATTTAAGCTCACTTAACTTCACTAACAAAGGCACCCGAAGGAACTATTAAACTGGAATTCGAATTGCTAGTCGGAAAACAGTAAAATAGTGATGCTTAATTTTATGTGTTATTTAATAATCTAGGCAAAGGAGTTATTTATGGAGCCATTAAACTAGGGTGGGATGTTTACAATTTCTTAATCTAAACATTATATATATTAAATAAGAAATTATGCTTTCTTTTATAATATAGCTGAAAATTAACTTTTATCCATTATAGATTAGATTGTGGGTAAGAAAGCTATAAATTTTTTATTAAAATTTTATACTATCTTGTATTCGAATGAATTTACCATGTATTAAAGTCTCAAAATCAAATCGTTTAAATTCAGTAAACAGAAAATGAATAAAATACGAGTTAGGCTGAAAAATGTTGATGATATAGAACTTTCTATTGTTGAAGATAAAAGTAAAGGATTAAATGATTCAGAACTTTGGGAAGAATTTAAAAGAGGTAATGAAGAGGCTTTTATTACGATTTATAATAGATATTTCCAAGAATTGTGTGACTTTGGTGTACAGTATGCAAGTTTGGATATTGTTGAAGATGCGGTTCAGGATGTATTTATAAATCTTCGAAAGAAAAGACAGAAACTGCCCATAATTAAGAAATCGATAAGATTATTTTTATTCCAATGTCTTAGAAATAATCTATTCAACCACCTCAAGAATAGTAAGAAATTTAGTAAAATAAAAAATCCTGCTGATAGGTTTGAAATTACTCTTTCCCATCAGTCCGTTATTATCTTACGTGAAGAGCAAAACTTAAATCTAAAAAAATTGGATAATGCATTAGCTGGTTTAAGTGAAAAACAGAGAGAAGCGATTTATTATTATTTTTATAAAGGCATGTCCTATGACGAGCTGAAGGAACTGGTTGGTTATAAAGATGTTAAGTCTGCCAGAAATCTTATTTATAGAATTATAAAGTCGCTGAAAAAAAATTTTTATTCTTTTTTTTAGTAAAATGTGATGTTGTTTTGAAGTTTGGAATGTCTATATAGTAGAAAACCTGACGAATTTGAAAAAATCAAAACATAATATAGAATTTTTCTTAGAAAATCCCGATTTTGTTTTATGGGTCAAAAATCCTAAAGGTAACCGTAATGTTTTTTGGAAGACATGGTTGGAGAATCATCCACATGATAGGGAGACCATACATAATACGATTATATTCCTTAATCGGATAAACTTTGCAACTTCTGAAGTATCTCAAATAAGAAAGGAGAAAATCTTGGGGAATATTTTAAAGAATTCTCCGAACAGTTTAAACCATCACAAACGTAATTTTATTGAAAAGGCAAATTGGCTTCAACCTTTAATTTTACGCACTGCAGCAGTTGTCCTTTTATTCTTAGGTGTTTCATTATTCTTCCTTAATAACTTTCATGATGCTGGCTCTATAATATCGGAACCAACTATTACAAAATCTTCAGGTAATGGGGAAAAGGTAACATTTTTCTTGCCGGATAGTACAAAAGTGATATTAAACTCCAAAAGTACTTTAAAATACCCAGCTCATTTTAGCCAAAATACTAGAGAGGTAACTTTATTAGGTGAAGCATATTTCGATGTTCAATTCGATAGTATTAAACAATTCTTGGTTAAATCAGGCAATATTACAACCAAAGTTCATGGAACCTCATTTAGTATTAATTCTTATGGAGGCGAAGAACCGATTAGTGTTGCTTTAGAACGCGGATTGGTTTCTGTACACTCTCAGATAGCTAATTTAAACACCACTAAATTCGATATCTCACCTGGTGAAAAAATAATTATTGACCAAGATTTTGATAAATCTATTATATCCACATTTGATTATGAATCTGAATTTGGATGGAAAGATGGAGTTTTAATATTTAACAATTCAGATTTAGATTCCTTTATTTTCTTAATGGAAAGGTGGTATGGAATTAATATAAATGTAATTGGTAAGACTGATGAGAATTGGGCTATTAATGGCCGATTTAAATATGAAAGTTTTGAAAGTGTTTTTAAAAGTCTTGAGTTTTCCAGAGGAATAAAATATAAAATTGAAGATAATCAAGTATCAATCTATATTAATAATAACTAAATAACCAAAACAAGAATTATGAAACAAAACGATTGGAAATTTCCGTTTCTGTGCTTTAAGCGGAATTTATTTTTAATTATGGTTTTAGGGCAACTTGCTAATCTATATGCCAACAAGGAGAATGAGAAATTAATCAATACTGATTTAGATAAAGGACTAATTAGTATTGATGAGAAAAATAGTCCATTAATAAAGGTATTTAAAACCATAGAATCTAAAACTGATTTTAGCTTTTTCTATGATAAAAAGGTTGTCAATGAGAGTAAATTAATAACCATTAAGAAAAAAAATGCATCGTTAGAACATATTTTAGATCATATCTCAGTTCAAACTGGACTAAGTTTTAAAATCATTAATGATGTAATCAGTGTAAATCTAAGTCTTCCAATAAATGAAGATCAATCAACTATACAACAACCTAAGAAGGTATTCGGTAAGGTTATATCCCAAAGTGACGGGGAGCCACTCCCAGGGGTTACAATTCAGCTAAAAGGAGTTGCAGTGGGAACAACTTCAGATTTTGATGGAAATTACGACCTGAATGTACCTAATCAGCAAGCGGTTCTTGTTTTTAGTTATCTAGGATTCAAAACACATGAAGAAGTTGTTGGTGATAGATTACAAATTAATGTTAGTTTGGAAGAGGATACCCAACAATTAGAGGAGGTTGTAGTTACAGCTCTAGGAATTAAACGAGAGGAGAAATCATTGGGGTACGCAGTACAAAAAGTTTCTGGTGAAAATTTACAGGCAGTAAAGGGGGTTGATGTCGCTACGTCTATGACCGGTAAGGTAGCAGGACTTTGGATTCAGAATAGTACAGAGTTTAATAAGGCACCGGATATTCGTTTGCGAGGCGGTTCCTCTAATCCCTTATTGGTGATAGACGGGATACCTTATGGTAATATGAGTCTTAATGAAGTGGCTTCGGATGATATTGCAAGTATGGACGTTTTAAAAGGAGCCACGGCTTCTGCCCTTTATGGAGCAAGGGGAAGTGGAGGTGCGATTATTATTTCAACCATAAGTGGGGGTGATGGATTGAGCATTAACAGTAACAGTATGTTTTTTGCAGGATATTTGGCTTTACCTAAAGTACAATCTTCCTATAGTGCTGGCTTAGGTGGGACTTATAGTGCTACTGATTATGTTTGGGGACAAAAGTTAGATGTTGGCAATATGGCCGAACAGTGGAACCCAGAAACCAAACAATTAGAAAATATGCCATTAACTTCTAGAGGTAAAAATAATTTTAATGACTTTTTAGAGCCAGGGTTCATCAATAATAATAATATTAGTTTTTCGCGATCAGGAGATCTTGGCTATATCAGGACTTCACTAACACATATTTATAATGAAGGCCAATATCCAAATCTTAAGCTCAATAAACTAAATGCGAATGTATCGGGTAAACTAAAATTGGGAGATAATTTTGAGCTGCAGAGTAGTTTGGGTTATAATAGGAGTACAAGTCCACAAACAACAGGATCGGGCTATGGAGATCAGGGGTATATGTATCAGATATTATTGTGGACTGGTCCAGAATACGATCTTTCCAAGTATAGGGACTACTGGATACGACCCAATATTGAGCAAAATTGGCATTACAAAGCATGGTATGACAACCCATATTTTATAGCTTATGAAAAGTTGCGTGGTGAGGAAACAAATATGGTTAATGTAAATCTTACCCCTGAATTAAAGCTTTTTGATGGAGCCAAACTTACAGGTAGAATTGGATATGATTTTTATTCCAATGAATATACCAGAAGGAATCCACCTTCTGTAAATTCTACTAGGTTATGGGATTCTAAAGGTTTGTATAATCAAGATGAAAGACGGGGGTATAGTTTAAATACTGATCTGCTATTTAATTATGGAAAAAGAAATCTTGGTATTGAAGGGTTCGATTTAGACCTTACCTTAGGAGGCTCTATGTACCAGTATGAAGAGCAAAGTCTCTTTGCCTCAACAAGAAATGGAATTATAGTACCAGGAATTTATTCCCTAAATAATTCTGTGGAACGTCCAGATGTAGCCACATTTAGGAGGAAAAAACAAGTAAACAGTGTCTTGGGCTTGCTTTCTCTTGGTTATGCCAATAGTATATTTGTAGACGTAACTGGTAGAAACGATTGGAGTTCTACTTTACCCTCAACCTCCCGCTCATATTTTTACCCATCTGTTGCTAGTAGTGTTTTATTGAGCGAATTTATTGGGAAAACAGATTGGCTGGATTTGTGGAAAGTAAGAGGCTCATGGACAGTATCTAAACAGGATCTGGGAGTATATGATACCAATGTCAATTATAATGTTAATCAAGGCGCATGGGAGGATTATAATACTGCTACTTACCCTACCACGATAAAAGGTATTGATGTAGATCCTGAGACCAGTAGAACATGGGAGATTGGGACTGCTGCCTATCTATTAAAGAATAGAGTTATGTTAGATGTAGCCTATTATAATATCTATAATTATAATAGACAAATATCTTCACCAATACCTTCATCTTCTGGATTTACGTCTACTTTAATTAACACGGACGAAACCCGGGAACGGAAAGGTGTGGAAGTTACATTGAATGCTGGAATTATTAAAAACGATGATTTTACGTGGGATGCCTCAGTTAACTGGTCTAAAACACATTCTTATTACAAGGATTTGGACCCTATTTACTCTCCAGATAATCTTTGGGTGAAACCTGGTGGAAGGGTTGATAATTATACTATAACCGATTGGCAGCGCGATCCCCAAGGGAATGTAATACACAATAGTGGTGGAAGACCTATACGAGGAGATTATTCTTCATTCTTTGATTATAGTGATCCTGATTTTATTTGGGGTTTCACTAATACTTTCACCTACAAGAACTTTGATTTTCATCTAAGTTTTGACGGTAGAGTTGGTGGAGTGTTGTATAATTATACGGCCTACAAAATGTGGGATACGGGATCGCATCCCGATAGTGACAATGAATGGAGATATGATGAGGTTGTAAATGGAAATATTTCTTACATAGGAGATGGAGTCCAGGTAGTGTCCGGAGAAGCGACCTATGACCAATATGGACAAATTACCTCGGATAACCGAGTGTATGCTCCAAACAACACTCCTATTTCATATGAAACCTACGCTAGAAGGTTTGCTGATGGTAAGTTTGGAGCTACCGATCCCACCTTTGTCAAATTGAGAGAGGTTGCTATTGGTTATACGTTCCCAAAAGACTTCAGCAATAAAATTGGAATGAACCGTGCTACAGTTTCGTTAACCGCACAGAATGTATTTTTATGGACAAAGGAATTTAAGTTTGCTGATCCAGATTTTAACTCAGACAGTCAACTTTCATCCCCTTCACAGCGATTTGTGGGCTTAAATGTTAAATTACATACTGCCGCTAAGAACCAAAAATAAAAATATAGGTATAAAACAATAAAAAGATGAAAAATAATATAAAAAAACAGGTGGCAATTTTTTGCTTTCTATTAGTTGGATTTAGCTGTTCGGACTTAGACGAGGTAAATATTAATCCGGATGGAATTACCACAGCAACTTCTCAAATGCTTGCTTCACAACTTATACTGAATATTTTAAAGGATGATGTAAACAACACCAAAGGATTTATGCAGCATTTTATGTTGGATAAGTATATTCTTTGGAGCGAATTGCCAGAAGGGAGTCAGTATAATGACTTAGGTCGTTCAAATTTCGATAGAATGACACGGCTGATAGATGTAGAAAAGATGATTAATCTTTCAGAGGAACTTAATGAGGGAGAAAGAAATTCTTATAAAGGACTTGGACATTTTATGAGGGCCTATATCTTTTTTGGTCGTACAATGCAAGTGGGGGATATTCCATATTCAGACGCGTTGAAAGGTGAAAGTGATGGTAATATTAAGCCTAAGTATGATACCCAAAAAGAAGTTTTCCTAGGAATTCTTGATGAGCTGGATAAAGCAGATACCTTTTTCGCCCAAGGAAGTTCTTTTGACGGGGATATTGTATATGGAGGAGATCCGGGTAAATGGCGAAAAATGGTCAATTCATTTGCTTTAAATGTATTGATAAACCTATCAAAAAAGACAGCAGATCCAGACCTACAGGTGATACCGCGTTTTACCAACATAGTAAACACCCGTCCAATATTTGAAAGTAACGCTGATAATTTTAGTTTAACTTACTCTAATAAGGATGGACAAATGTATCCTTTCTTCAAACAAGGTAATCAGTTTATTATATATCCTATGGTATCCGATATTCTAATCGACAAATTAAAGGAGTTAGAAGATTATCGCTTATTTCATTATGCAGCACCCTCTACTATAAAATTGGAAAATGGTTTAACCTCATCGGATTTTGACGCATATCTTGGGGTGGATCCCGCCATTGAATATTCTGAGTTGAGCGCTATTGCATCCTCCGCCGATTACTCTGATATTAATGATCGATATAAAGAGATCCCGGAAGGTGAGCCCGTATTTTTATTGAGCTTTGCACAAATAGAGTTTATTTTAGCTGAGGCATCTGTGCGTGGTTGGATTCCTAATAATGGCGAAGCTCACTATAGGAACGGAATAAAAGCAGCTATGTATTATGTAGCAGACAATACTCCTGATAATCCTAACTTTCACCATGGTAGGATAATGGACGATGCTTATATAAATAATTATCCAGAAAGTCCAGAGGTGAAATTTAGCACTTCTATGGAAGATCAATTGGAGCAAATTATCACACAAAAGTTTATTAGCACTTATTTGCAATCCCCATTGAGTTCTTTTTTTGAGAATAGAAGAACGGGATATCCAGCATTCCCAATTAACGAAGAGACAAATGAGAATGTTCCATCTGACAAATTGCCTATACGTTGGATGTATCCTTCGGATGAAGTGGATTACAACAAGGAAAACCTAGACGAGGCAGTTAGTAGGCAATATGGAGGTAATGATAATAATAATGGAGTAATGTGGATCTTACAAGACTAAATTGTATATAGTCTAGTCTTCCTAAACGAAATTATTAATTCTTATAAGCTTTCTTTAATGCTTATAAAGTTTTAAATGGTTTGAATTAATAAAGGTGGGAGCAATAAGTTGACCACCTTTATTAATTTGTAGTTTCACTAAATTTTCGAAGAAAATTAACCGTAATAGGATACGGTATCCTTAAGGTAAGAGTTTATTTATGTCATATTTTTTTAATAAAAGATAAATACAAGATTTATTATGGATAATAGAAGAGATTTCTTAAAAAAGGCTGGAATGTTAACTGGCGGTCTTGGCCTATTAACAACATTTCCGCCTTCCATACAAAGGGCATTAGCAATAGACCCTGAAAAGGGAAGTACTTTTTACGATGCCGAACATGTTGTTTTGTTGATGCAAGAAAATCGATCTTTTGATCACTGTTTTGGGACTTTGCAAGGAGTAAGGGGATTTAATGATCCACGAGCCATTGATTTGCCCAATAAAATACCTGTTTGGTTACAAAGTAATAAAAAGGGAGAAACTTTTGTTCCCTTCCGGTTGAATATAAAGGATACTAAAGCGACTTGGATGGGAAGTTTGCCTCATTCTTGGGAAGATCAAGTTGATGCAAGAAATGATGGGAAATACGATCAATGGCTTGAGGCTAAAAAACCAGGGAATAAGGATTATCAACATATGCCATTAACAATGGGTTACTATAACAGGGAAGATATTCCCTTTTATTATAGTATGGCAGATGCGTTCACGGTGTTTGATCAACATTTTTGTTCCTCGCTCACAGGGACCACGGCAAATAGGCATTTTTTTTGGAGTGGCAAAATTAGAGAAACGCCAACCTCAAAATCCTGTGTCCGTAATTCGGATGTTTACTATCACAAAGAGGCAAGTTGGAAAACCTTTCCAGAGCGGTTAGAAGAACATGGGATTTCCTGGCAAGTATATCAAAATGAACTTAGTCTGCAAACAGAATTAACAGGGGAGGATGAGGCCCTGCTTTCTAATTTTACTAATAATAATCTGGAGTGGTTCTCCCAATATAATGTTCGATATAGTGAGGGACACCAAAACTTTTTAAAAAAGCGACATGTTGAGCTTCCGTCTGAAATTGAGGAATTGGAAGTTTCCATAAAACAACAACCAGCTAATCAAGTGCAGAAATTACGTAACACCTTGGAGCATAAAAAGAGTCAGCTCAAAAAAATAA
Organism: Arenibacter certesii DSM 19833; assembly: GCF_000429545.1. Taxonomy (GTDB): domain Bacteria; phylum Bacteroidota; class Bacteroidia; order Flavobacteriales; family Flavobacteriaceae; genus Arenibacter; species Arenibacter certesii. The sequence continues at coordinate 54,813 of NZ_KE386916.1, forward strand.
AGGAGGAGTTACATAGGTGGAGTCCAGAAAATTTCAACAAACTCTCAGAATATGAGAAGAATTTACATAGAAAGGGACTTGCCACTAATACAGGAGATCCTCATTACCATGAAACAGAAACCTTAAACTATGAGGAGAATGGAGTAGAAAGAACTGTAAAGGTGCCTAAAGGAGATATATTACATCAATTTAGGGAAGATGTAAAAAACGACCGTTTGCCAGCGGTATCCTGGGTGGTAGCTCCCAAAAACTTCTCAGATCATCCTAGTGCCCCTTGGTATGGGGCATGGTACGTTTCAGAAGTCCTGGATATTCTCACCAAAAATCCCGAAATATGGAAAAAGACCATTTTTATTTTAACCTACGACGAGAACGATGGCTATTTTGATCATGTCCCTCCCTTTGTTGCTCCAAATCCAAAAGAAAAAAATGCAGTTTCTAAAGGAATTGATACTTCAGAAGAGTATGTTACTTTAGAAGAAGAACTTGCCAAAGAAGGTCTTAACCCTAAAAATGCAAGGGAAAGTCCAGTGGGGTTGGGCTATAGAGTCCCCATGATAATTGCCTCGCCATGGAGCAAAGGAGGGTGGGTAAATTCTGAAATTTGTGATATTTCCTCTACTTTAATGTTTTTAGAAAAATTCTTAAGTAATAAAACGAATATAAAAGTTGAAGAGCCCAATATTAGTTCATGGCGAAGAACGATTTGTGGGGATCTTACCTCAAGTTTTAGGAAGTTTGATGGGGAGAAAACTAATTTACCTGAATTTTTAGAGCGAAACACCTTTATGCAGCAGGTGTATAATGCAAGTTTTAGGGATGTCCCTTCTAACTTCAAGGCACTGTCTTCACATGAGATAGAGCAAGCCGCTAAAGACAACTATGATTTGCCGTTTATGCCAAAACAAGAGCAGGGTGTACGGGATTCTTCTGCGCTTAGCTATGAACTCTATACAGACGGAGGTTTAGACCGTGATAAATCGGCATTCGCTATAACCTTTAAAGCTTCAGATGATATTTTTGGGAAAAGGGCCCTCAGTGCACCATTTAATGTATATGCACCAGGGAATTACCTACAAGAAAATGCTTCTGGAAAATTTGAAATGAGGGCTGTAAAAACGTGGCCTTTTGCCGTAAAGGCAGGTGATACTCTTACGTCAACTTGGCCTCTAGATAATTTTGAGAATAAGGAGTATCATTTAAGAGTGTATGGCCCAAATGGTTTTTATAGGGAATTTTCAGGAAATGATGAGGACCCTCATATTATCACTCGATGTGGCTACCAGAAAAAAAGGGGGTTTTTAAATAAGCTATCTGGAAATATAAGATTGGATATTACCAATACGTCCAAAAGTAATTCTTTTAAGATAACCATTGAAGATAACGCTTATGGCAATCCAAAACAGAGTTTTCGAATACGTAAAAACGATAATAAAGTCATAATTATACCAGCTATAGATAGCTATGGTTGGTATGACTTCTCCATTCATATTAAAGGGTTTTCTACATATTCAAGAAGATACGCTGGAAGAATTGAAACGGGAAAACATTCTAAAAGTGATCCATTTATGGGAGGAGAGAAAATATAGACTGATAATAATATGGTAATGTAAATTATCAAGTAATTCCTCTCAAATTGAGTATTTGGCTTTCCAAAGAACGTTTGTAGACATAATTTGATTATTATTCATTATTAAGTCCAAATACATGATTTAGAAGCAAAACCCCGATTACATTTAATCATTAAATAAATCGGGGTTTTATTCTTATTTCTAAATTCAAAGAAAGAAGTTAGTGTTCTGGTTTTATATTCCGCCCAATATATGGTAGTTAGATGATATTAATTACTGATTTATAGGATCTAACAGTGCACATCAACTTTTCAAAATACTTTCAATTAGTAGTTCCAGAAACGACCATTAATCTCGTATTAGAATTACGGATCGGAAAGTAGTAAAAGATCTTGATCCTGAATTTGATGCATTATTTTAAAATGAAAAATACTTGGAAAAGGAGCTGAGAGAATGGGGGAGGGTTAGGGATATTGTTTATCTATTGAATTAGGCGGCTTCCTACGGCAATAATAGGTGTTGCTGTAAGAACCTGATTTTAGTTTTTTGGAGACATCGCTATAAATGCATATAGTACCATCTTGTATTTTTCTCCCAATCTATTTTTTAGAATTCTAAAAGCTTTTGTGATTTGAGCTTCTACAGCTTTAACTGTTATATTCAAGTGTTCCGAAATTTCACGATTTGTAAGACCTTCTTTTTTACTCATAATAAATATTTCTTTACACTTTGGGGGTAGGCTGTTAATTTCGGTGTTCATTACCTTAATCATTCGCGCTAAATCATTTTCATGTGATTCCTCCACTACCTCTTTCAAGGCCTCAACATATTTGTTGTATAAAATCATTGACGATTTCTGTTGTTGGTAATGATTCACAAAAGCATTGTACACAGATTTGAATAGAAAATTTTGGATGGATAAATCTGGATTTAATGTTTTTCGAGATCTCCAAGTATTTAAAAAAACATTTTGAACAATGTCCTTTGCAGAGTGGGGATCACCAGACAATGTTAGTGCATAGGCATAGAGTCTTCTTTGGTAAGTGTCCAACAAAACTATATACGCCTTTTCATTTCCATGAATAAGTTGTTCTGTTAATTCATCATTGCTATATGTTTTCATGTCACCTTTGTAGATTAATCATCTAAATCTATAAATAATATGGATATAAAAAAAATATTCATAAAATAGTAGGGTATTGCAAATCTGTTCTGTATTACTATAAAGAACAACAAAAAATGATTCCTGAGGAAATTGAACGTCTTATTATAAAATTCCTTTCTAATTCGACAACCAATGAAGAATTGGTTAAGCTGAATTCTTGGATTCAGGATACAGATAATGAGGAAGTTTTTAAAGAATATGTGAAAACTCATTTCGCAACTACCTTGGCAATGAACAACCCCGACCTAGAGGAGGTGAGAACAAATTTGCTAAAGGAGATAAGATGTGAAACAAATAAAAAGAGAGGCAGATTTAAAACCGTTTTTAAGTATGCTGCGATGGCTGTTTTATTCCTAAGCCTCGGATACTTTTTGGATAATGAATTGACCGATAGAGATGCCAATCAACCTATCGCCCCTAAAATTGATGCTATAACCTTACAACTTGGGAATGGAGAGATTAAAGTAATCTCAGGAGAAGAGACAGCAGACGTATTGAGCGAAGAAGGTAATGTTATAGGAGTGCAAAAGGGTCAGAAATTGGTTTATGAAGAACATGGATCCCAAGAGGAAGGAAGTTATAATACCCTACGGATACCCAAGGGTAAACAGTTTAATATTGAATTGTCAGACGGCACAGTAGTATACTTAAATGCTGAGAGTTCCTTAAAATTTCCTACTACATTTTTAGCTGGAGAAGAGCGGAAGGTCTTTTTAACCGGAGAGGCCTTTATGGAGGTGGCTCATGATTCTAACATACCTTTTATAGTTAATACGGGGCAATTAGATGTAAAGGTCTATGGTACTAGTTTTAATATTGCCAATTACCCAGAGGACGAATCAACCGAAGTAGTTCTTGTAGAAGGCTCGGTGAGCTTAAAGAATGCAGTAAATTCAAGGAATTATAAAGATGAAGTATTTCTAGAACCTGGGTTTAAAGGAAGTTTTAATAAAGAGGTGGGATCTGTCGAAAAAGAGAAAGTAAACACCTCCCAGTATACCTCGTGGAAAAGTGGAAATTTAGTGTTTAGAGAAATTTCATTTGAAAAAATCATTCAAAAGCTAGAGCGGAGTTACAATGTGGTAATTATTAATAATAATAAAGCTCTGGCCAAAGAAACCTTTAATGCCACAATTGAAACACAATATGAGACCATTGAGCAGGTCCTTAATTATTTTAATAAAGTGTATGAGATAGATTATATTATAGTTGAAAATAAAATCGTCATAAAATAAAAATAAGCCTATGATACAAACTATTTAAAATAACCCATTCACATATTGCTATATGTGTATGTAAGAGATATCATGGAAATAAAACGGGAAATGCTGCAACATTCCCCGAATTAAAAACGTGATTACATAAATATAACCACCTTCAAACATTCAAAATTATGAAAAAACCACCTAAATCAAGGGAAGTTTCACCTTGGTGCTTAAAATTTAATTTAAAAATGAAGTTATCACTTCTTTTTTTGTTGACTGTTTCATTTGTCATGCAGGCAAATTCGACCTATTCCCAAAAAACCAAAATATCATTGGAATTGGGAAATACAACCGTTGAGACTGTGTTAAATGAGATTGAGTCCAAGACCGAATTCAAGTTTATTTTCAATACCAAAACGGTAGATTTAAATCGTAGGGTTTCCATAAAAGTAAAGAAGGCATCGGTAGAGAAAATATTGGATATTCTTTTTAAAGAGATGAATGTTTCTTATATACTCGAAGATCGAAAAATTTTGCTAAAGAAAATTGGAATTAATGAAGCGATTGAAGTTACGCCCTCCGCGTCCACTCCAACTAGTAAGCAATTTCAAGTATCAGGGACCATAATTGATTCTGAAGGCTCGAAATTGCCTGGGGCTAGCATTGTTGAAAAAGGAACAACTAATGGAACCCAATCAGATTTTGATGGCAACTTCATCATTGATTTAACCAATGACAATGCTGTTTTAATTATTTCTTATATTGGTTTTACCACCAAGGAAATTCCTGTTAACGGGCAAACCAATCTAACTATTTCTTTGGAGGAAAGTGCTGCTCAGTTAGACGAAATTGTTGTTACCGCATTAGGAATAAAAAGAGATAAAAAAGCGCTTGGGTATTCGGTTTCCTCTGTGAGTTCAGAAGAGATAATAGAATCTGGACAGGCTAATGTTATTAATGCTTTACAAGGAAAAGTGGCTGGATTAAATATAACTAAAGGTTCAGGATTATCAGATGCATCATCTAGTATAGTACTGCGTGGGAACAACTCAATAAATGGAAACAATGCGGCTTTAATTGTAGTTGATGGAGTAATTTACAATAACTCAACATTCGGAAACAATACTGTTGACAGAGGACAAGGAATTTCGGATCTTAATACTGATGATATAGAGAGTGTTACAGTGTTAAAAGGAGCAAATGCCTCTGCATTATATGGTGGTGATGGTGCAAATGGGGTTTTAGTTATAACAACTAAAAAACAATTAAAGAATAAAGGGGTTGGTGTAACTGTAAATTCAGGGGTAGTATTTACCGAAGTTGCGACTTTACCAAATTTACAAAATATTTATGGCCAAGGGAAAGGTGAAGTTGGCGAATTTCAAGGAATGGGAGCAGATGGTTTTCCTTTAATAGGAGGAGGTACAAATGATGAAACATGGGGTCCGAAAATGGAAGGACAACCAGTCAGAATTAATTGGTTAAGAGATCAACCATTAGTCCCATATTCTCCTCAACCTAATAATATTAGGGACTTATTTGATACAGGTGTGACCTTTAAAAATACAGTATCAATTTCACAAGCCACAGAGAAAAGCACGTATTATGGATCTTTAGTGCATAATAAGGCTGATGAGTATATACCAACAGCTATGACTCAAAAAACAGGTATTTCCCTAAGAGTTAACCATCAGTTAACTAGTAAATTATCTGTTGATGCTATTTTCAACTATATTTCATCTAAAGGACATAATCGACCTGAAAACAATTTCAGTAGTTCGGCTAATTTTGCTACTCACCCTAGAAGTTTAAGACTTGGAGATTTACGTCCGGGGAGATATCCCGAATCCGGAATAGATTGGGGAAGACCAGATTGGCAAGATGGCCAACCAATATTATGGACAACAACAGAAAACATTGATCAATATTACTGGGGATTATATGTTGATAGTAATGATGATAGTAGAAAAAGAAGTATAGGCAACTTTAAGTTAAATTACGAATTTAATAACTGGCTTTCTTTAATGTTAAGACATAGTTTTGACGAAACACATTATAGTAATTGGGAAATCACTCAACCAAAATCAAGACCAATTCCTAATGGTCGTTATAGTAAACAAGATGCATTTCAGAGAAATTATTCCACAGATTTTTTATTTATGGCGGATAAAAACTTCTTTGATAATCGCTTAAATTTAAATGGAACTGTTGGAGGAATTCAAAATGGGTTTGAGGGGAAATTTGCAGATTTTGTTGGAAACAGTTTTGTTTTTGAAGATGTGTATACCCCTAATAACACACTTTCTAAATCGTATAATTATAATGAAAGTAGGGCGGTAACAAACTCTCTTTACGGAACGTTGCAGTTAGGGTACGATAGTTTATTCTTTTTAGATTTTACTGGAAGGAATGATTGGAGTTCCAAACTTAACACTGAGAATAATAGTTACTTTTATTCATCAATTACTAGCAGTTTAATTTTTTCTGAAGTTTTTAAACTTGATAAAAGACTTATTAATTTCGGTAAAATCCGATTTTCTTATGCTGAAGTTGGAAATGCTGTAAGTGCTTCAATTAATAGAAACTATAGTTTTGGAAATAGTACCAAAGGAGCAAGTTTTGTTTCTAATCCTCAAACATTGCCTTTTTTAAATTTAAAGCCAGAAAGAACAAATTCAACTGAAATAGGGTTGGATTTAAATATGTTGAATAATCGTATTCAACTAGACGCTACGTATTATAGAACTAATTCATTTAATCAAATTATTCCTGGCCAGCCACTTGCTATTTCTTCAGGTTATACCTCAAAAACTATTAATGGTGGAAGTGTTGAAAATAAAGGACTAGAGCTTAGTATGACAGCTTATCCAATAAGGAATAAAGATTTTACATGGGAGACCAATGTAGTGTACGCTAAAAACAAATCGAAGGTTATTGATTTAGGCGGTTTGGATAGTCCAATAATTTTAGGAGGTACTAATGCAGTCCAAATTGCAGTTGTGCCTGGAGAGTCCTTCAGGAGTATAATGGGAGAGGGGTTCTTGAGAAATGATCAAGGATTAGTAATTATTAAACCTGATGGTTCGGACCGCGGAGTCCCTTTACAAACTAATGAGTATATAAATCTTGGTAAAGTTGAACCTGATTGGACAGGCGGAATAAGAAATACATTTATATATAAAAACGTATCTCTTGGTTTTCAAATTGATGGCTCCTTTGGTGGGAATATATTTGCTGAAACTAACATGGCTTATGATGAGCAAGGTGTTTCTGTTTCTTCTTTAAATGGTCGTGAAGGTTGGATAGCATCAGAAAATGCACGGAAAGAAGCTGGGATCAGTTCCAGTGATTGGAAAAACACTGGAGGAGTAGATTTGTGGATTGGAAAAAGCGTAATATTTGACCCTAATTTGGTTAATGAAGAGGGCGTACAGATTGGAGGAGTATTAAATGAGGGAACAAATGCCATTTATGCAGATCCACGTACATATTGGGATCGTTTTCGGAATGATAGGGCGGAAGGAAATATTGAAGATGCATCTTTCGTAAAACTTAGAGAGGTTAATCTTGCCTATAGACTTCCAAAAAGACTTTTGGACAAGAGTCCTTTTAGTAATGTAAGATTCTCGGTAATTGGTCAGAACCTATGGTTGTTATATAGAGAAACTGAACATTTTGATCCGGATGCTTATCGAACCGGTGTTGGTACTGGAAGTTTAGGATATAACGATTATACAGCCCCCGCAACTCGTTCGGTTAGTTTTAATGTATTACTAAATTTCTAAATTTTGATTATGAAAAATATAAAATTATTTGTCGGACTGTTATTGATTGTAATTGTAGGCTGTACAAACGATAGTATGGAAGAAGTTAATAAGGATTACAATGCGTTGAGCGAAGTAAATCCTATATTTCTGATTAATGGAACATTAGCTACTTTGGTAGCTGAGGATTTTCAGATTGAAGATTGGGGGCATCACGTTGCATACAAAAATTTTAATCCAGGATTATATGAGAATTTTGATGCAACAACTCCTTGGAATGAAATTTATCTTGCAAATAAAAATTTACTTGAAGTTATAAAAAGTACTTCAAAAAAGGAGACGCTGAGCGATAGAACTGCCCATGCGATGGCATTGGTAATTCGATCGACATTATTTATAACGCTTACAGATGCCTATGGAGATGTGCCATATTCGGAAGCAGGATTTGAAGATGAAAATGGAATTATCGAAACGCCAATTTATGACAAGCAAAAAGACATCTATTTGGATTGTTTTGAAAAGCTTACTGAAGCTTTAGAATTAATTGGCGAAAGCGATAAAATTTTATTAGGGGAGGCGGACTATATTTACAAAGAAGATTTACAGAAATGGAAGGTATTTGCCAACACAGTTCGGTTACGTATGGCTCTGCGAATTTCAAATGTTGATAGTGGCCTGTCAGAGAAGTGGTTTGATGAAGTAGCTAAATTTCCAATAATTAATTCACATGAACAGTCTGCTAAATTTGAACGTTTCGATGAAGCAGGGTATAGAAACCCTTTATGGACCTCCACCGTTCATACATTTTTCATGTCAAAATTAATGGTTGACTTCTTAAAGGATACTAACGATCCTCGATTAGCATTATTCGCTAAACCTAATGCTAATAATGAGTATGTTGGGCTAGAGAATGGTCGCGACTTCGTGGATATTGCGTTATATTCAAGAATGGGTGACGAATTAAGTCGGGCTGATCGAGCTACACCAATTCTACTATACGATGAGGTTTGTTTTATTAAAGCTGAAATGTATTTACGTGGGTTAGGAGGGGTTCAGGATCAAAATTTAGCAAACGAGTGGTATCAGAAGGGTATTCGTGCATCCATGGAAAATTATAATATTGAGGAATTCACCATTTCAAACTACCTTTTAAATAATCCTTTCGCAACTTTAAACGGAAACGAAGAGGACATGAAAGAACAAATTGGTGTTCAAAAATGGTTGGCAAACATTCAAAATGGTTATGAAAGTTATGCAGATATGAGGCGTTCAGGTTATCCAATAATTGCTGATCGGATAAATAATAGTACTCCTGAGGTATCATTAGGTGAAACTAAGGGAAAGTTGCCAAGACGTTTGAAATATCCTGATAATGAAATGTTTTATAATTCTGTTAATTATAATAAAGCAAGAGAAGCAACAGATGGTAATAGTTTCTTGGCTCGGATGTGGTGGGATGTAAAATAACCTAATATTATTCATCATCTGAAGACGGAATAAATATAAATGAAACATATAAAAGTATCAAAATGAAAAGTATAAAATTATTGAGAATGTTATTAGTCGTTCCACTTATCTTCATTAATTGTAACGATAAGGATAGGTATGACGTAATTATTGATAATAGGATCAATGAGATAGGGGAAGTTGTTATCATCTCAAAAAATCCCAACACTAAACAAGATTATACTAGTGAAGAATTAAGTTTATTAGATTATAATCCACAAGAAGAGGAGTGGTACTATAGAAACCAACCATTAGAAATTTCTATTTGGACAGAAACGAAACCTTTAAAGATTGAAATTAAACGTAATGGTGAGCAATCAGTGGTTCAAACGATTGATGAATTTTCTGAAAATAATAATGGTTATTCATTCAACTGGATATCCACTATTGAAGACTTGGATATTGATGAGGGAAGTTTAACAGTTTTCAATGTCGTTGTTATTTATGATGATGCCGGGGTTGATGGATTTGATTATAATTCGGCCCAGGCCATTCCTTATACAATTTATCATAAAACAGCAGCATCAGTAGTGCCTTTGGTTTCTTTACAACGTGGTCTTACTGATATAACCCCATTAAATATTGAAAGCAATGTTTCTGGTTCCGGTGTTGAGAACGGAATCGGGGCTTATGTAGTGTTAGATGGAATAGATGATTTAGTTACTATTACTGATGTTTTAGACTTTGTTAATAATAGTGATTTTTCTGTATCATTATGGGTAAATACAACTACTTTGGGCGATGATCCATCTATAATCGGTAATAAAGATTGGAGTGGTGGAGGAAACAAAGGCTTTATACTAGCACACCGCGGATCAAAAGATATAAAGCTAGTGGGAGGAGATGGAGTTGGAGGTAGGTTAGATCTTAAAGGTAGTCCTATAAATGATGGTAATTGGCATCATATAGCAATGACTTTTGACAAGGATGGAGTAATGTCGTTGTACTTGGATGGAGAATTGGCTGTTTTTAATGATACTCCTGCTGCTGGGGATATATCTACATTTAGTGATATGGACAGCGGGTTGCCTATACGTATTGGTCAGGATGGAACAGGAGCATATGGTCAATTTTTCGAAGGTAAAGTAGGTGGTGTAGTTATTATCGACTATGTGCTTAGTAGTGATGAAGTCAATGAATTATATTCGGGTCTTTTAAGTGAAGATTAGTGTTATATTAGGTATTAGTCACTTATTCCATATAGATTTTAAATTTTGCAACCAATTATCTTTTTTTTTTAAAGAATAAATTGGTTGCAAAATAATCATTATAGGTATCAATTTTATAAAGGGCTAAAGAGATCAAATTTAGCATAGTGTAAAATGTTATTATGCAGTATTATCTGATTGTATCCTAACATTTCAATTATTTTTTAAGGATTAAAATCAACATGAAATACCAATATTTATTTTTATCAATATTCCTCCTATTTATTGGCAATGGCTGCAAGGAGAAAACCTTCAAAGATAAAATATATGAAAAGCCGGAAATAGTAAGAGAAGCACCATCCGACTTTTTAACGCCAGAAGAAAGCATGGAAACTTTTTATCTTCCAGAGGGGTATAGAGTAGAATTGGTGGCTAGTGAACCAATGATTAACGAACCGGTAGACATTGCATGGGATGGTAATGGGAGAATGTATGTAGCCCAAATGGAGACCTACATGCAGAACGTAGATGGTGATGGCACCGATGAGCCCACGAGTAAGATTATGTTATTGGAAGACACCAATGGGGACGGTAAAATGGATAAAAGTTCAGTATTTATAGATAGTCTTCTTTTGCCAAGGATGTTATTGCCCTTAGATGATCGACTTGTAATAAATGAAACCTACTCTTATAATCTAGTGAGTTATAGGGATACGGACAATGATGGCGTGGCAGATGAAAAGCTGCCTATTTTTACACATCCAGATAGGCGGGGCGGCAACTTGGAACATCAGCAGAGCGGTTTAGTTTGGAATTTGGATAATTGGGTATATATGACCTATAATCCTGTTCGATTTAGATTTAAGCATGATGCTGTTATAGTGGATACATTAGCAAATATGCCTAGTGGACAGTGGGGCTTAACGCAGGATGATATGGGCCATATGTATTATTCTTCTGCAGGAGGTGAAAATCCAGCCTACGGTTTCCAACAACCTGCAACCTATGGTGCTGCTGATCCAAAAGGTCGGTTATCGGACGGTTTTATTGAACCTTGGCCAATAGTGGGCACGCCGGACGTACAAGGAGGGGCAGAAAAAAGATTGAGAGAGGATGGTACGCTAAATCATTTTACGGGAGTGGCCGGTCAAGAAATATATAGGGGACATCGATTACCGCCTTCAGTATACGGGGATCTTTTTATCCCAGAGCCGGTAGGTCGACTAATCCGTAGGGCAAAAGTAAGGAATGAAGATGGAAAAAAGGTTTTGTACAATGCCTATGATCAGACCGAATTTATGGCATCCACCGATTTGAACTTTAGGCCCGTACAAGCTAAAACGGGTCCCGATGGAGCGTTATATATAGTGGACATGTACCGGGGAATTATTCAAGAAAGTGCCTGGACGGCCGAAGGAAGTTTTATAAGACCTGTTATAATGAGAAAGGGATTGGATAAGAATATAGGTAGAGGAAGAATCTATCGTATCGTTCACGACCAGATAAAGCCTGATGGTAAACCCAACTTACTGAATAAATCAGCCAAAGAATTGTTGGATTATCTAGGACACCCTAATGGATGGTATCGTAATACGGCACAAAAACTGATTGTCCTCAAAGGAGATATGTCTGTTATTCCCAAACTTAAAAAAATGGCAACTGATAATGAATCCTTTTGGGCGAAAACTTTTGGAGATAAGGACCTTGGCTTGGAAAGAGTACATGCTTTATGGACTTTAGAGGGGCTTGGAGTGATAGACAAGGATTTAATTAAGAGCAAATATAATGACAAGGACCCCCGTGTGAGTATCACAGCCATTAGGTTGTCTGATGAATTGTTGAAAAATGGGGAGAACGATCTATTGCCATTGTTAGCGAATCTTCAATTTGATTCAGACATAAATGTAGTGAATCAGCTAGCCCTTAGCCTAAGGTTTAGCCTGAGTCCAAAAGCAGCTGAAATTTTAACTTCTATTTCAGAAAGATATGTAGATAATGAAATTATCGTAAGATCTGTATTTGATAGCTTTCAGGAGAATGATACTGACCTAAAGAAACTAAAAGACCTAGTTGCCAAGGAACCCAACTCTGTCAAAAAAAGAATTATAAAGGGCTATAATAATTATAAGCAGAGCTGTGTTACCTGCCATGGCTCAGATCTAAAAGGTGTGGTAAATGAAGATAAATCATTGATTGCACCTCCTCTTATAGGATCAGAAACTGTAAAAGGTGATAAGGATGTAGTGGTGAAAATCCTTTTAAACGGCCTAACAGGACCTATTAAAGGCAAAGAATATGGGGTGATGTTACCCATGGCAAGTAACGATGACGAATGGATCGCAGATGTTATCAGTTATATACGTATTATCAATGATGAGAAGAGTATGGTTGATAAACAAGATGTTAGCAGAATAAGGGAAGAAACAAAAGACAAAAAAGGATATTGGACGTTGGAAGAACTTATGCAATGATAGTTTAGGTGCAGTTTTGTGAATTTAATGCATTTTTTGGTATCTAGATTATGGTTCCAAATGTAGTCATGAAAGTATTTATGTTACCTTCTGACAACTAGGATAACATAAATATGAAATTGATTAATTATACGTAAAAGCCAAATAAGAATTTTGCAGACAGTGGTGCAGTAAATAAGGTAATAATGGAAAGGCAGAAATTTACAGAGTAAACAAGCGTCGATGGGGTAAAAAACTTACATACAATGATTTAAATGTTTGTAAACCTATAAAGGTTAAAAGATCTAAAAGGAAGAAAGACGTGGATGAAAATATGAAGGCGCTGTATATCCTGAAATTTCATCAGATTAAATAAATTGATTTAAAACTAGACACCTTGTTTTAAGGCTTTCAGCTTAATTGAACGCATTGGAAGTAATATATATTTATGCATCAGCTGTTGAGATAAACCTTTAAGGCCCGCAGTCATTCAATATTTAATTCAGTCTTAATTTTACAAATAATGATAATAAAATATTTTAAATTACTAATTATAGTCCTTTCTCCAATAATGATTACGGTATCTTCTTGTAAAGATAACCGTACGGTAGATGATTCGGTTAATCAAACCGAAACTCAAGACACTGTCTATGATGAGACGGGATTGAAATATACATCCTATAAAGGTCTTGTAATGGCAGGATATCAAGGTTGGTTTTCCGCCGTGGGGGATAATTCCGATAGGGGTTGGTACCATTATAAGAATGATTGTGGCTTTCACCCAGAATGCTCCACAATAGATATGTGGCCAGATATGACTGAGTATGCCAAACAGTATGTTACTCCCTTTAAATATCCAGATGGATCCGCTGCCCATTTATACAGTGCATATGATGAGGAAACCATAGACCTCCATTTTAAGTGGATGAAGGAATACGGTATAGATGGCGTCCATATACAGCGATTTGTAGCCGAAATAAAACCCTCTAATCCAAAAGGCAAGAGACACTTTAATAAGGTTTTAGAGAATGCACTCAAAGCCGCCAAAAAGTACGGAAGAGCAATTAGTGTAATGTACGATCTAAGCGGTAGTTCTCCAGCAGATCTAGATTATTTAGTCCAGGATTGGAAGGAACTACAAGGGATGTTCCAGTTGTTTGATAATGCGGAAAACCCCACCTATTTAAGACATAATGGCAAACCATTAGTATCGGTTTGGGGTGTTGGATTTAATGACGGGCGTAAATATAGTATAAGAGAGGTAGACAAGCTGGTAACAGAATTAAAAGGACCAAAGAATGAGGTGTCTATAATGGTGGGTGTTCCTTATTACTGGCGAACTTTAAATCAGGATACGGAAAGCAATCCTGCACTTCATGAGCTGATTAAAAAAGTAGATATTATTATGCCATGGGCTGTAGGTCGGTACAATATTGATAATTATAATCCAAATGTTGCTAAAAAAGATATGGAATGGGCAGATGCTAATGGTGTAGATTATGTGCCTTTGGTTTTTCCAGGTTTTACCTGGGGCAATTTAACGAAGGATCCTACTAAATACAACTCCATTCCTAGGATGGGAGGTGATTTCATCTGGAAACAGATTGTTGGGGCCAAGGCGAGTGGTGCAAAAAGCCTTTATGTGGCCATGTTTGATGAAATAGATGAGGGAACTGCTATTTATAAGGTGAAGCGTGAAAATGAGGTGCCGTTAAACGGCAAAAATGGATACAAGTTTGTTGGAATTGAAAACAATCTTGAATCCGATTATTACCTATGGTTGACTGGTGAAGCTGCTAACTGGTTTCATGGGGAAAGGGGTTATGGAGCGGTGAAGCCGACTAGATAATTTAAAGAAAGTTAGTTGGTTAATAAGTAGATTTACTTTGCTTGATACCAGCGCTAAGTGGGAATATTATTGTATTAGATGATATCGAATTTAACATTAAAAAATGATATAAGGATTAACGAAAATTATAATTCAAAATTTGGTGTATTACTATTTACGTCTGGGCCTCTGAATTAAGTGCTCTTTTACGTAACTATTACAAGTTATAGAAATTTGGATATAACTATAGTTAACTGTATTTTAGTTGGTTATGATAGTGGTAGTTATAATGGATAATGATGTATACTACCAATTAAGGTTTTTTATAATGGGTTTTCATTAAAACATAATCTTAGTTGGCTATCATCAAACTTAAACAAACCGGATACGTCTGGATAGGACTGTTTATTTGTTTGTTTTTAAGTCGGTTTATGTTTTTGATTAATATCTAATTGTATTTTTTTTAAAAAAGCAGATCAAGCTTGTTTAGATTTTTACGAGAAAATAATTTCTTATTACAATGGGAAGACGAAAATTTATAAAGAATACCACCCTTGGCCTGTCATCCCTCGGTCTAATAAACTCTGGAATGGCCTTAGGATGGAATTCGTTTTCCTCCACAAATAGTGATCCTGTCTTGCCAATATCAAAGGTGAAAAAGCCATTGGCCATTGCCATGTGGGACTTTAGCTGGATTCTAAGACATCATAGGTATGGTGAATTTGAGAACTGGGAACAGGTAATTGGCGAGCTTGCTGAACGTGGTTACAATGCCATTCGGATAGATACAATGCCTCATTTTGTTGTTTCTACCAAAGAAGGAAAAATAATTAATGAATTTAGGAGTGTTAAGGAAGATTGGAAACCAAGTTTATGGGGAAATGATTATACGATGAGTTTTCGTCCGCGTGAAGCTCTATTAGAATTCCTACCATTATGTAAGAAATATGGAATAAAGGTTGGACTGTCTACCTGGTTTGCACCCCATAATACAGGTCGCACAGATATTTTCAATGAACAAGGAGGGTTATTGCGTGCGTGGAGTGAAACATTATATTTTTTAAGAGATAATAATTTGCTAGACAATGTTATTTATGTTGATCTTTTAAACGAATATCCCGTTAACCATGGATATGACTGGTTAAAAAAGGAACTAAACAAGCGGTCGGATATCAAGCAGTTTAAAATTGATAATCCCGAAGCCCATATGCCAGACTTGGATGCCTCCAAAGGGAATGCCCTGCAAGTTGCTTTCCACAACCAGTTCATGAAAGATACCATTAGGGCATTAAAGGAGAGATTTCCTGAATTGGAGTTCTTTACATCCTATGATTC
Source organism: Arenibacter certesii DSM 19833 (assembly GCF_000429545.1). Taxonomy (GTDB): domain Bacteria; phylum Bacteroidota; class Bacteroidia; order Flavobacteriales; family Flavobacteriaceae; genus Arenibacter; species Arenibacter certesii. Next base: position 70,785 of record NZ_KE386916.1, read on the forward strand.
TGGTGTGCCCCTTGAAGACATTGATCTAAGTGAGCAGGCAGCCTTAGACTATCATGTTTGGTTTCATCATACAGGGAAAATTCTGAATATAGACAAAATTGGGAGTAGGGATCAATCGCAGAATTTGGGTGTTTTAAATAAAGACTTGTATTCTTATTGGACAGAAAACAAGTTTCAATTAGTTAATTGGATTGGGGATCGAATAGATCATATTGCATTAAAAGCTTCTCAGAACAACTTGGTGTGTGGCAATACCGAAGGATGGGGTCCAATTGGATGGTATGATCATCCTGAATTGGACTGGCGCTGGACAAAAGAATCAGCAGATATTTGTATTGATTTGGCTCGTAAACACGATAATTACAAGTTTATATGCACCTCTAACTTTACCCATCCCCAATTTAAAGGAATGTGGGAAGATGTGAATTGGCACAGGCAAATAACGGACAGAATTAAAAAGTAAAAAGAGAAAAAAAATAATAAAATGAAACAGAAAATATTGATCATATCTATCCTTGTGGTACTTTTAGGGGTGTTGTACGCCTTTACCAGTGGCGCCTTCCATGTTTCCAAAGATGATTATTCATCCCTGAAGCTCCCTGAGGTTGTAGATTACAACTTCCATATTAAACCTATCCTCTCCGATAACTGCTATACTTGCCATGGCCCTGACGCGAACAAGCGCCAAGGTTTTCGCCTAGACCTGGAAGAGACCGCATTCTCCGAGCTTTCTGAGAGCCCTGGCGAATTCCCCATCGTATCCAAAGATCCCAAGAAGAGCAAGGTATACCAAGCCATCGTTTCAGACGATCCGGATATGCAAATGCCACCTCCTAACTCCAATCTATCGCTCAACTCCTACGAAAAGAAGCTGATCAAGAAATGGATAGAGCAGGGTGCCAAATTTGAGAAGCA
>NZ_AUCB01000032.1 GCF_000429545.1 Arenibacter certesii DSM 19833
CTCAAGGCCCAGCAGGTCCCAAGGGAGATACTGGGGATACAGGAGCAACTGGTCCACAAGGTATTCAAGGAGAAATAGGTCCCCAAGGCCCAGTAGGTGCAACAGGCCCACGAGGTCCGCAAGGCACAACGGGTGCAGTAGGTCCACAAGGTGCAACAGGTCCAGCAGGTGATCCGGCAACAGATGATCAAACGCTGAGCATATCGGGTGACCAACTAACCATTACAGGAGGTAATTCAGTTACTATCCCAATCGCAGACGGTACAGAGACTAAAGTAACGGCAGGGACTGAAATCGGTGTAACAGGAACAGGTACTGCTGGTGATCCTTACGTGATAAGTAATACGCGTCCAAATATATTCTACCCCCCATCTATTGCGGTGGATGCATCAACAACTGGTACAGGTAGAACTTTAAACTTATATACTGAATATACAAACCAGTATACAACACCTATGGTAAAAAGTGATGATGGAGGAGCAAATGCAGCTCCTGCCGCCATCCCTACCTATGGCAATACAGAACTGTATTACTATGTTACTTATTATGATAATACTGTATTTGCCAATGTTACTATAAATGAATTAGGGGTTATGACCTATGATGTTATAGCAACCCCCGCAGATTACAACTCTTTTTTCAACGTAGTTTTTGTGGTAAAATAAATTGAAAGCCCAATAACCAATTACAACCAACAATTTGAGACCGAACAATCCATATAGATCCTTATTTCTCACGCTGGTAATTGCATTGCTAAATATTTCCATAGTAAGTGCGCAATTCTTGTTGCAGGCACCTAACAGTAGTGATGAGCATAACTATAAATGGTATGAGGCATCGGATAGAAATACCGTACTAGGAACCGATTTTTTTTATGAGGTATCTCAACCGGGAATCTATTTCGCCACCTATGATGGAACCCTATGTGGATCCAATGCCAGTGGTTACTTTATTGTAACCGATTGTTCTAGTCCAGATAATGAGGTCACTTTGGATGTTTCCAATAGGGTAAGTCCTACAGCAGATTTACACTGGTCACCACCAATTAGCGGGGACCAGTTCATGGCAACAGTGACCGGTACACAAAATGTTACAAAATATACCGCTACGGTAACCAAAGTAGGAAACAACTTTGACCTGCCCAATTTTACCGTAGTTTGTATTCAACAGGCTGCTATCGTTGAGGATGATTATATTACCCTTGATGAAGATACGTCAGTTATAGTACCAATATATGATAATGATAGTAATATCCCTACAGAAGGGTTATTAACCGCTCCAAATCCATTTAATGGTACTGTTTTTATTGACGATAACGGTACGCCAAATGACCCATCGGACGATCTAATGACGTTTACTCCAAATCCTAATTTTAACGGAAATACTTCTTTTACCTATACGGTCTGTAACGTCAAAGGAGATTGTAGTACCGCCACCATATATGTGGAGGTATTACCAATAGTAGACGCCTTTGATGATACCATAGAAATAGTGCAAAATGAAGTGGTAGAAATAGATGTTTTGGCCAATGATAATGATATCCCAGTCATAGGCACTTTACAGACTACTAGTCCGGCTAATGGTACTGTGGTGATTAATAATAATGGAACGTCCAATGACCTAACCGATGACACAATAACGTATACTCCCAATCCGAATTATGAGGGTACGGATAATTTTACTTATACCATTTGTGATGACCTCGGAAATTGTAGCACTGCAAGCGTAACAGTTTTGGTGAATACCGATGAAACAACAGATCCTGATCCAGATACGGATGAAGAACCAGATGATTGGGGCAAGGAAGTGGAAGTCTTCAATGTAATTACTCCAAATAATGATGGAATCCATGATGTGTTGACAATTAAGGATATAGATAGTTACCCTAATAACACCATCAAAATTTACAACCGTTGGGGGGTACTGGTATACGCTACCAGAAGCTATAACAATAACACCAATAATTTTGACGGAACGTCTAAGGGAAGGGTTACTGTCGCAGAAGATAATAAGCTTCCAACTGGGACTTATTTCTATATGTTAAACTTCACTAGTGTTGATCAAAATAAGAGTAAGACCCTAACGGGATATATTTATATAAATCGATAAAAGAATGTCGTATCCATTAAAAATATTTTTATCTAAGCAACAACCTATTCTGTTCCTGTTTTTCCTAATATCCATGGGGTCGGAAGTTATTGCGCAACAAGATGCCCAATATACCCAGTATATGTATAATACAGTTAGTGTTAACCCTGCTTATACCGGATCTAGAGGGCACTTAAGTATTGCGGCACTTCATAGGTCACAGTGGGTGGGTTTGGACGGTGCTCCTACTACTCAGACCTTAAATATACATTCCCCGATCGGCTATAGGGGAGTAGGCTTAGGTTTCTCCGTAGTAAATGATAAGATTGGACCTACTTCAGAAACTTATTTTGATGCTGATTTTTCATATACTGTCCATACCTCAAGAGAAGGTAGGTTAAGCTTTGGTCTTAAAGCTAGTGCACATCTACTTAACATTCGTTTTTCGGAATTAAATCAAGATTATACTAATTCTAATGGACCCGACCCTACCTTACAACACGATATAGACAATAAATTCTCCCCTAATATTGGGGCTGGAGTGTATTATCGAACCAATAAATTTTATGCAGGGCTCTCCGTTCCTCGATTTTTAGAAACTACTCATTTTGATGGGGCAGTACTTTCAACTGCGCAAGAAAGGATGAACTTTTACTTGATAACAGGTTACGTTTTTGATATGAATGCTTACGTAAAGTTTAAGCCCACTCTCTTAACGAAAATGGTAATGGGAGCCCCGCTACAGGTGGATGTTTCTGCCAATTTCATGTTGAACGAGAAATTTATATTGGGTGCGGGTTACCGTTGGGATGCGGCAGTGAGCGCTATGGCCGGATTCCAAGTATCTAGTGAGCTTTTAATAGGTATCGCATACGATAGGGAAACTACCGAATTGGGGCAGGCCATATTTAATGATGGTTCCTTTGAGATTATCCTGAGATACGATTTCATTAGTCGCATTAACAATTTAAAATCCCCTAGATTTTTCTAATAACTACGGACCATTACCCTACTCATCTTCCTTTGAGAATGTAGCTTTTTAAGAAAGCCTTAACCCTTATAATAGGGGAAAACCTTATTTTTACGTTATGGAAGAAGAAAAGGTAATTTTAGTAAATGAGTTGGATGAGCAAATTGGGACCATGCCCAAATTAGAGGCTCACGAGAAAGCTTTGTTGCACAGGGCTTTTTCGGTTTTTATCATGAATGATAAAGGCGAGACGATGATCCAACAAAGAGCAGCACATAAATATCACTCTCCTTTAATCTGGGCAAATACGTGCTGCAGTCACCAAAGGGTGGGAGAGTCCAATACGGAAGCAGGAAAAAGAAGGCTGATGGAAGAAATGGGGTTTGAGGTCCCTTTAAAGGAACTATTTTCCTTTATCTACAAAGCTCCTTTTGATAACGGACTTACAGAACACGAGTTAGATCATGTGATGATTGGTAAGTATAATGGGGAGCCCAATATAAATCCCGAGGAAGTAGCCGATTGGAAATGGATGAAACCAGAAGCTATTAAAAATGATATCGCGGCAGATCCCGATAAATACTCAGCTTGGTTTAAAATTATTTTCGAAAAATTTTATGACCATATTACAAAAGATATTAAAGTCGTATGAGAGTTAAAGTAAGCAGAAAGGCGCACTTTAATGCGGCGCATAGACTTTATAGACCGGATTGGGATAATGAAAAAAATGACAAGGTCTTTGGATTATGCAATAACCCAAATTTCCACGGTCATAATTATGAGTTGGTAGTTAGTGTAACCGGGGAAATAGACCAAGAAACAGGCTTCGTTATGGATATGAAAGTGCTCAAAGACCTTATTAAAGATAAGGTGGAAGATGTACTAGATCATAAAAACCTAAATGTGGAAGTAGATTGGTTTAAGACTAAAAATCCTACCGCTGAGAATATTGCCATTTTTATATGGAACAAACTAAGGCCATTTATAAAAACAGATCTCGAACTAGAAGTTACCCTATTTGAAACCCCTAGGAACTTTGTAACTTTTTCTGGATAAATTATAGAATTATGGAACTTGGTAAGCTCCAATACCTCCATGAAAAAAGATTGGTTAAATAAATTAACGTTCATTCCTCTAACCTTAAAAATATAATGGAATATGAGCCTATACCCATTAAAATTTGATCCAATTCTTAAAGAAAGACTCTGGGGAGGAACAAAACTTAAACAAGTGCTGGGAAAGGAAATAACCAGCGATATTACTGGTGAAAGTTGGGAGTTGTCTGGAGTAGCTGGTGATGTATCGATAGTGGCTAATGGCAAATTAAAGGGTTGCTCTTTGCAAGAGCTTATCACTAAGTACCCTGAAGAGGTATTAGGGAAAAGCGTTTTAGAGAGATTCGGAAGTGAATTTCCGGTCCTCATTAAGTTTATTGATGCTAAACAAGACCTGTCTATTCAATTACATCCTAATGATAAATTGGCCAAAAAGCGACATAATTCGTTTGGAAAGACAGAAATGTGGTACGTAATGGATGCTGATAAGGATGCAGAGCTTATCGTAGGATTTAACAAGACTGTCACCAAAGATGAATACGCTAAAAGTATTGAAGAAAATAGCTTGTTAGCTTTGTTAAACTATGAAAAAGTACAAGAAGGGGATACCTTTTTTATAAATACTGGTAAAATTCACGCTATTGGGTCGGGAGTACTTTTGGCAGAAATTCAACAGACCTCCGATGTGACTTACCGCGTTTTCGATTTTAACAGGAAGGATAAAGACGGGAATTATAGAGAGCTCCATACCGAATTGGCATTGGATGCCATAGACTATGAAAAAAAGGACGACTTTAAGGTTTCCTATAATCAAAATAAGGATGAGGTGAATTCAATGGTCGCTTGCCCTTATTTTACTACTAATTATTTAGATCTTACACAACCGATGGAATTGAATGTTGCCGACCGAAATTCCTTTACCATTTACATTTGCGTAGCGGGAAATGCTAGTATCGCAAACGACTTTGGACAGATTGATTTACAAAAAGGACAGACGATATTAATTCCCGCAGTATCCAAAACAATACATATTAATACAACGAAAGCAAAACTTTTAGAGGTTACTATCTGAAATTGATTACTTTTGCAGAAAATATATTACCAATGGCAAGTATAAGAGATTTAAAAAAAGACATCAATTACGTTTTAGGAGATATTATTGAAGCGGTATATTTAGTTGACGCTTCAGAAAATGGACAGAATTCTAAAGAAGGAAATGCGGTTATAGATGGCGCAATTGCTACTTTTGATGACCTAATTGAGAAGGTGAACCAAAAAGATGTTGAGAACAGATCAGCACACCTTAAAGGAGTGCGTCAGGAATTGGAGACAAAAGCTGCGGCTTTAATAGATGAGCTTAATAAACTAGGCTAATATCCAGAAGAAACTTCATTAAGTAAAAAAGCATCCAATAAAGGATGCTTTTTTATTTTATATGATACCGTAAATCCAAAAATCTCACAACTCCCTTTGGGTTTATTAATATGAGGAATTTTTTAGATTTTTTTATTTTTCTTGGCTAGACTTTTGATTCGTGATGAATTGATTTAATTCCTTTCCATATTTAGAATTTGCTACCTCAGGGCTAAGTGCGTTGTTGATAGAATCCAAATACTTAATATTAGCATCCGATACTTCTTTTAGAGCAATATAGGGAGCTATATAAGAATCTGTGTTGTTCATAGCAAAATTTAGTGCAAACAAATAGCCTCGTTTAACATTCCTATCGCTAAGGGCTTGAAGGGAATCCATCATTTCTTGATTGTTTTGAGCCTTAGGATTTAAACTAGACTTTATGTATTCTAAGTTTTGAGTATTAAATCTGGACATCACTTTCTGGTACTCACTTAGCTTGTCTTGACTCTTGGAACCCTCTATGCTGGCATTCAGATCAAAAGTATTCCAAGCAGTATTTATAGTTATCTCCCCAGGCTCACCAAAAAACATAATTCGATCGTTGATATCATTATTGTCTTTTTTGTTTAAGTAGAGATAAAAGATTTCAGGACTTTCAATTTCAGTACTAAAAGAAAAAGTGCCATCCCCTTTTACTACTAGCGAGTCAATGTTGATTAAACTAGTATCCACTATATGCTGAAGGTAAAGCGTTCCTTTTTTTAATCCTTTTACCTTTCCCGCAACCGTCATGGTGTTTTCGGTAGTTCCCGCACAAGAGGCGATAAAAGCAGCAATTAGCGCTGTGATAAATATTTTTCTCATAAGTAAATAATTGTTTTTTTTGTCGGTCAAATTTAAACTTGTCTAACGGCAGTCAGGTTAGCAATTCCTTATTCGTGATTAGGACCAATTTAGGGCCATGATCATTTCATCGTTTTTTTCTTGGTGCGCAAATATCACTAAAGTTTGTGGAATTTTAAACTTTTGATGCAATTTCCATTAGAATAGTACAGAGAATAGCGCCGCCTGTTCCCACTACATACCCAAAAACTGCCAATAGTACCCCTACTGAGGTGAGGGAAGGATGAAATTCGGCAGCAACGACGGGTGCTGATGCGGCGCCACCAACATTTGCCTGACTTCCTACAGCGAGAAAGAAATAAGGAGCTTTTATCAGTTTGGCAACAAGAATAAGAAGTCCAGCATGAATGCTGATCCATACAAAACCTATCACTATTAGTCCTGGATTTTCTAACACCTTAGTAAGGTCCATTTTCATTCCTATAGTGGCTACCAAGATATAAATGAATACACTGCCTATTTTACTAGCTCCCGCGCCTTCATAATTCTTTGCCTTGGTAAAGGATAGGATAATTCCCATAATCGTCGCAATTACGACCATCCAGAAGAAATTGGAACCTAAGAAGGAAAGGAAGCTTCCTTTATCGCTTACGCTTTCAAAGGAACGGAGATAATCACTTAGGTAGTCCCCAAAGAAATGGGATAGCCCAACAGCAGTAAATGCAAAAAAGAGCATCATCATATAGTCGGTTAACGTAGGGACCCTAGTAATTCGATCCGAAAATTCGGAAACGGTAATCTTTAATTTTTCAATCGCTGAGGTGTCGGCCTTAAGCCATTTATCTATTCGTTTGGTCTTCCCAACGCCTAGGAGAATTATAGCCATCCATACATTGGCAACTACTATATCTACCAGGACCATGCCGCCATATTTTTCAGGGTTATATTGGTATATCTCTAACATTGCCGCCTGGTTTGCTCCGCCGCCTATCCAACTGCCCGCGATAGTAGATAAGCCTCTCCAGATGGCATCAAAATCGTTCCCGCCTACTGTTTCCGGCGAAAAAATGGAAACAATTAAAATTGCCAAGGGCCCACCAATTATGATACCTATAGACCCCGTTAAAAACATAATTAAAGCTTTGGAGCCTAGGTTGGCTATCGCTTTCATATCAATGCTCAAGGTCATTAAGACCAAAGCTGCGGGCAAGAGATACCTACTTGCCATATAATAAAGATTTGAGGATTCATCCGAAACTAATCCGCTACTTGCCAAAATAGAAGGAAGTAGATAACACATTAAAACAGCAGGAACAATATTGTAGAATTTGCTCCAAAATCCAGTTTTTATAGAGGAGGTATAAAATATAAACCCGAGACATAGGGTGAGAAGTCCAAAAACAACAGTATCGTTGGTGATAAAAGGTTCGGTCATAATTATGTTAGTTCAGTTTGCGATAAATATAATTAAATATATAAGTGTTGTTTTATATAATGGGCAACTCCGTCCTCGGTATTCTTTAGCGTAATTGCTTGGGAGATTTCCTTTACTTCTTCTCTGGCATTAGCCACTGCAACCCCATGGCCGGCATGTTGCAGCATTTCCATATCATTGTAATTGTCACCAAAGGCAATTACATTTTCTAAACCTTCCCCAGACTGCAATAATAAAGAGATGGCCGTTAGCTTGGACACTGCTTTAGGCGCTACCTCAATTAATGTATCGTTAGAACGATATATATTTAAAGTGCTGGAAAAGGTGTTGGATAGGATGGGAAAGATAGTATCCATATTTTCTTTTTTGCCCATCATCATAATTTTGTGTCCACCTATTTCTCTAGTTTGCCAATCCAGTAGGGTTTCTTGGATGGCGCGATATGTGGGGGTAGCCTTGGTATATCTTATTTCCTTTTGGACCCTTTCTGAATCCGATTCTACATACCATTCATCTCCAGAATAAAGACCTAGCTTAATGTCTAGTCGGTTAGCTTCTTCATAAATGCCTTCAATTTGGTCTAATTCAATATAAGTAGAGCTCAATTGTTTTGCCCCATCAAGAACCAAGGCACCATTATAGCAAATAATGGGCTGATTTTCAATTCCAAGATTTTTCTGGATATAGATCATGGATTTAGGCATTCTTGCAGAAACCAGAATAACCCTCATATGGTTCCTTATCCTTTTTATTTCATTGATGGTATATTCGGATACGTTGTCCTTATAGGTCAAAAGAGTGCCATCCAAATCGGAGCATAAAATCTTATAGGTCATTAAAGCGAATTCTATTGGATTGGTATCCAAGGATTAATTGGTGCCAAATATAAACTTATGCTGAAATATATGGAACTGATTTCTGTGTAGTTCAGTAATTTCGTAGCAATGTTTAAAATAAGACGCTATTCGGCTTTGCGTTTTGGGTCCCTTTTCGCTTCCTTAAGTCCTTTCATTAATATCCATTCTATCTGACCATTCACACTCCGAAATTCGTCTGAAGCCCATTTTTCGATTGCCTTCAGCATCTCTTCGTTTAGTCTCAGGGCAAAAGCTTTCTTTTTACTCATTTTAAGTTTATATCTATTTTATCCCAATTCAAGAACTACTTGCTAAATAGTTTACAGACTATATTTAAGGCTTAAATGTTATTATTTCCTATCAATATCTTCTTTGATCTGTTATAACTCTGAATATTATCTTCAGCCTAGTGATTTAAGGTTCCCGAGTTTACTACTGGAGAAACGTCTTTATCAGAACATAGTACAACCATAAGGTTGCTAACCATTGCCGCTCTTCTTTCATCGTCCAGGTCAACAATATTTTTTTTACTAAGATGATCTAAAGCCATTTCCACCATACTTACCGCACCTTCAACAATCTTATGTCTAGCCGCCACAATTGCTGTTGCTTGTTGCCTTTTTAGCATGGCATTGGCTATTTCTTGGGCGTAAGCCAAATACCCGATCCTCGCTTCCAAAACTTCTATTCCAGCCATAGATAAACGTTCCTGTACTTCTTTTTCCAAGGCATCGCTTACCTCGTTAACACTAGAACGCAACGTAATATCTTCATCTACACCCTCATCAGCAAAATTATCGTACGGATACATGCTGGCCAGCTTACGTACCGCGGCATCGGTCTGTACGCGGACAAAATTTATATATTCGTCTACCTCAAAAGCAGCTTTGTAGGTATTGGTAACTCTCCATACTAGAATGGTGCTGATCATAATCGGATTTCCAAGCTTGTCGTTTACCTTTAATCGTTCACTATCAAAATTACTTGCCCTCAATGAAATTTTCTTTTTGGAATAAAACGGATTTACCCAAAATAGGCCATTGGTCTTAATTGTACCTATGTATTTTCCAAATAATAGTAGCACCCTAGAGCCATTGGGGTTTACCAATACAAAGCCAGGAAGAGTTAGTAGAATTATTATTCCTAGAGGAAAGGCGTAGCGAATCATTCCATTAATGATCAAAATAATGGCACCCACTATCATTAAGATTTGCAATCCTAGTATTAGATAACCGCTGGCAGGCGTAATGTTTTTTTCTTGTGTCATGGCTTAGTTATTTATTATGATATTAAAATGATATCATAAATATATTAAAATATCTATAAAGCCATGCGTTTTTGGTGAAAAAAAACTAAGCGTTTGTCTCACATATACTTAGCCTAATAAAGACGTGCTACAAATTATCAATTACAATGGTTGATACCCATAATTTACAGCTTCCAAGAGGCTAATTTTTCGCCTTGAAATCTTTGGTTTTTTTCTTATTTGGATTTTTAAACAGACGTTTAAAGAAACCGTCTCTTTTTACGGGGTCGCAATCCAATTTCGCCAGCACGGAGGAACTTGGAGCTTTAAACCTAGCCTTAGTAATATAATCAAAGGACTTATCCGCATTTAATTTCTGCGTCCATAGCGCAAAAATGGGTAATGCAGCGTTAGCACCCTGACCTAAACTGGTGCTTTTAAAACCAATTTCATGATTGTCTAAACCAACCCAAGTAATATTAAGCAATTTAGGTGTTAATGCTACAAACCATGCATCTTTATTGTTTTGTGTAGTGCCAGTTTTCCCTGCAATTTCATTTTTTAGTCCGTAGGTAGAACGGAGTCGTGCAGCCGTACCACTATTGACTGTGGCTTTCATCATTTGTATCATGATCTGACTATTTTCATCGGAAAAAGCAGGTTCTTCAGATATCTCCGGTTTAAACGTAATTAAGGTAGAATCTCTTTCGTTGTTTATATGCTGAATGAGAAAAGGGGTTACTGGCTTTCCATTGTTGAGGTAACTAGAGAAGGCTCCAGCTAGTTCGTTTATTTTTATCTCTGCAGTACCCAAAGCCAAGGAAGGCGTTTGAGGTAAATTGCTAGTTATACCCATTTTTTTTGCTTGTGACAATACGTTGGGAATGCCAGTTTGCTCTAGGACCTTAACCGCTACGGTATTAACGGAATTACTCAATGCCTCTTCCATGGAATAGTTGAGGTATGCCTCGTCTTTATTTCCCGAATTGCTGGGGGACCAACCTTCCATATTTTCGTATTCCACTTCTTGTGCAGAGAAGTAGTTGCAGGGGTCTATTCCACTTTCCAGAGCGGCCGTATAAACAATGGGTTTAAATGCAGATCCAACTTGCCTTTTACTTTGTGAAATATGATCGTATTTAAAATTTTTAAAATTAATTCCCCCTATCCAAGTTTTTACTGCTCCATTAGATGGATCCAAGGATAGTGATCCCGTATTCAAAAATTTGGCGTAATGTAATATACTGTCTATGGAACTGGCCAGTAGGGTAGTGTCTCCTTTCCAATTTGTTAGTGTCATTTGTTTTCTAACTCCCAAGGAATCCATAATTTGAGATTCGTTGAGTCCGGCAGTTTTTAACTTTCGATAGGCATCCGAACGTTGTATAATTTTAGCGATCAACTTTTTATTAGCTTTCCAGGGTGCATTTTGCCCATAACTTTTTTCAAAGCTATTTTGAAGGTTTTGCATATGCTCTTGCATGGCTTCTTCAGCCAAAAGCTGCATTTTATAGTCTAAAGTGGTATATATTTTTAATCCTGATGTATAAATATTGTATTCCTGTCCTTTCCCTTTTTGTTCCTCTGTCCAATTTAAAAGTTGCTTCCTTACTTCTTCTCTAAAATAGGGAGCAATCCCATCATTATGATCATAATCACGATAGTCTAGTTTTAGGGGGGTTAGAACAAGGCTGTCTGCCACCTTTGTTTCTAAATACTCATTTTTTTCCATAGCGCGGATTACTAAATTCCGTCTTTTAACACTGTTTTCCGGAAACACACGAGGATTATACCCGTAGGTAGCCTTTAACATTCCTACTAGCACAGCACTTTCCTCTAATTTTAAATCTTTTGCCCCTTTATTAAAAAACTTTAGCGCTGCGCTTTCTATTCCGAAAGTATTATCGCCAAAGGAAACGGTGTTTAGGTACAACATAATAATCTCCTCTTTGGAATAGAGCTTTTCTAACCTTTTCGCTATGATCATTTCCTTAAATTTAGTAGCCACTAGGTGTAAGGTTCCTGATTTTTCACGTGGATAAAGATTCTTAGCTAACTGCTGTGTAATAGTACTGCCACCTCCAGAAGATTTATCTTGCATTAAGATGGTCTTGACTCCAACTCTTCCAAGACTGGCGTAATCTATTCCCGAATGCTCGTAAAATCTTTCGTCCTCAATGGCTATCAAGGCAGAAATTAATTGCGGAGATAAATCTTCGTAAGTTATAGGTTGTCGGTCATATAAATAGTATTTTCCGATTAATACGCTATCGGCAGAGTACACTTCAGATGCTCTATCATAGTGGAAATTGGAGAGTGATTTCTTAGATGGGAGTTTGCCCCATGCACCTAAATATAAACTTAAGAGAAATAGAAGAAACAAGCACACTAATAACGATACTGCAACTATGGCGAATCTAAGGATCGGACTTTTTATCTTTTTCAACATTAGGTTGGTTTTAATGGGTGCAATATCAAATTTATTTACTTATCAGAGGTGTTCCTTAACATTACCTTTTAACTCAAACTGAAAATTTCTTAAACCTAAGATTTTGGATTGCCTTGAAAATGCCCTTTATAAGGAGCTGGCATACCTTATATTTAAGAAAGTTGAAAGGAGTTATAATAAAAATTTTCAAAATTTATTTTATTGATACATTTTTGAACTATTAGGCCTATTTTTGATTTTTATAAGGGGTTTACAGGCCTCTATAAGCTGTTAACCTGCACAAAAATAAGGTCTAAGCCTCCAACTAATCTGAATTTGAAATGAAAAAAATTATTCTCTCTTGTTTAATCATGGCGCAAATGACTTTTGCCAATGATATGGAATGGTCCAAAACTGGTCATAGAACTATTGGAGAAGTAGCACAACATCATTTGACCGGTAAAACAAAAAGAACCTTAAAAAAACTATTAAACGGAGAAAGTTTGGCTTTGGTCTCTAACCATGCGGATGAAATAAAAGCAGACCGTAGCTATTCAAAATTTGGTCCTTGGCACTATGTAAATTATCCCATGGATAAGAAGTATACCGAGGTAGAGCCTAGTAACGCGGGCGATATAGTGATGGGGATAGAAAAGAGCATTGAGATTATAAAGGATAAAAATAGTACAAAGGAAGACAAGGTATTTTACCTAAAAATGTTAGTGCATTTAATAGGAGACCTCCATCAGCCAATGCATGTGGGTAGATTGGAAGATAAAGGAGGAAATGATATTCAACTTCAATGGTTTGGTAGGGGAACTAATTTGCATAGGGTGTGGGATTCTAATATGATTGATGATTATGGCATGAGTTATTCGGAACTAGCTAATAATTTGCCAGAACTTTCCAAAAATCAAATTAAGGTTATACAAAAGGGAGATGTATATGATTGGGTTGAAGAATCCCACGAGTTATCTGCTGTTTTATATGATTCAGTTGAACCTGGTGAAAAATTGGGGTATGCCTATAGCTATAAATATTGGGTTACCGTGGAACAACAGTTGCAAAAAGGCGGACTCCGTTTGGCGAAGGTCCTAAACCAATTATTCTAGAGGTTGAAAAGTTAGGTTAGGTCTATAGATACATATAATATAAGTATTTTCCAAAGTTGGGGCAGTTATTTATCAATTGGAAATCGCGCCTTTTTACTTGTAATCGAAATTTAATGGAATTGGTCTATACCTAAGACAAATTCTTCATACCTACATGTTAGTAGGATTGAAGTGTGGCGTCAGGATATTGACATTACTCATGCCTGTATTGTTAAGGGAAGTGCCATACCGAACTTATAAAGGCATAAAAAAAATCGGTTGATAGAGCCGATTTTTTCTATTTAATCACCCTAAATGTCAGGTTAATTCTTTCTTCAATACGCCGCTTTGTCTTGGGGATTTGATGCAGCCAATGGTGTTGTGTTTCTCCCTTCATTACCAATAAGCTGCCATGTTGCAAAAGTATTTTATGTTTTAAATCGTTGTGCTCTTTGTGTTTTAGATGAAAATAGCGTTCTTGGCCTAAGGTAATGGATGCGATAATAGGGTTTATTCCCAACTCCTTCTCATCGTCCGCATGCCAACCATTACTATCGCTGCCATCCCTGTATAAATTAATCAAGCAACTGGTAAACGCTACTTCCGTTCTTTTTAGGAGGAGGTTTCTAATCTCCAATAATTCTTTGGAAAAACTATGGGGTTGCATGGTTATACCTGAATATTTATAGGTTTTTCCATTATCCCCATACAAAGCAGTTAGCCTGGGCTGTAGATAGGTCTTCCCAAATAAGGTAATGGTATCTTGTTGCCATGGTGTATTGTTCTTTAAATAATCAAAACAAATGGTGGCCTGTGAACTGGAAATGAAGTTAGGATAATAGATAATATCACTATTGGGAAGCTGAAGATCTATTGGTCCTAAAAATAACGGAGTACTCATTTAAAATCCGATTAATTGATTGTTTTTTATTGCACTATTATTCGAAATGTCCTGCTTTTACCCCTATAAATCAAAAGATAAAGATATGGAAATAAGCCACTTTATTCAGTGATATTAATTTTATGGCTACTTTAAATGTCAGTGGATTTTAATTTATAACAGATCTTATCGTTGCTGACAATTGGCCTATGGAATTTGAGTTCCGCCCAAATTTTCACGTCTATTGTTTACTTCAGGTTATTTCCTTTTTCAATTGTAATTAACTTGCAATGAAGATGAAGGTATAGCGATTTATTAAAGGCTGCGATCTTGTATTATAAATACTTTAAAAGGCGTAACCGTTTGTATTCTGGAACAGCAAGATTATTAATCGCTTTCTGTAATAAGAATGGATTTTTATGCTTAGAAAGGATAACAGTGAAGCATTCTGCAACAGTTAGCGTGTTTGTAGATTGCTGAACAAGCTCAATGGTATCTCCTTTAACAACACTTCCTTCCTCTAGAATTCTTACATAAGTCCCAGGTTTACCGTAGGCTAAATACTTTTCTATGATATGAGGGTCATTAAATCGCACTTTCAATTTATAACACGGTTCCCTAGGTGTGGAAATTTGCACTAAAGCGGTTCCAATCCTATAAACATCTCCAATTCTAGTAGTTGAATCATCCATGCCTTCGGTAGTTAAATTTTCTCCAAACATGCCCCAATCCCACTTGAGGTTCGGGTAGATTGCCTTCCAATACTCATAGTGTTCAGATGCAAATAAGAAGCAAGCCTTGTGAATACCGCCATGATGCTTACGATCCACGACAGTATCATTTTCTACATCAGTTTTCCCTAAGAATAAAGGTTGATTGGCGGGATATTTATAAATCCCGGTTTGCTCTTCCTTTCCATTCCACAGAAAAGTAGTTGCGGCACCTATGTTCGTACTAATAATTTTCATGCTATAAATTTTCGCTTTTTTCGTTTGCCTACTAGTAATGTATGGCTTAAATATCTCCCAAGTAATAGTAGGCCCAATAGATTAAGGCAAATTGCAACGGAATTCTAAGGATTAGCATCCATTTAGGAATTCTGGCTGCTTCTTTTTTTCCTTTTAACATATAAAAATGGACCGAAAGAAATACGGTCAACATGGCCATTATCCCATAGAGAGATAAATCTTTTGTTACCGAAAAACAAGCGCCAATTCCTAAAAGTATTTCGGCTAAACCGCTCAAGGCAACCAAAAGTTTTGGTTGTGGTAGATATTTGGGCATTATACGGAGATACACCTTGGGATTTATAAAATGCATGGTTCCTGCAAATATGTAGATAACCGACATGAGGTAAAGATGCCAAGGGTAAGTCATGCTAATTTTTTATTTGCGTGAATAATTACAGCTAGGAAGTGCAAGATAGCTAGAATAAAGTTGCGTTTACACAAATATAAAGGCCGCATCAAAAACTAAATTGATGCGGCCTTTTGTTTGTAGGTGTGTACTGATTAGTGTTTATTTCACCATTTCATAGCTACGCTTAATAAAATTGGTAAGCTCTTCTCCTTTAAGTAAACCCTTGGACAAACGCGCCAAATCTAGAGACTGATTTATAAGTCGCTCTTTCTTTTTAGTGGTCTTGGTGTTAAGGATTTCGGAAACCAACTCGTGATTGGTATTCACTACCAGATTGTACATTTCTGGCATATTTCCCATTCCAAACATTCCGCCTCCACCGGTTTGCTGCATCTCCTTCATTCTTCTCAAGAACTCTGGCTCGGTAATAATAAACGGAGAGGCATTGCTATCCATTGCTTCCATCTGAATGGTATAGCTTTTATTATTGATTGTTTTTTCGATGTCGGTTTTTAAGGTTTCTTTTTCCTCATCAGAAAGTTTGGAAATTTGGGTATCCTCTTTCTTGATTAGGTTATCCAAATGATCGGCATCTACCCTGGTGAAAGATATTTTCTCTTTACTAGTTTCTAGCTTTTGCATTAAATGTGGAACAATAGGAGAATCTAATAATAATACTTCATATCCTTTGTTCTTGGCAGCTTCTATATAGCTATGCTGCTCCTCTTTGTTGGAGGCGTATAGAATTACCAATTTATCCTCTTTATCGGTCTGATTCCCTTTTATTTTCTCCTGTAGCTCTTCAAAAGTATAGTACGTACCATCTACCGTAGGGTATAGAGCAAATTTATCTGCCTTTTCATAAAATTTGTCTTCCGATAGCATTCCGTACTCTATAACGATTTTTATATCGTTCCATTTGGCCTCAAAATCCTCTCTGTTATTTTTAAACAGTGATGCTAATTTATCGGCAACCTTACGAGTAATATAAGATGATATCTTTTTTACAGCGCCATCTGCCTGTAGATAAGATCTAGAAACGTTTAATGGGATGTCTGGAGAATCTATTACCCCGCGAAGCATGGTAAGGAATTCTGGTACAATTCCCTCAACGTTATCAGTTACAAATACCTGATTTTGATATAACTGTATCCTATCTTTTTGAGCGCTTAAGTCGTTGGTCAATTTTGGGAAATACAAAATCCCTGTTAAATTAAAAGGATAGTCAACATTCAGGTGAATGTTGAAAAGAGGCTCCTCAAATTGCATCGGGTAAAGTTCCCTATAAAATCCTTTGTAATCCTCTTCCTTAAGCTCTGTTGGTAGCTTGGTCCAGGCTGGGTTAGGATTGTTAATAATATTATCTACCTCTTGGGTTGGTGCAGGATCTTCTTCTTTGGCATCTTCTGGTTTAGGTAAGGTTTCAGTCCTTGTTCCAAATTTAATTGGAATAGGCATAAACTTATTGTACTTGCTCAGTAATTCCTCAATTCTGCTTTCCTCCAAAAATTCAGTAGAATCCTCAGCAACATGAAGTACAATCTCTGTTCCCCTAGTTTCTTTTTCAGCTTCTTCTAAGGTGAAATTTGGTGATCCATCACAAGTCCATCGTGCAGCAGGTGCATCGGTATAGCTCTTGGTGATGATTTCAACCTTTTCAGCAACCATAAAAGCAGAATAGAAACCTAATCCAAAATGACCGATGATACCTGAGTCTTTTGCGGAATCTTTGTATTTATCCAAGAATTCCTCAGCTCCAGAAAATGCAATGTCGTTTATATACTTTTCAACCTCTTCTTTAGTCATACCCACACCTTGGTCAATAATGTGGATTTTTTCACCTTCTTTATCTACTTTAATCTCAATAATAGGATTCCCATACTCCACGGATGCCTCTCCTATAGAGGTTAAATGTTTTAGCTTTAAAGTTGCATCGGTTGCATTGGAAACGAGCTCCCTAAGGAAAATCTCATGGTCGCTATATAAGAATTTTTTTATGAGCGGAAATATGTTCTCTACGGAAACATTAATCTTGCCTGTGGCCATACTTCTATAATTTTTATGTTTTACGGAATGTCAAAGTCAAATAAAGTACCATAATTGAAAATTGTGACAAACTGACACTATGTGTGTAAACAGAAATTATTTTATGTCACTTATGCAGGTCTACAGTGCAATCAGAGATGAAATACGGTAATTGTTAAGTTTGAAGGATTTTTTGAACTATTTTGGGGAATCCTAAATAATTTCTCCTACTTTAGATTTAATAAATAACTATTAGGCATAAGCCTAAACTTTTAAAACAAAGCAGATGTTCAACTCAAAAATTATTGGACTTGGTTTTTATGTGCCTGATAATGTAGTCACCAATGCGGATTTGTCCAAAGTGATGGATACGAATGACGAATGGATCCAAGAGCGTACCGGTATCAAGGAAAGAAGACATGTAATTAAAGGGGATGGGGATACCACCACTACTATGGGTGTTAAGGCGGCCAAAATTGCCATTGAACGTGCTGGGATAGATAAGGATGATATAGACTTTATTGTATTTGCCACCTTAAGTCCAGATTATTATTTTCCTGGGCCGGGGGTGTTGGTGCAACGAGATCTGGGAATTAAAACTGTAGGAGCGTTGGATGTAAGAAACCAGTGTTCTGGTTTTGTTTATGCTTTATCTGTGGCAGATCAATATATAAAAACGGGAATGTATAAAAATGTGTTGGTCATTGGCTCAGAGCTGCACTCCCATGGTTTGGATATGACTACTAGGGGAAGGGGAGTTTCTGTAATTTTTGGTGATGGCGCAGGCGCTGCGGTACTGAGTAGGGAGGAAGATGCTAAAAAGGGTATACTATCTACCCACTTGCACTCCGAAGGCCAACATGCAGAAGAATTGTCGCTAATTGCCCCTGGGATGGGTAAGCGTTGGGTAAACGATATTTTGGCGGATAACGACCCCAATGATGAGTCTTACTTTCCGTATATGAACGGTCAATTTGTATTTAAAAATGCAGTGGTCCGTTTTAGTGAAGTTATTGTCGAGGGATTAAAAGCTAATAATTTAGAAGCTAAAGATATTAATATGTTGGTGCCACATCAGGCGAACTTAAGAATCTCCCAGTTCATTCAGAAAAAGTTTGGTCTGCAAGATGATCAGGTATTCAATAATATTATGAATTATGGGAATACCACAGCTGCTTCTATTCCTATTGCACTAACCGAAGCTTGGGAGCAAGATAAAATAAAGTCAGGAGACTTGGTCGTGCTTGCTGCTTTTGGTAGTGGATTTACCTGGGGGAGTGTTATTATTAGATGGTAGTTAAACAATAATTTTATTTATAAATAAAACGAAACCCGGAACAGAAGCTCCGGGTTTCTTCATTGATAAACTATACTAAACACTAACCATTAACTATAAAAATACAGTCGTATCAATGATTGATATCATTATACTCCTAAAGTAAGGGGTTTTTGACCTCTTATAACGCTGTTTAACATTATTTAACTCACGTTTTAACATTGTAAAGGATTCATAATCTATGGATTACTGTTAATGTCATGCCCCTTAAATAGGCAGCTATTTTTCACCTTCATTAACTGGCTTGGCTACCAGTAGGATAACAGTAGGGATAATTAGATTGAAGCGATATTTGGATAACGGACGAGGGCTTTTTAAAGTGACGCTACTTTTGCTTTTAGTTTTAGCAAAATTAGGCGATACTTGGCTTTTCCTTTATTCTGATAAACCAAAGTCCAATAAATGTTATTAAACCGTTTATAGGCAGTAATTCATAACCTACCTGATAGCCCCCAATAACTTCTGATGGAATATTGGCAAGCAACACAATTAGTAGCACGGAAATCACTGAAACCAGTGCTGCATATTTATCCTTAATTTGATATTTGGTAATAATACCAAAGGAAAATAATCCTAATAGTGGGCCATAGGTATAAGTGGCAACGGTTAGGAGTCCATCTATGACATTCTTGTCCAGTATATGTTTAAAAATTATTATAACTATAATGAGTAGCATGCTCATTCCTATGTGTGTTCTTTTTCGGATGGATTTTTGTTTGGCCTCCGGTTGTTTGCTGATATTTAAAAAGTCTACACAGAAGGACGTTGTAAGTGCAGTAAGCGCACTATCTGCACTACTATAGGCTGCAGCGATCAATCCTAGCATAAAAGTTATGGCTACCGTAATCCCTAGTCCACTGTTAATGGCGATTTCAGGAAATAATAGGTCGGCCTTAGGGGAGCCATCCATTAAAGGAATGCCTATATTAAATTTGTTGGCATAGATAAATAATAGAGCTCCTAATAATAGAAATGCAAAGTTAACAACAATAAGTACCAAGCTAAAGGAGACTACATTTTTCTGGGCATCCTTTAGATTTTTGCAGGTGAGGTTTTTTTGCATCATATCCTGATCTAGGCCTGTCATACATATTGCAATAAACATCCCTCCAAGAAAGGATTTTACAAAATGTACCTTATTAAAAAAGTCATCGGTAAAGAAAACAGTATTGTATTTTTTTAATTCATCGGAGGCCAAGAATTCTGTAAAACTCCAACCTAATTCTTGATTAATTTGAAAAATAGACAAGCCAACAGCAATTAGCATAAATAACGTCTGTAAGGTATCGGTCCAAACAATGGTCTTTATTCCGCCTCTAAAGGTGTATATCCATATCAGTAGGATAGACAGGGTCACAGTGATCTCAAAGGGAACGTTCCAAGCATCAAAGACAAACTGCTGCAATACTATCGCTACCAGAAAGAGTCTAAAAGAAGCTCCTAAAACTCTGGATATAAAAAAGAAAAATGCCCCTGTCTTATAGCTGACCACCCCAAACCGCCCCTCAAGATACTCGTAAATGGAGGTCACATTTAATCTGTAATAAATAGGCAATAGCACGTAGGCAATTACCAAATACCCTGCCAAGTATCCAAATACTACCTGCATATAACTGAATTCTGAACCTTCTACCCACCCTGGTACAGATATAAAAGTAACTCCAGATAGTGAGGCCCCTATCATGCCAAAGGCCACTAAAAACCAAGGGGACTGTTTACCTGCCTTAAAAAAATCTACATTGGAATCATTTTTTCCAGTGAAATAAGAAATTAATAAAAGCAATAGGAAATAACAGCCTATCAACACTAAAATAAGAGTAGGGGTCATATTCAATAATTAAGCTGGCAAAGTACAAAAAACAAACAAATTACAATCAATGGATCTAAAGCAGCAAAATAAGCGGTCAGAGGCTATTCTAAATTATTTCTTTTCATTGGATGATTCCTATTAAATACTTTAAAATTGTAATTTTGTATTTATGGAATTTTCTTCTAAACTATTGGAAAACGCAGTCTATGAAGTATCCCAATTACCTGGGATTGGGAAGCGTACGGCATTGAGGTTGGTGCTCCATCTATTAAAGCAGCCCAATGAGCAGACCACAAGATTGACTAGCGCTTTGGTGAATTTAAAGAGCAATATCAAATTTTGCAAAAACTGTCACAACATTTCAGATGTGATACTGTGTGAAATCTGTGCCAATCCAAAAAGGGATCAGACCACAGTTTGTGTGGTAGAGGATATCCGTGATGTTATGGCAATAGAGAATACCGATCAATTTAAGGGACTCTACCATGTTCTTGGGGGAAAAATATCACCTATGGAAGGGGTAGGACCTCAAGATTTAACGATAGCTTCATTGATAGGAAAAGTGAAGCAAGGAGAAATAAAAGAACTTATTTTTGCATTAAGTTCTACCATGGAGGGGGATACCACTAACTTTTATATCTTTAAGCAGTTGGAGGGAACTGAAATTAAAACCTCTACAATTGCTAGGGGAATTGCTATAGGGGACGAATTGGAATATGCCGATGAGGTAACCTTGGGAAGGAGTATTTTAAATAGGATTCCTTTTGAGAATTCCTTAAAGGCGTAATTGAAATAAAATAAGTGATAAATAAAAGTGAATATTGTGGTCGCTAATTTATTATTTTTGCAAAATATTAATCATTATAAGTCTATTAAATACGAATATGTCAAAGTTTGAACTAAAATTACCGCAGATGGGTGAGAGTGTAGCGGAAGCTACCCTAACCACATGGCTTAAGGAAGTAGGGGATGTTATAGAAATGGATGAAGCTGTTTTTGAAATTGCGACCGATAAGGTAGATTCTGAAGTTCCCAGTGAGGTAGATGGAGTTCTGGTGGAGAAATTATTCGAAATAGATGATGTGATAAAAGTGGGGCAGACCGTAGCGATCATTGAAATAAATGGCGCTGGGGATCACACTTCGGAAACTGTTGAGTTAGAAGCCACTGCCGATGTTCCTGTAGCCCAAGTAAAAGCCGTTGAGAAAACGGTAGAGATAGCAAAACAAGATGCCTCTCCTGCAATTATAGATTTTAAGGAGTCAGATAGATTTTATTCTCCCTTAGTTAAAAATATCGCCAAACAGGAAGGGATTTCAGTAGCGGAGTTAGATGCTATTTCCGGAACAGGTAGTGAAGGTAGGGTGACTAAAAATGATATCTTGGAGTACATTGCCGATCGAAAATATGCAAAAGATCAGGTTTCTAATGTAGCTCAAGGTGTTAGTGAGACATCGGTTCAAAAACCAACACCGGTGAAATCACCAGAAGTCAAGCCAAATGTTGGTGTAGCACAAACAGTTAATGGGGATGAGCATATTCCATTGACACGTATGGGCAAATTAATAGCCCATCATATGACCGCAAGTTTAGCGACTTCTGCCCACGTACAAAGTTTTGTAGAGGTAGACGTAACTAAGGTGGTAAATTGGCGAAATAAGGTGAAAGATAGTTTTGAAAAAAGAGAAGGAGAGAAATTAACTTTTACTCCAATCTTTATGGAAGCAGTAGCCCTAGCCTTAAAAAAATACCCTATGATAAATATCTCCTTGGAAGGGGATACCGTAATTAAGAAGAAAAACATAAATATAGGTATGGCGGCGGCCTTGCCAGATGGGAATTTGATTGTTCCGGTAATAAAAAACGCGGATCAATTAAACTTGGTTGGGATGGCAAAAGCGGTGAACGATTTGGCAAAAAGAGCTAGGACCAATGCATTAAAGCCCGATGAGGTCAAAGAAGGGACCTATACGGTTACCAATGTGGGTACCTTTGGAAGTATTTTTGGGACTCCCATTATAAATCAGCCCCAAGTGGGGATTCTAGCCTTAGGAGCTATTAGAAAAATACCTGCAGTAGTGGAGACTAAAGAGGGTGATTTTATTGCTATCAGAAGCAAAATGTATCTTTCTCATAGCTATGACCATAGGGTTGTTAACGGTGCTTTGGGTGGAATGTTTGTAAAAGCGGTGGCCGATTACCTAGAAGCTTGGGACGTAAACAGGGAGGTTTAAAACCTTTGGTTTGCGTAGTGTTGGATTCTAGAGTGCTTTTAGTGTAGATTACGTGCTGATAGCGTTAGTCAGACGAAGCGCTTGTTTTCATTATTCCGGTTTTTTATACTTTTATTTAGATATGTTGTTCCTCTAAAATCCATTAATCTGTATTTTAGACCGTATCTTTATGAATAATTATTATTGCAAAAACATATTTTAACATGCAGCTAAAGCTTACAAAGCCAATTTGTTTTTTTGACTTAGAGACAACGGGAACCAATGTAGCAAAAGATAGGATCGTAGAAATTGCTATTTTAAAGGTACACCCAAACGGGAATAAGGAAAGTAAAACGTGGTTGGTAAATCCAGAAATGCATATTCCGGATGAAGTTGTTGCCATTCACGGTATTTCCAATGAAAAGGTGGCGAATGAACCTACCTTTAAACAGCTTTCTAGAGAAATTTATCAAATGATCAAGGATTGTGATCTTGGTGGTTATAATTCGGACCGTTTTGATATTCCACTACTGGCGGAGGAAATGTTACGGGCAGAAATAGATTTTGATATGAAAAGTACAGTTTCGGTAGATGTGCAGACTATTTTCCATAAAATGGAAAAACGTACCTTGGAAGCCGCCTATAAATTTTATTGCGATAAGGATCTAAAAAATGCGCACAGTGCAGAAGCTGATACTTTGGCCACCTATGAGGTGCTTTTGTCTCAATTGGAGCGCTACCCAGAACTTGAAAATAACGTTAAGAAGTTGTCTGAATTTACCACGCGAAAGCAATCGGTAGATTTTGCCGGATTTATTGCGTTGGACAAGGACGGAGAAGAGATTTTTTCCTTTGGAAAGCACAAGGGTAAAAAAGTTCATGACGTGCTAGAGAAGGAGCCAGGGTATTTTGGATGGATACTTAACGCCGATTTTCCACTGTACACAAAAAAAGTGTTGACTCAGATAAAGTTGAGCAAGCTAAATAATAAGTTAAGTTAATTGAGCGATTTCTTTTCTTAATTGGTACTTGTTAAATTCTTCTATTTTTCCATAGAATCAATTTGAGCGATTAATTAGTCTAAAAAAAGTAAGAAACTTCGCAACTATATCTTTATGTTTGATCTTTGAGTTTAAATTGATGTTTTACATAACCTTAATCAACCTGCATTTCTAATGAAGATTATTTGTATTGGTCGCAATTATGTAGATCATATAACGGAACTAAATAACGAGAAGCCAAATGAGCCGGTTGTTTTTATAAAGCCAGATTCCGCTGTTTTGCCAAAAGAACAGGATTTTTATATTCCTGAATTCTCCCAAGATGTCCATCATGAGGTTGAAGTTTTGGTAAAGATTAAAAAAGTGGGAAAGCATATAGACGTGAACTTTGCCCATAATTATTATGACGAAATAGGATTGGGTATAGATTTCACGGCTAGAGATCTACAATCTCAATTAAAGGAAAAAGGACTACCCTGGGAAAAGGCAAAAGGTTTTGACGGTGCTGCGGTTGTGGGAACTTGGTTGCCAAAATCTGATTTTAAGGATTTAAATAATTTAAATTTCCAACTTAAAAGAAATAATGAAGTGGTTCAGGAAGGAAATACAAGTCACATGATTTGGAAAATTGATGAGCTCATTTCCTACGTCTCTCGTTTTTTTATGTTAAAAAAAGGGGATATTATCTTTACTGGTACTCCAGCGGGTGTAGGAAAAGTAAATGCAGATGACTACCTTGTTGGTTCTCTTGAAAATACAGAATTGTTCTCTTTAAATATTAAATAAATGATTTATAATCTGGATAAAATAAATGAAATGGCAGATGGGGATGAGGAATTTGTCCGATCTGTTGTTGCTGTATTTTTAGAAGAAGTGCCCCAGGACCTAGATGAGCTGGCGAAGGTGTTAGAACATAAAGACTATACGAGTGTCTATAAATTGGCGCACAAAATTAAGCCTAATGTGGAATTGTTGGGTATGGAGCAGTCACGAGCCATGGCGTTGGAGATAGAAACCCTTGGTAGAAATATGGAGAATATCCCTGAAATAGATCGATTGGTCCCATTGCTTAAGAAAGATGTTTATCAAGTGATTACGGAGCTTAAAAATGATTTTAATCTTTAATGTTTGCTGAGATAATTACCATAGGGGATGAAATCTTAATTGGCCAGATCATAGATACCAATTCTGCTTTCATTGCTCAAGAATTAAATAAAATTGGTGTTTCTGTTTACCAGATCAGTTCGGTGCAGGATGATAGGGAGCACATTTTGCAGGCTATTAAGGAAGCCGAGTCTAGGTCCGATGTCATTATTGTGACCGGCGGACTTGGCCCTACCAAAGACGATATCACCAAGCATACCTTGTGCGAATATTTTGGCGACACCTTAGTAGAGAATAAAGCAGTGCTTTTGCACATAGAGGAAATTTTTAAAAAGTTTATCTCTACGCCTATTTCCGATATGAACAGAAAGCAGGCGTGGGTTCTAAGTAGGGCAGAAGTACTCCATAATGAGTATGGAACTGCGCCCGGTATGTGGATCCACAGAAATGGAAAAGTGGTCGTTTCCTTACCGGGAGTGCCCTTTGAAATGAAGAACTTGATCACGAGTGGGGTAATCCCGAAAATCATAGCTGAGTTTAAGCGTCCCTTTATCGTCCATAAGACCATAATCACTTATGGGATGGGGGAAAGTGCCATTGCGGAGATCCTCGATCCAGTAGAGGTGGAGCTGCCCGCTGAGGTGAAGCTTGCTTACCTGCCCAGTTTGGGGTCGGTTCGGTTAAGGCTTACTGGAAAGGGGCCCGATAAACAGAGGTTAATCAATTTAATAGAGGTGGAGGCCAATAAGATTAAGGTCTTATTGAAAGATTATATCTTTGGGGAAGATGGTGGGGAGCCTTTAGAAGTTATTGTTGCCAATTTATTAACGCGGCTGAAAATGACCCTAGGTACGGCAGAAAGCTTTACTGGAGGTAGAATAGCTCAAAAAATAACCAGTATTCCAGGGGCTTCGGTCTATTTTAAAGGTAGTGTGGTATGTTATGCCACCCAAGTTAAAATAGAGGTTCTTAAGGTGCCTCAGGCCTTGGTGGAGCAGTATTCTGTGGTAAGTGCCCAAGTGGCAAAGGCTATGGCCATGAACCTTAAGGAATTGTTGAAAACCGATTTTGCCATTGCTACAACTGGTAATGCGGGACCCACAAAAGGGGATTCGGATGCCGAAGTAGGAACGGTGTTTATCGCTATAGCGACTCCAAAAGAGGTTGTAGTAGAAAAATTCTTAATGGGTAGTCAAAGAGATAGGGTAGTGCAAAAGTCTGTAAATAAGGCGTTTGAGTTGTTGCAAAAAGAAATTTCAAAATTGTGACAAAGAATTTTGTACGTACCATATAAATAGCTTAAATTTGCACCCTGTTTATAACAAAATTAAAAGTAGCGAGATGTCAAAAGTTTGTGATGTTACTGGAAAGAGAGCCATGTTTGGAAATAATGTGTCCTTCTCGATTAATAAAACCAGAAGAAGATTTGATGTAAATCTTTCCAAAAAACGTTTCTATATTCCAGAAGAAGACCGTTGGGTAACCTTAAAGGTGTCCGCTAAGGCTTTAAAGAGTATTAACAAGAAGGGAATTTCCGTTGTTTTGAAAGAAGCAAAAGGGAAAGGATTGATTAAATAATCCTGAAATACTAAGATAAAATGGCAAAGAAAGGTAATAGAATCCAGGTTATTTTGGAATGTACTGAGCATAAGGAGTCTGGCATGCCAGGAACTTCTAGGTACATTACAACCAAAAGCAAAAAGAATACTCCAGATAGGATGGAAATCAAAAAATTCAATCCTATACTTAAGAGAGTGACAGTTCATAAAGAAATAAAATAATACGTCATGGCAAAGAAATCAGTAGCAACTTTACAAACTAGTTCAAAGAGACTAACTAAGGCTATTAAAATGGTAAAGTCACCAAAATCAGGTGCTTACGTATTTGTAGAGTCGGTTATGCAACCAGAATTGGTTAACGACTGGTTGAACAAGAAATAGAAATCCTTTTTAATGGATTATATAAGCTACTTTCATATGAGAGTAGCTTTTTTATTTTCATATCTTTGGGCAAAAGGAATACGCCACGATTATGAGTTTATTTAAGAAATTATTTTCGACACCCAAAAAAGAATCCCTAGATAAAGGTCTAGAGAAAACTAAGTCTACCTTTTTATCCAAATTAGGAAAGGCTGTAGTGGGGAAATCTAAAGTAGATGATGATGTTTTGGATAGCCTTGAGGAAATCTTGGTCTCCTCCGATGTAGGAGTAGATACTACCTTGAGGATAATAGACCGGATAGAAGCTAGAGTCTCTAAGGATAAATACGTAGGTACAGGCGAGCTTAACCGTATTTTAAGGGAAGAGATTGCTGGGCTCCTGTCCGAGACCAATTTTGGAAATGAGGTAGAATATTCCATCCCTAAAGATAAAAAGCCATATGTTATAATGGTGGTTGGTGTAAATGGTGTTGGGAAAACAACCACGATAGGGAAATTGGCCTATCAGTTTAAAAAACAAGGGTTAAAAGTAGTGTTAGGTGCTGCAGATACTTTTAGGGCCGCTGCTATAGAACAGCTTCAAGTATGGGCAGAAAGAGTAGATGTGCCTATCGTAAAGCAGCGTATGGGGAGCGATCCCGCCTCTGTTGCATTCGATACGCTTAGCTCTGCAGTCAATCAAAATGCCGATGTGGTAATCATTGATACTGCTGGTAGGTTGCACAATAAGGTGAATCTTATGAACGAGCTTACCAAGGTGAAAAGGGTAATGCAGAAAGTGGTTCCCGATACCCCGCATGAAGTGCTTTTGGTTTTGGATGGTTCTACAGGTCAGAATGCATTTGAACAGGCCAAACAATTTACCAAAGCTACAGAGGTGACGGCTTTAGCAGTTACTAAATTGGATGGTACTGCAAAAGGTGGAGTCGTGATAGGGATTTCCGATCAATTTAAAATTCCTGTTAGATATATAGGCGTTGGGGAAGGTATGGAAGATCTACAGGTTTTTAATAAAATAGAATTTGTAGATTCATTTTTTAGTTCAAAATCTTAAATCTGTGGGGTATGTACTTCTATGAATAAGGGTTTAATTGCTCTTTATGGTTGTTTTTAGCTGTTATTTAGGCTTTAAACCAAAGGATGCTAGCTTTATTTCCGCAACTCATATTTTTTATTTTTTAAACTTTCCTAAGCCGGGACTAGCTTAGCTGCATATTTTAATCATAAATAGTACCAATGCTCATTGGTCCTAAAGGCGTTTTGTTTTAGAAACGTTAAATATTAAGTATAAACCAACTTCAATCTTTTTGCATATCGTACTTTTGCACCTCATTAAGAAATTATGCGTACAAAATCACTTAAAAAGAATAAGATCAACGTAGTTACCTTGGGATGTTCCAAGAACGTTTACGACTCGGAAGTTTTAATGGGTCAGTTGAGGGCCAATAATAAAGACGTGGTCCATGAAGAGGAGGGTAACGTAGTCGTGATCAATACCTGTGGGTTTATTGCAAATGCCAAAGAGGAGAGCGTAAATACCATTTTGGAATACGTTCAAATGAAAGAGGCGGGTACGGTAGACAAAGTGTTTGTTACCGGCTGTTTAAGTGAGCGCTATAAGCCAGATCTTCAGAAGGAAATACCAAACGTGGACGAGTATTTTGGAACCAGTGAGTTGCCAAATTTACTTAAGGCGTTGGGTGCCGATTATAAACATGAGCTAATTGGGGAGCGATTAACTACTACCCCTAAGAATTATGCCTACCTTAAAATTGCCGAAGGCTGCGATAGGCCATGTTCCTTCTGTGCTATACCTATTATGCGAGGAAAGCATAGAAGCACACCAATAGAGGAGCTGGTTACAGAAGCCAATAAATTGGCTGCCAATGGGGTAAAAGAATTAATTCTTATTGCTCAAGATCTTACCTATTACGGTCTAGATCTTTACAAGAAACGTAATCTGGCCCAATTGCTAGAGGAATTGGTGAAGGTAGAGGGAATTGAGTGGATTAGACTGCATTATGCTTTTCCAACAGGATTCCCAATGGATGTGCTTGATGTGATGAAGCGTGAATCAAAAATATGTAACTACTTAGATATACCGCTGCAGCATATTTCCGATTCTATATTAAAAAGTATGCGTAGAGGGACCACCCAAGAGAAAACCACGAAGTTGTTAAAGGATTTTAGGGCAGCGGTACCTGGAATGACCATCAGGACTACCTTGATCGTTGGCTATCCAGGAGAAACTGAGGATGATTTTAATACTTTAAAGGAATGGGTGAGAGAAATGCGCTTTGAAAGGTTAGGGTGCTTCACCTATAGTCATGAGGAGAATACCCATGCGTACAAGTTGGTTGATGATGTTCCTGAGGAGGTAAAACAAGAACGTGCATCAGAAATAATGGAACTACAGTCTCAGATTTCTTGGGAGTTAAATCAAGAAAAAGTAGGACAGACCCTACGATGTATCATAGATAGAAAAGAAGGTAAATACTTCGTTGGTCGTTCCGAGTTCGATTCACCAGATGTAGATAATGAGGTTTTGGTAGATGCATCAAAGCACTATTTAAAAGTGGGTGAATTTGTAAATCTATCCATTTTTGAGGCGGCAGATTTTGATCTATACGGAGAGCCAGTTTAATGGAGTATTAAGTAGTGAGTATTGAGAGTGATGTGCCTTGTAAATTTTTCCGAGTATTTGCGTCGTTTTCGTATGCTCCGTATATTTTCTCTCTTAGCTTTCCACGTGTAGGTGTCAACCTATATCAGAGGCAGTCAACTTTTCCAAAATCTAAAAAAGAATTGAATAGCCCCGTGATTTATCACGGGGATTAATAGCAATTCAGAAAAACGGCTTTAGCCAAACTTTGAAAGCTCCATTAGTTGTCCAATGAACACCATTGGTAAATTAACTCCTGCATAGGATGAGAATTCTCAATCGGCAAAAAATGAGGATTATAGCAAAAGAAATTGCACGCAATTATAACAGACTTTGACTACGTTCAATCTCCAATGATCGGTAGCTGATCCTGCTTGTAGATGGGCATAGGTGGCTTCAGCCACCTTCTTGGCTAAGCGTAAACTATTTGCAATAAACAAGTAGAAAAGAAACCAGGGTTCAGTGAATAGTACTAGGTGAACAGTTTTGAAGAAATCATTATCATTGATAATGAAATTAATGTCTAAAACCGGTGTACTTTAATTAGGGAAGTTCACAATTATGGAGCAATTAAATGTGGGTATTAAGGAGTCAGTTGACTGTTGGTGGTAATTTGAATCTTCAACTTTTTACAATCTCTTACTTTCTTTGAAGTTCTAGCTTATAAATTTCCCTGCCTAGTTGCCCTAAAAATGGAAGTCCGATCGTCTCGTATTCGTATTGATCATCATTAAAAATACCATTTTTGTTTACCAGGATCGTTGCAGTAAGTATAAATTCTATATCATTTTTGGTGTCTACAATATAGGCGCAATCGGTTAAGGTACCATAAGCACTACCCGCTTTGTTGAATGTTTTTAAATTTTCAGGAATTTTATTTCGATTATCTCCATGCATTACAAAATTGCCATATCCGTCATAGTAGTCGTTTACGTCATATCCCAGTTCCTTGGGAAGTGTGCTCATTGCCTTAAGTAGAAATTCCCTGTCTTTAACTCCTAGGTTAAACTGTTCTTCTTTTTTGTAAAGTTCTGGAAAAACGATCCGTTTTAAAACTTGCAGCTGTGTGCTAAGTGGAAAGTAATTTTTCAAGCTAAAATCGAACGGTTCTTGTAAAAGATGGTCATCCTCATAGTAGGAGTTTCCTTTTGTGATTTTATTTAGGATTAATGGAACTGGTGGTTGATTAATAGTCGGACCTATTGGGGTGATGGTGGTGTCATTCAGATAGACTATTAAAGGGGTGGTAGTTATTTCAAATGCATTGGGTGTAGACAGTCGGTGAGAAATGCGCACCGGGGAAATGTGCTTATCCTTTAATTTTTTGTTGATGTAATCCTGACCTAAAAATTCAAACAAGCGGTTGTTTGCTTCGTTATCGCTTACAGCAAAAATCCGTAAGATGTCATGGGCGAAAGTAGTTTCAATGGAGTCGCCTTCCACATAAAATCGGGTGTAAAGGTCTATACCTTGCGTGTTCTGTAGTTTTTCTAAAGTCAATGCTGCAGTGATCAACTTCACTGTGCTTGCGGGATAAAAATAATTACTATCGTTGGCCTTGTAGGGATAGTCGATTAGGATTACACTATCCTGTTCCCTATTTATCTGGGTATAGATAAGCTGTAGCTCGTAGTTGCTAACGCTGTCCATTACTTTTTTTATTCTGGGATCGGATGAGGAAAGGGCAATCTCCAATATGTTATCCTGCTTCACTGGCGCGGTGCAGCCGCTGATCAATAAGGTTAGTAATGTTATTAATACTACAGGTTGTAAAGGCACGGCGGTATATTTATATTTTAAATTATTGTTTGGCAGTGTAAACCTCTCCTCTATGGGGTCTAAGTGCGTCTCTCATCGCAATCATTTTAGATTCGTTAACTACTAAAAATGCAATGGAATGCATTTCATTGATGTCTTGACTTCCAATTATGCAGTTTTCAAGCTGCTCGGATGCGCTATATTCTTCTAAATGAAGCTTGTGGTGTAAGGCGGTTTTATGGGCTGCTTCGCCCCTAAAATCCCAAATGAGTTTAATTTTTCTTTCCTCCATCCCGTAAAATTAATCAAAAAACAGTAGAGGGAGTTGCTATCGCATGATTGTTATATGAAATATGGTTTAACGCTATTAAAAGGGTAGGAGCTATTTATTTAGCGACTTTGCTGCAAAGATTATGTTAAACGAGATAGATTTATTTAAAAAAATGAGAACTTGCATAACGCTTTGTAATTGTTAAATTTGCTGCATGCATTACCATAGATTAAAATTAAAAAGGGTGCGGGGATTCATATTATGGGCCATTCTGCTATGCGCCTTTATTTCCTGTGATTCGCTTTTTAAAAAAGAATCAAATCGTGTCGCAATTGCCAGGGTAGGGGAAGCGTATTTGTACAAGGAAGATCTGGCTGTTTTAAAATTCAGCAACTTGTCCAAAGAGGACAGTCTTTCGGTAATCAATAATTTTATTAATAACTGGGCCTATAAGCAGTTGCTACTTTCAAAGGCGAAAATTAATTTGCCGGAAGAAAAAGTTAGGGTTTTTGAGGAATTGGTATCAGACTACCGAACAGATCTATACACTGGGGCTTATAAAGAGGCTTTGGTGCTCAAATCCCAAGATACTACTATCAGTGATATTCAGCTATCTGAGTTTTATGATCGTGAGAAGGAGAATTTTAAATTAAAGGAGCGAATAGTGCAACTTAGATTCGTAGAATTGCCGGTGAAGTATTTGGATAAGGAGCTGGTATCTAGTAAATTGAGGAGTTTTAAGGAAGCAGACCGTACCTATTTGGATTCAGTTAGTATCCAATTTAAAAAAATGAATTTTAACGATTCCCTTTGGGTTGGGCTCAGCAGAGTGATGGAAGAAATAAGGCCATTAACCGCTGATAATCAAGGGAGGTACTTAAAAAAATCACAATTTTTTGAATTGCAGGACTCTTTAGGGGTATATTTGGCAAAGATTAATGATATCCTGGAAATCAACGACATTGCTCCACTTTCATATATTAAACCCACTATTAAACAGCTTCTTTTAAATAGAAGAAAGTTGAATTATATGAAAACATTGGAAATGGATATTTTAGATGAAGCTATTAAAGATAAAGAATTTGAAGTGTATGAATAAGGTATGTAAAAGAAGTTTTCCCCTATCTATTTTGTTGTTTGCGGGAATGCTCAGTGCTCAAGAAACTGAAAAGTTACCCGATACACAGGTAGAACCCAATACAATTAATATTGAGGAAACTTCAATTTCCAAGAACGATACGATCAATAATTTTACCAAGGTTAAATTGGATGGTATTGCCGCTGTGGTAGGAGATTATGTGATATTGGAATCGGATATTGAAAAAACCTTGATCGATTTAAAAAATCAAGGGGCTTCCACTGCAGATATTACAAGATGTGGACTACTAGGCAAATTGATGGAAGATAGATTGTATGCCCATCAAGCAGTGCAGGATAGTATTTTGGTTTCGGATGATGAGGTAAATGCTACAGGAGATCACCAGTTACAACAATTGGTGGCTCAGATCGGGTCTATGGAAAAGGTGCTTAGCTATTATAAAAAAGAAGATGAAGCCAGTTTTCGCGAAGATCTTTATAAGATCAATAAATTGAGAATGCTTTCCGAAAAAATGCAAAATAAGATTGTTTCGGAAATAGAAATTACCCCAGAGGAAGTAAGGCAGTTTTTTAATAGAATTCCAGAAGATGAAAGGCCCCTATTTGGTGCGGAATTAGAAATTGCCCAAATTGTAAAGGAACCAAAAGCTTCAGAATCGGAAAAGCAAAAAGTAATAGATCAGTTAAATGAAATTAGGGCAGATGTTTTAGAAAATGATGCCAGTTTTAATGTAAAGGCTATTTTATATTCCCAAGATCCAGGTTCTAAATCCAAGGGAGGTTTTTATAGTATGACTAGAGAAACGCCATTTGTTAAAGAATTTAAGGACGTGGCATTTAGCTTAAGGGAAGGTGAGATTTCTGAGCCTTTTGAAACTGATTTTGGATTCCATATCATTTTAGTGGAGAAAATAAGAGGTAGAGAATTAGATTTACGACACATTCTTATTAGCCCAGAGATTTCCCAAGCGGAGTTAGATAAGGCAAAAAAGGAATTGGATAGCATAAGGAAAGGCGTAATGGATGGTAAATTTACCTTTGCCGAAGCGGCCCTGAACTTCTCTGATGAAAAAGAAACGAAGTTTGATGGTGGTTTGTTACGTAACCCGTCCGATTTTAGTTCTCGATTTGAATTGACAAAAATGGAACCTTCTCTATACAATCAGGTGAGGGATATAAAAGATAATGAGATTTCACATCCTATTTTGGAAAACGACCCTAGGGGAGGTGGACCTAAGTATAAGATCATGAAAATTACCAACCGATTTGAGGAGCATGTTGCTAATTTCTCCCAGGATTATATTAAAATCCAGGAATTGGCGTTAAGGGAAAAGCAATTCAAAGCTATAAAGAAATGGATGGAAAATCACATTAAAGATACCTATGTAAGTGTTAACGCAGCAAATAAAAACTGTGACTTTGCCAATAATTGGATAAAGGATTAATGGGATGTCAGATGTATCGGCGATTAAGAATTTAGTAGTAAAAAACCAGGCACTTAAAAAGGAGGTAGCTAAGGTCATCATCGGCCAGGAAGAAGTGGTAGACCAATTGCTGCTTTCTATATATACTGGGGGTCATTCCTTATTGATCGGGGTTCCTGGTCTAGCTAAGACGTTAATGGTGAATACCCTGTCTTTGGCCCTAGGCCTTAATTTTAAACGAATTCAGTTTACCCCAGATCTTATGCCAAGTGATATTCTTGGAAGTGAAGTGCTGGATCAAAACAGAAACTTTAAATTTATTAAGGGGCCTATATTTGCCAATATTATCCTTGCGGACGAGATTAACCGAACCCCGCCAAAAACACAAGCGGCCCTATTGGAGGCCATGCAGGAGCGAGCGGTAACCATAGCTGGGAATTCTTATAAATTAGACTTGCCATACTTTGTCCT
This sequence comes from Arenibacter certesii DSM 19833, assembly GCF_000429545.1. Classification (GTDB taxonomy): domain Bacteria; phylum Bacteroidota; class Bacteroidia; order Flavobacteriales; family Flavobacteriaceae; genus Arenibacter; species Arenibacter certesii. Next base: position 34,722 of record NZ_AUCB01000032.1, read on the forward strand.
GGCGACCCAAAACCCTATAGAGCAAGAAGGAACATATCCTTTGCCAGAAGCTCAACTGGATAGATTTATGTTTGCTATTGAGCTTAAGTATCCCTCCGTAGCGGAAGAGATACGGGTGGTGAAAGAAACCACCTCTGATATTGAGCAAAAAATACAACCCCTGTTTACAGCAGCTGAAATTTTGGAAATACAACATTTGGTAAGAAGGATTCCTGTGCCGGATATGGTGGTAGAATATGCTGTGAAATTGGTAAATAGTACCAGACCGAATATAGATGGAGCATCAGAATTTGTAAAGCAATATATAGATTGGGGAGCAGGGCCTAGAGCTTCCCAAAATTTAATTCTAGCTGCAAAGGCCAATGCGGCGGTAAACGGAAAATTTTCTCCGGATATCGAAGACGTTAAAGCCGTGGCAATGGGAATATTAAGACATAGGATCATTAAGAATTATAAGGCGGAAGCAGAGGGGATATCGGAAACGGATATTGTGCACAAGCTTTTGTAGTTGGTATTAACATTTACGGGGATTTAGTTGACATTAATCGCCCCTAATAATTACATTTAGGGTTGGTTTATCACATTCTTTTTTGCAATCGTGTAAAATTGGACTATTCTTTGTTTAAAAGTTTTATTAACCTATTGTATTTTCTTAATTTTGAAAAATTACGTTAACTCATAATATTATATATAATGGCATTCGATATTGATATGATTAAGAAGGTGTATGCTAACATGGCAGAGCGTGTTGATAAGGCTCGTGAGGTTGTTGGCAAACCTTTGACACTTTCGGAAAAAATTCTATACTCCCACTTATGGGACGGGAATCCAACCGTAGCATTCAAAAGAGGGAAGGACTATGTAGATTTTGCACCGGATAGGGTTGCATTACAAGATGCTACCGCTCAGATGGCATTACTTCAGTTTATGCAAGCTGGAAAAGCTAAGGTGGCTGTTCCTACGACTACGCATTGTGATCATTTGATTCAAGCAAAACAGGGAGCTGTGCCAGATTTATTGCGTGCTAATGAAGTTAGTCATGAGGTATTTGATTTCCTTGAGTCTGTTTCCAATAAATACGGACTAGGATTTTGGAGACCAGGCGCGGGAATTATCCATCAAGTGGTATTGGAAAATTATGCGTTCCCAGGTGGAATGATGATCGGTACTGATTCGCATACCGTAAACGCTGGTGGATTAGGGATGGTTGCTATTGGAGTAGGAGGAGCTGATGCTGTTGATGTTATGGCCGGAATGGCTTGGGAACTTCGCTTTCCAAAGCTTATAGGTGTTAAATTAACTGGGGAGCTTAATGGCTGGACCGCTTCTAAGGACGTTATCTTAAAAGTAGCCGAAATCCTTACTGTTAAAGGAGGAACTGGAGCTATTGTAGAATATTTTGGACCTGGTGCAAAAAATCTTTCTTGTACAGGAAAAGGAACTATTTGTAACATGGGTGCCGAAATCGGAGCCACTACATCAACTTTCGGCTATGATGATTCCATGGAACGTTTCCTACGTGCCACTGAAAGAGAGGAAGTTGCCGACGAAGCAAATAAAATTAGGGAATATTTAACCGGAGATGAGGAAGTATATGAGAATCCGGAGCAGTATTTTGATCAAGTGATCGAGATTGATCTTACAGCCTTAAGGCCTTTATTGAATGGACCGTTTACGCCAGACCTTGCAACTCCAGTTGGTGAGTTGGGAGAGAAAGCACGTGCAAACGATTGGCCATTAAAAGTAGAGTGGGGATTAATCGGATCTTGTACTAACTCGTCTTATGAAGATTTGACTCGTGCCGCTTCTATCGCCCAACAGGCTATCGATAAGAAATTAAAGCCAAAAAGTGATTTTGGAATTAATCCTGGATCAGAGCAAATTCGCTTTACTGCCCAGCGGGATGGACTTTTGCAAACCTTTGAGAAAATTGGTGCTACCATCTTTACTAATGCCTGTGGACCATGTATAGGACAGTGGGACCGTAGTGATATGTTGGGAGATCAAAAGAACACTATTGTGCATTCTTTTAACAGAAACTTCTCTAAACGTGCAGACGGAAATCCAAATACCCATGCCTTTGTAGGTTCTCCAGAAATGGTTGCTGCAATCGCAATTTCAGGACGCTTGGATTTTGATCCTATGAACGATACCTTGATCAATGAAGATGGGGAAGAAGTGATGTTAGACATTCCAAGAGGAATAGAGTTACCGCCATTAGGCTTTGAGGTGGATGATAATGGATACTTAGCACCAAAAGAAGATGGAAGCTCAGTTGAAGTAATTGTTGCTCCAGATAGTGAAAGACTTCAGCTGTTGGAGCCTTTTGAGCCAATAAAGTCATCGGAGTTACAAGGAGTTAAACTTCTTATTAAAGTTGAAGGCAAGTGTACTACGGACCATATTTCTATGGCCGGACCTTGGTTAAGATACCGTGGGCACTTAGACAATATTGCGAACAACACCCTAATAGGGGCAGTTAACTTTTTTAATGGGAAAACCAATTTTGTTAAGAATCAATTGACTGGGGAATACGCAGGAGTACCAGATGCTCAGCGTGCCTATAAAGCTGCAGGTGTAAAAACTATAGTTGTAGGGGATCATAATTACGGGGAAGGCTCTTCTAGAGAGCATGCTGCAATGCAACCAAGACATTTGGGTGTGGCTGCAGTATTGGTAAAATCCTTTGCTCGTATCCACGAAACTAACCTTAAGAAACAAGGTATGCTAGGGCTTACTTTTGCAAATGAAAAGGATTATGATCTTATTCAGGAAGATGATACCTTCAATTTTGTAGATATTTATGAGTTTGCCCCAGATAAGCAGATTACCTTAGAATTGGTACATGCAGACGGTTCAAAGGATACTATTAAATTGAATCATACCTATAACCAAGCTCAGATAGAATGGTTTAAGGAAGGCTCTGCCCTTAATGTGATTAAAAAGGAAAATGCCCGTTAAGGCATTGTAGTAAATACTTTTAAAAAACTCCTGATCTTCATCAGGAGTTTTTTAGTTTTGACAAGCCTATAAATTGAATTAAAATGCGTAAGAAAACCGTCTTGAATATTGCCATTATGGCCTTGATATTATCCTTTTTTGTAACGCCACTGGGCGATTATAGTAAGGTATTGCTGAACAAGATCTTTTCTTTTTCTCCCAAAGTGACCAAAGAAGATAATAGGGAGCAGATAACTGACTATGATTGGAAGCTAAAGGATGGTAATTGGGATTTTTTTAATTTTAAAAAATCTAAAGGAAAAGTGGTCTTTATAAATTTTTGGAGATCTTGGATACTTCCCAGTGAGGCAGAATTAGAAAGTATCCAAAAGCTCTATGATGTTTATAAGGATGAGGTAGATTTTTATATCATCACTAATGAGGAAAGGGAACCTGTAGAGGAATTTATGAAAGAAAAGGGATTTACCTTTCCTGTAACCTATTCCATTGTTGGCGATCCAATGCCCGTAGATGGTAGTGAGCCGCCACAGTCTTATTTGCTGGATAGGGAGGGGAGGATTGTAATTCAAAAATCAGGAGTTGCAGATTGGGATAATGATAAGGTGAAAGTGATTATAGATAAGCTATTGATGAAATGACACTCATCAAACTAAAAAAGAATTGGTTCGTAAATCTAATTATTTTAGTAGGAGTTTTACTGCTCTTATTTACTCCCGTTGGTTTTAAAATAAAGACATTTGCCAGTAGACTTCTAGCTACAAGTGCTTCAAAAGTAAAAGAGGGAACGCAGGTCTCTTTGGATACCTATAAGTGGGAATTGGTGAATCTAGATGGGAAACCATTTCTGTTTGAATCTCTAAAGGAAAAAGTGATACTGGTAAATTTCTGGGCTACTTGGTGTCCGCCCTGCGTGGCAGAAATGCCAAGCCTGCAAAAACTTTATAATGATTATGGAGATAAGGTAGCCTTTGTGTTTGTCACCAATGACCATCGCGAAAAGGTAGACGCTTTTCTTGATAAACGGAACCATCAACTTCCCATTTACTATGCTACCTCTCCAGAACCTCAAGTGCTAAGTTCTAAATTACTGCCTACAACCTATATAATTAGTAAGGAGGGAAAGATTGTAGTGGCTCAAACAGGTGCTGCTGATTGGCATAGTGATAAGACTAGAAAGCTTTTGGATGAGTTGCTTTCGGAGTAATTTAAACTTTTGTGTTCCTCAAAAAGAGGTATAAAGTAAAAACACCTATTTATTTTTTTTGAAAATATTTAAAAGGAACAAGTAACATTCCAAAACATTCGCCTTCCTCTTTCCCTAGATGCTTGTGGTGCATTTTATGAGCTCTTCGTACCCCTCTTGCATACCAATTGTTGGCGTTTCTCAATACTTTAAAGCGCTGATGGATAAAGATGTCATGGACTATAAAGTAAGTGGCCCCATAAGCCATAATTCCAAATCCTATTGGCCATCCGGCCCAAAAGCTAGTCTCAGAACCTAAGTAGAAGAAGGTCATGCTAACAAAAGCATAGAAAATAAAGAAAGCATCGTTTCTTTCAAATTTGGAGTCATGATCTTTTTTATGATGGTCCTTATGTAGGCTCCATAGAAAACCATGCATAATATATTTATGGGTAAACCAAGCCATAAACTCCATAAAACAAAAGGTGGATAGGAAAATCAATATCCAATACAGTACATTCATCTTATACCAGTTTAAGTTTATAATTCACATAAGAGCTAGCCAATAGGCCAAATTTTTGATAATTGGTAACTCGTATTCTTTTATTTTTTATTTCCAGCGGCGGGGTATTTTTTAGTTTTTGCAACAATTTGGAATAATATCTATAGGCGGTATAAACACCAAACTTTGCCTGTGCTGGTAATTTAGCAATTCCTGCATATCCCATTTTAAAATCGGCTTCAATTTCTGTTATAATCCGATGTTTGTTCTCTTGGTCCAAAGCATTTAAATCTACATGGGGAAAATAACTTCGGTTTAGTTCTTCAAAATCAGCCTTTAAGTCGCGTAAAAAATTTACTTTTTGAAAGGCGGAGCCCAAAGCCATGGCAGAATCCTGCAGTTTGTGATAGGCATCCAGATTCCCATTGACGAATACTTTTAAACACATTAAGCCAACAACATCTGCTGAGCCATAAATATAATCCTTGTATTCGCTTTGGGTTAGCTGAACTTTTTTACCTATATCCATTCGCATACTTTTTAGAAATGATTCTACTAAATGTAGTGGAATGTCATATTTAAAAAAGGTATGCTGAAAGGAATTTAAGATGGGGTTAAGACTAATTTTGCGTTCTAATGCATCCCAAAGATCTTCTTCAAATTTATTAAATAAATATAATTTATCATATTCATGGAAGCTATCTACTATCTCATCGGCAAAGCGAACAAATCCGTAAATATTATGAATGTCGGACCTAATAGATTTTCCTAGCATTTTAGTAGCCAAGGAAAAGGATGTACTATAATGTTCCGTAACCAGCTTACTGCAACTATAAGATACGGTATCGAATATTGTTTTCATTTCTTTTGGTTTAGATGGTTACTAATGAGTTGAGATACTAGTTTTCCCGAGATAAGTGCTGGTGGTACACCTGGTCCTGGTACGGTTAGTTGGCCAGTGAAAAAGAGGTTGTCCACTTTTTTACTCTTTAGCTTGGGTCTTAAAAAAGCGGTCTGAGTTAGGGTGTTCGCCAATCCGTAGGCATTGCCCTTATAGGAGTTGTATTGCTCCTTAAAGTCGCGCACGCAGAAGTCCTCTCGGAAAAGTATGCTGTTACCCAGGTCTTGACCTGTAAGCTCTTGAAATCGCTCCATAATCATTTTATAGTACCGTTCCCTTACCTCTGGGCCATCTTCTAAGTTTGGTGCTATCGGAATAAGGAAAAAAGCACTTTCACATCCCTCTGGAGCCATAGTTGGATCTGTTATTGAGGGGAAATTTGCATAAAAGAGAGGGGCTTTAGGCCATTGGGGATCGTCGTAAATTTCTCTGGCATGCTGATTAAAATCGGTATCGAAAAATAGGTTATGGTGCGAAACATTTTTTAGTTTGGTGTCCAATCCCATATAAAATAATAGGGACGAAGGAGCAAAGGTTTTTTTGTCCCAATAGGATTCTGAGTATTGTCTAAGGTTTTGGGGCAATAGTGTCTCTGTATGGTGGTAGTCTGCACCGCTTAAAACAAGGTCCGCAGTTACCGTTTGTTGCGCTAGTTGAATCCCGATGGCTTTACCCTGGCTATCCACTTTTATACCGGTTACCGATTGGTTTGTGAATAGGCTAACTCCTAAATCCTTGGCTAATTTTTCCATGGCTTGGATCACCTGATGCATTCCCCCTCTAGGGTGCCATGTTCCTAAACCAAAATCTGCATAATTCATAAAACTATAAAAGGAAGGAGTATTGCTTGGTTTGGCCCCTAAGAAAAGTACTGGAAACTCTAAGGTGGCTATGAGCTTAGGATTTTTAAACCGCTTCCTTACCTCTTTACTGATGGTGGTAAAAAATTGATCTAAATTGCCCACCGTTTCTTTTGTAACTAATTCTAATGGAGAGTTTCCTGGTCGTAATACTATTTTGTGAATGGCAATTTTGTAATTGTTTTGAGCTTTTTTGATGAAATTCCTAAGGGGAACTGAGCTTCCCTTCTCTATCCTTTCAAATTCGGCGCAGATAAGATCCATGCTATCACCTATCGTTATTACATCTTCATTAAAAAATATTTTATAGGCCGGGTTTAGTTTATCTAAAGTGTAAAAGTCAGAAGCCGACTTCCCGAAGTCATTGAAAAATCGTTCAAATACATCGGGCATCCAATACCAGCTAGGACCCATGTCAAAGGTGAAGCCGTCTCGCATAAATTGCCTTGCTCTACCACCTATAGTTGTGTTTTTTTCGTAGATAGCCACTTTATAGCCCTGTTGTGCCAGGTAACAGGAGGCTGACAGGGATGAAAAACCAGATCCAATAATGACAATTTTCGGTTTCATGAATTATAATACTATTTGTGTTCTTGCACCAATTGAGGTAGTGCATTTATAGTTGCCTTAATGGTATTAAATGTTTTTACGCCAGTGGGTATGTTATTGGATTCCATATGACGTACTTGTTGTCCCAAGATCCATAATTCGTGTTTGTTCTCCGAATTGATCAGGTGTTGAAAGTTTTCAATATACTCTTTTATTCTATCAGGAGGAGGGGAAACCGTAAAGTAAGAGATGAAAATTATGTTGTTAAAATACAGAATAAGATCTTCCATTGCTTCTAAAGGGGTGGCTTGTCCTAAATAGATAGTTGTAAGCCCCATAAGTCTCATCTCATAATTGAGGTAAAGCAATCCTAGTTCGTGAATCTCATTATCTGGCAAAAAGAGTACATAGGTTTTATCTTTGTGTTCTTGCACCTGATCTTTTACGCTATAGGTATTGGCAAAAATGAGTTGTTTTATTAGATGGGAAATAAAGTGCTCCTGTGAAGGACAGATTAGATCGGTCTGCCACAGCAGACCGATCTCGTCTAAAAAGGGAAGAAGTACTTCATGCCAAATTTCCCTAAAACTCAATTTATCAGCTATATGATGGTACGTGTCGTAGAAGGCTTTCTCGTCAAAATTGATCATGGCCAATTTTAGGTTTGCAATAGTAAGGTTGTTTTTGTTCTTGCTTTCAGCAAGTTCTCTTACCATTTGCTGTACCTCGTCTTGGGGCAATTTTGCAATTTTGGATATCTTGTTTCCCGCATTGTATAGTAAAGTAATATTTAACAGTTGTTGTAGACTACTTAAGCTATAGGTTCTAATGTTAGTTGAAGTTCTTTCTGGAGCGAGTAGATTGTACCTTTTTTCCCAGATGCGAATCGTGTGGGCTTTAATCCCCGATAGGTTCGCTAGGTCTCGTATGCTGAATTCTCTTTTAACTTTGTTCATCATTTAAATAGAAAGATTAAACAAAAATACAATTAAATATGATTGATGCTTCAAATGGAAGTAGAAAGTTTAAAATAATTAGATAGTGAAGGAAGGGTTTAACAAAAAAAAACCGCTAGACAAGTAAAACTTGTACTAACGGTTCCGGTGCCCACGACTAGATTCGAACTAGCACGTCCTTGCGAACACTACCCCCTCAAGGTAGCATGTCTACCAATTTCACCACGTGGGCATTTTGGATTTTAATTCTAATCGTGAAAAATTTATCCCAGTTGTAAAATTAAGGAATTACAAATAAATATAAACAAAAAAAGCTAAGTGCTAGACTTAACTTTTTTTTGTGACCGGGCTGGGGCTCGAACCCAGGACCCTCTCCTTAAAAGGGAGATGCTCTACCAACTGAGCTACCAGGTCATTTTGTTTTGCAGACAATTTCTGTTTGCGGGTGCAAATATAAGCGCATTTGTTTGTTTTGCAAGGCCTTTTTAAATTAATTTTAAAGAATAGGAGTAGCGTTCAGATAATAAGTGTGTTACAAAAATATTAAACCGTTAGTCCAAATAAAATATTGGTGCTAACAATCCTGGTGCCCACGACTAGATTCGAACTAGCACGTCCTTGCGAACACTACCCCCTCAAGGTAGCGTGTCTACCAATTTCACCACGTGGGCTTTTAAATCAAATGTTAGTTGCTTCTAGGTGTGTTTTTAAGTAATTACAAATTACTATAAACAAAAAAAGTTAAGCGCTAACTTAACTTTTTTGTGACCGGGCTGGGGCTCGAACCCAGGACCCTCTCCTTAAAAGGGAGATGCTCTACCAACTGAGCTACCAGGTCATTATGTATTGCAAATACGTGTTGTTTGCGGGTGCAAATATAAAATCATTTGTTTGTATAACAAGGACTTTTTAGATTTTTTTTAAAAATTTTTTATTTGCCATCAATTTGTAGCACTTTTACCTAAAATAAGCACTGTGAAAATAGTATTGATAGGGTATATGGGTAGTGGAAAGACTACCATTGGGAAAATTATAGCTAAGGAATTGAAATGTAGTTTCTTAGATTTAGATGAGGTTTTGGAGAATGAACTGGGAACTTCCATTCCTGAGGTTTTTAAAACTAAAGGAGAAGTGTTTTTTAGGAAAAAAGAGCATCAATTTTTAAATGAAATTGTATCGAAGGATGCTAGTTTTATTTTATCTACTGGGGGTGGAACACCATGTTATTCCGGAAATATGGATACTATGTTGAAGGAAGCAGACGCCGTTGTTTACCTAAAAGTTGCTATTGCTGGTTTGGTACAACGATTAATGCCGGAAAAAGAACACCGACCGCTCATTAAGAATATAGCTAATGAAGACTTGCCAGAATTTATTGGCAAGCATCTATTTGAGCGGAACAATTACTATTTAAAGGCAGACCATATAGTGAATTGTGACAATAAGGAGCCCCAGCGAATTGCAGAAGAGATTATTGCATTACTCGGATAGGTACACGCAATCATTATTGTTTTTAAACTCCACATTTATATGTTCCTGTAAAGAAGTAGATAGAGAAATTCCTTTATAATCTGCCTTTACAGGATACTTCTTGTGGTTCCTATTCACCAATACCGCCGTTTTAAGCTGTTTTAAAGGAACTTTTAAAAAATGGTGTACTCCATAAATTAGAGTGGTGCCAGAATTTAATACGTCGTCTACCAATACCACGGAGCAATCCGTGTATTCAGATTCTGGTATGCTGGTGCTAACCCCGCTTTCTAAGGGGTTCTTTTTATTCATGTGTACCGTGCACAAGATAATATTGGCATCGGTAATCTCTTGTAGTACAGTTTGAATCTTTTTTGCAAAACTCAACCCGCCACCTACTATGCCTGCAATAATAATTTCCTCTTCATTTACATTGGCTTCATAGATCTGATAGGCCATACGCTTAACCTTATGCTGAATTTGCTCGTGAGATAATATCTTATTGGACATAGTGGTTCTTATTTGGGTTCAAATATAAAAAACAGTTCTTTATCTTCCCTTGGTTTTATAGAATTGTAGGCTACTTCCAGCACCTTAAATTTAAAATGATCTTTAAAAAGCGCCTTGTACTCCTCAAGACTGCCTCCATATGGAGGTCCGTCTTTGGTTAAGGGAAACGTGAATAACAATCCCACCAATTTACCGGTCGGTTTTAAGAGTTGTTTCATCTTATGCACATATTTAGGTCTAAAATTAGGGTCTAGAGCACAAAAAAAAGTCTGTTCTAAAATCAGGTCGAAACCTGTTAAATCCAAATCAAAAAAATCCCCTTCTATAAGTTGCTCTACGGGGTAATTCGGAAGTTGGACTCTAATGCGATCTAAGGGGGCTTTGGCTATATCTACAACATATACGTTATCAAAGCCGTTTTCAACAAGGTAAATAAGCTCATAGGCATTGCCAGCTCCCGGAATTAGAATTTTAATGTCCTTATTGGGCAACTGATCTATATAAGTGGTTAGGGGAGGGGAAGCATACCCTATATCCCAGCCTGTGTCCCCACTCTGGTATCTATTTTCCCACAATTCCTTAGATTGTTTCATCATCTTTATTTTTGGTTAACGGATCTTCTGTGCCTTCTTCTAAATATTCCGTGATGTCTCTTCTATCTTTTTTGGTAGGTCTGCCCATTCCTTTCTTTCTATAGTAATCCTTGGAATACTTTAGGAGTTCATTGTGTTCAAAAGCTTCCTTGGGAGTAGTGTCCTTTCTATAAATATCTACCAATTTGGCACCTACCCTGTTTGGGGGGATATCTAAGACTGTGAATTGGTAATTGATCTGGTTTTTACGGACTACGACTTTGTCCATAGGGTATACCTCCCTAGAGGGTTTTACAACTTGTTCGTTTATTCTAACATGGCTCTTTTTACATGCCTCGGTCGCTATATTCCGGGTCTTATAATAACGGATGCTCCATAGGTATTTGTCAATTCGCATAAACTATTCAAATTCTTTGTTAAGGTCTCCTACAAAAATAGGGGAAAATTGTATCTTGCCGCCTTTAAATAAGAAATCAATGATGATTAGGAGAATTCTATTGCCTGCTTTTATTTTTGTAGCTATTTGGTCCTGTAAGAAGGATGATAGTCCATCTGTAGAGGTGGTGCCCCCAAGATTGCTTAGCGAAGTAAGTGTGGAAAACGATGCGACTATAAAAGAATTTTTGGAAAACCACTTCTACAATTATGAGGAGTTTGCCAATCCGGGCCCGGATTTTAACTATAGGATCGTAATTGATTCCATAGCGGGTGATAATGCAGATAAAACGCCGTTGAGCGAGCAGGTCCTTACTGAAGTGGTTAAAGTTTCTTCCACGGACTTAGGATTGCCATCAGAAGAAGTGGATGTTGAGCATACGCTATATTATTTAATTGCAAGAGAAGGGATTGGTAATCAGGCTACTGCTAAGGATTCTGTATATCTCAAGTACAAAGGGAGTAGATTGAACGGTACTGTTTTCGATAGCAGGTTTGGGAGTCCAACTTGGTTTGATCTACCAGGATCTATTTCAATGCAATCTGCTCCATCAGTTACTGGATTTAGAGAGGGGGTAGCCAAATTTAAGGCTGGAGGAGAAATTACCGAGAACGGTGATGGAACCTTTGATGTTAAAGGTAGTGGTGTCGGCCTAATTATTATGCCTTCTGGTTTGGCGTATTTTCAGAGCTCTTCAGTGGGAGAAGCGTATGCCCCACTGTTGTTTGAGATAAACCTTTTAGTTGCTAAAACAAAAGAAGACGAGGACGATAATATTGTGAAGTAATTAGAATTGGGGATAACCCAAATTAAAATACACTAAAACCGACTTTTGAATGGATTCATTAATCGGTTTTTTTTATTCCTTTTAGTGATGTTTTTCTGGATTTTACCTTCCGTAGTCAACCTATATTAGGGGTGTATAACCTGATTAGAGTTGACCGGTTTTAGACATGAATTTCAATTATAAAAAGAGCGATTCCGTATCTACTTAACACGTTTTAGGGTTCAACGGACACTGACTTTATTATTAATTATTTATGTTTTCCTAGTAAATTGGCTGTAATTAGGGTAATTCATTGTGCTATAATCCGCATTTTTAGTCGATTGACAATTCTCATCCCCTGGAGGAACTAATTTGCGAATGGTGTTTATTGCACTACAAAAAAGGTTTCAAACTTTGGCTAAAGCCGTTTTTCTCATTGGCCATGAATCTATTCAATATCTTTTATTAGGTCTTGGGAAAGTTGACCGTATCTGGGAAGCAAGATTAATGCCTAGTATGAGTTCGCTAGCCAGGTTAAGGTTATTGATAATAAGTCTTTAAAGGGAATCTTTAACTTAGTAATTTGCAAAGTTTCATTATTTAGAGAATACCGACATTTTTGTGTAAACATAAAGTCTCCCTACTCACTACTTTGTACTATGTACTAACGAAAGCTCCGCTGTAGCTTTCTATCTCTCCCACTGGCACTTTCAGGCAAACCACCTCCCTTAAACAGTGCTGGAGTATACCTGTCGTAGGTTGACGAAGCCGAAGCATAAGGGAATAGCTTTTACTTTTTTTATGTAGCATATTTTTACGTGTAAAATCGCTTAACTTCCCCGATTAGAGTAGACCGATTATTGAATTCTATATTTCACTTATAACAGTGCTAACTGTATTTGGATCACTGTTCACCGATTACTATCCACTGAAACCCTCTCAATATTCACTACTCACTACTCTGTACTTAATACTATAATAAAAAAACCGTCCATCAATTTTATTTGATGGACGGTCATAAAGCTTTTTTCGTAAGGATACACCTCTTATATCCACTGAATGCCTTTACAGGCTAATTGCCAAACTTAGAATCAATTGATCTGGTCTTGTGTCTATTCGGTCACCAGATAAAACTCCGTCTACAATATCCACCTCATTTTTACTGAATCCTCTTTCGTAACGAAGATCTATTCCTAAATTACCGAAGGAGATACCTGCTCCTATGTTTAAGCCCACAGAAAACTCGTTTTTTACATCTCCAAATTCAACATCTTTAAAGTCGGTATCCAAAATGTATTGTAAAGCCGGACCTGCAAATACTTGAAGTGGTCCTACAACGTTAATTCCAACCAGTAATGGAGCGTCTAATTTACTCATATCAAAGTTGTCATTGTTGTACTCAGATTTCATCTTGGTGTACACCAATTCTGGTCGAAAATAAATCTTGTCTCCAAATTTTCCAAAAACACCTAAGTGGTAGCCTACGTTACTTTTGGGGCTCTCATAGGCGTTCTCTGCCGATTCAAAATAATTACCATTGGCACCATAATTAAGTCCGCCTTTAATTCCGAAACCGGAACCTTTTTGTGCAAATGCAGTGATGCTTACCAAAGCAAAGACTGCCATTAAAATTCTCTTTTTCATCATTACGTGTTCTTTAAAATTAAAAACATTGTACAATTATAAGTACAATTTTTATTATGTATTGTCTTAAAAGAAAATATACTTGACACAAAAACTTACTTCTATTAAAAATGCCCCGCGATAGATCTTTTGTTGAAAGCATCCAATTTGGGGCATTTTAAGTTATAATAGGTATCTTAAATCAAGTGTTATCGTCTGCTTTTGAGCATTGGATTTACTTTCTTTTCAACACCTTTAAAACGGCTTTTTCTATAGCCTGGTTATCCAAGCCATATTTTGCCATTAATTGTTCTGGGGTGCCACTTTCACCAAATGTATCTTTGGTTCCAACAAATTCTTGTGGTGTAGGTAGCGTGGTAGAAAGGTATCCGGCTACGGTTTCCCCTAAACCACCCATATAGTTGTGCTCTTCCGCACTAACGATACAGCCGGTTTTTTTAACAGACTTTAATATTGCTTCCCCATCAAAAGGTTTAATGGTGTGTATGTTAATTACTTCTGCAGAAATGCCTTGTTTCTCCAAGCTTTCTGCAGCAATTAATGCTTCCCATACCAAATGGCCAGTTGCTACTATTGTTACATCGGTACCTTCACTTAACATAAGAGCCTTTCCAATTTCAAACTTCTGGTCTACGGGAGTAAAATTAGCTACTTTTGGTCGGCCAAATCTCAGGTAAACTGGACCTTCGTGTTCTGCAATGGCAATAGTGGCTGCTTTGGTCTGATTATAATCACAAGGATTGATTACAGTCATCCCTGGTAACATTTTCATCATCCCTATATCTTCCAGTATCTGGTGCGTAGCACCATCTTCCCCAAGGGTAACCCCAGCATGAGAAGCACAAATCTTTACGTTTTTATTAGAATAGGCAATGGATTGTCGAATTTGATCGTATACCCGTCCTGTAGAGAAATTAGCGAAAGTTCCCGTAAAAGGAATTTTTCCACCTATAGTAAGTCCAGCTGCAATTCCCATCATATTGGCCTCGGCAATTCCGATCTGAAAAAATCGTTCCGGATTTTCCTCAATAAACTTTTCCATTTTCAATGAACCTACCAAGTCAGCACAAAGGGCCACCACATTAGGGTTACTTCTACCTAGTTCTGCCAGTCCGGCGCCAAATCCACTTCTTGTATCGTTCTTACCTTGATCTATATATTTTTTCATCTTGTATTTTCTTAATCGTTATTTGGAAATGATTGGATTAATAATCTCCGATGGTTTCTGGGTTCTGCGACAGGGCATTCTCCAATTGCTCATCGTTAGGTGCTTTTCCATGCCATGCGTGGGTATACATCATAAAATCTACCCCATTCCCCATCACAGTGTGTAGTAGCACGCAGACAGGTTTTCCTTTGCCAGTTCTGCTTTTGGCCTCTTTCATTCCTTTTATAACGGCTTCAATATTGTTGCCTTCTTCAATGTCTACTACATCCCATCCAAATGCTTCAAATTTCTCTTTTAGGTTGCCTAAAGGTAACACATCCTCGGTAGCCCCATCTATCTGCTGTCCATTGTAGTCAATGGTAGAGATAAGGTTATCCACTTTATTCCCAGCGGCATACATAATGGCCTCCCAGTTTTGACCCTCCTGTAATTCTCCATCACCGTGAAGGGTATAGACCAATTTGGAATCTTTATTTAATTTTTTGGCCTGTGCTGCACCTAATGCTACGGACATGCCCTGGCCTAAGGAACCGGAAGCGATACGTACACCTGGTAGTCCCTCATGAGTAGTTGGGTGTCCCTGTAAGCGGGAGTCAATCAATCTAAAAGTATTTAATTCCTCTATAGGAAAATATCCTTTTCTTGCCAAAACACTATAGAAAACCGGGGAGATATGGCCGTTGGATAAAAAGAATAGGTCTTCGTCCTTTCCATCCATATCAAAACCTTCCTTAAGTTCCATTAATTCATTATATAGCGCTACCATAAATTCGGTGCAACCTAATGATCCTCCTGGATGTCCGGAGTTAACTTTGTGAACCATTCTTAATATGTCTCTGCGCACCTGAACGGTCAAATCTTGTAATTCTTGAAGTTTTGGCATTTTATCTAATTTTTTAAACTTCCCAAAAGTAATGGCTATCTTTTGTGAAAACAAGCAGGAGTTATATTATTTTATCAACTTTGCCTATTAAAACCCCAACTTTATTTTTTTGTTGGGAACTTAATGACAAGGAGTTGACTATATTTGCGCCTTTAAATCATATTTTTTTTGAAATTCACTTTACAACATTCAGACAGTAGAACCAAAGCGAGGGCCGCAGAACTTATCACGGACCACGGAAAAATAGAAACACCCATTTTTATGCCGGTAGGTACTGTGGCATCAGTAAAAGGGGTTCATCAAAAAGAACTTAGGGAAGAGGTAAATCCAGATATTATTCTGGGGAATACTTACCATCTATACCTAAGACCAAAAACCGATATTTTAAAAAAAGCAGGCGGACTCCATAAATTTATGGGCTGGGACCGAAACATCTTAACGGATAGCGGCGGATTTCAAGTGTATTCATTATCTGGGAGTAGAAAAATTAAGGAAGAAGGGGTGAAATTTAAATCGCATATAGATGGATCTTATCACGTATTTACTCCAGAAAATGTAATGGAAATCCAAAGGGTAATTGGCGGCGATATTATTATGGCTTTTGATGAGTGTACTCCCTATCCTTGTGATTATAATTATGCCAAAAGATCCATGCAAAGAACCCATAGGTGGTTGGACCGTTGTATAAATCATTTGGAGAAAACGCCTTTTACCTACGATTATGCACAAACCTTCTTTCCTATTGTGCAAGGCTCCACATATAAAGACCTTAGGAGGCAGTCTGCGGAGTATATTGCCGGAGTAGGTGCTGAAGGTAATGCCATAGGTGGACTCTCGGTAGGGGAGCCCGCAGAGGAAATGTACGCGATGACTGAAGTGGTATGTGATATCTTACCAGAGGATAAGCCTAGATACCTAATGGGAGTAGGAACACCTATAAATATTTTGGAAAACATTGCGCTAGGTATAGATATGTTCGATTGTGTAATGCCAACTAGAAATGCAAGGAACGGAATGCTATTTACCGCTCATGGTACCATTAATATTAAAAATAGAAAGTGGGAAGATGATTTTTCTCCCTTGGACGAAATGGGGACCACTTTTGTAGATAGGGAATATTCCAAAGCTTATCTAAGACATCTTTTTGCTGCCAACGAATATTTGGGGAAGCAAATTGCTACCATTCATAATCTTGGTTTCTATATGTGGCTGGTGAGAGAAGCAAGAAAGCATATATTAGCAGGAGATTTTTACGAGTGGAAAACCATGATGGTAAAACAAATGGATAAAAGATTATAGGTGCTTACTATAATAGACAAATACATATTAAAACGCTATCTGGCAACCTTTTTTGTGATGTTGATGCTATTTGTGCCTATAGGCATTATGGCGAATTTGGCAGAACAAATTGGAAAAATGATAGACAATGAAGTTCCACTAGCGGAAATTGTCCTATATTACTGGAACTTTACCCTGGTTATTGGAAATTTGTTGTTTCCCATATTTCTTTTTCTATCGGTTATTTTCTTTACTTCTAAGCTGGCCAATAATACAGAAATAGTCGCCATTTTAAGCTCGGGTGTTTCTTATGGTCGCTTTTTAAGACCCTATATGATTGGGGCTACGATAATTGCGGTAATTATGTTTTTAATGAATATGTTTATTGTTCCACCAGCAAGTGTAGGGTACAATGAATTTAAGTTCAAGTATCTAAAGAAAGGGAAACAGGACAGGGTCACAACAAATATCTTCAATCAATTAAATGAAACCGACTATATCTATGTAAGCCGTTTTGATCCAGCCAGACAAATAGGTTATAATTTTTCCATGGAGCGCTTTAACGAGGATAATACGCTCAATTTTAAAATGGCTGCAGCAAATATTAGATGGGTAGAGAGTGATAGTGTCTATAGGCTTACCTCTTATTCTAAAAGAAAGCTAGTAAATGGAACTGAAGTTATAGAGACCAAAAAAAGGTTGGATACCATATTTAATTTTAAAATAGACGATCTTACCCCTGTATCTTACATTGCAGAAACCAAAAATATGTTTGAACTCAATAAATTTATTGAGGATCAGAAAAGAAAAGGAGCTTCTAATATTAATAGTTATGTATTGGTTAAATATAAACGCTGGTCATTACCTATTGCGGCCTTTATTCTTACAATCATTGCAGTAGCAGTTTCTTCTGTAAAAAGACGGGGAGGCATGGGAGTTAACCTCGCCTTTGGAATCGGGGTGGCCTTTATTTATATCTTTTTTGATAAGGTTTTTGGAACCCTGGCGGAACAGTCGGGCTTTTCTCCCTTATTGGCGGTCGTTATCCCCAATGTTCTGTTTGGTATTATTGGTTTTTACCTGATGAAAAATGCTAAGCGCTAAACTCAAAAACTACCTCCACCTCCATTTTATCGTTTTTATTTGGGGCTTTACAGCGATCTTAGGTAAACTTATTACTATAGATGCACTTCCATTGGTCTGGTATAGAATGGGAATTGCCTTCCTATTGATTTTGATTTATGTAAAGTTTCGGAAGTTAAATTTAAAAGTCCCCCCAAGAGCATTGGTGATGCTGATCGTTGCAGGTATAGTAATTGCCTTGCATTGGGTAACATTTTTTATGGCCATAAAGGTGTCCAATGTTTCTGTTGCACTGGCCACCATGTCTACGGGTGCATTTTTTGCGGCGTTGATGGAGCCCATTTGGTATGGTCGTAAAATGATAGGATACGAAGTTATTTTTGGTTTGGTGGTAATGCTTGGGCTTTATGTAATGTTCAATGTACAAGGCAACTATCTTTATGGAATTGTATTGGCCCTGGTCTCTGCATTTTTATCCGCCGTATTTTCCTTGATTAACGGTAAACTGGCCCAAGAACATAAACCTTCAATTATTTCCTTATATGAATTAGGGAGTGGTGTGTTATTGCTCACTATTTACCTCGCCTTTAAAGGAAGGTACAATGCTGATTTTTTTACTTTAACAGCAATGGATTGGGGTTTTATTTTTTTACTGGCTTCTGCCTGTACCGCTTACGCTTTTATTGCCTCAGTAAAAGTGATGAGGTTTATTAGCCCTTATACCGTTATGCTGACCACCAATTTAGAACCGGTATATGGAATTATTCTGGCTTACCTTATTTTTGGGGACAGTGAGAAGATGAATCCAGGCTTTTATGGTGGAGGGTTAATCATACTAACCACAGTAGTGGCCAACGGGATATTAAAGAATAGAAAGAAATTAAAAAAAATAGACTAAGGAGGTGGCTTCCCTTTAAAGTTTTATATTTGCCTATTGATATTGAAAAGAACAAAACCAGTTAACCTATGGAGTATTTAGATTTTGAACTTCCCATTAAGGAGCTTGAAGAGCAGTTGGATAAGTGCATGATTATTGGTGAGGAAAGTGATGTTGATGTTTCGGAAACCTGTAAGCAGATAGAGAAGAAATTGGCGGATACCCGCAAAGATATTTATAAAAACCTTACTGCTTGGCAACGTGTTCAACTGTCCAGACATCCCAATAGACCTTATACGTTAGATTATATAAAGGCTATATGTGGAGACACTTTTCTGGAACTTCATGGGGATCGTAATGTAAAGGACGATAAGGCCATGATTGGTGGTCTTGGAAAAATTGGTGATCAGACCTATATGTTTGTAGGGCAACAAAAAGGATATAATACCAAAACTAGGCAATACCGTAACTTTGGTATGGCTAACCCAGAAGGCTACAGGAAAGCTTTGAGACTTATGAAATCTGCAGAGAAATTTGGTGTTCCTGTGGTATGTTTAATAGACACTCCAGGTGCTTATCCCGGAATTGAGGCCGAAGAAAGGGGGCAAGGAGAAGCTATTGCAAGGAATATCTTGGAAATGACTCGTCTTAAAGTTCCAATTATTGTTGTGATAATAGGAGAGGGTGCTTCAGGTGGCGCCTTGGGTATTGGTGTAGGGGATAGGGTATTGATGTTGGAAAACACATGGTATTCGGTAATTTCCCCAGAATCTTGTTCTTCCATTCTTTGGAGAAGTTGGGAATATAAAGAGCAAGCTGCAGAGGCACTTAAACTTACAGCGATAGATATGAAGAAGATGAAATTGATCGATGAGATCGTGAAAGAACCTGTAGGTGGTGCACATGCTAACCGAGAAAAAACCTTCGAAATCGTGAAAAATAAAATTTCAGTGCATTTTGAGGAATTGAAAAAGTTATCACCAAAAGATCTAGTGAAAAATCGGATGGATAAATATGCCAACATGGGAGTTTTTAATGGTTAACATCCCATTTTCACAAGCGGAAAAAAACTGGAGCAGTATTTCTCCAGTTTTTTTTTGCTTATGAACAAATTTCGTAACTTATCAACAGGGTGATTGTTAATGAACTGTTGATATCCCCAACCCCCATTTAATTCTTATTTGTTAATTTAGCACTCATGGAAAAAACGAACCCAGTTATTGGTCATCGGATAGATAAATCTACCATTATTAACCTCGAGAAAGGAAAAATTCCTCCTCAAGCAGTTGATTTAGAGGAGGTTGTGATTGGTGCGATGATGATTGATAAAAAAGGAGTGGATGAAGTAATAGATATCCTACATCCCGATGTTTTTTATAAGGAAGCCCATAAATTTATCTATGAAGCTATCTTTAAACTGTTCGAAAATTCCGAACCGGTAGATTTATTAACTGTTTCAGCACAATTAAAAAAAGATGGCCGCTTGGAAAAAGCGGGTGGCGATTTTTATCTTATAAAACTCACCCAAAAGGTAGCTTCTTCGGCGCATATCGAGTTTCATGCGCGAATAATCCTCCAAAAATTCATTCAAAGGAGCCTTATTAAGATCTCTAATGAAATTATTGAGGAGGCCTATGAGGATTCTACAGACGTGTTCGATCTGTTGGATGCAGCAGAATCCAAACTATATGATGTTACCCAAGGTAACCTAAAGCGGTCTGCAGAAACCGCACAGAACTTGGTGATCCAGGCAAAGAAAAGAATTGAGGAAATTGCCGGAAAGGAAGGACTAAGTGGAATTCCTTCTGGTTTTGATAAGTTAGATAAGCTAACCTCTGGTTGGCAACCTAGTGACTTGATTATTGTTGCGGCACGTCCTGGTATGGGGAAAACAGCGCTAACACTGTCCATGGCTAGAAACGTAGCTGTTAATTCTAATATAGGTGTAGCATTCTTTTCTCTGGAGATGTCCTCGGTTCAGTTGATTACAAGGTTAATTTCTTCGGAAACAGGATTGTCTTCAGAGAAATTAAGAACTGGTAAACTGGAAAAACACGAGTGGGAACAGCTGAATGTAAAGGTGAAGGCATTGGAGTCTGCTCCATTGTTTATCGATGATACCCCTTCGCTTTCTATTTTTGACCTAAGGGCGAAGGCAAGAAGACTTGCTTCTCAACACAACATAAAGATGATCATGATAGATTACCTTCAGTTGATGACCGCTGGAGGTACCCAGAAGGGAGGTAACCGTGAACAGGAAATCTCTACTATTTCTAGAAACCTGAAAGCTTTGGCAAAGGAATTAAACGTACCCGTAATAGCGCTATCACAGTTATCACGGGCCGTTGAAACCAGGGGAGGAAGTAAGCGTCCTGTTCTATCGGATTTGAGGGAATCAGGAGCTATTGAGCAAGATGCGGATATTGTTTCCTTTATCTATAGGCCGGAATATTATAAGATTGATGAATGGGATGATGAAGAGCGTTCCCCAACAGCAGGGCAGGCAGAGTTTATTGTTGCAAAACACAGAAACGGAGGCCTAGAAAATATTAGATTGAAATTCCTTGGACATTTAGGTAAGTTCGATAACTTGGATGATTTTGATTCCCCGTTCGAATTCCAATCCAAAATGAATGCGGATGACGATAATCCGTTTATAACCAAAGGATTGCCAGATGCTAGTGAAGCTTTTGGAAGTGCAATGAACAATGATCATATGCCTGATGATAACGATGTACCGTTTTAACGGTGCAGTGAGAGGATAGTTACTAAATTATCTCCCATCCTATATTGGGAAAGACAATTATTAAAACACCTTTTAATGAAAAATAATATTTGGCCCCCGAGATCTTTTGGAGGCCTTTTTTTTGCTATATTTTGTTTTTTATGGGGTAGTGGTCTCTACGCCTCTACAATCCTGATTCCTATGGATGCGGAAGGGCAAAAAAATCATCTTAAAGCTTATGGTATAACTTACTGGGTACTGAGCAAACAACAAAAGGTGCAATGGTTGTTAAACTATAGGGGAGGGTCATTTTTACTTCCAGATGGAGAAAATATTCGTAGGGAATGTCAGATTAGAGGTGTCTCTTATGAGATTTTATCTGATGTACAGACCCAAAATATTTTAGACGGAATAAGTAGTCCATCCCAAAACCAAGAATCGGTGATATTGGAAAAGGCGCCTAAAATTGCTGTTTACACCCCTAAAAACAATCCACCTTGGGATGATGCCGTAACCATGGTGCTATCCTACGCAGAGATTCCCTATGAGAAAGTGTATGACGAAGAGGTATTGCAAGACCAATTGGTGATGTATGATTGGCTGCACCTTCACCATGAGGATTTTACTGGACAATATGGAAGGTTTTATGGAACGTATAGAACTGCTCCATGGTATATTGAAGGAAAACAGAATGCAGAGGCCATGGCTCAAAAGCTTGGGTTTGCTAAGGTTTCAGAGCAGAAGAGTGCAGTAGTCCAGAAAATTAGAAATTATGTAATGGGGGGCGGGTTTATGTTTGCTATGTGCTCGGCTACCGATAGCTTCGATATTGCCTTAGCTGCAGAAGGCGTGGACATTTGTGAGCCTATGTTTGATGGAGATCCATCGGATGCCAACTACCAGTCCAAACTAAATTACGGTAATACCTTTGCGTTTACTAATTTTATTTTAGAACGGAATCCGTTGGTGTACGAGTTTAGTTCTATTGATACCACGCGTAAAAGAGGTGAAATTTATAAGGAGTCCGATTATTTTTCTTTGATGGAATTTTCAGCAAAATGGGACCCTATTCCCACTATGTTGTGCCAGAACCATACGGCGCTGGTGAAGGGATTTATGGGACAGACAACGGCCTTTACTCGGGAAGAGATAAAGCCTACCGTATTAGTATTGGGGGAAAACAAAATAAATGGTGAAGCGCGCTATATTCATGGGGTTAAAGGGAGAGGGTTCTTCACATTTTATGGGGGACACGATCCTGAAGATTATCAACATAGGGTCGGAGATCCAAAAACAGAACTAGAATTGCATCCTAGTTCTCCCGGTTACCGACTCATCTTAAACAATGTTTTGTTTCCCGCAGCTAAGAAAAGGAATCAGAAGACCTAAAAAGTAAATTTTTTGGATCAGGTTGGGAGGTAGGAGTTTAGTGTAGATCCTGTGCATATACTTGGATATCTTTATTCTGAAAGGGTAATTACGTATAACTTATTGGAAGATTAGTTGCTACATAGGGTTATGATGTGATTGATCATTGTAAAAAACTAACTGTTACAATCCTAGAAAAGGCAATTGCTTTACCTTATGATAAGTTAAGGCGGTATTGATACAGTATTTTAATTCTTCTGTAGGAATGCTGCTGTCCATCTTAAAAATTATTGCCCTATTTCCTTCAAAGGTAAATAACTCTTTAAATAGTAATTTAAAGGTGGGCACCAATCTACTGGAACAATTAAAGTAAATAGCATATTCTTGCGGATTATGTGGCTTCCAATCTAAACGTATAGTACTGCCATTTTTGGTGAGATAACTAGGCTCTCCCCATCTAACGGTCTCCTCCAAAGCTGTTATTTCATCATTGTCATTAGCAACTTCCAGTATTAACCTTCTTAAATACAATAGCTTCTGGGATACGGTGTTTGGGTAGTTTTTGAAGAGCAACGCTACCTTCGGATTTGTCTTTAATTTTACACTTTTCATTATGGGAGTTTAGAAAATTAGAGTAGCGTTGTATGCTGTATAATGTGAATAGCTAATTCTATAGCTAGTTGATGAATATACCTTGTACAGGGTATTCATCAACTAGACCGAATTAGACCTACTCACAAAGAAATAGGACAATAATAGGGCCTAATGGTCATTAAGGTAATAAAATATCAGGGTCCTAATCTAAAAATAACGTTATAAATTGGGATCGGTTGTGCTTATAAAGAAATTACACGCTGTATTCTGGCCGGTTACGAGTAGATTATGAACTAAAAAAAATCCCCAAAGATTTCACTTTGGGGATTTTTAGAGTTGAAGTATTTTATGATCAACTAAAGAAGTGTGTTAAAGTACCCACTTAGTAGGTGCTGCTTTTAGCTTTACTTAGTACAAGTTGTTCCAAGATGCGCTCTACCCCATTTTCGTCGTTAGTGGCGGTTTTGTAGTTTGCAATTTCTATGACGTCTGGATGTGCATTTTCCATTGCAAAACTAAAATGACCCTTAGTTAGCATTTCCAAGTCGTTGTTATAGTCCCCAAATACCATGGTCTCTTCCTTACTTATGCCATATTTCTGTTGTAATTGCTCTAAGGCATATCCCTTATTGGCATTCATGCTAGAAATGTCTAGCCAATTTTCTCCGGAGATCTTAACTTTCATTTTGCTTTCTAAATGTTTTACTAAGGGATAAATATAATCTTCTGAGCTTTCAAAATGAAAAAGTGCAATCTTTAAGATTTCCCCATTAAAAGTAGATAGGTCTTCTATGATGCTAAATTCGGAATAGTATTCCTTTAATTTATTCTTGAATTTTTCCGAATCCCCTTTTATATAGGCGCTTTCCTTTCCGCATAAGACAACGTGTACGTTGGGTGTATCTTTTAAAATTTTCATCACCTCGGCAATAGTGCCGTTTTCTAAGGGGGTGGAAAGCAGCTCCTTCTCTCGTTTACGTATATAGGCTCCATTTTCTGCCACAACGATTATATCGTCCTTAATAGCGTCTAGTTTCTCTACAATACTCAAATATTGGCGACCACTAGCTGCTACAAATTTTATATCCTGTTCTTTTAATCGCTGAAATAGGGTAAAGAATTCTGGGCTTACTTCATGCTTGGAGTTTAGTAATGTCCCATCCATATCCGTTACCACCATTTTTACTTTTGAAAAATCCATTCATTTATGTTTAACCAACAAAGGTATTAGATATATATTTAATGGTAGCATAGTTGTTAAAAGTTTCACATTTGAAAGGGCTCATGAACTTATATATTTTTGACCGACCTGAAAATTAATCTTTTTAATACCCTGCCATGTATTGCCTTTTAGGGTTTTATCTGGTGTTAAGTGGTAATTATAATTTGGTGCATAATGTAGTTTAATTATAATTCCGAAATTAGCAATAATGTTTAAATTGATTGTATGCATTTTTATCAAAAGGAAATAAATCTACCGCCTTATAAAAGAGGGTTTCATATTATCACCGAAAGGGTTTTGGCTAGTGTGCCAGAATTAAGGCGTATAAACCAAGGAATGTTACAGGTTTTTATTAAACATACTTCGGCTAGTTTAACTATAAATGAAAATGCAGACCCTACAGTTAGGACCGATTTTGAAAGTCATATAAACGTTATGGTACCTGAGAATGCAACATATTATGTCCATACCTTTGAGGGGGCAGATGATATGCCAGCTCATATTAAATCGTCCTTAATGGGGTCGTCTGTGCAGATCCCAATTACCAACGGCCAACTTAATTTGGGAATATGGCAAGGCATATATTTATGTGAGCATCGGGATTATGCCAGTGAAAGAAAGCTAGTGGTGAGTTGCTTTGGTGTATAATTAAATTTGGGTGGAGCATCTCTCTTTATTAAGGAAGTGGCTAGACAAAAAAAATCCCGATCCATAAGGACCGGGATTTATAAGCGAGATGTGTTATTTAATTTATTTTACTTTGTTTACGATAGCCTTAAAAGCTTCTGGGTGGTTCATAGCCAAATCTGCTAATACCTTACGGTTTAGCTCTATGTTGTTGGCTTTTACCTTGCCCATAAACTGAGAATAAGACATTCCGTGCAATCTGGCTCCAGCGTTAATACGGGTAATCCATAGGGAACGGAAAGTTCTTTTCTTATTTCTACGGTCTCTATAAGCATATAACATTGCTTTTTCAACCGCGTTTTTGGCTACTGTCCAAACGTTTTTACGTCTTCCAAAGTAACCTTTGGCCTGCTTCATTACTTTTTTTCTTCTAGCTCTAGAAGCAACTGAATTTACTGATCTTGGCATAATTTAAATTGTTTTTGTAGTAGGCGGTCAAAATCCGACACTTTTTTTGCACTTTTACACTATGCAGCGGTGCGGCCTAACTCCAGGGTTAATAATCTACCGACTGAACGATTACTTTAAACGTAATTGTTCTTTAATACTGTTAACGTCCGACTGATGCACTAATGCAGTGTGGGTTAACGCAAGCTTGCGCTTCTTAGACTTCTTCGTAAGAATGTGGCTTTTAAAGGCATGCTTTCTTTTAATCTTGCCAGTACCGGTAAGCTTAAAACGCTTTTTGGCACTAGATTTTGTTTTCTGTTTAGGCATTTGATTCCTATTTATTAATTATCTCGCTTACTATTTTTAAGCCGGAATTTTCCGGCAACTTTTATTTTATAATCCTAATCTAAAAAGTGAATTACTTTTTGGTTTTGGGAGCAATGAACATGGTCATTCTTTTTCCTTCCAATTTAGGCATCTGTTCTACCTTGCCCAAATCTTCCAATTCGGAAGCTAATTTAAGCAAGAGAATTTCACCTTGATCCTTATAAACAATAGATCTTCCTTTAAAGAATACGTATGCCTTTAATTTAGCACCATCCTTTAAAAATTTCTCTGCGTGTTTCTTTTTAAACTCGTAGTCGTGATCATCTGTTTGCGGTCCAAATCTAATTTCCTTTACGATAACCTTCGTCGCCTTGGACTTCATGACCTTTTCGCGCTTCTTCTGTTCGTATAGGAACTTCTTGTAATCTATTATTTTGCAAACTGGTGGATCTGCTTTAGGTGATATTTCTACCAAATCCAGTTCCAATTCCTTGGCCTGGGCAATGGCATCCCTAGTGTTATACACTCCTACTTCTACATTGTCGCCAACCAACCTTACTTTGGGCGATAAAATCTTTTCATTGATATTGTGGGGATTTTTATTCTCCCTTCTAGGTTGTGGTCTAAAACGTTTTCTTATTGCTATGGCTCTACTTTTTTAATTAAACTTATATTTTTTTTAAAACGACTTTAAGGTACTATTTATTTCATTAGTTACCAAGTCAGAAAAGGCTTTTATGGTAATGGAACCAAGATCTTCACCTCCGTGTCTTCTAACGGAAATGGTTTCTTCATTCTCTTCATTCTCGCCAACAATTAGCATAAATGGGATTTTAGTCATCTCTGCTTCCCTGATTTTTTTGCCAACTGTCTCATTTCTATTATCAATGAGGGCGCGAATGTCGTTATTTTCCAAGGAATTTAAAACTTTTTCGGCATATATTTCGTGTTTTTCACTTACAGGTAGGATAATTGCCTGTTCTGGCATTAGCCAAAGTGGGAAATTTCCTCCAGTATGTTCTAACAACAAAGCGATAAACCTTTCCATACTACCAAAAGGCGCTCGGTGGATCATCACTGGTCTATGAAGCTCATTATCGCTACCCTTATAGGTAAGTTCAAATCGTTCAGGAAGGTTGTAATCTACCTGTATAGTACCCAATTGCCAATTTCTGCCTAAGGCATCCTTGATCATGAAGTCTAACTTTGGGCCATAGAAAGCAGCTTCCCCACTTTCAATAACAAAATCAAGTCCTTTTTCCTTTGCGGCATTAATAATGGCGTTTTCTGCTTTTTCCCAATTCTCAACAGATCCGATATATTTTTCGGGTTTTTCTAAATCCCTAACTGAAACCTGTGCGGTAAACTTATCAAAACCTAAGGATCCTAGTACGTACAGCGTTAAGTCTATTACCTTTTTAAACTCATCGGCTAATTGGTCGGGAGTACAGAAAATATGCGCATCATCCTGAGTAAATCCGCGTACTCTGGTTAAACCATGAAGCTCTCCGCTTTGTTCATAACGGTAAACAGTACCAAATTCGGCATAGCGAACCGGTAGGTCTTTATAGCTAAAAGGTTTTGCATTGTAAATTTCACAATGGTGTGGACAATTCATCGGTTTTAATAAAAACTCCTCATCCTCTTTTGGTGTTTTTATTGGTTGAAAGCTATCCTCTCCATATTTGGCATAGTGACCAGAAGTAACGTAAAGTTCCTTTTGTCCAATATGGGGAGTTACTACCATTTTATAACCAGCTTTCTTTTGCGCCTTCTTTAAGAATTCCTCTAACCTATCTCTTAAAGCTGCACCTTTTGGTAACCATAGTGGGAGGCCTTGCCCTACTTTTTGAGAGAAGGTAAATAACTCCAACTCCTTGCCTAATTTTCTATGATCCCGTTTTTTAGCTTCTTCTAGCAATTCCAAGTATTCAGTAAGTTCTTTCTGTTTTGGAAAGGAAATTCCATATACTCGTGTTAATTGGTTGTTTTTTTCGTCTCCTCGCCAATAGGCACCGGCTACACTCAATATTTTTATAGCCTTTATAATACCGGTATTGGGGATATGCCCCCCGCGGCATAGGTCGGTAAAGGTATCATGATCGCAAAAGCTAATGGTGCCGTCTTCTAAATTTTCAATTAGCTCCACCTTATATTCGTTCTCTTGGTAGCGGTAGAGATCTAGTGCGTCATCCTTGCTTACGGACCGCATTTTAAAATCGTGTTTCCCTCTGGCAATTTCTAGTGCTTTTTTTTCTATTGCGGGAAAATCCTTTTCAGATATGCTTCTCTCACCGAAGTCCACATCGTAATAAAATCCATTTTCAATGGCAGGACCAATGGTCAGTTTTATTCCCGGATAAAGCGCTTCCAAAGCTTGAGCAACCACGTGGGAGGTAGAATGCCAAAAGGCTGTCTTACCTTCCTTATCGTTCCAGCTAAAAAGAACTAGGGAGCCATCTTCATTTAAGGGGGTAACAGTCTCAACTGTAATACCATTGAATTTTGCAGAAATAATATTTCTAGCCAAACCTTCACTAATGCTTTTGGCCACTTCTAGTGGAGTGGTCCCCTTTGCATATTCCCTAACACTTCCGTCCGGTAAAGTAATTTTGATCATAGGATTCTATTTAACAGGTGCAAAGATATTGTAAAGGGTTTAGTTGGGCAAAGTTGTACTGAAATGAATTTTAAAATTTTGGCTTATTACTTAGGGGTAAATATAAGGACAGGGGTCTTATGGTCGCAAAATATAAGAAACTAACTACCGGTGCTTTAAAATATAATAGGTTATACCGAACGTAATATTGATATAATTAAGGAAATAGGCGAAAATAAAGAGCTGAATTTTGCATTTATTTGTCAAAATAGTTTGGCGTCTAAAACTGATAAATATGTTTTCTACATATGAAATTCATTTCAAATCCGTGATGAGGATGAATAAATCTTATGAATGTTAGTTAATTGCTTGTGATTTAACATTTATTTAGTCTTTTGTTTGAATGTGCGATTATATTTCATAAATTTTGCTTTTAATCAACTAAATTAAAACTCATGAAGAATACCTTTTTAGTATGTGCTTTTCTTTTGTTTCTCTTTAAATCCTACGGTCAAGATATTACTGGAGTGGTTACCGACGTCTCTGGTACGCCATTACCAGGGGTGACTATTCTTGTTGAGGGGACCATTACTGGGACAACAACAGATTTCGATGGTAATTACGCAATTGCAGCCAGCTCGGGCAATGTGCTTAGATTCTCCTTTTTGGGAATGAAAAGTCAGAGTGTAACCGTTGGGACTGCCAAAGTAATAAATGTCACCATGGAGGAAGACTCCGAGCAATTAGGGGAAGTGATCGTAACCGCATTTGGGATATCCCAAGAAAAGAAAGCGCTTGGTTATGCTGCTCAAAGCATTGATGCGGAGGCAATAACCAGTACCAAGCAAACCAACTTAGTAAGTGCCTTGCAAGGACAGGTAGCTGGAGTACAAATTACCAATTCGGGTGGTGCTCCAGGTCAAAGTGCGCGAATAGTAATAAGGGGTATTAACTCCCTAGATCCACAGGCGGATAATCAGCCTCTTTTTGTAGTGGACGGAGTTCCTATAGATAATTCTACTGTAGAATCGAGTGGTACTCCTCGTGGACTTACCAATAGGGCAGCCGACATAAATCCTGCGGATGTAGAGTCTATGTCCATTTTAAAGGGTGCTGCCGCAACAGCGCTTTATGGAGTTCGCGCTGCGAACGGAGCAGTCATTATTACAACTAAAAAGGGTCAAAAGGGACAGATTAGAGTAAACTTAAACTCTTCTATAGGCTTTGAGGATTTAAACCGATTGCCAAAATTGCAAGATCAATTCGGACAAGGGTTTAGTGGGGAGTATGATCCTACTAGTTTCTGGCCAAGTTGGGGTGCGCCAATTTCAGAGATCGCTAAGACAGTGCCAGGACATAAATATCAAGATAACTGGAATCGCGCCTTTGACACTGGGATGCAAACGGACAATAGCCTGAGTATTTCCGGTGGGGGCGATAAGGCTACTTTTTATGGGTCTTTCGGAAATTTTGATCAAGAAGGAATAATTCCTTTTAGTACTTGGGGAAGAACTACCGCCAAACTTTCTGGAAGTGTAACCATGAGCGAAAAATTTAATTTTAGTGCTTCTGTAAATTATTCTAATTCTGGAGGGAATAGGGTGCCACATGATCGCTATATGGAACGAATGATGTATTGGTCTGAGACTACCGATGTAAGGGATTATATTAATCCGGACGGTACCATGAAGACATATGGTAATACCAACCCCGTATACGATGCTCGTTTTAGTACTTACGAGGATGATGTAAATAGGATGATCGGGAACCTTAATTTGAATTACGCTCCAACAGATTGGTTGATGCTTTCATACCGAGTAGGTACCGACTTTTTTAGCGATTCCAGAACCGAGGTTACTCCGGGCCCAAAAGGTATAGATGGAGAGCAAGCATTGAGTTCTACCGGATATTTAGAAGAGACTAGGATTAATAGTATGGACATCACTTCTAACTTTTATATTACATTAAGTAAAAAATTCAGTGATGATTGGGATACTACTCTTCGAATAGGTAATGATATTTTTGAAAGAAAATATGATAGGACTACACTTCGTGGAGAAGATTTTGTTATTCCAGGATTTTATAACGTAAATAATACCAAGCAGGTTTTTGCAAGTCAAGGTAGCAGTATTAGAAGACTAGTTGGTTTTTATGGAGATCTAATGGTGAGCTATAAGAATTATTTGTACCTGAATATTACAGGAAGAAACGATTTGTCTTCTACCCTCCCAAAGGATAATAATTCTTTCTTTTACCCTTCATTTAACTTGGGTTATGTGTTTAGTGATCACTTAACCACACCAGACTGGTTTACGTTTGGTAAGTTAAGAGCCTCTTGGGCGCAAGTAGGTAAAGATACGAATCCACATGTGCTGGGAGCTACCTTTGTTTCACCAAGTGTATATCCGTTAGACGGACAGGTAGGGTTTAGTAGAAATGATGCCTTTGGGGATCCCGCTCTAAAACCAGAGTTGACCACTTCTATGGAATTTGGGGCCCAATTGGCATTTTTTGAGAATAGATTGAATTTGGATGTTACTTATTACAAATCCAACGCCGAAGATCAAATTATACCAGTTCCCGTTTCTGATGTTACTGGCTTTTCCTCATATATTACAAATGCTGGGGAAATAGAGAATAAAGGATTGGAATTTGTACTTGGAGGAGATGTGGTAAAGGGTCCTGATTTTAATTGGAAGGTGTCTGCAAACGTGTCAATCAACGATAACAAAGTGAAATCCATTCGCGAAGGAATTGATGAGATTGTTGTGGGGAGTCAATCTGGTTACGACGGAAGTAGGGTTACCATGAAATTGATAGAAGGTGAAGCTTATGGTAATCTTTACGGTACCAGTTATGCACGTTACGGTGGAGATCCTAACAGTATTTTTGTAGAAAGCGAGCTGCCCATTATAATAGGGGAGGATGGCTTCCCAAAAAGAAATCTAAACCAGCTTATCATTGGTAATGCGGTTCCAAAATGGATAGGGGGCTTACGAAATGAGCTTAGCTATAAGAATTTTGACCTTAATGTGATGATGGATTTTAGAGCAGGAATGAAGCAGTATAATCAATTTGACAATTTCCTCTCTGCGTTTGGCAAAAATGAGTATACCGCCGTCAGAAACGACTATAAAGTGTTTGATGGCGTATTGGAAGATGGTACACCCAATACCAAAGAAGTGTGGTTAGGCCAAGGTGAAAGTCCAGATGGTAAAGATTATGGTGCTGGTTTCTGGAGAAATACCTATAGAGGAATTAGTGAAAATTTTGTGTATGATGCCAGTTATATTAAGCTTAGGAGTGTTTCCCTTGCCTATAACTTTAACGATAAGATTTTAGATCGTACGCCATTTTCTTCCTTGCGGATTTCAGTAGCAGCAAATAATATTATTCTATACTCACCATGGGACGGTTTTGATCCGGAATCCTTCTCTGCAGGAGCTGGAGGGAATGCCATTGGTTTCACTGGTCTTGGATTTCCTGGAACTCAAAGTTATTTCATGACTTTGAACGTTGGGTTTTAAGAAGGTGCACTAAGATTTTGGGGGGACGCTGTTAATATGAGATTTTTTCTCCTCTATGGCCTCAAACCAATTTAGGTTTCCAGAACGGAAAAAAAAGTGAAATAAAAATATAAAAATCAACAATATGAAAATTATAAATAGAATCGGTAAGGTACTAGGTGTTGGCCTTGTGTTTATTGCAAGCTCCTGTGACTCTTACTTGGATGTGAATGAAAATCCAAATAACCCGGAGGATGCACCAATATCGGGTCTAATGATCAACAGTACCTATGAAACTGCTTACAATCAGTATAGGGTGGGGGATATTACGTCTTATTATGTACAATACTTGGCTTCGCCAAACCCAGGTAGTTCAGGCGATACAATGGAGCCGGTCAGTCATGGTACTACATGGTTTAGATTATATAACGTAATGACAGATTTAACCATAATGATGGATAAGTCAGAAGAATTAGGGGCAAGTCATTATACGGGTGCTGCTCAAATTTTAATGGCATTAAACTTAGGAATGGCAGTAGATATTTTCGGAGGTATTCCTTTCTCTGAAAGTTTCAGGTTCGAGACCGTAACACCTAAGTATGATTCCGATGTAGAGCTATATTCAAAGGTGATGGATTTTTTGAACCAAGGGATTCAGAATCTACAAGGGGCAACTACGGTTTCAATAGGGGACGACGATTTTATATTTAAAGGTGACGTAGATAAATGGATAGCTTTTGGGAATATGTTAAAGGCACGATTTATGATCCATCAAAAAGCAACCTCAAATTATAATGCTAATGAGGTGTTAGCGGCACTAGATAACGCGTTTAGCAGTAATTCTGATAACGCTCAGGTTTCCTTCTTTGAGCAATCTATAAATCCGTGGTCCAATGCGGCAAGAAATAATGCCAATTTGTTATTGGATGGTTGGATCAGTGAGCAGTTCATTGAAGCCCTAGATGGTACTTCCTATCCCGATGTTGATCCTCGATTAAAATTAATGGTAGGTGCTACAAATGACGGGGAATTTGTGGGGACTCCAAATGGGGCTGGAAGGGGAAATGCTCCGGAGCAGGGAGCTAGGTCAACCTTGATTCAAGGGCAATATTACACTTCAGTTACTTCCCCGCTGTTGATTGCCACCTATAGTGAGCAAAAGTTCATTGAAGCTGAAGCCGCTTTTGAAGTAGATAAAGCTAGGGCGTATCAAGCCTATCTGGATGGAATAATAGCGCATATGGAGATGTTAGAGGTTCCACAAGCAGAAATGGATGCTTATTTGGCTAGCCCTGCTGTAAGTATGGGGGCGGCAGCCTTTACTATGGATGATATTTTTAAGGAAAAATGGGTGGCTTTATTTCTACATGCGGAATCCTGGAACGATGCTAGAAGGTTTAATTATCAATATAAGGATATGACAGTGCCTGCTAATCTTAATCCTGAGCTTGGAGGGAAATTTATTAGAAGATTGAGTTATCCTGATAGTGAAATAAGTAGAAACGGCAAGAATGTTCCTTCCGTTACCTTATTAGATCGCATATTTTGGGATGCCAATTAAGGAAATGACCATTTAATTTAATTAGTTTAAAATCTCCCGCACACAGCGGGAGATTTTCTATTTTTATAGAATGAAATAGTATAATATGAAAAATATTTTCCGCTTACTTTTACTTTGTTTGCTCATTTCTAGCTGCGCAACCAAACGTTTGATGAAACCTATTAAGAATTCTGAGGTGTTTAACAAGGGGTTTACTGGTGTTGTTATTTACGACCCTGAAAAGGATAAGGTATTGTATGAGCAAAACGAGGATAAGTATTTTACACCGGCGTCCAATACTAAAATGTTCACTTTTTATACTACTTATAAAATCTTAGACAAATATGTGAATAGCTTAAATTATAGGGAGCAAAATGATTCGTTGCTATTTTGGGGAACCGGGAACCCTGCCTTTCTGCATCCAGATTTTAATGATCTAAGTGCTTTGGAGCTATTGAAGTCTACCGATAAAAACCTGTATTGGGCAGATAATTCTGAGGAGGTTACGGCTTACGGATCGGGTTGGTCCTGGAGTTGGTATAAGTATTATTACGGCCCTCAAAGATCAGCCCTTCCTATGTATGGTAATATTGTTCGGTTTTCTAAAAATGCGGAAGATAAAGATCTTAGCTATTCGCCTCTGTTCTTTGAGAAGGATATACGACTTAATAAGGATTTGTCTACGCTCAGTTATATTATAGACAGGGATAAGGATAGTAATGTGTTTGAGTATAATATAGTAGGGGATTCTGTTAAGTTGAAAACAGACCGTCCTTACGCCATTTCGCCACAGCTCACTTTGGAGATGCTAAAGGATACCCTTGGGAAGGATGTGCAAAAAATAGAGTATAGTTTGGTAAGGGGACTTCCCCATGCTAAGCTGAAAGGAGTAGAAACCGATTCCTTATTTAAACAGATGATGATTATAAGTGATAATTTTCTGGCTGAGCAATTGTTGGTTCTTGCTTCGGACAAATTGTTCGATACCTTAAATATTGCAAAGGTGATAAATTATTCCCTTGAAAATTTTTTAAACGATTTACCAGATAAGCCTGTATGGGTAGATGGTTCTGGACTCTCCGGTAATAATAAATTTACACCAAGGAGTATCATCGCGCTTTTGAAAAAAATTAGGGAAGAGGTGCCTGAAGAAAAAATATATGCTTTTTTTCCTGCTGGAGGAAAAACGGGAACTATTAAATCCTGGTATCATTCTGGAGGAGATAGTCCTTATATCTATGCAAAAACGGGAACTTTAAACGGTACCCATTGTTTAAGCGGTTACCTCCTTACAAAAAGTAATAAAGTGCTTTATTTTAGTTTTATGCATAATAACTACGTTATAAGTTCTAATGAGTTAAAACGCGAAATGCAAAAGGTATTGTTTTCTATTCATGAGAAATATTAGGGCTTGTATAGAGTAAATAATATTGTTAGCATGGAGTGCCGATTATATTTTAGGGTTGGGCGTTCCCTTCCTTCGTTAGGTCGCGCTCTTCGTTATATCCCTTGCGTTGGTGCGGGGATGCCACTGCGATCGCTAACGCGGCCTGTTGAGTTTTTTTTACTCCAAAATGGATGCATCATACTGCTCCTTACTATATATAGGATAGGTTATATCGAAATGCGCCTATTCCTTATTGTATCTACATCTATATAGGTCTGTTGCTCCGATTAGAGAAAAGTCGTGCCTTGTTGGTGTGTTGAGGTTGACCATGGTCATCGATTTTATGTTGAGTAACCAAATCTCACTGCTCAATTCTGCTATCTCAATACTAACATCTCACTACTCACTACTCACTACTATATATAATATGAATAGCTCTTTTTTTTATAGAGTTGGAAAGGGCTTATCTTTTTAATAATGTGTTGAGGTTTCTCGCGGCCTGTGTCTCTTTATCTCACTACTCACTACT
>NZ_AUCB01000033.1 GCF_000429545.1 Arenibacter certesii DSM 19833
CAAGGAGTTTAATATCAAAAGATCATTCGCTTCCATTAGTTTTTGGTCCCACTCCATCAGGCTCATCATATCGAACATGCCCTCGGTAACGATCAGCCTACTGTTTCCGTTCTGGAGGTGAGTGACGTCTTTTGGGGAGCTGGAATTCTTATAGTATTTGTTCCGCAATTCCCAACCTCCGGAGCTGTTCGCTAAGCCTAGGGCGAAATACATCTTGTCCTTAAACCTATAATGGACTTCCTTGCACAGTTTTCTGGCGGTTAATATGGAGATCCCTCTTTTCATTACATATTCCCCTAGCGCAAAATGGCTCAGTTCCTTAACATACTTAATCTCGATCTTATCCTGTTTATCTTCTTTAAAAAGTGGCTGCTGAAAAGAAAAAGAGTTTTGACCGTTTTGTAGCCATTCCAATGTTTCCCTTACCGATGTTTTGTTGACCAGGCAAATAAGATCAATTACATTTCCCCCTTTCCCTATGCCGTGGTCGTACCACCGGTTCAGTTTCTTGGAGACTTTAAAAGAGGCTTGGGTTTCTGAGCGGAACGGACTCAGGAACCAAGCTTCTTTATCAGATTCTTTGGTAGGAAAGTGCCCGAGTTTTGCCAGCGCTTTTTCGATGGGAAAAGCTCGGGCTCTTTCACACGTCAGCTTAATGGTTCTTTCTTTTTTCATCAGTTAATTCTTTTTTTTCGTTTTCTCTTACCTTCTTACCTAAGTCCCTGTTCATAGGGGATGAGAGCTAGGGTAGGTTGTTTTTTCATCTTACCTATCTTACCTAATAGGTAGGATAGGTAATACCTAGGTAACTTGGGGTTAATACATCTTACCTAAGGAAGCTCCCGCAGTTAGGGCGGTCATGGCCTGTTAGGTAACTAGGTAAGTAGAATTGCACTTTTTCTACAGTTCTAATTCCCAAGGACCTTTGGAAAACACAGATTTGGCCAGATATCCATAAACCTGACGTTCGGGATGTTTCACCCGTTGGAAGTTGAACCCCGATAAGGCGCGTCCTAGATTTACTTGGCTCAGCCTTACATTTAAGCCGCTTAACTTCACCAATACATCCGAGGCGGTCACGAAATCGTTCATATCATTTGATTTTTTATAGTATTTGGAAATCAACTCTTCCTCGGTGGTCAATTTGGTGTATTTTTTATTACGTATCTCGTTCTCCTTAATATCCGTTAGCGTGAGTTCCGGGTTGAAGTTTGGGTCAGAGTAAGCGAGGTGGTAGGCCTGGACCCAGACGTTCTTTATTTTCACTTCCTTGGAGTAGGAGAAATCAATTTTATCCATTAGTTCAAAGCATAACCAGCGTACAGATCCAGTCTCATCATTTAGAAAGGACGACATATTGGTAGAACCCAAAAACGAACAGATCCTGGGTAGGGTAGTATTTTTTCGGTCATAGGGCAGGCGTTCGTTAATGAAGGTCTTGGAAAAGAAGGCTTTCAGGGCATTCACGTCTTTTTTGGTCAGCACGGCCAATTCGTCCAAGTTGTAGAGGAAGTTCCGGCACAACTGGATCCTAGCATCCTTATCATTACTGATGTCCTCCGCCATATAATCAGCGAGTTCTGGGGGACAGATAAAGCGGCACCAGGTAGATTTCCCCGAGCTCTGTCCCTTATGGCTTATGATCAAAGCTTGTTTGTTGAAGTAGCCCGGTTCTAGGGCACATTTTATGGCACGGACCAACCATTTTTTTAAATGGTAAAGAAAAGCCTCATCATCATAGGTGGGAACGTAGGACGCCAGTTTTTGAATATAATCTTCTCCATCCCATTTGGGAAGGGATTTAAAGTAGGCTTTTATAGGATTGTATTTGGGGATGAGTTCTGACCGGATCAGGATTTCTAGTTTCCCAGTACTGATATCGACACCAGCTTTGGCAAGTTCAATAATGAGGGAATTGAGGTTCAGATAGGACCATTGAGCTCGTTTCTTGAACGATATCTGGAAATCATGGGATATCTCATTGTACATAATATCGTACTTCCCTTCCAAGTATTCAATGGTATAATCGTAGATCGTCTTTTTCTTGGCATCCTCTACCTTGTAAAGCTGCCCCCGATGGTCACCGACAATCATGGCCGTCTATTTTTGAAAGTATGCCTCAGAGCCTCGTTCTCAATTTCGGCCTTGGATTTTCTACTGTTCTGTAGGAGCCAATTGTTCAGTTTCCTTTTTTCAAAGAAAATCATTTTCCCGTTGGGCTTGGAGTGGGGAATAGTCCCGGAAGAAGTCAGTTTGTAAAGATAGCTTCTCGATATTCCAGTATAGTCACAGGTTTCCTCAAAAGTTAACACCTCTTTATGGGCAGTTAACAGTTTTTCCAAACGATCTAAGCGATCAAAAATTAAAATAGTGTCCATTTGTTTCTCTTTTAAGATTAAGAAATGAACAAAAGCGCTTTTGTTTACCTTCTATAGGTTTGTTAAAATAAAAGTAAAGAATTGATTGGGTGAAAGCCATGAGAAACACCAATAGTTATCCACAACCAGTTGGCTCATAGTATGATGTGTCATATTACACCAAATGATAGTAAAGGAATTTTCATCTAATTTTATTTGATATCACAAAACATCAAATGATACCAAATGCTATATTGTTCAAATTCTTGTTTTTAGGAGAAAATAGAGTTATTAACAATTGAAAACGAGGAAATTGGTGATTTGAAGGTGGAGAAAACGCAGATTTTGTGATTTGCTAGGAGCACCAAGTACATTATTATATGTCAATTTTTTGAAATTTACTTCAAGGTTTGTGGAACTTTATGAATATTAAACCATCTGACTTTTAGGAAAACCTACACTTGATCCAGTTTAGGGGCATGGGAAAGATCAATACGATCGAAATATTATGGACCAAAAAGAAAGTCTACCATAAGTCAGCCTAAATTTACCCTTGCTAAAAACGGCTTATATGGATGCTATTTCGTAAAATTTGAGCTTGGGCAACGGTAATCGGAGTTGGCAACTGACTTTATTTCGTCCGTTCTATTTTTATTGGGTTTTGTCGCGTATCAAAAACGTCATTTATTTCAATTCGGTTTTCTTTAATGTTTATCCAATAAATGACTTTATAATTTTTATAGACTAAATATCTGAATTCTTGTTCTCTATCCTTTAGAAGCTCTTCGAGTTGTCCGATTTTCGGTTGTTTTATTAGCTTTAAAGTCTCATTGTAAATTCCGTTAACGAGATTTTTTGCAATTCGGGTTCCTGCTTTTTCACGATAGTACCTATAAATTTTTTCGAGTTCTTTTTGAGAAAAATCAGTCCAAAATAATTTTAACTCCATTTATCAATTTTGGCCTTTAATTCACTCGCTTCAATTAGTCGCCCATTTTTTGAATCTTCCATAGATTGGTCGATCCGAGAATTAAATTCCTCAATTGTCATTGGTTTAAGATCTTCGTGTCCAGATTGTTGGTTTTCTTTCTTCAAGATTTTTTCTAAACGTGAAATAACCTCTTCACTTTGAATTTTTAAAAATTCTTGAATAAGTGCTAATTTTCTCGTTTGTAAATCCATTTTATTTAGCTTTTAATCAAAGATACAAAATTATCAATTTGAGTTATCATTTTTTGAATTGCAGAATTTTTCAGCCAACGGTTCGGCTCGTACGCTCAGTGCGGGATCAGCACGCGATTACCTTTACCAGATCAAGCAATTGGACAAAACGAACCAAACCGTAACCTTTCAAATAAAGAACTATAGGAAGGGAGGTGGAAAAGATCAGCTTAGCTATTTCGGAGAGTCCCAAAACCGACCGATAACACTGGCACAAAACGAACCGAAATACTCACCTGGAAGTAATTCTTTATTTTATCTACTAATTCATTGTCTGCTTCTATTTAAAGGTAGAGCACTATTCGCTGGTTTCTTTTTTAAGATTAACAATTTGGTTTAGAATATTTTCACCAATCCCAATTAATGTGAGTTTTCTTAGAGGATCTAATCCCTCAATGTAATATATATTATCGCTTTTATTATTTCCACAAAGAGTTAAAGTGTTCAAATTCGTTTTAAATCTTGTTAAT
Source organism: Arenibacter certesii DSM 19833 (assembly GCF_000429545.1). Taxonomy (GTDB): domain Bacteria; phylum Bacteroidota; class Bacteroidia; order Flavobacteriales; family Flavobacteriaceae; genus Arenibacter; species Arenibacter certesii. The sequence continues at coordinate 4,049 of NZ_AUCB01000033.1, forward strand.
TGAACTTTTCCGTCTTCAACAAACGATTTGCTCAAAATATTTAATGTGTCATTTTCATATCCTGTATCATACTCCTCTGAATTTTGGAAACGTGAAATTATAATTTTATCGGTTGAAAACTTTAGAATTGTTGGAAATTCTTGGTAAGAATCCTCATCCACAACGAGTAAAATTTCATCCGGTAAAACTGGAATATATTCCAAGTCGGCAAAATCCTTGACTTTATATCTATCACAACCTGTTATTATGATTGAGATTAGTAATATGTAAATAATTTCCCGCATAGATCTTATATTTCCCCAAACCTCAATTAATGTAATAGCAAATTCTTAAACCCTCCTTTTTAGACCTTTTTTACTGGCCTCTACCGAGTTGTTTAAAGTTTTGATCTTAAAACTTTGTACTACCTGGTATTTATCCATTTAATATTCGGATGAATACGTTTGTATTTGAATGGCCCTAACCGTTTTATACACGGAGGAGACACCTGTTCAATTAGTTTCAGTTATTTTTTCAATATAGATTTTAAAAAATCTAATTCTTTCCCGTTCGGCAAATGCAAAACTGTCATTTCTCCATTTTCTTTTAGCATTGTTCTGGTCAAGTATTCAGGTAATTTATGATGAGATGAGTTTACATAAAACATAAATTGAAAACTGTCCAATAAAAAAACGTATCCATTTAATCCGTTCTGAAATCTTACCCGTTTCGGTTGTCCGATTAGGTTTTTCCAGCTATTTTCCGTCCGTAGAAAAGAAGTTATCATAATCGGATATTCCGATTCTTTTGGTATTATGTTTTCATATATTAATTTCCTTAATGTTTCTTCGTGTTTTTCACCTAAATCTACATCCATGAAAATTTTTCGGTCGGTAATTGAAGCTCTCCATAATATAGAAAGAAGAAATAATTTCATTTTACCATAATCAATATTTTTGCAAATTGAATACTCAGCTCCGTCATTGGGATTCTGATAGTTTCTGCAAATTGGTGCAATTTCTGGGTCAAGATCCCTTCCGTACATTGATTTTTGCGCGTATTTTTCATAATTAGCACCTATTATTCGATTATCACAATCTTCGCAAAGTATGTTCTTGTCAAATTCGCCTGTTTGGATTTTTTTAGAACGACTTATGTCCGTATCTAAATTATAACTCATTGCATAAAAGATGTTGTTTTCATCCTTAATTTTGTTATACATAAATTCAGGGATGATGTGTGCCTTAATCAGTTTCTTTTCCTTTAAACATAATCTACATTTACCCATATTTAATTCCAAGGTTAGGATTTAGCAACAAACTACACTATCTCTATATTCTCAGTAACTAATATAAGAGTTATTTCATAAAAACCACCAGTGTGTGTGTGTGTGTGTGTGTGTCTAAACAGCACTACAATAATTCTCAGTCCCTTTGTTGTTTATTTTCACATTGAATATTTAAGTATTCATTCACTGAAGTAGTTCTATATTATTATATCAGCTCTTTCGTTATTATTCTAGGAAATCTCCTAACTGGTCACTATAATATCTTGGATTATATATAGTAATAGTCAAAATATTATCCGTCACATTATCATCTGATGAAAATCTTAACAAGTATACTCTTATAAAGATGAGTGAAAGATTTTTTCACAATAATGTATTTCCTTGAAAAAAGTACTAGATCTTAATGGTTATACCAGTATTAATTTTCACAGTGCAGGATTACGGTCATATGCGGAATTTTAGACCTTTTTTGTTTAGGAACTGTACATAGTAATTCATATAAATCGCTTTTGAACGAACGGGTCCCTCCTCCCATTAGCTTGGCAATGTCAAGTTCAATTTAAAAATATAAAAGTTTCCTTTCACAAAGAAATTGCAAAGAATTATCTATACAAGTTATTTGTTGAATCCAATGGCCAAATTTATTGTATTGATATTCATAATTCCTGGTCCAAGGTTCATTTGAGATATTCGATTCAGATTTTATTAAACCACCACCATTATATGTATATAAACAATAATTAGATGGATTAAATTTGTCTTCAGTCTCTTTCACTTCACCATCCTCGTTATATTCTAGATCGAAATTAAAACTTTTAATAACTTGATTGTTTTTATTTAATTCAGATATATACACTTCTTGATATTCTCTACTGGTATCACGAATTTCTTTAATTATATTATCGTACCGTAATGTTTGATGAAGGTACCACTCATCTATTGTGACAAATTTTTGTTCAACACATCGAATACCTTTTTCATATATGTGATGTATTTGCCTGGTTCTTTCATATGTTGTATTAATAAACTCTCGAATGTGTTCTACGAAATTATTTTTGTCTTTATAAATCACATTATTTTCCCTCGATAAAGAATTAGTTTCTTTGTTTATTTCAAGGATTTTAGTAAGTCTATTCTGCTTATCATATGAATATTTGTATAATGATCGTGGATGAAGGTTAACGATATGTATTAATTTGCCTTTCTTATTATAAAATGCCTCAAAACTTTCAGATGTCGCTTGTAGCTTACCTTTAGGTTGCTTAATTATCGAAACAAAGGGATAGAAGGTTTGTTGACTAATATATTTTAACCCTTTAATATAGCGGTTTTGAAATTTTCTATAACCTTCGTATGAATACATGTTACTTCTTTTTTCGCTTTGTAATCTCTCCATATCACCAAAACGCTCTCTCCGAACAGTCCACCAAACTGATAAAAAAATTAGGTTGAAGTAACAAAAAAGTTGTACTTCAAAAATCAACACAAACCCAAGGCAAGTCTGCGGAAATAAGACTCCGTAACAAACATTAAGAAGAAGGCTTTCCCAAAAGAAACCGATACCGTCAACAAGATATTTAGCCCTGTCCTATCGACTGGCTGGATACTAGTATTTTTATTTTTCAAATAGAGTAGGAATTGTAATTAAATTCATTTTTATTTTTTCTTTAATAAGGTCAAATTTCAATGAAACTAGTTCAGGGTCATTGAATTTCCCAAAATCTTTAAGTTCTTTTGTGAATATTGCTATTGCACGTGTTGTAGATTTGTCAATATCAAAATCACCAGGTTCTAATAAAATCTCTGTTGTAGCTAATGCAACGCAATGAAAGAACAATTTATCCCAAAAGTCAGAATTACTTTTTTTTAATGTAAAGTATAAATCTTCCAATTCTAATTCTGCATTTAATGAGAAGTAATTTATAATCGACGAAGTAATTAAGTCAGATTTTTTCCTGATATTTTTAATTTTATTTCTATTTATAAAATTGTTATTCAGAAGGTTGTAATTATTTTGATATGAACTTATATTTCTGTGACAAAATTCCATAAGGTTTTCGCCTGATATGTTATTCCAAATCATATTTAATTTATCGATTTTATGGTTTGACCCTTATAAAACAAGAGTATTCTATTATATTTTAGAAGGAAGTTTCCACCTTCCACTCTCACGGAACCATTCATGATAGTATCCAATCATATGGCTCTTCTACTGTAATATACAAAAATAACTCAACCTTTTTTCAAATTGGCAGGCTGTACATCAAATTAGATACTCCCTTTTCTCCACTCTCATTAGAGGAGCTTCATCACTACTAAGGGATAATCCGTCCCTGTGCCAACCATCGCTATTCTGTTTCCAATTTATGAAATTATTCATTTTGCTTTGAATCTTGTCATAGGTTCCCGAGTTCCATAAGTATACCCAAATAATGGTCATGTCTTCTAAATTACGCTTACAGCTCCAGCCAAAAAAGATGTGACCACTGGATGGTATTATAATGATTGTCATACTTCAAATACTTTTAATAGAAGGTAGTTTTGTCGACACTCAACCAGAGATTTATGCGCATTCATCTCCATTTGGGTATTCTTAACATATTAGAGTATTTTAGCCGTAGTGATTTACCCGTTCTTATCATTGAAAAGATTCAATAACTCTCTTTGAGAATCAATAATATGATTTCTTAAGACGTGTAAAGCTCTTTCCTGAATTTTTCCGAAACTTTCAGAATCTAAATTACCATAAGCAATGTGCGGAACTTCAAGGTCTAGTGTAGTAGATAAATTGGAATCATCTTCTCCATAATAAATTATAAAAACGTCAGAACCTCTCATATGTATTTGTAAGGAGTGTTCAATGTTTTCAATGTATTCCCGGGAATAAACTTCAGGAATTTTAAAAGTAATTTTTTGTGTGTTAGGATTAAAATCTAATAAAGTTGGGATGTAAAGTTTTCCAAGTTCAAACATTGCTTATGAATTTTATATTATCTAAATATTTATTAGGAGTCAAAAACTCTACTTTTATATGAAGATAATTTTTCTATTAATTCTTCGGATTAATTATTTCTTTTTGTTTATGATATGTATCCATTTTTTTCATATGTGTTTTTATTTAGTTTTTTACTCCAAAGCTAAATACATATGATATAGCAACTTTTTAAATATACAAGACCATTCGATTTAGCCATAAACTTCTCATTACGTTTTGATTTTGTTACCACCAGTATTTATATTTCCCTTCTCTTAATTAGTTCTTCATATTGATAAACCAAGTGATACAAGTAGGTTATAAACGCATCAAAAAAGTCAATAGCTTCTTTCGCATCTTGTTGATTGACAATTTGGTCATGTGAATGTGCTCCGTTGTTTCCAATTAATCTCAATTCATTAGCCCAATTATAAAGAGTATTCTCTAAAATTCCTTTAGTGTTTAGATTTTTCAATTTGTTTGCTAGATTACCCTTTATTTCTCCCTTATCAATACAGATTGCTTCTATACCTTTCCGACACATTATTACGCAAGCGTCATAAGCATGCGCACGATAACATTTTAAGGCTTCTTTATATGGATTATATACAATTTCAGGACAACTTTTAATTGCTCTGTTTTCTGTATTTGGAAACAGCTGTAATTCGTTTGTAAGAAAATCATCTCCTTCAACGATTCGGTAATTTTTTTCTTTTAAGAATGGATTCTGGCATTTTAAGCACTTGCTCAATAAAACTTCCGTAACATATCCAGACAAATCTTCAGTAACAGTTTCGTCGGAAGCATATGAGTAAACTATTACGGTCTCAACTACTGAGTTACAAGTTGGGCAGAAATTCATTTCCTTAAACTCGTCGACTTTAGTTTCTTCCTTATTCATTTTTGAAATTGGTGGTAAAGTAAGGACATGAGTATAATTATACATGTCCATCAATTTTATCAACAACTAATATAAGCCTTTATTTTAATAAAGTGGCTCTCCAATAGTTGCAAAACCCACCCAATACCAGAGCTCTGAAATACATTGGATTTAAGAAGAACCTTAATGCCACAACTTTCTGACTTGATCCTTGATCCACCACTTCTAAGAAAAAAATTTATCCCAAATCGAATTCACTGGCCCTATTTGTACTAAAAACAGCTTAATTGACAGAATAAATTGTTAAAACTCAAAAACTATGCACAAACTATGCACAATTTGGAAGTTTTGCTTTTTTACGGAAAGTCCTAAAATGACGAAAACCCCAGTGTTTACTGAGGGTTTCCGGTGGTGATGGCAGAAGGATTCGAACCTTCGACCGCCTGCTTAGAAGGCAGGTGCTCTATCCAGCTGAGCTATGCCACCATTCGCTATGGATAAATAGTCATCTTTAGCGGCTGCAAATATACAATTAACATTAGTTATTGCGCAAATTTATTTGCGAAAAAAATACCAAGCCATTTAATGTTAATTTTAATTGACCATTAAACCCTTATCCGTTATAAGGAAATAGGCATTATTTCATCAAACAAATACAATTCAAATCCTTTGTGACTCAATAATTTACAACAACCCCTTTCACCACCATTATTTTTCTACCATAGTAATTTACCCAATAACATTTTTTACTTCGACATATAGATTTATATGACTTTTTCTTCATAAATTAATATCTTCTATGCTGCAGGACATTCAAATTCGTAAATAAAGAAGTCATCAGATGATTACAAATCACCTCAAAGTTTTTGCAAACTACCTACTTCTTTTTTGTTGCCTATCAGCCCATTCCCAAAAACAAGTTTCATTCCGTCAATTATCTGTTAAGGATGGATTATCCCAAAACTCTGCCATTTCTATTACTCAAGATCAAGCAGGGTTCTTATGGATTGCTACCCAAGATGGATTGAATAAATATGATGGAAGAAGCTTTACAAAATACAACCTCTACTTTAAGGATATTACCAATACTACCTATAGTAAATTAGGAAAGGTGTTTGTAGATAGTCAGGAGGAGTTGTGGACTATCCCCATATCGCAAATCCCGCATAAATTAAACAAATCCAATAACAAATTTGAACCGATTATAGGGATAGTAGATGCCAGTACCATTTTTGAAGACCAGCAAAAAAATCTTTGGTTCGGGAGCTATACTACTGGCCTCTATAGACGCTCCTTCATCACCAAAAAGATGGAACAAATACTAACTCCTGATCTGGTTAGTGCTATTAACGCCATAACCCAGGACAAAGTAGGCAATCTATGGCTTAGCTGTGAGAAGTATATTTTAAAATTAGACCCTTCACAACCAGAAAAGTTACACTACTATTACCCTGATGGGCAAAATAATTCTAAGACCAATTATAGCTTTATTCTTTTTGATCATGAAAACAATCAGTGGATTGGGACCTTTGGGGGTGGAATTTGGTATAAGGAGCCGGAAGAAACCCAATTTAAAAGACCTGATATCTTTATTGATGATGTTAACAACAGCCTCAATTCTATATATGTGATAACCATGCTACTGGATTCTAACGACCAATTATGGATAGGCACCTATGGGGATGGGCTTTTTAAAATTGACATTGCACAGAGTCAATTAAATCAATACCTACCCGAAAAACATAATCCAAAAGCCATTCAGTATAAAGATATATTAAGTATATATGAAGACTATACCGGAACACTATGGTTTGGAACAGACGGTGCAGGGATAAACTATTACGACGCCCAATTGGAAAAATTCAACTCCGTAATCAATTTTCAAACTCCAGAGAATATAAATATAGATGTCGTAAGATCTATAGCCCTAGATGCCCAAAATAATGTCTGGATTGGAACAAGCGGAAAAGGACTATCTAGGTATTCACCAAAAAAAAATAAATGGACAACCTATCAGACAGATAATAAACAAGGACTTAGATCCAATAGAATAATGAGCCTGCTCAGTGATAATGACGGGGAACTTTGGATTGGAACGCAGGAGGGCGGACTACATATCATGGATGTAAATGAGCAGATTATTAATTATCCAACCCTAAAAAGTCTAGAAGATATTACCGTTTGGTGCATACTTAATGATACTTATATAGATAAATGGATAGGGACACGAGAGGCCGGACTCTTTAAAGTCAATAAAAAGCAAGGGGTTATAAAAAGATTTGAAAAAAGTAACTCTAATAATGGACTTCCTTCCAACAATATTAGGGCAATTGTAAAGGAAGCTGGTCAATTTCTATGGGTAGGCACACAAGACAACGGAATTTGTAGAATAGACTTAAAAACCAACACTACAACAACCTACACTCATGATGCTAATAACAAATACTCTCTCGCCAGCAATCAGATAAAATCTTTGTATTATAACGATAAGGGTATCTTATGGATTGGCACTAACGGTAGTGGGCTAAGTGCCTTTGATATTGTTAACAACAAATTTTATAATTATACCACTAATGAAGGACTGGCCAATGATGTGATCTATGCCATATTGCCCGATGAACAAAATAATCTATGGTTAAGCTCCAATAGAGGTATCACCCAGTTTTATGTGCCCGACAATCTGGAAACGAAACCTAAAATTGTCAATTATACCAATTACGACGGACTTGCCACGGAATTTAATACCGGAGCCTATTTTAAGGCAAGTAATGGTAACCTATATTTTGGCGGATTGGAAGGCTATTATTGGTTTAATCCATCGGACATAGAAATTAGTGAAGTACTTCCGAGAACAGTAATTACGAAATTTGAAGTTTATAACAACTCTAAACCCCTTATCCCCAATTTAAAACTTAACTATAAACAAAATACAGTTTCGTTTTCATTTGCAAGTTTACAATTCTCTTTGCCTGTTAAAAATCAATATCAATTTCAACTCGTTGGTCATGATGAAGATTGGATCCAATCCGGTAATGAGAATAGTGCAAGATATACCAACCTACCTCCAGGGGATTATACTTTTAGGGTTAAATCTAGTAATTATGACGGTATTTGGAACAAAAAGGAGGCTTCCTATAACTTTACTATCAATGATCCTTGGTACCTTACTAATATCGCAATTGGTATATACATTCTATTCATATGCATTACTATTTACTTGATATATAGATATTTTAAGTGGAGGTGGAATATGAAAATGCAACTGAAATTTGAAAGACAGGAAACGGAAAGGCTCAAGGAGCTCAATGATTTTAAAGCCACGTTATATTCCAATATATCCCATGAATTTAGAACTCCCTTAACCCTCATAACGGGACCAATTAAAAAACAACTGGAAAATAATCCAACCCCCAGTCTAAAAAAGGACCTCAACTTGGTGGATAAAAACACCAAAAGGCTATTAGATCTTGTCAACCAAATGCTGGAATTGAATAAGTTGGATACAGGTTCTTTAAAATTAAATCCAGAAAAAATCCAATTGAGTGGTTTCATCCAATCACAACTCGAACCCTATGAATACCTAGCCAAAAATCGTAAGCTAGTATTTTCACACTCCTTGGGACCTATGCCTTTAGTATTAATAGACACAGATATTTTAGAAAAGATTATTGGCAATCTACTAAGCAATGCCATAAAATACACTTCATCCAATGGACATATAATCTTTACCGCAGCGGTTTCAGAAACCAATAACTTAGTAATAATCGTAACCAACGATATAGACAAGGTATTGGAAGAAGATACCAATAAACTTTTTGAAAGATTTTTTCAGGCTAATCATACGAATGAAGGAACAGGAATTGGGCTTTCTTTGGTTAAAGAATTGGTAGAACATCTACAAGGATCTGCCACTGCCTTCTACGCTAATGACCGTAAAAAAATAACCTTTAAAATAGAAGTCCCGATTCATATTATTAATGAAGATGAAATTAGCGAAGGAGCTGTTTCACCGATCAAGGAGATTGTACCCATTAACACAGATTCACAAAAAAACCAGCCGTTAATTTTATTAGTAGAAGACAATGCCGATCTCCTAAATTTTATGGTATCCCTTTTAGAGGGTAAGTATAAGATACTCACATCAAAAGATGGCGAGACTGGTATTAATATGGCACTTAAAAAGATTCCGGACCTTATTATTACAGATCTTATGATGCCTAAAAAAAATGGGATAGCACTATGCAATCACTTAAAGAGTGATGAAAAAACCTCTCATATCCCAATAATAATGCTAACGGGAAAAACAGGTCCAGAAAATGAAATAGCTAGTTTGCAAAGTGGTGCCGAAGAATTCATAACAAAACCATTTAACCCAAAAACTTTTCTAGTAAGAATAGATAATATTATAAACACTAGAAAAAAACTTAGAGCACACTACAATAAGAAGAATGTTTTTACACCAAAAGATATTGCCTTTACCACTACCGATGAAAAATTCTTATTAAAGGTTGAAACCATTCTGAATACCCATTTACAGGATTCAAATTTTACAGCAGAAAAATTTAGCCAACTAGTGGAAATGAGCAGAATGCAGTTACATAGAAAACTTATTGCCTTAACAGGATATAGCACTACTGCATTTATACGGTTAGAACGATTAAAACAAGCACAAAATCTTTTAAAAAAGCCTGGGATAACCGTCGCAGAAATTGCCTATACTACCGGGTTTAATTCGCCCTCCTATTTTATTAAATGTTATAAAAAAACCTTTGGAAAAACTCCTATGTCCTAAGATTATAACGATCCCAGACTAAAAGCGTTACATCAGTACTATCTTCTGTTACATACAACCTACTTTTCTTCAAGCATATACTAGATCTTAGATTCAGCAAATACAGATCAATTTTTGATCTCCTAAAATTAGTATGAAATGAAAGCAATTAAATTAGGTTTAAGAATATCTATTTTTCTACTCATCTTTTCCCTTAGTAACAGTTTATGCCACGCACAAATTCTTAAAAGATTAGGGAAACGTGTTGAAAGAGCAGCGGAAGAAGCGGTAATAAGAAAGTCAGAACAAAAGGTCTACCGTGAAACAGGAAAAGTAATGGATACCATTCTAGATGGTAAAAAGGGGAATAAGAAAAAAAACAAAGGAAATAATTCTACCAAACAAGAAGAGAATGAAGTTAATGAACCCCAAAATACTTCAGGGAAACCTACCGAACGAAATGGTTTTGGGGTGTATAGCGATTTCACCTTTGTACCAGGAAATAAGCTATTATTTTACGACGATTTTGCAGTTGATGCACTTGGCGACTTCCCAGCTTTGTGGGAAACCAACGGTTCTGGGGAGGTTGTAAACATAAGTAACTCAGATGTAAAGTGGCTTTCCCTTGTGAGACGTTCAGGATATACGCCTACCATGGAGAACACATTGCCTGAAAATTATACCATAGAATTTGATTTGACCAATAACGGCTATGGTGCAGGAAAACCTGGCAGTAAAATATATTTTGCATTCTTAACAAAGAAATCCTATTCCATGGGTAGCGCGGGAACAATTGCCGATTTAGAAATCTTACTTTCTCATAACGGTTTTAGTGTACGAAATATTGAAAATTTTGGAGGCGAAGTAGAAGTCAAAATTGGCAATCGTATTGACCGAGAAATTAAGGAATACTTAAATGAAACAGTACATGTTTCCATTGCAATAAATAAAAAACGATTGCGTATCTGGATCAATGAAGAGAAAATGGTGGATTCTCCTAATATTATACAGGCAAACATTGGGAGGTATTTTTTAATTCAGGTAATGGATGTGTTACCAGAAGAAGGTCATTTCGTAGGCGTCTCCAACTTTAAAATTGCGGAGTCTACAGAGGATCTACGTTCATTATTCCTGAAGGATGGTAAATTTAGTACTACAGGAATATACTTTGATACCGCCAAATCTACCGTAAAAAAAGAATCCTACGGAATACTATTGGACATCGCTAAATTGCTACGCGATGATGATTCCATTAGTCTGCAAATTATTGGACATACCGACAATAAAGGGGAAGAAAGTTATAACCAAACTTTATCAGAAAATAGGGCAGCAACGGTAAAGCAACTTCTTATTCAAGAGTTTGGAATACGTGAAGATCGTCTGCAATCTATGGGAAAAGGTGAATCAGAAGCCGTAGATGATAATTCCACTGAAAAAGGTAGAGCTAATAATAGAAGATCAGAATTCATTAAGCTGTAATTCTAATATAGAAGCAATAAAAACCAAATACATCGTCCGAAATACAAAATAGGACTTCATACTAAGCGATAAAACTATGCGACACGTATTTCTATTCGTCCTATTGTTGATTTTGTTTTCGAGTAACCAAAGCAAAAAAGAAAAATCAATCGCCGTCAATCAGATCTTGGAGGATTTCTCCAAAATGCCCGATTCCGTCATCCTAAAAGGGTTTGCCATCTTAGATACCATTCAACTAAAATCAGTGGATGAATTGGTTAAAGAGCTTCAGCAAATTCCGGGACTTAAAGAAATAGGCGTTGGAAACGAATTATTGAGTTTCAGGCTTAAAGGCGGCCCCACTATGTTAATTAAACTCAAGGAATTTTCCTCCTTAACTAAAGGTGGTACAGCTAGTACTGCTTTCCCACCGCTTATGATTCTTAATACTATCAAAGAAGATAGTAAGGCCAATGTGGTGGGTGCAGATAGAGGCGAAAACAGACAAAATAAAAAAGCATTGGTACTTGCCCCATATGCTTGGGAGTTTGGGCAGACCGATGACCCTTTAATACCATTAAAGAAGTTGCCCAAAAATAGAAATTATAAAGGGGGAGTCAACTACAAGGCTAATAAAACTAAGACACAACAAAATATAACACTGGAAGATTATTTATCATTTAATGACTATGATGTGGTGCACTTAGGAACACATAGAGCAGAGATTTGTAACCTTATGGGATACGAGGTTGAAACCACTAGTAATTGCCATTCTTATATATCCTCAGGAATAACCTATAAAAAAGAAGATCGGCAGGAGTTAATCGATTATATTAAAAATAAAAACATTAGAGGCATTTCGTTTTCACCTGGCGAACTCTTTTTTATACCTGAGTTTTTTGCAAGTGCTTATCCAAATGTAAACAATAAGCTTTTTATTCTTAGTGCCTGTCAATTAGGCCAAAGAGGAGATTTAGAGATTACATTTAATCAAATTTTACAAAATGCCCAGCTTTTTTATTGGCATAATACTGTTTTTGCTGAAGATGCTTTAAAGGCTTTTAGTTTTATGTATGATCGAATGTTAGAATATGGGGAAACTGCACCCTTAGCTTTTGAAAATACTCCATACCAACTGAAAGAGAATTTACGCACTTATGAAAATGATGAAAAGAGAGGTGATTCTATTGAAGTGAACACCTATTTAAAAATGGCTACCAAAGGAAACGCCATGCATATAATAGAACCTGTTAGCTTTTTAGATTCAAAAACAAAGAAAGAATTACAGGAAGGTGTCGTCTACCCCTTTGAGGGCATCTTAGAAGACGAAGTGGCAGAAGAGGCTAGTTTTACCATAGAATTTTTGGGGTACACTACACAAGAAATAGAAGCAGAAGGTATGACCTTCTCGTTAAATGTAGATGGTAATACGGTTTTAGACCATGTTTCCTTTCTTCCCAATACAGATCCTTACGATAATATAGAAGTAGAATCAGGCAAAAACAACAAAACCACTATAGTAACATTTAAGGGGGTGAATTTAAAAAAAGACCTGCAAAAAAACAGTACGGTAAAACTGGAAGCGCTTTTTCACTTAAGTGAAGAAAACTATGGGGTTCAAATTATCAATGTATCTACAGGAAGTTCAGATATGCGGATTGTTATGAAATCACCGGATGGGACGATAAATATGTTTTTTGATGCGGATAACTACGGTCTTAAAATGACCCATCCGGCAGAGAACGCAACACTTTATTCAGACGAGGAAGGCTACATCTATATGAACGCTCCAGGTAAAGGCTGGATGAAAACAAAACTGACTCAAATGTTCAGTGCCATGGCAAAACACGCACCAATAGATATCGATTTTATGGCCTTGGAGACAAAAAAAGGATCTGTTATGCACAAAATTGCTGCCTTCGCCGGAGAGATAACCATATCTAGACTAGAAACCTAGAGCCAAGAAAATTAGTGGCGGTATTGGCACAGAAAAGACAGTTTTTATTGTAGATGGTAGGCTTACCATGACTTTTGATAATCAAAAAAGATTAGAATCTATAGTAGAGGGGACTACAAGTATTAGGTATTATTATGAAGAACAGCAGATAGTAATGCCAAATGCACAAATATTTTCAATGCCGTCATTTTAGAAAACCAAAAATGGAATTGAAACAGAAATTTACAACATGATATAATACATAATTATTCCAATTATAAAGTGGTTTAAACTAACATGAAAAATCAATTATCGGATTAAGAACCAGAAAATAAAACGTATGAAAAAGCAAATTAGCCTTCTAATAGTTCTCCTACTTTTTTCCATGACCATGATAGGCCAAATGCATTTTATAAACAATGACAACCACGGTAGTTTTCCGAAGATTGAGATCAATAATACCTCCACTACCCTATTCGCCAAAATCGGAGAAAACACGAAGCCTTGGTTACATTGGAATGAAGTACCTAAAAACATTGAGAGCGGTAAAGGGCATTCTAAATTTAAAATGATTGTCTACAACAATGATGGTATTGCCAATAGAACCTTTGAAATATCCTATACCATTCATTATGGCCAAGCTAACACTGCTCCTAAGGCATATATTAAAGCTAGCTACCTATACCGAGATAAAAGACCCAGTAAAATATTGGAAGAACATTTTACATTAATCCCCTAACCAAATAGAAGTATGGAAAATAAATAAAACATTTTATTATCTGAAACCCCAAATTAGATGCCCCCTAGATCTTAATGTGAAAATCGTTTTATGAGTTTCCAACCTTTAATGGGTGTGCTATATCAATTGCAGCTACATTCGTTTATCCCTTACATCACAGTACGACATATAAATTACGCTTTTAACTTATAAACTATACATATCATGAAAAAATCACTTCTTATAATAATCCTCTTGTCCATTGAATTTATTACCGCTCAATCCGTGGCCAAGGTAGAAAAGTATCCGCTAAAGGCTATGGATCTAGTACTATTTTCCTTTGGCGTGGAGCATCCTATAACCATTGGATCTATTGCCGATTCTGGGGAAATACATTTCAATCTCCCAAAAGATCTCACTTCTATTAATGATGAAGTAAAAGCAAACTTTATGTCTGATGCTATCTTTACCTTGTTTTCTAAGTGCGATAATAATTATGATAGACTATCAGAGGATGAGAACATTGAAGCTGTTAATGGCGGATTTATTTCATTGAGTACCCAGGGTAATCCCTATTCAGGTTTACTATATATGATTACCGATGATGCTCTATTGCCATGGTTAGAAGACTCCTATTCTAATAATGCCGTAATTGGATCCTATTATGAGGTGGTCTATGTTGCATCGGACTTTAATTACCAAGGACAGTGCAATGCCACCATCTCCAATACGGAAAATGACACCATCGAAACTTTATACACTTATGACATAAATCTAAAAGTCGGATTTAACTTTATTGAATATAAGATTGAAAGTGTGGTAGAACATCAAATACCAAGCATGTACGAAGAAGATGTGTACGACAAAATAGCTAAGCCTAGTAAAATAACCGTGACTTCCTCCACAACTACACCGCAAAACACCAAGTGGATTGGTAAATACTTTTAGACTAGGAATTGAAGACGTACTACAGCAAGATTTAAAATTAGCGAAGAAATAAACCCCGATTAACTCTCTCATTATCAATACATAATAAATAATTTTAAAAAATATTCACTTTTACGGTAGGGTTATTGCAATGGTAGTTGTTTCAATACAAACAATTAAATAATAGTAAAATGACTACAGACAATCGAAATGTTTTTTCGAACGTAAAAAAATCCATCTTAGTTGCAGGGATGGGAATTCTTGGAATGCTAACCGTGGTAAGTTGTGAAAAAGACAATGATTCAACCACAACCAAACAAGGTAAAGTAGCGATCAGTGCAAAAGGGAAAATTACCAATCCAAATGGGAGCTCATCCAAAACGGCAAAAGAAGTAGGCCCTAAGATTGTGTTGAGCGACTTTTTAATCAACCTAAAAGAGTTTGAATTAGAGCTCGATCTTGATTATGACGATGATGAGAACGAACAATGGGATAACGATGGCTTCTATGGCTATGAAGATGAGATAGAACTTGAAGGTCCGTTTGAACTTGATCTTTTAAGTGGAGAAATCTCCTTTATCAATATTGACGTTCCTGTAGGAACCTATGAGGAGTTAGAATTCGATATTGATAAAAGCACCGATACTAATAGCGAAATGTTTGGTAAATCCATATTGATTAAGGGTACCATTGACGATGTTCCATTTAGCTTTTGGCACGACTTTGACGAAGAATTAGAAATTGATTTTGAAGATTCCCAAAAGAAAATTGAAATCGTTGAAAGTCAGACAAATCTAACCATTCAGTTTGACCTAACGCAACTTCTTTACGGTGTAGGTGCAGTAGATCTTTCCCAAGCTGTTGATGGCAATAACGATGGTCTTATCGAAATAAGTCCAGAAGACCAAGATGGTAACAATGAAATTGCTGATCAGATTAAAGAGAAATTAAAAGACATTATAGATTTATTGGACGATTAACCTACTTCAGTATAATTATTTATAATAAAGTTCCCCAAATTTTTAGCCAAAATAGATCCTCGCAACTTTGTGAGGCATCTATTTTGGCTTTTTTATGAACATTATTCTGAAAAAAATAGAGATACGTACAAGTTATAATTAGCCTTAAACCTGATTAAACCTGACAACTCCTATCCCTTTACTACGGCCAATGGCTGTAATTCTATTTGTATATCTACCAAATCCTGCTGATTTGCCATTACCTCTTCTATATTTTTATATGAACTAGGAGCCTCGTCCAAATCGTTCCGGTGCCTAATAGCATGCAGTATCCCCTGTTTCTCTAATGCTTTGCTCTCTTTCTTAAGATCTAATTTCTTACGCGCCTGCGCTCTACTCATTACCCTTCCTGCGCCATGCGAACAGGATTCAAAAGAATGCACATTTCCTTTCCCTTTCACTAGGAAAGATTTAGTGCCCTGAGACCCCGGAATCATACCCCACTCCCCTTCTCGCGCCCTAGTAGCTCCTTTTCTATGTACAATAACTTTCTCCCCAAAATGGGTTTCTATAGATGCAAAATTGTGAGGCTTATTGATGAAGTCCGTAAACTCCACCTCAGGCAGAATATCCTTAAATGCCAACTCGGTACGCTCCATCATCAGTTTTCTATTAGCAAGAGCAAAGTCAATACAATAATTCATCTCATTCCAATACAGCTCATAATCTTTATCGTCTTCTGATAAGTATGCCAAATCCATTGGCACCTTATTATCCGATGCCTTATTCTTAGCCTGAGCTAATTTATTATAGTGATTTGCTACGGTAAAACCAATATTCCTGGAACCCGAGTGAATCATTATCCAAATATATCCATCAGAACCCTTTTGAATTTCCAGGAAATGGTTTCCTCCCCCCAATGTTCCAATTTGATAAAGAGCGTTTTCATATTCCTGTTCCACTATAGGAAGTTTCCCCTTAATTTCTGGCATCCACGAGTTATCTTGGGGACTGCTATGACGCTTATACCCCACCGGAACCGACTTTCGTATAAGGGTCATTATTTTCTTAAGATCAGTGGTTTCCAAGTTGGTTAAATTGGTCCGTAAGGAACACATACCGCAGCCAATATCTACTCCCACGGCATTGGGAATAATGGCTCCCTTGGTAGCCAAAATGGCCCCAATAGGCATGCCGTACCCTTGGTGCGTGTCTGGCATAATGGCAATATGTTTATATGCAAAAGGGAGATTGGCCAAATTACGGGCCTGTGCCAGCGCTCCTTCCTCCATTTCTCCTTCTTCTAACCAAATCTTTATCGGCAATTTCTCTGTTGTTATTTTAGTCTTCATAGTCATTTTCGTTTAATCAATTCCCTTTCATTTATGCCCCATTACAATAAGGCTTCTTTCCAAAATTTAATATGTAACTGATTGCACCACCAAGATTTCTGTATATCAAGTGATCGTTAGTGTATTACACATTAAACAATATAGCTATATTTTAAAGTACACAAAATAGTTGGGATAATTTATATTCTCTGTAATACAATGCCCCCCTTAAATCCTCCATTAAAAAGAGTCACGTTGATTGCAGATGTGATTTAAAGCGCTTAATTTTAACGCTGTCCGTGAGTTTGATAATATTTATTAAAGCGGAAACGCCTACCTCACAATTACAATCTGTCTGACCTTTTTTTGGGTCCGGATTACACATAATTATACAGCTCATATATTAAAGCAAAATTTACCCATATCGGTATGATCGAATCTAAAATAAACTTCCTGGATATGATCAGGAATAAAGAATGGAAATTAATAAATCGTTCAATTAACGATTTAGAGGCCAATGAAGTAGTTCAAATCCTACAAGATATTCCAAAAAGGGAGCAAATTATTCTTTTTAGACTGCTCACCAAGGAAAGGGCAAAAAGAATATTTAAGTTACTTTCTTATTCTGACCAACTAAATATTATCGAGTTTTTGGGAGAAAACCCGCTTAAGGTTGCTAGTCTTCTAAACGATATTGAACCGGATGATAGAACTTCTTTTTTCAAACAATTGCCAACGGATGTATCTCAAAGCCTAATCCGATTATTATCTCCAGAAGAGCGAGAGATTACAACCCAACTCCTAAGTTATCCAAAAGACAGTGTTGGCCGACTTATGACTCCGGAGTTCGTAGCAGTTAAACCTAACTTCTCCGTCGCAGAAACTTTTGAATATATCAGAAAAAACGGTCAAAACTCGGATACCTTAAACGTAATCTTCATTGTAAATGAAGCTGGTAAAATGGTCGACGATATCCGAATAAGAAAAATTCTGTTAGCGGCTCCCAATCAACTTATCGAAGAGCTTATGGACCATCGTTTTGTCGCACTAAATGCAATGGACGATCAGGAGGAGGCTGTAAAATTATTTAAAGAATCTGATAGGGCTGCCCTCCCCGTTTTGAATGATGAAGAAATACTTATAGGTATCGTGACCTTTGACGATATAATGGACGTAGAAGAATTAGAATCCACCGAAGATTTCCATAAATTTGGATCGATAAAAGGTGCTATTACTGATCCCATTAAGGCCAAAGTTTTTAACTTATATAAAAATCGGGTGGGCTGGCTTTTTGTACTCGTTTTTATGAATGTCTTTTCCGGTGCTGCCATGTCCGGTTTTGAAGACGTTATCCAATCCTTTGTTCCCTTAGTGTTCTTTTTACCCCTACTAATCGATAGTGGTGGAAATGCTGGTTCACAGTCTGCTACCCTAATGATTCGATATTTAGCGGTAGGCGGCGTAAAATTAAGCGATTGGCATAAGCTTGTAGGAAAGGAATTTATTGTCTCATTTCTCTTGGGAATTACTATGGCTGTAGGGGTAGCCGCGATCGCAAGCTTCCGAGCTCCAGAAATAATAATCGTAGTTGCGCTCTCTATGATTTTAACAGTAATGATAGGTAGCTTGATAGGCCTCTTATTACCCTTTATATTTACAAGATTAAAATTAGATCCAGCCACCGCCAGTGCACCTTTAGTTACTTCTTTATCTGATATCTGTGGTGTAATAATATATTTTTCAATTGCAGCATGGTTCTTAACGTAAGTAGTGCTAGAGTAAGCTTCTTAATAAGTATAGCTAATTAAAGCAATGGATTTTTTATTTATTTTCTAATCGCTTAATCATTTTTTTCATTTCAGCTATCTCCTTTTCCTGTGCTTTAATAATCTGCTCCGCCAACTGTTTCACCTCTGGATCTTGTATGTTGGCACGACCACTAGTAAGAATAGCAATGGAATGATGAGGTATCATCGCCTTCATCCATTTTATATCGTTGATCGGACTTTGTTGGCGAACCAAATAAGTAGACAAAAACATCAGTAGAATACTTCCCAAAATTATGCTTGTGTTTTTCATTCTATTAGGATACATATTCAACATAAATAACAGCATAATAATTGCCATTCCCCCTATCCCTATTAAGGTCATGTACATTCTTGTCCAGCTAAAATATACATGACTGAATTCATACGTATTAAAATACATGGTTATATACATAGATATGGCTGAGCATATTAACATTAAAATAAAGTTAGTATAATTTGAATTTTTCATAACAAAGGATTAATAAGATTCATCACATTTCAGAAACGATTTATCTTGATTCAAAACTTAGTTGTGGTTACTATTTAATAAATGGTCCACAACCCAGGTGTAGCCAATTCCAATAAATGATTGTCGGGGTCACGGAAATAAAGGCTTGTCCCCCCGCGTTCCCATTTATATTCACTTTCAATCTCAACCTTATTTTTAGTTAACCATTCCTTCCACGGAAAAAGGTCAATTTCCGAAATACAAAACGCGAGATGCAGATTTCCAAATCCATCATGTGGTGGAATGATGCCCCCAGAACTACTACTGCCTTGGCTTGCTGAACCTTTTTGAAAAAGAAGCAGAACTTGTTTGTTAAATATATTTAAAGCACAAAAACTTTGGTTTTCTATAAGAATGTCAATATTGAAAATAGCTTTATAAAAGTCTATTGAAACCTGTAAATTAGAAACATAGAGAGCGGTTTCTAAAACTCCTTTCACTTTTAAAGTGTCCATAATATTTATTATATATATTGACTATAACTAAAATAACGTACAACGGCATTTTTATGGAGGGGAGATAATCTAACAAGTATTTGATAAAAGCGGTACCCTGATGAGACCCTTTCACCTATTTATCTATTTTGAAACTTAGAATCATCAAATTGCTTGTGACGGTAAAAATCTTTTTCTTCGGATTCTAATGGAGGTTCAATAGCTTCATTTCCGGCGTCGTACCAATCAAATTTATCTATAGGAATATCTTCCTTACCATTTTTAAGGATAGGCACTTGGTCTTCATCTATGCCATCTAAGAAGCTATTATCTGTCCCGACTGCAGGTTCTTCCACATATCGCCTTCGGAAAGAATTGAGCACATCACTCTCATAATCCTTCTCAATTATTGTATTGGGTCTAATTCGCTTAGTTTCAGCAAAAGTTTGGTGATCTATAATTTCTGTGAACACGTGTTTTTTTACCGTGTCAATATCTACCAAACCAATGGGAATAATTATATGATTCTCCCCCTCCTCATTAATATATTCGCGAGTTTCCAAATTGGCAGACCTCCTATAAGGATCATGGTTGGCATCAATTATAGATGCGTCAACCTCTACATCTAAATAAACTACCCGCTCAGTTTTTTTATTTACTAAAAGATTGGTTACCGTGCCAATGGTTCTTAAAGCAGCGTCCTTAACTGGCCAACCATGCACGTTGGTATAATTAGGATCTACTTTATAATCCGACAACTCACTTAAATAATACAAATGTTTTTCATTAGTTTTCATAGTGTTACACTTTTAAGATTTAGGAAATCATTGTTTTCTTATTCGTATAGAAATACATTAAATTTCCATTTAATACATCATCTTCAGTACACTCACCTGTACTATTCTCTATCTGTTCATCATGTCCGATATGTGGTTTATCATCCTCTATATTAACGTTATCAGAATAAACGAATAAATATACGATTACTGAAATTATTATTACCAAGACTACAATCCAGGGCCATATAGGGCTTTTCTTTTTAATTTTTATTTCTGCCATTGTTCACGGTTTATTAGATTTCATACTTTTAGGTTATTTGTGACGTTCCAGCTTTAGCGTTCAAGTATTATTCCTTAATTAAAATTAGATTATACATTGCAATGCAGTTGACTATATCAAACTAATGGTTACCGCAAATGATTAGTTCATTAATATTGGTGGTAGAAAATAGAGGAATTGCATGATTTTTGTTTTATAAGAGTCTTCAATAATTAATTATTAAATTCACTTTAAAATCTAAAAAGTTTTATTAGCCCCTACTTAAGCAAAAAGCATTAACATTAAGTTATTTTTGAAAAACGTTAAGAATTTATTAAACTCAACTTACTTTTACAGCATCATTAGTCAGAAAAGAAGGCAACCACCCTTTGGATAATGAGTTTTATTATTTTATATAAATTTTAATATATGGATGGGATCAGCTCAAAAACTATTAGGCAACTCGTAGTATTATTAATGATTACCTTTTTAGGAGGCCTTATTTTTGTGGAGATGTTGCCTTACCTATCCGGTGTGCTTGGGGCCATAACCATTTATGTGCTTATAAAAAGGCCAATGGCCTATTTGGTGAACCGAGGTTGGAATAGAAATTTAGCAGCTGGAACTCTAATGCTTGCTTCCTTTTTAGTAATCCTTGTTCCGGTTGCTGGCGCCATAATGATGTTGGGCAATAAAATAGGAAAAACAGTGGCCAATTCCGAAAGGGTAGTGGAAGCTTTTAAATCGGAATTACAAATTTGGGAAGACCGATTAGGGTACGATATTTCCTCACAGATAGATGTATCTGCAATTTCTAAATGGTTATCCGAAAATCTACAAGGCTTTGCTGGGGGCACATTTGACATGTTTATGGCGATTACCATTATGTATTTTTTCTTGTACTATATGCTTACGAACCGAAGGGAACTACGTGAAGCACTCTACGCCTATATACCCATAAAATCACACAATCTAAAAATTATAGGCGTTGAAACCCGTGAAATGGTTCGCGCCAATGCTATTGGAATACCTTTGGTAGCCATTGCACAAGGTATAATTGCATTAATAGGCTTTTACATTTTTGGTATAGAGAGCCCAATTTTCTGGGCGGTGATTGTAACCATTGGATCTATGGTTCCATTTATCGGAAGCTTTCTTGGTACCATCCCAGTCTTTATTCTTGCGATGTCTAACGGAAATGATTTTCAGGCATGGGGAATTTTAATTTATGGAATAGTAGTCATCGGCCTTACTGATAATATTATTAGATTGTTTGTACTACAGAAATTAGACGATGTACATCCCTTAATAACGCTAATTGGAGTTATTATAGGAATCCCGCTTTTCGGGTTTATAGGATTAATATTCGGACCCTTATTAATTAGTTTATTTTTAGTTGTTGTACGCATTTACAAAATAGAATACGGGACCGAAGGAGACGCGTCACTTGCTGTAGAGCAAGAATTAAACCCATCTACTCCCAACAAATGATATACAATTCTAAAACCTAAAGAAGATCCTTATAAATTTAACACTTTAAGGATTTTGGACGTCAGAACCGAAAAATGCTCCGGAAATAGTAATTCCAATAACTATAAGGATTAATGCAACCAGGATAATGATAAATCCAGTTTTAGTGATGTTGGTTTTCTGAAAAATATAGTTCTGTTTTGGATCTTTTTCTTCCTTAAGCAATTCAGTATCCTCAACTCCTTGTTTTTTGTCAATAATTTTTTTATCCATAATTACAAATTTTAAAGGTGTAATACTCAAAAAGTATTGATGATAAATTTAGGAGCAAAATAAAGATTTGATGCATTCAAAAGAATATATTATTATCGATATCGATCATGGAGTATAAAACCCATTTTCCCGTAAATTTGGTTATGTGGACAAAGGGATAACTTATAGATCATACAACTGAAACTTTAATTTTGCAGAATTGAGGCGCCATCCTTCTAATCCATTATTAATTAAGTCTGATTATTCTTAATGTAGAGAAGCACTTTTTTTTAAATATGAATGTAGAACTTTATTTCTACTCTTTTTTCCGTTCTAGGTCATTCTCATCAGCAGCCAATGGATGATCAGCAACTCCCATTCCTACTATTTGAATTAAGTTCACTACGGTATTATACAGTAAGAGTACAACAACTATTAAGGCAGCACTTAATACGCTGGAAACCCCTAAGGAGAGGTAATAAAGAATATTAAACCAATTATTGGGCACATTATCCGATTCGGTAATGGGTAAATTAAACAACAGGAAAGTTATAACAGCAGCAATAAAAATTATAGTATCTAGTTTAGCAATCCGAAGCACATCTTTATAAAACTCCATTTTAAGCTCCGACCTAGAGCTTGAACTAAGACTCAACAAGGTTAAAAGCAAAGCCAAAATAGTTGCCGAGGCCAATGCTATTGTATTACACAGTGTATTCATTCCATCTAAAGAACTTTTTATTAATTCTTTAGCTTCATAACCACTTAATCTTCCTAACATGATAGTTCCTAAAGCGATGACCATCATGCTAATGAATCCACCAATTATAGCCCGCTTTGTGTATTTATCCAACTTCATAACTTCTATTTTTGTATTACATTTATGACCCGGAAAACTACATTCCACTCCTATAATCACCTACAATACAATTTACTAAACCTACTCAGAGGCTAATGGACATTGGTTAGACCTCTTAATCCCTATCTTCTTTAATTATATAGGCTTGTTCAAATTCCGACTTGTAAATGGATAATATTCCTTGCTCTATTAATCCCTGAAGGCTTTTAAAAGAAGATGGTTTTTGTAAATATTTATTTGCTCCTTTTTTTCGAAGTAAATTAATTTTATCATAATCCATATATCCCGAATATATTATAATAGGTATTTCAGCAAGTCGGGGCTCATTACGGATATCTACGAGACACTCCTCCCCTGTCATCAACGGCATATTTAAATCTAGAAATATCAAATCAGGTAGTGGCGCATCATTTTCCAATAATTTCGCCATCAAATCAACCCCATTGTCAAAGGTTTTTGTCTCTGTTTCAAGCAAAATCTCATCAATTGCTTCCAAAAAGAGCATCCTATCATCCTGGTCATCGTCGGCCAGAAATATCAATAGTTTTTTAGCAACCAAAAGCAATTCAATTAAACAAGTTAGTATTTATATTAATCCAAGCCAACAAATCAATAAGGTCCTTACAAAACACCTATAAATCTGTACGTCTAAAACAGCTCGTCATTACACTAAATTCAAAAAAAGGACAGTGCAACTAGGAAGTGTTTTATCAGGTAATAAATATAACTTGTTATAACAGGTTTAAATACCTCTAACTGAAGATTGATTAACCGTATCGCATTTTTATAGCATTTTAATTTCCATTACATACACCTTTACCACTATACCGCAGTTTCGGAGTTTGTTCCCTTAAAGAATAGAAATCCTAGTTCTAAAAAATTGAGTCTTTATCCTAAATCGTCTTTTACCCTTTTACCCTGGTGCTGATATAGTTAAGTACTTTAAGGCAAGCCGTATGCCATTTAACGTTCACTACCCTATACTATTTGAAGCATACCTGAACGGACAGGGCAAGCAATTGTTGGAGCGTTCAAATCCACTTAATTAATAAATAGGTAACATATTAAAATTCACCTAGTAATTTATTAGGGTAATTATAGAATGGATAGGATTAGCCCTTTTAAAAATAAGAGGTTAGTTTCACTGTATGCAATGTAATTTTCATTCGGCTTAAAAGTTACCGTATAACCAAACTCTAGAAATTGTATCGGATTTTATCCTTCAAAAAAATTAAAACAATGGCGAAAATTAAATCGTCCACCAAAATACCAGTGTGGACATGGTCTGTACTTTTATTAGTGGTGTTGTTACTTGTTGCATACATGGCTTTTACAACGGATAAAATGAATAAAGAGAGTACTATGCCTGCCGTAGTGTCGGATGTATCCCTAAAAAAAGAGATTAAAGAAAATAATAATTCCCAATTTTCTAAATCTGCAGAAGAAACAGCAATATATCTTTCTCTCTTAGGAGATAGGCAGCAATTAGGATCGGACCCTAATTATACCAGAAGTGTAATGGTCCAATTAATTAATATGGTTAGAACAACTGCCCTAGAATACCATCTAAAAATGGACGATAAGCTCGAAACTTTAAAAGAAAGCTCCCTAACCATAAGGAATAACACAACGGCGTCTAACCTTATAATTCATATTAACAGTGCGGGTAAAGAGGTAAGCGAGGTTATTACCCAATTACAGGTGCAAAAGTTTCCAGACCTTTCTAAAGAAACAGAAAGAGTCCATAGAGCTGTGAATAAAATAGATCCTACGATAGCATTAAAAGATCAGAAAGAAGAGATAAAAGAATTCTTTGTGAGCTGTGGTGATGCCATTAAAAAAATGGACCTCAGCAGAAAATAGATAATATAACCATGAAGTAAATAATTACAATATGACTAAGCAGAAAAAAGATTTCCCAGACGACCTAGAAAATGATAACATTAATAATAAAGAGCCTCGAAATTTAAATCAATATGATACTCCACGAGAGAAATGGAACGATATTCAAGAAGAATATTTAAAAAAACATAAGGAAATAAATTTAGAAGACCTCTACTTTGAGGCTGGTGGTTTTGAAAGAGTTGTGGAAAAAATAGCTGAAGTGAGAGGGATTTCCATAAGTGAAGTACGTAAAGAAATAGAAGAATGGTAGGTTTCATTACACGCACCATCCTTGAAAACTTTGTTATAAAACCTAAATACATAGTTAGTACGGTTCTTGACTCCTGTTTATACTATTACCAACTGTCTCAATCATTGTCAAATATGCACTATAAAAGCAAACTAGCTATGTTGTCGTCAAAAAAATTGCAAATAATATTCATTAACGGCAATTATTGATTCAATTAAGATCGTAGGAGAGCGGAAGAGCATGTATTTTTATAAAAAATTTTAAGGAAGTCTATTAGCAAAAACATTTTTGACCATGGAGAAAAGTGAGAATGATAAAATAAAGAGATTAAAGAGACATACGGTGGATGGAGAAAATCAGCCATTAACCACTCGCCAAGGTCTAAAGGTAAACGATACCAATAATTCCTTAAAATCTGGATCTAGAGGTGCAAGCTTACTTGAGGATTTCATTCTAAGAGAGAAAATAACCAGTTTTGATCATGAGCGAATTCCAGAGCGTATTGTTCATGCAAGAGGTAGTGGAGCACACGGGTATTTTGAACTAACTGAAAGTATCGAGCAATTTTCAAAAGCCGGAATTCTCACCGATACCAATCGTAAAACTCCTGTTTTCGCAAGGTTTTCTACTGTTGCGGGTTCCAAAGGATCTACTGATTTGGCTAGAGACGTTAGGGGTTTTGCCGTTAAATTCTATACCCAAGAAGGGACATGGGATTTAGTGGGCAATAATATGCCCATATTCTTTATACAGGATGCCATGAAATTCCCAGATTTGGTGCATTCCGTAAAACCAGAACCTAATAAAGAGATTCCCCAGGCCGCGTCTGCCCATGATACTTTTTATGATTTTGTTAGTTTGGCCACAGAAACACTGCACAACCAAATATGGGTTATGAGTGATAGAGCTATTCCCAGGAGCTTAAGAATGATGGAAGGCTTTGGGATTCATACCTATCGCTTGATCAATAAATCAGGTGAATCCCATTTTGTAAGATTTCATTGGAAACCGGTGTTGGGTGTGCATTCTGTAACATGGGATGAGGCAGTAAAAATAAGTGGTGCCGATTCGGATTTTCACAGAAGAGATTTATGGGACGCAATTGATTCGGGTGAATTTCCTCAATGGGAATTTGGAGTTCAAATTATCCCTGAAGAAGACGAACATAAATTTGAATTTGACCTACTAGACCCCACAAAACTTATTCCCGAGGAAATGGTTCCCGTTAAGATTATTGGTAAAATGACCCTAAATCGGAATCCAGAGAATTTTTTCGCAGAAACGGAGCAGGTAGCCTTCCTTCCGGGAAATATTGTCCCTGGAATAGATTTTTCAAACGATCCATTGTTACAAGGTAGGTTATTTTCATATCGCGATACCCAACTTTCGCGCTTAGGAAGCCCTAATTTCCATCAAATTCCCATTAATCAGCCAGTGGTAGATGCTCATCATAACCAGCGAGACGGCCAAATGCAGATGAATATCCCTAAAGGGCAAACCGCCTATTTTCCTAATACATTGGGTGGCGGATGTCCGTTTTTATCTAAAATATCAGAAGGCGGATTCTCCTCCTATGAAGAACGTATTGATGCCAAAAAGATAAGGACCCGAAGTAAAAGTTTTAGCGATCACTTTTCTCAGCCTGCCCTCTTCTACCGCAGTTTAGCCCCATGGGAACAAAAACACGTAGCAGATGCCTATTCTTTTGAATTGGGAAAGTGTACGCATACCCATATAGTACAGCGTATGCTATGGTTAATACAACAAATAGATGAGGACTTGGCGGAAACTGTCTCGGCAAATTTAGGAATTGCGATACCTGAAAGCATAGAACAACCTATCAATCAGGCAATTGGAGCTGATAGTAATGTAGAAGATTTTCAACCCGGCCCCAAGATAAATTACTTGGACAAGTCCGCTGCATTAAGTCAGGCCAATACAAAGTTTAAGAGTATAGCAACCAGACAAATAGCAGTATTGGTATCGGATGGTTTTAGCGAATCCGACTTTAGTGATATGAAATCGGCAATACAAAAAGAGAAAGCGCAAATTAAATTGATAGCTCCTACAGGAGGAACAGTTAAAAGCGATTCCAATAAGGAATATAAAATTGACGCCTCCATAACTACCACCGAGAGTGTGCTCTATGATGCCGTATATATCCCCGGAGGAAATAAATCGGTCAATGAACTTATAAAACACGCCAAATTCATAAAGTTTATAAACGAAGCACTAAAACACTGTAAAGCGATTGCAGTTGATAATGAAGGCGAACAACTATTGGATAGAACATTTGGCAAGGACTTTAAAGCAGATAAGGCGGTACTTATCAATGGTACAACCAAGGAATTTATTGAAGCTATTGCAAAACATCGAAATTGGGATAGAATGGATAAGGTGGATAATATCCCTGTCTAAAAATAGTAACCTTTGTTATTCAACACTTAAATGTAAATCAAATAGAAATTAAAATATATACAATAAGAGGGAATTAGTTCCTTTAAAATTAACCTTAAATATAAACCAAAATTCGAAACATTATGAGAGAAATAGTATGGATTATCGTAGCAATTTTAATTATTGGCTGGTTAGTAGGTTTTACCGTTTTCCCCGATATTGGAGGTATTATACATCTTCTATTAGTAGTAGCTGTAATACTAATCGTTTACAAATTAGTAACGGGAAGAAGTGTTTAAAACACTTCTTTAATCATAAAAAAGGTTCCAATAAATTTTGTATTGGAACCTTTTTTTTATGGATAGATCAACCTAGACCTACCCACATGATTTAATTACCTTAAAATATTCACTGACAGATAGGCTATAGTCTTAAATGTCTCCAACAATTTAGAATCTTCCTTTAGGATTAAAATATTATTTTTTTAAGGGCATCCACTCTTGTTAACTATTTAACTTTAATAAGGAAATATACAAGGTGATTTCCAACCCATTAAAAACGCCTAAGGAAAGCGTATAATATGTTTCTTAAAAGAAAAGTCATGGCAAACAAAAGAAATCAGGTTAAAGAAATTGATGATTCCGCAATGGTTATTTCTAGGAAGAAACGTGGTAGGGGCTATTGCTTTTATGATGAACACGGGAATAGAATTTCTGACAAAAAATCACTAAAAAGATTGCGTAACCTGGTAATCCCTCCTATGTGGACAGACGTTCAAATATGTCGTTTTAATGATGGTCATATCCAAGCAATTGGAAGGGATGCCAAAAACAGGAAACAATATATTTATCACTCCGTTTTTGAAAAGCAACAGCAAGAAGAAAAGTTCAAACGAATGATCGCGTTTTCTAGTAACTTGACAAAAATCCGTAAAAGAGCATATAAAGATCTATACGCTAAGGGTTGGAGTAAAAACAAACTCATTGCTTTAATTATATTGCTCTTAGACGAGTACGGGATCAGAATTGGCAATAAAGAGTATAAAAAACAAAACGATTCTTATGGATTGACCACCTTAAGAAGAAAACACTTATCCATTGAAGATGATGGACTGCTTCTTTCTTTTAAGGGTAAGAGCAATCAGGAACAGGAAGTTTATATTAATCATCCAGAATTGGTTCCATTTATAACTAAGGCCGCCGATCTTCCGGGCTATGAAATTTTTAGGTACCGAGATAGTAATGGCAACTACCATGATGTGGACAGTGATGATGTTAATTCTTACATAGGAATGTATATGTCTTCCGAATATAGCAGCAAAGATTTTAGAACTTGGGCAGCAAATCGCTTAGCGGTTGAATTTTATCCTATAGCCCTGAATGACCAAAAAAAAGGAGGTAGAAAGAAGTTTAGCAATATCGTTATTAAAATGGTGGCCTCGGAATTAGGCAATACACCAAGTGTTTGCAGAAATTATTACGTACATCCCACTATTTTCAAAAAAATTGACGAAAAAACCATACCCAATCCCAATCCGTTCCGGAAAACCAAAAGTGTATTTTCACTTTCGGCAAGTGAGAAATTAGCTCGGGAGATTATCGCTACAGACACTTAAATTTTATGAGAATGAAACTTTCCCTTTGTAAGTTTAAATTCATATTATAAGAAACAACATCCTATTGTTTCCTTCCCAAAATTAGCACAAAAAATGATTGGTAAAAAAGGTGTTTCAATCTATAGATAATAGTTAATCATCAAAATTCACAGCACCATAATATTAATAGCTGTAAACAAAGACAGATCTAACATATTTAAAAGCAGGACATATAAAATTGGCCTTGATTTGATACTCTGAATATCATTCTCTCCTCTGCTTGAATGGAAAGGGACAGGCATTTCTTGAAGCCTTCACATCTTATTGGGTGGGTTAAAATGTTATTGAGTTAAAAGTAAAATTTTCTGGAATCATAAAGATGAATCAATCTACCTAATTTAGGGTTATAATTAAAAGTAATTAATATTAACCTACTAGGCCTTAATGGTCTAATTTAAATTTAAAATATTATGAACAAGGATCAATTAGAAGGAAAATGGAAACAAGTAAAAGGTAAGTTTAAGCAAAAGTACGGTGATCTTACCGATAATGACCTTACCTATACAGAAGGTAAATTTGATGAAATGATGGGTCGCCTGCAAGAAAAGACAGGAAAGAAAAGAGAAGAATTAGAGGATCAAATCGACGAGTGGAGTCGCTAAATTTTCATCCCAAATTATTATTGCACCCTCACCTAATCGTGAGGGTGTTTTTTTTATCTATATGGTAGCCGCAGAAGTAGTTAGAGACAACAATTTCAATTAGCTTTTTAAGTTAAAAATCTATTTTATTGAGTACAAACATATTATGCATCCATTCTATCTTTAGGGTATACCAAACCCTATACCATTCTTTTATAAACCGCTTACTGAAACTCTAATTTAATGGGTAAACAACAACTATATGTAAATTAATAATATAGACCATGCTAGAAGTAGATACCTATAACGAAGTGTTGCAATTCAGCTTAAAAATCGGGGTGGCAATGGTGTCTGGCCTATTAATTGGGTTGGAAAGAGAATTTAAAGGCAAACATGCGGGATTGAAGACCAATACGTTAGTGTCTATAGGTGCTGCCGTATTTGTACTTATATCACTTAGATATCAAGGAGAACCAAATGTAGACATTACTAGGGTACTTAGTCAAGTTATTATAGGAATCGGGTTCTTGGGAGGAGGAGTAATATTACAAAAAGAGAATAAGGTTAAGGGACTTACTACTGCTGCCACTGTTTGGTGTAGTGCTGGTACGGGTTGTCTTGCAGCCACAGGAATGTTTATGGAACTAGCAATATTAACCATATTAGTAGTTCTCATCAATATAGGTTTTGGTTATATAGATTCCAATATTGAAACAATTAAAGAAGATTAATACAACTGAAACTTTTTTAGCTTACCCACTCATTAACATCAATAATGCAATTACTATAAGGATTACTGTAATCACTGCTATGATCGCCCAAGGAAATCTTGTTCTTGGTACATTCGTAGTTTGATTACTCACTCCAGCATCGTCTTTTTGTTTAGTTGGCATCGGAGCGCTTTCGCTCGCCTTCATGTATTCTTTATTTCTACTTTACATGATATTAAGTATTACAATTTAAAATTCAATGCTAGCTATATGACTTTCAACAATAAACACCTCATATTTAAAGCAATAAGCTCTTAATGGAATAGCTCCTATGCTATTTAAGCAAATAACCATGGTGAAAACCTATAACTGATTTTCACCAAAGTTATATGATCCTAATGCCTAATTATTCTTCTTCCATTGTTCATATGAGGAATATTGCTCATCAGATAAAATTTGTTTCAATTGTCTTTCCCTTTCACTAGAAATCGTACCCATCATTTTTCCATTAGGAGCGTTACGCTGCTTGTCTTCAAATTCTTTAATAGCGCTTTCCAATCGTTTAATTTGGTTGTCAGTCATATTTAACTCTGTATACATTTTAGCAAAATCTTCTTTGGTAGTTATTGGAACTTCTAGGGATGCAGAATTTACATTCACATTAGAACCTGTTGATCCATTATACCCTTGAACTAGATTGGTTGTATTATCTTCCTCCACCACTTCCTTTTCAGAAGCTTTTGAAGATTGTGCAGCTTGCGATCCTTTAGTTGTAGCCATATTCATAGATTCTTTTTTCTGTGCATTTTGAGTGGCTTTACTAGATTTACACCCAATTTGGGCCATTAGAGCGAAAGAGATACCAAGAACTAAAACATATTTTTTCATTACTTCCTATTTTTAAATTGTTCGAACTATTTTTTTTAAAAAGGTAGAATAATCTAGGCACTCCGATGAATGGTAATGGATTAAAAATTAACTGTTTTACGTAGGTGGCCTAATAAGTTATATAGTTGGAGGCTTCTAAGAATTATACATTTCTTTTAAACCATTAAGGAAGCAAATTGAAATGCCGGAATTTCAATCAGTTTCTAATAAGTTATATTACACATTATTCCATGACAAGGTAGACCATAAGACATCAGAAGAAAAAAATTTAATATTTTATTACCCGCCTTAATGGAACAGGCAAGTAAACGTTGGAGCATTCAAACCTCACTTAGTGATTAAATTTCCAATCCAAAAAGATAACTATGGGACTATTCATATTATTACTTACCCTTCGGGATAAAGGGTTCTTAAATAATAAATTGAAAGTCGTGCTGACTCTACTTTTAGGAGATGGTTTCTTAATGTATGACGGATTTTAGGTAATAACTTATTGGAAAGAAGCAGGTTACAAATTTCAATTATTTTGAAGTCAGTATCTAAAAAATCCCTATCCCTACAAATAGTACAGTTTAAAACATTTTGACCATATAAGTTTATATGCCTTTGATAAAGCTCTTCTAACCTCTGACCATGATTACACTCACCATCTCCCACTTCAATGGTTAATTCTATATCCGTTATAAAATCTAGCCTTTCAAAAGCCCTTTCCTCCAAAAACTTTTTTAACATAGGGGATTGGGCTCTCATTGCCGCATTAACATATTGAAGTTGCGAATAAGCATATAGTTTGTTCAATTGTTGTAGCCAGGTATATAAAATCCAGTTCTGCATCTCAATAATTTTATATAAAACTACTATTCCTCAGAAAGACAAATCTTCTTTAATGATTTAAAATGTAACTCAATAGATCATAAAATATAGAGTTCAACAGATTTGGGCACATTGAAAATAAAAATAGACCTCTATTCCTATCACACCAAAACCTCTTTATATTTAGATCAGCGATCCTAATTGCACTAAGTATATAACTGTAATGGTTTAGCAGCGTAACGCATAAGCCATAATAAGGGTATGAGGTTGTTTCGGTTAACAAAATATCGGAACAGGTTAACTACTTATTTAATTTGACGGTACTTTTTCACTCCAGGTAAGTATATACCTCAACTAGTACCATAGGTCTAATTAATAAAATACTAGTAATGATAGCATTAGAAAAAGAGATTAAGATTGCGAATAATATTGTTGATACCATTGGAAATACGCCCTTAGTAAAGCTGAACAGACTCTTCAACAATTCTACCTATAATGTTTATGGAAAGTTAGAATTGTCCAACCCCAGCGGAAGTGTTAAGGATCGTACTTCCATGTTTATCTTACTGGAAGCGCTAAATAATGGAAAAATTCAGCCAGGACATACCATTATTGAATCTAGTTCAGGCAATATGGCCTTAGGGCTTGCTCAGGCGTGTCTTTACTTCAATTTAAAATTGATTGTAGTTGTAGACCCCCATATCAATCGGCATACCGAAAAGTTATTACTCACTTATGGGGCTAAAATAGAGTACGTACAGACTCCCAATGAAAAGGGTGGGTATTTAGCTGCCAGACTAGAAAAAGTCCAACAACTACTAAAACAAATCCCTAATAGCTATTGGTCCAATCAATATGGTAATCCAAATAATCCACTTGCCCACCAAAACACCATTACAGAAATCTTAAATTCTCTTAACGGCAAGGTAGATTACCTATTTATGGCAGTAAGTACTTGTGGTACAATTATGGGATGTGCAGATTATATAAGTGAAAATAATATCGAAACGAAGATTATTGCCGTAGATGCAAAGGGGAGTGTGCTATTTGGCGGTCTTCCCGAAAAAAGAATAATTCCAGGTCATGGCGCCAGTGTGCGTTCACAATTTTTGGACACCTCCAAACTTTGGGATCATATGGAAGTGAGCGACCTAGATTGTGTGCGGGGTTGTTGGTCTCTTTTAAAAGAAGAGGGAATTCTCTGTGGCGGTTCTACAGGGGGAGTAATTTCTGCAATTAAAAAATACGAGGCCCATATTCCAGATAATAGCAATTGTGTTTTACTCTTAAGCGATCGGGGTGATCGCTATCTAGATACCATTTATAATAAAGATTGGTTAGCTACGAAAATTGAAGGGGTTAAAAACGTACTATACCCCATAGGAGGATGGTAGAACGAGACAAGATAAAATTAGGTGATGATGCCCCTCTTACAATTGGAATCATAGGATTTGGGCCTAAAGGCCTATATGGCTTAGAAAATCTATTGGCGCAGATTAGGAATTCAAATACTAAAGCCCCAATTTCTATCCATTTATTCAATAGAACAGCTTTTTTTGGGTCTGGGGATATCTATCGGCAAGATCAACCCGAATATCTCATTATGAATTACGCCAATCATAATATCAAATTTAATTCCACCAATGGACCCCAATTTCTTCCTTCGGAAATAGATGATTATGTGCAATGGTTATCAAAAAGAGAAGAGAAGCCAGAGAATAATATCCGCAATTTATTTTCCTCAAGAGCCTCGGTAGGCAAATACCTTTCCTACTGTTTTAAAAAACTTTACCACTATCTTCCCAACAATGTGAAGCTTACCACGCACGTTAAGACTATTACGAAAATACATAAAAGTGATAGTGGTTATACCTTGGAAAGCGAGGATGAGGAAGACCTACTCTCCAGTTTAAAATTTCATAAGGTATTAATTACCACTGGCCATTATTCGTACAGAACCGATAAACCTCCCCATCAGGAAAAATTGACCGGGTATATCCATTTTGTCTATCCGGTGGAGCAACTTGGACAAATACTACCAAAATCCAAAGTGGCCATCAAAGGAATGGGACTAACCTTTATAGATACGGCACTTTCTCTTACAGAAGGTCGTGGAGGGATCTTTAGTGAATTGCCCAATGGTTACCTAAAGTATAAAGCCTCCGGAAAGGAACCTCTAAAAGTATATCCATTTTCCAGAACAGGATTGCCGATGATTCCTAGAAATGGCTCTCAGGATGTACAGATTATCCCCCCAGAGGTTATCAAGTCAGTTTTGAACCCAGCAACTTTAGCTAGACCCTGTAGTTTTATGAAAACGGTTCTTCCTAAGATAAAAAGGTTATGTTATTACGCTTTCTATACTGCCATGTTTGAAGAAAAGAATCAAGAATTAATTTTTAGCGAAGATTTTTCCGAAATTAAGCAACAAGTCGCACATTTTCATTTAGCATATCCTAACCTACCCCCATTTTCTTGGGAGTATCTAGAAGATCCATTTCACAGTAAACAATATCCAACCCATGATTATATTTCGGACTATATAAAAAACCTAATACAGGAAGCGAAGCTCGGTGTAGGAAAAAGCCCGTTGATGTCCGCCGTATCAGTTTGGCGCCAAATAAGCCCAATTTTTAATAGCATTTATAGTTTTGGAGGACTAGATGCACCATCACAGCATAAATTTGATTCGTATTACTTTGGACTATTTAATAGGCTTGCTTATGGTCCTCCCCTACAGAATGTCCAAAAGATATTAGCCCTTCAAGAGGCAGGGATTATTGACTTTACCTATGCGAAAAATACCAGCTGTACCTATGATCCCCATTCACAAGTACACGTTCTTAATCACGCCAATAAAAAAGAAACAGTAACCTATATGATCAACGCTAGGATACCTAGAGCCACAGAAGGTGAAGATCACAGAGGTTTGTTTTATAATTTAATGGAGAATGGCATTGTCCGTCCTTATACCAATAAGACCAATGGTTATTATAAACCTGGATATATAGATTTAAACAAGGAGGGAAATCCTTATAGTAAGGATGGGAAAATTAACAAGGATATAGCCTTTTATGGAACTCCTACTGAGGGGATAACTTTTGATAACGATACCCTTTCACGGGAAAGAAACAATTTTGCTACCCAATGGGCAAAGAATATTATAACGGAAATTAGGCTGAAACTTGACAGCCGTAAACATATAAAAACAGATGAAATATTTTAAAGGCAACGCGACAGATGGACTTACACCAATAACGTCGGCATGGATGCATAACCTATTTAAAGATGGGGAGCTATTAAACCAGCTTATTGCACAATATGGTTCACCGGTAAACCTGCATAACCTTTCTTCTTTTGAGAAGAACATTGAAAAATATAAAAACGTATTCGAATCTCGAGGTCTTCGACATCAGATTTATTACGCTAGAAAAGCAAATAAATCTAGAGGACTCGTAAAACATGCTCTAGAATCGGGAATAGGAGTAGACACAGCAAGCTATAAAGAATTATTGCAATCCTTGGAACTGGGTGGAGATAGCCAAAGCCTAGTATTGACTTCCGCTATTAAGACAACCAATCAAATTGAACTTGCCTTACAAAACAAAATTACCATAATACTGGATAATTCCGATGAATGTAACCTAATCAATTCCATAGCAAAAAAATTAGGCATTAAGGCGGATGTAGGAATTAGGGTTAGCGGGTTTTATGTAAACAAACAAAAGCTGTACAGCAGATTTGGATTTGATATAGATGAAGTTATCCCTTTCACAATCAAACACGTAGGCAAAGATAAAGAGTTAGCTAATTTAAACTTAACAGGATTGCATTTTCATTTAGATGGTTATTCTACCGAACAACGCGCACTAGCCTTATCATCATGCATTTCTCTTGCTAACCAATTAAAGCATAATGGGTACCCCATTACTTTTATTGATATGGGTGGAGGAATATTAATGAATTATTTGGCCCATGAGCAAGAATGGATAGATTTTGATTATAAGTTAAGAGAGTCCGTCCAGAATGAAGATGCCAGTATTACGTTTAATGGTACTGGATTGGGATATGAAATGGTGGATGGGAAGTTAAACGGAAAACTGAATACATACCCCTTTTTCAATAGCATTTATGGGGTAGATTTTTTAAATGAAATCTTGGATTATAGGGATTCGAACAATGATATGAACAATACTGACCGATTAAAATCTGAAAATATTGAAATTAGGATCGAACCAGGGAGATCATTACTGAACCAAACCGGTATTACAGCCGCCAAAGTAGCTCATAGAAAAAAAGATTCCAAAGGGCAATGGTTAGTGGGACTTGAAATGAATATGTCTCAAATGATGAGTTCTAGTGCAGATTTTCTGTTAGACCCTTATATCGTTTACCATAATTTCCCTGAAGATTCAGATGAAGTACAGGTATATTTTACTGGAGCCTATTGTCTAGAAAGGGATGTTCTTCTTAAAAGAAAGATTACCCTGCCTAAATTACCAGAACGGGGTGATATAGTCATGTTTATTAACACCGCTGGTTATATGATGCATTTCTTTGAAACCGAAGCCCACCTATTTGAACTATCCAAAAATATAATGTTTAAAGAGAATTCTCCTAATCTAAACGATTTAGATTTTATTGAGGATAGTCTAATAACAAAGTAAGGTGTAAACCCCACAAATAATACATCACATTAAAGTTGAATTATAAAAACTATCCCGTAAAAGCAACTTTTACGGGATAGTTATTTCTTTTACTGGACTTGAAACATTTTATTTAGCATTAATTAAAATACCTCCTTAATTGTTATAATTCACCATCCAATTAATTCCAAATTTGTCCGTACATCTTCCAAAATACCCCCACTCCCGTTCTCTAAAATTATGATGAACCCTTCCACTCTTAGAAAGTTCACCAAACATCTCCGAAGCACTTTCCTTACTATCCATATCTACACTCATGTGAATCTGATTACCATGATTAATAGGGGTGTCAGGAGAGGCATCATAAGCCATAACATGAATGTTTTTCCCCTTTAATTCCGCATGTTGCAATTTATCTCGATAAGAAGAAGGAACGTCAATTTTTTTATCCTTATAGGATTGTTTGTTTATAATATCCGCCTCAAATAAATCGGCGTAAAAATTTAATGCTTCTTGGCAATTACCGTTAAAGGCTAAATAGGCTTGAATTTTCATATAGCTTAATTTTCTGATTTATAGTTTCATTGAATACTACTTTTACCATTCTGCGAAGCTGCAGCATACTAATGGTAATTTTCATTCCATCTTCCTCTAAAACATCCATCATTAGGCTAGAGGTTAACTAAGATGCTGCATCATGTAGAATTTATATAAATCTAAGAATGCTATTGCATTTTGTCCTTCGCAAACGGTTTAAAATTTAACGCAATTGCTAAAATCTCCCTTCTCCTCATACTAAAAAGTAGATTGCCGAACAGAAATTGAATAACCTTAACAAGCCATATAATTTTAGACAATTTAATAATGGTGCAGGGACGATGTGCTATTGGAAACCAATTTTTATATTCCAGGAAATTATTCTAATTTTCCTTTTTTCATAAAATAGTTGAGTGGCATTCTAATAAGGCGAGATAATTGGGCTTGTTTAATTTTATGTTGAAAATAGGCATCCTAGCGACTGAAGCGGATAATAGAATGCATCCAGATTAAACTAAATAGTAAAACATAAATAATAAAAAAAGACATGGAAAAATCGAAACGTTTTCAAAAAGGTATGGAGGTTATACGGAAATATGAGGATAAATCTGAAAATCCGGCCTACTCTATCACCTTTGAGAGTTTAATGGATTTAGACCCTGAGTTGGAGAATTATATTGTTGAATTTGCATTTGGGGATATATATTCCAGAGAAGGATTATCCCATGAGAAAAAAACACTGATTACCATATCATCCTTAGTAACACAAGGATTAGAACCCCAGTTAAGATTACACATTAACACAGGTCTTACTATTGGTATTACCCCAAAGGAAATAGTGGATGCCATAATCCACCTACTTCCCTATGCTGGTTTCCCACGAGTTTTGAATGCTTTAAATGTGGCAAAGGCAGTTTTTGTCGAAAGAGAAGTAAATGTAAAGGAGGAATAGGATTATTGTTCTTTTAGCAGTGCTTCTCATACAATACGATGTATTGGAAGTAAATACCAGTAAAACGTTTTAATTATTCCTGCATTAATTATTAATGCAGGAATAATATTGAAAATAATAAGTAATAAAAAAGAAACTACTGAGTACTACTCACTAAGCTAACACGTAGGCAGCTCAAATGAGTGGTTTGTATAAAAAATAAGTCGTTCACGAACCTCAACAATTAAAGTAGGATTTTAAGTAAATATTCTCCATTTTGGGAAACTTGCAAATCATCGCGAGCGGCACCATAAACCCATCTATCCTAAGTTTCAAATCATAATAATTATTGAAGGCATCCTTTATAAAACTGATATAGTCCCAATTCGTCTCCATTATCCTCGATGGGAGCTGTAAGTTTTCAAACCTCTTTTTCCTTTTACCGTCAACCTTTCACATCCCTTCAGATTTATCATTTTCACCTTATGCTCAGAATCCAGAAGGAGAAAAACTACCGGCGCTAGATCAAAATAGCGCTGTATTCGAGTCTTTCTTCTTGAAGTTCCTCTGCTTTTCCAAATTCAGGGGCATCTTGTATGGATCTCCAGCACTGTAGCCTTTCTTCATTTCATTTTCTTTTACAACACCTTGAATTAGAATTTTAAGTGGGGTTCCACTTATTCTAATTAATTGCAGATCAATCGGTAGTAGGGTACATGATTTAAACGCTTCTTTTAATTGTAAATAAAACGAACGTCATCCCTCCTCGGATAAATAATAGGAGAAGCGCCCCCCATTATAATGTCCCAATTCCTTCTACAGTACATTACAACCGGTATCGTTAAGGTTATTAATTATCCCCTTTTCGTGCATAATTTAGTAAGCTACAGGCTGGAATAAAAGAACTTGCACTCTACTTATTATTACCCTATCTTCGATAGGATAAAGATGCCTATACCTTATACGCTTTAGCAATGATGACCAGGGCAATAAGGTAACTTTCCACTGGCATTTGTGTTTACCACAACTACTTTTTTTTGATAACTTAAATAAAAAATAGAATAATAATGCAGTTAAAAGATAAAACAGTTTTAATAACAGGGGGAGCATCTGGTATTGGTAAAATTATGGCCAGATTGATGTTAGAGCGCAATGCAAAAGTGATAATTTGGGATTTTAATCAAGAAAATACCGAAAAAACAATCTCTGCCTTTTCAAATTTGGGGGTTATTTCTGCCTTTAACGTAGATGTTTCCAAGAGTAAACAAATACAAACCGTTGCAAAAGAAGTGAAAGAAATTCATGGAAGTATAGATGTTCTTATCAATAATGCAGGAATAATTGTTGGTGAATATTTTCATGACCATTCCACAGCAGATATAATTAAAACAATGGAAGTTAATGCCAACGCTCCTATGTTAATTACAGCCGAATTTTTAAAGGATATGATCAATAGAAATTCAGGTCACATCTGTAATATAGCCTCATCTGGTGGTCTTATTTCTAACCCTAAAATGTCGGTTTATGCTGCAAGTAAATGGTCGTTAATTGGATGGTCGGATAGTTTACGACTGGAAATGAAACAGATGAATAAGAATGTGAACGTAACCACTGTTATGCCGTATTATATTAACACTGGAATGTTTGATGGTGTAAAGTCAAAAATACCAATTCTAGAGCCAGAAGCTACTGCCCTAACCATTATAAAGGCAATAGAAAAAAATAAAAAAATGCTGACTATTCCCGGATATATTTATAAGGTGACTAGGTTAGGACAGGCAATTATGTCAATTAAGATATTCGACTGGTTTGCAGGAAGTGTTTTAGGGATTTATAAAACCATGGAACATTTTACCGGGCGTAAGTAGTATGATATTAAAATTATTAATTATTAAAAGAGAGAATCTGATGAATTAAATACCAGGACTAATAACTTGGCCCAAGAAAAGGAGGACTCCTTCATTAGGCCATCTTTTAAATCATTAAATTACTTCGTATTCTCCCTTCAATTCACACCTTCTGTTATTAAACTCTAGTTAAAATATTTTTTTGAACATGGAATTATATCTTCTGAAATAAGCCAAATACTCTGTAAACAGGAAAAAACTTATTTTACTCATTTGCGTCGTTCGATTTTATATACACGTCCATTTGAGGGAAGGGTATGGTAATATTATTTTCATTAAACTTGGTGTTAATAATTCTACGAATATCACTTTTCATCCTGTCTGAACCAAAAATTGTACTACTATAAAAAAGCACTTGGAAATCTAAGGACGAATTTCCAAAATTCTTAAGTCTTGCTTCAACCAACTTTGTATTATCCACATCTGGATGCCCTTTGGCACTTTCTTCAAGAATTTTTATGACAAATTCTACATCACTTCCATAACTAACCCCAACATCGATCCTAAAACGATTTAGATTGGATTGATGACTCCAATTAATAACCTTATTTGTGGTAATTAAGGAGTTGGGAATAATAATTGAAATATCGTCTGTGTTTAATCCTTTAGAAGTACGTAGGCCAATCTCCTGTATTTTGACAATATCTCCATCAATTTGCAAAACATCTGAAATCCTAATCGACCTTTCGGAAAGCAAAATTATACCAGAAATAATATCATTAAAGGTTTGCTGTAATCCAAGTCCAATACCAACTAACAATGCGGCGGAACCAGCAATTAATAGCGTGACTTTAACTCCTAAAGATTCCAAAATAAAGCCGAAAGCAATTACCCAAAATATATATTTTATTATTTGGTATAAAGAATAGGTGTTTCCTTCATTAAATTGCTCCAGGTTTCTCCTCCGAAACATAGATTTTTTAATCAGCCATAAAATAAACCTAGTTATAATTATAATTAGAAATGCTATTACC
Source organism: Arenibacter certesii DSM 19833 (assembly GCF_000429545.1). Classification (GTDB taxonomy): domain Bacteria; phylum Bacteroidota; class Bacteroidia; order Flavobacteriales; family Flavobacteriaceae; genus Arenibacter; species Arenibacter certesii. The sequence continues at coordinate 45,811 of NZ_AUCB01000033.1, forward strand.
AGGCCAACCACTTTCAAATTATATTTTCCAACGCTTAACAGCTCAAATTCTAAAAATTTTTCCAGCAGTTCCATAGTAGTTAATTTAAGGGCAATTATTTTATATAGGAGCAATAACGATATATCGGATCATGGAGGGATCAAATCCTTAAAAGCTATTATGCACACTTCGCAACAGCAGTATGCTTTGTTATAACTTTTTTATATAGAAGCAACCGGGAAGCTTCGAGGTTTAAGATTGTAGGGATATTATAAAAATACGTAAACCATCTGACTTAGCCCGAAGCTTATTTTGTTTATTTGCATGGACAAACATGAATATGGTAAGTACAGAATGGCTTTTAAAGCTTTCCAACAGTTCCAGATAGGATTAGGGTCAATTAGTTCATCCTATACTACGCTAACGATAATTTCTCTGCCAACATGGGCTGATTCCTTCATAGCAGAAATCAAAGAACCTTGAACCTAAAAGGAATTAGAAAATTACAGATGATATTTAGGAAAATGCATAAAACAAAAAACACCGTAAACCAATTGGCAGACGGTGCTTTGTTTCCACTTGAAAACTTTTTGAACAAATGCTCCAATAGTTTGAAATTCTGAGATACGCTGATCCCAAAATCTTATCTACACATGTAGTTTCAGTCTTTTATTTTGTCCATTCCGTTGCAGCCACACCTTATATATAGCTTTGGTTTTCCTACCATTGGAATACGAGAGTTCATAAGAGTTTCTCATTATATAGTAACCTTCATACCTACGCCATATACTATTACGAACCGATGCTGGAAGACTAATGTTATCATACTTTTCTGAAGTATTTATAATATTTCCACTATTATCATAGGTTGCACGAATCGTTCCGCTACCCTTTTTAAAAGTAATCTCATAAAAAGTCGCCTGCGGATCCGCCCATTCGTACTTTTTAGGGTCAAATTCTGCTGCACTATTTTGAAGACTCTTTACAAGTCCCGAAGGGGAATTTTCTTGTGCTATTAAGAAATACGCGCTATTTCTAGGCGTTATATAATTTTCCTCCAATAAAAGCTCCACTATTACCTCATTAGCATTATGTGGGTACAAAAGGTTGGTAAGACCTAAAAGAGATAGACCGATCAATAATTTTTTCATGATTAACAATTATTACAGTTACTACAAATTAAAAGCGTCGTGGTTTCTTAATGGCTCGTTATTTTAGACAGATGTTATTATCCTTTTTTTTCAATTTTCGCACCTGTGGACAAATCTTGATGAACAATGGTGGCATCACCCTTATAAAACAGCATACTGTTTCCCCTACCCTTAATATCTATGGTTTTTGATACAGAAAGATAGGAATTGCTATTTCCCGATAAATCAATCTTTAGGACCTCTACTGCTAAACCGTAATCGGTTAGTTCGGAATTTCCAGAGAGGGTTGCAGACATATTTTTTGTAGTTCCGGTCAGTTCTACCATGCAATTCCCTTTAGCTTTCAAGTCCAAGAAATTAGTAGTTAAATTTCCGGAGAACCACACGTTTCCAACTAGATCAATTTTCAGTTTCTGGGCATACAAAGAATTTTTAAGGAGTAATTTTGAATTTCCAGATGCTCTAAAATCAGTAATATTCTTAGCACTGATCATCACATTTAGAGTTTCCTTTCCCTTAATTTTATTGATGTGATTAAGTTTAATATGTAACCTTTCGCCTACAAGGGTTAGACCGATATATTTATGAAGATTATCATTAGCGGTAACTACAACTTTCTCTTCAATATCCGAAAACACAATAGTTACATTAAAATTATCTGATACTTCTACGGCAGTAAAGCCTGATAAGGAATAGGTTCTTGGGGTAACCTCTTGGGATGCGGTCACAGATTCCTTGGTGCAAGAGACCAAAATAATGGATAAGGTCAGGATGTAAAAAATTTTTGAGCACCTTTTCATTTGTCATGAACTTTAAGGATTACGTTTTCTTTCTTCAGGTTCCGTAACAAATAGTGCAGGTATAACCTATATTCAATTCGCTGCCCGAATTGATATAACCTTTGTTGGACTTTTTTCATTTTTTGCTTATTTATAAAATTAAAATCGTGTGATATAAGGTACTGTGCATGTGATTTAGCATGTGTATTCATTAAAGGAGAAATCGTCTGGACTGCGTCCATTTATTTCTTATACTATCTTTAGAATTTAGAAAGGATTTGTTTTTTCTACCTTCCAATAGTGACTTGTAACTGCTGTTGAATGCGCTCATTATTTTATATTTTTTTGGGTTAAGACTATAGGATCAAAGGTCGGATGAATACCGACTTCCCACAATCGCCCAAGTATGTGAAAATGAGTAGAAAAGCGTATTAAAACCCCTTTATTTCATCCACATAGTTATGTGATTTGAGGATTAACAGCCCATAAATAATTTGGCTTATTTTAATAACTGTGAATCAAATCTTTATGTAATTTTAATAGTGTAAAATGAGGCCTTATGGGTTTAAGAATGCTTTATTGGATGTTAATCGTCCAAAGCTATGTTTTTGGACAACACACCTATGTCTATAATCGCTACTCAGTTGCAGATGGGCTCAATACAAACAAGGTAAACTGCGTTTGGCAAGACGAGAAAGGATTTCTTTGGATAGGTACTGAGGTAGGTATCCAGCGATTTGATGGAAGAAAGTTTGTTTCTTTTAGGGACAATAAGCATCGACTTCCACCCAGTCTAGGAATCAATCAAATACTAGGGGGCGAAAACGGTACACTTTGGCTGGTACAAGGATCACAGATAGGTAAGTTTAACACCTATTCATTTCAGTATAGTGATTCGCCTATACTAACCAAAGGAGCACTACCTCCTAGAAATGAATATAAACTTTTTAAGGATAGTAAGGGTAGGGTATTTCTATGTGCTTACAAATACGGACTATTATGGTATAATCCCGATATGGCCATGTTTGTTGATACGGATGTTCCAATTAGGGTGCCAGAAGGTTGGGGTGTAAATGGAGTATATGAGGATATAGGTACGGGGGATTTTTTTATAACTAGTGATAGAGGGCTTGCGATGTATAACGGCAATACTGGCGAGCTCCTTTACAATGGAAATAATCCAAGCGCTATTCCCCTCTTTAATCAACAAGCACTTCCAAATGCAAATGGTTTTTTAAAAACCAAAGACGGTACATGGTGGACCACCTATTGGGATTATGATCCATTAAAGCAAGGATCGGTTCTATTACATTACGATCCAGTACAAAGTAAAATGTTGTCCGATACCATTGGAAGCAATTCCAATCTAGATTATGTATTTCTAAATCAGCAATTGGAAACCAAAGAGGGACAAATTTGGATTGGAGGCGCCAATTCTCTACTCAGTTATGAAAATGACCTAAACGGTTTTAAGCAGCAAATCATGACCCCGCCCATGGAATTCGGTCTAAATTCATATGACATTCGACATCTTTTTGAAGATCGAGAGGGTAACATCTGGGTAAGCACTGAAAATGGACTTTATGTAGTTAACCCCAATTTAAAAGAGGTATTTAATCTTGTGATCATAGAAATATTAGAAAAGGAATCGGCAGTAAATTCCCTGTTGGAAACCCAGAACAAAGAGAATTGGATTGGTACTTGGGGTAAAGGAATCCTCTTTTACGATGCCAACTTTAAACAATTAGAAGGCGACCCTTACACCAACATGGAGAAAGCCGATTTTGAAAAATATGGGAAAATATGGAGTCTTTGTCAACATAGTTCTTCGGGTAGTATATGGGCGGCATCACAAGGTGGCACCTTAGCCGTTTTAAATCCAGATACTAAAAAGACCCAGCATTGGTTGTTGCCCCCTATTTTTGAAAAAAGTACGGTTCGCCAAATTAAGGAAGATTTAATGGGAAACTTATGGTTTGGCACTCAAGGAGGGCATCTAGTTAAATGGGACAAAAGCAACTCCATTTCCGATTCTTCCTTTCAATTGGTTCATAATTTCAATACCATCATCTATCAACTCTTTTTTGATCAACAAGGGCGTCTTTGGGTAGGTACCCACAAACAAGGCGTATATGTTATAAATCCGGAAAGTGGTAGCATCCTGTTCCACTTTGATAAGGAATTCTGTGATAGATATTCCGTATTGGACAATTCCATTCGGGACATTCAGCAGTACAATGATAGTATTTTCTTTTTAGGCTCCGAAGTACTCAATATTTTAAACCTACAATCTGGATTGGTAAACCGGATAACTGCCTACGAGGGGTTAAACGGTTCCAAGGTATCGCAGATGTTGATAGATAAAGAAGGAATACTATGGATGATAACGAACAATGGCCTAAGTAGTTATAATTACAGCAAAGAAAATATAAGTTCGTATAACAATCTCCATGGAATCATTTATGGGGAAAGGACTAATGCGGCTAAATGGAGGATGAATAATGGGGAAATATGGTTTGGTGGTGATGACGTGGTTTTCGGTTTCGATCCAGAGGTTCTAAAACATACCGAAAACCCGCCAAGAGTAACCCTGACCGATTTTAAGTTGTTTAACCAATACGTCCCATTGGATTCACTACTATCCAAAAAAATAATAAAATTAAAACCTCACCAAAATTCATTTACGATCTATTTTTCTGCTTTGAATTTTAACCAGCAGCACAAGCTCCAGTATTATTATCGAATTCCAGGCATTAATTCGGATTGGGTTAGAGCTGAAAGGGAATTAGCAGCCAATTATACAACGGTACCTCCAGGGGACTATACATTCGAAGTAAAATCTCGAAATCTGCAGGGGATAGAATCAGAAACGGTAACAGCAGTCAGTTTGAAAATTCTGCCTCCCTTTTATGCCTCTTGGTGGTTTATCTCGCTTTTTACAATCGCTCTATTAAGCCTTACTTATCTTATATACAAACTAAGGGTTAACAAGCTGCTAGCAGTGGAAAAACTCCGCAACAAAGTGGCTAGGGACCTTCATGACGATATGGGCTCTACTTTAAGTACAATAAATATTTTAAGTTCCATGGCTAAGAGTAAAATGGTAAGCGACTTGATAGCAAGTAGTGAATATCTAACCAAGATTACTGATAATAGCCAGCGAATGATGGAGGCAATGGACGATATTGTCTGGAGCATTAAACCGAATAACGACAGTATGAGTAAGGTGTTAGCGAGAATGCGAGAGTATGGCACTGGAGTGTTAAAAGCGAAAGACATACAGTTCGATTTTCGGATTGATGAAGGTATCAATACTCTTAAAATAAATATGGAGGCACGGCGCGATCTATTTCTTATTTATAAAGAGGCTATCAATAATTCTGCCAAGTACTCTCAAAGTGATCACGTTAATGTTGCTATATTCTGTCGAGGAAAAAGGTTATTCATGGAAATTAAGGATAACGGTATAGGCTTTAACGTAGACCAAGCAGATTCTGGCAACGGTCTAGAAAATATGCGGAAAAGGGCACAAGCGCTAAAAGGACAATTCCATTTACTAAGTTCGTCACAGAACGGTACCGAAGTAATATTGAACATACCAATTGATACTATAACATCCACATATTTAGGTGATATAAAGGATGGCTTACTTCCTTAACTTTACTTTAAAAATAAGCTGATGATCAAAGTTTTACTCTATGAGGACAATCCACAATTCCGTGAGGGACTTACCATGCTGATCGATGGGAGTACTGGTTTCAGCGTTTTGGCATCCTATAAAAATTGTGATCATGTTAAGGAGGAGGTAGAAAAATGGAAACCAGACGTAATTCTACTGGACATCAATATGCCTGGAACGGATGGTTTGGAAGGTCTAAAAAAAATAAGGCAGTTTAATACAGTGGCCAAAATATTGATGCTGACTGTATTTGACGATAATAAGAACGTCTTCGAGGCAATTAGAAACGGGGCAGATGGCTATTTGCTAAAAAAAACTCCGCCTGCAAAACTGTTAGAATACATTCAAGATGCAACCGAAGGTGGCGCACCTATGACCTCATCAATTGCGGCACAAGTGCTCAAGATGTTTCAGGAAACGCACCAAGTGAAGTATCAAGAATATAATCTGAGTGAGCGTGAAAATCAAGTGCTGCATCTTTTGGTAGAAGGGTACAGTTATAAAATGATTGGTAATGAACTTTTTATTGCCATTGATACAGTTCGATCACATATTAAAAAAATCTACGAAAAATTACATGTAAACAGTAAGAGCGAAGCTGTGGCGAAAGCATTTAGAGATAAATTAATCTAGTTTAGTTTAAATACTAACTCTTGGCAGTTCCATACTGCTAGCACTAATAGCGTTGATATTTCTGGCGCTACTCAATTTCACTAACTATCAATTCCACATATTCATGCTATTGCAAGCATAGCAATACTACACTTCCTTTATACTGATAATTATTCATGCCAATAATTGGATGAGGCATTACCAAAATTTTAAATAGTTAGCATCTCTATATTTAAAATCAAAATCAGTACATATAAAATGAAAACAAAACTGTTTTACCTATCAATTTTCTTAGTGATCCTTTTTGCATGTGAGAAGGATGACACTATTGACACACCCATGAACACGCTACAAGCAAAGGCCGGAAATTGGAACAATGATCAATTGTTTACCGGGCAGGTTATTATCTTAAACGGGTCTCACTCTAAAGACAAACAAGGCAAACCATTTAAATATTATTGGAGATTTAAGAACAAGCCTTTAAATAGTTTATCATTAATGGAGGATGAAAACACAATGACGCCAAAGTTTACTCCAGACACAGCAGGAGTTTACCAAATTGAGTTGAAAATTTACAATGATTCTTTTTATGATGTGGATGAGGTCTCGCTTATGGTTAAAGAAAAAGATAATCCTCCATTACAAGAGATGGTCATAATTGATGCCGATATTAATGAGGATACCCATTTCCCAAACATTTTTGATGATAATAGTAAAATTGATTATTTAATTACAAATGATATTCATGTTAAGGGCAATCTTACTATCGCTCCTGCGGTTACTATGGCATTTGAAACGGATAAAGGGTTGTTTGTTGATGCCTCAGGATCAATCATAGCTGTGGGAGCACTGGAAGGTCCAATCGTTTTAACTGGAAAGATGAAAATTCCGGGGTACTGGAAGGGACTTGTCCTTAATTCTAATTCATCTTTAAATTTGCTTGAAAAGGTAACCATAGAATATGGAGGCAGTTCCGCTGCTCAGGGATTAGAGGAGGCTGCAAATTTAGCACTGGATAACGCCAATACCGCAAATCTCACTTTAGTAAATACCAAAATCCAACACAGTGCCGGATTTGGTGTACTTGTTGAAAGAGGAACAAAATTGAATTTACGCTTAGGAAATTCCATTAACAACAACCAGAAACCAATGCTGCTACCTGCCTCACAATTGGGAATTCTTAGTGGGTTGACTGAATTTAATGAAAATACCTCCTCATCTATCTGGGTCCAAGGGGATCGGGTAAATAATACCGAAATCTCAAATTGGATATGCCCTCGGTCCACCTCAAGTATGCCCAACTACGATATCTCCTATCTTATTATGGGCAAGATAGAAATTGCTTCTGGGGTAGTAATCAGTGAAGGCGTAGATTTTCGTTTTTTAAATAATGCCGAGGTAGAAGTAACTCCCTCTGGATTCTTAACTGCAGTTGGGACACAACAAAATCCCATTAAGTTTCAGGGGTTAGAGAATCTTAGTGGTTATTGGAATGGAATAGCCATCAAGTCAAACAGCAACAATAATCAGCTGAAGCATGTAGAAGTTTATAATGCAGGGAATTCAATTATGGATGGCTTTGCCACTAAAACAGCTATTGCTATAGATGGAGAGAATAAAGCCCGTTTATCTATATCTGACTCCAAAATTTCCGAGAGTGGTGGGAGCGGATTGTTACTGGAAAATAGTACACACCTAGATGGCTTTAGTTTTGTAAAGTTTGTGGGAAATAGAGAAGCAGCGGTCACTATGTCGGCGAATCATGTAGCTAAATTAGCAAACGCTCCAGCCCTAGAATTTATTAATAATGGACATAATGGATTCGAGATTTACGAATCCATACTTTTAAACCAGAACGAATCTGTATGGCCCGCCCTAAATTTTAATGCTAGCTATCTAATAAGTGGTAACCTATCCATACAATCTGGGCTAAAAGTACTTCCCGGCGCCCTATTTAAGCTCGCGGAAGATAAGATGATAGGTATTTTTCCCAACGGGTATTTGTATGCCAAAGGCACCAATACACAGAAAATAGTTTTTACAGGGATAAAAGAAATAAAAGGCTATTGGAATGGAATCCAATTTCAATCAGACAGCCCCAAAAATGTGATGGATTTCAACGAAGTGAACTATGCAGGTAAATCAGAAATGCCCAACATTTCCAAAATAACTGCTATAGGGCTAGATGGAGATAACCTTGCCAACCTAACAATTACCAACTCCAAAATAGCTCATGGCATGGGCTATGGAATTGTTGTGGAAGATATTAGGGCCAGTATAAATAGTGATTATGATATGGTTAATCAATTTGAGGATTTATCTCTGGGAAATACGTATAGATAACATTTTCTGATCTAAATCATTAGGTAAATAGAGGCTCAAATTTCATTGATGAATTATTCATTACTTAACAATTATACTTAATGAAAACAAGGCTTAAATTAGGCATAGTATGAATAGGCTTTTTGGCATTCAACCTCAGTTTTGCACAACTACATACAAAAGAAAAAGAAGGCATCCTCTCTGATATGGGTAGGGTTCTAGTAAAAAGGTATGTGGCACCAGAGAAGACAGCGGTTATGAAAACGAGAATCAATCTTTATTTTTCAGAAAGTAAATACGATTCCATAACCCATGGGTATCAATTTGCATTACGTCGTACAAAAGATTTGAAAGAATTTTCAATCCTTTAAAGAAATACATTCCAAAAGTTATGCCTAATATATCAAAATGAGGTGGACTCCCCAAGTTTAGAGGCGTCCATGATCCATTGGGCTGGTAGCCAAACTATCCAAATTTATGATCGATTACATTCTTTATTTTACACATCAATATTCCGTTCCGTTTTTAAAACTATTTTAATGGATCAGTACATAAATCTTTGAAAATTGTGCCCCATATTCTTTAAAACTCTGCTTCTAATTAAATATATGTTTCATTATGAATTGTTACTGCCATATCCCTTGGCAAAAAATTCGCAAGGAACATCTTTTATTGGTTAGTTATTAATTAAATCTATATTGTTAACAACACCAAACTAGTGAACAAATAAAACAAATACACCTAAAGTACAACCGTTTAGAAGAAGGACCACCGTTGAATACCAAAGCCTACTTACGGATCACCATTGGGAAAAACGCCCGAATCTAAAGATCAAACAGCTATCGTAACAAGTCGGATTCGGCTCGCAAACATTACTGGATTAAATTATTCCCTGGACCCTAACTTTACAAGATTATGTTCATTAATTTGGGACCTTTGGATTTTATTACCTGGAGGGAAAACTAAATACTCACCGGGGCATCTGGAACAAGAAAGGGCTATCTTAAACTGGCACTGGCATAGGGACACCAAACATACATAATGGAACGGAAAGAGCCAGTTAAAAATAGTTATGAAAAAGACTAACAGTTATTTTTAATAGTATAGCAATATCATTTAATTATTACTGTTTCCTCCGATAGCACTGGCATGGTAATTCCGAAATAGCCACTACGTTAAATCTGAATTTATATTGGTTGCCTTATCTCTTAAATTGATGATAAATTCTGAAGGAGATAATTGAGTAACATTTTTAAAACTGGCTGAAAATTTACTATGTGACGAAAAGCCACATTCTTCTGCTAAATAACTAATTTTATAATTTAAGTAGTCAGGGTTAGTTTTTAATTTATTGACAACATAATTAATTCGCAGCTCGTTTATATAGTGATTATAGTCTGTATTCTTATTATTTTTAAGTACCTGTCTTAAATATTTAGAATTACTGTTTATAAATCCTACTAGTGTAGAAAACGACATATTTTTATCTAAAAAATAATTTGAATCTTCAAACTCCTTTAATTTATTTAAAATATGCTTTTCGGTTTCTTGAGACATATAATTTTTTTCTTCAACTATTTTAGTTAAAGTTTCAACATTGCGAGGTGTATTATTAACTGATATACCTTGAAAATTACTTATGCCCAGCTTACTTCTATAATAATATACGCCTAAAACGAAAATAATTCCCAATAAACTAGCGCCAAAAAAAAGTGCAGATGAATTTTTAAATTTTATACTATTCTCTTTTTCTTGAAGTCTCTCTATTAGTTTGTTAGCAATATTTTTTTGAGTTTGTCTAGCTATGTTAATTAATTTCTCTCTTTTTTCGCTAAATAATATAAAATTGTCATCCTCATTTGTAGCCCTATAGTAGTCCATTAAAGCTTTATAAACCTCGACTTTTAGATTATAAAAGTTTGAAGTTTCCGCTACATCTAATCCTTTTAGATAATAGATATGCGCATTTTCAAAATCATCTTGATACTGATAGGTAGCTCCTAAACCATTATAAATAAATCCTTTTAATGGACTTTTCGGATTTTGAGAGTTTTGAAGGTTTTGTAATGCGAGGTCAAAGTAAATAAATGCAGAGTCCGGTTTTTTCAGTAATAGATAGTTTTTTCCAAGTAACTCGTGAGTTGTTGCCAAATGAAAATTAGGATCATAATTTTTGTTTAGTTTATTGAAAAATTCTATCCCTTGTTTTAAATATATAATTGCATGTACATGATCTCCCGTTTCCATGGCATAATATGCCAATTCTTGCTGAAGGTTTCCCTGGAATCTCAAAGCGTCATTTTTGCTTTTTATTTTTTTACTAGCTTCTATTGCTTTTTGTAATGCTCTTTTTCCAGAGGACGTGATTCCATTTTCCCTGTACAAAGTAGAAAGCAATCCATTAAATCGTGCTATATATATGTAATTCTCACTTAAACTAAATAATCCATCTGCTTGTTCAATAACCTTTATAGCCTCGCTTGTTAGGCCATTTTGTCGTAAAATAGATGCTTTTAGCATTAGAGCTTTAGCTTGCTCAATTTGATTGCCAGAAATTTCATATAAATAGTCAGTGGTTACTAAAGCTGTAACTGGTCTGGTCGATACTAAATTACGTGTTATCTTATTATAGATACTATCAAATTCAGAGTTTTGTGAAAACGATGTAATCCAAGTAAATATTAAAATTAAAGTTGTCCATTTCATTGTAATTAAAAATCCCGAGCTTATATATTAAATCGATATTAAATTATAATTTATAGAATCAGATCTAAACAATCAGTAAATATATAGTATTAATGACGTTTTCAAACTCTGATTCTGTGCAATACTTTCGTGATTGAAGTAATTATATTTATAAAAAATAATTTCGATAATTACAATTCAGATCAATTTAGCGTCTTTATGGTCTTACATTTCTTTGGGTGTGAACGATAAAATTTTAAGAAAAAAAACGTTTAAAGATATTTTACATCATCTGCCGAATTATAGTAATCCTCGAAAAAGGGTGCGCAGAAAGGATTCACACTAGGAAGCTGAAGATTATATAAAAGCACCTTTTAGTAAAATTACTCCGGCAATCGTTAAAAAGGCATGGAAATCCTAATGGTTATGCGATAAAAAGATTTTCTATATCAACAAGGTATTTAGCAAGCTAATCCAACTAACCTTATAGGTTCTCACTTCTCCATAATTGATTTTAACAACGAATAATATATCAAAGATGTTCAATTTTAAAAATGCTTTAGGCATGTATAAAACATCTATTCTAATTTGGAGACCTGTTACAGCCTTTATAGTAGTATTAGTTTACCAATTAATTGGAGTTGATAAGGGTGAAGCATCAGCTCTAGGATGTTTTTGCATTAGTAGATTTAAACGCTTAAATAGCTGTAGAGATTAATGACCTACCTTATGCTCTTATACCTACCTCTTTCGGAACTTTACTAAACCAATTTGATCCATTACAAACCGGAGAAATTGCGGGATTAGTAAGTAGCATATTAGTATTTATCGGTACGGATTTTCATCAATCTATATACCATTATATAGAATGTACATTTTTAGGAGAAAGGAAAGATTATAACGGCCAATCGGTACATATGCGGTTTAATAAACCGTCTATTGGTTATTATCATCATTTCCCGAAATTCTATCTACTATCTAGTATATTCTAGCATACTGCAAAGTTTACATTAAAATAGTAATCAATCAATGAATTACTTAACGAAATCGGAATTTTCCTTATCACCAACTTTATTAATTATAAGCTTATATTTCCTGGTATGATAATGAAACAACGTTTATTACACTGAAAGATTCACACAAAATCATCCTTAAATTAACTACCATTTGGAAAATAGGTGCTTTTTTTATAAATCGATTGATTTCACTAAAATTTAAAAAAACTGGAATAATTGATTATATAGAAGTTGGTCTATGAAGCCTTATCAAGATAATAGGCGTTATTATTCTCCTTTCCCTCTACGATATGTTCCCATTCTCTGTTTTTTTCTAATTGGAACAACTCTTCGTAATCTTTAGGGTAGTGCGAGTCAGGCACCACATTTACATCAAACACTAATTCTATTTTATCTCTATTGGCTATATTTCCATAAAGGGTTATATAATGCTTAACATATCCTACATTTTTATTGCTATTGTAGGATAATAACAGGCGACCTTCTCCCCCTGGAGGAATAGTTTTTATGGATGATCTTTTAGAAGTAATACAACCACATGAAGTCATTAGGTCGGAAAGAATAAAAGGGGAATTGCCCGTATTCTTGATTTTAAAAACCACATTCAATCCTTGACCTTGCAAAACTGGGTAATAGTGTCTATTGTTATCAATTATTTTGAGTGTAGTTTCTTTGTCCTTCACCTCACAGCTTAGAATAGTAGACATTGTTAATAATAATAAAACTAAATTTTTCATAATATTTAATTTATCTCAATTTCATCTAAAGCGATAGTATTTCTACCGATCGATTTTTTAATTCTTAGTGTTAATTTTTCAGTTTCTAACAGATCTATATCCATCTCGCATTCGGCAATTCCCTTATGTATAGTAAAATGCCTCTCTGTATACGTTTTAATTAATTTACCATCTGAATACAATTCGATTTTTTCGGGTGGATAAAACCTATGTTTTTTTAAAACCAGAAATCGTAGTTTAATTGTTTTCGCTTTTTGTACTTCTTGTGTTCTAAAACTAAAATGGGTAGAATCCGTGCTACTAATGTACCATCCCTGCTGATAATCAGTTGTAAAACCTGGTAAGCCATCATTTAATAGGTAGGTTTCATCATAGTCACGTTCTGACTTTGAAACTAACTCTATAGCCGTTCCCTTCAATAAATTTTTGTATCCTTTTCCAAATAGTAGGTTTTGCCACGTGTCATAATAGGTTTTTAGACTACCGTCTACTTCTCTATAATTGTTCAGATCCGTGTATTTCTCATGGTTTTTAAGAATTAAGATCCATTCTTCAAGTTCTTGCCTGGTAGTTGTCTTCCTATTATTAAGGTGGAAGCCCAACTCACTATTTTGTCTAGCATAAGCTATTTGAAGCCTTGTAAATGACAATGCTGTATATAACTTATTGAGTTTATCCTTTTCAATTCCATACGTCTTTGGAATAGCTACCTTTAGATTATTATAAAAATCTACAAAATGATCTGAATCAAAGTGCGTATTTAGATTATCTCTCATACCACCATACATAGGGTAGGCTTTGCTTGAAGTCTGAAAATTCTCTTCAATTTCTAGATAATACTTAGTCAACAATTGATGATTTCGAGGATAATTCCTTTGAAGAAACCTTCTGCTCAATCTAGCAACATCAATTTCTACATCCATCATTAATGCAGCTGAAATAAATGTTTTCAAGTCGTCAAAGGAAGAATAGTCATAACCACTTGCATTGAGGAAAATTCCTTTCACATTGTGTTTCTTAAAAAAACGTAATTGATTTTGCAATCCGAGAAGTACGGGAACAGGCGTTAAATAATCATCAAAATTTGCCGCATAATCCCATAAATATATAGCAGGTGATTTTTCTTCCCACAATCTCAGCTGACTTATAAACTTTTTTGTAGCTGGCTGTTCTTCATTTAAAGAAATGCCCCTGGGTAATTCTACCGTACTAATAAAGACCCCAGTATTACGGGGCAATTTGTGTTTTGGAGGCTCAATTGTTGTCCGATAGGCCGAGGTATAAAAATAATGTTGAGGAAAGCGTTGTGCCAATTTATCAATAAATCTTGTTACGGCTGGTGTGGCATTGTTTGTAGTATTTCCAATAGTAACACAATTGTCACAAGTACAAACCAAGTCATTGTCTTGTGGCATTATCATAAAGCGGTAACTAAATGATGTGCCATCCCCAAATTGATCAATAATATATTCGTATGTCGAGTTCTTCAATGTAGTAGAAGAGAAGCAAAATTGTTCCGTCGAAATTCGGCCCCCTTCAACTCGAGCGTAAATATCTTTATTTGCTCCATGGGTAACTACGTTTCCCAGATTATGCCCCCACAGGCCCCAATCAGTATCAACATTATTCGTACCAATAATAGAACCATAATCTCTTTCAAGGTTAGGTAGGAAGTGTGGTTCTCGATAAGAAAAATCAAAATTTCTACATTCTGTATTAAATTTGATTATACTAGGTGGAAGATCACTTACCGAAAATCGATTGTCCTCCTGAGCTATAACATCTATTAATTGATAAATTATCCAAACAGCGATTTTTTCACTTTGAAATCGAATAATTGTTCTATTTGGAAAGTCCTCAATACAATAATCATGGTCTAAATCAGTTGCAAGGTGAAATTGAATAATTCTATTTCCTTGCGGGACTTTATCCAAAGGTTTGTTTTCCCAAAATTGTACAATTGATTTATCTTGGCTACGTTTCAATAGATGACTGTATGCATAAGCAGCCCATTTCTCGCTTCCATTTTCTTCGATTGCATTTATAAGGTAAACCTTAGCTTTTAAATTAGAATTTGCCCAAGAAAAACTCCCTACCCACATAAAAAGAAAAACAATACTCTTATAAAAATTAAAATGCCACATTGATATTAACATAAAGATTATAAAGGTTTTTGTATTGATTCTCCGAATTAAGTCCTCCGGCTTTATAATTGTACCAAGTGCCTAATACACCTCCATAGAGATTTTTATACAGATTCCACTGATATCCAGCACCTACCATCGTATTGAGCACTGAAAAACCACTATATAACTGATAATCAATTAATTCAACATCTGGTGATGAACCAAGGCTTCCGACCACGGTGAGATAGTTTTTGGGAGAATATAAAAAGTAACGAGCATCTAAGGAAAAGTTATACAACCAGTTTTCATCTAGAATTAGGCCGTTTAATCGCATATTCAAACGAAATTCATCCCATTCCTTACTAACACCTCCCACTACGTTATACAATTCCTTATTGGATGCCTTGATATCAGATATATCTTCGGAAAGTTTTCTATACCCCACCCCTACTTCGTACTGCACTCCATTAAAAAATTTAAGGTATCTGTAGAAGGAGGCATTAAAAGTGATATCTGGAAAAAATTGGTTGGCAGATGCAACATTCAATAATGTAGATGATCTGTCATTCCAATCCCGTAGCCATTCGCCTTGTACCTGGATTCCTTTTCCAGAAGGTCTACCAGCATAATTTACTCTACCTGTATAAGTGTCTCTATTTTCTAAACGGCTGTATTCTATTGCGGATAAGGTATTCATAGAAAATTTATCTGCGTGGTTGCTTCCTAAAAGATTTAGACTTAATTGGTTCTTATAACTTTTATATTTTAGATAGTTCAGTCTCTTTATAAAAGCGTCAGACTCTACAATGGAAGGCTCGTAATATGATTGGTAATGATAAGCCGAATCGAACTTTTTTACTTTCTCATATGCCAATCCTTTTATATATTTTAACGATTTATTCATAGGAGAATAAATCATTGCCGTATCAATCTTCTGAATTGATACTTCACCCAGATTATTTTCAATTAAGTCTAGAGTGTACTTTTCAGTCAACTGGGTAAAAGCATTTATAAGGTGCTCGTTGTAAGGATTAGCTTTTAGCTCTAAAAATAAGGTATTGTAAATTTCTGCATATTTTTCAATATCCGCATATTGTGCATCAATTTCCGCTAATTTTATCTTAAAAAATAAATCTTTTGGAAAACGATCCGCTCCCATTTGAGCATAAGCGTGCATCGCGTTTTTATCACCTGTTAAATGAGTAAATTTTATGGCGTAATGGTAAGCAGACTGATAATGAGGATCTACCTCCAACCATTTCTTTATAAATTTTAAAGCTTCTTTATAACGAAAATCATGGTTCAGATTATTTATGATTTGTATTACCATATTTGCATATCCATCAAGATTTCTACGCTTCTCTTCACCCTTTGAGAAGGCAATAGCTTGTTCGTAAGCGGAAGTAGCATTTTGATAATCTTTTTGTTGGAAATAAAGATCAGCTCTCTTAACAATTAAATCTTTATTGTCCGGTTCCAAAAAATCCAATTCATTTAAAGCTTTTAAAGCTTCATTATAATTTCCTTGAGCTAGTGAGGCATTAAAAATTGATGTTTTAGCTATTCTTTTAAGCATATTGTCACTATGCAAACTAACCTGCTCCCATGCATTTATAGCTTCAGAATAACGTTCCTCAACCATATTATCTTTTCCCTCTTGAAGCATAATTTTCACGTAAGCCTCTTTAATATCGGAATCCATAGGGTAAAGAAAAAAAAGCTCTTTGGTCAGTGAAGCTACTTTAGGTTCATTACGCATTAGGTTGTAAATGGCTAGTTCTTTAACTGAAAGTTCTTTTGAACCTCCTACTACCTGCCGATGTTTGTTCAATAAATTCAAGGCTACTTGATACTGTTGCTTCCCCAAAGCATCATTAAACACATATGAAAAAGCTTCGGTGTCCCCTAAATTTCCCAAAAACACCTTACCATACAACACTGCAGGATCACTTTCCTTTGCATGCCTAGCAGCTTCCTTTAGGTAATAATTATACTGATCTTGCATTGCATTTTTTTGCAGAAAGGTTAGCAATTCGCTATATCGATTTTGATCCGCCAAGATTCCTGCTTTTTTAAAAATAAGCATAGTACTTTTCGGGAATTGTTTTAAACCACGTTCTACATAGGTCAATGCAACGTATGCGTCCCCCGCCTTAAGATGATCGTTCACCACATCTATGTAATAATCTTCCCTTTGAGTGTCTTCCTTTAAGAGCTTTTTGCTCAAAGCAATTGCTTCGTCTAATTTCCCTTCTATCCTGCTATAATGTGCCTCCACTTCCAAACCGTAGAGATAGTCCTTTTTTAATTCATTGTCTTTGGGGTAAATTTTACTTATCCGTTCTCTAAGTCTATTGGCCTCAATATGATTGTTTTGCAACTCATACAGTTCAATTTTTTTACTCCAAAGTTCACGCCAGTATGGTTTAATCTCTAAAATCTCATTTACATAGCAGATAGCACTGGAATAACGTTTAGACTCCATCTCCACGTTAACCAAAATCTGTTTGGCATCAATGTTATTGGGATTAACTCCCAAGGCGCGATTTAGATTGTATCGAGCTTTATCGAGCTGGTTTTTATTATAGTAATATTTTCCTGAAAGCATTATTAGATCACTATCCGATGGATATACTTTCAAACCCTCATGAATTGTGTTTTTACCAGCTTCCCATTCACCACTTTCAAACTGTTTCTTTACTTTGCCTACAAAGTCTAATCTATTATCTAAGCTTAGTTTTGCCTGAGCAGTAAGGGTACTATTTATGCATAGTGAAATGAGGATAAGTATCCCCCCATTAATTCTACTTTTCATTCTTAATTTATATTACTATGGAAATTAGATAGTTATGCTTTTTGTGAAGTTGTGCCAATTATTTCGGTGGGGGTTGATTTTGAGTAACCTTGACGAGTCATTTTTCCCCATTTAAATTCCTTTAAGAAAAGAAATTCCAAATAACCTTTCAAGCTGAAAATAACGATTAAAGGGTGGTAAAATAGTGCTTCCAGGGAAGAGAAAAATATGAGCCAAAGATAGTCAGTGTAACTTCTATAAACCTTTTTCACAGATAAGTCATAAGAAATGGTAATAAGTGAAATAGTAACCCCAATGAGGTATACAAAAAGGAGCATTAACCAAAAAGTAGAAAAATTCACCTGATTGGTTAACATCAAATAAACAAGGAATAAAAACCCGGTAAATTCAATAATGGGCGCCAAAAGTTCAAAAATGAGAGCATAAGGCATTACAATCCAACCTGTTCTTCCGTATTTAGGGTTAAAAAGAAACTTTCTATGTACTACAAATATTTGCAACAGACCCCTTCCCCATCTTTTTCGTTGACGCGCTAATATTTTAAGGTTCGGTGGTCCTTCAGTCCAACATAATGAGTCGGGTATTTGAACTATGCGATATTCCCTTTCGTTCTCCCTTTCATTAGCTATCATCCTTAAGGTCATGTCCATATCTTCGGCGTGTGATCGGGGATCGAAGCCTCTCGCTTTAATCACCGTTGGAGTATGAAAAAGGCCAAACCCTCCAGAAACATTAGGAATACAGTTAATAAATGACCAACCTAACTTTGCTACAAGATAAGATCGTAGATATTCAGTTTCTTGAAACAAGGGGAAATATGACCTAGGTGGAGTAACACTGGTAATTTTGCCTTCGTTTACTTCACATCCATTTACCATACGCATTGTAGCACCCACTGCAATTACAGGTATTTTGGAGTCTAAAACTGGAAGTATTATTTTAGTCAGCGTGTCTCTTGCTAATATACAATCCACATCCGTATTAATAAAGTAGTTGTATTTGGCAACATTTAATCCGGCATTCATAGCATCGGCTTTAGTGCCCCCGTTTACTTTATCAACTACAATTAACCTTTTATATTTAAAAAGATTAGATTTAAAAACTCGTTTCACCGGTTTAGACCTTACTTTTTCAATATAAGGAAACTGAATTTCTCGTAATTCAAAATTATTAATAAGAAGCTCAAGTGTTTTATCCTTACTTCCATCGTTTACAATTATAACTTCAAAATTGGGGTAATCTAAGCTTAGAAGAGAGTTAACATTATCTATAATTATTACCTCCTCATTAAATGCAGGAGCTATAACTGATATGCCAGGAGCTATTTCGGGGTTGTTCTTCAATTTATCTTCTTCCCTTCTAGTGTATTTTATTTTGCTTCTAGTAATATTAATATACCCTAGAATAGCAAGTGTTACATAGACAACTGATATCATTGTCGCATAAAAATATATGAGGTATTGATACGAATAAGCAATGTTTTCCATAAGTATATTAAGCGTAACTATTACTTATTGTTCGTAGATTTCAGCTGTATCCTGCTCAATGTAAGAAATCGCAATTTTTTCAAATTCTGTGGATACACTGTTTTCTAATTTGGCATAAACCCTTCCATCATGATCGATTGAGCGGATATTTCGTAATATTTTAACTAATGTTTCTTTGTTATAGGTTTGGTAGTAAACATTTTCTAAAAAACGCAAAGCTTGTTCACCTCCCAGTTTACCGAATGCATCGATTATTTTATCCTTAACTTCTTGGGGATTTTGATTAAAGCTTTCTATAAAAATGGGAACTGCTTTTTCATATCCCAACATTCCTAAAGTGTCTACGATTTGTGCTTTAATGGAATAATCTACCTTCTGTAAGTACAGTTCCAATAATTGTGGAGCACTATCCATTTGTTGAAACAAGCCGATTTCCTTAATCAAAAAAATCTTAAATTCAATTTTTTGGGCCATATTAACCCATTGTATTATCGGAGGCAACGGTTTTTGGTGATGCCTTTTCTTTAAGGCCGAATGAATTCTTAACTCGTCTAAGGCATTAAAATCCCTGTCAAAATCATCTTCAAGAAATTTAAATGCATCAGTGGAATCAATTTCGAGGTACATACTTTTAGCAAACTTTCGAATATCTTTATTGTCTGTTTGAATTCGGCGGGAAATCACTCCTCCAGTTATGTTTTCTTTAATCCCATGAAGCATCCTAAGTGCAATACTATTCGTATTTACATCATTCATGGACAACTGATCCTCCCAAAATTCCGGCAAGGACAATGCCGTCAATATTTCTTTATAATTATGAGTATTTAATTTCATCCTTCTTTATTAAATCCAACAAAACGTTGGTGATTTGTACTTTTTCCCACGACTTTAATCCTTTTTGACCAATACCAAGGTTGATATTGATTTGATCTGCTTTCATATTATGCTTATCATAGAGGATATTTATTATCCTAGACTCGTATTTCTTTCTTATTTTTTCTTTGCGCTTATATTCTTTCCTCTGTTTATACGCGATAAAGAATATTCTGATTAAGGAAAGTAGATACAGAACAATCAAAGCCATAATTAGAATTACGGTTGTCTTGATAATAAACGGGTATGCATGAAAGTGGGACTCCCAATAATACCGGTAAAAATTTAAATTACTCATAGAAGTGATTTTCTTTTTGGACCGCAAGAATGAGGTTGGGGATATCTGCGATTGGAATAATTAATTGAAATATTTTAATCATAAAATTTTAATTTATCTCTCTTCGTTTTACACCCACTTAATTAGAACATAGAAATGAAAATGACCAATTAACAGGATTATTTAAAATGAATAGGATTAATCTATCGGTTGTAACTTTTGACAAAATTATATGATAGAAACTGGTCGAAATTTTAATCTGTACCCGTTTTCCGTAAAACAGACAGGATTCAACATGCTGATTACAAATGAATTATGAAATTAAGATAAATTAACGAGAAAATTCTTGCAAATAAAAAGTTACTTTGGAGTTTTGGAACAAATGGAAACTATGAGAGGATCAAGGTAAAACACTTCCCGAAAATGAGAATTGATTTTTTAATACTTTAAGTTAAAACTGATTTAGTTTCAGCTGACTTATTTTTTAAATTAGCTATAAATTCTGAAGGAGATAATTGAGTAGCATTCTTAAAACTAGCTGAAAATTTACTATGTGAAGAAAAGCCACATTCTTCTGCTAAATAACTAATCTTATAATTTAAATAATCGGGATTGGACTTTAACCTATTAACAATGTAGTTAATTCGCAGCTGGTTTATATACTGGTTATAGTCCGTATTTTTATTGTTTTTAAGAACCTGTCTTAAGTATTTAGAATTACTATTTAAGATCCCAACTAGTGTAGAAAACGACATGTGTTTATCTAAGAAAGAGTTTGAATCTTCAAAGTTTTCTAATTTTTTTAAAAGTTCGTTCTCTGTTTTAAGTGGAAGGTTTAAATCTGTAATAGTACTCCTATGCGGTTTTCTGTTCTCTTTTTTTAAGCCTGCATTTAAATTCGAGCGACGTGCCTTGTTGCGAAAGTAGTTAACAGTTACCATTGTTATAATTAAGACTAATAATACTATAACAAGAATTTTATAAACTGTATTAGATACATTTCGAAGGGAAGGTTCTACATCCTTCTCTTGAATAAAGTTTTGAAGGGGAATACTCAAAGATCTATTCTTAGCTATCCTTAAACTATCATTAAGATTAATATATTTGGTTAAATATTCGGTTGATTTTTCTACCTCTCCTATTCTTTTGTATAGGTACCCTATCTTTTTAAGTATATCAACTCTTAGGCTTACCCTATTTAAATTGTTAGCAATAGAAAGTACTTCTTCGTATTTATTTAAAGAAATATCCAGTTCTTCCTTTATTAAATAATGATATGCATAACCTTCAATAATAATTGCTCTATCTAAATCATGCAAATAATTGGTGGTTAAATAGGGTCTATGCTTAACCGTGGGATTTTTTATGAGTTGTAAACCTGAAGATAGATAAGCATTTGATAATTCAAAGTTTTTTTCTTTATCCAAAACAAGCTTAGAGAGCATTTGATAAGTTTGGCTTAAAGGATAACCGTTTATGGACTTAAGTAAATATCTAAGTGCCTTTTCAGATTCTTCTAAATTTAGATAAGCTGAAGCTATATTATTGTGAAAAACAGCTAAAAGATATGGATTGTCATTAAAATCACCGATAACCTGTATAGCTTCCTGCCAGAGTTTTATAGCTTTTTCATTCAGTTCCAGCTTTAACGAATTTCTAGCTAAACCACCTAAAATACGTGCTTTCACCTCCTTACTATCCCCTTTATAGCGTTCAGATATTACTTTTAAATACGTTATACTTTTCTCATACTCTCCCAAATCAATCAAAATTTGTGCTTCAATAATATGATTTATTGCAGTCGTATCTGTTGATGCAGTGATATGGGGCAATTTCTTTTGTTGTTTATCACTATTAGATGCTGGCAGTAAATTACACTGCAAGCATAAATAAAATAGTACAATACTTGTGAATGAATATTTGATAAGGGAAGTTTTCTAAGTGATTAATAACCGAATAACAAAGTTAATATTCTTTGTTAAAATTTTAATTACTATTCAGTGGATAATAATTAAAACCAATAATAATGGAGCTAATCAAAACAAGGGTATAAAATATGTGAAGTTCAGATTCTACCTTTAATTACAAAATTTAACATAAGTGACTTAAAACCATATTACAGGGGAATTTTAAGAGAATACTATGTTTCAGTTTAAGGATTTTCCAGCTAATATAAACGATGGATGAATTAACCACACGGTATTCTAAGGTTTACATTCATAAAATAGGGACCATAAACATTGTTTGCCGAATATCCCGACATAAAGGTAGCCTTCGACATGGTACAGGGGCTCAGGAACATATTCAATACAGCCACTACTATACAAACGGCATATACGAAATTGGCACACTGGCACAAGGACGTAGAGGCTTCGGGCTTTAAAAGCTTCCAAACAGTGGCTAACAGTATCAGCGTTAATTACAGATCTATACCGAACTATTTTATAAATAAAAGTACCAATGCCTCGGCAGAATCATTCAATGCAAAAATTAAAGCGTTCAGGGCACAATTCAGAGGGGTGAAAAATGTAGAATTCTTCCTTTACAGATTAACTACAATTTTTGCATAAACACAACAATTGGTCATGATCCGA
>NZ_AUCB01000034.1 GCF_000429545.1 Arenibacter certesii DSM 19833
ATCTTACGGGATGAATACAAGTTGCGAAGGTAGGCGTAGACTAAGATTTTGAGCAAATCCCGAGGATGATAGCTTGAGGTGCCACCGCCTTTATAGGTTCTTTCTATGGAGGTAATATCTATCTGGTCCAAAATGTTGTTGACGATACGTACAGGATGGTGCTCTGGAACAAGATCATCATAACTGGGTGGAAGAAGACTCAATTGTGCCTGACTGTTGGTCTTCCATACAACTTTTCTTTTCATACCTTAAGATACGAAAAACAGGACTTTTCTTAAAATATAAAGCACAAAAAAGAGGCTGCCTTTTTAGACAGCCTCTTTTAATGTTACTGTAATTCCGACTGGCGGGCCTGCGATTTTAAAAATGCGAAGAGATCCATAACTTCTTGTTCGTTTAATCGGTTTAACAAAGCGGGCATCATGGCAGATCTTTTGGAGGCTTGCCTTGATTTAATATCGCTTTTCTTCAATTTTAATAATTGTTTTGGATTTAAGGGATTTTCATTGATAGTAAGGGTATCTGAAGTTTCGTTGATTAATCTGCCCCAATGCTCCTTATCATTATTCATAGTTATTTCTATAGCCTCATATTGATCAGAGATGGTTTTATTTGGAAAAACAATGGCTTCTGCAATGTCCTTGGCAGAAAACCTATTGGTTATTTGAGTAAGATCTGGGCCTACGCTAGAACCACTGCCTTGGAGGCTATGACAACTGTTACAGAGCACTGCCTTATACATTTGAGCCCCATTTTCAACATTTCCTTGGTCTGCTGCATTGTTGTAAAGCGCAACGATTTCATCAACAGAATAATTTTTTCCTGGACCTTTAGGATGGGGTAGGCTAGCCAGATCGGTTCCGCTAACTTGTATTAGCTCTTCTCCAGATAAGGCTAACAAATTTTCATGTTCACTTTTAGGCATATTAGTTAGGGCCTGTTCTCTTATTTTAAGCAGGAATCCCGTATAACTTTCCCCGCCATTAGCCGCAAATAGTTTTGCAAATGTGGTGAAATATTTCTCCCTAAGTTCCTTGTTCCAACCCTTACTAGCATAACTAAGGGCTTTTGCATAATGGATAAGTTCTGAAGGTGGGGTATTGCTTTTCATTCTTTCAATAGTTCCGCCATATTGTTCGCTTCTTCCCGTAACTTCCTCTTTAATAACTGGGAAGTTCTCATTGGTATTGGCAATATCGTCTAGCATGGCTATAGTTTTTTCTACTACTTCAGGGTCGTCCAAATAGGCCAACAGTTGAACCATCTCCCTATTTACCTGATGGTTAGAAGAAGGGTAGTGGGGACTTAAATTTTTTAGTAGTTTAAGCTTGCTTTCTGAGTTAAATTCCCCACGAATAAATAATAGATTGTATGCTCGGATAACATCGGTTTTTTGATTTTCGGATAAGTCAGTAAAGCTTATTGCCCCTAATTTATCAAATGTTAATTGCTGTAATTCTTTGTTGCCTATCCTAGCAGATGCTATGGCGGATTGTAGTATTACGTCTGGGTTATTCTCAGTAGTTAGGTTCGTCTTTATTATTTCTGGTGCTATATATTCCAGTGCCACCCTTGCTGCATATCTTATACGTTGGTCTGAATGCTTATGGGAAGACCAAATAAGATCTACATCGGCTGGTGATCCCATGGCAAAGGACTCCAATTTTCTTCTTAATTGTTGTTCTTCTGTAATTACAGACTCCGTCTGTTTGGCTTTCTTATTATTTTTAGAGTGGTATACGCGATAGAGTCCAGATTCTAATCGCCTTCCACCTGTTAAAAAATACATAGCGCCATCATCCCCAGCAATTCCATCTGTAAGGGGGAGGGAGGCGCCGGCTAGAAACTCTTCTTTTTCTGCCCTATAACTTGCTCCCTCTGGAATTAATGAAACATAGTACATGGTGCCAAAACTCCAATCGAATACAAAAAGTCCATCCTTATAGTGTTCGGGAAAATTTAACGTATGTCCTGCAATTACTCCTGTGGGAGATCCTTGACCTATATCCAAAATTCCGGGAACATTATCTGGATAGTAAGCCGGCCATTTCCCAGAGCCTGTACGCCATCCAAATTCCGAGCCGTTTGTTATATGGCACACGCGAATGGGCCTATACCAAGGAGAGCCCATATCCCATTCCATATCGGAGTCAAAAGTAAAAAGCTCACCATCTTTATTAAAGGCGAGATCATAGGCATTTCTAAAACCTGTAGCAATAACGGTTAGTTCTTTTCCATCTTTATCCGTTCTTGCAACCCATCCCCCTGGGGCTAAAACATCATTGGCATGACCTCTAGGGTCCTTTATGGCATCAAAGAGCTGGTCTTCATCCCATACAGGTTTTTGGACCGAATTAAAGGATTTTGGCAGAAGGGTGTGGTTTCCACCGGCCATATAGAGGTAACCATCTGGTCCCAGAACAATTCCATGTGGACCATGTTCGCCACGGCCTACAAACTGCTGTAAAAAATCTACATGATCCAGAACACCATCCCCATCGGAGTCGGTAACCTTGTACAATCCGCTTTCTTCTTGCTTATCCGAGTTGGTCATTACATACAAACTTTCATAGGCCCATAATAATCCGTGGGCATTGCCAATATTTATAGGTATGGAATCTACTTTTATCGGTGTTTTAGATCCTATTTTGGGCACTTCAATGTAGTAGAGTGCTCCATATTGATCCGAAGCAATTAATCTTCCTTTGTTATCCTTGGTTATTGATACCCATGATCCTTGCTCATTGTCGCTGGGACTATATAATTTTTCTACTATAAATCCGTCTTGTACATGAATATTAGGGTCAGATTGGACTGGGGTTTTACACCCCAAAATCAATAAAAATAGAAATAAGGGAATAGAGGCTACTTTATTCATTGGTGCATGGTTAATTGGTTAGGTTATTATTGAAGTAAAAAAATGTATGGCAAGAATAAGAAATTTTTAGATATTACAATTTAAGAATATTTATACATGTTGGTCTCTAAGAATGGTGTTTCCATCTGGGTCAACAACAACAATGCTGGCAGGGCCGATCGAGTGTTTACCTGTCTTTTGTGCTAAAGGGATTCCTTTCTTTTCTAGGTCTTTTTCAATTTCCCTCACGTCGGTAAAAGTATCTAACTTGGAGGCATTTTCATCCCAGCCTGGATTAAAGGTCAATATTTTGTTTTCTAACATCCCCTGGAATAATCCAATGAGTGAGTTCCCATTTTTCATTATTAGATAATTTTCATCCAATTCGCCGACAAATACCGAAGATCCCAAATTTTCATAAAATAATTTGGAAGCAGTAATGTCCTTGACACTTAGACTTACCGAAAATGCACCTAATTCCATATGTTGTTTTTACAATCAAAAAAACTAAGTTACGGATTTTTTAAGTTATGGATTTGACAAATTTTTGTTTATCAATCGCTAACTATTAAAAGTAAGGTGTAATTTATTTATTTGGATCATTTTTCGGTGAAATTTAGAAGGCTCGTTGATTAATCCCGATACTGAATTTCAAATCGCAATATAACAGGGCATTGGCGCCTTTAGATGGACTTTTTTACTAAATCGTTACAAAATCAACGCTTGGATTAATTTGAATTAATATATTTAGAATGAGTACAATTTGTCTTAATTTACTTGGAATGTAATATTAGTAGGTAGAAGTCATATCACTATCTACACATATAATGAAATCTGCTTTCTGGTGGTTTTCGGGCAACAGCTTCTTTAGATTTTCTTGGGATACAGTACTTATGGTAACATAGTTTAAATTAGCCTTATCTCTTTTAAGATACCAAAGGATACCTTCGTAGAAGTCGGAATGATAGGCGCCATTGAAATGTAAAAAAAGATGGTTATTCTTATAATTTTTTAATATAAAATGGGCCATGGTAGCATCTTTTATGGCCTGTGCCATTACTAATTCGGGGCTTCCGTGATCTCCCATCATAGATAGTATGTTTTTGTAGGTAGGTAATTCGCTATCAAAAGGGATGGGAAGGGGTGCAATCCATTCTTTCTCTTCTGTATTAAGGGATTCTAGAATAGAAAAACCATTTTTATAAACGAGGTTTGCATATTTTCTTGGGATATTGGTAGCTATAAATGGCAATTTTTTCCTTTTGGCGAAATCTACCAGTGGGGCATAATCGGTTTTATAGTTGGGCCAGAGTCGCGCTAGGGTATCCAGACCTTTAAACGTAATTTCTTCGTTTAGATATTTGTTTAGGAGGATTTGGTTATCCGCTTCAAACATTTCAGCACCAAGGATTAGGAATCGTTGGCCGTTTAACTCCGCTGTTATTTTATATTGCAACCAATGCGCGATAGGATTATCGTGTAACTCACCGAAGAGCACAATATCTGCCTTAGCCAATTTTCGCATCATTCTATTATGAGAAACCTTCTTGCCCTTAGCATTAAAAAGTACATAGGGTTTAATTTGACTATAGATATTGCTACTAAATAGGAATAGGAAAAAGATGAATATTGTTCTAAACATACAATTCGGGGTTACATTAAAGGACGAAGTTCCATTTCCACAATGATGATAAACAGAGTAAGCTCGGTTTTAAACTTCGGTCACCATAATTTTCTATAAGGATAAAATTATGGAATATGTAGTATTAGGGGGATTCTTAATTTATTTTTTATAGGATTAAATTTCAGTAGCGTTTTCTAACATAGTTGGGATTAGTTCGCTAATAGTGGGATGAATATGCACGGCATCCCTAACTGTCCTGTAGGAGGCCCCTGCATACATTTGGTCGATTATGGTATGTATATATTCATCGGCACCTGTCCCAATAAAGCTTGCTCCTAATATGGTATCGGTATCAACTTCAATAAAAATTTTTAACTTACCTGTAGTTTCTCCCATTTCTTTGGCACGAGATATGTTTCTCATAGGAATCTCTGAAACTTTAGCTGTAAGACCCATCTTTAGGATATCTTTTTTATTCATCCCTACTCTTGCAAAAGGAGGATCAATAAACGCCGCATAACAAGTGAATCTATCCGAAAGAAAACGTTTCTGGTTTAGGAACAATTGGGAATTTACAATCTGAAAATCGTTATATGCGGTATGCGTAAAGGCACCTTTCCCATTACAGTCTCCCAAGGCCCAAATATGGTCTACGGAGGTCTTCAAGGTATCGTCTACCTGGATAAATCCATGGCGGTTAAGTTTTGCTCCAGTGTTTTTTATACCGAGATTATCTGTGTTGGGAGTTCGGCCGGTAGCCATAAGTAAATGGGTGGCCTTAAGTTTTTGGGTGATGGCATTGCAGTCGTAGGTTACCTCTATATAATCGTTAATTTTTCTGGCCCCAATACATTTAGATTGCAGTTTTACATCAACATCGCTGTCGCTCATAATCTCTAAAATAAGGGCAGAAATATCTTCATCTTCTTTTTTTAATAATTTATCTCCTTTTTCTATAATGGTAACCTTGCTGCCAAATCTTCTGAACATCTGCCCAAATTCTAACCCAATATATCCACCTCCTATTATTACCAAATGTTCTGGTATCTCCTCTAACTCTAATATACTCTCATTAGTAAGATATGGAACCTCATTGAAACCATCTGGAATACTCGGCCTTGCGCCCACATTTATAAAAAATTTAGAAGCGCTATACTGTTTGCTGTTCACTTCAATGGTATGGTTATCCATAAACTTTGCTTCCCCACGGATAAGGGTAATTTTCTTATCCTCGGTTAGCATTTTTTCCAAGCCCTTGCGAGATTCTTGGATAAGGGCATCTTTGCGCTGTTTTATTTTTTTCAGGTCGATGTGTACCTCGCCCTTAATTTCTATGCCTAGCGCACTACTATTCCCTGCAACATAGGCGCGTCTGGCTGAAGCCACGTATGCCTTGGTGGGTGTACAGCCAACATTGACGCAGGTACCGCCCAAATAATTTTTCTCAATGATGGCGACCTTCTTTCCATGTTCGGCCAGACTTTTGGCTAGGGGAGGTCCCGCTTGTCCGGCTCCAATAATAATTGCATCAAAATTCATAGCGTTTTATTTTTAATTTATGTCCACTCTAGACTACTAAATAGTCAGACTTATATCTAGTTCATTAGTAAGGGCTTGACTTTTAGAATAGCACCAACATCAATTGTAGTGCTTTATAGTGTTGACCACGGAGGTGGGGAACAATTTTAAGAATGGATTACGTCTAGGTAATAGGGAGTGTTGAACTTCTCTATAATCCAAAATGCAATAATTAATCGTCCACCTACTAGCTTAAAGTTAAGGAATTATTTTTAGTGGACTTTCTATTTCTTGTTGAAGTAGGGTCGTATGCTGATAGATCGTTTAAAAAGCTATGTATAATTAGACGAAATTGAGGATACTATAACGTCTTCTGAAAATCAGTAAACCTTTTTAGCAACTGGATTTATTATAAGAGCTTTCAGGAATCGAGGTAATCACTTAGATTTGTAGAACAAGAGGTATGGGAGGGAATAAATTTACGTAGTGCAGGAAACATGAGATGAGTTACCTTTTATTTATTTGTTGTAAGAAATGTAAAATATAATTGAAATGACAGAGCAAAATGATGAATCATTAAATAATAAAAGAATGAAACTTGCAGAGGGACTGTTGCTAAGGGCGGATCTAATGAAGAAAATAGAACATCTTCAAAATAGGATTAGACCAGTGCTAATTGTCTCTGACGATAAGCTTCCACAAGAGGATCCAAATAAATTACTGGCTCAATTAAGAAAGGCTATTCAGGATTTAGAATCCTTGGTTATAAGAATAAATAAAACTAATAATGTAACGATGGTAGAAGGGGAGGGGCTACTTATGGAAGCTCTTGCTAAAAGAGATTCTTTAAAAATGCTTTCTGAAAAGCTAAGGAATATACGGTTCGCTGCGCAAATAAATAATAGTGGGGATAGTAATCTTAAAACCACCCTAAATATCAAGAACTTGCAAGCAGAAATGGATCAAACAGGTAGAGCTTTTAGGGAAATTGATAGTAAGATCCAAGAAATTAATTGGCTCACAGAATTAAAAGATTAAGCCGTGAGGCGGAATGGTCGGGGCGAGTGCCAGCCCCTTTTTATGGTGTGGTTTTCGGGGTAAATAGAAAACGCTACCGCATAGAAGCTGCTTGGGTTGCAGCAAAAATGTATTGTTTAAGACCCATTACCGCTTACAACTTACAAATGTATATTGTAAAATTTACTACCGGGTACTGACCGATCATTCTTTTAATTTATATAAAATCTTACAGAAGTTAACCGCCTTACACAATTATCATCCTAACTAAATATAATTACAATTACCACCTAATGGCCTGATTATGAGTGTGTAGCAATAATTGTAATGGTTGGTTCCTTAAGTCAATATCTGTCTTTTTTATTATTTATTATTCATCAGGGATTGTGATTTGTTAACTATATTGCTGATAATTAAATCCAATTCTGATGCAGATGATAAAATGTGGTCTAGTAAGCCTATTTTTTCCTCTTCTAAAATTGAATCGTCCTTTATGATATGAATAAGGCCCATTAATCTGGCCAACGGAGCTCTTACCACATGGGACTGTGTCCATGCTATTTCCCTTAGTTTTTTGTTCTGTTCCTCTATATTAACGGCATGCTCCTGCAGTTCATTATTAAGTTTTCTTAACGAATCTTCATATTCCTTTCTATAGGTTATATCGGTCATTGAACCTACCACCCTAACTGGAACGCCTTCCTGATTTCTAATTACAGCACCTTTATCCCACACATAGGCAAACTCCCCTGATTGTTTTAAGAATCGATATTCCACTTCCCACTTATCTTTTTTGGGATCATTAATAGCTTGATTAAAAGATTCCATCACACGGTCTTTATCCTCTGGATGTAATAGACTAAACCAAGTGTTTTGGTTAATTGCATCAGGGCTTATATCATGTCCAAAAAGGAGTTTAAAACCTTCACTTAGGAATAAACTTTGTTTGGTAAAATCATAATCCCAAATAGCATCATTAGTAGCTTGAGATACTTTTTGAAACCGCTCATTGGACAACTCAATCTCTTTTTTGGCCGCAATACGTTCGTTTATGTCCTTGATAAATATGGATACACCATTATCGGAGGGATAGATATTTATTTCAAACCAGGTATCATTATCAGTGGAATACCCCTCAAAAGTTTGATTGATGCTATCCTGGGAAGAAGTAATTATCTTTTGAAAGAACTTTTGATCAGTGATATAGGAGAATACCTCTTCTATGGGATGGCTTAAAATAAGTGCTCTTTCTATTCCAAAAGATTTTTCTGCCTTTTGATTCCAATAGGAAACTATGCCCTCATTGGTCATGGATATAAAAGCGTCCCCAATACCTTCTAAGATTAGATTTTTCTCCTCACTTGTGGTCTTATAATCTAATTGAGTAATTTTAAGTTGATGGATATCCTGAAAACTACCATAGATTCTTATACATTGATCATTGATTATTTCTGGTTTCCCAAGAACCCTTACCCATCGTTCTTGTCCTTTCCCAGTTATAATGGGTAATTCCACATCAAAGGGTTCGCCTTGATGAAATGTTTTAAGGATTAGGTCTGAGAATTTTTTGGAACTAGTTTCATCCTTATAAAAACCAGTCAGGCTTTTCAGGCTAGGGACATAATCTCTATCTACTTCGTGTATGATTTTGGTCATCTCAGACCAATATACTGTAGCTTTATCAAAATGCATTTCCCAAGCTCCAATTCTTGCTTGGTTAGTAATATCCATAAGCAACTCCTCTAGTTGCTTTTTTTCTGTTATATCCGTTCCAACTGTATAAATGGTTCCTTTTTCTTGGGTGGGATTTGCTGTCCAGTTTATCCATTTTATTTTACCGTCTTTTGTTAGGTAACGGTTCTCAAAAGAACGTACGGCTTTCCCTTGTTTAAGTAGATTTAGTTGTCTTGTTGTTTTTAATTTATCCTCTGGATGCACAAAATCCATTGAATTCCTCCAAAGCATTTCCTCATCGGTATATCCCAAAAGTTGTTTTGTTGCTGGACTAATTTTTCGGAATTTTCCATCATCACCAATTTTACTTAAAATTGCTGGGGTAAACTTAAAAATTTCATCTAGCTCAATTTCTAATAGTCTTCGGTTGATCGCCGATCCTAAATAAGTTTGAATTTGTTTAAATAACCCTCCATAAAATAGGGGATTTTTGTAATTGTTTTCCATCCCCAGAACAAGTATTCCCTTCACTTTTCTATTGTGTAATAAGGGGATGCCAACTACTTCTTGACGGCAACTAAGTTTAGCAGTACCATTTTGATCAAAAATAAAATCATTTTCTAAACAACTCCATACCGCAATTTCTCCGATTTCCCATAGCGACCCAGGAAGTCCTTGTCCTAATTGAAAAGTTGTTGGAGCATAATCGAAAAACGATTTTTGATCAGGTGGATATTGGGCAGCAAGACTAATGGTTGTTTTATTGGAATCTGGCAACCAAATTTGTCCTGCCGTATAATTTATATTTTCAGTTAAATGTTTTAGTATTGAGGTTAAACAGGCTTCTAGTACCTCATCTTTATTGAACAAATCTCCAATATCGTTCAATATTTTTCTTTGTAATAGATAGTTTTTCCTTTCTGTAACATCTCGTTCTATTGATACCCAATGGGTATATCTGCCATTTTCATCCGCAACAGGATTCATGACAAAGTTCACCCAATAATCCTCACCTAATTTATTTTTACTCCTAATGGTCATATCAAAGGCGTCCCAACAGGCCATGGATGCTTCAAGTCTTTTTATATCCAATGGATCCACATTCGGACTTTTTAAAATGTAGGTGCTTTTTCCTAGGATTTCTTTTTCTGTATACCCCGTCATTTTAAGGAAAGCCTGATTTACATAAATAATCTTATGCCCTCCTTGTTTAAGAGCCACTGCTTCAGTTATCAATACCGCCTCTTTGGTATGGGTTATCACAGATTTTAATAACCTCAGTTGCTCTTCTTCCTTTTTTTTATCTGTAACATCTTGGACGGTACCCTCAAAATAGTCCGGTATATTATTACTGCCAAGAACAAAATATCCCAAACCATGAATCCATCTTAATGACCCATCAGGCAGTATAATTCTATAAGTAGCGTCATGTATCCAATTATCAGAATTTGAGAATGCTTCCATTCGTTGAAATTGGGTTCTGTCTTCTGGATGGATGGTAGCTAAAAAGTTATTGTAATTTAACTCGAATTCCCCTTTCTCTCTACCCCAAATGGTATATACCTCGTCTGACCAGGAAATTGTAAAACTTTTCAGGTCAAGCGAAAAGTAGCCAAGTTTAGCAATGGCAGCCGTCTCTATTAGTTTGCGTTCAGTTT
This sequence comes from Arenibacter certesii DSM 19833, assembly GCF_000429545.1. Classification (GTDB taxonomy): domain Bacteria; phylum Bacteroidota; class Bacteroidia; order Flavobacteriales; family Flavobacteriaceae; genus Arenibacter; species Arenibacter certesii. Next base: position 10,349 of record NZ_AUCB01000034.1, read on the forward strand.
GTTTTAGATCGTGTAAATAAAATTCTCTTTCTGAAACATCATTACAACTGACCAACATGCAGTCTCGATCATTAATCTTTATTTGGTGACCTACTATTTCTAGTTGTGATAATTTGCCATTTTTGCTCTGATGTGTAAATATTCCGTAGCTAATATTTCCATCCTTTGGAGCCGATTTTTTTACAGCTTCCAAAAATACAGGAACTTCAATATCTGGCTTAAGGCTCAATGCATGCATTCCAATTAACTCTTCCCTAGTATACCCAAAATGCGATACCATACTTTCATTAACATCTAGAATTTTATGCGTGCCGAGATCTAGAATATATTTTGGTAATGGATCTGAGTTGAAAAGGAAACGTCTGTTTTCTTGTGAGATCAGTAGATTATGAGCCATGGACATGCGCTCCGTAATGTCCTTTGCATTTACAACAATACCTTGTATTACGGAATCGTTAGATAAATTAATGACCAATACTTCTAACCATTTCCAACTCCCATCTTTATGTTTAAATCTAAAGGGTTTGGAAATAAAAGGCTCATTTTTATAAAATTTCACAAAATTATTATAGGTGGTTTCCCTATCATCTTCATGCACATAGTTGAAAACATCTTTTCCACTAATTTCTTCTAAGGAATAACCAAGGGGTAGTCCATTGCCCCCGCTGGCGTAATTAATTTGCCCATTGAGATCTATAATCAAATGCAAGTTATAGCCCGCTTGGATTACTGAGGTATACTTTGGGGATAAAAAATCTATTTGTTCATAGATCTTTTTTTGTGGAGTAATATCATGAATTTCACCTTCAATGATAGTAGGCGAGAAGTCTTCAGTGTCAGCTATTTTATTTGCTTTAATTTGAATCCAAATAAACTGGCCAGATTGCTGTAAAATCCTGATGTCAATAATATTAGCAGAGGGTTTTTTATTAATCCAGTTGTCCAGCACTGTGTTAAATTTATATTTATCCGAAGGGTGAATAAGATTTGTCCATTTATCAATTGAGTTTATCTCAAACTGATCTGAATTGTACCCAAGAAACGCTATAAAAGACGGTTTTATATAAAATTTGTCCGATTCAACTTCTAATTTCCAAGTCGTGGTACTACTTATAACAATTGCATCTACAACTGGAAAATCCCATAAATCGTTTGGATTTTCAACTTCTCCTATTGATTTTTGTTCCGTTTCTATCGCTAATAGGGATAGCGTATGGTCCATTAGGGTTTTTATTCCATCTACTTCTTTTGGACTTAGCACCTTGGAATGAAAATCCGAAATTAAGAATAGCCCTTCTATAATACCTAAAGGGTTTACTAAGGGTAATATGGCGATGAAGCTTGGATGGTTTTCCGGTAATTTAATTGTAGGTTCCTTGCTTTTTTTATATTCAGGGATGTTTTCAATGATACGCATTTCGTGGGAGCCAGTAGAAAGATATTCATTCAACAGATGCTCCATCGAGGTTGTTGCTTCTATAGAATTTGTCCCAAATGACTCCCTATTAGGGACTGCCAATAAAGCAATATTATTTAATTTAAGATCAAGTATTATTGAGGTTAGTTGACAAATCTCTTCATAAATCTTCTGGGGAAGTGCTAGCTTCTGATAGGAGGGGAGGAACAAAAGGATATCTTCAGACATTATGATTTGAGACTGATATTAAGGGGTATGTCATTTTTTAAAAAACATAAATTCTCCAAAATAAGTGAAATTAGGTTTTATAAATACGACAAAAAATCATCCCTAAGAAATTGACTTTTAATTTTTAAGAATAAACTTACAAAATACATAATTCATTGGATCAAAACTAATTATTAATTGTGGCCGATAAAATTTTTTTAACTCATTTAACGCCCTCAATTGACTCTAATATAATTTTCACTTTGTTTAGTGTAATGTGCTTAACAAAAAATTCTTGTCACAGATTTATAAAGCGTCTTACCAGCATTCCTTTACTATTTAAAATTAATGGTAATTTATATCTTAAGATTGTGAAAGGAAAACCTATGGAAATGTTGTGACTATGTAGCCATATTTGTTCTGAACAATGTTTTAATGACGCCTTGGAAGACTTATGTAGGAGAAGGAGTTAGGAAGCTAGGAATCAAAAAAGCCATAATAGTATTATCTACCATATAATATTATAATTAATATTATTCTGTAGTTTGAATATAAAATAGAAGCGCTACAATGTGAAGGAGCCATATTCAAAAGGACAATCTTAACATCTATAAATTGAAATTGCCATCAATAAGCATTTCTCTTTTGAAGTATTTAGTGGTGTAAATTATTATTATACCTGGGTCCAGCCAAAAATACTAGGCATTAACATATAAATTGAGGAAGAAATCCACTATACCTTATTCTACATATGATTAACCTTTTATTTAATTTGCTTATTAATCAAAAATGAGATTAACGGTATTTTTGGTTAAGGGTGTATTGCAAAAACCTTTAACTGTTGAGTAATGGTCTGCTTTATCTCGTTCCATTGTACTTATGAAGGAAGAAAGGAAATATATTTTTGTATTTTTTGCCTTTTCACTAATGGAATAGAATTGATCAAGAAATGTCCACCCATTGGTTCCTGGTTTATTCAGATCTATAAATATATAATCTGGAAACTCTTGGCCAATGTCATAGAAGTTGTTTAAAACATCCAAAGCTTCATTGGCAGTGTCACAAACAAAAATATCGCTGTCTGCTTGACTCTGTTGAATGGCGTACCTAGTTGCATATTGGGAAACTAGGTTATCGTCAATAATCATTATAGATTTTTTCATTTGGGGAAAACTTTTAAATACGATTACTAGATTTATTAATGTTAGAAATTAATTTAAAAATTCTCAAAAAAAAGTTGTGGAATACAGACTAACTTTTACTGATTTATTTAGTGGAATCTTAAAAGTTGGGTAGAAAGAATGGGGTGAGTAGGTTTTTGTAGGCATTGGTTTTTTATCTTGGTTGGTTTAATGTCCATCAATAACGGTAGGATACTTCAATTATTGCATGTTCAATAGGTGCTTTCTTACAGTCCAATACTATGGACTTTTACTTTTTAAAAAAACGGAACATTTTTGAAATATTTAGTCTAACCCTAATGAATAATTATGAAATGGGGTAGTAAATATTTTAATCATTTAATTGGTAAGTGCAAAGTCGACACACTTTGCACTTACCAATAACATTGCAACTTTTGGTTTATAACGGTTTTCTCCCACTAATTATATTATACAATATCACAATAACGGCAATAACCAAGAGAACGTGAATAAGACTATTGGTACCTATTCCTGGAAATACTCCTAAAATGCCCAAAAGCCAAACGATAATAAAAATTACAGCAACTAACCAAAGTAAACTTCTCATAATTATAGGTTTTAAAGGTTGAGTATTAAATATACAAAAGAATTTAAATGAATTACCGTTGGTTAGATAAATTGCTAATAAATAAGGCCATCCTTCTATGCCAAAAACTAGATCAGGGTCGAATTGTTTAAATGATTTTATCAACTATACCTCGCTAAAACACTATTAAATGCCTACAATCCTGTTGTTGTAATTGCGGAATAAAAGTGGTGAAGCTCACTAGTTACATTATAATTTTTATGACCTCCGCGAGGTCTGGGTTCAGGGCGTGGGTTGTGGCCCATAGGCTACCATCTTTCCCGAAGGTAATTCCAGTAAGGCCCATTATTCCAGTTGCAATTACCTGGACGTCTAATGTAGTAAGATCAATTGCACTAATGGTACCACCTGTACCTCCGCCAAGAACTTCAACTGCAAACCAGCTCTTCTCATCTAGTTCAGCTACGTAAAGTTTTCCATCTGCGCTAAATGTTAAATCAATTATGGAGGTAAAACCACCATCAAATAGTTTCATGCAATCTGGACTTGTAGCACAATCTGCACCAGTCGCATTAGGCGCTATCCGCCAGATATTAGATTCTCCTGCTGGGGCTGGAAAACCCTTGAGTTCGCCAACATAATAATATCCATCTGGCCCTACAACTACGCTGGTAGGCACAGCTTGAGCAGACATCTCAGGAGTATTGCAAATGAATGCAAAGTCCGGATTGGGGCAACCTACGAGGTGCTGTAAATTGGAGGTCGACACCATTTCATTTGGAAAAAGTGCAATAACCCTAATATTTCCTTGGTTATCTATTCGAAGCAGGTCGTTTCCACCTGCATCTGTAACTAATGTAGCATTACCTCCAAGGGATGCTAGCCCAAATGGGTTGGAGTCTACGCCCTGACCATCTGGATCGTTGGCCTCTTCAAAAGCGAACAAATCGGCAACGAGTTTTCTGTTACCTTTTGAAATTCGATGCAACCCCTGTCCCGAATTGGTAGTAGGACCCGCTTCTCCTGCTCCAGTGACTGCCCACATAGCGCCTGTTCCGATAGGGGCAATGTCTGTAATACCCGGTAAAGGTGTGGTTGTAGTTCCTGTAGTGTTGGCTACCCCAGCACCACCATCTGCCACCAGAATATTGCCATTAGGAGCGGTTGCAAGCCCAAAAAGTGGGGTAGTGAACCTCTCGGTATCAGCAAGACTCGCGGCCTTCGCTTTGCCATTGACTATTTCATTGCTTAAAGGGAGCTCCGGGGTTACCGATTCCTTACTACATCCTACTAAAAATAGAAAAAGTAGGAATAGGATACTGTAAATAGATAGATTCTTCATAATTACATTTTTTAAGTAAATGAAAATTAAAAGGGAATTAATTCAATCAAGCTTTATAAAGGGGCAGCAAGTAACAATCACCTTCTGTAAGGTATAATTTTTAGATTGTAGGGGAAGTGAATCACGCGGCTATAACAACGATCTACACGTTGATTATCAGTTGCTTATAAAAGTATTGATTTTAAATGAGACCACAATTATAAATTCCTATAAATTTTACAGGCTTGTAATCCTAATCAAGTACATTAGTTATCTCTTAATAGCGATTTCTTGTTTTGGTTGTAAATATAACAGCGCAATAGCATCTTATAACAATTAAAAAACTCACGTATTGTAAAGCTATTGCGACTTGTTGAAGTGCTTAATAGTGAATAGCCGCTATATTAAAAATACTGGTTTTGCGTAATTAGGGTTGTAAAAAGGGAGACAATAAGAGAGAAATAAGGGAGGATAGATTTTTTTTAAACTATTTATAAGCCTGAATCATAAAAAAAGAGGTAGGAAATTAATCCTGACCTCTTTCATAAACTAACTCAAACTAATTCAATTTTACATTTTTTTAATATCCTGAATTTTGTGTGATCAACGGATTACCGTCTTCATCCGTTCCTCCAAGATCCACTTGGGATTGTGGGATAGGAAAATATTCATGTTTACCATTAATAAAATTGACTCCATTGAGATAAGGACGTATTTCTTTTTCTGTAGCTACATAGCTATTTATAACTTGTTCTGCTATGCCCCAACGTACAAGGTCAAAGAAACGGTGACCTTCATGGGCAAATTCTAATCTTCTTTCCATTCTTAGGGCTGTCATCGCTTCATTAGCATCTGCAAAAACAGGATATTCTTCTATGGAGTACTTTGCTGCCGTAGCACTGCCATCCAATGTCATTACCTTGTTGCCATCTCTTGCTCTTTTCCTTATATTATTTATTATGGTTCTGGCGCCTTCAATATCATCTGTGTGTATTAGCGCTTCTGCCCTCCACAATAATACATCGGCATAACGAATAATATAATAGTTCAATGCATTCACATAAGGCCAAACTGTAAGGTGGTGAGGCGAATTGGCAGACATTATTCTTTTCTTAGGTCCATATGGGCCATAGGTAGCTAAATCTCGAGCCCAATCAGCTTGGTAGAGAATTCCTAAGTCTTTATATGGGATGCCGGGACGGCCCAGGGTAAAATCAATTCGAGGGTCAACATTATCACTCATTGTCAATTGCGAATTGTCCATAGTAGGCAAACCAGCACTATTGGTCTTATAGGCATTTACCAAGTTTTGTGTTGGTCGAAGAAATCCATAAGCGGAATATCTAGGTCCTCCAGGTGCAAGTAATCGATCCCCTATGGATCCGTTGTAATTGCTAGGATTACCGTCATTAATGGACTGCTGTATACTGAAAACTATTTCAGGGCCATTATCATTTTCGGGAAGAAAAACATCCTCAAAGTTTTCCATTAAACTATAGCCTCCATTCAGCATCACATCTTCAGTGGAAGTCAGTACCTGTTCCCATTTTCCTTGAAATAGATAAACCTTGGCCAAATAAGCCATTGCAGCATATTTTGTAGGCCTTCCTTTCTGGGATTGTGTCGCTGGCAAAACGGCGTATGCATCATTGAAGTCGGTCTCAATCTTACCCCAAACCTGTTCATTGGATAGAACGGTGTTAGAAACTTTAAAATCGGTCAATGACGTGGCATTCTCATCCAAAAAAGGTATTCTGTTATAAATCTTTTTAAGCTCAAAATAAAAATGACCTCTTAAAAATTTCATTTCGGCTAATCGTTGTTGTTTTAAATCAGACGAAATATCCTCAGTTTCATTTAATATTCCAATGGCTATATTTGTTCGTCTAACCCCTTCGTACAATGCCTTCCATTTTCTTTCAATATCGATTAATGATGGATTGGTACTAAAGATCTCCATTTGGTGAATATTGTTCTGATCCCCTGTACCGCCACCACCTTTATAGGCATCATCGGATACTACATCTCCAAAACTCCAGTTAGAGGCAGGAGAATTAAATGCATTACTTGCATTATCTATTTGTCCATTTAAAATACTATAAGCTCCTACTATTAGGGATTCAAGATTTTCTTCTTTAGAAATTTGTTCTTGGGTTAATTGACCATAGGGATCTTTTTCCAAAAATTCTGATGAGCACGAAACTAGTAGTATTGTTAGTGTAAAATATATTATCTGTTTCATTTTGATATTTTTTTATAATTAAAAAGCAATATTTAGACCCAAAGTGACAGTTCGTGATGGTGGGTAAATAGCACGATCCACTCCAATATCCAGGTTACGGTCGTCAGATGAATAATTCTGCAAGCCAATTTCCGGATCAATACCATCATAACCGGTAATGGTAAATACGTTCTGTAGGTTAACATATAAACGGAATTTGCTCAAAGAAAAGTTTTCGATTAGCTGTGGGTTAAAGTTGTACCCCAATTGCAATGTTTGAAGCTTTACAAAAGTCCCGTCCTTAACATAATAGCTAGATGGTCTAATATTATTGTTTGGATCGTTCAATGATAGTCGTGGTATGGATGAACCTGAATTAGAAGGTGTCCAAGCGTCTGCAATTCTTGAATGTTTATTGTAGGATGATAAGTTGTAGAAATCAGAATAATATCTGGTAAGGTCATAAACATCATTACCAAAAGAGGATCTAAAGAAGGCCGTTAGGTCAAAATTCTTATACTCAAAATTAAGATTGAGATTAAGGCTGAAATCTGGGTGTGGGTTTCCAATAAACGCCCGGTCTTTATCATCAATTACATTATCATTATTAATATCCTTGAATCTGATGTCGCCAGGGGATGTTGACGCATTCTGAAAGGAGTGAGCATCAATTTCTGATTGATCTTGAAAAATACCATCAGCTACCCATCCATAAAAGGATGCAATAGGTTGGCCTACTGCTGTTCTAGAGACTTCTTGATCAAAATTGTTGCTGTGCAGTGTTACTGCATCTATTCCAACAAAGTCTACCCCTTCTTTCAAGGAAGTAAGTTTGTTACGAATAACAGACATATTTAACCCTGCGGAAAATTGAAGTTCTCTATCGTAATCATTTCGGTAATTGGCTCCTAACTCAAAACCTTTATTGTTCATTGCTCCAACATTGTCCCATACAGAGCTATTGGTACCTCCAGATATGGGTGCCAGTTGACGTTCTAGTAGAAGATCTTCAGTAGTCTTACTAAAATAATCCAAAGTAAAATCCAATCTGTTGGACATAATCCCAAGATCTATACCTATATTATACTGTTCCGTAGTCTCCCATTTTAAATCTGGGTTACTGTTCCTAGATAATATATATCCGTTAAAAACGCTGTTTTGAGCACCATCAATAGCGTAATTAGAATTAAAAGCATTACTAAAATAACCGCTAGAAGTAACATAAGGTGGAATATCTTGATTCCCATTTTGTCCCCATCCTAGCCTAAGTTTTAAGCTATTTACCAGTTCACTCTTATAAAAGGCTTCGTTTGAAATTTTCCAACCCAAGGAGGCAGCTGAAAAGGTACCCCATTTGTTATTGGCCAGTTTAGAGGTACCATCTCTTCTAATGGTATAAGAAGCTAAATAACGGTCGTCATAACTATAATTTGCTTTTCCGAAGTAGGAAACCAATGAATTTTCAAATTTCATATTGGTATTTTGCTGCGTACCGGAATCCCCCGCATTTAAAACTTGAAAATTGGGATCGTTACCAGGAAAACCTTGACGGAATGCGGATAAGGTCTCTAAACTAGATTCTATACTTTCATAACCCCCTAATAGATTAAGGTTATGTTTATCATTAAAGGTGGTATCGTAATTTAACGTATTCGTAAAAGTCCATTCCAATAAATTCTGTTCCGACTTAGTTAAATCGGCCAAAACTCTTTGTACATTGGGTTCAGTGAAAGTAGGATTAAAATTGGTGCCCGAGAAGTTACTTATCGTTAAGCCATAATTAGTTTTAAATTTAAGTCCCTTGGCGAGTTGGATTTCTGCAAATACATTTCCAAAAAGACGCAATGTTTTATCCTCATTATTTCTATTTCTTGTTAACGCGCCTAACGGATTTTGAATATCGTCTAGAGGGTAACCTGTAAATTCTCCATTTATATTATAAATAGGAGCAATAGAGGGCATTAGGAATGCACCATAAATGGGGCTTCCTAAAAGTGAATTGGTATTAACATCTGTATTATTGGAAAAAGACAGGGAAAAATTTTCTCCGACAGTAACCATACTTCCTAACTTAAAGTTGATGTTAGCCCTGAAAGTATACCGGTCAAACCCAGTATCCTTTAAAATTCCATCTTGTTTGTAATACCCTACAGAGAAAAAACTGTTTGAGGCTTCGGTGCCACTGGAAAAGGAAATATTATGAGAAGTCACTAAAGCTGTATTGAATAAAGCCCCTAACCAATCTGTATCTGCTGAAGGAATGGTATTTTGTGCATCAAGAAAAGCAGGTATTACCGGTGTGCTACCAGAACCGTATATATCATTGGAAGGTGTAATGCCATCGTTGGCAAATGCTTGCCAAAGCCCTTCACCATACTGTGCGGCACTGGCTAATTTAGGTAATTTCACAACGGTCATAGCACCTGCATAACCATCATACGCAATTTTAACTTTGCCATCTTGACCTTTTTTGGTGGTTATTACTACAACGCCATTTGCGGCCCTAGAACCGTATATGGAAGCAGAAGATGCATCCTTAAGAACCTGCAACGACTCTATATCGTTTGGGTTTATTAAGTTGATTCCAGTAGTTGTAGGTACACCGTCAATAACGTAGAGAGGATCATTGTTTCTTATGGTACTAAAACCTCTAATTCTTATAGCCGCATTCCCTCCTGGAGAATTGGAGCTTAGAACTTCTACCCCTGCAGACCTACCTTGCACTATCTCGTTGACACTTCCTAGAGGTTGGTCTGTCATTTCGTCAATTTTAACTATGGAAACGGCACCTGTAAGATCGCTCTTTCTTTCTGAGGTATACCCTGTAACAATCACTTCATCCAGTTTTGCAGAGTCTTCCTGAAGTACAATATTTAATTGCTCAAGGCCTGCAACAGGTTGTTCTTTAGTTATAAATCCAATAAAGGAAATGACTAAAATGGGATCCTCGCTTCGCACATTTATGGAGAAATTTCCATCAAAATCTGCAATAACGCCATTTGTAGTGCCTTTTTCAACAATGTTAGCTCCAGAAAGAGGAGTACCCGTATCGTCCGTAACCTGGCCAGTAACAACCATCTGTTGATGGACTGACGGCTGGATTCTAAATCCGTCTATAGGTTCATTATGCAATTCAAGCGCTGTTCTAGTAAAATTTAAATGGGTTGCATTGGCCTGTATGGTAAATACTACCATTAACATTAACATTAAACTACTTCCTATCTTGAATTTAAATTCAAGAGGTGGATAGGACCTTCTTTTTTGATTGTTTCTCATATCTTTAAAATAATAACTGTGGTTATATAATTGTTTTAATCCCATTGTAATTTCGGGATAGGGTAATTAGAATTGTTTTTAGATTTCCATATTATAGATGTATAAGTGAATTTATAGTGAAGTTAGATTTTTAGAGCTGAATTTATAAAAGGAATGGTTATTCATTATAACTTATAATCACTGCTTTCCATTCTTCCTCAATTGAAGTCGGCTTTTACGGACTTTATCCTTTTGCGATTAATAGACTTCATGCGATTTATAAAAATAACTCTTTTTTTAACTTTAAAATTAAAGAATCGGATGTGAGTTTGTTAAATAATTATATTTTTATTCTTTCAGGATGAAAAAGTAGTGAGAGATTTCTTTATAGGTTAAATTCTAAACATATTCGAGAATTTTTTTATTGTTAATATGTGGCAATAATAGCCAGTTAAATAACGCTAGGAGTTAAGCTAATATTAAGTGCATATTAATCAATTGCGGGTTCCTACAGTTTCTTAATAGATATAATGCATACGGATTATAAGTGTAGCTTACTTTTACTGTTGTTCTGAATTAACTTCAATATTAAATTATTATTATTATAATGAATCGTAAAGTGAAGAAATTCAGTTTGTTAAGTTTTATCTTTGTTCTTTCGGTACAATGTGCAGTTAGGAATTCAACCAACCCGAGGTCGGAAGTGAAACCTGAAAGTGCTATAATAGGTATCCATGATAAACCGAAAATTTTAGGAGATAGTTCGCTTGGGGTGCGTAAAATAAAAGATATTGTTATTTACAGGGACTCTTTGTTTTATTCCACGTTCCCTTCTGTAATAACTCGTCCTAACGGAGAAGTACTGGTGTCATTTAGGCGAGCGCCAGATCGTAAAATATTTGGGGAATCGGGCTCCAATCATGTTGATCCAAATAGTTATTTAGTTTCAGTTAGGTCCAATGATAATGGAGAAACATGGACAGAAAACCCTGAGTTAATTTATTCCCATCCATTTGGAGGGTCCCAGGATCCCTGTCTTCTACAGTTAAAGGACGGCACTCTTCTTTGTACAAGTTACGGTTGGGCTTTTCTTAATACAGAAGGTATGGCCAATTTAAAGCTACCTAATTTCGTTAGTTCAGATGCTACTTTCTTAGGAGGATATCTGGTTCGTTCCTTTGATGGGGGAAAAACATGGGGAGATGTTATTTATCCTCCTCATATAGAACCGGAAATTCTAAATGATGCATTTGGTGCTCCGGTGGCAGCCTATAATAGAGGAGCACTATATGAGGCAAACGATGGGAGGATTTTATGGATAGTAGCGGCCCACGATATGCCCAATAAAACATCAAACCATCTGATCACCTCAGACGATAAGGGATTAACTTGGGATTATGTTTCTCCAGTAGCTGTAGACAGCAGGGTGTCTTTTAATGAGGCCTCTATTATTGAAACTCCAAAGGGTGATCTCATAGGCTTTTTAAGAACAGCTGATTTTGAAGACCAAGCGGTGATTTCGCGTTCTACAGATGGAGGTAAAACCTTTAAATGGGAATCTATGGGTTTCCAAGGCCACCCTTTAAATGCATTGCAATTAAAGGATAATAGGGTGTTACTTACTTATGGCTACCGCCATAAACCCTATGGAATACGGGCTCGTATTTTGAATGCCGAATGCACCAATTTTGCAACTGCTCCTGAGATAGTGATTCGGAAAGATGGTGGATCTAGCGATATCGGTTATACCTGGCCAACTCAATTAGATGATGGGAGCGTTTTGGTAGTGTACTATTTTAATTTAGAAAATGGTAGCCGTCATATTGCTGGTACTATTTTGGATATTCAAAATAAATAAAATAGGAGAGATGGGTTATAGTAGCATATTTAACCATATAGATTTTATTCTGGGGAATAAGTTTTACTCCGTTTGTAAAACAAAAGAGGCCGACTAAACATTATTTAGCCGACCTCAAACAACACTACTTAACTTAAAATCTGAAATATTAAAAATAAGTGGAAAGCCCTAAACTAAATCCGCCTGTCTTTGCAGCTGGATTATCGTGTACGTCCGTCTGATGTTGAATTCGATAATTGAGTCGGAATACGGTTTGTTGCGAGGGTCTAAAACTAACAGCAGGCATTGCGCTCCACAAATGGTCCCCGATATCATAACCGGTTTCTTCAAAAGTGCCTACGTTCCAGTCTACGTATTCTAATCTGCATCCTAGGTTAAGGGAGGCATTCTCCCAGCCTAACATTTTTTTACTGACTATAGGTTGCACTATGTCCAAAAATCCACCGTGTTGTTTGTTGCCATATTGCGGGGTATAGTTGTTGGGAACATCCACCTTTATCCAGGCCCATTCACCGGTTATAAAGGTCTTCCATTTTGGTAGGGTGTGGTTGTAATCTAAGGCAAAAACGGTGAGTCTTCTTTTTTCATCTACCTCTTCGCCATCGTCTTCAAAAGTGTTGTAGATGCCACCCATATAAGAGAGTCCGATTTCCCCGAAATTAGTATGGCGTACTGCAATCTTAGCTGTGGTTAAGGGGGTACCACTAGCGCTTTCCTCAAATCTTGAAAAGTTGGCCTTTGATGCGGGCAAATAGGTTTTGTTTTGGTCATTATCTATTACCGTATTGTCAAAACCACCAGTGAGATAAAGCTCGTATCCCATCATCCAATCCGCTTTGTATGTTTTACCAAACAGTCCAAATCCGGCTGTACTCCAAGTAGCGGGGAGCATTTGGGTGGCAGAAATAGGCCTATCCGTAAATTCCCATTTAGGGCCATCGTGATTTTGGTTAAAAGCACCTATCGGATTCATAATTATCCCTCCGCGTAGGTTGAGTAGCGGATGAAATTCTACATCCAAGGAGGCAAATTCAATGACAATTTCATTACCTCCTTCTTCAAATTCGATTTCACTCATAAACTTTAGTTTTTTACCAATGGAAGAGGACAGAAAGAGCGTCATCCGTCTCATTTGAAATTCGTGTCCTTCTGTAATCCCTTCGGTACCCATGTATTGCCAATTGGCTTCCATATAACCACCTACAGAAACGGGGGATATGCTTAAATTTAAAAAGGGACGATCGTAAACTGCGTCCATATTTAATCCCTTTTCGGTAGAATCTTTTTTGGTGTGCTGTAAAAGGGTTGCGTCTATTTGGGCTTGGACTATCCCAGTCATGGATAAAAGTACTAGGGTAATTATTTTTTTCATCTGATAATATATATAGTGACCATTTCTACTTAAATTAAATTCCACATGAAATTCTAAAGTAACAGTCGAGTTTAGTGGGGTTTATTTTGTTAATGCTCTACTGACTTTAGGGAAACGTGAATACTATCTTGTGAAATACGTACAGGGAATGATCGTAAGGCATCCGTAGCAGGACCATTGGTTACATTTCCTTTGTTATCAAATTCGCTTCCATGCGCAGCACATACCAACTTATCTCCGTAAGCATTAAGCTCATTTCCCTGATGAGTGCACTGGAGGTAAAGGGCATTAAATTCATCTAAGGAGAATCGAAACAGCGCAATTGGGAACTGAAGTTTAGAATTGTTTACTACGATATAGTTATAATGGCCATCCTTCTTTGCAAAGTCAGATTTTGGAATAACCAGCTCATCTCCTTTTATATTGGCTGTAATATTTTTAGTTGGCACACAACTTTGTAGGAATACACCAATTGAGGTAGCCCCTAGGCAAGCAAGTCCGCATGTTTTAATAAATTCTTTTCTTCGCATAATTATAAGGATTCTAAAAATTTTAAAAGATCATTTTTTTCGGATTGATCTAACCTTACATATTGGTTCTTGCTATTTTCTGCCTCTCCTCCGTGCTGTAGAATGGCTTCTTCAATACTTCTTGCTCTACCGTCGTGCATAAGGTAGTACTGGCCACCTTGAGAATCTGGAGAAAGTCCCAGCCCCCATAGCGGGGCGGTGCGCCATTCTGAGGTAAGGGCACCGCCTTCAGTATATCCATCGTCTAATTCTGGTCCCATATCGTGCAGCAATAGATCAGTATAGGGATAAAAGGTGTTATAGGATAAGGCTTCTATAGGGGCATATCCGGTTTTCATTTCTGGAAGGTGACAAGAGGCACACTGTATTTGTGAGAAGACATTTTTTCCGTTTTTCACTTGTGGATCATCTTGGTTGCGAGGAACGGGTGCTTTTAAGGTTTCCAGGTAAAAAACAACATCCCTAATAGTTTGTTTAGAGATCTCTGGGTCTACAGCCAAACCGGAATAAGTGTCTATAGGATCGAAGAGGGAGGTGATTCCCATATCTTGATTGTAGGCATCCACCGTTTGCTCCAAAAGATTGTATACTGAAGCTTTTTTGCCAAAACGATGTATGTATTTTCCATTTCTTGTAATGGCATCAGGAGAGGGAATGATAAAATCCCTTAAATAATCCCAATTGGGTACTCCAGATATCCCATCACCGTCTAAATCGTCGGGGTCGGCAAGTGCAAGAATATCTGCATCGGTAACATACTGTAGAAATCCCAATCCAGTAACTGCTGGAGGGGTAAAAACAGAATGAGTAGCACCTTCTGGTATAGTTTCCGGAGTATATCCTGGTAGAGCGCGATTTTGTAATTGGGGTCCTCCTAAATGCAGGAACTTATTACCAGTAGAATCTACTTGCCCAAAACGGGTTAGGGAAGTGGAGGGTAATCCTTTTCCGTCTCCAGCATGGCAACTAACGCAACTGGTAGCTACAAATAAGGGTCCAAGACCATTCTTGGAATGAAAAAGCTCATCGTTAAAAGCTACATCTCCACTAATGAATTGTGTTGTTTGGGCATGATTTAAACCCTCCATTGGGCCATCTAATAATTCTGACTCTATAGGTTCTGAAGAAAGAAAATCTTCACATGACACTATTAATGACCCGATTAAAATCAGGTTTAGGATTGTAAATATTGATTTTATCATAACTCTTAATAAATAATTAGATATGCAAATATATTAAGTTAGGGATACCTAACAAATTAATTTTGAAATATTTCTATCTTTACAAGAAACTATTGTAATGCCATCACAAGCAACGGAGAATTATCTAAAGGCCCTTTATTATTTATACTCTAAAAATCCAGAGATTTCCCTAACGGAATTGGGACAGCGGTTAGAGGTTAGCAAGCCTACTGTAAATGAGATGATTAAGAGGTTAGAGAAACAAGGTTGGGTTACTTATGAAAGGTATAAGCCCATTTCTCTTACCGAGGAAGGAAAAAAAGCAGCTGCTTTGGTTATCAGAAAACACCGTTTATCTGAAATGTTCTTATCAGAAATTATGGGGTTTGGATGGGAAGAAGTACATCAAATAGCCGAACAAATAGAGCATTTAAAATCCGATATTTTCTTTGATAGAATGAATGAGATGTTAGGTTTCCCTACCAGTGATCCACACGGCTCGCCAATACCAGATAGGGAAGGAAATTTTATAGTGAACAATTATAAAATACTTTCTCAAATTGCAGAGGGTAAAACCGTGGAGTTAAAAGCCTTGCGAAGTAGTGATAAAGAATTTCTAATGTATTTGAATAAGAAGGAAATCCGCTTGGGATCCGTAATCACCGTGAATAACATTGAAAAATTTGATAAAAGCATGACTGTCTCTTATGGGAAGCAAACAAATGTAATTCTTAGTCAGCCTGTTGCAGCAAAACTCTTAGTAGATCTAATCTCATAGTTTTGTTATAGTGCCAAATATGACTCTTCTACTGCACTTTTAGAAAAGGTCATGTTTTAACTTGGGAACTACCGCATACCATTATCTATAATCAGTTGGCAGCTTACCGTGATGTTTTTTAAAGGCGGCAGAAAAATGGGTAGCATATTTATAACCTAAACTTTCAGCAATATCCGTAATCTTACGGTCCGATTCTTTTAGGAGGTTTTTTGCCTTTTCCATTTTGTATTCCCTAAGGTAAGCCATTACGGAATTACCAAAGTGTGCTTTAAAATGGACTTTCAGGTGATACTCATTAGTTCCCACTGCTGTTGCCAATTCTTTAAGGCTGGGTGTTTCGGAAAGATTGGCCAACAATAATTTCTTGGCTTGGGCCATCTGTTTCGCGATTCGTTTATCTTCAGTCTGGTTTTCCGGTACAGATAAGGCCGTAAAATTGTTCCATTCACTACTATATAATAATAAAAGTTCCATAACTTTTATTTCGATGTAGTGTTCCAAAAAGCAACCAGTATACTTTTT
Source organism: Arenibacter certesii DSM 19833 (assembly GCF_000429545.1). Classification (GTDB taxonomy): domain Bacteria; phylum Bacteroidota; class Bacteroidia; order Flavobacteriales; family Flavobacteriaceae; genus Arenibacter; species Arenibacter certesii. The sequence goes on from NZ_AUCB01000034.1 coordinate 26,739, forward strand.
GTATGCTAGCTCCTCTACAATTTGCCGCATTCTATAGTCAATTGGAAATGAGCTGTTGTTAAATGATTTTATTGTTGCAGAAGGGGAGTGGTGCGCAAAGGATAAGATATTTTCAAAGTAAGCTTTCTCCGGACTGATGGCACTATTATGGATATTAATAATAAATGCTTCTATAGCATCTTCAGATAAGGCAGTTAGCTGAATCTGCCCACAAGCGTATTTTACTAACTGTACCGTATTGGGAAGGATATCTAGAAATGCACCCCTACCATCAGAAATCCTCAGGGATCCTTTCAAACCCATAAAAAGTTGAATATAATCCTCCCTACATTCAATAGTTGTGATTTTATTTAAATTTCCTGACTTTCTACAATTACAATAATAAATACGGTCCGATAAAAACTCGTGCCCCGTTAAACTATCACTATCGAGGTCTCTAAATTTTGGGTGGGCTTGTCTGTCTTTACCATTTTTTACAATAAATCCTTTGTCGTCACCACGGTAGTCATTCAATAGACTATTGAATTGCATTACTACAGGTATTCCCTTTTTCGTCATTGATACTCCCTTTTTCGTCATTCTAATTGAACCGACAACAATATTTTTGTCGCATCAAAATTAAGCTTTTTTAGACTAAATCTAAATAACAAACAGTACTATGAAAAAATATTTACTTCAATTTTTAATTTTAATCAGTGTAACAATTGCACACGCACAAAAAATACATGTTAACGGTTTGGTTCTGGATGCGTATAACGATATGCCCTTACCAGGAGCCACCGTACAATCCCTAAACGGAGCATCTTCTACGGTGACCGATTTTGATGGGAAATTTAGAATGTATGCTTTGCCCGGACAATCCTTGGTGGTGCGATATTTAGGATTTAAGGAGCAAGTTTTTACTGTACCCACCGATGAGTCTTTAATTACTATTGTTCTAGAAGAAGATGTAACTCAACTATTGGGAGTTGAAGTTACTGGGGCCTTGGGAATAACCAGGTCCGCTAAGGAATTGGGGTCTTCTTCCCAAATAGTGATGTCGGAGGATCTGAATCAAGGTAGGGCGGTTAATCCTATTTTTGGCTTGGCAAGTAAAGTCGCCGGACTCCGTATTAACCGGTATGATAGCAAGGTAGATCCCGCTGCCCAGATTGTGCTTAGGGGAACGCGTTCACTACAACGGGGTAGGGGCATAGATGGAAGGTCTAATAATGAGCCTATATATGTTGTAGATGGCGTACCCATCCCGAGTATTGGTAGACTTAATCCTAATGATATAGAGAGTATTACAGTTTTAAAAGGAGCTAATGCTGCGGCACTTTATGGGTCAGAGGGAGTGAATGGTGCCATAATGATAATTACCAAGACAGGAAAAACAGGTAAGGGGGTAATTTCCTATTCCAACACCACTACTTTTTCGGATGTTTATTTCTTGCCTGAGGCTCAAACCACATATGGACCAGGTTTTAATGGAGTATACAGTCCAACCACCTTTGAGTCTTGGGGACCAGCCTTTGATGGTTCTTTAAAGCCATTTGGCAATCCCTTACCCAATGGTAACCAACCTATGGTGACCTATTCTGCGCCGCCATCGGATAACAGATTAAATTTATTTGATACCGGTGTTCATGTTCAGAATGATATTTCCTTTTCGGGAGGAGATGATATCAGTACATATTTTCTAAGTGCACAGCATGTTAAACAAACCGGTGTTATCCCAAAGGATGAAAATAACAGAACCAACCTTCGATTTAATGGTACTCGAAACTTTGGAAAATTACGCACGGCCTACAGTATTAATTTTATACAAAATAAAAAAGATATTACTCCAGATGGTCCATGGATAAGTGCCTACCGATATCCCGCTAATTTTGACTATAGTTTAATTAAGGATTGGGAAAGCCCAAATTCCCCTGGAAATCCCAACAATTATTTTATCCCTAATGGAGGATGGTACAGGAATCCTTATTTCCTTATAGATAATATCCGTAATCAAAGTGCCCAACAGGTATTAAATGGAAAAATTGAATTGAATTATGATTTGGCTCCTTGGGCAGAAGTCATGTACAGAGCCGGATTCTATAGCAATACGGACGAAATTCGAAATTACACCCGAAAATTTGAAGCAGAAGGCACTCGGAATACCCTTGGTTCTGTAGATGATGGCAGCCTATTCTATCGCAGATTTAACAGTGACCTTGTTTTAAATTTAAAGAAAGAGATTGGGGATTTCGATACGCGATTATTACTTGGTCATAACCTTCGTACCGATTATCGAAAGAGCCAGAATATTTCGGCCAGTAACCTGTTATATTCCGATATTATAAACCCAGAGAGTCGCGCTGGGGAATTGGGAGGCGGGTCTTCCATCACAGAGCAGCGTTCGTTTGGTGTATATGGGGAATGGGTTACGGGATATAAAGATTACGCCTACATTACTTTTACTGGGAGAAACGATTGGAATTCTACCTTGAGTAGAGCCCAACGGTCTTACTTTTATCCAGGGGTGAGTGCGTCCTTTATCGTGTCTGAAGCCATTCCTTCTTTGCGAAATTCTGGAAAATTATCTTTTGCCAAGATATACGGATCGTGGAACAGGACCGGAAATGTTACGTTGGTCCCCTATCAACTTAACAATGCCTACTCTCAATCCAATGGATTTCCTTTTGGAAATAACGTCGGATTTTTGCCCAGTCTTACAAATCCCAACCCAGATATAGAACCGGAATTTGTTACCTCCTATGAGGTGGGGATGCAGTTGGGGCTGTTTGATCAACAGGTAAAATTGGAGGCTACCTATGTGTATTCAGATTCTGATGGTCAGATTTCCAATGCAAATGTTTCCAGTGCTACTGGTTATAATGCCATGCTCGTTAATTCGGGTCGCATGACCAATAATATAATAGAATTGAGTGTTAGCGGAGATATTATAAAGAATAGTGATATAAATTGGAATCTTGGTGTTAATTATAGTTATACGAAGAATGTTGTAAAAGAACTTTATGGCGATTCCCCTTTTCGTCAGAATTTTAGACAGTCCTATGCCTTTGTGGGAGAACAGTTTCCCAGCTTGTGGGTAAGCGATTATCAGCGGGATCCCAATGGTAATGTGGTGGTAGATGGACAGACAGGAGATCCCATTATTGCAGTGGACAATACATTATTAGGGCCTATGGTACCTCCGCATATGCTAGGAATCAATTCTACATTCACGTACGGGAACCTTAGTTTGGGGCTACAGTTTGATGGACGTATGGGAGCTTGGTTCTATTCGGAAACCATTCCGTCTATGTTCGAATTTGGAACACATCCCCTTACCACAAAATATAATCGAGAACCATTTGTATGGCCTGGATCGGTAATAGAAATAGCTCCTGGCGAGTATGTTCAAAATACGGATTTAAACACCTCTAGTGGAGGAAAGGAATTTTGGTCCAGACAAGGGTCCGTACAACGCAATACAGCGGCTAAAGCAGACTTTTTTAAACTAAGGGAGGTTAACCTTAGTTATCGTTTGCCAGAATCTATTTTGGGCAATCAGGAGCTATTCCGGTCGGTCAGTTTAGGGGTAGTAGCGAGCAATCTGTTCGTTATTACCCACTCTAGTAACAACATTGGTGATCCAGAGTATCTGTATAATAGTACGGATGGATATTACAGTTTTAGACAAATTCCTCCAATGCGAAACATTGGTCTTACCCTAAACGTTCAGTTTTAATTTTAATACCATTTTATCATGCTAAAAAATAAATTTATTCTTACTACGCTTTACGTTGTTTCGGTAATTTTACTAGGGTCATGCGATTCTTACCTAGACGTAAACAGCAATCCAAACAAACCTACAAATGATAACCTGCCTTTGGAAGCTAAATTTCCAGCAGCCTTAGTTTCAACCGTTAATCAGGAGGTGGGCCAAATCAACAAGATAGGAGCCTTTTGGGGAGGTTATTGGGGAACCAATAACGATGGTGCCAATCTATATTATGATCTCAAAACATATAATGGCCCCGGCATCCGTAGTCAGAGGGATGGTATTCCTGTTTGGGAAAATGGATTTAACAATATCCTTTATTTTAAGTTGATAGAAGAAGAGGCTGCTGCAATTGGTGATGTGTTTTATACCGGTAGCGCCAAGATTATGCAGGGTTGGCTTTTCTTAAGGTTGGTAGATTTTTATAACAATATCCCTTTCGATCAAGCTGCAAGTGGCAATAATCACCTTAATCCAACGTATGAATCTGGACAGGAAGTCTACGAAAAAAGCATCAATTTAATAACGGATGGTATTTTGGATGTTAAGGCTTCTGACATGGTTCCTTCTATGAATCATGGAGATGTGCTTTTTGGTGGTAACAAAGATCTTTGGGCCAAATTTGGAAATACTATAAAGCTGAGGGCGCTGATTAGGCAAAGTGAGAAGGTAGATCAGACCTACTTACAATCAGAAATTGAATCTATTACTAAGGAAGGGTCTGGATTTCTAGGGCCAAATGAACATGCCTTAGTGAATCCAGGTTATCTAAATACCGATGGGAAATTGAATCCCTTTTGGAATAACTACTATCGAGATGTTCAAGGGAACAGTACTGCCAATCATCAAAACCTAAGACCTACACTTTATCTGGTGGATAAAATGAAAAGTCGGGACGACCCTCGTTTGTCAAAAATTTATCAAGAGGTAAACGGTAAAATAAACGGAGTGATTTTCGGAAATCCCGATGCAGGAAAACCCGAATACTCAAGACAAAATACTTCTGCCCTTAAAGGTCCGCAAGAAAATAACGGGGAAGCAACTGGATTGCTACACGGAATTGACCAGGGAAGTGTGTTGATGACAGGTTTTGAATCCCAATTTTTACAAGCAGAAGCTGCTTACAGGGGGTGGATAGCGGGATCTATAACCACGTATTTCCAAAATGGAATCCGCTCATCCATGGATTACCTAAAAGTTGCAGAAACAGATGCCTTAGCCTATACAGAAACTCAATTGAGAAACTTCGAACAATCAGGAACTCCATTGCAATTGCTTATAGACCAAAAATGGCTAGCGCTAAACAGTGTTTCCAGTATTGAAGCTTGGAATGATTACCGAAGGTTAGGCTTACCCCATTTTCCTGGAACTGCCGCTTCTGGAGTTTCGGGACGACCACTTAGGTTAATGTATCCCGAGACCGAAAGAGGAACTAATAATGCACAGGTAGAACTGCAAGGGCTCGACTTGGTTACTGAGAACAAAATTTGGTGGATGCCCTAAAGCGAGGTCGGATTAATGCTACCGATAATATAAGTAAATAGGCTTTCTGTTTTATAAAATAAATATTTCATACCATTATGAAGAAACAAGTAAAAACAACTCGCTGGATCCGAATCAGGAAATTTTTAAATGATATACACCTTTGGGTCGGATTGATCAGTGGGTTAATTTTATTGGTTGTTTGTTTTACGGGAACATTATATGTTTATAATACGGAGATCAGGGAATGGAGTGCTCCACACCTTTATAAAGTAGCTGTTCCTAAAGAAAAAGAAGCGCTGCCCATTGAAACTATAATTCATAAAGGAAGGTGGGTACTTCAAGGAAATAGTACTGGAATAAAGATTTCTTCAGATCCTGCTCGCAGTCTTCAGATTATCACCAAAAAGGAGGGGGACAAAGGGCGTTTTGGAACTACTTATTTTTTTGATCCTTATACTGGGAATTTTCTTGGGGATAGTAAGGTAGATAACGCTGTGAACCGTTTTATGGGAAACATATTCAGTCTTCACCGTTGGTTACTATTGGATAAAATAGAAAAGCCTTTAATTACTGGTTTGGAAAACCGGACACTAGGTGGCTATATTACAGGTGCAGCCACCATATTATTCACCATTGGAGTCTTAACAGGTCTCGTTATATGGATTCCGCGAAAGGTAAAATACTGGGGACAGGGACTTAAAATAAAATTCAGGGGAAATTGGAAACGAATTAATCACGACTTGCACAATACGCTAGCATTTTATTCTGCTATTATTTTGTTTTTAATGGGAGTTACCGGACCGTTTTGGTCATTTCCATGGTACAGGGAGGTAATGCAGAAAAGTTTAGGTACTTATAAAGAACAACAAGTAAGTAAGACCTCAAGTAACTTAGAGAATAAAAGTAAGAAATTATTAATAGAGGATTCAGATGTATTACCTATCGCAGAATATTTATCCGTTGTGGACTCGCAATTGGATTATTCCGGGGATTACAGTATAAGTATGCCCGAAAAAGGAGGAACTGAGATTAGCATTAGTAAGAAGAAAATTGGATTTTTCTCACCAGCTGCCTCCGATAAGATAGTGCTGGATGTAAACACCAAGGAAATAAAGGAGTTGGAAGTCTTTACTGCCAAACCTTTTAATGAGAGGGTATCCAGCTCTATTAAAGCATTGCATATAGGTGATGTATATGGATCGTTTACTAAGCTTTTGTATTTCATATCTTGTCTTATTGCTACTAGTTTACCTATAACAGGTACACTGATCTGGATCAATAAAATGAAAAAAACAAAAAAGAAAAAGAAGTGAAATTCTTCATTAGCAACTAATTTTCAATGAATTATGGAATGTTAAAAAGTCTAGAAAACTATTTGGGGAAACATACAGTAGGATTACTTTATTGAAAGATTTAATTTGGCTCTCCTATAGAACGCTGATTTGTAACTGAACAAGATCACTGAAAACACAGTGTTAATTGTCTCTATTGCCAACATTAACTATTTTATTTTTTAATTATATTTACCCGATAATATTTCTGTTTTTCAATACATAATAAGATCTAGACAAACAATATCGTAACTCGATGAAAGAAATTCCTAACATTCTCCTTGCCGATGACGATCCAGATGATTGCATGTTTTTCAGGGAAGCTTTAGTGGAGTTGTCATTATCTGCCCAATTAACTTTCGTTAATGATGGGGAAAAGTTAATAGATTTACTTATAAACGGCACCACAGATCTACCTGACATCCTTTTCTTGGATTTAAATATGCCTATTAAAAACGGGGTTGAATGTCTAACAGAAATTAAAAGTATAGAAAAATTAAAAAGGATACCTGTGGTCATTATTTCCACCTCCTATGATTCCACAAGTGCGGATGAATTATATCGTTTAGGAGCAGCCTACTATATACAGAAACCAATCGGATTTTCGCAGCTCCAGGATCTAATTTTTCGGGCTATAAAGCTAGTTACAAATAAAAATATAACGAGGCCGGATAAAGTCGATTTTTTACTCAGCGAACAATAATTTAAGAATGATAATATGATTTTTCTTTACTGGCCCCTAACTTCGTTTTAGGTTATCTAGAAATGCTATTAACGGTAGTATTCGCTGGTTATTTTTCTTTTTTCTTTTTAATATGGAGAAATACATAAAAGCGAACATAGCAGCTGAAAGTACACTATGAATCATAATTCTCGAAAATAGCGATAATCCAGAGTGCTCCAAAATTGCTACATATCCAATATTGATACCCAGAATTAAAAGAAGAGTATAAAACCACATATATCTAGAGGTTATAAGCATTTGTTTTTTTAATTTATCAATAAGCTTTACAATATACTTCTGGTTACTTAACTCGGCCTCATTCTTAATGGCGCCAAACCTACTTTTATAAATCTGTATTAGTATCATAATCATCCCTAACCCAATTAACGAAACGGCTGTTAAATAGTAGGTATTAGAAAGGACCGGAAGTAAGAATAGTAATAGAATCAATGTCATTGGTAATGCAATGAGCAAAGCAATTCGCTCAGTTCTCCCTCTTTTTTCAATTTTGTTTAAATCTGCTATTAACTTAGTTATATCTAAGGGGCCCGATTTTTCTTCTTTCCAAAGATTTTTCCAATTTAATATTTCTGGGTCCATATCTATTTGAGTTTTTTGTTCAGTGACTTTTTAATTCGGTTTATTCTAACCCCCACATTGGAAGCTGTTAAGCCCGTTATAGTTGCAATCTCTTCATAACTGCAATCCTCTAACAACAATCCTATGATTATTCTATCTATTTCTTTAAGTGTAGCTATAGCTTTATAAAGCTTTGATATTTCTAGTTGATTATTGTGAGAATTGTCACTATCTTTCTCATAATGAGGGAGATGTTGGGGGTGGTTTGTTTCCCTTTGCTGTAATTTAGTTTTTCTATTGAGGGTTAAAAGAGCGGTATTTGTAGTAATGCGGTAAATCCAGGTTTTTATATTACTCTCCTTTCTAAAGCCTTCTAAATTATTCCATACTTTCATTAAAACCTCCTGAAACAAATCATCCGCATCTGGTTTATTTCCCATAAAGCCCAAACAAAGCCTATATATCTGATCCTTTGAGTCCTTATAGACCTGTTTAAAATATTGTTCTTTATTTTGCCCCATTGATAAACGACTTTATGTATTTTACAAACCACATTGGTTCATCCCACATGATAAAGTGTTTTGCTGTTTCGGCAATTTCTATCTTATAATCCTTCGCTTTAGAAAATTGGTTCTCATAGTTGTTTTTAACTAGCTCCTTTGTTATTCCATAGTTTTTAGCGCCGTACCAACTTCCAAATACAAGAATAGGTATTTTTACTTTCTCTATATCATCCCTTAAGTCGGTTATCATAAGTTCGTACATGGCTTGGGCAATAGTTTCGCGATCCGATTGTAAAGACCATTCTATGGCTGTTGAAATATTTTCAGAATCGGTGATCATTGTAGGAAGGGTAAGTTTTTGTTGTTGTATAAATAAACTATCGGAAATGGAAACAATCATTTCCCTAGTTTTATGTGCTTGTGGAAGAATAGGTTCGACATTCGTGTTGGGATTATATGCCGCAGCCATAAAAGGATAAGAGTCTACAATTACGATTTCTTTTAATAATGCAGGTTCAGAAATAGCTATTGAGAGGGATAGAAATCCGCCTAAACTATGTCCAATCAGAAGGGGTTTGGCCTTAAGTTCATTTTGGATATACCTGATAATTTCCTTTTCTCCAAAGGGTAAGTATCCTTTTTCAGGCGAAATGGGTTCCTGATTTGCAAATCCAGCTAAGGTCAGAATATGGTATTCATAATTTTCATCTAATAGGTCTGTAGTCTGTTCCCATACTTTTCCTAAAGATGCCAGTCCGGGAATTAAAATTACCGGATCCCCACTTCCTTTTATTTCCACATTAAAGGGATAGGGTACAGGTTGGGGGAATACTGAAGTTTGAATGAAAAGAGCACCTAATACAATTACTAATTTTTTCATTATAACTGTTTTATGTTTTTCCCTTTAGATTAGCAAAGTCTAGTTTTATTACACTTTTCAGAGTTATTTTTTAGGAGAGTATTTGGTTACCCGATATGAAAGATATTGGCAATCGCTGAAATGATAAACTCAACTCCAATAGTAATCACAATAAAACCAATAATTCTCGATAAGGAATTTATACCGGAAGCACCCAATAATCTAACAATATAAAATGAGCTTTTCAATATGAGGTAAATGCATATTGTTGCTACAGAAATTGCTGCGAGAATTATAAATACTTTATCTAGTTCGGAATATTCCTGATTATAGGAAATTAACAGGGACATGGTTCCCGGTCCTGCTATCATTGGCATTGCCAATGGAGTTAATGAAATTTCTGAGCGGGTTTTAATATCTTCTTTAACCTTTTCTACCTTCATTCCTTTATGCTTTCTAAATTCTCCGGTTAATAAAGCGAAACCCGATGTCGCAATAATGAGTCCTCCGGCAATTTTAAGGGAGTTTAAGGTAACTCCGAAGAAGAGTAAGATATACTTGCCGGCAGAAAATGAGATAAGTAATATTATAAAGACATTAATCGATGCCCATAGTGCTATTCGGTTCCGCTCTAAGCTACTGTTTTCCTGAGTTAGACTAACAAATACAGGTACGGTTCCAAAAGGGTTCATTACCGAAAATAAGGCCGCAAAAATCGTTATAAAAAGTTCCATTCGTTTTTCAGCAAAGATTACTCCTTCCTTTTTCACTGAAATGAACCCTGTATTACGATTATGTAAATTTATCGTATGCTCTTTTTAATGGGAATTATGATATGATTTTTTGTTTTTACCGGAAGACGGGTAAAGTGGGCCTGAGTTACTAATTTTTTGTATTTAGATAAACCTAATGGGGTAGATTCGTTGGAATAAAAATATGGTTACAGACAGCAGATCACTGACTATTTCCAAAATCGCAGGAGAAAGGAATCAAACTTCGAATTAAATATGGAGGTTTAGCTAATAAAAGTGAATAGGGGTGTTATTAAAAACGTTTGGACAGGAATCGTAAACGAGTTACTAATATATTTTGGAGGGAGTTGAAACTGGACACTGGATGATTTTTCCAGACACTGCCAAAGTTGATAATCCTAGGAGGATAATCCAAATCTCGGCAAAAATGCCGTGGAATTTGCACAATTTTATTAGAAACAACGACAAAGCCCATATCAATTTTTATTTTTTACAAACGAATGGGAAATCGGGATTTTTGTCCACCAAATTTTAAAAAAAATGCCGCATTTTCAGCGTGTTTTACAGTTGCTCAAATAGTACATACAATTTTAAGGGGGTCGCTTAGCCAATGTAACGGCTATAGCATAACTATAATTTATAAAAATTTATTTACTGATTCTCTTTGCTGATTTTTCATTTTTATTCTTAAGTAACTTGTAAGCTAGATATCCAAACTGGATTCCAACCAAGATAACTTTGGCTTTCCTTGTTTTAAAAAATAATGATGCTGCACCTAAGAGAAAAGTGGGTTTCATAATTGTTTTATTTAGAGATTAAAAAAAATGTATTATTTGGTTTTAAAACGTAACAATTTGTAATAACAATTGACCATTTAATGGAACTGTATTTATCTCATCAAACCTTGACTTCAAACAATTCAAGTAAAAGTTCAAGGCTTCCAGTCATTTTAAATTAATAGCGAAATAGGCTTGTACGTTTTAAGGGGTAATGTAGGAAGTTAAGCGAACAGGGATTGCTCCAAAGCAATTAACTATTAATTCATTTAATAATGGGAGGTTAATGTTAAAGGTAATAATTCAAGTTAGGATGTTACAGGTATGTAACAAACAAATCTAACTACTCACTACTATCATCTAACTAAACATATAAAGAGTTGGTTATTTGATGTTTATGGAGTTGTGTTTATAATTTGATATTTCAGTTTTTTTAGGATAATATCTAAACATATATTGGGTATGCATTATGTTGTTAGTTTTGTAATTGAATCATAAGTGCTTTTAATCAATTTCTCTAACCTACTTGCTTTCATTTAGTTCATTGCTTTCTATTTCCTTTTTAAAGGAATTCATGAACCTCCTACGTCGGTTTCTTTTGCTCGCCCAAAAGAAACGAAACAAAGAAAAAGGCGCCTTCTCCTATGAATTTTTTCGACACCGAGGTCGAAAAACCATGCGCCAAACTCCGCGTCGCTACGTTCCTTCGTTCCTGATTTCGGAGCTTTGGCCCATTATTCTGAGGATAAGGAATTTTGCTTCGCCATTTAATTAGGATATTATTAAAAAGATACCCAAACTTACGTTAGCTAAAGTTCGTGTTCTCGGGCCCGCCCCGAGTGAGAGACTTAATACTTAAGCAATTTTCACTTCTAACAGGGTGCTTAACACATTAAAACAAATGCGTATTTGGTATCAAAAGACCTGTATAATCCACTTTCAAAGTTATTTCCTACTAATCAGGAGTGTCCTACTTCCTTTTATACCGCAGTTTCCCTAGTTCAATGCCAATAGCAGTTTTTGCCAATATGGTAAAAATAAAAGCACCTAGTGCCCATATTCCTAAAGTCACACCTACCTCTATACCCGTAGGTAAGTACTCTACAATTTTACCATAAGGACCAGGAATAAACCCAGGTACGATAAGTCCAAAACCCTTTTCTATCCATATAGCAACAAACAACATTATACAACAGAGGTATAATACATTTAAATTGTTTCTTAGCTTATTAAAGGTAAGCATAGCGGTGGCAATGACATTGAGCGTAATTGCGGTCCATATCCAAGGTAATAGAGCTGTTTTTCCGTGTAATCCAAAAAAGAGGTAATAAGCACTTTCACTGTGATGCGTGGGCGCATAAAATTCTTTAAATAATTCAGATATCAACATTATAAGGTTTATCTGAGCCGCAACGGTTACAATCATTGCAATTTTTTTAATGGTCTTTTCTTCTACTTTAAATTCCGTAAAGCGTTTAATAATGGCCAATACCAGAATAATCAAGGCCGGACCTGCAGCAAATGCAGAAGCTAAGAATCGAGGGCCTAACAAAGCGTTGTTCCAGAAAGGTCTTGCCTGTAACCCTTGATATAAGAACGCAGTAACCAAGTGAATGGCTACCGCCCAAAATACAGAAAGAATAGCCCCTGGTAAATACACGTTCTTCTTGGCCTCTTTCCCTTGGTAATGTCTAAAGAGGATATAGAAAGGGATACTAATATTTATAAAAAGATAGACATTAAGCACAATAACGTCCCATGCTAACATAGAGTTAGGGAAATTAAATACGCCAATTCCAGGGATCATATGCCACAGTACAGCGGGACCACCCATATCTGCTATTACAAAGGCGATACACATAATTAATGCAGCTACCGCTAATCCTTCCCCTATGAGTACCGCCTGTTTAAAGTCGATATCTTTTAGGATATAAGTTGGCATTACCAACATTACGGCGGCAGCGGCAACGCCTACTAGAAAAGTGAAATTAGAGATATAAAGTCCCCAACTAACACGGTCGTTCATTCCAGTAACGCTTAGCCCTTCATCTAGCTGAATAGAATAGCAGTACATACCAATTAGGATTACTATGGTTAAAAACCCCATCCATAAATGGTATTTAAGAGAGCCTTTTGTGATGGTATCTAAACTATCAACAACTAAACTTTTTAATACTTTAAATTGTCCCATTCTTATTGTTTTAAATCACTGGAAAGCATATTAGAATCCTGCTTTACATTTTTGATTTATAATATTTCCAACTACCTTAACTTAATCATCCTTAGTCCATAAAGTACCAGAATTTGGGTTCTGTTCCCAAATCTTCCTTAAGTCGAAACACTTTTTTGTTTTCTAACACCCATCTAATACTACTGTTTGGATCTAATAGGTTTCCAAAAATTCGAGCTCCTGTAGGACAGGCCTCAACACAGGCCGGATTTTTACCCTTTCTAGTACGCTGAACACAAAAAGTACATTTTTCCATCACTCCTTTTTTCCGCATTCTATTGCCTAAGTAGTGCTGATTCTTATTGACTTCATTTTCTGGCACTTCGGGTTTACTCCAGTTAAACCTTCTTCCATCATAAGGACAAGCAGCCATACAATAGCGACAACCAATGCACCAATCATAATCTATAACAACAAGGCCATCTTCTTCTTTCCAAGTAGCTTGTACAGGACATACGTCTACACATGGTGGGTCATCACAATGGAAACATTGGGTTCCCATATAAAAATGACCTTCGGCGGGCACTTCATGGTAGTAGTTATCATCCGCTTTATCAAACTTAAAGCCTTCTCCATCTTTCATCTCGTGGATCCGGATATATTGCATTTCTGAGTTTCTATCCTGATTGTTTTCCGCTACACAGGCCGATACACAATCCATATAGCCTTGACATTTGGAAATATTAAAGGCATATCCAAAGAGCACATCTTCTGCTGCATTTTCCGCGGTCATACTAATATTCTTTCCAGTTCGTAATTCGTAGGAACGCATCAGCCTATCTACCGTTTTCTTTTTCTCATCGTCGGTCATCAATTTATAGTTGCCTTTAAACTGCTCTTCCCAATCTATTTGTGCTTTCTCTTTAGCATCGCCACTAGTAGTTAAGCTACAAGAGGTACTAACGGCTCCTGCACCAATAAGCAGGCTTGCAGTTAGTTTTTTAAAGGCAGTTCTTCGGTCCATCTTAACATCAAAAACCTGCTCAAAACCATCCTTGTGTCGCTCTTCGCCTATAGAAGCATTTATGGCAGCTTCATAAAACTCTTCTGCGCTGAGTTCTTCCTTATGAGAATTACACCCACCTTCTGCCTTTCCACATCCGCAACTGCCAGAGGAACCCTTTTTCTTATTAAGACCAAGATCTAAAGAATACCATTTTTTATTTTCACTCATGCTTATATTTTTAGTGATCTAAACCTTCATTACGCTCTATAGCTTTCTGTGTATTAAATTGTGCTGGCCATCGTTGTTCAAAACCTGGATCATGGGGATTATGACATTCCACACAAGTCATAGAAGCTCTGGGTGGAGTCCAGCCGGAAATTTTCTTACCATGCGCTCCACCTTTCCAATCTTCAAATTGGTTGGTATGGCATTGGGCACAAAGCTTATAGCTGAGATTGAAATCTATGTTTCTGCCAGTCAGGGATGTAAGGTTGTTCATGTCCTCCCCATTATGACAAGTTGCACAGTCCATTGTTTCTATATTGGCGTGATTTATAGTTATATCCCAATGTGCTTTTGCTTTATCGGTCCCTTTCATCTGTGAAAGTGGTTTGCTATGGCATTCAATACAGGCAAATGATTTAATCTGTGATTTACGTTCTGGGATTAAAAAAGTATGTTCGCCCTCGGTAATTTTAATTAAGTCTCTTCCTGCTAATAGCTCTTCCGAGGTAAGCGTACCATGATAAGGCTTTTCTTCTGCTTTTATTCTATCGCTCACCGAATGATATTCACCTTCGTTTTTGCACGAACTGAGTACTATTATTAGAAATAGTAAGGCGTAATATGTTAGATTTTTATTCTTCATTGGAGGTGTTGAATTGTCTTATGAAAGTAGTTATATCCCCATCTATTTTTTTTGAATCCATTGGTAAATGACATTGTCTACAATTAACTCGTTCCGGATGGGAAACTCTAATCTCTTTTGGTGCACTAGGTCCTGCATGGCAAGTAACACAGTTTTCTCTCATTTGTAATTGATGCGGAATCATTGGAGGCCCATCTAATAAGGCATTGTTTACTCCTACACCTACTTTTGGGGGTTCTGGTTTTGAATATGCAAATTCCTTAAAAGTGGAGTTTGAAATAATTGCCACATGGCATTGCCTACAGTTAACCATTTCTGGATGGGGTGTAATAGGGGCATAGGCATTAAATTTCTCTACAAACCCTCCATTTTGATGGCACTGATTACATGTATTGGCTCCATAGCTCATTTCCTTTGCAACAGGATGTGGAATGCTTGGGGGGGCACCTGGATAGGCTCTATTATCATAATACTCTTCCAAGGAACGTTGATGGTTTTCATCAATCGGCATTTTGGAATAATCCAGATGGGCGTCCTCTAAACGTCTAAAAGCACCACTCTCAGCCGGGATATAATTTCCGGTAGGGGATTCAATAACCGATATATAAGCCTCTTCAAAAGATTGTTTATAGCTATAATTCCATATCACTATGAAGGCTATGAATATGATGACGAAAAGTGATATAATTCCTAGTCTCTTTTTCATCTGTGGATATTTATTGATTTTTAATGGTCATACCTGCCCGACTTCGACATTCAGGCGGGTGTAATTCGCATATCGTCATTCGTATTTGCGTCCAGTTTTCGGTCATGCTCATTTCATAGCCTATGCTTTTACAACTTTAACGGCACATTTTTTATAGTCGGGTTCTTTGGATATGGGGCAAAAAGCATCCAGTGTTACATCGTTGATAAGCATATTTTCATCAAAAAAGGGAACAAACACCTGACCTCTCGTAGGTAGGCCCCGTTCATTTATAGAGGCAGGAAGCGTACAGGATCCTCTTCTAGAAACAATTTTTATGTTCTCCCCATTTCTAATACCCAAGGCTTTTGCATCTTCAGGGTGGAATTCAGCATAGGCATGTGGCATAGCTTGGTGCAATACCGGAATTCTTCTAGTCATAGATCCAGTGTGCCAATGTTCTATAACGCGACCTGTATTTAACCAGAAAGGGTATTCCTCATCTGGTTTTTCGGGTGCATCCTCAAAAGGACGTTGCCATATTACTGCTTTCCCATCTGGATTCCCATAAAAATGAAAATCTTCACCGTTAGAGCAGGCAGGATCATATTTGGCGTTATAGCGCCATTGTGTGGATTTCCCATCTACATATGGCCAAATAACCCCAGATTCTTTTTTCAGAACTTCCAATGGTGCCATGCCGTGTTTATTACCTTCGTGGAATTGGATGTACTCATTATAAATTTCTTCAACATGATTTTCCTTACTATATGGAAATAAATCGCCATACCCCATGCGTTTTGCCACTTCAATGAACATCCAAGCATCTGCCATGGTTTCTCCCGGACCTTCAACCATTTTTTCCCAATACTGTGTTCTGCGTTCGGAGTTCCCATAGAGTCCGCCTTTCTCTATATGCCAAGAAGCTGGTAATATTACATCTGCCACATCCGATGTGGGGGTTGGAAATACATCTGAAACTACAACAAAGCAGGAGTCTTTTTGCATACCTGGTCTATAGCGCCCCGTTTTAGGTAAGGATACTAGGGGATTTGTTGCTTGTGTCCATATAAATTTAATGTCGCCCCGATCAACCGCTCTAAACATTTCTGTTGCGTGGTAAGTGGGTTTAGAAGGAATTCGTTCATAAGGAACCTTCCAAATCTTTGCCGCCAACCTTCTATTTTCTTCGCTGGTTACCACCCCTTTTGGAAGCTTATGAGTAAAGGTGCCCACCTCTCTGGCAGTACCACAAGCAGAAGGTTGTCCGGTTAAGGAAAATGGTCCGTTTCCAGGTTGTGATATTTTACCTGTAAGTAAATGAATGTTATAAACAAGATTATTTATCCAAGTCCCTCTAGTATGTTGGTTCATCCCCATACACCAGTAAGAAACAACCTTAGTATTTGGATTTCCGTAAATCCACGCTAAGTATTTAATGTCTTTTACCGATACTTTAGAATATTTTGATACTTTTTCCGGACTATAATCTTTTAAAAATTCTTTATACGCTTCAAAATCTATTTGTTCTGGCTTATCGGTAAATTCATAGTGATCTTCTAGTCCATACCCCATATTGGTGAGGCCTTTACTAAAAGTACAATGTTTTTCAACGAAGGATTTATTTACCCATCCGTTCTTTATAATTTCATAACAAATAGCGTTCGCAACGGCAAGGTCGGTTTGTGGTTCAAATAATATAGACCTGTCCGATGCTGTACTAGAGCGCGTTGTTCGGGTAGCAAAATCGATTATTTTAGCACCGCGTTTGGTTTTTTGTTCCAGCATTCTAGAAAATAATACCGGGTGCATTTCTGCCATATTGTTTCCCCAAGTTACAAAGTAATCCGCGTGATCTATATCTTCATAACAACCCATGGGCTCATCGGCGCCAAAGGAGGTCATGAACCCCGTAACGGCGCTTGCCATACATAAACGGGCGTTACAATCTAGGTTGTTGGTGCCAATAGCACCTTTCATGAATTTAGAAGCGATATACCCTTCGGGAATAGTAGATTGTCCGGAGGTATACATGGCTACGGAATCCTTCCCGTGAGCTGCAATGGTCTCCTTCATCTTATTGGCTACAATATCCAATGCTTCATTAAGCGGGGTCTTTACATAGCGCCCATTTTTCTTTACCAAAGCATGTTCTAATCGGTCTTTAGACTGGATGCACATCGTTTGGTGATATCCTTTAACACACAATAGTCCTTTGTTGACCTTACTATTAGGGTCGCCCTTTACCGCAACTGGTTTTCCGTTTTCAACACCGACTAGGATACCACAGCCTACCCCACAGAAACGACAAGGTCCTTTTTTCCAATCTAGATTTGCGTCTTTTGGTATACCTTTTTCCTGCTCACTGGCAAATACAATACCCGGAAACATGGAGGCGGCAGCAGTCATGGCAGATAGCATGGCCATTTTTTTGATAAAATTTCTTCTATCAATTGGAGACTTTTTCATAATCAAATTAATTTTGGGATACGTTGAAACCAGAGACTAAAGACAATAGTTTTAGACTGTCTAAAGCTTCAATTTTCTCTCTTAGCAGTTCTTCTGATTGTTCATCTGGAGTATCTGTTACCAACGCTAACACATCTTGATTCTCA
Source organism: Arenibacter certesii DSM 19833 (assembly GCF_000429545.1). GTDB lineage: Bacteria > Bacteroidota > Bacteroidia > Flavobacteriales > Flavobacteriaceae > Arenibacter > Arenibacter certesii. The sequence continues at coordinate 44,843 of NZ_AUCB01000034.1, forward strand.
GCGGGAACAACTTCACATTGCCCAAGACGGATTAATGCTTCCATTAATTCTTTTTTCTTTCCTGGGACAGGATGGGCGAGATAACTTTTTATTGGCATGTCATGTCAGTTTTAATATCAATCGGTTGGTCTAAACAATATAAAGAAACGATTAACATAAGATTAACAGTTTCAAATTACTAAATTTTTCTGATAAAAAAGAATGATAAATCTCAGGTTTTGATAGTGTGATAAGCGCTATATTTATTGGGAAATAACGGTTTCTACTGAGTTTCAATCTGTTTTGTGTTGATAATCAGATGAGTGTGGTTGTTTTGTGAAGTCTCTAAGATTTATTACTTTCTGAAAATTTTAAAAAAAAATCATTTTTAATTCTGTAGTATGATGAAATCTAAACTTGATATAAAACTATGATAGACGTTAAATCAGCATTAAATCTAGTTTTACGGCACGCCTCTCTAGGATCAAAAACACAGGAGGTAGCGCTTAAAGCGGCCTTAGATTTTGTGTTGGCCAAGGATGTAATTTCAGAAATAGATATGCCTCCCTTTAGACAATCGGCCATGGATGGTTATGCGCTGCACATGGGGGAATCCAATTCTTATAAAGTTATAGGTGAAGTAAAGGCGGGTGATGCTGCAAATCCTGTTTTAAAAGCGGGTGAGGCGGTAAGGATATTTACAGGAGCCCCAGTTCCAGATACCGCAAATACGGTAGTAATGCAGGAGAAAGTAAGGGTTAATGGAGATAAGATCGTGCTTGTTGATCCATTAAATGTTAATCAGAATATAAGACCTAATGGGGAACAAATTAGATCCGGAGCAATCGCTTTAACCAAGGGAACAGCAATTAATAGCGCACGAATTGGATTTTTAGCAAGTTTAGGGATTACTACTATTACGGTTTATAAGAAGCCTACCCTTTCTATTATTGTTACAGGAAACGAGCTTATTACTCCAGGAATTAAACTTTCCTTTGGTGAAATATATGAATCCAACGGTGTCATGCTATCCGCTGTACTAAGTGAATTAGGGTATAAGGATACTAGATTGATTAAGGTGGAGGATGATTATAACCAGACAAAAGAAGTCCTGCAAAAAGCCATAAACAATAGCGATGTTGTTCTTGTAACAGGAGGTATATCCGTTGGGGATTACGATTTTGTAGGCAAAGCATTAAATGCAATAGGGGTGGAAGAAATTTTTTATAAAGTAAATCAAAAACCTGGTAAACCCTTATTCTTTGGGAAAAAAGGCGAAGTGTCCCTTTTTGCATTACCTGGGAATCCGGCAGCTGCACTTAGTTGTTTTTATATTTATGTGTACCCGCTACTAAAGAAGAGTGAAGGCGCATATAAAACGCAACTTACGCGTATTGCCATGCCGCTATCTGTTGATTATTCTGTTAGGGGTAATCGTGCGCAGTTTTTAAAAGCACAAGTAGAGGGAAGTCATGTTCATATTCTAGGCGGACAAAGTTCGGCTATGCTCAGCGCTTTTGGAGATGCAAATGCCTTGGTATACATACCGGAGGAGGTAACTGAAATAAAAAAAGGAGAAGGTGTAGAAACAATATTATTACCTGCTAAATAATTTATGAAATATGAGTACGTATAAAATTAAAAGCAGAATTTGGATTGAAGCGGGAGATAATGTTTTTTTAGGGGAAGGCCGAGTGAAGTTATTAAAAGCGATTGATGAAGAAGGGTCTTTATCCAAAGCTGCTAAGTCGCTTGGGATGTCGTACAAAAAAGCTTGGACCTTGGTAGATGCGGTAAACAAATCGGCAAAAAGGAAGGTGGTCGTAAAAACAGTGGGAGGTGCACAAGGAGGGGGAACCAAAATTACCCCGTATGGAAAAAAGCTTATAGAAGCGTTTGAGACTATTAATAAGAATTGTTGGGCCTTCCTAGACCAACAACTAAAAGCGTTGGATAGTATATGATGATTAACGATCCCAACTTTTTATTATTTCTGGGTATACTTCCGGTGATTGCGTTTTTATATGCTGGAGTTGGTCACGGAGGTGCAAGTGGGTACTTGGCCTTGATGTCCTTGTTTTCTATGGCGCCAGAAACCATGAAACCTACAGCCTTACTTTTAAATTTATTTGTAGCGGGCACCTCTTTTTACTTCTATTATAAAGAAGGCTATTTTAACAAAAAGCTCTTCCTGTATTTCGCAATATCTTCTATTCCAATGGCTTATTTAGGCGGACTTATCACTGTGGATGCCAGTATTTATAAAATCATCTTAGGGGTATTGCTGATTTTTGCAATACTAAAGATGCTAAATGTTTTTGGTAAGGAAAATGAGGTTATAAGAGAGGTAAAACTGTGGCAAGGTTTGCTGGTAGGAGGTGTAATTGGTTTCTTTTCGGGTCTTATTGGCATTGGAGGTGGCATTATATTAAGTCCGGTAATTTTATTGTTGCATTGGGGAAAAATGAAGGAAGCCGCTGCGGTATCTGCCCTCTTTATATGGGTGAATTCCGCTGCAGGTTTAGCAGGTCAGTTCACTAACGGCATTGTATTAAATAAGCAGTCGCTCCTAATGGTGACTTTGGCTGTAATAGGCGGATTTGCAGGGAGTTATTATGGTAGTAAAAGAATGAGTAATACGAATGTGAGGTATATGCTTACTGTAGTATTGATTGCTGCCTCCGTGAAATTGATTTTTATACAATGATAAAAGCATCGATTACCTTTAAGGGATACTGTCACAAAAATCCAGATTCTGAATAGGGGAGAGGTGATTTGGTAAAAAACCAATTGAATGCCGACCATCCCGAAAATTTAAGCACAAGGGTCAGTAAAGAGATTTCTAAGAAGCATTACATCAAATTAAAGAAAAGGTTATAGCAATTATGGTAGATATTACACATAAAAACAATACGCTGAGAACAGCAATTGCCCAGGCAATTGTAAAAGTTAGTAAGGAAGAAACAATTGAGGCAATTAATAATAAAACCGTACCTAAGGGCGATGTGTTTGCTATGAGTAAGGCTGCCGGACTTATGGGCGTTAAAAAAACACCAGATCTACTTCCAGATTGTCATCCTTTGCCCATCGAATTTACTGGGATCGACTATGAGATTAATGGATTGGAGATTAAAGTAACCGTTACGGTTAAAACAATCTATAAAACAGGTGTGGAGGTAGAGGCCATGCATGGAGCAAGTATTGTAGCGCTAAATATGTACGATATGCTGAAGCCCATAGATAAAGGAATAGAAATTCATCATATTAAACTATTGAAGAAAACAGGGGGCAAGTCTAGTTTTAAGGACAAGTTTAAGCGTGATGTAAATGCGGTAGTCATCGTCTGTTCCGATTCCGTATATGAAGGTAAAAAAGAAGACAGTGCCGGTAAAGCAATCTTGAATAAACTAGAAGCATGTGAGGTAGGGATTCAGGATTACATCATTATTCCTGATGATGCCCAGATAATTGAGGAGAAAGCAAAGCACTACCAATCTAATGGAGCCGATTTAATCATCTATACAGGGGGAACAGGACTATCTAGTCGTGATGTAACACCGGAAGCATTAGAACCCCTCCTGGATCGTAGGATTCCTGGAATAGAAGAAGCGATTAGAAAATATGGCCAAGATCGTATGCCGTATGCCATGTTGTCTAGAAGTATTGCCGGAACTATAAAAAACACCTTGGTCCTTGCATTACCGGGTTCTACTAACGGGGCACGCGAATCTATGGATGCTATATTCCCATCGGTGTTACATGTTTTTAGAATTTTAAAAGGAGCGAGTCATGATAAAACAAAATAGTAGGTCATGAAGAGAAAGCTCTTGATTTAGATTGTAACCTGAGAGAGGTGACATTAGGTGCTAGAGGAAAATTAGGTCTTTTGATTTTCGGATTTTATACTTTCATAGCGTCCAGGCCGCTTTCATTAAAGTGAACATGGGCTGCCGGACACCTTCCTCACGGTAGGTAAACCATTCTTCAATCAACGTAGAAATTCCTTGATTTGTTACTAAAAGAGAAGGAGGCCGAAAACCTATGCAGGAAGGCTTCTTGTATTGTTTTCCTTATCCGCAGAGGACCGATCGGAAAATGCAACGATTTGCATTTGAAGGGAGGGGCCAGCTGACGCATTTGCTAACACTGCAGCTGGCTCCTTAAAACAAAAGTTAACTAAAGGCCCTGTTCGTTTTATTCATTGTCTGTTATTTTATAGTAAGGTATTCATGAACCTCCTACGTCGGTTTCATCAAACAAGCAATGAAATCGCAGATTCACGAAATCCGTTAAAAATCAATCAAAACCACTTGAGTAAAATGAAAGAATATATTTGACTTAGACTCAGTTATAAGTATTTGGAAAACTTTATTTATTCGAAAAATAGTGAAGTTACGTTGTTTGCATAATCACAACAATTGATCATGATCCCCAATTTGCTTACAGACGTTTTACGCTTAGTAGCTACATCCCTTACTGATAATTCTAAAAGGCAGTAAAAGAACAAAGGGAACAAAAACAATATTAATCGTTCCTAGTTCCCTTTGCGATCATGTTTTCCCCAAGTCAGCGTTACCTGATAAGTTCAACGGGTATGATCTCAGCCATCGATTGTTCAATAGCACCCCGAAACACGATTATATAAATATACAAAAAATTATTCACTTATTTACGTAAAAATGTAATCAATTGTGTAAAAATTTCAACTATGTTAAAAATAGTTCGCGTATCTGTAAGATATCCGCAGGTCTATAGTCTTCAATCTTGCTGATTGCTCGCTTGCAATAAGTAGACTTGCATTCCTACTGTTTGTTTTGTAGTGGTGTAAGCTCTCGGCAAACCTAAAAGGATACCAAGATAAATTATGGTATTTTAATCTGGGCCAGTAGCTCATCTATAGTGTCCGCCTTTACTCATAAAATCATGATTTCTTAGAGTCGGGATTCCAACCCAAGGCTATAGCAACCTGATTTTGATCTTTAATAACAGAGCGAATCATATAGGGTCTATCCCCACTAACATTCTGGATGGAATCTATAATAGGTTCCCCATCGATGATAACCGTTCCTTTAAAATTGTTTTTGGGTTGATGGCCAAGACCATACCTATTGTCTTCCACTAGCAATAGCATCAACATATTATCTGGGGTAGCAGTAGAACAGTAGATGCCATGATCATCCCATAAATACACTTTGTTTTTGGAGTTTCTTACGGATTCAATCCTATTCGGTTTGCCCAATATGTCTTCTAGCGCGGTGTAGTTGGTAGGAAATTGTATTTTGGAGTTATTAATTCGTATTGAATTAGCATCACACGTTATAACAATCTGTTCTTCCTTTTTTTTCCTTTTGCTCAGATCTCTAAAATCGAATATTCCCATAGCATGCAATATATTTTATTTTCATGAGTAAAGTAAGTTTTTAAATCTAGACTAACTAGTTTAAACGTACTCTCTAAGGAAACGAGTGACTTTTTAATTTCTAATCCCTAAAAATAGTCTCCTTCTTAATGCCAAGCTTGTTAATTCTGGCAAATAGGGTCTTTGCGTTCATATCTAGAATGCCCGCAGCGCCATTTTTACCACTTACTTTTCCTTTGGTATGTTTTAAAACGGTTATTATATGTCGCCTTTGCACCTCTTCAAAGGTTAGTAGTTCGGTATCTTCGGTGGTTCCGGAATCGGTAGGCATCCAGCTTCCGGTATTTAATGTGGTACCACTTTCAACGATCACAGCACGCTCAATTAAATTTTCCAATTCTCTAATATTTCCTGGGAAATTATAGGCTATTAGCGCATCCACTGTTTTTTTAGACAACCGTTTAAAGGCTTTCCCTGCTTTGGCTGAATATTTTTCCAAAAAGAATTGCGCAAGTAGGGGAATATCCTCTTTCCGGTCTCTGAGGGGGATATTGTATATGGGAAATACATTCAGCCTATAATAAAGGTCTTCCCTAAAAGTACCCTCTTTTATCATGTCTTCCAGCTTTCGGTTGGTAGCGGCAATAACGCGCACATCTACTTTAATGGTTTTGGTACCGCCTAATTCATCAAACTCACCTTCTTGTAAAACGCGTAGTAATTTAGATTGTAATCCTATGGGCATCTCACCAATTTCGTCCAGAAAAATTGTTCCCCCATCTGCTAAGGTAAACTTCCCCACCTTGTCTGCTACAGCACCGGTAAAAGCTCCCTTTTTGTGTCCAAACAGCTCACTCTCAATAAGTTCTTTTGGTAAAGTGGCACAATTCACTTTTATCAGGGGTCTATCCTTTCGCAAACTATTGGTATGTACTGCACTTGCTAATAATTCCTTTCCTGTACCAGATTCCCCGGTGATAAGCACGGTAGTGTCTGTTGGTGCCACTAGATTTACTTGCTCTAGTACTTTTGCATAATCATCACTCTTGCAGACAATATTACTGGCATTTATTCTATGACTTATTTCTTCCTGTAAATATTCGTTTTCGCTTTCTAGACGTTCTTTCAACGATTTAATTTCCTCTAAAGCCTCATACAGTTTTAGATCACGCTTTTTTCGATCCGTAACATTTCTAATTACTGCACAATTATAATCTTCATTATTAAATCGTAGATGATTGGCCGTAATATCAACAGGAAATTTTGTGCCGTCTTTTCTAACTACCAGCCATTCGAAACGTAAAGATCCTTTTTCAACTACTTCACTAAAATGGGATGTCCACCAATCTTGATTTACCGACGGGTCAATATCAAAAATGGTGGCAGTATCGAGTTCCTTTTTTCTATAGCCCAGCTGTTTTATAACCGATTCACTATAATGAAAGAATTCCCCCTTTCTATTCAATACATATATTAAGTCTTCCGCATTATCTATAACCGCCTTATATAATTGAAGAGCGTTTTCTTTACGTTGTTGTTCCGTTACATCTTGATATATGCCCAGGATCTTATACACCTTATCACCTTTTAAAACGGGTCTAGCTACTGCTCTAATAAATCTAGAGGGGTTCTCTTTTGTTTCTAGCACTTCATCATATGAAGCAGCTTTTCTCATAACGCCGCGCAAAAGGCTTTTTGCTTTTTCACTGTCCTTAAATCTATGGATAATATTTGCTGGGGCTAAGGCTTCCGTTTCCTGTGCATTAAATATCTTTAAAGCTTCTGTGGTGGTTATTAAAGGACCATCTTGTAAGTTTAATTTCCAACCCCCAACATTGGCAATCGTTTCCGTCTTATCCAATAAATTTTTATAAAAACTGGAGTCGGTAATATCATTTACAATAGCACAAATGATATTTTTTCTATTATTTGAGAAAAATTGAGCGAATACTTCAACTTCATAAAATTTCCCTCCTTTATTCTTGTGAGTAGCCTTAAAATAGTGAGTGTGGTTGCTTTTTACAGTGTTCCAGTGCTCCTGCCAGCTTTCTTTGGTGGCCGTGGTATTAATATCAAAGATGGAAAGCGTTAATATTTCCGACTTTTTATATCCTAATCGGCTGTAGCACTTGGGATTAGCATATAAAATTCGGCCTTCTTCATCCATCCATAATACTTCATAGGGTAGGGTCTCAACTAACCATTCTTTTACTTCCGATTCTGGTATCATACTTTATTTTTTATAGAAACACCTCGTAAAAATACGTAAATATTTCTCATATGATAGAAAATTCTCATTAAATAGAATATATTATCAGAAGCAAAAATAGCATCAAACTGATAATCAATGATTTGTGTGTTTGGCACGAGATTGGCTTACTATATACCGAACGAATCGATTATTAATTGACTGGGCTTTATAAGAAAGTCGATTTAGAAATAAGAGGTTCTGTTTTAGAAAATGTTTCTCAGGTAGAAACAAAAAGGAAAAATTAACATACATTATTTATACAAAAAAAGAGAAAAGAATATGAAAAAAGTAATTCACAAAGCAGACACAAGAGGAAATGCAGATCACGGTTGGTTAAAATCTAGACACACCTTCAGCTTTGCAAATTATCACAACCCAGAACGAATGAATTTTGGAGTATTGCGAGTACTAAATGACGATACCGTTTCTGAAAGTATGGGGTTTGGAACACATCCTCACAGGGATATGGAAATTGTTTCTATTCCATTGGAAGGAGACCTTAAGCACAAAGACAATATGGGGAATGAGACCATTATTAAAGCGGGTGACATCCAGGTAATGAGTGCTGGTACGGGAGTAATGCATTCCGAATATAACAATAATCCAGATCAGCCTGTAAAGTTTTTACAGATCTGGGTAATCCCTAACAAGCAAAATGTTGAACCCCGTTATGACCAGATAACGCTTAATACGACCGATCGTAAGAATAAATTGCAACAAGTTTTATCTCCTAATGCAGATGATGCAGGGGTATGGATACATCAAAATGCTTGGTTTAATATGACCAATCTAGATAAGGATAACGAAGTGCAATACAACTTAAACGATGCCGAAAATAATGGGGTGTACGCTTTTATATTAAAAGGTGACGCCACTATAAATGGTGAAAAGCTAAACGAAAGGGACGGTCTTGGAATCTGGGATGTAGACACCCTAGATATAAAAGCAGATAGCGATACGGAAATTCTATTGATGGAAGTTCCAATGAGCTTAAACTAGTAATACATCTAAAGAAAACAACCGCTATTGGGTATAGATAATCCCATGAATGGTTTCAATTATCAAAATAAATTAAATATTAATCTTTAAATAAAAAAAAACATGTCAACACAAGTAAAAACAAAATGGACTATTGATGCAGCACATTCAGAAATCGGCTTTAAAGTAAAGCACATGATGATTTCTACAGTAACTGGTCATTTTGAAGAGTTTGATGCTACCGCTGAAACTGAATCAGATAAATTTATCAATGCCGATTTCAACTTTACAGCAAAAACAGCATCTGTCAACACTAAAAACAAAGATAGAGATGCGCATTTAAAATCAGATGATTTTTTCAATGCTGAGAAATATCCTGAAATGACTTTCAAGTCTAAATCTTTTGATGGTAGTACACTAGTAGGGGATTTAACCATTAGAGATGTGACCAAAGAAATTGAATTGGATGTAGATTTCAATGGTATTGCAGTAGATCCTTACGGACAAACAAAAGCAGGTTTTGAAGCTACTGGAAAAATAAATAGAAAAGATTTTAATCTTACTTGGAGTGCCGTAACGGAAGCTGGAAGTATAGTGGTAAGTGACACTGTAAAATTAGTAATCGACTTACAGTTTACAAAGAAGTAATCGATTAGAAGGATCATTAAAATGGGGTTGGATTAATAATTAATTCAATCCCATTTTATATTTATATTTAGAATAATAATTATAAACCCTATATTATGGAGATCACAATAAAAGAATTAGACAATAAAGGCTTTGCAATGGCAAGGGAGAATGACAAAAGAGCGGGGATTATGACCTATTCTGTTGCAGGTAAGGAGCAGATCATAATAGACCATACAGAAGTGGAGCCCGAATTTAACGGCAAAGGCATAGGGAAGATGTTACTGTATAAAATTGTAGAGATGGCTAGAGAAAAAAATATAAAAATTTTACCTTTATGTCCGTTTGCCAAGGCCATGTTTAAAAAGCATGAAGATATACGTGATGTTTTAAAATAATTTGAATAAAAAAGGAAATATGTCTAACACCGAATTAATTATAGAAGAACGGGCTGCCGATATCGGTAATTTTATGGTCGGACGCTTATTGCCGTTTAGGCAAAAACGAGCAGTGGGACCCTTTACGTTTATTGACCATATGGGGCCTGCAAGAATGAGTAAAGAAGAAAGCTTAGATGTTGCGCCACATCCGCATATTGGCTTATCTACCCTTACCTATCTGTTTGAAGGCTCTATTCAACATAAAGACAGTCTAGGTTCTGATATTGAGATTAAACCAGGAGCGGTGAACTGGATGACTGCCGGTAAAGGGGTGGTCCATTCGGAGAGAACACCAGATTATTTAAGAGATTCCGAGAAAACATTACATGGCCTGCAAATTTGGGTGGCGCTACCTAAGCATTTGGAGCAAATGGAACCTAGCTTTGCCCATATTGAAGAAAAAGAGATTCCGCAATGGAATGATCAAGGGGCGCAATTTAAATTAATAGCCGGTACTGCTTTTGGTAAAACCTCTCCAGTTCCTGTGCATAGTGAGTTGTTTTTTATAGAGATTAAAAGTACGGATAAACAGCAAATTACTATTGGTGAAGATCTGTATGGTGAAAGTGCTTTATATATATTAAATGGTAGTATTAATTCCGAAGGCCACAATTACGGTCCCAAGCAAATTTTAGTCGCGAAGGACAGTACACTGTGTTCCTTTGAAATGGAGCCAGAAACAACCATTTATATTTTTGGGGGAATTCCTTTTGAGGAAGAGCGTTATATCCATTGGAATTTTGTGAATTCGGATAAGGAAGTCATAGAAAAGGCGAAAAAAGATTGGGAAGAACAGAATCTAAATGCTTTTCCTAAAGTAGTGGGTGATGAAAATGACTATGTGCCGCTTCCAAAGCCACGTAGAATATGAAAACAGGAAGACTAGAAGCCTTTAGTGATGGTGTATTGGCCATTATCATAACCATTATGGTGTTGGGAATGAGTGCGCCAGAAGGATACACCTTTGAGGCCTTAAGACCCATATTTCCGGTCTTTCTTACTTATATTCTGAGTTTTATCTATGTTGGAATTTATTGGAACAACCATCATCATCTATTACAAGCAGTCAATTTGGTTAATGGAAAAATCTTATGGGCAAACCTGCATTTGTTGTTCTGGCTTTCGCTTTTTCCCTTTGCAACAGACTGGATGGGAAAAAACCATTTTGAAGATAACCCCACTGCAATTTATGGCGGAGTGTTGCTTATGGCAGCTATTGCCTTTAAGATTATGGTGTACTGTGTTATAAAGAATGAGGGTAAAGATTCTAATATTGGTAAGGTATATAACAAGGATAAAAGAATGAATATTTCGTTGTTCTTGTATTTAGCCGGTATTGTAATCTCGTTTTTTCTTCCTATATTAAGTTTGGTACTATATTTAGGGGTCGCCCTAATGTGGATTGTACCCGATCCAAGGATAGAAAGAACATTAAAAGATTAAAGTATGGACACAAAGGAATATTCAAACGGAGAAATCACCATTTTATGGAAAGCCGATAAATGTATCCATTCGGGAATATGTGTTAAAACATTGCCCAAGGTTTATAATCCCAAAGCCCGACCATGGATAAAGCCTGAAAATGCTACTACAGAGGCGTTATTAGACCAAGTGTCTAAATGCCCTTCAGGAGCGTTGAGTATTAAATAGTCATTGAAATTCCTTGATTAACTACTAAATGAAAAAGTAGCCTTAAAACAATTCGAGAAGCTTATCAATTAAGTTATCCTGATCCGCAGAGGACCGTAATGCAAATGCAACGAATTGCATTTGCATGTAGGGGCCAGCTGGCGCGTTGGAGGAAAAGCTCCGAGATTCAGCTTTTTTATTTCCAAAAAAGCGCGGAGTTTTGAATCCGGTTTTTAGATCTAATCTAAAAAATTCATCAGGACCGATCGGAAAATGCAACGATTTGCATTTGTAGAGAGGGGCCAGTTGGCGCGTGGGCCATCGCTACAGCTGGCTCCTTAAATCAAAGGTACACAGTACCTTCGCTTTCAGGCCCTGTTCGTTATATTCATTGTCTATTATTTTACATTAAGGTATTCATGAACCTCCTTCGTCGGTTTCATCGGACAAGCAAAGAAATCGCAGATTCACGAAAACCGATAAAAATCAATAAAAAACGACTTGAGTAAAATGAAAGAATATAATTGGGAGAGATACAGTTAAACGAATATGATAATTTCTATTTAATTGAAAGATATTCAAGTTGCTTTATGTAGATAAACTCAACAATTGTCCATTATTCATATTAATTAATATTTCACCCATTAATTAATAAATAATTATCCATTCAAAAGGGATATTCGGGAGTAGGCCGATTTTCACTAAAAACTGGACAGAACGAATCCTGGAACATCGATGTTTCCGGGATTTTTTTTATGGTTTATTTTCGAAGTGGATTTTCGTCCGGTTTAAGAGGGCTTTTTGGTCGTTTTAGTGAGGTTCTGGCATACCTTTCCCATCGAAGTTTCGGATCGCTAGTCCCTATGCCGCTTTTTCCAGCGCCATGGCCGACA
>NZ_AUCB01000035.1 GCF_000429545.1 Arenibacter certesii DSM 19833
TGGATGACTTTGGACTGGCTCACTTGGATAGAAAACAGCAAATGGACCTGATGGAGATCATTGAGGACCGGCATGGAAGATCATCTACCATTATTGCAAGTCAACTTCCTGTGGGAAGCTGGTACGATATTATTGGAGAAGCAAGCATCGCTGACGCGATATTGGACCGACTGGTACACACCTCTCACCGGATAGAATTAAAGGGAGAAAGTCTAAGAAAAAAACTGTAATATTGTCATTAACTTATCTTTTTGACCAAAATCCTTAGGGGGGTCAGTATGGCCAGAATAGGGGGTCAACATCACCAGAATATCCAGATGAAGATAATATTGTTTGGATTGGCACTCAAGAGGGGCTTGATTATTATGACGGTACAAGGCATAGGTTTAAAAGTTTGGTTCATGGGACCGATGTTGATCATAGTCTTAGAAGTAGCTTTGTACAGAGTATATATGAGATTTCTTCTGATACCCTATGGGTTGGAACGAGGGAGGGAATTGATCATGTAACTTTTACTAAGGGGTATTTAAATCCAAAGGTGGTCCCTATTGAATCTAGGGAGAAAGCTCTAAGTGAATTAAGAAAAAAATATATTAACTTCATTCACCAGGATTCTAATAATAGAATTTGGATTGGAACGGCTTCTAGCGGTTTGTACCTATACCAACGGTCAACAGGGAACTTAGACCTTTTTTCTAATGTAGACGGGGATTCATTAAGTATAGCGTCTAATGCTGTTCTTTCAGTGATGGAAGATCATTCTGGACGTATGTGGTTTGGAACTAATACAGGTCTATCAGTATTACAAGAAGACGAACAGTTAGGATATACTTTTGAAAATTATAAATTTTCAAAAGAGAGTGGGGAAAAGCTACCCCTTACTAATATTTATGCTGTTTTTCAGGATAGCAAAAAACGAATTTGGTTGGGGATGAATGGAGGTGGGCTGGCGCTACTTAAAGAAGAAAACAACAAAATTGTATACCAAAGGTTTTTACATGACCCAAAAGATCCATATTCCTTGAGTAATAATGAGGTGTTTGTAATATTTGAAGATTCTCAAAATCAAATTTGGATTGGTACTTCTGAAGGAGGGTTGAATAAATTATTAAGTGATGATCCAATCAGCAGCAATCATCAGGAATATTATTTTGAACGATATACCGAAATGCATGGCCTTTCCGATAATGAAATAAATGGTATTTTGGAGGATGATGCAGGTTATTTATGGGTGGCTAACAATATGGGTTTATCCAAGTTTGATATTCGAAAAGAAAAATTTACAAATTATACAACCTACGATGGAACATTAAAAGGTAAGTTTAGAAAAAATGCCAGTTGGAAATCCAAAGATGGCACCATGTTTTTCGGTGGTACCGCTGGAATTAATTATTTTAATCCAAATACTTTTACTGAAAATAAAGTGCTGCCAGTCCCAAATTTCTCTAAATTAACTATTGATGGTGCAGAAATAACAATGGGGCAGGAAATAAACGGTAATGTGGTCTTTACCTCACACTTGAGTTCTGGTAAAACCATTACACTCCCATATTCTCACAATAGATTCGAGTTAAAACTGACAGCTGGATCATACGCATCTCCCTATAGAAATCAGTACAATTATAAACTTGAGGGATTTGATGACCAATGGCAAAGTATTTCTGGTAGCGACCCTATTATAAAATATTCCTCACTGCCATCGGGTGATTACAAATTAAAAATAATGACTTCTAATAGCGATGGACTATGGAATCGAGACCCTATAATTTTGGATATTAACGTCAAATCTAATTCCTTAACTGCTAACTTAAAATGGATTTTGATACCCTTGTTTTTAACTTTGACCGTTTTGTTAGCTTTTAAATTATTTAGCAATAGAAATCAAAGGAAAAAAAATAACAGAAATTTAGATCCTCTGACAAAATTGGAAAACCAAAGAATAATTGAGGAGCTAGAATTAATTATGAGAACCGAAAACCTTTATTTGAATCCCGAATTAAGTCTTGGGGATTTAGCAAGTAGGATTGACATAACACCTAATAACCTTACAATCCTTTTAAACGATTTTATAGGGAAGAATTTTTATGACTACGTAAATGGGTATAGGGTAGAAGAGGTTAAGAAACGATTGGTTAACCCTAAATATAAGAACTTCACAATTTCATCAATCGGAGGTGATTGTGGATTTAATTCCAAATCATCGTTCAATCGAGTATTTAAAAAAACAACAGGGATGACCCCTAGCCAATTTAAGAGGAATCTAGACGCCAAAAGGTAATATGCATTTATATAGGATAAAGGGTTTTAATTTTTGAAACCATACAAAGAAGTTATATTCATATCATTGTAACCTAGACGTCAACTACAGTTAGTTTGATTGTTTTATAATAGCGTGTTATTGGTAATTTATTGATTTTGCACTCATAATTAGTTATTTATAGGCTAAGAATGAGTTGTTCTTTAATTCAATGAGGTGCAATATCAAGATTATTTCAATTTCAACATTTCACCTTAATTTATAACTATAGCCTTCACTTCTATATTATAATTTAAAATAATAAACCTATGTTTTCTAATAGTCTTTAAATCAGGAATATATTAGAAAGTTATAAAGACGTGCCAATGGGCATTGGTACTTATAGAAACATTATTATTTTGTCTCATTTACGTTTTTGGGTCGATTCATTTAGTGTTTTTATCTAGACTTGTTTAGAAAGTTTAGCATCCATCTTTTTTTAATTAAGTGAAATCAGATATTTTAAAATTGAAAATCATCACATGAAAACATAAAATAATATCGATACATACTAATAGAGGTATGGTTGATTAGTACCTCTGTTTATTTAACTAATTATTTTAACTAAATACCAACCAGAAACCATGAGAAAAAAGTTGAATTATTATTATCGTGTCTTTGAAACGCTGGATTATCGCAAGTGTTCAATTTCATTTATCATGTTACGTGTTTTTCCACTAATGTTTATGATTTTTTCCCTTAAAGTATATCCTCATTCGAATAGTAATAACCTTAAGTCGGCTGCTGTTATTTGGGGTGCTAAGCAAACCCCTATTTCAGGTAGCGTTAAGGACGCTTCGGGAACTCCTATACCTGGAGTAAATATCTTATTGGTGGGTACGGTAACTGGTACGCAAACGGATTATATCTAACTTAATAAAAGTATTTCGATGAAAATTACACTTAAACTCTTAATTCTTACAATTGTAACAGGCTGTTTATCTTCGCATGCCCAAACCCCTCCAATTTCAGGAATGGATAATTTGGAATGGGAAAAGATAATGCCAGGGATATGGAAGGCCTCAATTGGTGAAACTCAGTTAAATGCTTTAGATTATGCGACAGCTCCTAAAATTGAAGCGATAGAGAAATTAGGAGAAACTTCATTTCCTTTAAATAGGGAATCTACCCAATATTTATTAGGGTCTTCACGAGCAAGCATAAGACTTCCTTTGGATGAAACTGAAAAAATATACGGTCTAGGATTGGAGTTCGAAGGAATTAACAGGCGTGGAAATGTTTACACCCTAAAGGTAGATCATTACGGTGGCGTTCAAGGTTATACACATGCACCAGTTCCATTTTATATTTCTAGTAAAGGATATGGAGTACTAATTAACTCTTCAAAACGGGTGAAGATTCACGTAGGAGTTGGTAATAGAAAGGATGGAAAATTACCTATTCCAATAGACCGGACTACAGGAAAAAATTGGGCTGCACGCCCTTTATCAGATGCCGTTGAAGCTAGTGTAGAGGGAAAAGGTATGGAAATATACGTTTTTGGCGGTAGAAACCTCCTTGAGGTGGTACAAAGGTATAATTTATTTAATGGTGGGGGAGTTTTACCACCAAAATGGGGGTTAGGTTTTTGGCACAGAATGAATACGCATAGCAGCGCAAATGATGTCTATAAAGAGATTGAGGATTTTAAGAAATATGACTTTCCCTTAGATGTTATTGGGTTAGAACCTGGCTGGCAAGATTTTGCCTATCCCTGCTCATTCGATTGGGATAAAACGCGTTTTCCCAATCCTGAAGAATTTGTCCAAACTCTTTTGGATAAAGATATTAGAGTGAACCTATGGGAAAATCCGTACGTAGCGCCAACTTCCACATTGTATAATGATATTAGTCCATATACTGGAAGTCACACAGTGTGGTTGGGAGAAGTTCCAGATTTTACGATGGAGGAAGCGCAAAAAGCTATATTACATCATCATCAAAAAAATCATATAGATATAGGTGTTAGTGGTTATAAATTTGATGAGGTTGACGGTTATGATGTTTGGCTATGGCCGGACCATGCTACCTTCCCTTCAGGAAACGACGCTGTAGAGATGCGTCAACTATATGGTCTTATAATGCAAGAGATGTTTTCTGATCATTTTAAAAAACAAAACAAAAGGACTTATGGTTTAGTAAGATCTTCATACACTGGTGCAAGTAATAAAGACTTTGTGCTTTACAGTGACTATTACGGGCATGAAGGATTCGTTACTGCATTGGTAAACTCTTCATTGTCAGGTCTTTTGTGGACTCCTGAAATTAGAAGTGCAAAATCGGCAGAGGAGTGGATAAGAAGATTTCAGACCGTTAGTTTTTCTCCAATGATGCAGCTAAATGCATGGGCTTCCAGTACCAAACCATGGAGTTTTCCAGAAGTTACAGATATGGTTAGGGATGTTGTTGAACTTAGACAAAAGCTTTTACCATATCTCTACACTGCTTTTTATGAATATAATCAAAAAGGTATTCCCCCTTTTAGAGCGATGGTATTAGAAAGCGGATACAGGTCATCAGAACAAATTAAAGACGGTAAATTGGATGATTCAAAAAATCCTTACGCTGAACAAAATAGAATTGAAGTGACTGACTAATATATGATGGGGCCATCCATTCTTGTTGCACCTGTTTTTACTGGGCAGAAGGAACGAAATGTGGTGCTACCGAATGGGGACTGGTTTGATTTCTATACCGGGGAATATGTTGGAAACGGAGAAACCATAAATATTGAAACCGCTCTTGACCGTATCCCCTTGTTTGTAAAAGATGGCGGAATAATCCCTATGCTATCTACAGTTAATAGCGATAATAAAAAGGATATGGAGTCAATTGAAGTTAGGCATTATGGTAATAAAGAAAATAGATACCATCTTTATAATGATGATGGAGAAAGTTTCGACTATGATAAGGGAGAATTCTCACTAATGGAATTAAATGTTGAGAGAAAAAAGAATGGAAAACTTGACGGGAAATTCAAAAAATATAAAAACAATAAATTTAATTACCATACTATTTCTTGGCGTTGGATGACTAATCAATAATGGAGAAAATAATACCTGTTTATAAATTTCATTACTTCGTGAAGTCTCTAAATAATAAAGCAAGTTTGCTTTTGGATAATACTCTTAAAAACCAATCATATAAATTAAAAAGTAAGCTGGTTGGTAAAGAAGCCCTTTAGTAATTTTAGGGCTTCTTATTTTAAATTTGTAAATAAACATCTGTTAATCAGCTGATTAGCCTGCAGGTAAAAGTTAAGATAAAAAAATAAAAATGATAATCAGTTAAAATTAAAAATCTAATGATAATACGGAATTTTAGAAAAGGCATTATTTTATTAGCCGTTATTTTCCATCATGGGTGTTTCTTATCTGCACAGAACGTGCAGTTAAACATCAATAAAAACAATGCCTCCATAAGTAACGACCGTGTGGCTATCATTTTTGACCTTAGTACCGGCCGTTATAATGGCGTAGATAAGGTGTCAGGAAAGGTTATGATACAAGATGCTTGGTTTAGATTAGATCCAGGAGAAGTTGCATGGAAAGACCCAGAACACAAGTACAAGGCGGAAAAAATAGGATCTGTCCACGATAAATTGGGAACAGGACAAAAACTAAGGATATGGTATATGCCTGTAAAAGGATATGACCCACATAGGTTCCTTGATGTTACGCTATATGGAGATAAAGACTTTGTTGTACTGGGTTGGGGGGTAAAAAATATCCATGACTATACTATTCGTGTCAGACATGCAGAAGTACTCCAGCAAGGTTTGCTTTTTGACGGCCAAATCCCTAGGGATTCGAAGGTACTGAGGAGTGGGGCAGGAAATGAGCGGAATGTGGTAGAGGATACCTGGGAAATAGATGCACATAACGGCGCTATGCTCACCTATCAGGAAAATACCAATCAAGATGCACGCCAGACCATAGTGGCTGGAGGATTAGTCTATAAGGAGTTCGCCAAATCCTTTCTAACGCATAAAGGCAGAATAAAAGAGGATATGGGGTTAAATAAAAAACAATTTGAAGGTGAAGATCCATATATCACCCTATCCATATGGGATCCGTATGGTAAGGAGGTTGGTCCAGGAGAAATTTGGGAATCTTTAGATAGTTATTACTTAGATTTTATAACAATTGATCCATTTGATTCCCTAGAAACTTATGGTCAGAATCTAGCTAAAGCCAATGATGCAAATCCAAATGCATATGATTTCCCTACCCTATGTGGTTGGATGGTATCCACTAAAAATTTAGGAGAGGGAATGCATATTAATCACTCCACCGCATTGGTAGATCAAATGGAGAAAGCCAAGAAATCCGGTATCTTGAATTATACACTTGTAGCGTTGAGATTGGAGCCGGATTATTATTGTTATGGTAATCAAGGAGATACGCAACAAGGTTGGTGGAATGATGAATACTGGTCTAAATATGGTGCCCTAACGGAACCTTATGATTCTTTTAAAAAGTTTTCTAATGCAATAGAAAAATCAGGAGGTATGGTGTTTACTTATTTCCAAGTTTCCCTACCAAGTAATGACTTTGCTAGGAAACACCCCACTTGGATGATCAATGATGATATTTCACTTTTACACGTAGACCACCCTCATCACAGACCATTGGTTAGATATGACTATACTAATTCTGATTTTCAAGCTTATCTTTTAGATATGTGGAAAAGATTAAAAGAGGATGGTGTTATAGGGATTAAATTTGATTATCCTGAGACAGGATGGGAGCGGAATGGAGGATTTGATGATAAAAGCTATACTACTACCGCTGCCTATAGAAAGATATTTGAGCTAAGTAGGGAGGGGATGGGAAAGGATGCCTTCTTGCATGAAAGAAATTTAGGAGAGACCAATACACCTATGTTAGATTGTACTATTGGAATTGTAGATCTTCAACGAGTATGGTGGGATGCTAGTCATTTTGAGCCAGAAATGGCATCAAAGATTGGTCTCCGATGGTTTAAACAAGGAAAAGCTTTTATATACTATCCGGATGGCAAGAGTTTTTATTATAACGGTGAGGCCCTGCCACAAGTGGAAAGAAGATCGTTTTTAACGTTAATTGGTCTGCTGTCTGGTCGTCTTGAATTAGGAACTAGTTTTGGAAGTATGACAGAGGAAATGCAATATGATCTTTCTAGAATTTTTCCAGTCTTACCAAATGGGCAGGCGTTTAAACCCGTTGATATGTTCATTGGAAAAGATCACCCTGAGATCTATACCTATGACGTAAATGAAGATTGGAAGCAAGTCTTATTAGTTAACAATGACACGGAAAATTCAACCGTACTTACACCACCTTTGTCCGGGAATCAAGTTACAACTGGTTCTTTCGGCTTGGATGAAAACTCGGAGTATTACGCTTTTGATTTTTGGAATCAGAAGTTTTTAGGGATATATAAAGGGAGTGATACTTTCAAAGTGGAGCTAAAACCAAAAGAAGCAAATGTCTTTTCAATTCATAAGGTAACAGGGCACCCAAAGATAATTGGTACTAATAGGCATATTATGGGAGGAATGATGGAATTGAGCAATATTAGTTGGAGTGAAAAGGATAAGGTCCTAAAATTTGATTCTCAGCTGGTAAAGGGAGAAACCATGAAAATCTTCATAGCACTTCCTTCCAATATGGATTATAAAAAAAAGAAAATAGAGGCGTCCAATGCCAGAGTTAAAGTTATTGAAAATGGAGATAGTTTGATTGTTGAGCTTAACCCTAAAAATACTAAAGCTCAAAATAGTACGGTTAGCATTACCTTCTAATCAAAAATGATGCAAATTGATCATAAAATGGTAACAAATGAAAACGGATAGAAGAAAATTTATTAAGAAAACTGCTGGAATCACTGTTTTATCCGCCTTATCCCCATTAATGGGCATGGGTAAGTCTTCTTTGCTTAGCTCACCTAACCCAGATAATGGACATGTTTTTTTAACAAAGCCTTACCTTCAAAACCCCACATCAAATAGTATGACTATTATGTGGATTGTAAACATGCCCTCCTATAGTTATGTGGAATATGGAATAAACTCCAAAATGGAACATACTGCTCGTGAGGTTGAAGATGGTTTAGTTGTAGCCTATAATAGGATAAATCAAGTAAAACTTAATGAATTAAAACCAGAAACGACCTATTATTATAGGGTGGTGTCTAAGGAAATTGTGAAGTTTGACCCCTATGACCTTGTTTACGGGGAGACCATTAAAAGTGATATATATAGTTTTAAAACACCTTCTGCAACAGCAGACCATGTTTCATTTTTGGTAATGAACGATATTCACGATAGACCACACACAATTCCACATCTTATGAATCTATATAGGAATACACGTAGTGATTTCGTTTTTTATAATGGGGATGTCTTTGATCATCAGGAGGATGAGGAACAAATAATTGAACATCTGCTAGCTCCCAGTTGTAATACGTTTGCAACCGAAACCCCTTTTTTATTTTTGAGAGGTAATCATGAGACTAGGGGAAAATATGCTAGAAAGTTACAATATTATTTTTCCAACCCAGGGGGTGGTCAATATTATGACTACCGCTGGGGAAGTGTTCATTTTACAGTATTGGACACTGGGGAAGATAAAAATGATGATCATGAAGAATATGGGGATATCGTAAATTTTGATCCTTACCGGGTAGAACAACTTGAGTGGTTTAAAGAAGTGTCCAAAACTAAGGCATTTAAGACAGCCAAATTTCGTGTGGTTTTAATGCATATTCCGATTTATTATTCGGGGAATTGGCATGGTACCACACATTTAAGAGCGCTATTTGCTTCCGAATTTAATAAAACTGGCATTGATATATGTATTAGTGGTCATACTCATAAGTATGGAATACATAAACCCGTGAAAGGAAAGCATAATTATCCTATTATTATTGGAGGTGGACCTATTGAAGGTAATAGGACTATAATCTCTGTTAAGGCAAATTCTAGCAGCTTGTCACTTAATATGGTTCGGGATGATGGAACTGAAGTGGGAAGTGTGGAAATTTAGTGTTTAATCAAAATTTTTTCTTTTGCCCTAATAATTCCATTTTAAAGGGGTTAAGAATGTGGAATTCTTTCTTTACAGATTGAAAATAATTTTTTGCATAAACACAACAATTGGTCATGATCCGTTCTTACTGTCCTTGAAAGCAACTCCTATTCACATCTAATTATTCATAGTAAGATTTACTTGGTCGATCATGAGATTGCCTATTTAGGATCCTTAAACTTCATTTACAATGGAGCCCACAAGAACTACGAAACCCGTATTCGAATTGCAGATCGGAAAGCTATTAAAGAACTGAATTCTGAATTCGACACGTTATTTGACAATGAAAACTACTTGGAAAAGGAGCTTAGTGAATGGGGAGGGAATTGTATGAAGAGCGCGTGAATTAGGTGGGGGGTGGTTCATTTAAGATTTGATTATGTTCTATATTAAATAATACTATGCAAGTCTAAATCTAATAATAGTTCCCTATGGAACTTATCTAAATTTAACGATGAACCCTTTCTATTTGAAACTAGTTTTAATAATTAAATTACAAAAGCTTTAGGTAAAATTTTCATCCACTTAATAGTCAATACAGTTTTACAAGAATAGAGCAGTAATCAATTTTGAAAAAAAGAACAGTTGTTAGCGTCTTAGTTAACCCAATTGAATAAAAAGGGAATTAATGCACTATTTCTAAACTTTTTGGTCCTTACTTTCTACCAATCTTCATAAAACAATCAAAATTTTAAAGATAATAATTTAACTTATAGTATAAGGATTGTTTATTTTAAGTAAATAAAAGTAACTAATATTATAATTATTATTATTTTAGTAATTAAATTTAACTATAAGTAATTAAATTTCCATTTAAATCAACTAAACCTTAACCAATGAAGAAAAAGAAAAACAAGTTATTGTTGCTATTCTCCATTTGCATTCTCCTTGCAATTCCAAGCAACTTAATTGCATTTAACAATGATGGATCACACCATTATACCAATTCGCGTTTTAATATATTTCAACAATCAATTTCTGGAGTGGTCATTGATGATAACAATATGCCTTTACCAGGAGCTTCAGTTGTCTTGATGGGTACTACTCAAGGAGTAGTTGCTGATTTTGATGGAAAATTTAATATTGAAGCTTCGGAGGGTGACGTAATCATGGTTTCCTATATAGGTTATGAAACAAAACAAATCACAATTACCGACGAAACGGAGTTAACAGTTGTTCTTAATATATCTAGTAGCCAATTAGAAGAGGTGGTAGTAACTGCTCTTGGTATAAAAAAGGAAAAGAGACGTATAGGATATGCCGTGCAAGAAGTTGACGGCGAGTCTTTACAAAAAGCTGTCGCCCCAAACGTGGTAGAGTCGTTAACCGGAAAAGTTGCCGGGCTCACAATCACTAACAACAATGACTTCTTTTCGAATTCTGGCATTTACCTCAGAGGTAGCAAACCATTGATTGTTATAAACGGGGTGCCTAGTCCAAGTACTGATATGTGGAATATTAGTTCGGATGATATAGAAAGCATTTCTGTATTGAAAGCAGCTTCTGCTTCCGCTCTTTATGGTTCACAAGGGTTAAACGGTGCAGTGCAAATAACCTTGAAGACTGGTGCTAATGCGCCTAGAGGCACATCTGTATCCGTAAATTCTTCTACTACTTTTCAAGGCGATTTTATTCGATATCCTATTCCTCAAAATCAATATGGTCCTGGTAACGCCGGACTTTATGAATTTGGCACGGGTGCGGCTGGCGGTGGCGGGATTAATGATTTTGACTATTCTATTTTCGGACCAAAATTTGATGGTAGGTTGCTGCCACAGTATGATTCTCCCATTGACCCCGATACAGGCGAGAGAATCCCCACCCCTTGGGTTTCCAGAGCAAGCGATAACTTAGGGCATTTTATGGAGACAGGTATAGTTAGTAATAATAATGTTACTGTACAAACTAATGGGGAAAAAGGGAATTTTATTATTTCAAACACGTATAAGCATTCAAAAGCAACCGTACCTGGTGCCAAATTGGATGTCAATACAACCAGGATCCAAGGTGTTTTAAATATAACCGAAGACTTATCTTTAGATGGTTCATTGCAATACAACTATCAATATGCAAGTAATTTGCCCCGTTCTAACTATGGGCCACATTCGCCTATATATCTATTGAACATTTGGGGAGGCACGCATTTTGACATTAGAGACTTCAAGGATTATTGGGTGCCTGGAAAAGAAGGAGTAGAACAGCATTGGGTTGAGAACTGGAGATATAATAACCTATATGCATTGGCCCATGAATGGAAACGGCCTTATACCAAAAATGATATTCTTGGATATTTAAAGCTAAATTATAAACTGAACGACCATCTTAGCGCGTTTGCTAGAACAAGTCTAAATTCTTGGAGCCGTACTCAAGACCAGGAGATTGCTGTGAGTATTTATGATTATAGCATATCCGATCGGGGAGGAAGATACCGACATTCAGCAGATAACCTGTTTGAATCGAATACCGATTTTTTGATTAATTATAACAATAACTTTTTCAATGAGGAATTTACTGTCGATGCAGGTTTGGGTGGTAATCAACGTTTATACCGTTACGATGATTTTTATGCTACTACCACCCAATTAATTGTCCCAGATGTTTTTAAGTTAAGTAATTCTGTTGATAAGGTAACACCAACAAGTTATAAAGAAAAAAAAGGAGTGTACAGTGGATATGCCACATTGGATATGGCTTATAAGAATCAGTTTTATTTTGGTGTGACCGGGAGAGTTGATAATTCTACAACATTACCTAAAGGAAATAATTCTTTCTTTTACCCCTCCCTATATTTTAGTACAGTGTTAACCGATGTGTTTTCTTTGCCGGAAGCTATTAATTTTCTAAAATTGAGAACAGCCTACGCAAAGGTTGGTGGAGATTTAGGTAATGACAGGGCGGGAGGAACCAACGGAATTTATTCCGCCGTAAATTCGTATAGTACCGGTGATAGATTAAGAAACCTTCCAATAGCCAGTTATCCAAGTGTCTTGGATAATCCTAATCTTTCCCCTTCGTTTAATACTTCCTACGAATATGGTATTGAAGGAAAATTTTTTAATAACAGAGTAGGGTTCGATTTCTCCTATTTTGAAAACAATTACGGCCCTGAGATATTTACACAACGCTTTTCGGAGACTTCTGGATATGATGGTATTCGCTTGAATGGTAGAACTACCCAAAGAAAGGGGATGGATTTCACAGTCAATTTAGTGCCTATTCGATCTGATGAACTTAATTGGTCCACAATATTTAATTTCAGTGCATATAACGATTATCTTACTTCATTACCACCTCTTCCTGATGGTAGTCCACAATTGCAAGACGGTAGAACTTTTGTTGGCGACGAGTTATACCACTATTGGTACAATGAATGGGAGCGTTCCCCGGAAGGCGAATTGGTTATTCAATCTAATGGCGCTCCTAAAAGTACCGATGTACGATTGGATCAGGGGAGTACCCAACCGGATTTTACGGCAAGTATATTTAATGATATTAGTTATAAAAACCTTTCTCTATCATTTTTATTTGATGGTCGTTTCGGGGGTATAACTTATGATGCTTATGAAAGGGATTTATGGAGATCGGGTTCACATCCAGATGCTATACATCCAGAAAGGGAACAGTCCAATATAGCGTATGCTAATGGCGGAGACGCACGTACCATGTTAATCCCTGGAGTTAAAATTGTTAGCGGTGAGTTAAGCTATGACCCGCAGGGAAATATTGTAGAGGATACCAGAGTCTTCGAACCTAATGATATTAAGGCAGAGTATCAAACCTGGGCTAGCCGTTACAAAGGGGCTTGGGAAAATGTTTTGATAGAAAAAACCTTCATCAAATTGCGAGAAATTACTTTAACATATGATATGCCCACTAAATGGATGGAAAAAAGTTTTCTGAACAGTGCCTCGATATCCTTAGTAGGTAGAAATTTAATTTATTGGACCAAGGATGATGATACATTTGGTGACATGGATACTTATTCACTCTCTACCGGTGATGCTGGATTGCAAATGCCCGCACAAAGAACCTATGGTTTTAACATTAATTTTCAATTTTAATATAAAAACGATGAAAAATATAATTATAAAATCAAGTTTCTGTATAATTCTCATAACCATGTTAGGTAGTTGCTTAAATTATGACGATTTAAGAGAGAATCCAAATGATCCCACCTCGGTAGCACCAAGCCTATTGTTTACTGAAGTAACACCCACACCTGCTTCATCTTTTTCAGGTTTATATCGAGATGCACAGTACCATAATGCCATTGCGGCAGATCTTGGGGTATCACCACCGGTTAATTATCGATATGGTTCTGCTAGTTATACCTATAATAATCTACGTAATGTCGATAAAATGATTGAAGAAGCCCAAGCAGTAGGTGCCGAACAGTTTGTCATTTTGGCTAAATTTATTAAGGCGTATAATTATATTGAAATGACGCGTAGAATGGGAGATATTCCCTTGTCCGAAGCCATGCAGGGAATTGACAATCCAAATCCAAAATATGATACACAAAAATCGGTTTATATTCAATGTTTGAATTGGTTGGACGAGGCTAATAGGGAATTGGGAGAATTCATTTTAGCAAATCCCGGTGAAAATCTTAATGGGGATATTTATTATAATGGTAATCTTAAACAATGGCAGAAAGCGATAAATGCATACACCATAAGAATTTTGCTCACTCTGACAAAAAAAGCGGATGATGCTGATATTAATGTAAAAGGAAGGATGGCGAGCATAGTTAACAATCCAACGCAATATCCATTGTTTGAAAGTATAGCAGATAATATGCAGCTATCCCATAGGGATGAGGATGGATTTAGAGGTGCATATAATCCAAATGTGCAAATTGATGTTGAATCAATAGTATATGCAGATACTTATATTAATCTACTGAAAATGTATAATGATCCTAGACTATTTAAAGTGGCAGAGCCTACACCTATGGCATTAGAGGGCAACCCAGGAAACGAGGCGATGGTAAGAATGGATTTTGATTCTTACGCAGGATCGGATATTTCTGAAAATCTAGAAGTAAATGGAGCAAAGAAAGCCAATGGTGAATTTTCGCAGCCGAATAAAGAACGCTTTCTCAACTTTGTAGGTCAACCCTCAATACTTATTGGTTATGCCGAACAAGAACTAAATTTATCAGAAGCTTCGCATCGAGGATGGATTGGAGGTAGCGCTAAAGAATATTATGATAATGGTGTAAGTGCTTCAATGGAATTTTATAATGTAGATTCAGAAGATATAGCCACGTATTTATCTAGCAATGCGCCTTATGTTAATGGAGATGCTGGATTAAATTTAATTCACGAGCAGATGTATTTAGCACTTGCTGAAAACTCTGGTTGGGAAGCTTGGTTTATGCATAGAAGAACAGGGGTTCCTAATTTAAAGTTTTCTGGAAATAACAACGTTGATCAGTTTCCGGTACGCTGGGCATATCCTGGTTCTGAAGACACAGATAACAATGTTAACTATAGGGAGGCGCTTAGAAGACAATTTGGTGAAGAAGTAGATGACAGAAACCAAGTTATGTGGTTGCTTAAGGATTAATATCCAGTTTTATTAAAGTTTTTTGATTTTTTAATCAAAGCCCGGTCTGCTTTAATTAAGCTGCCGGGCTCATAAATTTATCTTATGTATACAAAACATGTTTCTAGCCTAATGCGATCCTCCTTATTGGGAGCCTTTGCTTTAATGATTTTAGCTTGTTCCTGTAAATCCCGTGATAAGGATACCGATGAGAGAGAAAAATTTCTAGAGAAAGAGCGTAAGGTATTGATCATTGGAATAGACGGCTGCATGCCAGCTGGAATTACCGCAGCCAAAACCCCTCATTTGGATACCCTGATGGCTGATGGCACTTATTCCCTGCAAGCGAGAAATACAGGTACAACTATAAGTGGACCAAGTTGGTCTGCCATGCTAACGGGTGTTTGGGAAGAAAAACACGGAGTTACAGACAATTCTTTTACTGGATCAAATTATACCAAATATCCCCATTTTTTTAAGGTAATAAAGGATGCTGATTCAAAATATCGAACGGTATCTGTAAGCCAGTGGCATCCAATTAATGATCAAATAGCAACAATGGCAGATGTAAAAGTCAATAGCCGAGACTCTAGTAAGGATACTAAAAATAAAGCAATTATAGAACTTAAAAAGGAAGATATAACGGCCATGTTCGTTCATTTTGATGATGTTGACCATGCAGGTCATGGGTCTGGCTATAGTATTGAAAATCCAAAATATCTAGAAGCAATAGAAACAGTGGATACTGCAATAGGGGAGATTATGACGGCACTTAAAAGGCGTAATAACTATATAAATGAGGATTGGATCATTTTGGTAAGTACAGACCATGGTGGTATAGGTACCGGCCATGGAGGAGATACCGATGAGGAACGCACCATATTTATGATTGTCAGCGGGGATAAGGTACCCAAAGTGAATTTATCTAAAACAACTTCCGATAGCTTATATACCCCATTAACGGTAGATCTTGTGCCAACAGCTTTGGCCCATTTATGTATTCCTGTCCAACCTGAGTGGGGTTTGGAAGGTACCTCACTTATTAAAGAATCATGTAACTATTAACAATTTTTATATAACAAGAATTTGCATATAAGTAAAATTTTTATACTTTAGTGCAAGTTTAATTGTGTAAATAAATATATTCTAAGAGATGAACATTAATAATAGAAACTATCCAAGGCAAAAGCAGACAATTATTGGAATATGTATGGATGGAACGTCCTATTCTTACTATGAAGGTGCTAAGGAGATGATGCCCAATTTGCAAAGGTTTATAAAAGAAGGTTCCATGGGTATTGTAAAAAGTGTGATCCCATCCTTCACAAACCCTAATAATATGGCTATTGTTACTGGAGTTCCGCCAAAAGTAAATGGGATTTGTGGAAACTTTTATTGGGATACCGAGCTTCAAGAGGAGGTTATGATGAACGATCCAAAGTATCTAAAAGTCCCTACAATTTTATCCGAATTCAGTAAGAATGGTAGAAAGGTAGCCGTGGTGACTGCCAAGGATAAATTGAGAAAGATGTTGGCTCATAATCTAGACGGAATTTGCTTTTCGGCCGAATTTGCCAATCTAGCTACATTAGAAGAAAACGGTATCGAAAATGTGGAAGAAGGATTAATGGAAAAGGAAAGACCTGGAATTTACGATCCTTATATCTCTGTTTATTGTATTGAAGCAGGGGCTAAGTTATTAAAGCGAGAACATTTTGATGTTATGTACCTGACAACAACAGATTTTGTGCAACACAAATATGCACCTGGAAGCCCAGACGCTAATGACTTTTTATCAAAAATTGACATTTGGCTTGGTGAGCTAGACAAGTTGGGAGCCATTATTGGTGTTACCGCTGATCATGGTATGCAGTCCAAAACTAATCCAGATGGTAGTCCAAAAGTTCAGTTTATCGAGCAACTATTGAATGCTCAAAATATTAAATCGAGGGTAATCCTGCCAATTACTGATCCGTATGTCGTTCATCATGGTGCCTTAGGGGGATATGGAACCTTGTATTTAGAAGATAAATCACAATTAAAGACGGCTAAGGACTACTTGTTATCGTTGGAGGGAATTGAAAAAGTACTTACCAATGCAGAAGCTGTTGAAAAATTTGAACTTCCAGGTGATAGAATAGGTGATTTGGTAGTTTTAGCAGATTCTTCAACTACCATTGGTAGAACCCCGGATTGGCACGAACTCGATAAGGTTAAAGAAGGTTTGCGTTCGCATGGTGGGGAACATTGTCAAGAGGTACCGATGATATTTAATAGAAAGTTGAATGCGGAATACAGTAAGAAATTAGCGTCTGGAACAAGTAGGAATTTCGATTTATTCGATTTCTTGAGTAACGGATTTTCAAACGAAACCATTTAAATAACTGTTATGATAGAATTTGGAAGTATAGTTAACGGAAAACAAGTCAAAAGTGGTAATTGGATTGATGTATACAATCCATATACCAATAAAAAGGTGGGACGTGTATCTTCTATAGATACAAAAACCTTGGATAAAGTTTTAACCGACACCAGAAATACTAAGATAACACTTACCCGTTATGAACGCTATGATATACTTAATAAAATTGCAAACGCCCTGGAGGATCGGGTAGATGAGGTAAGTAAAATGATTACAGATGAAACTGGGCTGTGTTTAAAAGACACTCGGTATGAGGCCAGTAGAGTTTCTGATGTACTGCGATTTTCGGCTATGAAAACTTTAGATGATGATTCTGAGGTATTCCCATGTGATGTTTCAAAAAATGGAAAGCCAAGAAGGATTTACACAACGCGGGTGCCCTTAGGTTTAATTAGTTGTATTACCCCTTTTAATCATCCCATGAATCAAGTGGTGCACAAAATTGCCCCGGCAATTGCGACCAATAATACAGTGGTCTTAAAGCCATCAGAGAAGACCCCTTTATCGGCATACTATTTTGCTCAATTAGCCTTGGATTGCGGGTTGCCTCCAAATATGTTGAATGTCATCAACGGAGCAGATGTTCAGGCTATAGCGGAAATGATGACGATACATCCAGATATCACTATGGTTTCGTTTACAGGAGGTTCTAAAGTAGGAAAAATTATTGCTTCCAAGGCTGGTTATAAAAAAATCGTATTAGAGCTTGGAGGAAGTTCTGCATTGCTGGTACTCGAAGATGCAAATATAGATGAAGCGGTAGAAGTTACCATGTCAGGGACATTTAAAAATTCGGCACAGCGTTGTACCGCTATTAGAAGGATTTTGGTTCATGAAGATATTGCCGATATTTATGCTTCTAAATTAGCAAACCGAGTAAAAGCCTTAAAATATGGGGATCCCTATGATTCTGAAAATGATATGGGAACCGTTATTACGGAAGAGGCAGCCATAGAAATGGAAACTCGCGTTCAAAACGCTATTGACAATGGTGCTGTTCTATTGGTTGGACATAAACGGGATGGAGCCCTTTATTCTCCTACTGTTTTAGATCATGTTGATAACGCTCATGAAGTAGTTGCCAAGGAGACCTTTGGTCCAGTAGCCCCAATTATACGTTTTAAAACCTTGGATGAGGCAATAGAAATCGCCAACGATACCCCGTATGGCCTGTCTGGAGGTGTGGTAAGTAATCATTGGCCTTCCATTCAACGAGTCATTACAGAATTGGATACTGGTACGGTAAATGTCAATGAAGCTCCCAGTTATCGCTTGGAATGGACTCCTTTTGGAGGGGTGAAAGATTCTGGCTTGGGATACAAAGAGGGGGTTATAGAAACCATGAAAGGCTACACCTACGTAAAAACATATTCCTTGCCATGGGACATTGCCTAGGCATAAATTTAAAGTAATAATCGAGTGTAAATCTGTTAACCAAATAAAATAAAAAATGCAAGTAAAAAGAAATGTGCTGCTGAACCCAGGTCCTGCAACAACAACAGATTCCGTAAAGTTAGCGCAAGTTGTTCCAGATATTTGTCCTAGGGAAAAGGAATTCGGGGATTTAATGGATTATTGCGCTACAGAGATTACAAAATTCGTAGGTGATCCAAGGGAGTATACTACGGTAATGTTCGGAGGTTCGGGTACAGCGACGGTGGAAGCCATATTGAGTTCGGTTGTTCCTGAAAATGGACGTATCCTCATTATAGATAATGGTGCTTACGGAAAGCGTATGTGCCAGATTACTAAAATCTATAAACTCGATACCGTAGTTTTTGATTCATCTTCTATAGAGCCAATTGATTTAATAGCACTAGAGGATGTAATTAAGGGTGAAAAAGGATTGACTCATTTGGCCATGATCCATCATGAGACCACTACCGGTCTTTTGAACGATATTAGTGCTGTAGGGAAATTATGTTCTACTTATAATATCAGTTTTATAGTTGACTCCATGAGCGGTTTTGCTGCAATACCAGTAGATATGAAAGCTATGCATATTGATTATTTGGCAGCGAGCTCCAATAAAAATATTCAGGGAATGGCCGGAATTGGATTTGCTATATGTAATAGAATTGCGTTGTTGGGAACAGAAGCTATTCCTATGCGAAACTTATATTTAAACTTATTCGCCCAACATGCCTATTTTGAAAAAACACATCAAACAAGATTTACCCCTCCAGTACAAACGTTTTATGCCTTAAAGCAAGCTATTATAGAAACCAAGGAAGAAACTATAGCAAATCGTTATGCCAGGTATACAAAGTCTTGGGAAACATTATTGGTGGGTTTAGAAGAAATGGGATTGGAATATTTGATAGATAAAGCGTATCATTCTAAAATTATTACCTCTATCATAGAACCAAAGAATGATAAATATAATTTTGAGGAAATGCACGATTTTTTCTTCGAAAAAGGATTCACTATATATCCGGGAAAAGTCAATAACTTCGATACATTCCGAATATCTAATATAGGGCAGATAGATTATACCGATATTCAAAATTTTCTTCAGGTGTTGAAAGAGTATCTCAGAAAGATAGATCACCTGTAATGTAATCTTTTACTTGCATAGATTACTTCATCCCTAAGAACAGAAATATTTCACTTTAATAAAAAGGACAATAACACCATAGAAGAAGATTTTGATTTTTCCGTGACAAAAAATATAATCATTCTGAGTTATTTTATTGATAAATATTACAGGTGTTTTAAACTATCAACTTTAAACCGATCAATTTCTAATATCTTTTGGATTATACGATAAAACTGACCAATTGATAAATAGTAGGTGGTCTGTCTTTTCTTTACTACCAATCCATATACCAACCAAACCAAAAGCATAATGAGTTTAACCGCAGATCAGAGATATTGGAGGAAACGAATATTTGTACTTACTTGGCTTGCCTATGCTGGGTTTTATTTTGGAAGGAAAAACTTATCGGTCACTTGGAGTTCCATGGAAAGGGATTTGGGGCTGGACAACGCTGATTATGCTTCCATAATCTTTATATATAGTCTAGTTTATACCATCGGACAATTTGTTAATGGGTACTTATCGGATACTTTTGGTGCCCGTAAAGTGGTCTCCTTTGGATTGTTCCTAGCTGCGATTGGAAACTTTTTTCTGGGTATGTCGTTTTCTGCAGGGATTATTGTTTTTTTAATTGCAGCCAACGGATATGGACAATCAACTGGCTGGAGTGGCCTAATTAAGAATATGACCCCTTGGTTCAGAAGGACGGAAAGAGGAATAGTTATGTCTTGGTGGTCTACATGTTATGTTACGGGAGGATTTCTGGCTACTATTTTTGCTACTTACGTTGCTTTTGATATGGAATTCCTTTCTGAATTAGGATGGAAAAGAGGTTTTTTCTTTCCATCCTTAATACTGTTTATTGTAGCCTGCTTTTACCTGTTGCTTACCAGAAACGATCCTAAAGATGTTGGTTTGCCTCAGATAGTAGATAATAAGTACGAATTTGCGGGAGGTGCTAAAGCTGAAAAGTTAATTATTTTAAAAATTCTGATTAGAAATAGTACGCTGTGGATCTACTCTGCATGTTATATGATTCTTAAAATGATTCGATACGCCTTTTTATTCTGGCTTCCGATTTATTTAGAAAAGGCCTTGAATTATGGAATAAGCGATGCAGGATACATGTCTTCTGTATTCGAACTAATTGGTTTCTTTGGTGTAATCCTTGCCGGTTATAGTTCGGATAAATTGTTTAAATCGAACCGATTTAGTACTGTGTCCATCATGATGTTTGGTTTAGGTATTG
Source organism: Arenibacter certesii DSM 19833 (assembly GCF_000429545.1). Taxonomy (GTDB): domain Bacteria; phylum Bacteroidota; class Bacteroidia; order Flavobacteriales; family Flavobacteriaceae; genus Arenibacter; species Arenibacter certesii. The sequence continues at coordinate 21,127 of NZ_AUCB01000035.1, forward strand.
CCTGTCTTATTCATCCGCTACTTGTACCTTATGGTAAATTTGCCACCATTATAAGCATTGCTCTTATTGGGATTACTACTTATGGACCAGATTCTTTAATATGTACAGCTGGATCCATGGATGTGGGAGGAACTAAGGGTGCTGCCATGGCTGCAGGTATAATTAATGGAATGGGTTCTATTGGCCAAATGTTCTCCGGATTTATAGTTATGGCGATTAATTTACATTTTGGGTGGAATAATTTGTTTTACTTTTTTGTAATTATGTCTTTTATCGGGGGTGGGTTGGGCATACTTAAATGGAACCTTAAGTCAAGTGATAATTAGTTATTCTAAGACAAAGAAAATAACTGAAATAGTAGCTTAAAGAAGGTTAAATAGTAGCTAAATTAAAAATGAATTTAATGACACACACTGATTTAGTGATTGTTGGGGGTGGAATATTTGGATGTGCAATAGCATATTATTATTCAAAAAATAATCCAGGCAAAAATGTTATGTTATTGGAGCGCAATGAACTTAATAATGCAGCAACCAGTAGGGCAGCAGCGCTTATGACTATGGTGCGTTCCAAACGTTCCTATATCCCACTGACTATTGAGACCTTTAAAGTGGCCAAGGAAATGGAGAAAGAACTTGGGGAATCACTTGATTTTAAAGTGGTCGGAATGATGCACCTTGCTGCAAGTGAAGGAACCCTCAAGGACCTCGAGGAACTTATATCAATTGCTAGCGAATATGACCAGGAAGCCTACTATATCACTAAAGAGGATGCGCAAAAAAGAGTTCCTTGGTTAAAAGTGGATGAGGCCTTGAAAATTGGGTTTGTACCCAATGAAGCCTATTGTGACCCATATATGTTGGGGACTTTCTTTGCCCGTTGTGCCAAGCTCAGAGGTGCTGAAATTCGCCAAGGAGTTGAGGTAATTGGTCTAATTCATGAGAATGGAACCGTGAAAGGGGTGAAAACTTCACATGGAGAGATAATAGCAGAAACAGTAGTTGATGCCGCCGGAGTTTGGGCTCCGATACTTGCTATGGAAATGGGGGCTGGACTTCCAATGGCTCCAGTAAGAAGTCAATATTGGATCACTGAACGCTCCGATATTTTCCCGGTCGATTCTCCCATGGTTCTAATGCCCGACGCACAGGCATATGCCCGTCCAGAAGGTGGAAGTTTACTTTTTGGAATACGTGAAAAAAAATCGTTGGTAGCTTCGCCAAAAGATGTTCCTAACGATATTACAGATTTTGTTTTTAGCAAAGATGAAGGTATGAACGATCTTCTGGAAAACGGGGAGAAACTGGCGCGATTCTTCCCTGAATTCTATGATATCGGAATTAAATATTATGTAGCTGGATTTTCTGGGTATACGCCAGATTCCCAGTTGGTATTGGGAGCCGTACCGGGAATAAAAGGTTTCTTGGTGGCTTCGGGTTGTTGTGGAGCAGGTATATCAGTGGCTGGGGGAGTGGGTCTAGGAATTGCCGAAATGGCTTCCGGTAGATCAAATCCATTTGATTTTTCGGAATTCGGAATTTCTAGATTCGGAGAAATTAATCCTTTTGAACAAGATTGGCTCAACAGATGTGCTTCTGCCAGATCCAAAAAGTTGAGTGGTTAAGTTCTTGAACATTTTATCATTCTAAACTGTCATTTCTTAATTCATATACTACTACAATAGCACAACCGTGAAGCGGCTTTTATAAGGATGGATATGTATATGAAATCCTTATTTTATGAAATCGGACTATGAGGATTATTCAAGAGAAAAGTATCACTTTTGGGACAGAGATGAGATATTTGATAAAACCAACTTAAGAGTTTTTAGACATGAGATAAGAACTTTTTTAAATAAAGATAAATGGGGAAAATTTTCAAGATTTAATAATACAGCTAGTTGCACAATTGAAGGAGTTAAAGTTTATAGTTTGTAATTTTATCGAGATTGGAATGGGATCACAACCAAAGAAAAGATGTATATGAAATTGCGTACTTTAAATTTATCTTTTGAAGTGACTAAATTGCCGATTTTTATTGATTATTTTTACAAATTAAACATCTTTGCGATAAATTTTATACTAGCATAAAACCAATAGTGTTAAAATGGACGATATACTTATAAATATTGGTAGACAATTAAAATTAGCACGACAGAAAAGGGAATTAACCTTGCAACAAGTAGCCAAAAGAACTGGCGTTAGTGCTGGGCTGATTTCTAAAATCGAAAATTTGCGAACAACGCCTTCTCTACCTGTGCTATTGAAAATAATGCAGACACTTAATATAGATTTGTCTGAATTGGATTTAGCTTCAAACGTTAAAGGAGATTTTGTTGTTATAAAAAACGGAATGGGAACAAAAGAGGAGCGCGAGGATTCTATTAATTTGGAATATACCCATTTGTTATCTACTCCGTCTACAGACAAAAGCTTAAGAGTATATATTGTGCGCGTTACTACGGGTGCCTACAGAAAACCAATTTCAACTAATGCTAATGAATTGATTTATGTACTTTCAGGCAAGGTCAATTATTTACTAAAAAAAGAAAAAGTACTATTGGAAAAGGGAGATCTATTATTTTTTGACGGCTCCATTCCCCACGGTGTTTCTAATGAGTTTAGTGAGGAAGCAATAATGTTGAAAATATACTTCTTACATTAGAGGTTTTGAAATAGTGACAAGATCAATCCTTTATAACGTTCTGTGTATAATTTCTTACCCATATCCTAAAACCAAATGAATATTATAATCTGGAATTGTATGATTGCAAAACTCCCACAGTAATGATTTTTTATAAGCCTCATGTTGTAAGTGGTCTTTCTTTATTTTATTTCTTGAATTTTTTCTTTCTCAAAATATCTTTTGATACTGATACTGATATCGATTGGATGGGTTAGTCAGTTAGGTCGACTATATTAAAATTAAATATTTCATCGATATAAGTGAATTCTTCTTTTCGACCCCTTTTATCTGACGCTTTTTCCCAATCACTTAATTCTTCTAATAATGAAATTCCGAAATTTTTTAAATTCGGCTTTATATTTTTTCATTGCCTTAACATTGTCAAATTTAGCATGGACCTAAAAAACCTCTAGAAAATCAAATTCCCCATTCTCCAATATGTTTCTTATACCAAGAATGAAAAAAGCCACCATTTGTTTTTCCGAATCGTTCGTTTAGTGGCAAATCATTATTTCTTAAAATTTCTTTCTACCGAACATCTTAGTTTTGGATTAATTACAACTTATAAATAAAATTCTCAAAATTTATATTAATAATTATTAATATATAAAGTACAACCTTTTAAATGGGAATCATTGGAAATAAATAAATGACATGGTTAACTTTTTCATAGTTCTTGGACTTTGAGGCTGTATTATTATAATCTAAATTATAAAAATCTAATAGTAAATATAGGGTAAAATCTATTTTACACGTACCTAAAGTATTAACAGGTATTCCGATCAAATTTTATATAAATAATGTTGAGCAGTTAAGGCATTTGTTGTTGTAATAAATGCAGAAGATGATTAGATGCAACTTGAAAAATAAAAACAATGTAGCTATAAGATAGTGCTGAAAAAAAGCACTATATAATTTAGAAGGTTTTGAGATTAATTATTCAATGGACTTTAAAAAAATGTATTAAAAAGCATATAAGAAAATGAAAGTTTTGAAATTTATATTGTTTTGTTTTGTTTTCGTCTTTTCTGTTAGCTGTCAAAAAGAAAATAAGTTTACTATTGCTTCAACCTTCGAGGAACCTATAGATCCTTCACCAAATAAAGATGAAAATTGGGATGCGGTTCCAAAAGGATTACAAGCTTCAGTAACATCAACCAACATCCGATTTGTAAAAAGTGTGATTCCTAAATTGGAGCAGAAAACAACTTGGACTGGTAATGCTTGGAAAGGGGAGCGTATTTCTAGTCAATTGGTCTTATGGAGTAATGATTCCATTAATCTTGTTAAAACTGAAATTTCAGATTTTAAATCAGATACAGGACAAACCTTACCTTCTAGTATTGCAAAGGCACGTTTCGTGAAATATGTAATTACAGATGAGTTTGCTGGAGGTTGTGGTTACAGAAAACCGGAGGACTTTGCATCTTCTCTGGCTGCCGATGCCTTAGATGATGTGAGTTCGTATGCTGTAAAAGCACGAGAAACTAGGCCATTATGGATTACCATAGATGTTCCCATTGATGCTGAATCTGGAACTTATAAAAGTACAGTAACCATTGATATTGAAGGACAGAAATCAAAAACCTTTGAATTCACCCTAAATGTTATTGATATGATTCTCCCGCCAGGAACCGAATGGGATTTTCATTTAGACTTATGGCAAAACCCATATGCTGTTGCGCGTTTTCATAATGTTGAACCTTGGTCGAAAGAGCATTGGGACTTGTTGAAGCCTTTAATGAAACGATTGGCAGATGCAGGTCAAAAAGTTATCACTGTATCGCTTAACAAACGTCCATGGGGCGGACAAACTTTTGACCAATTTGAAGCTATGGTCGATTGGGAAAAGAAATCCAATGGGACTTGGGAGTACGATTTTTCCAAATTTGATAATTGGGTAGATTTTATGATGGGTCTTGGAGTAAAAAAGCAAATAAGTTGTTATTCCATGGTGCCTTGGGGTAACGAATTTTATTATTTTGATGAGGCTGAAAATAAGGAAATAAAGATTAAAGCAGCTCCAGGATCAAAAGAATATGAGGAGCTATGGGTTCCCTTCTTAACCGAGTTTAAAAAACATTTGGTTGATAAAGGATGGAATACGATTACGAGAATTGCTATGGATGAGCGTGGTCCGGAAGAAATGAATGCCATGTTGACATTGCTTAATCAACACGCTCCAGAATTTGGGGTGTCATTTGCTGATAATCATAAAAGTTACAAGTTGTACCCCGATGAACTAAAAGATATGTCGGTCGCTTTTGGTCACCCTGTAGATCACGAAGATTTAATACAAAGAAGAGCTAATGACTTTATAAGTACACTTTATGTATGTTGTTCAGATGGATTTCCAAACACCTTCACTTTCTCACCCCCTGCGGAAGGGGTGTTTATTGGATGGTACACTATGGCTGCAGATTTTGATGGTTTTTTGCGTTGGGCGTATAACAGTTGGGTAGAAAACCCTTTGCAGGATTCGCGCTTTAGAGCTTGGCCTGCTGGAGATACGTATATTGTGTATCCAGACAATAGAAGCTCAATTCGTTTTGAAACCTTACGTGAAGGTATTCAAGATGCCGAAAAAATCAGAATACTAAGAAAGGTGTTAAAAGATAAGAACATGCTTGATGATCTAGACTATTTGAATAAAGTGGTTGCTCAATTTAATATTACAACTCGTCCTGAAGATGGAGTAGAAGCTATGATCGAAAATGGCAAAAACGTATTAAATAGTTTAGCTGAAAAATTAGAAAAATAGTAAAATAACACTAGTGATTAGGGATGAAATTTTAGTCTTTAGTATAAGCAATCTATTTGGAAATAAAATATTTTATTAATGAAAAACGTTTACTTATCTGTTGGGTTATATATTTTTCAAATAGTAGCGCTTCATGCGCAAATATGGGTGGTAGATCCTTTGGAAGCGATATACCCTGATGAGAACAATATTGCGTCTTTCTCAAAGGAATGGTCTGCCGATTTTATACCTGCAACTGAAATCGCTGCTCATGTCTTGGTTAAAGTTCCAAAAAACACCGCCTTTAGTTTATCGGCTCAAATTGAAGGTAAGCAAATATTAGGAGCTTTTTCAGAACTCATAGATGTTCCAGTAGAACAGAACACTGGTATAGATAGTCGTACCGAAAAATATAAAGGAGTAAAAAACCCGGATGTTATACGAGAAGCGCCATTTCGTATTTTTGAAGTAATCAAACCAATCGAAACGAGTTTATATGTAGGGAATGGAAATTACCAAGCCTTTCGCTTCAGCCTCCCCGAAGGTTGGAAACTACGAGATGAAGTTACCGTAAATTTTAAGTTAACTTTTAATGATGCTACCTATTCCGGACTGTTTAATGCAAAGATATATCCAATTGAAATTCCTTCTGCTTCGGAGAGCAATTTTTTTTACACAAACTGGTTTAGCTTATCCAAAATGGAGTATCACCATGGTTTGGAACGTTGGAGCTCGGATTGGTTTAAGATGTTGGATAAATATGCAGCCTTGATGGCCCATGGTCGACAAAATGCAATTTTAATTCCAAATGAATTACTTTATATCGAAAACGGGATTCTAAAATTAGAAGAAGATAAATTATGGCAATTCCTCAAGATATTTAGGAAGCATGGATTTCAGTTTTTCGAAGCTCCCCATCTGATGAATCGTGGAGCAAATGATGACTGGGGAGATCCAGAGCTAAAAGTGGCATTAACCGGTAAGCGTTATTACACTGAAGGTGGAATAAAAGATATTGAACACATCATGATCCTTTTCCGTGATTTCGCTGAGAAATACAATTTGGTAGACAATTGGTTGCAGCATATTTCGGATGAGCCAACAGCGGTTAATGCTGAATGTTACAGGGATGTTTCTAAGCAGGTGAAAAGTATTTTTCCCCAGGTGAGAATTATGGAGGCGACCAATGATCGGGATAATTTGAAAGGTGCTATTGATATTTGGTGTCCGATTATTAATGACTTTCAAGATAATGAAGCTTTCTTTAGGAGTAGGGAGGAGCAAGGAGAACAAATCCTTGTTTATACCTGCCTAATTCCAGGGGGTAAATGGCTAAACAGAACCTTGGATATGGAGAAACTTCGTCAAGTTTATTTCGGATGGGGGGCAGCTCATTATAATACTGACGGTTATCTTCACTGGGGTTTGAATCAGTACCAAGCAGACCCTTATCAAATTAGTACTGTAAAACACCCCTCTCCTGCTGCCGGACCTAATAATTATTTACCTGCAGGTGATACCCATATAATTTACCCTGGAGATAACAGACCCTTATCTTCGCTCCGTTTTGAGGCGCATAGGATTGGAATAGAAGACTATGAGTTATTAGAACAAATAAAAGGAAAAAATCTAGTGGCTTATAAGAATTTAATGCAAAAAATATTTCGTAGCTATACGGATTATAATGTAAATATTATGGTGTATAGGGAGGTAAAGAAGGAGCTATTGCAATTGTTGATGTATTGAATTTGGATAAAGCCCTATTTGTTATATACCTCCTGGAAGTTTGAAGAAATTGGGAAAACAATTAATGTAGTTTTCCAATGAAACTCATTGATTGAACAATTGCGGTATTTCATTCTTAACGGAAGTAAATTTCCCTTTAAAGGATGAGATCATCTAATCTATTATTGATTTTCAGAAAGTGAAAATAGATGAATTAAAGAGAGCCTTAAATAGTGATGACATTTCTCTGCAAGTGTATAAACTGATAATTGAAGTTTTAACTAATGGGATTATAAATGGCGTTTGAGAAGGTGATTATTACTCCCAATATTATGCTGAATTGTTCCCTGATTTTAATTTTATATTACTGGATTAAAGAAGAATTTGTGATGGAAGGACCTGTTTAGTTTGTTCTTGCTGATAGTGGAATTAGAAGTAAATATATTGTTAAAACTTTAATTATTTATTAAAATAAATTTGATATATTAGTTAATAAAATTGACATATACTAAATATTTTGCAGTTTTAAGTGAAGAACGTTTGATGAAAATTTTGCTTGGTGGACTATTTACAAATTACTATCAGCACATAATCCTTTTTGGAATATGATATTAAAATTACTTAGTAAGAATAAGTTAATATGGATAGATTAAACTTAGAGGAACAACGTTTCTTTGCTTTTAAGAGGGGTGATAGGCTGGCCTTTGAAAGTTACTTTGATACTTATTATGGAAGCATAATAGGGTTTTGTATTCAATTTTTAGGTGATCATGACAAAGCTCAAAGTGTAGCACAGGAGGCATTTATAAAACTATGGTTAAATAGGGGGAAGGTTAAGAAAATTAATGGTATAAAATCTTTTTTATACACAGCTGCTAAAACCCAATGCTTGGATGTTTTAAGGCACCAAACGGTAACTGCAAAATATCGGAATCTGAAACTGCACGAAAAAGAAAATAATTTGAATGCTGAAATATTAAAGGCTATGAATTTTGATGATGTTTCTTTTCAGGAATTAGAAGCTCTAGTTGATAAAACGATTTCAAAATTGCCGCCACAATGTAGGACTGTATTTCTTCTGAGTCGCTATGAGTCCAAGAAGAACAAGGAAATAGCGAATGAATTAAATATATCGATTAAAGCTGTAGAAGGTAATATAACGCGAGCCCTAAAAATTTTCAGAATAGAACTTTCTAACTACCTCATATTTATACTTTTTAGCATAAGCAGTTTTTTATTGTAATATTTAAGTATTGCGATCTATCTACATTATATTAAAGTAATTTGAATACCCTTCATTTTTAAATTTTGAAAATGATATCCATTTACAAGATTTTGGCATTCTAAAAGGTACTTCAGTCAATTTTAACCAAACACCTACCCACCTCTATTATTTAGGAGTTTACTATATATCTTATAAAATACTGAAAAAGAAAAATAACCATAATTTGCAATTCTAATTTTATACCAACTTCTCAATTATTTCAATAAAAACAAACTACTCCTCACAGAATATTAAATAAATTAATAATATCATATAGGGTATATTTAAACTAATACGTACCTAAAATGCAAACATAAATATATGGATCAGGCAGCTATAGAAAAATATTTATCAGGAGAGGCTACGGAAGATGAAGTTGAAGCATTATTTGAGTGGATAAATGCTGATCCAATAAATGAGAGAAGGTATATAGACTTCAAAAAGGTTTGGGCAATTACTTCAGAATCAAATCAGAATAAAGCGCAAGCATGGCAATTAATCCAAAAGTCTATTGATAAACATAAAAAAAGAGCGAAGATTAAACTATTAAAGTACGCTGCGATATTTATTGGAATTTTGTGCGGTACCTATTTTTATGTGATCCACAACACCATTGAAAATAGTCCTATACAACATTCTCAGGACTCAATTACACTAGATATTGGAAATGGACAATTGGAAATGATCGACGGTTCTGGTGATAAGGCTATAGTAGATAATAATGGACAGGTTATTGGTATGCAGAAAGGTGACACGTTAAATTATGCTGTTAAAACAAACATAAATCACACAATATCCGATGTGAACTCCAAGGTGGAGGACTTAGTCTATAATGAAATAAACGTGCCCTATGGTAAAAAAATCCAAGTTTTACTTTCAGACAGTACCCTAGTTTATTTAAACGCTGGAAGTTCTTTAAGGTTTCCAGTTCATTTTATTTCCGGTTTAGAAAGAAAAGTATTTTTAACTGGAGAGGCATTTTTTGAAGTAGCTAAAGATAAAGATCCATTTATTGTAAATGCCAATAATGCCAATATTAGGGCATTAGGTACTGCATTTAACGTGAGTGCCTATTCTGAAGAAATTGATGTTGAAACAGTTTTGGTAGAGGGGTCGGTGGGTATTTACCCAAATAAAGAGCAATTTTCAAAGGAACATTCCACTGTTTTAGTGCCAAATCAGATGGCAGTATGGAACAAGGAGAAAAAGGACGTTATTGTAAAAACAGTTGATGTAGAAATGTATACCGCCTGGGTGTCAGGAAAGATGGTTTTTCGAAATACTCCCTTTAAAGTAATTCGCAAAAAATTGGAAAGGCACTACAATATCCAAATTATTAATCATAACCGAGTACTTGATAAAAAAACCTATAATGCTGTCTTTGATATTGAGACGATAAGGGAGGTTATGCAAACTTTGGATGAAAGCTTTAGTATTAAATACACAATCGAGAACAATAAATTAATTATTGAATAACCTTAAAACCAATGAAATGAAGAACTGAAAAGAAAATGAGTATCGACCATGAAACTATTTGATCATTAAAAAACCAGGAAACGCTTGCAACATTCCCTGGAAAATTAAATAGCTAAAAACCTAAATTTTTAACCAAAAAAATCAAACGAAGGTATGAAAAAACTACTAAAACAGGAGTGTCATCCTATCGGCATTCCTAAATTCAACTTAAAGGTGAAATTAACTACATTTTTATTTTTGCTTGTATTGATGCAGGGTCAAGCAAATTCGTATTCGCAAAATACCAAAATATCCCTGAGTCTAAATGATGTTACTATTCAAAGTGTTTTGGATGAAATTGAATCTAAAACAGAATTTAAATTTTTCGTAGATACGGATATTATTGATCTATCGAAAAAAGTTTCTGTAACTGAAAAGGAAAAGCGAATTTCTAACGTTTTGGAAAAATTATTTAAAGATACCAATATTGTTTTTAAGGTCGTTGGGAAACAAATTGTTTTAAAGCCAGATCCTTCAAAAAGAAATACTCCTCAAATACCTAATAATTCCAAAACCGAAATAGAATTGCCACAGAAAACTATTTCTGGTACGGTAACGGATGAAGAAAATATTCCATTATCTGGGGCTTCGATTGTCATTAAGGGTAGTACGACTGGTGTAGCTGCCGATTTTGATGGGAATTTTAATATTCAGGCATCAATGGGTGATATCCTTGTGGTATCTTATATTGGTTATAACTTAAAAGAGATAACAGTAACGGATCAAACTGAATTTACCGTGGTTCTTACAGCTTCTAACGAATTAGAAGAAGTCGTCGTGGTAGGTTATGGAACTACTAAAAGAGTAAACCTTTCAGGTGCAGTAGGTGGAGTAGATTCAAAAATTCTTGAAAACCGGCCAGTTTCAAATGTTGCAGCTGCTTTGCAAGGAAGTATTGGCAACTTAAATATATCGCCAGGAAGTGGTAGAGCAACCGATGCCCCTTCAATAAATGTTAGAGGATTTGGCACATTGAGTGGAGGAGGGAATCCTTTAATTTTGGTGGATAATGTTGCCATAAGTGAACAAGAGGTTTCTTGGTTAAACCCTAATGATATTGAGAGTGTAACGGTGCTAAAGGATGCTGCATCCTCTGCAATTTATGGCGCACGTGCAGCTTTCGGTGTTATTCTTATTACCACAAAATCAGCAAAATCTGGTACAATAAAGAAACCTACAATATCTGTTAACGCTTTTAATACTGTAAGATCTATAAGACGATTGCCAAAGCTTGAAACCGATCCTTTTGTTGTTATGAGCTATAAGAACATTATGGCAAGGCCATGGTATAATTTATACAATACTGATGAATTAAACTACGCTCAATTGCGTTCAGACGACCCAAGCGTTCCCGCTGTTATTTTAAATCCACAAGATCCTGAATATTGGTCATATTATGGAACTACCGATTGGATGTCAGAAGCTTATAAAAAGGCTTCCTTCAGCCAAACGGCTAATATCTCCATCTCTGGTTCGAGCGATAATGTGCGCTATTATTTATCAGGACAATTTTTTAATCAAGAAGGCGCATTTAGGTATGGTGCTGATGTATTGACTAGAAGTAACTTTCGAGCAAAATTAGATATAGACCTCACATCTTGGTTAGAAGTCAACTCTAACATCTCTTATCTTAATAGTAGGTACGAGCAACCTGTAGATGGTACTTGGGATTATTTCCATGGTATAAATAGAATTCCCACTTTATCCGTAATTAAAAACCCCGATGATTCTTGGACTTATGATGGGGCATGGGCGTTTGGAAGATTAATGGAGGGTGGTCGTAGTAAGGAGGTGCGAAATTTTTTACAATTGACAACTGGTTTAAAAGCAAAATTATTGAAGGATGAATTAACCTTTAATGTTGATTTTTCCACTAAATCCGGAAATAATTACACAAAAGGATATAGAGTACCTGTAGAGTACAAAGAAGGTCCAAACATTACAAAAGAACTTAACAATGGGAATTCCTCTGTAAATGAATATGATTCTAGGGATAATTATTTTGTATTTAATGCTTACACAAATTATAATAAAACCTTTGATGAACATGATTTACGAGCTATGGTAGGAGTTTCAAGAGAATTTAATCGATTTGGCAGTAATTCTATGAATAGATCTGGGCTTTTAAACAACAACATACCAAGCATTGGTCTTGCAACTGATGATCCCACAGTAGGGACGAGCACTAGAGAATGGGCTATAAACAGTTTATTCTACCGATTAAACTATACCTTAAAATCTAAATATATTCTTGAATTTAATGCAAGAGAAGACTTCTCTTCCCGATTTGCAGTAGGAAATAGGAGGGCATTTACACCTTCAGCTTCTGGAGCTTGGATAGTTTCAAACGAATCCTTCTTCCAGGATGCCTTACCTTGGATAGACCACTTTAAATTACGAGGGTCTTACGGGACATTGGGCAACCAGAATGTGGGGGAATACTCTTATATTCCAAGTATGGGAAGCGGCAAGACAGGTCCCATACTAGATGGAACTCAACCAGTCTACGTTAGTGCTCCAGGCTTGGTTGACGCTAATATTACATGGGAGGAGGTTACAACTGCTAATTACGGCATCGATGTATATTTTCTAAAATCCAATTTGAACGCATCTTTTGATTTTTATAAGCGGGAAACTATTGGGATGCTAACAAAAGGACAGTCCTTACCAGCCGTCTTAGGGGCTGGGGTACCGTTGCAAAATGCAGCCGATTTGGAAACAAAAGGCTTCGAATTTGGTTTAAATTATAAAGATTTCGTAAGCATTTCTGGAAAGCCATTTAATTATTCCGCTAAATTCATTTTATCAGACAACAAAACCTTCATAACGAAATTTGAAAATCCTACTGGAACATTGGACGATTATTATGTGGGAAAGGAATTAGGGGAAATATGGGGCCTAACAAATGCTCCGTCTTTTTTCCAGTCACAAGATGAAATAGATAATCATGCAGATCAAACGCCAGTTACTAGTTATCCTGGAACAAGGCCGATTGAGCCTGGAGATTTAAAGTTTGAGGATCTCAATGGCGATGGTATTGTAAACTGGGGAGATTGGACATTGGACGATCACGGAGATTACAAGGTAATTGGCAATAGTAGTAATCGATATTCCTATAGTTTGGATTTATCAGGTGATTGGAAGGGGTTTGATTTTAGAATGTATATGCAAGGTATAGGTAAAAAAGACTTTTATCCTGGACCAGGACAACATTATTTTTGGGGTGTTTATGCGCAACCATGGTCGAATATTTATGCTGCCCATTTAGATAATTGGACGCCGGAAAATCGAGATGCTTATTTTCCTCGTTTAAAATCTTATACGGCCGAATCAGGGAGGGACCTAGGGATCAATCAAACTAAGTATATGCAAAATGCAGCCTATCTTAGAATGAAAAATATTACAGTTGGGTATTCCTTACCGAATGATGTGACAAATAAATTTGGTATTGAAAGACTTAGGTTCTACCTGAGTGGGGAGGATCTTTTTGAATTCACAAAATTGGTAAAAAGGCTAGATCCTGAAGCTTTAGACGGAAGGTCATATCCCTTCCAACGGACATATTCTATGGGTATAAATATTATGTTTTAATTGTTAAATACACAAAAATGAAATCAATTATAAAGAATTTTTGTTTTACATTATCAGCCATTTTTTTAACGCTTGGTTGTGATGATGATTTTTTAGATAGAACACCTATCGACTCTGTCACTGAACTAGACTTTTTTAAATCTGTTCAAGATTTGGAAGCATATACCAATGGACTATATGGATATTTGAGTGCAAGTTACAACGACTTGAATTCTGATAACATTTCCCATTACAATTCAGGTAGCGATATTGAAAGGTTGCTTAGGGGAGATATAAATGAAGATAATATAGGTGGATGGAATTGGGGAGCAATAAGAAATGTTAATTTTTTAATGCATCGTTACAAGAATGTTGAAGGTAATCCAGAAGATATAAAACATTATGTTGGTATTGCACGATTTTTTAGAGCTATACTTTATTATAATATGGTTAAAACTTATGGAGATGTGCCTTGGTATTCACGGGATTTACAGACCAATGACGAAGTACTTCTTTCAAAGCCCAAAGATCCCAGATCTGTGGTAGTAGACTCCATTATGGCCGATTTGGAATTCGCAGCGGCCAATATTAAGGATTCTCCAAGCAAAACAAGAATTACAAAATGGTCTGCACTATCTATTTTGGCAAGAACTGCTTTGCACGAGGGGACATTTCGAAAATATCATGTAGATTTAGGACTCAATGATGGGGATAAATTTTTGAAAAGGGCTGCCAGTGCTTCTTCAGCGATTATCGAAAGCGGAAATTTCTCTATACATTCCACTGGGGATATTTATAATGATTATCAAAATCTTTTCTCAAATCTAGACTTATCTTCAAATGAGGAAATAATTTTATACGCGGACTATGATAAAGTGTTAAAACGTTTTCATAATTCCCAAACGGTAATGGATTATGAATATGCGTTAAGCCGATCTTTGGTAGACACTTATTTAAAAACTGATGGATTACCATTTACAAGTGAACCAGGAAATGAAACAAAAACTTTTGACGAAGTTTTTGAAGGAAGAGATCCGCGATTAGCACAAACATGTTTGACGCCCGGATTCGTTAAACCTGGTAATGAAAAACCATATAGGATAAAGCTTAGTTTAGGAGGATATGTACAGACCAAGTTTTTCCCAACCAACGAAGATGGAATTACTTGGAATGGCTCATATAACGATCTTCCAATTATCCGATATGCTGAAATTCTACTTATCAATGCCGAAGCATTGGCCGAATTGGGTACAATTTCTCAAGATGACTTGGATAAAACTATTAATCACTTACGTGCTAGGGTTAATATGCCCGACTTGAATTTGGCTGTTGCTAATAACACCATCGATCCTGTATTGGCTAATAGATATCACAATGTCAATAATAATGGTGTGTTGTTAGAGATCCGTAGGGAAAGGAGAGTTGAATTAGCTACTGAAGGTTTTCGTTTTGAGGATTTAATGCGATGGAGATTGGGCAAAATTCTTGAAGATTCACAGCAAGGAATCTATATTCCTGCATTAGGAGCATATGATGTTACTGGAGACGGAATTGAAGATGTAGCAGTTCTAAATTCCCCCGACGAAACGGATCCAATAGATAATCTTCCTAATTCAGCGGAATTATCGAAGTTTTATATTTCCGATAATGCATTTTATTTGGAAAATGGAAATTCTGGAAGAATAATGTTTAATACTGATAGAGATAATCCTAAGATTTTTGAGGAACCTAAATATTATTATAGGCCGATTCCGAGAAAGGAGATTCTTTTAAATCCAAATTTGACCCAACCATTAGGTTGGTAGTTAGTTGTAATCTTGTTTTATTAGATTAAAAAGTCCAATACAATTATTTCATTGAATCTGATCCTTTCTATAATAACGGCTTATAATTTTAATTTACCTTAATATTCCACCTGCTTTGCAGGTGGTAATGTTCTGATGGATATACCTTATTTTTTAGGTATGATTAAATATAAGATACTTAACCACGTTGTTTACAATTGTGATTATCATATTGTTTGGGTTCCAAAGTGTCTTCTTAGATTTTGAATGGAACAATAAAGGAATTAGCTGTGCAGGATATAAGAATGCTTTGTAAATGGAAGAGATGTTAGGTTTTTGAGCTGAATATTCATGAGGATCATATTCATTTATTGGTTTCGGTTCCTCCGAAAACTTCTATCTCAATGAGAATAGGTATATTAAAGAATAAAATTACCTTAATATTTTACAAGAGTTATGCGAAATTGATAAAGAAACTTTATTGCCGATTTCACTTTTGGGCCGTTGGTTATTTTGTATGCATCGTTGGATTGGATGAATAAAGGAATAAAAAACATGTCAAATATTATAAGATTGAAGGAAAGCGGGTTGAGAATCATCAACGAAAGTTAGATTTTTGATGAGTGATTTTGTATCCCCCTATTAGAGCTATCCTAAACGACCGTCTTAAAAGGTGTGATTTTTATTAAGTACTATTATTTAATCATTTAATCATTTAATCATTTAATCATGATGAAAGTTAAAATGCTTTTACCAATTTTATTGTTATCATTCATCGGTTTTGCTCAAAAAAGTAAAATTGAAAATGTTATTCTTATCTCCGTTGACGGACTCCGTTGGCAAGAGGTTTTCCAAGGAGCCGATTCCTTGTTGATTAAAGATAAAAAGTACTGGGCAGAATCTCCCGATGAAAGGCGCAAAAAGCTTATGCCTTTTTTCTGGGAAACAATTAAGAAGCAGGGACAGCTCTATGGGAATCGTGATTTGGGAAACAAAGTAAATTTTAAAAATGAATATTGGTTTTCATATCCAGGAAGAAGTGAGACATTATGTGGTTATTATGACCCGAAGGTGGATTCAAATGGATATCCCAACAATCCTAATGAAAACGTTTTGGAGTTTTTAAACAATCAAAAAGGATATAAAGGAAAAGTAGCCACTTTTGCATCATGGAATGCTTTGGGTAGGATATTGAATAGAGATCGTAATGGGATGTTGGTTAACCTTCCTGGGGAAAATGTAGAAGGTCGTAATTTAACCAATGCCCAAAAGATCGCCAATGAGATTCAGCATTTTGTCCCTGAATATTTTGGGGAATGTAGGCCAGACGCACTCACATTTGGTCTGGCTAAAGCTTATTTGCAGGCTCAACAGCCTAAAGTTTTACATATCGACTTTGCGGATACTGATAATTATGGTCATTCGGGAAACTACAGTCGTTATTTAGATGCAGCCCATTTTGTTGATGGTATGCTTGCCAATTTGTGGGAAACTATAGAAAATCATCCAAAATATAAAGGTAAGACAGCAATATTGGTTTACCCAGATCATGGAAGAGGAGTCGGAGAAAGGTGGACTGGACATGGAAAAGGAGCACCACGTTCAGATGAAACATGGCTAGTGGCTCTAGGGCCTGGAATACCTGTATTAGGTGAAGTATCTGGCACAGCCCAAATTTATCAGGATGAAATTGCTCAAACAGCAGCTAATTTGCTAGGCTTTACATTTAAAGCCAATCATCCAGTAGGAGAAAGTATACAAAGTATATTAAAATAGAAAGAGTATTAATCATTGGGAAAGTATTTCTATTAGCATAATCAATATTTTGGTGCAAAATGAAATATTTTAATTGCGATATCATGTACAGTATAGTTGGTTTAAGAAAGTCTTGCTTAATTGTATTAGTCTCTATTATTTTATTTGCCGGGTGCAAGAAAGAGGGAATCAATGGTATAGAACACGTTTTGGTCATAGGAATTGATGCATTAAGTCCAAATGGTATCGCCAACTCACACACCCCAAATATAGATGCCCTAATAAAAGAAGGGGCTTCCACCATGAACGCCAGAGCTGTTCTACCAACCAGTTCAGGGCCCAATTGGGCCTCCGTGTTGATGGGTGCAGGACCCGAACAACATGGGATAACTGGTAATGATTCTGACCCACTAGAACCGGTACTGCCACCTTTGGTTAGTGGCGACGGTGATAAAAAATTATTCCCAACGATTTTTGAAGTCATCCGGAAAGCAGAGCCAAACGCTGAGTTAGGAACCATACACCAATGGAATGGTGTTTCTAAATACTATGAACCTGAACATTTGAATTATCGGACAAGTACAGAGACATTAAAAGAAACTGCTGATTTGACAGTGAATTATATTAAGGAAAAGAAGCCTCGATATTGTTTTGTTCATTTTGATGACGCAGATCAGGCCGGACATTCTTATGGTCATGGTTCTGAAGCATATTTTAAAGCTGTAGCCAAGGTAGATACCTTTGTAGGACAAGTTCTGAAAGCGTTGGATGAGGCGGGATTAGCAGGAAAGACTTTGGTCATTTTAACTTCAGACCATGGAGGAATCGATTATGGTCATGGAGGAAGTACTCCAGAGGAAATGACTATACCCTTTATTATAAGAGGGCCTGGTGTAAAAAAGAATTATGTAATTAAAGAAACAGTAAATACAATTGATAATTCCCCAACGGTAGCATTCGCATTAGGAATTCCGGCTCCAGAAGCGTGGGTGGGGTGGCCAGTCAAAAGTGCTTTTGAAGGTTTTGAAGAACCTGAGGAAATCTATGAGACAAAAAGTTTTATCCAAGCTCCAAGAATACATCCAGTTGGGGAACATTTTAAACCATCAGGAGGTTTGTATATTTCTGAGAAACCTATGGTTAGAATAGACCTCCCAACTGATGGTTCAGAAATAAGGTATACTATAGATGGCAGTGAACCTCATGCAGGGTCAAGTATCTATACGGTTCCATTTCGAGTTGGTAACTCAGTAGTGGTAAAGGCTAGTAAGTTTATAGGAGATAAAGAAGTCAGTAATAGTAAGACAGCGTATTTCCGGGTGTTGGATGATCCAGAAGGTAGAGGGATTTGGGCTAAATACTATTATGGTGAAAATTTAAAAAAATTACCAGACTTTGGAAAATTGACTCAAGTTGGGGAAACTTTTAAAACTTTTGAGATAACCTCGGAGGACCTTAGATTTCCAAGAGGGGTAGATCAGTTAGCCATGGTATTCACGACCTATTTTAAAGTAGAAGTTCCAGGTAATTACACATTTTATATATCATCCGATGATGGGAGCAAGCTATATGTCAATGATAAAATAGTTGTAGATAATGATGGAAACCATGGTGTAAAAGAAAAAAACGGAAGAATAATGCTAGCGAAGGGGAAGCATAAATTGGAAGTTCAATGGTATAATAGTGGAGGAGGTTATGGGTTGTATACATACTTTGAGGGGCCAGGGATTCCTAAACAAGTATTGTCTTCGGATCGCTTGTATTTAAAATAATTTATTTCATAAAATTAAATTTAACTGTTTTGGTAAAAGGCAATGAGCCTGTAGATTTAAATGACTTTAAAAATATAATTCATGAACTGTTTATTAAATATAAAACTTGTTGTTGCGGGAATTCTTCTATTAGGAGTAAATTTTTGGGGTTACGGCCAATTGAAAGGTAAAGTTTTTATTGACCACAACGATAATGGCAAAAAGGAAGCCTCTGAGAAAGGAGTGCAAAATGCAGTTGTTTCTGATGGTTATCATGTAGTACGAACTGACAAAAATGGAAATTATCAACTGCCGGGATGGGAAAAACAACGATTTATAACGATTTATCCAAGTGGCGATTTTAAATCGGAGAAGCGGTTTATTCCCATTACTGGTAAATCAAAATCATATGATTTTCCAGTTGAGCCTAAGATAAAGAAAGAAGAGGTGAAATTCGTACAGATTTCCGATACCGAAACGTATGAATATGGGGATTGGGTAGATAACCTAAAGAAATATGTGAAGGTCCATAAACCGGATTTTGTAGTGCATACCGGGGATATCTGTTATAGGGCGGGTATGGAATGGCATGCAGATAATTTAACGGAAAAAGATATGGGTATCCCGGTTTATTATTGTCTTGGTAACCATGACTTAGTAAAAGGTGATTATGGAGAGCAGTTTTTTGAAGAAAAATTTGGACCTGCATGGTACGCCTTTGAGGAAGGCAATACTTTATTTGTTATTACCCCTATGATGGGTGGTGACTTTCCCCCTGGGTTTAATCATGAGGATATTGGTGGTTGGCTTCAAAATTTATTGAAGGCTTACGATAAGAATCAGCCTAAAATGTTTTTTAACCATGATCTATTGACGAATGGTGATAGTTTTGTTTTTAAGAAGAATAAAAATGAGTCAATAGTTTTGGAAGACTATAATTTAAAAGCCTGGTTATATGGGCATTGGCATATTAACATGGTGAAAACCCATGGGAATTCAGGGGTAGTATCCTATAGTACTGCTACCCTAGCGAAGGGGGGGATAGACCACTCGCCGTCAAGTTTTAGAGTGATTGATGTAGATAAAAATGGCAATCACAAATCTGAGTTAATTTGGAGCCATTTGGAAAGGGAAATTGAAATAGTAAGCCCACAAAAAAACCAGCTGAGATTAAATGATAGTGGGAATATAGAGATATCTGTTAATGTTTATGACAGTGGTTCTGCTATAGATAGTGTTCGTTATAGTGTATGGGGCAAGGACGAATTTAATTGGGATAACCTGTTGTATAAGTCAAAGTGGAAGTTGATGACCAAAACTTCCGATTGGAACTGGAGAGCAACTTATTTCCCAAACGATAGAAGGGACTTTGAGTTGGTCGTGGATGCATATTTGAAAAGTGGTGAAGTACTGCATAGAAAGCAAAACTTTAGAATAGATGACAAGAGTTTTAACGAAACATCTAATGGTATATGGTCAAATATGGCGGGGAATAAGGAGCATCATCCTGTGGTAGATATTAAACAGCAAGCTCCTTATACCATGGAATGGACAGCTAATGTAGGGAGCAATATCTATATGAGTTCACCTGTAATTATGGATAATTATGTATTAACAGCAGGATTTGATGATAGTAATGCGGAGAACTGCTTTATTGTTTGTTGGAATACTACTTCAGGCGAAGAGCTATGGAGGTATAAGACTAAAAATGGTGTTAAGAATCAGATGGTCATCGCTCAAGAAAAAGTGATAGCTACGGATATGATCGGCCATACCTATGCCATAGATATCGCTTCAGGAGAATTGGCTTGGGAGAATGATTTAAAATATAACAGAGCTCCCGGGTTTATTACTGGCTTAGTCACCGACGGGAAAATTGTATACACTGGATTTTCTGAATCTCTTTCCGCATTGGATGTAAATACTGGAAAAGTTTTATGGCGAAATACTGCTTGGAGTGGAGGGGAGGGTACTACACCCACAATGACCATTGCAGACGATGTGATTATTGCATCACGTCATTGGGGAGCTATTTATGCCCACAATAGGTTTACGGGAGAATTATTATGGTCTAGAAGTGATGAAGGTCTTCGTTTTAGGGATGGTGTTTTAAGTTATAAAGATAAGTCTCTTTGGGTTGCCGAACAAGACAAGTTTCATCAACTAGATCTAAAAACAGGGAAGACAGTCCATAGTTTTATAACTGGAATGCAGCATACCGGAACCTCGGCACCTATAGTATTGCAAGACAAGGCCATCCTCTCTGGGTCTCATCCAGGTATAGCCTCGTTCGACTTAAAGACGGGAAATAAAAATTGGGAGTTTCAAGTAGATCCTGCCTTATTTTATACTCCTTCCTATTTTTCAGATCAGCAACAGAGTGTAGAAACCACGCCTATATTGGTAGGAGAGAACCTAATTTTTGGGGCAATGGACGGTAAAATATATGTGTTACGGGCAGATACGGGGCAGCTTGTGTGGAAAACCTCTTTAGGAGCCCCGGTGATTACCTCGGCGGCAATAATTAAGAAAGGGTTTTTTATATGTGACTTTGCCGGAAATATTTACTTTTTTAAATCAGACCAAAAATGAAAAGAATTATTAAAAATTTATTAGGATTGTTTATTCTATTACAGGGAGTTTCAACTTTTGCTCAATCAAATTCCAAATTTATAAAGGGACAAAAATTAGAGGAATCACCTTCAACGGTATTTTTTATTGGTGTTGATGGTTTGAGTGTTGATGGACTTACGAAGGCTAACACGCCTACTTTGGATATGTTTATGAAAATGGGAGCCAGTTCTTTAAAAGCACGAGGTGTTATGCCAACTAGTAGTGGTCCAAATTGGGGTTCCATGCTTTTGGGTGCAGGTCCTGAACAACATGGTATAACCAGTAATGGTTGGCGAGTTAATGAATATAGCATTGAAGCTACTATAAAAGATGAGGATGGATTTTTCCCGTCGGTTTTCGATATTATTAAAAAAGAGGATTCAAAAGCAAAACTAGCCGTATTTCATGAATGGGGAACCATTAAAGATTTATTCAATACCAAAGTTTTGCACCATATTGAAAAAACCGGTGATATGAATGAATCTTTGGATAAGGCTTTTGCGTATTATAAAGAGGAGCGTCCCAAATTTGTCTTTATCCATTTAGATGCTGTTGACGGAGCCGGTCATACATTCGGTCACGGTTCAACCGAATATTATCAAGAAATTGAAATGATAGATAATGCACTTGGTTCGTTTTTTGAAAAGCTGAAAAAGCTAAATAAAGAAGAAGGTACTGTTGTAAATATATTGGTAACATCAGACCACGGGGGTGTTGGCACCAGTCACGGTGGAAGTACAATGGACGAAATAATCATTCCATGGATTTTGGTTGGCCCAAATGTGAACAGAGGACATACCATTAAGCAACCGATTAATACCTATGATACGCCTGCAACGATTTTACGGCTGTTGGATGCAGATAAACACATTCCAATTCAATGGACTGGAAAACCTGTCCTAGAAGCTTTAAAAAACTAAGATCTATGCATTTAAGGAATAGGATTATGGTAATGTTTACATTGCTATTTTCGATTATAATTCGTGCTCAAGAACCTGTTGTTCAAATTGATTTTGATATTCATGATAATCAATATCAAGGAATTAGTATTCCTGAAACCCCAGAGCATCTATTTGCTGCACAACAACATTCATTTTCTGAAGGTTTGGAAGGTAGAGCTATAGATTTTTCTGAGGACGGTACTATTAGAATGCCCTTAAAACTGAAACCAGAAGTAGAACTGGAATACCATGCCGATACTTCTTTAACGGTAGAATTATGGGTAAAGACCAAAGCAGATGCAGGGCAAGGGACTCCTATTGCAGGAAATAAGAAGGATAAAAACACAGAAAATAAGGGTTGGTTAATTTATGCCGAAGAAGATGGTAGTTGGTCACTCTTGGTTAGCGATGGTAAGCAACAACATATTTACAATCCCACGATAAAGCGTCAAAAAATTAATGATGGTAAATGGCATCAAATAGCCTTTTCTATTGATAGGGTTAATGAAGAAATATGGATGTATTTTGACGGTGTTAACGTAGCGATCTATAATGCAAGTGGACTAAAAGATTTAAAAAGTGATCTAGAGACTACTTTTGTTGGAACTTCAGGACGGTGGGAATATTTTGGGCAATGGGAAGCCTTTAATGGGTTTATGGATAACATTTCTGTTTGGGAAACGGTGCTACCTACAGCAAAAATATCTGAAAACTATCAGAAGTATTTTCAGCAAAATAAGCCCATATATCCAATAAATGAACTAAAATTATTTACGTGGAATATTTGGCAAGGGGGAAAACGATTTGGGAAAGAGGTAGGTTTAAATCGGGTAATAAATATCATTAAAGATGCCAACCCGGATGTAGTGACACTTATTGAAACTTATGGTTCTGGTGAAGAAATTGCAGACGCTCTAGGATATCATTTTTATCTAATAAGTTCCAATCTTTCGATTATGAGTCGTTTTCCTATTAAGAAAACAATAAAAGCATTTAAATCGTTCAATTTTGGAGGGGTTGTATTACAAGTAGATCAAGACAAAGAAGTTGTGGTCTTAGACACCTGGTTACATTATTTGCCAGATTACCATAGCAATATTATAAAAGGAGAGATAACTTCGGAAGAACTAGTAAAAGAAGAGGCCGACACCCGATTAAATGAAATAAATCAGATATTAAAGGAAATAAAACCGATTTTGGACAATGCGGATAAAACACCAATTATTATGGCTGGTGATTTTAACACCAACTCACATTTAGATTGGACAGAAGCAACCAAAGACGCCCATTTAGGTTATGTGGTGGAATGGCCCGTAACTAAGGTTATGCATAACCATGGATTTACCGATAGTTATAGAGAGTTAAACCCAAATCCCTTAACTGATCCAGGGTATTCTGCATGGCCATACAGTAGGCGTTTTGGGCAGCGCTATGTGGAAAGCAGAATAGATTATATTTTCTATAAAGGAAGAAACATTAGAGCCTTAGAATCTAAAGTAGTGAACTATCACCCTATTATGTTTCCATCTGACCATGCCGCCTTTTTAACTATTTTTCAATTGAAATAAATGAGAAAAAGCTTTAAAAATAATATTCAAATTGCGACGATTTTATTGTTACTACTATGTTTAGGTTGCAAAAACAAGTCTAATACCTTAGACAATTCCAAGTTTTCTTCATTAAAAGTAATGACCTGGAACATTTGGGGGGAATATAATTTGGAGCCACGCTATACCATGGAAGGTAAAACATCCCGACAGCGGGTTGTTGAAATTATTAAAGATAGTGGTGCGGATATTATTACCATGACCGAAACGTATGGTTCTGCACAAGCCATATCAAAGGCATTGGACTATTACTATTATACCCCTTCACCAGATGCTAACCTGACCATTCTTAGCAGATATCCTTTAGAGGATTTTGGAAATGTAAACGGTTTATCTCCTTTTTCCTTTATTGTTGCGACTGCTATTTTACCAAGTAATCAGAAAATTAGGGTTTATAACCTATGGCTAACCAGTGGAGGAAGGCATATTGTAGCTATTAAAGATAATAACCTCTCCGATGCTGAATTTAATGATGGTGATGAAAATCGTTACCAACATATTCAGCAGCTACTTCAACATGAGGACTTTAAAAAGGATTTGGCAAATAAAGATCAGATTCCATTAATTGTTGCTGGAGATTTCAACTGTGTTTCTCATTTGGATTTCACGGAGGAAACAAAAGCTAGTGGGCTCAATTTTAATAGGCTGGTTGCCAATAAAACTTCCATAGCTATGGACAAGGCCGGTTTTACCGATACATATAGATCAACTAACCCTAAAATTACTCAAGAAACTTTGGGATATACTTGGACTACTGTAGGGTTGGAATTTACTTATGAATCTGACTTGGGCTTTGTACCCATTAAAACGGATACACATCCTGAACCTGAATACAGAAATCCTTTTGCTAGAATAGATTTTATATATAGCACCGGCGAAAATATAATCCCCATTAATTCTAAAACCATTGTCCATCATAGTTCTAATTTAAACAGGAGTTTTCCAGAATTCCCATCCGATCACGGTGCGGTATTAACGACTTTTCAAATAAATCAAAATAAATGAATTTAAGATATCCTATTTTAATCTTTTTGTTTGGTATTACGAGTATTGTTTTTTCACAAGAAAACTTACGGATATTAACCTTTAATATTTGGGATCCTGCTGATATCCCATTTTGGGAAAAACACGCTAATGGTTACCCAGTTGATAAATTGGTAACTTACGTTACAGAAGATAATGCTGATGTTTTATTGTTCCAGGAAGTAACTTTGGAAAAACCACCTCATCATCAATCTTACAACAGTATTAAAAATAAACTTTTTAAGAAAGGATATATTTATTCTGCCTTTTACAAACCTAACGGGACTACGGGTTATGTTCCTAATTCTACAAATAGTGGTTATCCATTAGCTATATTCAGCAAATTTCCAATTGAAGAAACCTTTACGACGCAACAAACAACTGAAAAAAGGATGGGAAAGGGTTTATTAGGTATTAAAATAAGAGTTAATGATAAGCCGTTATTTATATTCAACACCCATTTAAATATTGGGAACCATACTACTGATGAGGAAATTAGTAGAGTAGCATTGCCTTTTATCAAGAAGGTGACAGTCAACGATATGGTTATATTCGCTGGTGATTTCAATAGTCCACCTGCTGCAGAGTTTCCTAATTCGTCCAAAAAAATTGATGATTACACGTATAGTTCCCAAACCACACAATTTTTAATTGATGCCAAATTTAATGATGCTTGGGTGTTTCTTCCGAATAACAATAAAAAAGGTAATGGAGTAACCTGTCCTGGACAAGACGATTATATTAAACGTGTTGACCAAGTTTATTTTAAAGGGAATGGTTTAAAACCAACGTATGCTTTTGCAAAACGCAATCTGTGGGAATCTATTAATTTATTAGACCATAATGGGGTAGTGGTCGATTTTGTAATTGAATAACCGTTAACGTTTTTAGAGGACACCATTGTGAATTAAAAAAATTGATTTAAAAATTCTAATTAAAAGATATCTATCAATGAGGAAAACAATTATAGGAATGATTGTGATTATATCATTTTTGAGTGTTCACTTGGTCAACGCACAAGGTACCAAATCGGTAAAGGTGATTAGTTATAACATTTGGAACGGCTTTGATTGGGGTAAAGATTCTGATCGAAAAAAGGAGTTTATAGATTGGGTAAACGCCCAAAATCCAGATGTATTTGCCCTGCAGGAATTGTGTGGCTATTCACAGGAAAAACTGTTGGAGGATGCTAAGAAATGGGGGCATAACTATGCGGAAATTTTAAAAACTTCTGGGTATCCGGTTGGGATTACATCTAAGGAACCAATAGAAGTAAAAGAAAGGATATTGGATGATATGCATCACGGGGCCTTACATTGTAAGGTTTATGGTATTGATGTTTTTATAATTCATTTTTCACCATTTAGCCATCAAAAAAGACGGGAAGAGGCGAAAATTATATTGGACAAGTTATCCAAATTTACCACTGGGCAAGACAAGTATTTGGTTTTAGGGGATTTCAATGCTTTGTCACCTTTTGATGCCGACCTATATAAGGATAAAACATGGCTTTTGGAGGAGAAAAGAGCTTCGGAAAAAGAACACGACCATGTTAGAAACTTATTAGATGATGAATTGGAATACGGTGTAATTGGGTCTCTTTTAGGCTATCCTTTAATTGATGTTGTTCAAAGGTTTACTACCACATGGGAGGATAGATTGAGCTGTCCCACACAGGTATTTGAAACCGAAAAGGGAGAAGGCCCTAATAAAAACTCTACTCGTATAGATTATATTTTAAGCTCCCCTTTTTTAGCAAAGAGGTGTGTAAACGCAACGGTGCTTAATAAAAAAGAAACTTACTATTTATCTGACCATTATCCAATTTTAGCTGAATTTGTATGGTAGATGAGGGAATGACAATGATCTAAGCTATATATGACCGCTATGCACCTAGTAAAAGAAATCCATATAATGAAATTGAATACGGCAATCATTATACACGTGCAATGTCTAGTTATGGTGCATTTATTACAGCCTCTGGATTTACATTAAATGAACCGAATGGAAAAATAGGGTTTGCCCCTAAAATCACCCCTGAAAATTTTAGGTCAGCTTTTATTACTGGAAGTAGTTGGGGTACATTTTCTCAAAATGTAAAGAACGGACAGCAGAGAGCTAGATTAGAGATTGAATATGGTGCATTAAAACTAAAAGAAGTTAGTTTGGATGAATTGTCGGACTCAAAGCACGTGATGGTGACTTTAAATGGTGAAAAAGTAAAAGCAAAGTTGAAGAATAAAAACAATGAAGTAATGGTATCATTTAAACCTATTTCGATTATAAAAGGTGATAAACTTGAGTTTGAAATTAAATAATAATAAAATATGTCGCAGAAATTATTTTTTTTAATCGTTATAGGGGCTTTAAGTATCAGTTTACAGGCTCAGGTTGCCGAAGAATTAAAGGTCAAATCAGTAATAAACAATACTTTAGAAAATAAAGATGCTCTTTTAAAGGACTACTATAAGTTGAGCAATGAGGCTGGACTTCTAACGCGCGGTTCCCAGACAGTGTATAAAGACGAAAATTTAACCGCAATCCAATTCCCAGTAGGGGGTATTGGCACAGGGAGTATTCAATACGATGGACAGGCTGTACCACGATATTGGCAAATTTTCAATAATATGGGGCATGATTTCATCCCAAATAGTTTTTTTGCAATTCGCACAAAACAAAAACAAAAGATTAAGGTAAGAGCATTGCAAACCAAAGAAGTTGGTTCTTTTAAACCAATGAAATCTTTAGAAGCTATTGGTAGGTTTCCATTTTTAGAATATATTTTTGATGATGATCTTCCTGTAAAAGTTACGATGGAAATCTTCAATCCATTTATACCAACTAATAGTAAAGAATCTGGTATTCCTGCTGTTTTTTATGAGTTCACCATAAACAATATATCAAGTGATAAAGTGTCGGTGAATCTTTTGGCTTCACAACAAAATGCAGTGGGGTTTTCAAAATTACCACTTGTAAATCACGAGAAATCATTTGCCGATAATTTTAACTATAGTATTAGTCGTAGGCCAGTAACCGGTAATAATTTTGAGTATTACAAGGGGAATACAAACTCAATAGTTTCTGAAAAAGGAGCCGAAATTTTGTTAATGGAAGGTAATGATCCCAGTGATAGTGAACATTTTGGGGAAATGGCAATGGTTGTTTTTGATAAGGAAGGGACAACAAAAGGGATTGCTAGTTGGAATAATGAAATAGAACTCTACTCCATATTTGAAAAGTTCGGCAAATTAAAAGGCGATTTGATTGCTAAAAGTAGTGATGAAGGTAGCACATTTACTGGTGCTTTAAATACCTCATTAACATTGAAACCTGGAGAAGTTCGTACGGTTAAAATGGCATTAGTTTGGTATTTTCCTAATGGGAGAAATGGTGGTAAAGCGGATAAGTGGGATGCTTGGGGAAACGGTGATTGGGAAGGTGATGGTAATTTTTATGCGAATCATTGGAAAAGTATCAAAGAACTCACTAATTATTTAAAAGAAAACCATGAAATATTGACCCGTAGAACCCGAAATTTTACAAATTCGTTTTTTGAAACAAACTTACCGTATTGGTTAGTTGAACGTATTAGTAATCAGTTGGCTATCCTTAAAAGTCGAACTATTTTTCACGATAAAAATGGATATGTAGGGCTATGGGAAGGAACTGGGGGAGTAGATGGTTCTTGTTCAGGAAATTGTAATCATGTTTGGCATTATGCCCAATCGCATGCAAGGCTATTCCCAGAGTTGGGAAGATCGATCAGAAATCAAACCTTTAACAGTATAAAGGAGAACGGTGAAATACCATATCGCCAACCTGCGGGTAGTGTAGCGTTTGATGGGCAATGTGGGGATATATTAGGAGCTTATAGAGAGCATTTATTGTCTCCAGATAACACTTGGCTTAAAAGCCAATACCCTGCAATTAAAAAAGCGATGAACTATCTGGTGAATGGGTATGATGAAGATAAAGATGGATGGCTATCCGATACAGCCAAACACACAACATACGATGCTTCAATGTCAGGGAATCCGTCCTTTTTAAGCTCTTTATACTTAGCAGCTTTAAGAGCTAGTGAAAAAATGGCAATTATAATGGGAGATAACAATCAGGCAGAAGAATGGAAAAATATAGCCGATAACTCAGCTAAATTACAATCAGAAAAGCTGTGGAACGGAGAGTATTTTTACCAAATACCTGGTGCAATACGTGCAACTGATTATGAAAATGCCTGTCATTCTGATCAGTTATTGGGGCAATGGTGGGCAGATCAATTGGCTTTAGGAAGTTTGTATCCCGATTATAAAATTAAGTCAGCAAACGAGGCAATTTTAAAGTATAATTTTAAAAGTAATTTAAAAAATCACGATCAAGGCCATAGAACCTTTGCCTTACCTGAGGAAGCGGGAATGGTAGTGAGTACGTGGCCAAACAAAGATAGAACTGAATACGCGTCGGGGTATTCTAGTGAGGTGTGGTCCACTTTTGAATATACCATAGGGGCCTCCTTAATTAAATATAATAAAATCCGAGATGCGCTAACTATTTTACGGTCCGGTTATAACCGTTATGATGGAAAATTAAGAACAGGTTATATAGGAGACTGGGGTAATTTTGGGTTTAGCGGAAATCCTTTCGGTGATGATGAATGTGGTCAGTTTTACGGAAGGGCGCTCTCTATTTGGTCAGTTCTATTAAACGCTCAGGGTTTTGAGTACAATGGACCGGAGCAAATAATTGGATTTGACCCAAAATGGAAACCAGAAAATCACACATCATTCTTTTCTACTGCAGAAGGTTGGGGTAATTTTTCTCAAAATCGAGATGGAAGCACTCAAATAAATACTATAACTCTGAAATACGGAAAACTAAACCTTTCACAAATCATTTTAACATTAGAAAGAGAGATTCAAGATGAGGTAAGTGTAACCATTAATGGAGAAGACATTAAGGTTACTTCAAAAAATAAAGCAGGAAAACTATCCATTGAATTTGAAACCCTTAACCTGGTTGCTGGAGATATAATTACCATTAAAATTTAATTTATGGTTGTAGATGACCATTGAATAACAATACATGAAAACAAATGAAACGACGTGAATTTATTAATCGAGTAGGGATAGGGGCAACAGCTTCATTGATGCCTTCAACATTATTATCATTTACACCAGCACTTTTTTCTGAAAAACGGGCAAGGCAAGTGAAAATTGGTATTGTATCGGATGTACATAAGGACTTAATGCCAGATGCCGATGAACGTTTAGAAATCTTTATTAACAAGGCGATTGATAAGAAAGTAGATTTTATAATTCAAATGGGCGACTTCTGTTTCGCAGAAACAAAAAATAAAGGTTTTTTAAATATTTGGGAACAGTTTAAAGGCCCAAAATATCATGTTTTAGGCAATCATGATATGGATAGAAATTCGAAAGAAGAAATGTTGGATTTCTGGGAGATGCCTAAAACCTATTATTCATATGATTTTTGGGGTTATCATTTTATAGTATTAGATGCCAATTTTATATATCAAGACGGGAAGTTCATCGACTATAAAAATGCCAATTTCTATGTAGATGATAGTGCTAGAACCTTTATAGATAATGAACAAATAGAATGGTTTAAAGCAGATTTAGAGGCTACAAAACTCCCTACCATAGTGTTTTCACATCAAAGTTTATGGCACTACCAATGGGGGGTTAAAAACCGTTTAACGCTTCAGAAAATAATGGAAGCTCATAAAGAAAAGGTGATTTGTTGCCTAAACGGTCATAATCATTTGGATTATCATCATCATCAAAATGGAATTGATTATATAGAAATTAATAGTATGTCGTATCAATGGTTGTCAGCCAAATATAAAAGTACTCAGCGTTTTCCAAAAGAGTTTTATGACCAATACGGCAATCTTCCCCAAATAGGTGCTTATAAAGATCCATTATACGCATTTGCAACACTAAATGCAAAGGGTACAATGGAGATAGAAGGAGTAAAAAGTACATGGATGTCACCTTCTCCTTATGATATGGGTATGGAGAAAGGAATTGATGGGATGGTTTATTCAGCTAAAATGTCAGATTATAAAATAAAATTTAAAAAGAGGTAGAATGGAACGCCGGAAATTCTTACAAAACACGATTCAAACAGGTATTGCATTGTCTATTCCATTACCCTTATCTGCGTTTCAATCAAATGGTCATAAAAAGCTAAGAATAGGTTTGGTTGCAGATGTGCATCAAGATACTATACATGATGGCTATGAGCGCCTAAAGTATTTTATGGATGATATGAATGAACGCCAACCTGATTTTTTAATTCAATTGGGAGATTTTGCCCTTCCTCATAAGTATAATGAACCATTTTTAGACATCTGGAATAGTTATAAACACCCTACCTATCATGTACTGGGTAACCATGATATGGATGATGGATTTACAAAGGAAGAAACTATGGCTTGGTGGGGAATGAAAGAACGTTATTATTCTTTTGATAGTAATGGATTTCATTTTGTGGTTTTGGATGGTAATAAAAAAGGTGCTCCATGGATAGGCTATATTGATGAAGAACAGCAAGAATGGCTAAAACAAGATTTAGCAGGTACAAAAAGTCCAACGATTATAGTTTGTCACCAAAGTTTAGAAAGAGAACATGATTGGGGAGTGACCAATGGGGATCAAATTAGATCGATTATTGGACAAGCAAATATGGATGATAATAAAGCAAAGGTTATTGCTTGTTTAAGTGGGCATCATCATGAAGATTATGTAAGGGTTATTAATACTATTCCTTACATACAAATCAATAGTATGTCATATAAATCCTTAGGTGATGGTAAATATTCAAATATTCGTTTTCCAAAGCATATAGAACATGCACATCCTATTTTAAAGCTAACATTTCCGTACAGAGACCCATTATATACTATGTTGACCATTGATCCAGAAGATCATACTATACATATTGAAGGGTGTTCAACTGTATATATTTCTCCATCACCTAAAGAGGCAGGTTTAGATGATGAAGGCAAAATAACTTCGACTATTACGGAACGAAATATTAAATATTAAAATGAAGAATATAAAAATAGTTAAAGCAATTACTATCCTGGCGCTTATGTGTGCCTGCAATATGGGAAAAGGACCTGAAAGGGAAACAATCTTAATAGAAGAAGTTAAGGAGACCTCAAATTGGAAAACAGATTTAGAGGCTAAATTGAAATTATATGGACATCGAAACTGGATAGTTATTGCCGATGCTGCCTACCCACAACAAAGTAATCCAGCTGTTGAGACCATTACAATTAATGCCTCCCAGCTTGAGACTGTAGAATATGTTAGTGAGTTAATATCAAAATCCATCCATGTAGATGCTAATATTTTTGTGGATAAGGAAATGACTTTTGTTCCAGAAAAAAATGCCAAAGGAATTACAGACTATAGAAACAATTTATTTTCCATTTTAGAAGGAAAACCTGTAAAAACGATAATGCATGAAGATATTATTCGTGAACTAGATGCATCAGCAAAATTATTTAATGTGCTAATTCTTAAAACAAATCTAGCAATTCCATATACCTCGGTCTTCTTTCAACTGGAATGTGGTTATTGGAATTCAGATTCCGAAAATGAATTGAGAGAAGCTATGAATAATAATTAAGGCTATTTATATCATGGATGAATTTGTAGATATACTTGATTGTGAAGGAAAGAGGACGGGGGAATCTTGTCTGAAATCGGAAGCTCACAAAAATGGCTATTGGCATCCTTGTGTTCATGTGTGGCTCTACACAAAAGATGGTGATCTACTAATTCAGAAGAGAACAGCTACTAAGGAAACTTTTCCGAATGCTTGGGATGTTTCCGTTGCTGGTCATGTTAGAGCAGGAGAAAGTTTTTTGGAAGCTGCTCAAAGAGAAGTATTGGAAGAAATTGGTCTCAATATTCAAATAAATGATCTAAAGTTTATTGGAAACTATGCAACAGATATAATACATAATCAGTCTCTTATTGATAGAGAATACCATCATGTATATATAGTGAAGTTGATTAAACCCATAGAAGAATTGTCGTTACAGGCAGAGGAAGTTTCTCAATTAAAATTAATTTCAATCTCCATATTAAAAGAAGTCTTAATTTGTGATATTGATGAATTTCAGTTTGTTCCGTATGGTTTAGATTATTTTGACATGGTTTTTAATGCAATTTAATTTCCCTCATAGTTCATTAGAAATTAGTTTCATAATGGTAGTGAATAAAGAAGGAAATAGTAATGTGCTATTCTTAAATACTACATCAATATTATTTGATTTTAATAATAACATTTATCCTATAACAGATCTAAGCTGGTTTAAAACAAAGTGTACTTGAAAAATATAATAATAAATCAAATTCGATATGGAATCTAAAAGTATTCAAAAATCAGAATATAGTAGAAGAAATTTTTTAAAAGCATCAACCTTGGCTGGAGCAGCAATGGTGTTACCAGTTGATGTACTTGGTGTTAACCTAGGAAGAGAGAAAATAGAAATTGGTTTAATCGCTGATATACATCAGGATGTTATGCACGATGGGGAAGAACGATTGCAAGCCTTTTTAGATGCTGCAAATAGACGTAATCCAGATTTTATTATGCAAATGGGAGATTTTTGTGTTCCCCACGACCATAATAAAGGTTTTATGACGCGGTGGAATAACTATCAAGGAGAGAAGTACCATATTCTTGGAAATCATGACATGGACCACGGCTTTAGTAAAGAACAAACTATGGCTTATTGGGGAATGCCTAAAAAATATTATTCATTTGATAAGAAAGGAGTACACTTTATTGTTTTGGATGGTAATGACCAAAATCCTAAACCATGGAGTGGATATAAGCGCTATATAGGCGACGCTCAAAAACAATGGTTGATAAAAGATTTGGAAAAAACAAACAAACCAACTATTGTATTTAGTCATCAAACATTAGAGCTAGAAGAAACTGGAGGCGTTGCTAATTTTAAAGAGATTCAGGATATTTTTGAAAATGCGAATAATAACGCTGGATTCAAAAAAGTGTTATGTTGCTTGAGTGGACATCATCACACCGATTTTATGACGCAAATCAATGATATATATTACGTTCAAATTAATAGTGCATCTTATTATTGGGTGGGTGATGATTATAAAACAGTACGTTTTAGTGAGGCTGTTGATAAAACTCATCCCTGGATAAAGTATACGGTTCCATATAAAGAATCCTTATTTACATTTATGACGATAAAGAACAATAGAATAATAATCGAACCAAGAAAAACGGAGTTTGTTGGCCCTGGCCCCGATGAATTGGGAATGCCTAAATCTCATCCTCATGAGCCAATTGTACCAACTATTTCAGGATTTAAAATGAAAATATAATGATGATATTTCTACTAAATTCATTATTTATAAATGTTTGATTTAGGAGATATTATTTTATTCTGAATGCCACATCCCTATCACCATTCAGTATATCTAGTTTCACTTTTAGTTTCTCATGCTTCCCTAAAGTAAATTTAGGGTAAACAAATACAAATCGAATTATTAGACCTTTGGGAACCACTTGTAGCATGTTATAACGGTATATAGGCGAGAGCAGAAGCTCTTTATAGGAAGCCTTTCGTCTTTTATTTCCGTTCACGTTAAATAGGTCGATTCTGAACTATTTTATAAATAGGAGTACAAATGCATCGGCAGAATCCTTTAACGCAAAAATAAAAGCTTTTAGGGCACAGTTCAGAGGCGTAAGAAATACGAAATTCTTCCTCTTTAGGTTAACTCAACTATTTGCATAAATATTCAAATACCCAGAAATTGGACTTGATCCCGATTTTTGTATAAACACAACAATTGGTCATGATCCGCTTGAT
>NZ_AUCB01000036.1 GCF_000429545.1 Arenibacter certesii DSM 19833
AAAGGACAAGGAACACTACCATCTGAAAAGGATAAGGGCCAGGACCAGGGCCACCGAGATCTTATGGATATTCTTCGGCATCCATACCGGCAACGCACTGGAGATCGGCAGGCGGATGTCGGCCATGGCGCTGGAAAAAGCGGCATAGGGACTAGCGATCCGAAACTTCGATGGGAAAGGTATGCCAGAACCTCACTAAAACGACCAAAAAGCCCTCTTAAACCGGACGAAAATCCACTTCGAAAATAAACCATAAAAAAAATCCCGGAAACATCGATGTTCCAGGATTCGTTCTGTCCAGTTTTTAGTGAAAATCGGCCTACTCCCGAATATCCCTTTTTATTGTTTATTTATTCTAAGACTTTTAGGATCCTTACTATAAGGTTAGGTTTAGCCTTTTATTAAAGTTATTCTCCTCTTGTAATACGCTCATCAATTAACTTTAAGGCAATGCCGTCTCTCCCCATTAACTCGAAAAGATCTAAAATATTTCTAAGCGACTTTTCTTCTTCTAGTTGTTCTTGAACAAACCACTGAAGGAAATTTTCCACCACATAATCCTGATCGTTTCTCGCTGTGGCCAAAATTTTGTGAATGGATTTGGTCACCATGATTTCATGATCCAAAGCGTTTTCAAAAACCTCTTCTAAATTGGAAAAATCATGATTTATATTCTCTACAGTAGGAGAGATGGCAATGCCTCCAGAATCTGCGATAAATTTGAATATTTTCATCATGTGATCTCTTTCCTCCGCAGATTGCGCATAGAAAAACTCGGCACTATTGGTATACGCATTTTGGTCGCACCATGAGGCCATGGCTAAATACGTGGCAGAAGCATGGGCCTCTAGCTTTATCTGATTATTGAGTAGGTCCATACTACTGACCTTTATACTCATTTGTTGTCTTGCAATATCTTTCATCTTTTTATATTTTATTTATTATGTGTTGTTTTTTTGTGGAAACATATTAGTTTGTAGGTCCAACACGTAATGATACCTACATAACTTCTCCTCATTTTTTATAAAGGTATTGAAATTGAAATTGAAAAAAGAATGGAAGTGCCAATATGTAATTGGACTTAGACTGCTTTTAAATTAATGGCTTAATAAACGGCCTTTGCATTTTCTGAGGATATGCCCAAAAGTGCAAATCCGTAACATACTAAATTCTTAAGATCTAAAATTTCGAGGGTGTTCAGTAAAAACAAATGTTCTTTGTTGCAGAGCATTAATAATTCAAAGCCGTGTTTGTTAAGATCTGCATCAAAATGGGTCTCTATAGCAATTGAATTTACTTTTTGACGTAGCGCTAGCAGTTGACAAAAAGATAGCTTAACTACCTTTTGGCCAAAATCAATATAAAAATACCTATCCGTGTTGGATTGATATAAAGTGTAAAATTTAGATTGATATACTGAAGTCATTGAGGGCAAAATTAATGCTTATTTAGATTCAATCCAAACATTAAATACTAATTTGACGGTCTATTTGTTGGTTAAGGGAAATAAAGGTTTCTGTTCGTGATACACCATCTATTTGCTGAATATGCTTATTTAGTACGTGCATTAAGTGCTCATTGTCCCTGCAGAGTACTTTTATTAAGATAGACCAGTTCCCTGTAGTATAGTGACATTCCAGTACTTCTGGGATTTTTGCCAATTCCTTTACTGCCACAGGATTGCTCATTGCCTTGTCCAAATAGATGCCAATATAGGCCATAGTGGTGTATCCCAAAATCTTTGGATTTATTATGAATTTTGATCCCGAAATTAAGCCAGAAGCCTCCAATTTGCGCAAGCGTTGATGGATGGCCGCTCCGGAAATACCTATATTTCTTGCTATTTCTAGTACGGGCTTTCTAGCGTCCTCCATAAGAAATCTTAGGATTTCCTTGTCAATTCCGTCTATTTTGATGTTTTCACCAGTAGATTTCATTTTTTGGTTTCATATTTTACCCTAAAGATACCAAAATAGTTTCAGTTCATAACGTTGCTTTAGCTGCTTTGGTGAAATCGCAAATTAAACGTTTGGATTATAGCCAAGGTAGGGCACCTTAAATTCCTTAAATTGAATTCCAAAATTCTCGAGCTCTTTTAAGATGGGTTCGTAGACTTCTTTTTTGATTGGAATCTGTACTCCTGGGGTAGTAATTTTTTTGTTTAAAATAAATAAAGTGGCAATAGCTACAGGTAATCCAACCGTTTTGGCCATTGCTGTATGGGTTCTGTTTTCGCCAATCACTACCATATTAGAATCTATTTGTTCTTTTTTGCCATTAAGTAGGTAACCAAATTTGTGGTACATAACAATCATATCCTTGTCTTGGTCCCCAAGGATCCAGCTATCTTCTAGGATCTGTTGTAATATTTGGGCCGGCGTGGCCTTTTTAAGGGTGATCTTTTTGTTATCATCAAATAGGTTGAGTTCCTTAAGTTTGTCCCACATTATATCATCTTGGTCGATTTTTAAGTAATGGCGCATTTTTAATTCTACACTATCGGTGGGGGAATAGGAAAGGAATAAATTCACGAATTCTCTGTAAGACATGCCTTCTGAGTTTTCTATAGGATAGCTGTCATCCGTCATTCCCATCTGAACAAACATATTCCACGCTTTGGAAAAGCCTACCCTTCTTATGGTTCCCCTATATAAGGTAAGCGCATCCTGTAATCCATAGGCTTCTCTGTATTTTAGAGAGTCTCTATTGGCATATGCTTCAAACTTACCGTGACCTTCAACATCTAAGAATTCTGTTCGCCTAAACAACTTGTGATATGGAATATATTTATAAGTGCCTTCTTGGAAAAATTTCGCGGCGCCACCCTGTCCGGCAAGAACTACGTTTCTGGGATTCCATGTAAATTTATAGTTCCATAGATTGTTATCGCTTTGTGGGGCAACAAGTCCTCCAGTAAAAGATTCGAATAAAATTAATTTGCCTCCCTTCTTCCTAATTTTGTCTATTGCCTGCATGGCGCTCATGTGATCTATTCCAGGATCAACGCCAATTTCATTCATAAACACCAGCCCATGCTCTTTCGCTTTTCCATCCAAGGCTTGGATCTGTTCACTAACATAAGAGGCAGTGACCAAATGCTTTCTGTGTTCAATACAATCTCTGGCTACATTGATATGTAGATGTGCGGGCAACATGGAAATTACAATATCAGAAGACTTTATAACTTCTTTCCTTTCGGTCTCATTAAATATGTCTAGCTTAATAATGCTGCATGCTTTATGTTGCTTAATTCTGTTGGGCAACATATCTGGAAACAAATCACAAATGCTGAGGTGAAGCTTTTCTTCTTCCGATTTTTCCAGTAAATAATCGAGTAAATATGATGTGGATTTTCCTGCACCTAAGATTACTATTTTTCGCAACATGTGTAATTTTACTTTCTGATTAGACAGTTACTAAGGTATCAAAATGTTATATTTGTAAAAAATATGTTAACATAAGTTATGAACAAAACAATACTATGTGCTGGGGTATTTTTTGGGGCAACAGCCGTAATGCTTGGTGCATTCGGAGCTCATGGCCTCACAAACTTGGTGGGTTCCAAAGCAGTCGATTCTTTTACTACAGGGGTTCAATACCAAATGTTTCATGCTTTTTTTCTATTAATATTAGGGGGGATAAATTTCTTGTCAGTTAAGCAGAAAAAAATAATCTCCTATTTTATTGTTCTAGGAATTTTTTGTTTTTCTTTCTCCATATACCTATTGGCAACAAATGAGCTAACGGGGTTCGACTTTACTCAAATTGCGCTTGTAACTCCTTTTGGAGGATTGTTGCTTATTATTGGTTGGGTGCTTTTAGGCGTTGCAATATTGAAAAATAAAAACCCCGAATAAGTTGCATTATTGTTAATATAATTAAATTATTTATAGATAATTAAAACTCAATTATTATGGCTTCATCTACTTCATCTACGAAATCGATTTCGTTAAAACAGTATGGATTGAAAAGGAGTATTATCCACTATCAATTACCTCCTTCAGATTTACATCGGATTACCGTAGAAAAAGGGTTGGGCGTAACTTCCTCAACTGGCGCGCTCGCTATAAATACCGGTGAATTTACTGGCAGGTCACCTATGGACAGATTTATTGTTAAGGATTCAATTACCGAAGATAAGGTTTGGTGGGGAAGTGTTAATATTCCTTTTGAAGCCAACAAGTTTGATGCGCTTTATGATAAAGTGATCAATTACTTGGACGAGAAGGAACTCTATGTGAGAGATTGCTTTGCTTGTGCCGATGATGATTACAAAATGAATATTAGGGTAATTAACGAATACCCATGGTCCAATATGTTCGCGTATAATATGTTTTTAAGGCCAACAAAAGAAGAATTGCTAGGTTTTGAGCCGGAATGGACAGTGATAAACGCCCCTGGTTTTATGGCTGATAGTGACGTAGATGGAACAAGACAGCATAATTTTGCCATCTTAAACTTCAGTAAAAAAATAGCCCTTATTGGAGGGACTGGTTATACTGGAGAAATTAAAAAAGGAATATTTTCTGCTTTAAACTTTATTCTTCCCGTCTATAAAAACTGCCTGCCAATGCACTGTTCTGCCAATGTTGGTGAGGAGGGAGAGACGGCTATCTTTTTTGGACTTTCCGGTACTGGGAAAACAACATTGTCTGCAGATCCACATAGGAAGTTAATTGGGGATGATGAGCATGGTTGGACAAATGATAATACGGTATTTAATTTTGAAGGTGGATGTTATGCCAAGGTAATAAACCTTTGTGAAGAGAATGAACCCGAGATCTATGGTGCCATTAAAAAAGGGGCGCTTTTAGAAAATGTAATTTTGGATGCCAATGGAGTAGTAGATTATAAGGACACTTCAATAACGCAAAACACCAGGGTGAGCTATCCTATATATAATATAGATAATATACAGGAACCTTCCATTGGTAAAAACCCAAAGAATATTTTTTTCCTAACAGCAGACGCCTTTGGGGTGCTGCCACCAATATCTAAGCTTACCCCTAGCCAAGCAGCTTATCATTTTATTTCCGGGTATACGGCCAAAGTTGCGGGAACCGAGGCTGGAGTAGTAGAGCCTGTTCCTAGTTTTTCAGCTTGTTTTGGGGCTCCGTTTATGCCCCTGCACCCTACCAAATACGCCGAAATGTTAAGTGCCAAGATGAAGGACTCGGGAGTGAACGTTTGGTTGGTGAATACAGGATGGACAGGAGGTCCTTACGGGGTGGGGACACGAATGAAGCTGAAATATACACGTGCTATGATCCATGCCGTTCTAAACGGAGATCTAGGATTGTATTGTTATGATAAATACCATATTCATTCCGTATTTGGTGTGGCACAACCTAGGGAATGTCCCGGAGTGCCCACTAGTGTGCTTAGTCCACGGACTACTTGGAATGATGATGAGGCCTATTATAAGACAGCATTTAAATTGACCAATGCCTTTAGGGAGAATTTTAAGAAATTTGAATCTTATGCCAATGAGGAAATAAGAAGGGGAGGACCGCAACGGTACTCGTTCTAAAAATAAAAACCCGAGGGAAACCTCGGGTTTTATTATGAATTTTGGTAAGAGCCACTACTGCATGTCCCTCGCATAGAAAATTGATGGCGCTACTTTTTATTCGCTGTATTAATATATTTCTGTAACGCCATAGTAATGGATGGAGTTTCAGGCGTAGGAGCCTGAATGTCTATCCTTAAACCAGCATCGGTAGCCGCCTTAATAGTAGAATTACCATAAACGGCAATTCTAGTGTTGTTCTGTTCAAAATCAGGGAAATTCTTTAAAAGAGATTCTATTCCTGAAGGGCTAAAGAAAACCAAAACGTCATAATAAACATCCCTTAAGTCAGAAAGATCACTAACTACCGTCTTGTAAAATATACCTCTAGTCCAGTTTAATCCTAAACTATCCAAGGTTTCGGGTACTATAGGTTTAAGCACATCTGAAGAGGGTAAAAGAAACTTCTCGTCCTTATACTTTTTTAGTATAGGAGTAAGGTCAGGAAAATACATTTTACCTACATAGATTTTACGCTTCCTATAAACCACATATTTTTGAAGATAGTATGCAACTGCTTCAGACTGACAGAAATATTTCATAGAGTCTGGTACCTTGAACCTCATTTCGTCAGCAATCCTAAAAAAGTGATCTACAGCATTTCTACTGGTTAGTATGATAGCTGTATAATTGTTAAGATCTATTTTTTGTTGCCTAACATTTTTAGCGTCTACTCCTTCCACATGGATAAAGGGCCGAAAGTCAACCTTTACTTTTTCCTTGTCTATAATTCTGGAATATGGGGAGTTTTCTGTCTTGGGTTCTGGTTGCGAAACCAATATCGTTTTTACTTTCATAAGCTACGTTCTAACAAGTATGTTCCAATCA
Organism: Arenibacter certesii DSM 19833; assembly: GCF_000429545.1. GTDB lineage: Bacteria > Bacteroidota > Bacteroidia > Flavobacteriales > Flavobacteriaceae > Arenibacter > Arenibacter certesii. The sequence goes on from NZ_AUCB01000036.1 coordinate 6,398, forward strand.
AAATTACTGGTGCTACTTCTAGAGCGCAAAGATACAAAATAAAATAGACAAAATTGCTGGTAATGAATTTTCTATGACTTTTCAAAGTTGTGAACCAGCCAATGCCATTAATGAGGAGAATCAATAAACTTCCTATCAAAATAACAACTTTAGACTCAGGATATACAAAATTTAATATTAAATTGGCAATCAACATTACAACACCGCTGTAATTAAAATAGGAGATTTTTTTAAATACAATTTCGGAAATGGTCTGTTCGGAATTAAAGATAAAACCGTTAGCTAGTTGGAAAAATAGTTTTACAGTTAAAACTAGGGATAAGCCAAGTAAAAGGGTTCCGTAAGTTTCTAACTCATATTTTTCTATGGGAGCAAAAAAACTTTCGTTAATAAAAAAAATAAAGAGTGAGAGATTAAGGGCTTGGAAAATGGAGAGAAGTATATTGAACCAATTAAAAACCTTATCTTTTTTGTTGTACATAAAAATGTACTTATTATTAAAAGGAAGAATAATAAAGTCCAGAAACCTGCTGTAAAATAAATTTTTAGCAAGAACTATTAACAGTATGCTAGAGAATAAAATTATGCTTATCCAATCAGCAGTAGTCGGATTTCTTAATATGGCTTCCATGTTTCCAGCATTATATTTTGGCCGTTATATCCTAAATATAGGCCATTTTCAGAAACCCCCATCCTTATGTAGGCAGCGTCATTCGACTTTGGTTTCGGAATAGTTAATTTAAAGTCTGTTGTGTCTTTCTGTTTAAGCTTTGTCACTTTGGAGTCTTTTGGCTTAACGTCAACAAATGTAGTTTCTATAACACGCTTGTATCGATTCAAAAATGTTGCCCCAAACCTAAGCTTTTTTAGATCGATATCTTGCCTATAAGGATTGTAAACCTTTAAAGTTATGGCTGTGCTATCTTTTAGGGAGATTTTTTTTTGTGGGATTATGCATTGTAGTTTTCTAAAAGATTCAAAATCATCCATGTACTTGCCTTTGTAATGCTCTCCCTTGGCACCAATGAATTGGAGGTCACTCTCCTTTAAATATCTAGAAACGTACAATATGCGTTTATGTTGTACCTCCTTCTCTGATTTATCAAGGGAATATTGATTTAATCGATATTGAGTATTGTTAAAGGAATAGGAAGGTTTACCTGTGTAAAAGGCATAAACTGCTGCGTTCCCATAAGAGTTTTCAAAAACAACTGGAATATCCCCAACTTGCTTAAGTAAATACTTTGTCCAGCTTTTATTAAAATGAGTTTCAAAAGGTATAGGTAACACCGATCCCGTAACCAACCATATTCTAAGAAACAGTAAAATACCAATATTAACTATCCCCAGACGTAAGACCCAACTCCTTGTCCTAGGATGGTCTATTAGGTAATTAAAAGTGACAATAATCAAAGGGATACTTATTGCTACCAACCACTGAGCCTGCACCTTTCTAACAAAACTGCTAATAAAAAAGAAAAGAATAAACCCATAGGTAAAAAACACCAACGCTTTGATAAACTGATCCTTAATATTAGTTTTTATTAAAGTATAGTAGACCCAAGGAAAAAGTAATCCGAAAAGCGCTATTAGATTAAGGAGATACCCTAGCGTAAAATCCACGAAATTATAAGGGCTTGTCGGTCTATCCACAAGGTGGTAGCCAAGGCTTATGAAATCGTTGTTAAACAACCATAGCAGATGCGGAACATAGCATATAAGTGCAATAGCTACGGAAAGCCAAGCATATTTGTTAAGGATCAAATTTATATTGGATAGAAGTACAAACAAAATAATCAGTAAGGCGTGGTATTTACTATACATCATAGCAGCCATAAAAAGCCCTAACAAAACCGAATTTAATAGCGTATTTTTGTTAATAAAGCGTTTATAGACGAAGAGGAATAGGGTGGTGAAAAATAACAAGGGTGTATCTGGTAGGGTAAAGAATCCATAGGCTTGCATTAGTGTTAATGCAAAAAAGAGTACACAATAATGCAAGGTGTATTTTTCTTTTTTGGTATGGTCTATCAACCACCAAATAAATAGCATGCTTAGGGAATATAGGATACAACTTATAATCCTAACCCCTAGTTCTCCACCAAAAATAGAACTTCCCACTCCAATCATCCAGGCAACCATCGGAGGATGGTCAAAATAGCCCCAAGCTATATTTTGAGAATAATACCAGTAGTAGGCCTCATCCAATAATAACTCTGTAGTTATACTCTGTACCATATTCAGCGCAAAAGTTAACGCTATGAAAAACAGAAGAATTTTAGGAGTTTTTAGATGCATTGGATGTGGTTTCCGAAACAAAATTACAAATTATAAAAAGACACTAAAGTTTAAAAATATCATAAATAGGGCCCGATGTTTCCCTACGGATTTTAAAATACTATTTTTGCTAAAAATGGAATTACCTAGATGACGGATAGCTTGGTCATTATACCTACTTTCAACGAGATTGAAAATATTGAGCTTATTATTAAAGCTGTCTTTGCATTGGAGAAGGATTTTAGTATCCTTATTGTAGACGATAACTCCCCAGATGGGACCGCCAAAAAGGTAAGGTCGTTACAAAGGGACTATGTAAATAGACTATTTTTAGAGGTTAGACAAGAGAAATTTGGATTGGGTACAGCCTATATCCATGGTTTTAAATGGGCTATTGAAAGAAGATATGATTATATTTTTGAAATGGATGCCGATTTTTCTCATGCTCCTGCAGATTTGGTAAAATTGCACCAAGCGTGTTTAGACGGTGCTGATGTGGCTATTGGATCCAGATACAAAAAGGGGATAAATGTTGTAAATTGGCCTTTACACAGGATTCTTCTCTCCTATGGTGCATCGTTTTATGTTAAGATAATCACTGGAATGTGGGTGCACGACCCAACTGCGGGTTTTGTTTGCTATAAGAGAAAAGTTTTGGAAACTATTAGTTTAGATTCCGTTAAATTTATAGGATATGCATTTCAAATAGAAATGAAATTTAGAGCCCATCTGCAAAAGTACAATCTTGTAGAGGTGCCCATAGTTTTTACTGATAGGATACGTGGTAAATCTAAAATGAGTACCTCCATAGTTGGGGAAGCAGTATTTGGAGTTCTGCAAATGAAATTTAGGAGCTTGTTTCAAAAAAATAAATTTTAGTATGGGCAAAACAATATTAAAGAACGCTACCGTTGTTAATGAAGGGCAGATCTTTACTGCGGATATTTTACTGGAAGGAAAAATTATCTTAAAAATTGATAGTCATATCGCTTCAAATGGAGCTAAGGAAATTAATTTGGAAGGTAAATATGTTTTGCCAGGAGTAATAGATGATCAGGTGCATTTTAGGGAGCCCGGACTTACTCATAAAGGAACTATTGCAACAGAAAGCAGGGCTGCGGTAGCAGGGGGAATTACTACATTTATGGAACAACCCAATACCCATCCACAAACAACTACGATTGCCAAGTTAGAAGAGAAATTTGAAATAGCCAGACAATCTGCGTTTGCTAATTACTCTTTTTTATTCGGGGGAACCAATGACAATCTGGAAGAGCTCAAGAAATTAGACAAAAATGCATGTTCTGGGGTGAAGCTTTTTCTAGGGTCTTCCACTGGAAATATGTTAGTGGATAACGAAGAGGTTATCGAAAAAATATTTAGGAATACAGAGATGGTAATTTCTGCCCATTGTGAGGACGAGGCCACAATTAGGAAAAATATGGCGCTTTATACTGAGCGCTACGGAGATGATATCCCCATGAAATACCATCCCCTGATCAGGAGTGAGGAAGCTTGTTACCTTTCCTCTTCCAAAGCAATATCCCTAGCAGAAAAAACAGGGGCTAGACTCCATGTCTTTCATGTGTCCACAGGGGCGGAAACTAGTCTTTTTAGGAATGATATTCCTTTGGAACAAAAGAAAATAACCGCCGAGGTTTGTATTCACCATCTTTGGTTTGCTGAGGAAGATTATGAAACCAAGGGGACACTTATTAAATGGAACCCTGCAGTTAAAACCGCTGCTGATAGAGATCAGTTATGGAAAGCGTTATTAGATGACCGTATAGATGTTGTAGCAACCGATCATGCGCCACACACCCTTGAGGAAAAAGACAAGGTGTACACTTCCGCGCCATCTGGCGGACCATTGGTACAGCATGCCTTACCAGCAATGCTGGAAAACTACCACTCCGGGAAAATAGGATTGGAAAAGATAGTGGAGAAGATGTGTCATAATCCAGCAAAGTTGTTTCAGATAGAAAAGCGTGGATTTATTAAAGAGGGATATTTTGCAGATTTGGTAGTGGTAGATTTAAATGATACGTGGAAAGTGACAAAAGAAAATATTGCCTATAAGTGTGGATGGTCTCCTTTTCATGGTAATTCTTTTCACTCCAAAATAAGTCATACTTTTGTAAATGGACATTTGGCTTACGAAAATGGCCGATTTTCAGAGGAGAGAAATGCAATGAGGCTAACCTTCAATAGATAGTTATGGTAAAATACCTGCTGCCCCTAATTCTTTTATTCTTAATATCTTGTAATGAGGAGGTAGTAAAAAAACCTAAAAATCTTATTCAAAAGGATAAGATGGTTTCTGTTTTATACGATATCTCTTTGTTAAACGCGGGGCGATCTATAAATCAAAATATCTTGAATGAGTATGATATTGTGCCTATGGAGTATATCTATGAAAAGCACGGTATAGATAGTCTTCAATTAGTGAATAGTGATACCTACTATGCCTCACTTCCCATTGTTTATGAAGCAATTTATACCGAAGTGAAGGAGAGGTTGGAAAACGAAGAGGCATCCATCAATGCCAAAAAAGAAGAAGCCGCCAAAAAAGCTTCCGAGAAAGCAACAGAGTTAAAAAAAGCTGATTCTGATGAAGCTAAGGATGGTCTTCCAAAAACTTAGTACAGGAAAAATTAATGATGCCTTCTAAAGGCTCATAAGTATGTCCAAGTAGTTCTTTAGACTTGCTATTATTGAATAGCTGAGCTTTTCTTAAGGATCGCACCGAATTTTTTGAGAGTCTTCTCCCGCGTCTAGTTAGTAGAGAAGCTACCAAATCCAGTCTCCACAATAGTTCCAATTGCCAGAATTTAAGTGGAATTGTAGGTGCTGGTTTGTTAAGTGCTTTGGTCAACCGATTTAAAATTTCCTTATAACTTAGGTTTTTTGCAACCGTAATAAATTTTTCATTTTTCACGTTAGAATCCATTAGTTGGATCATTAATGAAATCACGTCCTGCACAGATACAAAGCCCGTTCCGCCCGGAGGATAGAATTTTCTTGCCTTATTTGCATTTTGAAATAGGAGTCCGGTACCAGTTTCCCAAAATCCTGGGCCTATAATGACACCCGGGTTAACGATCACTGCCGGGACGTTTTCCTGTGTCCCGCGCCACACCTCTAGTTCAGCTTCCATTTTAGTTAAAGCATATACATTGGCACGGTGAGTGGTCCAGTCCGTTTTTTCTGTAGCGGGCTTCCCATCCAACGTTCTTCCAATAGCCGCTATGGAGCTTACGTAGCACAGCTTTTCTATTTGATGCGCAATACACAGGTTTACTATGTTTTTGGTGCCCTCTATATTTACTATCCTCAACAATTCATAGTCGCTGGGATCAAAAGAGATTAGGGCGGCGCAATGGTATACTTGGGTAACATTTTTAAAGGCTGTTTCCAATGCGGGAATATCCATTAGGTCTGCCTCTACCCAATTAATTTTTTTAAATAGTGAGTGGGATTCCTCACTGTAGTAGCCAAAAACCCTTTCTACCTGGGTTAGATTACTGGTAGTTCTATGTATGGCTTTTACCTCTTTGCCCAATTGCAATAACCGTAAGAGCAAATGTGCTCCTACCAAACCCGTACCTCCTGTGACTAAGATCATGGCTCAAATTTACTCATTTGCATTGATAAATCTAAAAATTCATTGATGCGAATATTCAGGTTGTGATTTGGAACTCATTCCCCTAAAAAATAGGTTCAGAGAAATGGATTATTATACCCTTTGCAAGAAGAAAGCAAGCTATTTGCTTTATCTTTGCCACTATTATAGAAAAGTAAACTTTAAGCATGACTTCAAATTTTGTAGAAGAATTAACCTGGAGGGGGATGTTGCACGATGTAATGCCCGGAACCGAAGAGCATTTATTAAGTGGAATGCAGTCTGCCTATGTAGGAATAGATCCTACGGCAGATTCACTTCATATAGGACATTTGGTAGGTGTAATGATGCTGCGGCATTTTCAATTGGCCGGACATAAACCCTATGCTTTAATTGGCGGTGCAACCGGGATGATTGGCGATCCTTCAGGTAAATCTAATGAACGTAATTTGCTGGATGAAGCTACCTTGGCGAAGAACCAAGCAGGAATAAAAGCCCAACTTGCACGTTTTTTAGATTTTAATAGCGGTAAAGACAATAGCGCCATCTTAGTAAATAATTACGACTGGATGAAGGAGTTTTCCTTTTTGGAGTTTATTCGTGATGTTGGTAAACATATTACCGTGAACTATATGATGGCTAAAGATTCCGTAAAAAAAAGGTTAACGTCAGAATCTAACGATGGCTTGTCCTTTACAGAATTCACCTATCAATTGGTGCAAGGATATGATTTTTTACATCTTTACAGAACCCATAATTGTACCCTTCAAATGGGAGGAAGCGATCAATGGGGGAATATTACAACAGGTACAGAACTTATTCGTAGGATTGATGGAAATAAAGGGTATGCGCTTACCTGTCCATTAATTACCAAAGCCGATGGCACTAAATTTGGAAAATCTGAAGGAGGTAATGTTTGGTTGGATGCGGAAAGGACATCGCCCTATAAATTCTACCAATATTGGTTGAATACCTCTGATGAAGATGCGGAAAAGTACATTAAAATATTTACCTTCCTAAGTAAGGATGAAATTGAGGACCTGGTAAATGAACATAAGGAAGCACCACATTTACGGATTCTGCAAAAGCGTTTGGCAGATGAAATTACGGTAATGGTGCATTCACAAGAAGATTTGGACAATGCAAAACAGGCCAGTAATATCCTTTTTGGAAAATCCACTTCAGATGACCTTAAGAAATTGAATGAGAAAGCATTTTTGGATGTTTTTGAAGGTGTGCCGCAAGCTGAGGTAGCCAGAGAAGAAATTGAAAATGGATTGGATATGATTGGGGCTTTAGCCGCTAAGACCAACTTTTTGGCATCTAATGGAGAGGCAAGACGTGAACTAAAACAAAATTCCATTTCTGTGAACAAAGAAAAGGTTAAAGAAGATTACATCATAACCTCAGAAGACTTAATCAATAATAAGTTTGTGCTTTTACAGCGCGGGAAAAAGAATTACTTTGTACTAGTAGTGCAATAGCTCGTATTAATTTTAAATTTAGAAACCCTAAGCCAAATCGCTTAGGGTTTCTTGTTTTATGGCCTCTTAAGTAGCGGTTGATTGTAGTTGGAAAGGTTTGGTGCTTTTCTCTTGGGCATTGTAAAAATTGAGACCAAGAGAGGGAAATATACTTTCTGATTTCCCGTTAGCGTATTAGAATTTTATAATTTATTAAGAAATATTTATTGATTTTTGCCATTCTGGCTGCATTTAGTGCATGTGATAAGTTAGATGAACTTACTAAGTTTGAAATGGATTATAAACAGCGTGTGGTTATACCGTCCACTACTGGGATGGATTTGCCCTTTGATATTTATACACCTGAAACGGAAACCAACTCTTCCTCAGAGTTTGGTGTAAACGATACTAGAAAAGACCTTATTGAAGAAATAGTATTACGGAAACTAACATTAAACCTAGTAACTCCTGAGGGAGAAGATTTTAGTTTTTTGGAATCTATTAGCGTGTATATGTCAGCAGAGGATCTTCCTGAAATCCGAATTGCCTGGAATGAAGAGGTGTCGGCTACTGTAGGGGGTACATTGGAATTAGAAACCGCTGGAGACAACTTAAAAGAGTATATTAAAAAAACGAATTATACCTTAAGGTTAAATACGGTTACGGATGAATTTCTATCCACGGATTATGAGGTAGATGTGGCATCTATATTCTTTGTGGATGCTAAGATCTTAGGCTTATAGCACCATTAAATTGCAGCCTCGAACATCCGAGTGGTCAAAGCGTCCTAAAATTTCAAAACTTCCATTCAGATGTACTTTTCCTAAATCCTGTGTGGCTATAAAGGCGCACGAATGGATATTGGCAAGATCTATTATATTTATCCCCCCACTTTTTCCGGGTTCTTGTAAAGATAAAGGGTCCTCTGTTTCTCTAGTAACTATTTTCATCCATTGTGGTGTGTGAAAAATACCGTTTCCATGCGAGTATGCCTGGGATAATAACTCTGTCATCCCATATTCGGAGTGTATTTGAGGGACCCCAAATCCATTGACCAGCAGTTGGTGGAGTTCTTCCCGTATCATTTCCTTTTTACGGCCTTTCATTCCGCCGGTTTCCATAACAACCGTATTTTTAAGCTGTAAATTATATTTTTCAGCCATATCCAATAAGGCAAAGGAAACCCCAATAAGTAACGTTTTTGTATGGGTTTCTTCCAATTTAAGCAAGGTCTCCTTTAAATGTTCCAGATCATCCAAATAAAATCCGCTATCGGGATGATTGCTCTTTTTAATGAGGTCATCAGCCATATAAATTAGGGAAGATCCCTCTCGCTCTAAGTAAGAAGGAAGTAGAGCTAAGATGCAATATTCATTTATGGCTCCATAAAAGGCTTCAAACGCACTTAGATAGCTCTGCTCGTAGAGGGAGAGGTTCCTTACTGAGTGCTTACTAACTTCACTCCCGGTAGTACCACTACTGGTAAAAATAATCTCGGGTTTGAAACTGCCAGTGATCACATTGTGGGTTTTGAAAAAGGAAATAGGTAGAAAGGGAATGTCTTCTACGCGATTAACATTGGATTCATCTTTTCCTAAATGTTGGCAAAACTCGCGATATACTTTATTGTTATGATACTGCGAACTAAAAGTTTGTAGCGCCAAGGCGTTAAACTCTTTTTCGCTACCAATGCTAAAAATATTCGAATGGATATTGTTGTGATTCACGGATACAAAAATAGTAATATTAGCAGTTGGCGGAAACCAAAATTGAAATTTATTGAATTGTATAAAATTGTGCTACAATAAACGGTAACCTCAATTCACCTAATACCGGTGTAAGCTTCTACTATTTATAGCTATTCATCTGTAATCTAAAAGTTCTATTGCAGTTTCTTAAAATTTGAAATCGAATTAAAATGGGGTGTAATACCTATTTGATCACCAATTTTCTTGTCATTACTTTTTGCTTTGTAACCTGAAGCGCATAGACCCCTGGAGCAAGTTTGGATACGTTTAAATGTGGGTTGGTTATCTTACCTTGAAGTACGAGAGTTCCAAAAATATCGTAGATAACGATGTCTTTTTGCCATTATCTTTTGTGTTGATATATACTACACCATCATCGGTAGGATTGGGGTAAAGCTTAAAATTATCGGAAGTGGTCCTCTAGTTCTCTGGGAGTTCGATATTCTCTTGTGCAGTTAGTGCCAAGCTTAATACGCTTAAAATGAGGGGGTAAATTATTTTCATGGTTTCTTTTGATTTGGGGTCAACCTCCTAAATTAAGGAAACCATTATTGAACTCGGTCAGTTTGTGGTAAACGTAAGGTTTTGTATATAAAGATCAATTTTTAAATTGATTAAATGTCTTTTAATGATTTAAACGAGTTGTTGCACGAGGCGAGTTGACTGGCAAAAGACTATTTGATAATTAATTTTCGGGTAGCAATTTTGTTTTTTTCTGTAATCCTTAACATGTATACGCCCGAATCTAGATTATCTAGTTTTAGTTCCATACCCAAAAGTGTCGTTTCTAAAACCTTGGTGCCGAAAATATCAAATATAAGTACCTTCTTAGGTGCATTTAGAGTAGTGCTGATATAAACCCTGCCATTGGTAGCTGGGTTAGGATATAGTTTGAAGCCATCAATATCCCCGCTATTTCCTTTGGAATCTTGCCCATAGGAAAAAGAAAGGAATAAGAATGTTACAATTAAGTAGAGTTGCTTCATATAAATTTTTATAGCAAATTGGTTCCTTACAAATGTAATAAATTTTGGGACAGATCGTTAGGAGACCCGCATTTTTGGGCTAAAATTGGAAAAATATAAAGAGGCGCAAGTGTAATCAATTGGTTTTAAGCTCATTAGATAATCGAAGCTATCTCCTGAGAATAGTAGATAGCTTCGCTTGATATTAAAATAAAGTGCATTAGGAGGTTATAACCTGCGCAGTTCAATATAAATTTATATTAACTTAAAATGTTATACTGTATCCTAAGGAAAATGTCCTTCCTGGATTCCTTTTAGAAAAGGTTTTATTTTGGGCTCCATAGGATTCATACTCACTTACAATATTATCATCTAACAAATTTTCTATCTTAAAGCTTATACTTTGTTCATTGTTGGCTCCAAAACTTTTAGAGAAATTGAAGTTTAAATGATTAAAAGGTAGTGTGTATACATCCGGAACAAAGCCGTTTCCAACCACCTGGAGGGTTTTTCCCTGTACATTGTAATTGAAACCTACAAGTATACCGTTTTGGTCTCCTTTGTAGTGTAGTCCACTATTGATCATATATGGGGATTGTCCCTGTAATTCCCGATTATTGCCCAGTTGTTCTCCTTCTCTAAGTCCTAATTCCCTTAGCTTGCGTTCACTTTCTCCATATTTCTGAGTCGATTTTATTAGTGAGGTGTTTAGATTAAAACTAAAATTTGAAAGGCTCGCTGCAATAAATCCTAAATTTTTCCTCATTTCAAATTCTAGTCCTATTACCTCTGCATTACCCAAGTTTTTAGGAGTAAAATTATCGGAAGACGATTCAAAATAGGTAAGTTCTATTGGGTCTTTAAACTTTTTGTAAAAACTGCTCAAGGCTATCATTTCAGCACCTTCTCCAAACCATTCCATCCTAAAATCGAAATTATTGATATAAGTGGGCATCAAGTCAATGTTACCAATAAACGTATTATTGGATAAGGGGTCGTAAATCTTGGCGATAGAGGCTTCTTTAAAGGAGGGCCTTGCCGTAGTTAAGGCGTAGGATGCCCTTAAATTTATGTTTTCATTTAATTCGTATATTAAATTGGCGGTTGGGAAAATATCTAGCTTATCTATGATCCGTTCGTTGTTGTAGATAACTTTTTGTGGATCGTTATTATCCTTGTTATCCTCCCCTGTATATCTGGAAACAAAGTGTTCTGCTCTAATTCCTAGGATGGTCCGTAATTTTTGTCCTATCCTAAATTCGTTGGAAATATAACCAGCAATATGCTGTTGCGTAGCTTGGTACATATTGGCAGGCTCCGAAATGGAGATGTCTGGATCTATATAGCTGCCAGAATTATTATTTACGGTCCATAGGTTTTCATCACGTAAAATAATATCAGCAACACCGTCAAACTTGGTGGTTTGGCCATTGTTTTCTATCTCGAAATTTAATATTCCAAAATCTCTATCTTTATATGCTCCGTATGTCCCAAACTTTAACTTCGCATCGCGGTTAAAAAACTGGTATCTTTTGGTTAGGTCCAATTTAGCTACAGCATTCACTTCTTCCAAATCCCTCCATATTCTTTTAGGCTGATTGTTCTGCGGAATGCTAAACACACCATCCTCTACCCGAAAAGACGTTGTTCTAATATCCTTATCTTGAATTTTGGATAGGGTAGGACTCAAAGTCCACTCTGTGGTCCAAGAAGCGTCAGTGCTATTATGTGTACCAGATAGGTGTAAATTGGATATAGCTCTTTGGGTATATTCTAAGTTGTCTTTAGAAAAGTTGACAAAATCCGAGAAATTTAAACTCTGATTGAAATAACCAGCGGTAGACTCTCCATTTTGTAAATGTAGAATATTGAGTTTGTATTTAGATCTTTCGGTTTTAAATGAGGTGCCTAAGAGTCCGCTTATTAATACATTGTGTTTCCCTAAATCTCCATTTTGAGTTCTATCTGTTTCCAACTCAAATATGGAAGTGTCCGCATTTCTTCTATAAAAATTGTTTTCAGCCCCCTCGTAAAAGGTTGTTTTGTTTTTATAGGAGATAGAACCAAAAAATCCAATTTTATTTTCACCCTCGCCTATTTGGTATTGATTGCCAGTAGTAAAGCCTAGACTGTAATCCATTCCGCTTTTTTCTCTCATGGCAGATAGTGTTGGATTAAACTTTTTGGTGATAGCGGTTAATAAAGGGTTGTACTCAAAAGTGTTGGGGATATATTGATTGCGGTTTATAGGAAGGCTTCGGGAGCCATTGTCAAACCCCAAGAAATCGGTGGAGCTGCCTTTGTAATTCAAATAGTTGGTATTAAAGTGCATATCCGGATTATAACTGCCGCTTAAAGAGAGGCTGTGTTCTTTTTTTGTTGGATAGTCCTTAGTAACGATATTGACGATTCCTCCAGTAAAATCTGCGGGCAAATCAGCGGATGCCGATTTAAGGACTAGGATATTATCTATAATATTGGTCGGGAAAATATCAAGCTGTATGGTGTTTCTGTCAGGATCAAGCCCCGGAATATCCACGCCATTCAATATGGATTTGGTATAACGATCTCCTAAGCCCCTAACATACACATACTTTCCACCTTGTACAGATACCCCGGGAACACTTTTGATGGCGCTGGCCACGTCGCCAGATCCCATTTTCTTAAAGGATTCCGATGAGAGTCCGTCTAATAAGTTAACCGCTCTTTTTTGGATTCCTAATACCGCCTTCTCGGTATTCTTTTTAACACTTACAGATACTACTACTTCATCCAGACCCTCAGCAGATGTTTCTAAAGTGACATCTAATTTCACAGGCTCTTTCATAGAAACTACAATGTCTGTTACTTCTACGGTTTTATAACCTAGGTAGGAAAATGCAAGGGAGTAGGTGCCTTCCTCTAATTGCAACTTATAATTTCCGTCATAATCAGAGGTAGTGCCTACATTGGTTCCTTTTACAACGATATTAGCAAAGGGAACCGGATCCTGAAAATCGGCATCTATAAGGGAACCGATAACTTCGCCTCCTTGGGAATAAATTAGTTGAATAAGGAAGAATGTAAGAATTGAGATTTTAAGTTTCATATATAAGTTTGTTAATCTATAAAGAGACCAATTGCCCTGACTGACTAATTGGCGGGCAATTGGTTGTTAGTTTAAGAAGTTGTAGTTGTGAATTAAAAAGCAGCAGCACCTTTACTAAGTGAGTAAAATGTCCATGAGAAAACCGAGGTGTCTGCACCTACAGTTTGTGCGCCTTTCTCCACTTTTGTAGTCCAAGAAGCTGCTCTTTCTGTAAAGGAGGGATCTAAGATTAGTTTAGACTGTACGTCGTTCCCGTTTGCATCTTTTTTTACTTTTTCAGCGAATATAGAGTTGTCAAATCCTACTACTTCCCAGGCTTTAAAAATTAATTTACCGTCTAAAAAGTTTTGGGCCACATCATTGGCGTCCAATTCCACATCCTTACCTTCTGGAAATCCATAGGCATATATATGGGAAGTTGTGCCCATGGCGTTACTACGGTAATCTGCATATTCCCCGTCTGAGGCCGTTGCGCTACCAATAATAGTAGCATTTTTTAAGGTGAAAGAGCCTTCTAGCGAACCTTCTGGACCATCAATTTCAAAAGCATGATCGGAGGCTTCCTCTAAAATAACTACCGCATTGTCTATAGTGCCGGAATAGGCTTGGTCTATGTCTATAGCATCGTCTCCTTGAGCCCAAACCAAAAGATTGGTTGCGTTTACGGTACCTCCAAAAAACTCGATACCATCGTCTACATTGCCCACAATTTCAATATGGTCTATTAATGTGCCACTTCCTACAGACCCTAGGGTGAGTCCGTTTATTTCATTGCCTTCTCCGATTAATGCCCCTCCATGGCGTATGGAGATGTATTTTAATATTCCGGAATTATCACTATCGTTTAGGGCATCGCCAGGACCGTATAGGCCATAAGTGTCGTCTGCAGGAATACCTTCTATTTGTAATTCGGAAACATCTCCCTTGAAGGATCCACTGGCTCTCCCTAGAACAATAATTCCGCCCCAAAGCCCTCTCTGAGTCTCGTCCAAGTTGGTTCCAGATTTTTGACCCACACCTATATTATCGGCTTCCGCGGTAAAAATAATGGGCTTTTCAGCAGTTCCTTTCGCCATAATTGTAGCGCCTCTCTGTACGATAAGTGCAGAAGCTAAAGATCCGCTGCCTGGCTTTCCTTTTACAATAGTTCCGGGCTCTATTGTAAGGGTATTTCCTACTCCAACTACAACTTTACCCGCTAATAGATAAATGTTGTTGGCCGTCCAAGTGGTGTCTTCGCTAATCTCGCCGGAGATGGTAATTATTTCTGCACAAGAGCCTCCAATATCTATTCCTGTTTCATTCCCGTTCTGAATTCCGTCATTGCAAGTAGCTATTTCATCTATACAAGGCTGACAGTTAGGTCCGCCACAATCTATATCCTTTTCTCCCTGATTGCGTATGCCGTCGTTACAAGTAGCAATTGCATCCGAAATGGGCGGTTCATCATCGTTGCTACAAGAGGTGATTAAAATAGTGGTAAATGCCATAGCGGATAATAACATTTCTCTGGAAGGGAATAGTTTTCTAAGATTCATTTTTAATGTTTTTTTCGATTTTTAAAACACTGCAAATAAATCACCTCATTGTAAATGTGAAGTTAGCCAGATATTAAGCATCTGTTGACTTAAGGTTATGAAAATGTTACTATATCAAGTGAAGGTTAATTGGTTAGGGTGATTAGTATTATCTTTACTTCGGATAAGGAATTACAATAATAACATAGGAGAATTATATAGCTATATAAGGTAATCCCATTTACTAATAAAAAGGAGAATCAGTAAACCATTCTTTAGAACTGGGGTAAATAAAAAGAAATACCAAATAAATGAAAAAGAAAGATATTAAAATACTCTTAGTCGATGATGAGCCCGATATACTGGAAATTGTAAGTTATAATCTATCTGCTGAGGGGTATGATGTCTTTACAGCAAAAAATGGGATTGAAGCTGTAGCCAAGGCAAAGAAGAAAAAACCACATTTAGTCATATTAGATGTAATGATGCCAGAAATGGACGGGATTGAAGCTTGCGAAATTATCCGTAAAACTGCTGGTTTGGAAAATACCATAATCACCTTTCTTACCGCAAGGGGAGAAGATTATTCCCAAATGGCCGGTTTTGATGCTGGGGCGGACGACTATATTACAAAACCCATAAGACCTAAGGTTCTGGTGAGCAAAGTAAAAGCGTTACTTAGAAGGTTAAAAAATAATGGTGAAGAAGAAGAAGCAGATATAATTAATGTAGGTGATATCACTATAAATAGAGAAGAGTATAAAATTATTAACCTAGGAGAAGAGATCATTTTACCTAGAAAGGAATTTGAGTTATTGTCATTATTGACATCCAAGCCAAATAAGGTTTTTAAAAGAGAAGTAATATTGGATAGAGTATGGGGAAATGAAGTAGTAGTTGGAGGCAGGACCATAGATGTTCATATTCGAAAATTACGTGAGAAATTAGGAGATGATCATTTTAAGACCGTAAAAGGGGTGGGCTATAAGTTTGTATTGTAATGGTGACAAGGATAAAAAAATCATACCGATTTGCACTGCGTTCTAGTTTACTGATTTCGGCGGTACTAAGCCTGTTTCTTTGGGCAATACTCTCTCTTTCGGGGAAAGTGTCCTGGTGGCTATTAGTTGGATTTGTAATTGGTGCAAGCGTTATTTCATTTTTTATTCTTCAAATAAGGGTAGAGCGATTTATTTACAGAAGGATAGAGAAAATTTATAAGGATGTAACCCTTCTGCAATCCACCTCCTTGGCAGCTAGGACCGTTACTACGGATATGCGAACCTTGACCGATGAGATAGAAAAATTTGCAAAGGATAAAAAAATAGAGATAGACACCCTGAAAATCCGGGAGGAGTATAGAAAGGACTTCTTGGGTAACGTTTCCCACGAATTAAAAACGCCTCTTTTTACAGTACAAGGATATGTTCTAACGCTATTAGATGGCGCAATGGAAGATAAGGTGCTGCGAAAAAAATATTTACAGCGTGCCAATAAAGGAGTAGAACGCCTAATTTATATTGTTCAGGATCTGGACTTAATTACCAAATTAGAAACAGAAGGACAAAGAATGAATTTTGAGGATTTTGATGTTCTAGAATTGGTGCGTAACGTTTTTGAGCTTTTGGAGATGAAAGCAGCGAGAAAAGACATAATCCTGACTTTTGATAGGGAGTACAAGAAACCTATTTATGTGCGGGCTGACCGGGAAAAAATTCAACAGGTAATCACCAATCTTTTGGTTAATTCAATAAAATATGGTGAGCGGAACGGCACCACCGAGGTTAGTGTAGAAAACCTGATAAAGAATAAAGTTATTGTAAGGGTTACGGATAATGGCGAGGGAATTTCCGAGCAGCACTTTGGAAGGATATTCGAACGGTTTTATAGGGTAGATAAGAGCGGTAGCCGTACAGAAGGCGGCTCTGGTCTTGGCTTGGCAATTGTAAAACATATTATTGAGGCCCATGATGAAAAAATCTATGTGGAAAGCGTTCGTGATGCGGGCTCAGAATTCTCATTTACTTTAGAGAAATCACATCATACTACTGCCTAAATAACCTATTTCTAAATTTTTCAACGAGTTTTAATCAGAATCAACTGCTATTATAGGGGTTGCTAGTTCAATTAGACTAAGGTTAGCGGTATTTTTAAGAAGAAGATAGCGCAGCTGTGGCGAAGAACTTAGATTTCCTTAGCTTTGCCAAATTACTAATTAGTTGATATCTGTGGGAAGCAAGAATAAACTTAAGCGATTTAAGGAGAACGAAACCTTCGGCAATGTATTACAACCTACAAGGGAAGAGGTGGTAAGTGGGCAATTCCCGAATAAGGGCAAGTGGAATGAGTTTTTCGGGAACGATAACCCTATTGTTTTGGAACTAGGTTGTGGTAAAGGAGAATATACCATCGGTTTGGCAAAGCAAAATGGGGATAAGAACTTTATTGGAATAGATATAAAGGGCGCCCGATTCTGGCGAGGAGCAAAAACAGCGATTGAAGAGGATATAAAGAATGCTGCATTTATCCGTTCCCAAATAGAACTTATTGATCATCTTTTTGAGCAAGATGAAGTGTCTGAAATTTGGATTACTTTCCCAGATCCGCAAATCAAATATAAACGAACCAAACACCGGTTAACCAATGCTCTTTTTTTGGAAAAATATAAGACGATCCTAAAAGAGGAGGGTACGGTAAACTTAAAGACCGATAGTGAATTTATGCACGGCTATACTTTAGGGCTCTTGCACGGTAGCGGATTGGAAGTGCTTTATGCCAATCATGACGTATATAAAAACGAGGGCAGTCCTAGGGAGGTTTTGGAAATACAGACCTACTATGAAAGGCAGTACCTTGAGAAAGGAAAGCCAATAACCTATATCAAGTTTAGAGTGCATTAGTCTATGACGCATATTATTATTCTTTTTTTCGCCACATTTTCTGCGGCTTTTATGGCAACGGTGCCTCCGGGCTTGCTAAATATGAATGCCGCCAAAATAAGTGTAGAAAAAGGGAAGACTAATGGTATAATCTTTAGTCTGGGCGTTTCTTGTATGATCATGGTCCAAGCCTATATTTCGGTATTGATCTCCAAATTTTTATTTAATCATCCAGAAATAATAGATTGGCTGTTAAAAATAGCGCTTTTGGTATTTGCATTTTTTGCTATCTTCTTTTTTTTAAAAGCTAAGAATAGTGAAGAGGATGACCCGCTGGAAAAAGTGAAGGTTAGTAAGAAAAATAGCTTTTTTAAGGGGATATTATTGGCGGCAGTAAACCTGTTGACTATTCCGTATTACAGTGGTCTTAATGCTATGTGGAATGCCTCTGGGTGGATTAAATTTCAGTTTAAGGATATAGCGACTTTTATTTTAGCTGCAGGCTGCGGAACATTTGCTGTATTGTACTTATACACCATTTATTTTACCAAGTTAGAAACCAAATCCAACCGGTTTTCTAAAAATTCCAATTACATACTTAGTGTTTTAATGGCGCTTTTGCTAGTTATTACCTTTATTCGTATTTTATATACCTAATGCAGTCCAAAAATCACAATTTTTTTGAAAAAGTATATGCAGTGGTGAGGAAGATACCTTATGGACGGGTTACTTCTTATGGCGCTATTGCCAAATACTTGGGCATGGCAAGGAGTGCAAGAATGGTAGGGTGGGCTATGAACAATGCACATGCTATGGAAGATGTTCCTGCGCATCGCGTAGTAAACCGGAAGGGACTGTTAACGGGGAAACACCATTTTGAAGGGACCAATCTGATGCAGCAATTGTTAGAAAATGAGGGAATTAAAGTGGTGGATGATCAAATTGTGGATTTTGAAAACTTCTTTTGGGATCCAATGAAGGAGCTGGTGTAATGCTTCCCAATTAAATTTTTGGTGCCCATGAACGGGGTGAAGGATAATGGATCCTCTTAGATGTTACTTTTCAGGTCCATTCTTCATATTCTCAGTCCTAAGCCTTATCTTTGTAATTTAGAATCAGTTTTAATAAAGACTGTTTAAGAACGTATTAGATGAAATTGGACAAGAAGGATATAGTTAAGGCGCTGGAGAAAATCACTGTTCCGGGCGAGGGTCAAAATATGGTAGAAAGTGGAGCGCTAAAAAATGTAATGGTTTTTGGCGATGAGGTAGTAGTAGATATTACTATCGCGAACCCCAGTTTACAGGCCAGAAAGAAAACAGAGGTGGAGATTTTAAAAATTATCCACTCAGAAGTTTACGAAAAGGCTAAAATAACGGTTAAAATTAAGGTAGATGCTCCCGCCAAACCTAAGGTAAATGAAATAAAAGGGAAGGCTATCCCTGGAATCAAGAATATTATTGCTGTTGCATCTGGAAAAGGTGGGGTTGGTAAATCGACCATAACAGCAAACATAGCAGTTACTTTGGCTAAAATGGGTTTTAAGGTAGGATTATTGGATGCTGATATTTACGGTCCTTCTATGCCTACTATGTTTGATGTGGTTAGGGAAAAACCTCTGGCAGTAAAGGTAGATGGGAAATCTAAAATGAAGCCCGTAGAGAGTTATGGGGTAAAAATCCTATCAATAGGATTTTTTACAGAACCTAATCAGGCAGTAATTTGGCGTGGGCCTATGGCGGCCAAAGCGCTTAATCAGATGATATTTGATGCCCATTGGGGAGAGTTAGATTTTATGTTGCTCGATCTTCCACCAGGGACTGGGGATATTCACTTGAGTATTATGCAGTCATTACCTATTACAGGGGCCGTAGTGGTAAGTACGCCCCAAGAAGTAGCATTGGCCGATGCCCGAAAAGGAGTGGCTATGTTCCAACAAGAATCTATCAACGTTCCTGTACTGGGGATAGTAGAAAATATGGCCTATTTCACTCCTGCGGAGTTGCCGGATAATAAATATTATATTTTTGGTAAGGAAGGCGCTAAACATTTGGCAGAAGATTTAAACGTGCCGTTTTTGGGAGAAATTCCATTGGTGCAGAGTGTAAGAGAGGCAGGAGATATTGGTAGACCAGCGGCCATGCAAACTGCTACCGTTGTGGAGCAGGTTTTTGAGGAGCTTACCAAAAATGTAGTGAGGGAAGTAGTGGGAAGAAATGAGAATTTGCCACCTACCGAAGCTATAAAAATAACTACTATGGCAGGTTGTTCGGCCGTTAAAAAGAAATAACTATGACGTCTATTGAAATTAAGAATAATGTTGAAAAGGCCTTGGAAGAAATCCGGCCTTTTTTACAGAGTGATGGTGGGGATATTTCCCTAGTTTCCATTGATAACAATACTTCCGTTAAAGTTAGGTTAGAAGGGGCTTGTGCAGGTTGTAATATTAACCAAATGACCTTGAAGACCGGTGTTGAAATGACTATAAAAAAACATGCGCCGCAGATACAAGAGGTGATTAATGTGGAATGATTGTCTGAATTGTTTTCATAAATATACATCACCCCATTTTATACTTTGCAGCTACTTTAAGATTATTTTTTCATGATTAAAACAGATATTCTAATAATTGGCGCTGGACCAACAGGACTATTTGCTGTTTTTGAAGCAGGTCTTTTGCAGTTAAAGTGCCATCTTATAGATGCCTTGCCACAGCCAGGCGGACAATGTTCGGAGATTTATCCCAAAAAGCCCATATATGATATTCCCGGTTTTCCGGAGGTATTAGCGGGTGATTTGGTGGATAACTTAATGGAGCAAATAAGACCGTTTCAACCTACTTTTACCCTTGGGGAACGCGCTAATACTATAGAGAAATTAGAAGATGGTACCTTTGTGGTTACCACTAATAAAGGTACTAAACACAATGCTCCTATTGTTGCCATCGCTGGTGGATTAGGTAGCTTTGAGCCTAGAAAACCTTTAGTCCCGAACTTAAGTAAATACGAGGATAAGGGTGTTTCCTATTTTATAAAAGATCCAGAGATTTACAGGGATAAAAGAGTACTTATTGCAGGTGGGGGCGACTCTGCCTTGGATTGGAGTATCTATTTGGCAGATATAGCTTCGGAGGTAACCTTGGTACATAGAAGAAATGAATTTAGGGGTGCGTTGGATTCCGTTGAGAAAGTCCAATCCCTTAAAAACCTTGGTCGTATAAATCTAATTACTCCCGCAGAAGTTGTTGCTCTTAAGGGAGACGATAAACTGGAAGCTGTTGTATTCAATAAATCAGGGGATACCGAAGAAGAAATTATTAAACAGGTGGATGAATTTATCCCCTTGTTTGGTCTTTCCCCCAAATTGGGGCCTATTGGAGATTGGGGTTTAGAAATTGAGAAAAATGCGATAAAAGTCGATACTTTCGATTATCAGACCAACATACCGGGAATTTATGCTATTGGGGATGTAAATACATACCCCGGAAAATTAAAACTGATCTTATGTGGTTTTCATGAGGCAACCTTAATGTGTCAAAGTGCTTACCAGCGTATATTTCCGAATAAAAAATATGTTATGAAATATACTACCGTGGGAGGTGTTTCTGGTTTTGACGGAACAAAAAGAGAAGCGCCAAAAGCAGTAGTAAAAACAATAGATTAATAAAAGTAGATTAGTTTAAAATCGGCAAAAATTCATCATTTCACTAAACATAATGAGCGATATAAAATTAAAGATAAAAGATAGAGAAGGTGTGGTACACGAAGTAGATGCCCCAACGGATATGAACATGAACCTAATGGAAGTAGTACGTTCTTACGAACTGGCTCCAGAAGGAACTATAGGTGTGTGTGGGGGAATGGCCATGTGCGCTTCATGTCAATGTTATGTGGAATCTGATCATACGCTTCCCGACATGTCCGATGATGAGGATGCCATGCTAGCAGAAGCATTTTACGTTCAAGACAATAGTCGCTTAGGCTGTCAAATTCAAATGACCGAAGATCTGGATGGATTGGAAGTTACTCTTGCTCCAGAAAGCTAATATACTTAAAGTCTAACTGTGAATTATTCTTATTTATAAATGCCTTTTCATTTTTTGGGTAACCAAAAAAATGAAAAGGCATTTATAATTTTAGAGTGCTCCCTAAGCACATAGGAATTATTGTTATTCTAAATCCTAGCCTGATAGGTGTATAGATTGTAATACCTTCCTTCTTTGGCGATTAGTTCGTCATGTGTTCCCCTTTCGGCTATCCTACCATTTTCGATGACCAGAATTTTATGGGCCTTTCTAATAGTGCTTAAGCGGTGGGCAATTACAAAGGTAGTCCTTCCTTCCGTAAGGGTGGCCAAACTCTTTTGGATCAATGCCTCGCTCTCAGTATCCAAATTGGAAGTAGCTTCGTCTAAAATCAAAACTTTAGGGTCTGCCAATACAGCTCTTGCTATAGCGATTCGCTGTCTTTGTCCGCCCGATAATTTTACTCCGCGTTCCCCTATCAGGGTATCAAGGCCATTTTCAAATCTGTCGGTAAATTCGTCCACATAGGCCGCCTTAACTGCTTTTTGTAATTCTGCTTCCGTGGCATTGGGTCTTGGGAACATTATATTTTCCCTAATAGTGCCTTCAAACAAAAATTCGTCCTGTAAGACTACGCCAAGGTTTCTACGAAAGCTATTTAGCTTTACTTTGGAAAGATCCTGGTCGTCTATGGTAATGGTTCCTGACATAGGGTTAAGGAAACTTGCTGCCAAACCGGCTATAGTAGATTTTCCGGATCCGGAGCTGCCCACAAGGGCTACCACCTCTCCCGAACTTACTGTGAAACTTATATTATGTAGCACTTCCTTATTTTCCTCATAGGCAAAGGAAACATCTTCAAAGGTTATGTTACCCCTAATATCGGATAAAACTGTTGTCCTATCCTCCTCTTGGGCTTCTGCGGTCATATTCATCAGTTCTTCGGTACGGTCCAATCCTGCAAGGGCTTCCGTTAATTGACTACCAATATTGCTCATCTGAACAATTGGAGCTACCATAAGTGCCAATAAAAAAGTGAATTCTAGGAATTCACCAATGGTAAGCTGATCCATCATTATCTTATATCCGCCTATTCCCATGATTCCCGTGGAGGCGATTCCCAATAAAAAAGTGGAAGAACTAGTCATAAAGGCTGTGGCTGTAAGACTCTTTTTTACATTTTGAAAAAGTCGTTCTACCCCTTCCTCAAATATTTTATTCTCTTGCTCCTCAGCATTGAATCCTTTTATCACCCTAATGCCACCCAAAGTTTCTGTAAGCCTACCCGTTACCTCGGCATTTATCTTTCCCCTATTTCTAAAAATAGGTCTAATAAATTTAAAGGCCCTTTGGGCTATCAATGCAAAAACACCTAAGGGAACTAAGGTGAATATAGTCATGGAAGGGCTAATTAGGAACAAAAGAACTAGGGCGACCACTGCGGTTAGAGTGCCGCCTACCAATTGCACCAATCCTGTCCCAATAAGATTTCGTACCCCCTCTACATCGGTCATGATCCTAGAGACCAAGGCTCCGGATTTATTGTTGTCAAAAAATCGTATGGGAAGGGTTAGGATCTTTTTTTGTACTTGAGCTCGTAATTCAGAAATTAGGAATTGAGCCTGAACACTAAGTATTTTGGTCAGTAGAAAAGAGGTAACAGCTTGGACAAATATGGACGCTCCTACTGCAATTACAAGAAGTTTTAAGAAATCCAGATCCTTGTTAGGGATAATATCGTCCATTAAATAGGGTAGGGACATCGGGGCAACAAAACTAGCAGCCCTACTGATAACAATCAGTAAAAGACCAATGAAAACTAATTTTCGCCTGGGCCATATAATTGTTTTGAAGGCGGTAAGGACACTAACTTTTTTTTGGGACATTTATTTTATTGTGTTTTTAATCGAACGTAAAATGCAAAAGTAACTAAGTTATTCCCAGTTTGTTCCTATTTGTTTGGGTAAAACCTTTATCGCGTAAAATATAAAGGGATTTTCATTTTTTGGATTATGGCCGCAAAAAAAATACCACTACCTTAGTCTACCGCCTTTAATCGCAGTAAATTATAAAATGAGCATTGTTAAATACTGGCGTCATATATTAAGTAATATATGCGAACCTGACTGCCGTGAGGCAAGTTTACCTATGTAGGTGGGTTTACATATGACCGTAATATCAATAAAAAACTTCCTATGAAATTGCTATACTTTTTTCTCGCTCTTTCCTTAATGTCTTGTAAAGCCAATGATGTCACGCCAGAAATAGAAGGCTGGAAGGCTCAAGCCGAAAGGGTGACTATAATTCGGGACGATTTTGGTGTGCCGCATATTTATGGGAAAACGGATGCCGATGCTGTTTTTGGATTGCTGTATGCGCAATGTGAAGATGATTTCAATAGGGTGGAGCAAAACTATATCTGGGCAACAGGTAGACTGGCAGAGGTAGAAGGAGAGGCGGCGATCTACAGTGATCTTAGAGCCAAATTGTTTATGACCAAAGAAGAGGCCATTGCTAACTATGAGGCGAGTCCCAATTGGTTAAAAGAGCTATGCAAGGCATTTGCCGATGGTATTAATTATTACCTCTATACCCATCCTGAAGTAAAGCCAGAATTATTGAACCGCTTTGAGCCGTGGATGCCTATGTATTTTAGTGAGGGCTCCATTGGTGGGGATATTGAACGGGTGTCAACCAATAAAATAAAAGCTTTCTACCAGAATGGTATGGCCATTCCAAAAATGGATGAGTATAAGTCAAAGCAAGAGAAAAAACAGGAAGAACCCCAAGGGTCCAATGGAATAGCGATATCGGGAAAATTGACAGAGTCTGGCAATACGCTACTTTTAATCAACCCGCATACTTCCTTTTATTTTAGGGGAGAGGTACATGTGGTTAGTGAAGAGGGGCTTAACGCATATGGTGCGGTTACATGGGGTCAATTTTTTGTCTATCAGGGGTTTAATGAAAAAACAGGGTGGATGCATACCTCCACTTATACGGATATAATGGACGAATTTATGGAAACCGTTGTAGCGCAGGATGATGAACTCTATTATGTGTATGGGGAAGAACTTAGACCAGTAAAAAGTACTGAAGTCACCTTAAAGTATAAGGAAGACGGTGCAATTAAAGAAAAGACCTTTCCTGCCTACCACACCCATCACGGTCCTATTACGCATATGGCAGAAGACCGTTGGGTGGCTACCGCAATGATGTGGGAACCAAAAAAGGCATTGGAGCAATCTTTTATACGTACCAAACAAACAGGATATAAAGGATTTAGAGAAATGATGGATATGCGCACCAATTCATCAAACAATACCGTATATGCCGATGCTGAAGGGAATATCGCCTATTTTCATGGCAATTTTATTCCAAAAAGAGATCCCATGTTTGATTATACCAAGCCTGTAGATGGTAGTGACCCAAGAACGGATTGGCAAGGGTTGCATACGGTGGATGAAAATATCCTACTACTGAATCCTGAGAATGGATGGTTTCAGAATTGTAATTCCACAC
The DNA here is from genome assembly GCF_000429545.1 of Arenibacter certesii DSM 19833. Lineage (GTDB taxonomy): Bacteria > Bacteroidota > Bacteroidia > Flavobacteriales > Flavobacteriaceae > Arenibacter > Arenibacter certesii. Next base: position 31,503 of record NZ_AUCB01000036.1, read on the forward strand.
CTTATACTGCAGCATTGGAATTCAGTCCTAAAAAAGAAGATTATCCTAATTATATGTCCATAGATCAAGAGAATTTTAGAGGAGTACATGCTATAAGCTTATTGAAAGATAGGTCCGACTTTACTTTAGACAATTTAATAACCTTAGCCCACGACCCTTATTTGCCCGCCTTTGAAAAGCTCATACCTGGGTTGGTGGAGGCCTTTGATAAAATATACCCTAAGAATGAAGTATTAGGAGGTCCTATTGATGTGTTGAGGAATTGGGATTATAAAACGTCCACCGAAGCAGTAGGAATGACCCTAGCTCATTATTATGGGACGTTGTATGGTAGTGAAGGGGTGTTGCCACAAGAAATGAGCGATATGGACGCTATGAATTATTTTGGAACTCAGTCCCCATTATCAGAGCGTTTAAAGCTTTTTACAGTAGTGGTTGCTCAGTTGGAAAAAGATTTTGGGACTTGGAACATACCATGGGGAGAAGTAAATCGATATCAGCGTATTAACGGCGAAATTCAGCAACCATTTGATGATGCGCTTCCTAGTATACCAATTGGATATGCTTCGGGGCGTTGGGGTGCCCTAGCAGCTTACGGGGCTAGATATAGCAATAATACCAAAAAAATATACGGTACCCGTGGCAATAGCTTTGTGGCTGTGGTAGAATTTGGGGAGAAGGTAAAAGCAAAAAGTATATTGGCAGGCGGACAAAGTGGGGATCCTTCTTCTCCACACTTTAATGATCAAGCCTTGCCATATGCCAAAGCAGAATTTAAGGAAGTTCCATTTTATAAAGAGGATGTAGTTAAAAGAGCAAAAGAAACGTATCGTCCTGGAGAGAGAAGACTATAATTTAAATATTTGTAGGGTATTTATTCCTTAACCACAATGATAGTGGCTTTAGAACCGGTAGACAAATTCCATAAATTGGAATGAATCAATTTGCCTTCGTCATCAAATACATTTACTTGGGCAGTATTGGGACCAGAAGTACCTTGGTTTAAAGCCTCAAAATCTATTCTATTAAAACCCTTTTTGAGGTCTAGATTAATCCCTTTAAATGCCCCAGTGAGGAAAACATTGGGTTCTACTACTTCATCGTTCAGGAGGACCCGTATTCTATCCCCATCAACATATTCATGGTCGCGGTACATTACCCCAACAAATTTTCCGTTGGTCTTAACATCCCCTAAATACATATTTCCAAAGTAGGTTGAAGAACTCTTGCTCTCTTTTTCCCCTACTTTCGGGTCTAATTTTAAATCATGACCAGCCTGTACTAAGTTTCTTGTGGGAAGCATATTTATTTGCCTAGCCGTTAAAGAATCCTTTAGGTTAATCGTGGGCTTTTTATCAAGAATTGAAGGGATTTTTAGAGGGGTACCTTCTGGTTTATCCAAAATACTTCGGTCTCCTTCTATTATTAAAGGTTGAGTAGTAGGTAGATCGGTCTGAGACATTCCCAAAGCGGAAAATAGAAACACGATATAACATAAATATACAATTCTCATAAGGCCAGATCAAGGTATGTTTGACTTACAAAAATATCAAATACCTTGCCAATTAAATTTTAAATTGATGTTAAATTAAACGTTATCACGTTGTTAGGGTTAGGTAATTGGGTTATTTTATTTTTTGTCTCCCGTTTGTAGATGATCCCCAAGACATTGTAGGTTAAAACAGGATGATTTTATACTGGTGTTCCCCATGTGTCTTTAAGAAATTCAATAAAGTTTTTACTCATAATATTTTCTATATCATCCGGGGTATATCCTCGTTCCGATAATAGTATTGGCACTTTCTGTAAGTCGGCGATTGTATCTAGATCAATAGGGCATTGTTCTTTCCCAAAGCCACCGTCTAGGTCCGTGCCTATGCCTACATGAAGCGTATTGCCTGCCAATTGACAAATATGGTCAATGTTATGTACCATATGCATTAGGGATACTCCGGTTTTTTCGGGCGTAGAAATGCCTCTTTCCCAATTAGGTACCATCATCCAAGCATCTAGTGCCATTCCAATAACTGCATCCCTAGATAGTAGCTCCTTTATTTGCTCATCTGAGAACTGTCTATTATGGTCTACAAATTTCCGACAATTATTATGGCTTGCCCATACCGGACCTTGATAGACCTTCATAGTTTCCCAAAAGCTCTGATCACATAGGTGGGTCGCATCCAAGATGAGGTTCAGTCGCTCAATCTCCTTTAATAACACCTTGCCTTTGTAACTTATACCCCCAACTGAGTCAGTTCCATGTGCATAGGTACCCGGACCGTAATGTGCAGGGCCTATAGCCCGTAGTCCCTGTTCGTAAGAGCGTTCCAAGTGCTCTATTGTAATAAGGGAATCTGCCCCTTCCAAGCTTAGAATATAACCTATGGGACAGTTCTTAGGATCTTGCTTCCAACGTTTTAAATGGGCTTCTAGCTCCTTAGTATTAGTGATTTTTACCATTTCCCCTAATTCTTCCATAGTTAGATACCATGCTAGTTGACCTTGAGTCTGTGCCCAAGCTTGTTGTGGAGAGTTCCATCCAGGTAATTTATTTTCTGGCTTTACGTAACGTGCAATTTGAGTAGCTACGCATATTCCTATATTCCCTTTTCGCATGGCATCTAACGAAACAGTATTTTTGGCTCGGTCCGGCTTATCCATCATGCCAACCTCACTTTCCCGGATAGCTGCAATGCTCCATGTTAGGTCTCTATTCCACTCCATAGCGTTCATAGCAAGGTCTAAATGTGCATCAAATACAAACATAATATTTTATTAATTTCATTATCTACTGGTTTCTAATTGCTTAGATTGTTATTTTGCTATTGCGTGCTGCTACTTTCCAACTCCCTGTTATGATTCCATCAACAGCAGTTAAAACCGCGTCATACTTTGCAACGGTAGGGCAAATATGCTTTGGGATGGCATAAACGAGATCACCAATTCTAGGTTGGGATGCTCGCGGACATTTTACTACCAGGTGTTCTTCGCTTTGACTTGTTTGTTCGGCCTTGTCTACATTTAAAAAATCTACTCGTGGCAAGTTCATTTCGGGAGCCACCCATTTATGGCCTAAATCAAAACACACTTTACCTAAGTTGGGTTTACTGATCACCCTAGTCAAGAGTACCGCCGCTGGAAGGAACTCTAGGTCCTGATAGGAATTGCCGTAGCCAGAATCCCATAAGAGGGTGGTTCCTGGACTGGTTTCTACTCCTTTGCGGATAGCATGAAAAGGAAACGTGGGAGAGCCTCCGGCAATTATTGTTGGCACGGGAAGGCCTGCTTCCTCCACTGCCGATTTTAGTGACAAAACTGAGACAAAATCTCGGTCGCATTCGTTCTTTCTCGCTTCTGGGTCTTTGGCTCGGATATGGCCATCATACACATGCAATCCGCACGCAACTATCGTTGGTTCTTCATGTAAATAGGTATAGAGTTCTTGAGCAGATTTGTTAGGAAGTATTCCACTTCTGTCCATACCATTATTAATATCCATCCATAGGGATATTTTTTGGTTCTTTTCCGAAGCCAATTTGGCGATTTCCTTGGCGTGGGTCAGATTATCGGTAAGGGTGGAAAAATTAGATTCTGGAAAGGTTGCTATCAAGGAGAAAAAGCGGGCCATGTTTGCTGCTACGGGTTGCATAGCTAAAAGGATGTCTTTGGCCCCGCATTGGCCTAAAAGTTCGGCCTCGGCTATGGTAGCACATTTAAATTTTTCAATGCCATGTTTTATTTGCAGTTGGATAATCTCTGCCATCTTGTGGGTTTTTATATGGGGCCTTAAATTCTGCGCCCCTCCCGCTATTTGGATCATAGTCTTAATATTCTCTTCTATCCGCTTGGGATAGACCACTAGAGCAGGGGTAAAAATATCCTTGGTGTTGGTAATGGTAAACCAATCATTATCTGTCATTTGCTTTATTATTTAATATAAAATCAATAAGGGGATATTTCTTTTGTCTTAATGCAATTGGAACATTGCCTCCACTTCCACAGCTATATTATCTGGGAGCATCATTCCTACAGCACTTCTAACCCCAATGCCGTGCTCCGTTCCAAAAAGGTCGGCCATTAGTTCGCTAAATCCATTAATAACATAGGGGTGTCTCGTAAACTCCGGAGTGCAATTAACCATCCCTAAAACTTTTACTACTCGCTTTATGTTATCTAAACTACCATAATGGGTCTGAATGGTAGATAACATAGTAAGTGCTACTTGTCGCGCAGCCATTTTGCCCTCTTCTTCGGTGAAAACGTCACCTACTCTGCCTGTTATAAGTGTACCATCCCTCTTTACTGGGCCTTGTCCCGAAACATATAAAAAGTTCTCTATAACTAAGAGGGGCCTATAGACTCCGGCCGGTGGCGGAGCAGGAGGAAAAATCAAACCCAATTCCTTAATTCTTTGCGTGATATTATTTTTATTTTCCATAAATCATATAAATAAACTTAAGATCAAGACGCCAATTAAACCCATTATTCCTACAGTGGTTTCCATAACGGTCCAAGTACGTAAGGTGTCGTTTACGGATAGGTTAAAATATTCCTTGAATAACCAAAAGCCACTATCGTTTACGTGGGAAAGCATGAGGCTGCCCGATCCTATGGCCAATACCATTAATTCTGGACTCGTTCCCGTAGCCGATACAAGAGGCAGGACGATTCCTGCGGTGGTGAGTCCTGCAACGGTGGCAGAGCCTACACATACCCTGATGACCGTGGCTACCATCCACGCTAAAACGAGGGGAGATAAGGCAGAATCTTTTAAAATCTCAGCGATATATAGACTTACCCCACTGTCTATAAGTACTTGCTTTAGGGCTCCGGCGCCCGCTATAATAAGTAGAATCATAGTAATACCGGAGATCCCGTTACTTACTGAATTCATAATTTCGGGCATTTTCTTTCCCCTCGCCAAGCCTAAAGTATAAATAGCTACTAATACCGAAATGAGCATGGCCACCGCTGGGTTCCCAATAAAATTGATGTAGGGCATTATGGGATTGTTCGCGGGCATTAATAGATCGGCTAAGGTGGCTAGCATAATCAGGATGATGGGTAGTAGTGCCGTGAAAATACTGATAGCAATCCCTGGCATTTCGGATTCTTTTAAAATGCGGGGGTTTACAAATTCTTTTAAGGGGGTGGCCTCAATATTTTTTATGGTTCGAGAGAATAGAGGTCCCGCAACAATAATGGCAGGAATAGCGATGATTATCCCGTACAAGAGGGTTTTTCCAATGTCTGCATTAAAGGTAGTCGCTATGGCCGTAGGGGCTGGGTGTGGAGGTAGGTATCCGTGGGTTACGGATAATGCCGCAATCATAGGAAGCCCAACATATAATAATGGAAGCCGGGTAGAGGCCGCAATGGTGAAAATTAAGGGAATTAATATTACAAATCCCACCGAGTAGAACATGGGTATGCCCACAATAAAACCGGTAAGTACTAATGCCCATTGTATGTTTTTAATTCCAAACTTCGCTATCAGACGGGTGGTAATCTGTTGTGCGGCACCGCTATCTGCCACTAGTTTGCCTAGCATAGCGCCTAGGCCCAATATCATGATTAGAAAGCCAAGTGTGCTACCAATTCCATCTTGTATGGATTTTACCAGCAATTCCAATTCCATTCCCTCTGCAATGCCAACTGCAAGAGAAACTATGATAAAGGCAATAAAAGCGTTGAGCTTAAATCTGGCTATTAGGATAAAAAGAAGTAGTATCCCAAGGACAACGATTAGTAATGGCATAAGGTTGGTTTATTGGTAGACAATGGTTTTAACCATTAAATATACAGTTTAATTTGTTTAAAAACACTTCACTTTTAGGAAGTTCTGATATAAAATCTATGAGAAAGCCATAGAGATAATTATTTTATATTTTAGAAGTTAAGCCAAGAATTGTATAGGTGAATTGATGCGAAATGGGAATTAATGGATATATGTTTTTATCTTGACAGATAATAATCGGAACCAAAGTTATTGAAGTTGTTACGAATTCAATTAACAACATAGAACTCCATATTCATGAACGAAGTAAATCCAAATAGCGACCAAAATCCCCAAGGACAAACCATCATTGTAAATCAAAGATCAAAGACTAACGGGATTGGAACAGCTGGCTTTATACTCTCTATTATTGCTCTTGTCGCTGGTTGTTTGCCAATTATAGGATGGACTGTTTGGTTTCTAGGCTTATTATTTTCTTTTATAGGAATATTTAGCCGACCAAGAGGACTTGCTATTGCGGGATTGGTTATTTCTTTAATAGGGTTTGTTCTTTTCTTATTCGTGTTTTCAACCTTGGCAATATTTGGAATTCTTTCAGAAGGATTTTAGGAGTCAGTTGCCTTATAACAAGCTGATTATTTATAGGGCGGAGAATAGAGATAACAAATAGACACCCCCCAGGACACAACTCGCAGGCCACGTTAAAGAAGCGGACCGGCAATCGTTGGAGCGTGTTAATCTTGAATAAATTTCCGTAAGGAATGGGGTGCTTGCCACAATCTATCTTCTCTTTTGTACTAACTAGATTTATCGCAGTCTGGTTATCTAGTTTATGTTGCAGAAGAAATAGGGCGATAATACTTGAAATCAGCTGTTTTAAGAAAAGAGTTTGGGTTAACTTTTTCGGGAGAACTAATTATGACTAATTTCAGGCTGTTAAGCTTAAGTCTAAAATAGCAAGGTTTTGTTGGGGTTAATCGCTTGGTTATCATTGTATTATTTCGTAGCTTTAAAAGAAGTACCCTTAGAAATAGAAAGTTAACTGCTTTCCCTTTTTACCATCCTCCCCGATGATTTGGTGCGTCTTGTATATGGTCATGCTTCTTCATCTTTCAGAAATAACATTAATAGATTTCAACTAAAAGATACGTCATGGCACCATCCTTAATTTTTATCGTTTTTATCATTTTGTTTTTCCTGTCTGGAATCAAAATTATTTATGAATATAAACGCGCTTTAAAGTTTAGGTTTGGGAAATATATAAAAACCTTAAAACCTGGTTTAAGGTGGATTATCCCAGTAATAGAAACCATTCAAGTGGTAGATATACGTGTAATTACCATCAACATTGATTCACAGGAAGTAATGACGGAAGATAATGTGCCTTGTAGTATAGATGGTGTGGTTTTTTTTAGGATAAGCAATCCTGAAAAAGCAGTATTAGAAGTAGAGGAATACCGGTTTGCCATTACTCAATTGTCGCAGGCGGCTTTACGTGATGTTTGCGGGAAAGTAGAATTGGATACCATCTTATCCAAACGTGAAGAGATGGGGAAAAATATAAAGGCCATTGTAGAGCTAGAAACCATGGAATGGGGCATAGAGATTAGGGATGTTAAGATTAAAGATATTCAATTGCCAGAAAATATGAAACGTATGATGGCCAATCAGGCCGAAGCGGAACGTTCTAGAAGAGCTAGGATTATCCTTGCGTTAGCCGAAGAGCAGGCGGCCGGAAAATTGTTGGAAGCTGGGAAGCTAATAGATTAATCCCCATCAGCTATAAAACTACGACTATATCAGACCCTCTCCCATATTGCTGCAGAGAAGAATTCAACTATTCTCTTTCCATTCCCGGAGGAAGTTTTACCAAGAAGTTCAAAAACAAAAGTATAAAACTGGATCCATTTGTAGCTATTATAAGTCCTATGCTAAATATAGTTTATAAAATAATTATCCTTATTTAAGGAATTTTATTTATTCAAGATTTTATAATACTCCTACTCCCTTCCCTGCATTCCATTAAATTGAATGTGAGGACTTATTTAAATTTTATGCACATTCCCTTAGTATGTAAGGGTCTATAAAAGTCGTGATTAATCTTCATGGTTACGCTATGAGTCGGCTGTTGCGTTAGAGATGTACTCTTTTTGATATATATGTTATCAACTGATAATTATCATGTTAAGAGTGCTGTTTAATTGCGAAATTGATAGTATAAAATTGTAAGGTCATGGAACTCAAAAAGAACCCCAAGGCAGATTTGAACAAAAAAAGCGGACTATTTTTTGTTATCGGACTTGTATTGGTTCTTATTTTAGTTTGGAGAGCCTTAGAATTGCGCAGCTATCCAAAGGATGATTTGCCAGTTCAAATAGTTACGGTGGTGGATAATTTAGAGGAGATAGTACCAAGTACCGAAACGCTTAAGTTACCACCACCCCCTGCACCTCCTGCCGCTCCCGAAATTATTGAAATTGTAGAAAATGTAGCCGAGATAGAAGAAACCGTTATCCAAAGTACCGAAATTAATCAAGAAACGGTGGTAGAAGAAGCACCTTTAAAAGTAGAGGATGTAGTAGTGGTAGAAGAAGAGGAGGAAGATGTGGAAGTGCCATTTGCAGTTATCGAAAATGTACCCGTATTCCCCGGATGTACAGGCAGAAATAATGATGTCCTAAAAGCATGTTTTCAAAAGAAAATTCAAGAACACATACAAAAGCACTTTACCTATCCGGATGTTGCGGTGGAATTAGGTATAGAAGGTAGGGTGTATGTGCAATTTATTATTGATAATACAGGAGATATAATTCAGATAAAAACTAGGGGCCCCGATAAATTGCTAGAGATAGAAGCCAATAGGATTATTGCTGCCCTACCACAAATGAGGCCTGGTAAACAACGGGGAAGGTCCGTTAAGGTATCGTATATTATCCCTATAACTTTTAGGCTGCAATAAAAAATTTAACTTATTTGCTATATACCAAGGTAAAGGGGGTGGAAATGATTTATTATTTTCTACTAGCTAATAACCCATAATTAGGAGGCTAAAAACAATAGCGAAAATATAATTGCTATAAAAATAAAGATCAATATAGCCGTGATGATGGAGGTTATAATTTTTATTCGTTTTATTTTCTGTAAAGAATAATCAATTTTTGTTTTCGTCTCATTTACTGTCATCTTTAAATCCTCCTCTTCCTGTCTTAGCTTCATAACTTTGTAGTATTGGACCTTAGTAAAAATAGAAAAGTGCTTAATGAAAGTTTGTTGTAACCCGTAAAAACCTTAACTCTTTTCCGAATAGGCTTATCTTTTTGTAATTTTATACCCTGATATAAGACTAAGTCTTTGATAAATGTGGATTCATGGAAAAGGTGTTGCCCTTACAACATATCATCAGCTTTAATAAGTTGTTGCAGCAGTATGAGGATTTAGCCGAAGGCTCAAATGAACATTTGGCCAAAAGAGCTAGATATATTCTAGATATGCAAGCGCCTTTTCCGGAACTTAAGGAAGGGTTTTCAGATGTTTCTCTCTTGGAGAAGCATAAAGGGATAATAGACTTGTTGTTGCAAGATTCCTTTTCTCCCTTATTGTCCGATAACGAGATTAAGACGGCATCCCTGCCTTATAGCGATATAATATTTAATGCCAGTAACCGGTTTAAACGTATTTTGAAGGCTGCGGGTCCAGATTATAAACCAAAGATAACTAATCTAGAACAAGGGGTAGACTATATTATGGCCTGTGTCGTTATCCTTAATTATTATTACGGCTATAAACTCGATTTTAAACGTCTTTTTTTCTATAATATTCCCGATGCCGAAGGGGTGATGCGTCATTATCGGATTTTGTATAATGCTGATTTTATGGAGATTATTCCCATTGGAACACCCTTGGAAATTACCCAGGATGATGTTGATGAATTATTGGTAAATATTGACGACTTAGAACTTTGGAAGCAAAAAATTCCCCCCAATAGCTTTATAAGCAAGGGCTTTGTAATTTCAAATATGTTTGATGTTACTGCCGAGCATGTGATTTCTGAAATTAAATCTAATTTAATTGTAACAGACTATAATAAGGAAAATAATTTCTTGAAAGAGGTGGAAGAATCCTTTAAATCGCTCTTTGGACTTTCTGGATTGCGGTTAGGTTTTGTAAAGTACAATCCAAAGCTACAGCAATTTGAAAGCGACTTTTTAGATGGAATAGAAAGTTATCTTTTAAAGAAGAGTAGCCCAGAGAAATGTAACACATCTTTATGCTTAGAGGCCTATGATAAACTAATGGAGCAGAATAGTTTATTCATTATTTCAGACGTAAATAAGGAATACATCAGGACTGAAGGAAAGGCGCCATTTAAAAATTTATACGATCAGAATATTAAAAGTGCCCTATTCGCCCCCATTGCCAAAAAAGGCAAGCTAATTGGAGTATTGGAGTTGGTTTCTGATAATGCAAATGACCTTAATAGTGTTAATGGCCAAAAATTGGAGGATATCATGCCCTATATTGTGTCCGCTGCATTGCGCTCTATAGAGGAGGAAGAAAATTTAATAGACGCGGTAATCCAGAACGAATGTACTTCGGTGCATCCATCGGTTTCCTGGAAATTTCAGGAAGAGGCCAAACGCTTTATAAAAGAGAAATACTTGGGCAACGAGCCCTCCTTTAAGGAAATTGTTTTTAATGATGTGTACCCACTATACGGGCAAATAGATATTAGGAATTCTTCCCAAATACGGAATGAAGCAATACAACGTGATCTAACAATACAATTGTCTGAAATTAACAGTGTGTTATCCGAAGCGTTGGAAAGTCATAGTCTTCCTATTTATGAGGAACTTATTTTTAGGGTGAACAACTATTTGGCCGATATAAAAGATTCGCTCCAAAGTACAAGTGAACAGGATATCTTTGATTTTGTAACCAAAAATATAAATCCGGTATTTGAGTACTTGTCTAAGTCCGATGATACATTAAAGAAACGCATAACGTTATATAAATCCCATATTGATTTGGGCACAGGGACTTATTATGATCATCGTCGTAATTATGATGAGAGTGTTACCTTCATTAATAAAAAATTGGCTGGAGTGTTAGATAAAAGTCAGGAACAGGCCCAAAAAATGTTTCCTCATTATTTTGAGCGTTACAAAACCGATGGCATAGAACACAATATGTATATTGGAAATGCTATATCCGCAGAGAGGAATTTTGATCCCATATACTTAAGTAATTTGCGATTATGGCAGTTGCAAATGATGTGTGAGTTGGAGAACGCCCATTATAGATGTAAGCCAGAATTGAAGGTTAAATTGGATGTGGCTTCGTTGATACTGGTGTATAACACCTCACTGTCCATTAGGTTTAGAATGGATGAAAAACGGTTTGATGTGGATGGCACCTATAATGCCCGTTATGAAATTATAAAAAAACGTATAGATAAATCATTCATAAAGGGTACACAGGAAAGATTAACTCAATCTGGGAAACTGGTAATCGTATATGCTCAAAAGCGAGATGAACTGGAATATCTTAGGTATATAAACTTTTTACGCTCAAAAGGGTATTTTGATTCCAATATTGAAATTGTGGAGCTAGAAGGATTGCAAGGTGTATCAGGGTTAAAGGCTATCCGTGCCGGGATTTTATACCGACCAGTGAAGAAAAGTAATAAAACTTATTCCTATCAAGACCTGCTAAATGAGATAAAAGCATAAGCTAATTCTTATTATGCTAAAGACATATGATAATTAAAGGATAAAAAGAAAGCAACGACAGATAAGATCATCCCAATCATAAAAATAGTATAGGTCCATCTTAATAATTTATATTTTCTATCCAATACCAAACCTAAAAAGTAGAGGTCTTTGGTGAGGGAGTTATACACATAGCTCTGGTCTTTGATCATTTCCTGAATGGCCCATTCAAAATCTGGGAGCTCCATCTTATGGAAATTTCCAAAAAACAATAGGTTTACCTTTTTCTGTTTTACATCTTCCTTGGTAAATTCCCCTCTAGTGATATTGGGCCTTGTGGCCATAATGGACATAATCATAGACACCACGCTAAAAAGAATGAAGATGGATGTTGGGTAAATTAGGAATTCGTTCTTAGGGCTATCTAATTTTGGAATTAGGTTGGTAAGCAAAAGAGAGATGATGATGGCATTTACAGAAAGAAGTATGTTTGCTTTTGTATCTGCAATATCACTTAATTTTAAATGATTTTGCATTGCAACCCGAAACATAGTCTGTATGCCTCTTTCTGGGCTTTCATTTTTTAATTTAACCTTTAATTTTTCTTTGCTAGCAGTACTTTTCAGCTTGGCCTCTTTTTTAATCAGTTTCTTAAGATTCTTATTTTTTGTTTCTTGCCAGTATTTTTTTGCATGGCCAGTGTAAAAACGATGCTCAGAACCCAGCATATTTATATTTTCTTGGTCCCATTCTTGGGGAGTGAATTCGGCAATTCCAAGAAGAAATAGTTCCTCCCTTAGGAGTTCAGCGGTTTCAGTATAATTGCTGCTTCCCAAATGGGAGGTGTCTGCATCCTTAATTATATCTTCGGATAAGTTGGTAGGGGTATGGTTCCGATGGGTGGCCATAATGAGCTGCTGCACCTTTTGAATATCATGCGCCGCATACTTCTTTTCTGTTAGAAATTGGGATGCAATTGCTGCACTTTTCTTTTCGTGATTCTCATATCCCTGGGTATAGCCAGTGTCATGCAACCAAGCAGCCAGAGTAATTATTTCATTTTCTTTTTCACCCAGATCATAAGCTTCCAATAATTCTTTAGTAATTTTGACTACTCTTTGAGTATGACGAAGATTGTGGTATAAATAGTTGGCATTAAGTTGTGCTGTCAATAAATCAACTACATATTCCTCTGTATCTTTAATGATATCTAGCATTCGTTTTTTTATAAATCACAAATTACAAAATTATATTATCTATTGTTATTCAGATGAAAAAAGTTATATCAATTTTTGCTTTGCTACTTCTTTTATCGAGCTGCGCAACCTACGAATCTAAATACAAGCTAGATAAGGATGTAACAGATGTGCCCTCCAATAAAAACATTTCTCATACTTTTTATTTAATAGGAGATGCCGGATTGTCCCCTATGGAAGGAATGAACCCTGCCCTTATAGCTTTTAAGAACCAGCTTAATAATGCTTCAAACAATAGTACAGCAATTTTTTTGGGCGACAATATATATCCTGCCGGACTACCAGACCCTGACAAATATAACCAAGCTTATTTGGAAGCTAAAAATCATTTGGATGCACAGTTAGAATCGTTATCCGAATTTAAGGGGAACGCTATTTTTATTCCAGGAAATCACGATTGGTATAGCGAAGGTTTAAAAGGCTTGGAAAGACAACAAGAATACATCCAAGAAAAGTTGGATAGTAAAGAGGTGTTTTTCCCGGAGGATGGCTGTCCAATAGAAAAAATTGATATAGATGATAAAATTGTGCTAATCGCTATTGATTCGGAGTGGTATCTTACCAATTGGGATAAGCACCCGACAATGAATGATGGATGTGAAATTAAAGATAGGGAGACATTCTTTGATGAATTAGAAAGTCTAATCAAAAAAAATAGGGACAAGACCACCATATTGGCTCTTCACCATCCTTTGTTTACTTATGGTTCACATAGAGGACACTTTTCCTTAAAAGAAAATTTAAATCCCGCCGGGGAGGGCTTTCCCTTTCCTATTCTAAGCTCCGTTTTTAATTTGCTAAGAAAAACAAGTGGGGCATCTATTACAGACCTACAGAACAAAAGGTATAGGGAACTAAAAAATCGTTTAATTACTCTAGCCCAATACTCGGATAAAGTAATCTTAGCTTCTGGTCACGAACACTCCCTTCAGTATATTGTAGAAGATAACACTCCACAGATTGTTAGTGGTTCTGGGGCTAAAGAAGGTGCCACTAGATTATTGAACGGCGCTATGTTTTCTACTGGAAGGTTGGGTTTTGCACAATTAATGATATACACAGATGGTTCCTCTGAAGTAAAGTATTATGGTGTTGATCAAAATAATGAACCCGAGTTTCTTTTTGCTACAGAGGTGTTGCCCGCAGATCGGAACAAAAATTATGTTTTTCATAGCGTAGATTTCCCCAAAGAGGTAAAGGCCTCGGTATATACCAAAGATGATATCGATAAAAGTGGGTTTTTTAAAACTATTTGGGGTGAACGGTACCGTAGATATTATGCCATGGAAGTTACTGCTCCCACCCTTAAGTTAGATACCTTGTTTGGCGGTGTAAAACCGGTTAGAAAAGGAGGTGGAAACCAATCTAGATCGTTACGATTAGCTGATAGCGCCGGAAAGGAATATGTGATGAGAGGCGTTAAAAAAAGTGCTGAGGTTTACCTCCAAGCTATGGCCTTTAAGGAGAAATATGTGATGGGAGAGTTTAAGGATACCTATACAGAAGCCTTGTTAATGGATTTTTATACGGGTGCCTTCCCATACGGTCTTCTCACCGTGGGGACACTTTCCGATGCAATAGATGTGTATCATCCAAATCCTAATTTGTACTATATTCCTAAGCAACCGGCCTTGGAGGAATTTAATGAGGAATTTGGGGATGAACTTTATATGTTGGAAGAGCATGTAGGTGATGGGCATGGAGAAAAAGGAAGCTTTGGTTATGCCAATAAAATTGAAAGTACTACGGACATGCTCGACAAGATTAGACGCGACGAAAAGTATGAAGTAGATACCGACAGATATTTAAGATCACGGCTGTTTGATATGGTCTTGGGAGATTGGGACAGACATGACGATCAATGGCGTTGGGGAGAAGTTGAAAATAAGGAAACAGGAAAGATTATTTTTAAAGCAATTCCTAGAGATCGCGATCAAGTGTATTCCATTTGGGGAGATGGAGCGCTAATGAATGTCGCGACCAGGATAATTCCTCCTTTGAAAATGATGGAGGGTTTTAATAATGATATTAGAAATGTGGAGACCTTTAACAAAAGTGCCTATGCCCTGGATATGACCTTGTTGTCGCAAACTACAAAAGTAGATTGGGAGCGGCAGGTGGCAATTATTCAAGAACACCTTACACCAGAAATTATAGACGAAGCGTTTACAAATATTCCTAAAGAAGTTTTGGACGACGATATATTAAATCTTAAAAGCATACTTCTATCACGAATACAAAACTTACCAAAGATTGCAGATGATTATTTTAAATCCCTCAATAAGTTTGTCATTATAAAAGGGACCGACAAGGACGACTGGTTTGAAATAAATAACCTGTCCAAAAATGAAATTGAAATTAAAGCTTATCGGAATATAAAAGGTGAAAAGGAAAAATTGTTTTTTCAAAAGACCTTCAATAGGGCAATAACAAAAGAAATTTGGCTGTATGGTCTGGATGACACCGATATTTTTGAAGTTAGTGGAAATCAGAATAATCGGATCAAGGTTCGGCTCATCGGCGGTCAAAATAATGATACCTACAATATAACTGGAGGAAGGAATATCTGGATCTATGATCATAAGACCAAAAAGAATACGGTAAATAAAATAGATGGAGCTAAGCTTAGGCTTACCAACGATTATGAAACCAACACTTTTCAACCCTTAAAAACAAGGAACAGTACACAACAAATTATACCAACAGTTGGGTTTAATCCTGATGATGGTGTAAAGCTTGGCTTTAGTGCTACAAATACCTTATATGGATTTAGAAAAAATCCCTTTACGCGCAAACAAACCTTTAGCGCTGCCTATTACTTTGCTACCAGCGGATTTGAATTGGGCTATAATGGCGAGTTTGCCCATGTCTTTAATAATTGGAACTTAGAGTTGGCTGCCCGTTTTACTAGTCCTAATTTCAGTATTAATTTATTTGGAATTGGTAATGAAACCGAGAATTTTGATGATGCCTTGGGGATGGATTATAATAGGGTAAGAATAGAACAGTTTAGTTTTTCCCCCTCTTTGGTGTGGCGAGGACATTTGGGCGCAAAATTTAGGGCAGGTCTTTCCCTAGAAACTCTGGAAGTAGAGGAAACGGTAGATAGGTTTGTCAATACTTTTTATCAAGCTAATGGAGAGGAAAGTAGGAACAGTTTTCTGGGGGTGAATGCAGGCTATTCCTTTGAGAGCTTAGATAATAATGCTTTTCCCACTATGGGAATGTCTACTGAGCTGCTTGTTGGATATAAGACTAGTTTAGAGAATAGAGATCAACATTATGCCTACATTGTCCCTAGTCTAGCTTTTAATTATAAGTTAGTGGCAGACGGAAGATTGGTCTTGGCAACTAAATGGAAGGCGCATTTTAATCTGGGCGAGGAGTACGAGTTTTATCAAGCTGCTAGCATAGGTGGGATAGATGGCCTTAGAGGATATAGAAATCAGCGATTTTCAGGAAAAACCAGTTATTATCAAAACACCGATCTAAGATATAGTATAAAAGAATTAAAAACAGGATTGTTACCTGTTACTGTAGGTGTTTATGGTGGTTTTGATTATGGTAGAGTTTGGACTTCAGGAGAAAATTCAGATTTATGGCATACCTCTTATGGGGGAGGGTTTTTCTTTAATGGAGCTGATGTACTAACAGCAAGACTCGCCCTATTTGCCTCAGAAGAAGGAGGCCGATTCACATTTGGAGTAGGTTTTGGATTTTAATACGTATTAATGTTGAACGGTATTTAAATTAGGGGGATATAAAATATAATATTGATCTACTATATTTTATATCCCCTTACTAATAGATGAAGAATTTCTCCTAATTTTTTAAAAAAGTTACTACCTATTTGAAGCAAGTTCATTAGGCTTGGTCATGGATAGTTTGTCTACTACAAAATTTCCTAAATCCTTTCCTTGCTTAACCCCTAGTTCAATGGCGCTCCTATAGTGTATTCCTCCATATAACCTGCTCAATGCCGCTTCTTCTGCAGCATGCCCAAATGAATTAAAGCTTCTAATAGGCAGCCCGTACGGTACTTCAGTATCATCATCAAATGAAAAGTTATCCCCAAAAATTTCTGTTAATGCTATAGACGCAGCTCCTGAAACTACAGAATGTCCACTGGTGTACTCGGGAAATGGAGGTGTTTGCAATATAGGCAGCCAATTCTCATCTAAATATTGATTGATTACTGTTTCTGGACGGATGAGATTGCTACGGTATTTTTCATCCCAACAACTGATAAAAGCATCGGCAATGGCGATAGATGTTTTGGTATAGGCATATACAGTTTCAGCAAAATCCGATTCTGCTTTCTTGCTTGCTATTTTAGTAATACCCATCCAATGTGCCCCAGGAGATATTTTTTTGGTTGCAAACATTAAATGGCCTCTTGTAACCGATACATAGGGATTGCAGTCCCAGAATTTTGCCATGGCTATTTCCTCTGAATCATCCCCTTTCTCAGTTATTTCTTTGCTGATCTCATAGACCTCTATAACTTCTTTGTAAAAATCCGAATCCTTTTCCATAGAAAATGGTGGTGGTGGGGATGGAGTAAACTGATTGGCGGAGTCCAACGTAAAGGGCCTTATTTTGCCCCAATGAGGCTCAATTCCATCCATATATCCTGGGGGCGTTGGTTGCCATCGGGTGGGATCGTCCGTATCTACCGTAAATTTTTGCATTGTCCTTGTCTGATTGTAATTATCCTGACTCATCCACTTGGCAATATGCTCGCTTACTTGAAGTCCATAATCTTTTGAAGCATTAAATAATTTAGGGTTCTTCTTACTCCATTTTTGATATAGACTGTCCCTAAAGGTTATGAGTGTCTCTTCTGAAAAAATTAATCTTCTTCCTAGCTCCATATGGGCTATTAAGGCAGCCAGTTCATAGTTTATAGTTGCTTCTAGAGCGGGTTGGGGAATAGGGGTCAAGTCGGTTACTTGTCCTACCAAAGAGGCATACTCGTCGTTGTTGAGTGCCATAATTTCATATGCAGCAACATTGGGATAGGCAAAGATTCGACTAGCTACCGGTGGTGAGAAGATATCATGTACCATTATGTCCGTCACCTTCTGTATAGATTGATGTAGCTCCTCGGTACTAACTGTTATAGGTTCAGAATTATCATTACAGCTAACAAGGTAAAATGCTATAATAATACATATTAGCTTTTTCATAGGTGTTTTTTTCAACCAATTTTCTTGGATAGTGCTGTTGTGCTGGGATTACGGATTGCGTATTGATTATACGGCGCAGTAAATATACCCAAGTTGGCTTCTCAAAAATACATCATTTTTATAAATAACAACAACTGTGATGCTTAGTGATGAATTTTATAAGGAATGCTCAAGAATAATTTGTAATTGCGTATTATCTCTTTTGAAATAATTCTACTTAAATAGCTTTTTAACTGCTATATATAGTTCATGCAGATTATTAATAAGAGATATTTTTTTAACGTAAAATGAGATAAAATTTAGAAAGCCACTCACTATTTCTAAATAATCCAATATATTTAACCCTAACAATCCAATTAACTTATTTATACCACCATGTTAGGAATAATTTCTTTTGTAGGCTTTACTTTGCTCGTGGCCATAATATCTTATTTGGCAACTAGAAAAACGGATGAAAATTCCTCTGATGGTTATTTTTTAGGTGGTAGAAGCCTTACCGCAGGAGTAATTGCGGGTTCCTTGCTTTTAACCAACCTTTCTACGGAACAAATTGTGGGGCTAAATGGGAGTGCCTATACCGACGGATTGTCAGTTATGGCTTGGGAAACTCTGGCAGCCATAGCAATGGTGGTTACTGCCATTTTTTTATTGCCAAGATATCTTAAAGGTGGGCTAACAACTATTCCGCAATTTTTGGCAAAACGGTTCGATGTTACCACAAAGACAATTACGTCTGGCTTGTTCTTAACTGGTTATGTAGTAGTGTTGTTGCCTGTAATACTATATTCTGGATCAGTGGCCATTAGTGGCATGTTTGATGTTCCCGGACTTTTAGGAGTTTCAGATAAGACGGCTTTGGTGATGTGTATTTGGGGGATTGGGATAATTGGTTCCATTTACGCAGTTTTTGGAGGCTTAAAAGCAGTTGCAGTTTCGGATAGTATCAATGCGATTGGACTCTTAACAGGGGGACTTTTGATTCCTATTTTTGGTTTGATGGCTATTGGGGATGGTAATGTGTTTGCCGGGTTAGAAAATTTGATGACTACTAATGCAGATAGGTTTGATTCTACTGGGGAACCCGGACAAGAAGTACCCTTTTCCACCATTTTTACTGGAATGATGTTGGTGCAGCTCTTTTATTGGGGAACCAATCAACAGATTATTCAACGTGCCTTGGCAGCCAAGAACTTGGCGGAAGGACAGAAAGGATTACTATTAGCTTCTTTTCTAAAAATATTAGGACCTTTAATTTTAGTGCTTCCTGGAATGATAGCTTACCATTATTTTGATGGTAGCCTAGCTTCTAGTGACCTTGCCTATCCCGAATTGGTAAGGGCAGTATTGCCAAAACCTATGGTTGGTTTCTTTGCTGCTGTACTTTTTGGAGCAATTTTAAGTTCGTTCAATAGTGTACTTAATAGTTCGGTTACTTTGTTTGGGATAGATATTTACAAACAGCATATTAACCCTGAGGCCCAAGAGCGGACTATTGTTAAATACGGAAAAATATTTGGAATTTGTTTGGCATTAGCAGCTATGTTTATTGCTCCAATGATTGCAAATGCTGGAAGTCTGTTTAATTATTTGCAAGAAATAAACGGTATCTATAGTATTCCCATTTTCACTATTATAGTAGTAGGATATTTAACGAAAAGAGTACCTGCAATTGCAGCCAAAATTGGAATTTTTTCAGGTTCTATCCTTTATATTATCAGCCAGTTTTTCCTCAAAGATCATTTTGTAGGTAAAGCTTTGGTTGCAGCTGAAGATGCTGGCATTACCGACGCTGCGGCTTTAAAATTGATAGAGGCAGATGCGTATCCCCATTATCTGCATATAATGGCAATTTTATTTCTTTTAAACGTGGGAATTATGTTGATTATTGGAAAATTATATCCTAGAAAAGATGCGTTTAAACTGGAATATACCAATCAGGTTTCTATAGAGCCTTATAAATATGTACACCATGTAGGCTTAGCTATCTGTGCTATAGTTATTGGAATCTATATTTATTTTGCAAAATAAGGGATAAAAGGGCTTTATTATTGCGATTGATGAACTACTAGTCCTTCAAATAGCTATCAGGAATCTTAGTAAGTGTTACTCTTTCAAAGGCGCATTCAGAATTGACGCAACTGCTTGTTTATCAGGTATTTAATTCGTATATTTAGATATAATAAAACCCCGAAAACGAGTCTCTAGCTCAAAAAACGGGGTTTTTATCTTAATGTCTATGTCCAAGATACGAAGAATCCACGATTTCCAGCACAGTTTTACATTTTCCTCCCAGACCGAAGAGTTCGATGCGTTTTACGCCCGGTTTCTCGAAAGCGATCTTGGCAAGATCTATATCGCCATCCCTTGGGACGAACTGGTAGCGGCCCTTGGTCTGAAGGAAGCCAAAAAGGGCCCAAGGTGCATCTTCTG
>NZ_AUCB01000037.1 GCF_000429545.1 Arenibacter certesii DSM 19833
GATCTAGAGAAAGCATATAATTTATGCCAGAATCTATCTTGGATATTCAACAATACAAAGGACAAAACCTCGGCGCTCATAAGATTAGCGAAATGGGACGAAAAAGTGAGGCAGGCCAGCTTCAAAAGCTTCAGCACCATATCCAGGACAATGTCGATCCATTATCAAAATATCCTGAACTACTTTGACAACAGAAGCACCAACGCCTCGGCAGAATCATTCAATGCCAAGATAAAAGCATTTAGGGCACAGTTCAGGGGTGTCAGGAACGTAGAATTCTTCTTATATAGGCTGACAACTATTTTTGCTTAAATCCTTAATCCCACAACTTTTTGACTTGATCCGAAATGATCCCATGATCCTCAAAATTGTTGTACATATGATGTACAGTAAAAATAAAAAAAGGGTCTCAATCTCTTGAAACCCTTGTCTTTACTAGTAGCGGGAACTGGACTCGAACCAGTGACCTTCGGGTTATGAGCCCGACGAGCTACCTACTGCTCTATCCCGCGATGTGCGTTTCCAAAATAATCAACTTAGCTTTTAACTCTCAGTTCATAATGCTGACTGAATTATTTCGGACTGCAAAGATACACGCTTTTTACGATTAGCCAAACAATTTTCTAATTAAATTTCAAAAAGTTGTCATACTATTCCTGAAGACAGAGGTGATATGGTCTTAGGGCTGGCGTAAATTCCATTTCTTATCAGTAAATGAGTGGCTGAATAGTTTGAATAGTATAAATCCAATGTTCTGCTGTTCTAATATGTGTGAATTATGATAGGTATTAATAAATCTTTTGTTTTAAAATGCAATGTGATGTACCACCTTGTCAAATTCTTTATATTTTGTAGCGTTTTAAGAAGAGGTTATAATTTAATTCGCCCGACTACTTATGGATAACTACGGTTTTCTCTCCATCTTGCCACCCGTCATTGCAATAATTCTTGCCCTTAGAACTAAGCAAGTGTATATTGCCTTACTTTTTGGGATCTGGTTTTCTTGGATTATCATTCATGACTGGAATTTTCTTACAGGGACTTTGGCAACTGTAGAAGGTTTGGTCAATGTTTTTAAATCTCCGGGCAATACCAGGACCATAATGTTTAGTGCATTGGTAGGAGCCTTATTATTGTTTATTCAATACTCCAAAGGGGTTGAAGGATTTATCAATGTGCTAAATAAGGTAATTCGCTATTTCGAAAAGAAACAAACTGGTTATAGTAGGGTGGTAGTGCAACTTATGGCGCTACTTACAGGTATGCTATTGTTTGTAGAAACTAGTATTAGCTCTTTAACCGTAGGAACCTTATATAGACCGGTATTCGATAAGTTGAGGATCCCTAGGGAAAAATTAGCTTATATCGCCGACTCTAGTTCTGCACCCTCTTCTATTCTTATTCCCTTTAATGCTTGGGGTGCTTTTATAATGGGGTTATTACTTGCACAAGGGATAGAAGATCCCTTTGGGACTATGCTTTCTTCTATGGCGTATAATTTTTATCCCATTCTAGCTATTTTGTTTGTGTTTTTGGTGATTATTCTAAATAAGGATATTGGACCCATGGCAAAAGCTGAAAAACGGACATTGGAAACGGGGAAATTAATGAATGATAATGCCCAACCGATGTTATCTAGTACAGTAACATCCTTTGAATCTAAGAAGGGAATTAAGGCTAAAGCCTACAATATGATTGTGCCGTTGGCCACAATGGTATTGATGATGCCCTTTTTTCTTGCCTATACCGGATGGGATGCAGTTCCTGATGCTATTTCCTTTGGAGACCATGTTTTTAAAGCTATTGGTAATGGTTCTGGATCGTCTTCCGTATTATATTCCGTGTTAACAGCAATCTTGGTAGCTATGGTGCTTTATAGGTCGCAAAGGATTATGAAAACCAAGGAGATGGTAGAGTTGGCTTTGAAAGGGATTAGTGAACTTATGCCCTTGGCCCTGTTAATGTTATTGGCCTTCGCAATTGGGGATGCTTCAAATACATTAGGGACCGGGCAGTTTGTGGCCAATTGGTCTAAAGAATGGTTGTCTCCCGCTTTCTTGCCCGCAATTATTTTTGTAATCAGTTCTTTTATTGCTTTTTCAACTGGAACGTCTTGGGGAACATTTGCTATTATGATGGCAATTGCAGTGCCCATGGCAGATATCCATGGAGTTCCCTTGCCGTTCGTAGTGGCGGCAACTCTTGGAGGGGGTATCTTTGGAGATCACTGTTCCCCTATTTCCGATACCTCCATTATATCCTCCATGGCCTCGGGGAGCGATCATATAGATCATATTAATACGCAAATGCCCTATGCCTTAATCGGTGGTATAGTTACGGTGGTGCTATACGTTATTTTAGGGTTAATTATCATCTAGAACCAAGGATTCTATTACCTTTGTGTCAACATAAATTAATTTTGGAATATGTCTCATAAAGCCGGTTTTGTAAATATAATAGGAAATCCCAATGTCGGGAAATCCACGCTCATGAATGCTTTTGTAGGAGAGAAATTATCTATTATAACCTCTAAGGCCCAAACTACCAGACACCGGATATTAGGTATTGTAAATGGTGAGGATTTTCAAATGGTACTGTCTGATACACCCGGTATTATAAAACCTGCTTATGAATTACAGTCTTCTATGATGGGCTTTGTTAAATCGGCCTTTGAGGATGCGGATGTGTTGATCTACATGGTAGAGATAGGAGAGAAAGCTTTAAAGGACGAGCGTTTTTTTGAAAAAATTAAAAATAGTACTATTCCAGTTCTGTTGTTGCTGAATAAAATTGATATCTCTGAGCAAGGGATGTTGGAAGAGCAGGTGCAATATTGGCAAGAGCAGTTGCCCAATGCAGAAATTCATCCTATATCCGCATTACAGAATTTTAATGTGACGGAAGTGTTCCATAGAATTTTGGAGCTATTACCGGAGGCGCCAGCATATTATCCTAAGGATCAGCTAACAGATAAACCTGAGCGTTTCTTCGTGAACGAAACTATTAGGGAGAAAATTCTTCAATTTTATAAAAAAGAAATTCCGTACGCTGTTGAGATTGATACAGAGGAATTTTTTGAAGACGAAAAGATAATACGCATGCGTTCCGTAATTATGGTGGAAAGAGAGACGCAAAAAGGGATCATCATCGGTCATAAAGGTGCTGCCCTAAAAAGAGTAGGTGTGGAGGCGCGGAAAGATTTGGAGAAATTCTTCGAGAAGCAGGTGCACTTAGAGCTTTATGTAAAAGTGAACAAGAATTGGAGGAACGATCCTAATCAGCTCAAACGATTTGGTTATAACAATTAATCCTTATGTGGGGATTCCATAACATGGATGCCCACTCGTTGCATTAAAAAATTGTGTAGGCACTGCATTTGGTGCCTACCTTTTCTTTTGCCTCTTCTGCCAATAAAATATAATGCTGTCCATATAAGCACCATTAAAGCCAAAAGTCCTATTTGTAGCCCATAGGTTTTCCCTATAGCATGGCTGGAATAGGCCCAAGTTCCTATAGTTATAAATAGGGTTGCCACTACAAAATGGATGAACATAAAAAATGTCCATAGAGTTGGGTTAGGGCCAAATAGACCGTAAACTTTACTTTGACCCTCTTCTTGGTCAAGGATTTCGATTTGCAACTGGGGCGACCAGAAGTTGGATTCTGTTTTGTTGAATTTTATGAAAACATGATGATCCGAGATCCTCGTTATAAAAGGAGGTTCAGCTGAATTCTTGAACAGTTCTATAATTACGAGCACGTTTTCATTCAGTATGAGTTGAAACCTAGGTCGTAAGACAATACTGTTGGGGAGGGCCATTGAAGTAACTAACTATGAATAAAGGAGAAAAGATACTGTTTTTACCTCAATTATTAATAGTACTTTTGCATCAAATTTAAGTATATGAGTGCTATAGTTGCCATTGTAGGAAGGCCTAATGTGGGTAAATCCACCTTATTTAACCGACTTATCCAAAGAAGAGAGGCCATTGTTGATGCCGTGAGCGGGGTTACACGCGATCGCCATTACGGGAAGAGTGATTGGAACGGAGTAGAGTTTTCAGTGATTGATACTGGAGGATATGTGTTGGGTAGTGATGATGTTTTTGAAAAAGAAATAGATAAACAAGTAGAATTAGCAATAGATGAGGCAGATGCCATTGTATTTATGGTGGATGTAGAGTCAGGATTAACTGGCATGGATGAGGATGTAGCCAAATTATTGCGACGGGTAGATAAACCCATTTTTCTAGTGGTGAATAAAGTTGATAATGCAAAGAGGGCTCAGGAAGCAGTAGAGTTTTATTCGCTTGGACTTGGAGATTACTACACTATTGCCAGTATTAGCGGTAGTGGTACCGGAGATCTTTTGGATGATTTGGTAAAAGTGTTGCCAGAAAGAGCCAAGCAACCGGACGATTTACCGCGTTTTGCCGTAGTAGGGAGACCAAATGCTGGGAAATCTTCGTTTATAAACGCTCTTATTGGAGAGGAAAGATATATTGTTACCGATGTTGCAGGTACTACTAGAGATAGTATAGATACTAAATATAATCGTTTTGGATTTGAGTTTAATCTAGTGGATACCGCAGGGATTAGACGTAAGTCCAAAGTACGTGAGGATTTGGAATTTTACTCTGTAATGCGTTCTGTAAGGGCTATTGAGCATTCAGATGTTTGTATTGTAATGTTAGATGCAACTCGTGGCTTTGATGGGCAGGTAGAAAATATCTTCTGGTTGGCGCAACGTAATAACAAGGGTATCGTTATTCTAGTAAATAAATGGGATCTTATTGAAGATAAGGAAACCAATACTATTAAAGCGTATACTCAAAAAATAAAAGAGGCTATATCGCCATTTGTAGATGTGCCTATTCTTTTTATTTCCGTGCTTACCAAACAGCGTATTTTTAAAGCTATTGAGACAGCAGTAAAAGTCTATGAGAACCGCTCCAAAAAAGTGGTTACCAGAAAACTGAATGATATTATGTTGCCTATTATAGAGAATTATCCGCCTCCGGCGTATAAGGATAAGTACGTAAAGATTAAATTCTGTACTCAATTGCCTACCCCATATCCCCAGTTCGCATTCTTTTGTAATCTACCGCAATATGTAAGGGATCCTTACAAGCGATTTTTGGAGAATAAACTAAGAGAGAATTTCGATTTTACGGGAGTTCCCGTATCGGTGTTTATGAGGAAAAAATAAAGACAATCTTTTTTTTTCATGGGCTAGGTGCCCTTGGACTATTAAAGTTCTGTTAACCATTTGGGTCTTGCTAGGTGTTGGGTTATTTTTGGTCATTTGTGAAAACGCCAATAATCCAACACCAACTTACCTAATGACTAAATTAGTTTTTTCTACCCTACTTTCCTTTTTGTTTTTTTACACTTCTTATTCCCAGGATTTTACACTTAGTGGTAAAGTTGTAGATGCAATGACCAATACACCTTTGGAGGCGTCTACTATTTATGCGGAATCTATAAAGGATAGTACCCTAATTTCCTATACCATCTCTAATCAGAAAGGAGAATTTGAGCTGGAAGGTAAGACCCATTTGAAGGATGTAAAACTGTTTTTTACTTACAATGGATATAAGTCCTTAGTGATGGAGGTGAAGCTAAAGGAGAAAGTAGACTTAGGTAAGGTGCAATTGGAGGAGCAGGCAGAGGAATTAGATGAGGTACGCCTTGTAGGGCATAGAATTCCTATTGCTATAAAAAAAGATACGCTAGAATTTAATGCGGATTCTTTTAAAACCAGACCAGATGCCACGGTAGAAGATGTGTTGAAAAAATTACCGGGCGTGGAGGTGGATTCGGATGGTAAAATTACCGTAAACGGTAAAGAAGTAGACCGTGTATTGGTTAATGGGCAGGTGTTCTTTAGTAACGACCCCAAGGTGGCTACCAAGAGTCTGCCTAAAGATATTATAAGTAAAATCCAAATATCCGACACCAAGACAAAAAAGCAAGAATTTACAGGAGACGATGCCGATGGCGAGAATAAGACCATTAACCTAACCATCAAGAAAGATAAGAATAAAGGGTATATGGGGCGTGCTTCTGCAGGTTACGGTACGGATGATAGGTATCAGCTAAGTGGATTACTCAATTATTTCAACGATACCCAACGCGTAAGTTTTATAGGAGGTGCCAATAATATTAATAACTCCGGTTTCTCATACGATGAGATTTATGATATGGTAGGGAATTCTGGGGCCAGGGGATCTAGTCTTCTAAATAATTTTGGAAATGGGATTACGACTTCATCAAATTTGGGAGCTAGTTATGCCAATGCAAAAAAAGGTAAATATAAAGTAGACGGAAATTACTTTTTTGCGTACAGCGACTCTTATAATGATCAGATGACCAATAGGGAAAATATTTTGCCTGATCGTAGATATTTCACTGAAAATGTATCCAATTTTGTGGGGGCTACCAACTCTAATAAGGGGTCTGCAAACCTAGAATTTGATATTGACAAAACCCTTAGGGTGTCGGTACAACCCAACTTAAGTGTCAATTGGAACAACTCCAACAATAGTAATAATACGGTAAGTAAGAATGAGGACGGTGACCTAATAAATTCTAACGAGCGAGTGTCTATAAGCGATGGCTATCAGAGGAACTTCTCCAATAGGATTAGCCTAATGAAAAAATTAGATACCATTGGTACCATTCTAAGTTTTACCTTTTCTAATAATAATTCTGAAAATAAGAGTACTTCCAGTTTAAACTCTATTCGTGAAATATATGGTGACGATGCCAACTTAGAGATCTTGGATCAATTATCGGAAGTGGATAATAGGCAAGACTCCTACGACTTGGAGGCTTCTTTTAGGCAACCTTTGGGCAGTAAAGTATTCTTAAATCTAGGTTATCAGTTTTCTCACGAGCAAAGGGGAGATAATATAGAGGTAATGGATTACGATGATAATACGAATGGATACAATCTATTTAACGAAGCGTTGAGCTCCGATTTTAATTTTACCAACAAACAACAAACCCCTTCATTAGGAATCCAAAGTCAAGGTGAGAAACTTAACTTTATGGTCAGTGCAAATTATGTTTTTACCGATCTCAATAATACGGATTATTTAAGGAGTAGTAGCTTTTCCAATTCCTATGAAAACTTAACGTTCAACGGTAACATCAATTATACTTTAGGGAAAAATAAACGATTATCTCTTCGGTATAATTCTAGATTGAATATCCCTAATGTAAATCAATTGCAGCCAGTTCCAAATGTAAATAATCCTTTAAATATTGTTATTGGTAATCCAAACTTACAGCCGGGTGTAAATCACAGTATTAGTTTTAATTTTAATAATTACAATTGGAGGGAACGTAGTGGTGTTTATTTGTACTCTGGACTTAATATGCAAAATAACTGGGTTTCGGCTGTAACTACCACCGATGAGAATTTCTTAAGGACTACTAGATTTGCCAATGTCAATGGCAACTATAACGGTTATGGCGGCTTTGGTTATTCCAAACAGATTAAAAAAGATAGTGTGTACACGCTTAGGTTTAACATTAGGCCTAGCGTTAGTATAGATCAGCGAGTAAGTTTTACCAATGGGGTAGAGCTTAAAGGAAATAGCATTAGTGTTTTTCCTTACGTTTCTACTACCTACAATTATAAGGAGCTTTTGGAAATAGAACCAGGGTATGGGGTTTCGTTTAATAATACCAAATACAACCTAGATCGAATAGATGATATATCATATACTTCCCAGAACGCTAGTTTAAGGGTCACTAGTTATTGGCCAAAAAATTTAATTTGGGGGAACGACCTACGCTATAGCTATAACGGGAATGTTGGGCCAGGATTTAAGAAAGATGCCTTATTCTGGAATATGAGCCTAGGTCTTCAGGTGCTAAAGGAAAAGGGAACGATAAAAGTATTGGCATATGACCTGTTGGATCAGAATATAAATACACGTAGGACAACTGGAGAAGATTTTATCCAAGACTACCAGGGTACTATGTTAAAGCGCTATTTTATGGCTAGTTTTAGCTATAAATTTGATCAGTTTGGCGGTAAGAAACAAAGTAGGGGTAGGCGTTTCTAAGGCTTGTACCACTTTCTTCAAAAGTGATTCATTTATACGTGTTGTCTCGTATATTCTTGTTCTATTGACTGTGAATCCACTCCGCAAACCACACTAAGTTGTGGGGTGTATAGCTTTGTATAAGGGTTGAGATCTAATAACGGTATGGAGAGTAGATGGCCTTATCGTATTAATTAGTTTCTTTTATGGATGTTGTTTACGGCAAAATCTCGTAATTTTAAGGAATAACAACCCCTAATATATCAAGATATGGCAGCTAGCAATCCTGTGGTTTGGTTTGAAATATATGTAAACGAAATGGAAAGGGCCCGAGACTTCTATGAGGCTGTTTTAAAAATTAAATGTAGTATGCTTCCCATGCCTCAAGAGATTCAGGGTAATATAACCATGGTTGCGTTTCCGATGAATATGAATGCGTCTGGAGCAAGTGGTGCCTTAGTGAAAATGGATGATTTTAAAGCAGGTGGAAACAGTACTGTAGTGTATTTTAATTGTGACGATCGCGCAGTAGAAGAGAATAGAGTTGAAAAGGCTGGGGGAAAGGTATTTCAGGCCAAACATTCCATTGGGGAGTATGGGTTTGTTTCCTTAGCTTATGATACAGAGGGGAATATGTTTGGGCTACACTCTATGTCATAAAATTAGAAATCCATTTTAAGTTATGGTTTCTGTTTGCAGCTGCTAACTGTAAGGGAAGAGCTATTGCTATAGTACAATCGCAGGTGGTCCTCTTTAGCAAAAGAATTGGAGTGTTTAATATAATCAGATCTCTTACCAGCTTCCTCCTGCGCCACCTCCGCTAAAGCCTCCTCCACCAAATCCTCCGCCGAAACCACCGCCAAAGCTGCCGCCACTGCCAAACCCTCCTCCAGAAGAGCCAGTTCTACGGCCGCTACGTCCCATATTGCTAAGAATGATCATATCCCATATGTCTAATCCTGAAGATCTTCCGCCGCCCTTTCCGCCATTGTTGCCTCTATTGCCTCTTTTGGATAGAATTATCATAAAAACGATGAATATAATAATTGGAAGTACTGAAGACAATGGAAAGCCTTGGGATTGGCCAAACGTGCGGTCTTCTCTATACTTGCCACTTAAAGCTTGAATAATGGCATCGCTACCCTTATTTAGACCTGCGTAATAATCGTCCTTTTTAAACTCAGGGATAATAATGTTTCTTGTAATTTCACCTACAATTCCAGCGGTAAGTCTATCCTCTACACCATAGCCTGGAGATATCCAAATATTGCGTTCTTTCTCGGCCAGTAAAATAAAAACACCGTTATCTTTATCTGCTTGTCCAATGCCCCATTTATGAGCCCATCTGGGTGTTAGTAAGCCTATGTTTTCGCCATTTATAGTATTGACTATTGCAATAACTATTTGGGTTGAAGTAGAATCTGCATAAGAAAGGAGCTTTGTCTTTAACGCTTGTTCTTCTGCAGGGGTTAGCATTTTAGCGTAATCATAAACACTGGTGGGTGTTTTTGGTGTCTCGGGAATATCGAATTGAGCGAAAATGCTTGTGCAACACGCTATAAGGATCCAGGATAAAAGTGTTCTTTTAAACATTAATTTTGCGATTTACCCTTTTGAGATCTCATCAGAAAGCTCATTTGTATCATCTTCTCGCCAAGGAAAATGCGTTTTAAGTTCTTTTCCGGCAAGCAAAATACCTTCTGTTAGGCCTTGTTTAAATCTCTTTTCTTTAAAATGCGAGATAATTGTATTCTTGGTGGCATCCCAGAAATTTCTTGGTACTACTTGGTCTATCCCTTTTCCCCCACATATTGCAAATGTGTGATCCTTTGCTGCTATATAGATCAAAACCCCATTGTCATTTTTAGTATTGTACATTTTTAAATGATGAAAAACTTCCTTGGCGCGTTCCAATGGGTCTTTCCCAATGCCATTCTCAATGTGCACGCGAATTTCCCCTGAAGTATTTCGTTCTGCGGTGCGAATGGCTTCAATAACTTCTTGCTCTTCTATGGCGGTTAAAAAATCTTCGCTGGCGGACATTTTCTTCTAATTAAAATCAAATTCAACATCTACAGGTTTTTCAGCCCCTGGCTCAGAATCGAAATAAGGCTTGTCATCAAACCCTAACCAACCCGCTAGAATAGAGTTTGGAAAAGTTTTTACGTGGTTGTTATATGGTTTTATGGCCTCATTAAAACGTGTTCTGGAGGTCTGTATGGTATTTTCTGTACTTGTTAATTCATCCTGAAGTTTTAAAAAGTTTTGGTTTGCTTTTAAATCTGGATATCGTTCCACAGTTACTAGAAGTCTAGACAGTGCACTGCTTAATCCTCCTTGTGCTTGATTAAATTCTTGTAATTGTTCCGCAGTGATATTGGAAGGGTCAATGGTGGTCTGAGTAGCTTTGGAACGTGCTTCTATAACATCTGTTAGGGTATTGCGTTCAAAATCAGCAGCGCCTTGTACCGTTTTTACCAGATTTCCAATAAGATCATTACGGCGTTGATACGAGGTTTGAACATTACCCCATGCCTCACTTACATTTTCATTTAACTTAATGGCGGTATTATTGAAGCCTACACCCCAACGATAAAGCCCAAATGCGATAATAATAATGACGATTACCGGGATTAACCATTTTTTCATACGTTTTATTTTTATAGATGTTAGAGTTTATAGTTGATTTTTAATTTTTATCAATTCTGCTTTTACCTTTTCTAATTTTTGAATGACATCAAAAGTAGTCAAGGTTTTTAATTTATTTTCCTTCAATTGAATTTTTGCTCCTTCAAGAGTAAAGCCGCGTTGCTTTACCAAATGGTAGATAAGTTGAAGGTTTTTAATGTCTTCTGGGGTAAATTTTCTATTACCCTTGGCGTTTTTTTTAGGTTTAAGTACATCAAATTCCTTTTCCCAAAAGCGGATAAGGGAGGCATTAACCTTAAAGGCTTTGGCAACTTCGCCTATTCCGTAATATCTTTTTTCAGGGAGATCTATATGCATTAATCTAAAGATTGATTTTCTTGTGTAGCATATTTCAGCATATTCTCAAACTCTTCCGCGGTTAAACTTCCGTAGTAAAAATTTATAGGATTTATACGTTCATTGTCTTTCCACACTTCATAATGCAAGTGTGGTGCTTCAGATCTTCCTGTATTTCCTACGAAACCTATAAGGTCTCCTCTCTCTACTTTTTGACCCGTTTTAACATTGTACTGACTTAAATGGGCGTAGAGAGTCATATAACCATAGCCGTGATCTATCCTAATGTGCTTTCCGTATCCTGAAGAATTGTTGTCTGCTCTTTCTACCTTACCATCCCCAGATGCGTATATAGGGGTGCCTTTTGGTGAAGTAAAATCCATTCCCCAATGCATTTTCCGAGCTTTAGTAAAAGGGTCTGTGCGCCATCCATATCCCGAAGCCATTCTAGTAAGGTCTTCATTTTTTATTGGTTGTATGGCGGGGATTGCCGCTAAAAGTTTTTCCTTCTCTTCTGCTAACTTGGTGATCTCATCCAGAGATTTTGATTGGATTACCATTTGCTTTTGAATGATTTCCAGTCGCCTAGTAGACGCTATAATCATATCAGAGTTATTGTAGCCCTCCAAGGATTTATATCGGTTTATTCCACCAAAACCAGCTCTTCTTTGCTCTTCTGGAATAGGATTGGCTTCAAAATACAGCCTATAAAGATTGTTATCCCTTTCTTCTATATTGCCCAAAACCTGTTCTATTTGAGACATCTTTCTGTTGAGAATTTCAAACTGGAGTTCGTAATTCTTAAGTTCTCGCTGTAAGGAAAGTTCGTGCGGAGTGTTGATTAAGTTGGTATTCAATAAAAATATCAATCCTAAAAAACCAAAAAGTAATGAGCCCAGAAAAAAGAAGGCAATATTTCTATACCTTTTTGCCTTTTTGGGTTCTATCTTTCGATAAGATAGGGTGTCCGGGTCGTAATAATATTTTACCTTAGACATGTATGTAATTTATTCTATTTTTGTGCCGGCAATTATCAGCTACCCGCAAAGTTAAGAAATGTTTTCTAGCATCAGTTAAATATATAAAAAGCTTACCAATATAGATGAGATCTCAAGAAATTAGAGCCAAGTTTTTAGAATTTTTTAAGGAAAGAACTCATAAAATTGTTCCTTCTGCGCCCATGGTCATAAAAGATGATCCAACCTTGATGTTCACCAATGCCGGAATGAACCAGTTTAAGGAGTTTTTCTTAGGCAATTCCGTTCCTAAACACACAAGGGTGGCAGATTCCCAAAAGTGCCTCAGGGTGAGTGGAAAACATAACGATCTGGAAGAGGTGGGTAAGGATACCTACCACCATACTATGTTTGAGATGTTAGGGAATTGGAGTTTTGGAGATTACTTTAAAGAAGATGCAATAGCATGGGCTTGGGAATTTCTAACAGAGGTCTGTGAAATAGATAAGGATTGTCTATATGTAACTGTTTTTGAAGGTAGTAAAGATGCAGACAATCTAGAACAAGATACGGAGGCCTTGGAATTATGGCGCAAACACGTGGCAGAAGATAGAATTCTGTTTGGTAATAAAGCAGATAACTTTTGGGAAATGGGCGATCAGGGCCCTTGCGGACCCTGTTCAGAAATTCATGTGGATATCAGAACAAAGGAAGAGAAAGAGCAGGTTTCTGGTGCTTCCTTAGTGAACATGGACCATCCCGAAGTAGTGGAAATATGGAACTTGGTATTTATGCAATACAACAGGAGGGCTAACGGGAACCTGGAGCCATTGCCTGCAAAGCATGTAGATACTGGTATGGGGTTTGAACGACTCTGTATGGTGATGCAAAATGTCCGTTCCAACTATGACACAGATATATTTACCCCACTCATAAGAGAGGTAGAGACTATAGCGAATGCCAAATATGGTAAAGACGAAAAAGTGGATATAGCCATTAGGGTGATAGTAGATCATATTAGAGCTGTGGCCTTTTCTATTGCAGACGGTCAACTACCCAGCAATACGGGAGCTGGTTATGTAATCCGAAGGATTCTTAGAAGAGCTATTAGATATGGGTTTACTTTTTTGGATACCAAGGATCCATTTATGTATAGATTGGTTAAGGTGCTTGCTGATAAAATGGGCGAAGCCTTCCCAGAACTTAGAGTACAAAAACAGTTGATAGAGAATGTGATTAAGGAAGAGGAGCAATCTTTCTTGAAGACCTTAGACCAAGGGTTAATATTGTTAGATACCATGATCTTGGCGAACAAAGGGCGTACTGTAGATGGGAGAAAGGCTTTTGAACTCTATGATACCTTTGGGTTCCCAATAGACCTAACAGCACTTATTTTAGGTGAGAGAGGTTATGAGTTGGATGAAAAGGGATTTGAGGCTGC
This sequence comes from Arenibacter certesii DSM 19833, assembly GCF_000429545.1. GTDB lineage: Bacteria > Bacteroidota > Bacteroidia > Flavobacteriales > Flavobacteriaceae > Arenibacter > Arenibacter certesii. Next base: position 13,440 of record NZ_AUCB01000037.1, read on the forward strand.
CATGCAAGAACAAAAGGATCGCTCTAGGTCGGCCTCCGAAGTTTCCAAAGATGATTGGGTAGTCTTATCAAATGATCTAGAGCAGGAGTTTGTTGGTTATGATTTAATGGAGACCTCCGTTAAGCTAGTGAAGTATAGAAAAGTGACTTCTAAAAAAGAGGGAGAACAATACCAAATGGTGTTTAACCTAACCCCATTTTACCCTGAAGGTGGTGGACAGGTTGGCGATAAAGGCTATTTAGAAGCTTCAAATGGGAACGTATACTATATTTTAGATACTAAAAGGGAGAATAATGAAATTGTTCATTTCACCAAGGAATTGCCAGTTGAAGTAGATGAGAATCTTAAGGCTGTTGTAGATAAAAAGCAACGCTGGAGAACTGCATGTAACCACACCGCTACCCATCTTTTACACCAGGCGTTACGGGAGGTATTAGGTGACCACGTAGAGCAGAAAGGTTCCGCGGTACACTCAAAATATTTACGATTCGATTTCTCACATTTTTCTAAGCTTACTGTAAGTGAGATACGGGATATAGAAAGTTTCGTTAACTCGCGTATCTACGGCAATTTACCCCTACAGGAACAAAGGGGCATTCCAATGGAAGAAGCCTTAAAACAAGGAGCTATGGCTCTTTTTGGAGAGAAATATGGGGATACGGTAAGAACCATCCGCTTTGGACAATCTATTGAACTTTGTGGGGGTACCCATGTGAAGAATACAAGAGATATTTGGCATTTTAAAATTAGGTCCGAAGGAGCGGTGGCTTCAGGAATACGTAGAATAGAAGCCATTACCTCAGACGCCGTTAAAGATTTTTATTCGGAGAACAATAAGTTAATGCTCGAAATCAAAGATCTATTGAATAATGCAGTAGACCCAGTGAAGGCCGTGTCTTCCCTGCAAGAAGAAAATGCATTGCTTAAAAAACAAATAGAAGGGTTTTTAAAGGATAAAGCCAGGAATTTAAAAGGGGAGCTTTTAAAAGAGCTAAGCGAGGTAAACGGAGTTCAGTTCCTTGCAAAAAAGGTAGATCTGGATGCCGCTGGTATTAAAGACCTATCCTTTGACATGGGAAGTAATAAGGATAACTTATTCCTATTATTCGCTACAGAACAGGATGGGAAGGCTTTATTATCTTGCTATATCTCCAAAGAAGTGGTAGCTGAGAAGAATTTAAATGCCGGAACTATAGTACGGGAATTGGGGAAATGTATTCAAGGTGGCGGGGGAGGTCAGCCTTTCTTCGCTACCGCAGGTGGAAAGAACCCTGCAGGTATTCCAGAAGTATTAAATAAGGCAAAGGAATATTTAGACTAATGTCAAGTTTTTGTTTGAAACGATAAGGAATACATGCGCTTCAACAAATAGTATATTGCAGTATGGTTTTTAAATGAAGTGCGGAAGCGGATGAAGCTACAGACCCATATACCACTAAAGAAGGCAAAGGGCCTAATGGACTACCAAAGCAGGGTAGTTTTGTTGGGCTCCTGTTTTTCTAAAAATATTGGGGACAAGCTAGATTATTTTAAATTTCGGACGCTTTGTAATCCGTTTGGAACGCAATTTCATCCCAAAGCTATAGAGCAGTTGGTGTGTAGATCTATTGAAAAGGAAAATTACACCGAAGAGGATGTTTTTTTTCATAATGGACTATGGCACTGTTTTGATGCGCATTCCGATTTATCGGCGCATTCTAAAGATCAATTGCTGCAGAATCTAAATTCAGGCTTACGTATCGCTTTAGATCATATTACTAAGGCTACACACATAATAATTACTTTGGGTACAGCTTGGGCATATAGGCACAATGCAACAGATAAAGTGGTTGCTAACTGCCATAAGGTTCCGCAAAAGGAGTTCTCTAAGGAAATAGTTTCCATAGATTCCAATGTAAAGAGTCTCAGGAATATTGTGGAAGGTATTGAGAGCGTAAATAAAAGTGCCCAATTTATTTTTACAGTTTCTCCTGTAAGGCATCTCAAGGATGGGTTTGTGGAAAATCAACTTAGTAAAGCGATCCTAATTACCTCAATCCATTCCCTTCTTAATGGCACAGTAACTAGGGGGCACTACTTTCCGTCTTATGAAATTATGATGGATGAATTGCGAGATTACCGTTTTTATAACACAGATATGATTCACCCCAACCCTTTGGCCATAGATTACATATGGGAAAAATTTATTTATGTTTGGATGTCAGAATCTGCATTTCCTGTTATGGAAAGGGTTGCCAAGGTTCAAAAAGGAATGCAGCATAGGCCATTTAATTTATCTTCAGAACAGCATAAACAGTTTCTAGATAAACAACAACAAAAAATTATGGATCTCCAAGAGGAGTACCCATTTATGAAATTTTAAGAAATGAGAAATATTATAATAGGGATAGTGCTAACCTTAACGGTGGTATTAGTTTTCCGTTCCTGCTCCGAGGACAAAAAGAAGACTTCTATTTTGGAGGAGAATTCCATGTTAATACAAGAGCAAGTAAATAATGTGGCCAAACTAATCGTTACCGAGGGACACTTTGCTGAAGTGTATAATTATAAAGATTCCCAACAACTATTTGGACCATTGATCACTGCAGATAAAAAGGCGCTAGTAGTTGTAAATGCAGAGGTGACCGTAGCCTATGATCTAAGCAAGATTGATTTTGAAGTGGACAAGGAGTCCAAAACTTTGTATATACGAAGTATTCCTAAAGCAGAGATTAAGATTTATCCCGATTTTGAGTATTACGACGTTACCGCAGACTTCCTAAACCAATTTAATGCGGGAGATTATAATAAGATAAAGAGAAACGTTAATGCTTCTCTGATGAAGAAAATAGACGCTTCTTCCCTAAAGTCCAATGCTGAAAACCGACTGATAAGTGAGCTGTCTAAGTTTTTGGTGCTAACGAATACCATGGGCTGGACCTTGGTCTATGGTGATAATACCATAGAGAGTTTAGAGGAATTAAAACCTTCCAATCCACTTATTAAAAATTAGATAAGGTTAAAACTTACCTTAAGTGGATGTTGGCCCACTTAATGTACTGTTCCCAATCATAATCCGTAACATCATGCTTACCTGTACGTATATGGTAGGCAACAGTGTTATGGATAGGTAAGTTTGTACTGGGCATCTCCATGTCACCAATACCTTTCTTGCCGTATAATTCATAAACAGACGATGCGTATTTAGCAGATAAAAATTCACCTCTTGGGTCTGCCCATCTATCTTCTTCTGCGCTTGCGACATATAAAGGTCTTGGTGCAATAAGGGCCAATAGTTGGTGTTGGTCTACGACTAAGGCCTCCTCATTATTATTATATTGTTTAAAGTTAGTGCAGAACCAATGAGGAAAGCGTTGATTTATAACAGCTAAAGTTTCCCCATATTTTCGTTTGGACATTGCGGCGCCACCACATCCCGAATTGTTGGAAATAACACCAGCAAATCTTTGGTCGTTGGCTCCTGCCCAAAGGGCTGCTTTTCCTAATCTGGAATGTCCAAAAGCAATAACCTTTGTAGCCTCAATTTCAGGATTCGTTTCAAAATAATCCATTGCTTTGCTCAAGCCCCATGCCCAGGCGGCAATACTTCCCCATTCATCTGGTTTTGGTTGATTTTGATTTTCACCGTATAAAAGATGGTGGATTCCGTCGGAAAAATCATTTTTGTCTGGATCCACTTCTCCATAGTAAATGGTAGCAAGGCCATAACCCGCATCTATGATTTTGTCAATTGCCCATCGATTGGTGCGCTTTCCCCGTGATGCTGCCGTTAAGGTGTTATTCTCAATACCAAATTCTTTATTGTTATCGGTCCATGCAGTTGAAATTATTACCGATTCGTCTTCAGTTATCGTATGATTTCCATAAAAATTATAGCCTAAAAAAACGGCTGTATTTTTTACATGTTTTGGGAGATAAAGCAAAATAGTAAAACTCAATTCTTTATTGTTCTTAGTAAAAGTCAGTTCTACCTGTGTGCGCTTAGCTTTTCCATTAAGCGCATTGTGGTCTTGTTCTAAGATGTTGTATGAATCTATCTTAAGATTTTCGGGCACCCGTCCATAAACATTTTCTCTAAAAAAAGCATGTAATTCCGGCCTTCTTGATTTTTCCCAGGCTGTATTGGTGCTAATGGTTTCTCCTTTAAAGGTGGTTAAGGGATTTGGTACCTCAAAAAAAGGTACTTCGCTTTCAGTGTAATTGGTTTGGGCTTTGGAAATGGACATGGAAATAAAGAATAAGAGCATTGTAAGATGAACTGGCATTTTCATAACATTATAAATTAATGGTCATCTAAACTCTGTAACTGTTTAATTTAGACAAAAGTCTAAATTACTAAATTTTTATCTACCAGTTCTAACCCGTCATCTATTAAACGTCCTACGCTAGGCTTGTTGCGCTTTACATTGCCGAGATGGGTGGTAATCTCATTAGCAAACTCTCTGTCTCCGCTCTTTATAGCCAACTCATATAATTCCACAGATAAGAGCCAATCTTCGGGATGATTCAACAGGAGTTCCTGGAATACTTTGTTTCGTGAGATATTGGTGTTCTTTCCTACCCTAAACTCCCTAACTTGTTTGTACAGCTGCTCCAAGTGGAGACCTACTTTGGTCTTGGCAGCCTTAATGGTAGTATCGGAAATTTTGTGGGTAATAAGGTCAAAGCTAGATAAGTCTGCCGGACCATTGAAAACAGAAACAATAGATTGACCAACTGCCATATTATATAATCCTTGTTCTGGATGGAAAAGTAGTTGATCGTGGTGTTTTACGGTGCAGTTCGAAAAGGTGATCAAGATAATTTCTCCTTTTAAATTTCGTGTTCCAGTTATAATCTGCCCGCTTACGGTGATACCTCCAACAAATTCTAGGGTAACCACTTCACCTTCATAAATATTATAAGCCTTTAAATCCCTTGGACTCATATCTTCAATGGCAATATTTATTCCCATTAAATTTCCTATTGGGGAACCAAATCCATTGGGGTAATGCTTGCTCCCATGACCAATTAGTTCCTTCTCTCTATAGGAAAGCGCAGTTTTGCCTTCAGTGAAAAAATAAATGGGCTTCCCTTCATGGGCTATGGCCTTATTAAATTTCCCAGAAATTTGAATACCAGTGCTTAGTTCTACGGTACCCAATTCTTTTGATTCTACTAATTTTTCCAATCCGCTTAAACCGCCTTTACGGAGCGCCATTGTGTTAGCAAATTCTTCTAGTACTTGGTTGAGGTAAGCAAAATCTGGTGTTACATACAGTTGAGGTTGGGGTTTAGTAATATCAAATGGAGTGTGTACCGCTTCAATAGAATATGGTATTTTCTTTACTTCATCGGTCATGCACCAAGCGCTTTCTCCAATAGAGGATAATAACCCTGCGCCATATATTTTAGGGTTCTCCAAGATACCAATTAGTCCGTATTCCACCGTCCACCAATGTAGATTTCTAATGAGGGCCATTTCACTGGGTTCTCCCATATTCTGCTGTAATTCCTCAATCCGCTTTTCTGCCTTATCAATAAGGTCTTGGGGTGTTCCCTCAGCTTCTTTTATGATGGAAAGGTGTCTTACGGCTTCATAGAGTTCATAGTCTTTTTTACTAGAAATTGCTTTGCTGCCAATTTCCCCAAACCTTCTTAGGTATTCTGCATATTCAGGGTTGGCTATAATTGGCGCATGTCCTGCTCCTTCATGAATTATATCTGGAGCTGGGGTGTATTCTATGTGCTCCAACTGTCTTATGTCGGAAGCGATCACCAAAATGTTATAGGCTTGAAATTCCATAAATGCACTTGGTGGAATAAACCCGTCTACAGCTACCGCAGCCCAACCAATTTCTTTCAAAATACGGTTCATTCCGTACATATTGGGGATATGGTCTATGGCAATTCCCGTTTTATGGAGGCCGTCTACATAACTTTTATGAGCCACCTTACTGAGATAGTCAACATTTTTTCGCATTACATACCGCCATACTGCCTGGTTTATTGCAGTGTATTCCTCATAGTCCTGAGGTTTTATAAATTGCTTCAAATGCTGGGGAAGCTTATCCAGTATATAATTGCTTTCGAAGGCCATCTGCTCTGTTTTAAAATAAAGGTACAAAAAAGCCACGCCTTAAGGGAGTCTTGCTTTCTTAAGGCGTGGCTAATACAGAAAATTATGGTTGTCTGTAAATCTTGGTACCTCGCTAGCTGTAATAACAACTAAAAGGATTATTTTTTTAGGAAGTGCTTTAGCTTGGCTTTTTATTTACGATCAGATCCTGGGGGGTAGGCTTGCAGAATTTCGGCAACAAATTCTTTTATACGGGCCTCTTTCTTTTCAATATTTTTTATGTTGTGCAGACTGCCAACGCCTCTTCCTTGCCATACCAGTTCCTTGTTTTTGGCATCTATAATATCTATATATAAAGAGCCTTCTGTTCTTGTGCTTACATTGCTGTTACTGTAGGGGCCTCCCCAGAAATAAGGATTCCATCCCCAACCATAATACCCGCTGCCCCAATAGTTGCTATAAACATCTACTTGCTGCCTTTCCTTCGTAAAAATACTTAGAAGGATATCTGGCTCATTAGATTTTACGAATCCTCGGGAGCTCATTTCGGAATCAATGGCTTTTAAGATTCTTTTTTTATCCAAATCGGAAATTTGCGCCTTGTCTATTCCCGTCTTATAAAAAGCGTAGGTCTTAAAGGTGTCAAAATTAGCTTCCCTATCATAATCTGTTAAAACTTGTACAGATGTACACGAAACTAAAAGAAGTAAGGCGAAAATAGGGACGATTAAAAATCTAATATTTTTCATAGCTGTTATTTTTTTGAATTTATACTCCTTATAAATAATCTCAAAAACCATGCCGAACGGAGCGGTGCTAGTTTCTGCGGTTAGTGCGCGGATTATAGCCGTAAGGACAATGTCTACAGCCACTTTCACAACAATATCCTCTTTTTAATAGGTATTGTTTTGTGAAAACTTTGTATCCTTCCTCTGAAAGATAATAATCCCCTTCCTCCAATGGTATTAACTTCTTCATCTGTGTAAATTTATAGGATTTAAATGAAAAATGAGACTATAACCTCCTTCTTTGGTGATATTTGGTTCTTGTCTACGTATTTTTAGGTAGTTAACCCAAATTAGGTAGTTTTAAATCGAATAGAGTCTGTTTTTTAAATAGGGACCTTTATCTTTGGGTAAGTTGTAATTCTTTTGATTTTATGATCATTGTATTTAAACATCTTTTTTATAAAAATTATGTCGGACTATCGCTATGGCCGTTTATCATAGTGAAGAACCTCGAGTTAAAAAATGATGCGGTGCTCATCAATCATGAAAAGATTCATTTGAAGCAGCAACGGGAATTATTAATTATTCCGTTTTATTTGATTTACCTGTTGGAGGGGTTAATCCGTTTTTTTATTTATTTTGATGCCTATACCGCCTATCGAAACATCAGTTTTGAACGCGAGGCATATTGTAATGAATCCAACCTACTTTATTTGCAACAACGAAGTCCGTATAGTTTTATTAAATATCTTTGGGGTGAAAAGCGTTAGGCGTGTCAGTAATCCATCAACAAGTTGCACTTTCCTTATTAAGTGAAAAGCAGGTATCCCTTATTGTAAAAAGGGAAGATTTGAATCATCCTTTTATTTCTGGAAATAAATTACGTAAGTTAAAATACAACCTGATAGAAGCTCAAAACCAAGGCCACCATACCATTGTCACTTTTGGTGGTGCATATTCCAATCATATTGCGGCTACTGCATATGCAGGGAGAGAGATGGGTTTGCGAACCGTTGGGATAATAAGAGGAGAGGAATTAAGAGAGGGTTATAAAAGTAATCCTACACTGGCACAAGCCAGTAAAAACGGAATGGAATTTATTTTTATTACTAGAGAACAGTATAGGGACAAAAGCAATCCTCATTTTTTACGGATTTTACAGGATAGAGTAGGAGAATTCTATCTGGTTCCGGAAGGGGGAACCAATGACTTGGCAATAAAAGGTTGTGAAGAAATATTGGAAGATAGCGACCATAATTTTGATTATATATGTTGTAGTGTAGGAACAGGAGGTACCTTGGCCGGAATTATAAATTCTTCTGACTCAACAAAAAAGGTAATAGGGTTTGCTTCCCTAAAAGGTGATTTTCTAACAAAAGATATTCGTAATTTTGTCACCAAGGATAATTGGGAAGTAAGGACTGATTATCACTTTGGTGGTTATGCCAAAGTATCCGGACCGCTTATATCATTTATAAATTGGTTAAAGCGAGAAACCGGCATTCCAACAGACCCCATTTATACTGGAAAGTTGTTCTATGGTGTTCTGGATCTAATGAAACAGAATTATTTTAAACCTGGGTCGTCTATCTTGGTAATACATACTGGGGGATTGCAAGGGATTGAAGGCATGAATTTAATATTAAAGAAGCGACAGCAACCATTGATAGAAGTATGATAAAAAGAATAATAGCGGTATTTATTTTTGGATCTTTAATGATCGCTTGCGGATCTAAAAAACGGGTTACACATACAAAGAAACCAATAGAGAGAACGGTGAAAAAGCCTGCCGAAAGAACAGCTGTTAAAGAATACGAACAGGACAGCGGTGTGCTGTATCCACTTCCAGAGGATACTGGAGATTTTGTTCAATTTTCTATTAACTCCGTGGAGGAGTATATAGCGTCTTTTGCTGATATTGCCCGTTTTGAAATGAAGGCATATGGTATCCCGGCTAGTATTACTTTGGCCCAAGGAATCTTGGAGAGTGGTGCAGGTAGAGGGTCTCTTACCCAAAGGACCAATAATCATTTTGGAATAAAATGTCATGTCGGTTGGGAAGGGGATTATGATTTTCACGATGATGATGAAAAAGGAGAGTGCTTTAGGAAGTACAATCATCCTATGTATTCCTTTAGGGACCGTAGTATCTTTTTATCTTCCCGTGCGCGGTATGCCTTTCTATTCGAATTGGATCATGACGATTATGTGGGCTGGGCCAATGGTTTAAAAAAAGCTGGCTATGCCACGGACCGAAAATATCCTGATAAATTAATTTCAGTTATACAACGTTACCAGTTAGATAAATATGACCAAGAAGTTATAAAAACCGGGAGAATAGTAAAAAAGGAACCTAAACAATATAATTTCGAAACATATGTGGTTAGAAAGGGAGATACCTTGTATTCCATTGCTAGAAAGTACTTTGTCTCCGTTCCAGACTTGATGAAAATGAATAATATGAAGAACAGTAATTTGGCGGTAGGTCAAAAGCTGACCGTTAAAGCTGAAAAAAAATAGGTAATAATGAGATATAAAAGAAGTAGTGCGTTGTTTGCCGAAGCGCAAAAATTTATTCCAGGAGGGGTAAACTCTCCAGTAAGAGCGTTTAAAGCAGTGGGTGGTGACCCCATATTCGTTAAAGAAGCCAAAGGTGCTTATTTGTATGATGAGGATGGTAATCGTTTAATAGACTATATAGCTTCTTGGGGGCCTTTGATTTTGGGCCATGCCTATGAACCCGTAATTAATGCGGTAATAGAGAAAGCTAAAAAAGGAACATCTTTTGGAATGCCTACCGAAATAGAGACCCAATTGGCAGAATTGGCTGTTTCCATGGTACCCAATATAGATAAAATCCGATTTGTCAATAGCGGTACCGAAGCTTGTATGAGTGCGGTTAGGTTGGCTAGAGGTTATACTGGAAAGGATAAGGTAATTAAATTTGCAGGATGTTACCACGGGCATTCAGACTCCTTTCTGATCCAAGCGGGTAGTGGAGCAGTAACTTTTGGCACTCCAAACAGTCCTGGGGTTACCCAAGGTACAGCCAGAGACACTCTTTTGGCTAAATACAATAATTTGGAAAGTGTAAAATCCTTGGCAGTGGCCAATAAAGGGGAAATAGCTGCCGTTATAATAGAACCGATTGCAGGTAATATGGGATGTATTATTCCTGAGGAAAGCTTTATAAAAGGACTAAGAGAACTCTGTACCCAAGAAGGGATATTATTAATTTTTGATGAGGTAATGACCGGATTTAGACTCGCTAAGGGCGGAGCCCAAGAAGTATTGGGAATAGATGCGGATATCGTAACCTTTGGGAAAGTTATAGGTGGTGGATTACCCGTAGGTGCTTTTGCCGCACGGGATGAGATTATGGGTTATTTAGCTCCAGATGGCCCAGTTTACCAGGCAGGCACACTTAGCGGTAACCCTTTAGCGATGAGTGCGGGATTAGCCATGTTGACCGAACTAAACAAGAATCCCAATGTGTTTAGAAGCCTTGCTGATAAGACTGCCTATTTAGGAGCTGGACTGGCCAAGGTATTGTCCGAAAATAATATTCCCTTTCAAAAAAATAGATTTGGCTCTATGATGTCTATTCACTTTACGGATGAACCCGTAGTAGATTTTGAAAGCGCTGTTAAAGGGAACAATGATAAATTTAAAAAATATTTCCACGGGATGTTGAGAGAGGGTGTTTATCTTCCTCCTAGTGCATTTGAAAGCTATTTTTTAAACGATGCACTTACCTATGAGGATTTGGATGCTACAATTGCTGCCCTTTCCAATATCGTAGATGATCTTAAATAATACACTATTAGAATAGGTGCTTGCCTTCTAAGTTCCCTCTAAAGAGAGGGAAGGGTGCTTGGAAGGCAGATTACCTACTGGTATTGTATTATTGTTTCTTTTTTCTATCTCTATTATTGCCTTTGCTTCTCCCTTTTCTTTTAGACATCCTATCGGCTTTTGTGCTTTCCCATTTCTCAAATTGTTCCTTAGTAAGTATTTTTTGTAATTGTTGCTTTTGTGCAATTTGATGGTCTAAACGTTCATTTTTAAGAGCATATCGTTCTTCCGAGGTCGGCTTCTTCATCTCTCCGTTTTCCTTTTTTGCTCTCATCTCTTTTACTTTCTCCATGCGAAGAGTCGCATTTTCCACATTTAACTTTTGGATCTGAGCTTGTTGGGTATCATTTAAACCTAGAGATAATGTCATTTGTTTGGTTTGAAGGGTGGCCATATGTTCTGGGCTCATATCCTTCATTCCTTTTCTGTGATCATTCTGTGCGAAAGCTGTAAAGCCTATCATTAACAAGATTGTAAAAGTTAATTTTCTCATCATCTGAAATTTTAAGTTGTTTAATACTAGGATACTGGAAATGAAGTTAGGTTTAATCACAGCTATTAACTTTAGTAAAGTTTAACAACCACTTATTTTAGTTCTGATGAGCACTATGGTGTGCGGATTTTACTTAAATGAGAAATTAATCTAATCATTGAACTAGACCATGTCCGCAAGGTAAAATGTTTTATTTGTAGGTGTGTTCCTTAGTTTAACGGTAAGGTAAGAACATTAAATAGAAACTAAAGGGATTGTAATATCAGCAAACATCCTGATTTAATAAAAATTAAGAATTACCCAGATGTGGTTTAAATTATAGGGAAGAGAATTAACTATAATATAAAAGCCGTACTATTCTAATAGGACGGCTTTGTTGGTGTTAATTGTTTGTTTTTGTGTATGCCTATTACGTAATAATGAAATAACCCATTATTCAAGGCTGGCAATAGAATTGTTTACCTTCTCATTGCTTTCTATGGTTAATGCTTCTTTTTCGGTAGTGGATTCCTCTTGTAGGTGATTGCAAATCAATGCCGAAGCGACGAATCCGATAAGATAAAAAAGACTTTTAATTCTGTAGTTCATAGATTTGAGGAATTAATTAATACCTCTAAATTAAATGAAGTTTTAAATTAGTAAGTTCAAATGTTGTGAAAGAGTTCTTTTTTGTTGTGAAGATACGCAATAGTGTTTTTAAGTTTTTAAGAACCTGAATATTGAGGCTGTTCCGTGGTTTCGTACAGCTCGCTAATTCTTTCATTAGGTTTAAGCGTGTCACTATCCTCAATAGTAGTTTTCACAGATTGGACTGGGATGGACTGTTCGTTCTCTATATCCATAGAGTAATAGAGTAGGGATGATCCCATAAAACAGATAAAATAAAGAAGGCTTTTTATTTTGTAAGACACGGTTTGGGGGTTTTAAAATAATATATCAAATGTAGGAATTATCTTTAGAAGTTTTACAGAAAGTGTCATATTTTGTGAAACTTTCCCATTTTTAGCTTTTCTCTAAGGTGATTAAACACCGTCTATTGTTAAAAACAAAAAAGCTAGGATTTCTAAGAGATCCTAGCTTTTTTTATAATGCATTCTTTTTGTCGTTATTTGGGATCTAATATTTGCTCTATTCTTGTTATTGCATCTTGTAAGTGATATCTGCTCATGGCATCAGAGGTTCTGGAAATAGCGTTCTTAATATCCTGTCTTAGGATATTTAATTCCGCTTTGGCTATTGATCGTATATCGGACTGACTGGTATGTATCGCGGTAGATTTCTGATAGCCTCCCATATCGGATTTTTTCCCTTCGCTTTCCGCAACCATCAAATAGGCTAGCCGGTCTATATGCGCTTTTTGTAAATTTCTTCTATAGATGTCTATAGTTTTACCATTTCTAATTTCGGACCAGATTCCGTTCCTAAGGTCGTTCATCATACTGATTAGGCTATAGGCTTCTTTGCCGTTAATAGCTTCATTTTCAATTAGCCTGGCCATTTTTCCCAAGCTTAAGATATTATTCAAGGTTCTTTCCTGTATGTTTCTTATGCGTTCTACAGATCCCGAGTATTCTATTTTATTGAAAATGTTCTGATCAATAAGCCAATCAGGCGTCTTAAAGAGTTGGTCTTGAATAAAAGCCATACAGTTTTGTTGATGGTTCTTGTCTACAGGAGAATATACTGGGCCTTCCTGATCATACGTCTTTTGGTGTTCATAAACTCCACCTATATTATTACTTACATGGCCCATATACCTGTTGAATTGTCCAACAACTTGTCCGTACATAATATTTAGGTCCTTGTAATCTTTACCGTCTTCTGCTGTCCATTCTAGAAGTCTTGGAACTATCAATTTTAGATTATTTATTCCATAAGTGCTTGCTTTAATAGCATCATCTCCTAGGTCCTCGGTTTGTGAACTAGGATCTACTACATCACCTACTTGTTGATGTCCAAAACGATATAATGGATCTCCTGCATGCTTTAAGATCCAGCTATCCAATATATCTTTCTCTTCAATTTCCGTTTTATCTAGAATTGGGCGGTAGCCCCAATTAATGGCATACTTATCATAAATACCGATGTTGGGCATTAAAGCAACGTCTTTATCCCCTGGCTGTGCCACATAATTAAATCTGGCGTAATCCATAATGGAGGGTGCCGTGCCGAATTCTTTGGTGAAAGTTGCAGATCGTAATGAGTCAACTGGATAAGCTGCACTACTTCCCATATTATGGGGCAATCCTAAGGTGTGACCAACTTCATGAGAGGATACAAAACGGATTAAACGGCCCATTACTTCATCCTTAAAGGCAACGCCCCTAGCATCTGGATTTATGGCAGCGGTCTGTACAAAATACCAGTTTCTAAGTAAAGACATGACATTGTGGTACCAGTTAATATCTGATTCTAATATTTCACCCGTTCTAGGGTCGCTAACATGGGGGCCGTTGGCATTTGGTATTGGAGAGGCCAAATAGCGAACTACAGAATACCTTACATCTTCGGGAGACCAATCTGGGTCTTCCTCAATACTTGGTGGGTCTTTCGCCAAAATGGCATTTTTAAAACCTGCCGCCTCAAAAGCTACTTGCCAATCTTCAATTCCTTGTTTAATAAAAGGAACCCATTGTTTTGGGGTAGCTCTGTCCACATAATAAACAATTGGTTTCTTTGGTTCTACCAGTTCACCTCTCTTAAACTTTTCAATATCCTCGTCTTTAACCTCTAATCTCCAGCGATCTAAAAACGCTATTCGTTTGCTTTCATGTACGTCAAGGCCATAATCTATCTGGCTGCTTGTAAACCAGCCTACACGAGGATCAAAATTTCGCCGTTTCATAGGCTCTTCAGGTAGAAGAACCATAGAGTTGTTAATTTCAATAGAGATAGATCCAACTGTAGCATTAGATGGAGGATTGACTGCAGCATACGTCTTTACATGCCTTGCCTCTATATTTAAAGGGAAGCTTCTAAGAGATTCAATATAACTTCTAGAGTCTTCTAGACGGGATACTTTATATTGCTTACGGTAATATTCTGGCATCCCCAAGGCATTCACATCTTTCTCGAATAGTTCATTTACCTGAATAACGGTAGCTAATTTGGTAGAATCTTTTTTGTTTATAGCTTTTATATCGAAAGCATATAGAACCGGTTCAAAATTGGAGTTCACTACCGCTTCATAAATTGGTAGGGAATCCGACGCCACTACATCATGACTAACCACTCTAAGCAGCACCTTTTCATCCTTTTTTTCCCATCTCAGGACTTTGGTATTGATTTTACCTCCCCCAAAACCTATTCCACTAGCAGTTTTGGAAATCCTGCTTACCATTAGCATTTCTTTCGTGAACAAACTGTCCGGAATTTCATAGTAGTATTTACTATCTACCTTATGAACATCAAAAAGGCCCTTATCCGTAATGGCCTCCTTGGTAATTATCTTTTCGTAGGGCTCAATGCCTCCTTTTTTTTGATTTTCCCCTTCTTTGGATTGTTCGGTCTTTTTAGATTTCTTTTTAAAAATTTGGGCTTCAGTTGTTGTGATAAAGCCCAATAACAAAAATGCGAAAAGCATTTTTGGGAGTTGATTTTTAAACATGTGTGAATTGTTTTATAAGTGCTATTTCAATTTTATCAAAGAACTGAATTAAATTTAAATTGTGGAAGTGTGAGTGAGGTATTCAAAAATCTGCAGGAAAAGGATTTAATAGGTGTGAAAAATTTAAATATGGTCCTATCACTTGATGAATAGTGAGTTTAAGATTCGTTTTTGTCATGAAAATGATAGTGATTCTATTTTGGGAATGGCTTTTCTTATTTAGAATTAGATCGCACATAAAAATTATTTCACTTTGGAGTTGTCATATCTGAAAAAATGCGGAGGGTTGATTCTGTGCGTGTAATTTTATATACAAGGATTTGTCTCCAGAATAGGTGTCTTAAAATAATATTTATTTTTGGGGGTGTTAATTATCCTCAATTGAAAAATTATTCTTTGACCCTTTAGCAGTTTTTAATAAAGTAAAGGGAGTATAAATTGAAATACAAGTGT
The DNA here is from genome assembly GCF_000429545.1 of Arenibacter certesii DSM 19833. GTDB lineage: Bacteria > Bacteroidota > Bacteroidia > Flavobacteriales > Flavobacteriaceae > Arenibacter > Arenibacter certesii. The sequence continues at coordinate 28,634 of NZ_AUCB01000037.1, forward strand.
TAACAATACTACTGAAATAAGGTTGAGGATAATACCTACCCTTGCCATTTGATAGACTTTAATATGGCCACTGGCAAAAACAATAGCATTGGGCGGAGTGGCCATGGGAAGCATAAAGGCGCAGCTACTGGCTATGGTAACAGGTATCAGTAGGTACAGGATTGGGATCCCTAATCCTATTGCTATACCAGCAACTACAGGTGCTAGTACGGCAATCAAAGCTACATTGCTCATTAGTTCGGTCATAAATAGTATTAAGAAAAGTAATAAGGTAACCGTAAGGAGTACTCCAATCTCACTGTTAGCAATCATTGTTGCAACCATATCTACAATACCGCTTACGGACATCCCTTGTGCGAGTGCCAATCCACCGCCAAAAAGAATGAGTATACCCCATGCGAGTTTTTCCGTGTCGGTCCAACCAATTATAAAGTCACCCTTTTTAATGTTAAATGGGATAGCGAATAGGGCTATGGCGGCCATCATACTTATAATTGTGTCGGATAAGGCTAACGAAGGGAATATTTCATTTATTAAAGCTCTAAAGATCCAAAGGAAGACGGTTATTGCGAATATAACAAGAACCATTTTTTCCTTACCGCTCATTGGACCTAGTTTTTTTAGTTCCTCGTCAATAACTTGTTTGGAAGCGGTAAATTTTAATTGTTTGTTAGGAAACATCCACTTTACCAATACCCAATAGATGATAGCTATCATAACGATTGAAAATGGTAATCCAATCATCATCCATTTTAAAAATGAGATCTCTATATTATATTCGTTTTCCAACAAACCGATTAGAATTGAATTTGGGGGAGTGCCTATAACCGTAGCAATACCTCCAGCATTGGCAGAAAAAGCAATTCCCAGCATAACGTTCAATGCAAAATTTCGATCGTCTTTGGTAAAACCGTCAGTGTCATGGATCAATAATCGGATAACGGACATGGCTATGGGAAGCATTACAACAGTACTGGCGGTGTTACTTATCCACATGCTCAAAGACGCAGTTGCGATCATAAACCCTAGAATTACTTTGTTGGGAGTGGTTCCTGTAATCCGTATAATATTAAGGGCTATACGTTTATGAAGGTTTACTTTCTCTAAGGCCAAGGCCAAGACAAATCCTCCGAAAAAGAGAAAAATAATGGGACTGCCATAATTAGCACCTACCTCCGCAATAGGCATTACCTTTAGCAAGGGGAATAGAATTAGGGGAAAAAGTGCGGTAACTGAAATAGAAACTGCTTCACTGATCCACCAAATGACCATCCAAACTGCAACAGCAATTACCGCATCGCCCTTTTCGGATACCATTACTGAAGGTAAATTAATTAGGATAAAAAAGAGTAAGGGACCTAGAATTAATCCCAGTTTTTTAGTAATATCCATACAGTGATTTGTGGACTTCTAAGCTAAACTATTTTTTAATGTTTTAAAAATGAAAAATTATACAACTCTTCACCTAAGTTGGTAAACATTGAATTCTATATGCTCCATTTGGTGTCCTTTAATAAGTTATTGTATCGGTGGCAATTTGGGGAAGTTGATAGTTTCCATAATCAATATTTAAGTCATTGTGAAACTCCACGCTTTGGGATTTGGGTTGTTTAACTTGAGTGTTAAAAAGAAATAGGTTTTTTAATTGTTTAAAAGAAGTAATAGCAGGGAGGTATTCCTCTTTAAATTGAGTGTGGGTTAGGTTAAGGGACCTTAAGTGCTCCAAAGAGGCTAGTTTTTCAATATTTTTACCGGTTATAACGGTATGGCTCAAATTTAGGGTTGCCAGATGGGGAAATTTCGTTAGATGCTCAAAAATGGCATCGGATACTTCTGTATTCCCTAGATCTAGGTATACTATTTGTTGTTTTGCGGACTTGAGCAAATCTATATCAACGTCGGAGAAAGTAGGTTTATTAATACAGGAGACTCGGATTAAATTACTGGTTTCACTGATTGGTTCTATATGGAAACCTTGTTTTCTTATCGCAATAATAGTATCCGCAGGGATTGCATCTACCGTAACATCAGGATAGTTAGTAGTGTTCACTTTAGGAAAGAATGCGGCAAACAGTGGTTTCTGAAGTTCTAGTTCTCCTATGGTTTTATCAAATGATGAACCGGTTTCTATCCATGCCTTAATCACTGCTATTTCTTCCTTGGACAATTGTGTCTTTTCTTTTGGGGGCATATGGTCCTCATGATCTAATGGTAGGATGAGTCGTGCATAAATAGGACTGTTTAAAATGTCTTTAGGTATAATGACATCCCCATTTTCACCCCCTTTTATAAGTCCTTCAGCATTATGCAATTGTAAATCTCCTTTACTTTTTTTTGGGTTGTGACAACTTAAACATTTATTGTTTAAAACAGGCTGTATCACATCGTTATATAAATGCGTCTCCTCCCAAGTGGCTTCTTCAAGTAGGGGCATTTTGTATGATTTATCAATTCCCAAAGCGGTTTTTATACTTAATGGCAAGGGGTCCAAGAGGTAATCTGATCCGTGTGTAATGCTACCACCGAGATGACCAGTTATTGAGATTAAGAATAATAATAAAAAGGAAAATAGAATTTTAGGTATGCGCTTTAAAAATTCCACTTGGGAAGTTTCTTTGATTCTAAAATACATTAGCACAGAAAATAGGGCAGTGGCCACTCCCACCCATAAATGAAATTTCACGGTATCAAAAGAGTACCCTTCTCCTATATAGAGGAGATATCCACTTATACACGCAATCGTTGCTGCTATGAAGCCCCATAGGAAAATTTTGGCAATTACTACTTCTAATTGGTTTTCCTTGCGGTCTATCCATTGAAGTAGCAAAGCAGTAATAATAAAACCAATTGGTAAATGTACGACTACTGGATGCAAGCGCCCTATGAGCTGTTGAATAACTTCCATACGTTATTGGCTCAATTTTAGACGTTCTTTTATCGCTTCCATCATAAATACATTCGCTTTCCATTGGTCGGACAAGGGAAGTCTAGTATAGGGCAATGTAGGCATGTAATCTGCAGGGCCAAACTCTGTAGTTACTGTAAATATTCCCTTATGCTCTTTCCAGCCTTTTTTGATAATGGCCTCCCATATGTCTAGATGTTTTTCCAACGCATTTGTCCATTCGGGTGCGGTGGGGTCGTTCACCTGAGGTCCTTGGGCATGACCAATACGGGCGTGGATGTGATGCGTCCGATCAATTACCGGTGCAAGCAGATTTTCTTTTCCCTGTAGCAGGGATTCGTGAACCACCATCCAATGACTTACATCCAAGGTAAGTTTTAATTCGGGATTTTGTGTTAGGTATTTATTGGTTTCTGGTAGGCTATAGCTAAATCGGCCTCTGTGAGTCTCATGATAAACGGGAATGTTATATTTTGTGCTCAGGGAATTTGCGGCTTCTATAAATGCGTGGTTTTCCTCATAAGTATAAAAATCGCTGCCGGTATGGCAATTGACTAAAATAGGATTCCATTTCAGAATTTCTTCTAAGTTATTTTTATAGTCCTCCAAACTTTCTTTAAACGGTAATCCTTTATTGGTGCCATGTAAAAAAATCAGTTTAAGCCCGTGTTTTGCGATTGCCTCTTTTAAACTGGTTTGTGACTCACGTTTAGATGGACGCCAAACTTCTATGCCATCGTAGCCCGCATCTTTTACCCGTTCACAAAAGGCATCATAATTTAACTGATTGCCCCAATCTGTTTGAAAAAACAATACTTTTTCCTGGGCAAGGGAAATTGATATGCTACTAAAAAGGAGAATTATAAAGGTCTTAATGGAATTCATAGTAATATTTACGGTTGGTTAGGAAAGGATTTCATGGATTACTTGACCTTCTACATCGGTAAGTCGGAATGGTCTACCCTGAAACTCATAGGTAAATTGCTCATGGTCAAATCCCAATAGATGGAGAATTGTAGCATGTACGTCGTGAACGGAAACTTGTCCCTCTAGCGCAGAAAACCCTATTTCATCTGTAAGTCCCCAACTGGCTCCTTTTTTTATACCGCCTCCTGCCATCCACATGGTAAATGCATCGCCATGATGGTCCCGACCTAAATAGGCCATTTTTTGACCTTCCCTATTTTCTAACATTGGCGTTCGTCCAAACTCGCCTCCCCATACCACAAGGGTTTCTTCTAATAACCCTCTTTGTTTTAAATCTAAAAGAAGGGCAGACATAGGACGGTCTATTTCCGTACACTTATTTCTAAGACCAAGATCAATAGAAGTTTCGTGTCCTGTTCCATGGCTGTCCCAGCCCCAATCGAACAATTGAACGAACCGTACTCCGTCTTCCACTAGTTTCCTTGCTAGGAGACAGTTATTGGCAAAAGACTCCTTCCCTGGTTCTACTCCGTACATTTCCCTGATATACTCTGGCTCATCGTTGATATTCATTACTTCTGGAACGGCAGTCTGCATTCTATAAGCCATTTCGTACTGATTGATACGGGCTAAAATTTCCGGATCGGCATATTCATTAAATTCAGCTTTGTTTATTTTATTTATAGCATCTATGGTGCTCTTTTTTAAATTTCTACTGATGCCTTTCGGATCTTCGATATACAGTACTGGGTCTCCTTTGGAACGACATTGTACTCCTTGGTATACCGATGGTAAAAATCCGCTTCCCCATACACTCTTCCCCGCATCCGGGGTTTTTCCGCCCGAAGTAAGTACTACAAAACCTGGAAGGTTCTGATTTTCCGATCCCAATCCGTAGGTTACCCATGATCCAATGCTAGGTCTTCCTAATCGCGGGCCACCGGTATGCATAAACAGTTGAGCGGGACCATGGTTAAACTGATCTGTATTTACGGCTTTAAGAAAAGCTACTTCATCTACTACTTTGGAGAAATGGGGCAGAAAGTTGGAAACCCAATTTCCCGATTCTCCGTATTGTTTAAATTCGGCTTGTGGCCCTAGCAGTTTAGGTGTTCCCCTAATAAATGCGAACTTTTTTCCTTCCAAGAGGGATTGCGGGGTAGCCTGTCCATCTAGTTTATGGAGGGTTGGTTTATAATCAAACATTTCCAATTGCGATGGAGCGCCAGCCATGTGCAGGTAAATAACAGACTTTACTTTTGCGGGAAATGGAGGAGGCATGGAGGCCAAAGGGTTTATATCCCTCTCTGTAAGCGCTATTTTCCCATTTTTACTATTGCCTAGGAAGGGATTACAGCCCATAAACATGGAGCCTAAGGCTAATCCGCCCATCCCAGCAACACATTCCTTAATGAAATGTCTACGGGTTTTTGCCTGAATCTCCCTGTTTATTTGTTCTTTTATAAGTCGGTCTAAACTATTCATCGCTACGATTTTGTTAAGAATTCGTCCAAATTCATAATGGATGTGGCTACTACGGTCAGTGCAGCTAATTTTGCATCCCCATTCTCATCATTAGGTATAAACTCTTTTATATTGTTCGGGTTTTTTATGAAATCGGATAGGGAGTTATCGTACAGCTCTTTTAAAATCATAAGCTTTTCATTATCGATATCTACCAGTACCGCTTTACTATAGCCTTTTCTAATGCCCATTTCTACTTCCTTACTCTGTTCCATATACTTTGCCAAATAAAAGGCCGTTTCCAAATATACGGGATCGTTAAGAGTTACCAATGCTTGCAGTGGGGTATTGGTTACCGTTCTCCTTACCGTAGATACCTCCCTGCTGCCAGCATCAAATGTTAGAAAGGAAGGATAGGGGCTGGTTCTTTTTAGATAGGTATATAAACCTCTCCTGTATTTATCTTCGCCTTTGCTTTCTACCCAATTACCTCCATTATAAACAGTTTGCCAAATGCCATCGGGTTGTGGGGGCATTACACTGGGGCCATACATTTTGTTGCTCAAGAGTCCAGAAACCGAAAGGGCTTGATCTCTAATCTGCTCTGCGCTTAGGCGTATTCTAGGACCTCTGGCATAAAGTGTGTTGTTCGGATCTAAATTGAATAGTTGTGCATTACTCTTGGAGCTTTGTTGGTAGGTGCCAGACATAACAATGTCCTTAACCAATGCTTTAATGCTCCATTGATGCTCGTTCATAAATCTTAGGGCCAGCCAATCCAATAGTTCGGGGTGGGAAGGGGGATCGGATTGTGAGCCCATATCCTCTAATGTTGCCACAATACCTCTCCCATAAAGTTGATGCCAAACACGATTAACTACGGTGCGTGCGGTAAGCGGATTATCCTTGCTGACCAACCATTTAGAGAGTCCCAGTCTGTTTTTTGGCCATGCCTCATTCCATTTATTGAGACTTTGTGGAGTAGCCGGTTCAACAGTATCTGTTTTCATAAGCCAGTTGCCACGTTCAAATACCTGAGTGGTTCTTTTTTGATAGTCAGGGTTTTCTATTACAATTGGTAAAGTGGGTACATGGGAATTTATTAGAGCCATAAAGTTATCCTCTATTTGTGCTTGTGCCTCATTAGCAGAGGTGATTTCAGGTAGAAATGCAAACCAGGTGATATAGCTAGTAGGGCTGGTAGAGGGAATTTTGTCATTGTGTGCCTCTATATATAGGTTTATTTTCCCATCCACCTTTTTAAAGGGGAATTTTTGTATTACCCTTCCCCTTGTTTTATTAATAGTAAATTGGGATAGAATTTCACCTTCGGAATTATCTTGGCGAATGGTCATTTTGGTGCCATCTATACCAGAGGAATACCTTAAGTAAATGAAATTGGAATTTTGTGTAAAAACATCATCAAGGTAGCAGGAGCCATTGTCACGCAAGGCTAGCCATTTGGTATCGGCCAAATTCCCATTTGTGTAATTGTATGCCAAATGGGCATGGTAAACAGGTTCTAGGTATTTTAGGAATTTGTTATAGGAGGTGGCGACCTCCTTATTGTTGTTTTTGGAAATCCATTCATAAATCTTGTCGATTTCCACTTTTTGATTTTCATTATAAAACCTTAGGTTAGGCTCATCTTCCGATGTGTCCTCATCCCTAGAATTGTTGAAAAATGCCATTAGATTATAGTACTCCCGTTGTTTAAACGGATCATAGGTGTGGGAGTGACATTGTACACAGCCAATAGTAGTACTTTGCCATACTTCAAAGGTGGTATTCACCCTATCTATTACTGAAGCTACCCTAAATTCCTCATCTTCCGTTCCTCCTTCATCATTGCTCATAGTATTTCTATGAAAGGCGGTAGCGATCAATTGATCTTCGGAGGGGTCTGGTAATAAATCTCCAGCCAATTGCTCTATTGTAAATTGGTCAAAGGGCATATCTTCATTGAAAGCCTTAATTACCCAATCACGATATTTCCACATGGTTCTCCCCATATCTTTTTCGTAACCCTTTGTGTCGGCATATCTGGCGTGGTCCAACCACCAACTAGCCCATTTTTCACCATAAGATGTATCGGCCAGTAAATTATCTACCAATTGTTCGTAGGTAATTTTTCCTGAGTTATAATCCTCATATAAACCGGAGTCCGGAGGAAGTCCCGTAATGTCTAGTGCTAGCCGTCTTGTTAAAACACTGGAATCTGCAGGTGGACTAGGTTCCAGCCCGTTTTGATTTAATTTTTTTAAAACAAAATAATCAATATTGTTTTTTATAAAACCATCTGGTCCATAACTCGCCATTCCGGCGGATTGGGTGCTAGTAGGTACTTCTACCTCTTTAGGTAAGGTATACGCCCAATGTTCACCCCATTTGGCACCTTGGTCTACCCATTTGGTCAGTAATTCAATTTCTTCCTTAGATAATTTGGGCTTTTGGTAGGGCATTCGGAGTTCCGGGTCGTCCTCATGTAAACGTTGGATCAGAGGACTCTTTGCGGCATTGCCTGGAATTATTGCTGGAGAACCTGATTCGGTATTAGCAAAAGCTTCTTCTTCAAACAATAAACTAAAATCACCGTTTTTCTTAACACCTCCATGACAGGTGATGCAGTTCTTATTTAGGATGGGTTTTATCTGAGTGCTAAAATCTATAGTGTCTTCAGGTTTAAAGATGTTCCACATAAATAGTCCTAGCAGAATAAATCCTGAAATAAAAATAAGTATGTATAGTTTGTTTTTCAAGTTGTTTATGTTTGCCGTTAATCTAACTATAAAGTATAGAAGAGAACTAAATTGATGTCTCCTGCAAATTATCCTTATTACTATATTGATTCTGAGTAATTAGTGTAACAATGATAGGGATAAAATAACCTATTTACTTCTATCAAAATTACAAATCATGATACAATTTTGCGTTTAACCAGGGTGTTGCTGTTCCGTTATGTACAAATGCCCTTGGTTGAAATGACCATTTTATGGTACTTATAAATATAGGGAATTAAACGGCTACTCTATATGCGCTAAACGCTTAGAATGAAAAGTACTAGATTTAAAATATAGAATTTGCCAAACACAATATAGGAAAATAGGTTGGCTGGTTTTATAATTTGGCGATTAGATGAGGTATAAGCCTGCATTAGATTGACACTATAATGTAAAGTGTAAAAAAGATAAAAGGGCCGAAATTTGATTCCCGACCCTTAATAGTATAACACAAATCTATTGTGTGTTAAAGTAAATAAAATAAAACTTACTTCTTTAAAACTACCATTTTTGAAGTACCGTCTGTAGTAACCTTAATTAGTTCGTGCTTAGAAAGAGCTTTTATGGATTTATCCCATTTCTTGCCGCTTAATCCTGCTTTTTCCTTTAGATCCTCCAGGTTCATGGAGCCAGAAGGTTTTAGTAGAGCAAGGATTTCTTTTTCTTCATCGGTTAAATCCACCTCTTTTCTTTCGGGGCGCATTTGAGGGAAAAACAAGACTTCTTGTATAGAAGCATTGTTGGTCATCAACATTACCAAGCGGTCTATTCCAATACCAATACCACTTGTTGGGGGCATTCCATACTCCAAAGACCTGATAAAATCCTGATCTATAAACATAGCCTCATCATCTCCTTTTTCCGAGAGTTGTAGTTGGTCTTCAAATCTTTCTCGCTGATCAATAGGGTCGTTCAACTCGGAATACGCATTTGCTAACTCCTTCCCGTTTACCATCAATTCAAAGCGTTCTGTTAAGGCCGGATTGCTTCGGTGTTCTTTGGTAAGCGGACTCATCTCTTTTGGGTAGTCCGTAATAAAGGTTGGTTGTATATAGTGATGTTCACATTTTTCACCAAAAATTTCATCTATCAATTTTCCGACTCCCATGGTATCGTCTACCTCTAGATTTAATTTTTTGGCAACCTCCCTAAGCTCCTTCTCGTCCATGCCAGCAACATCATAGCCGGTATGTGTTTTAATGGCTTCCAAAATAGGAATTCTAGGATATGGAGCTTTGAATTCAATTTCGTTTTTACCTACTAAAACTTTTGATGTACCATTAGAATCTACTGCTACCTTTTCCAATAGCGTTTCTGTCATGTCCATCATCCAGTTATAATCCTTATAGGCCACATAAAGTTCCATAACCGTAAATTCAGGATTATGAGTTCGGTCCATGCCTTCGTTCCTAAAATCCTTCGCAAATTCATAAACCCCATCAAAACCACCAACGATCAATCTTTTTAGATATAGCTCATTAGCTACCCTTAAATATAAGGGGATGTTAAGCGCATTGTGGTGAGTTACAAAGGGACGGGCCGCAGCACCACCTGGAATAGGCTGTAGAATAGGGGTTTCTACTTCCAAATAACCTGCATCGTTAAAAAATTGACGTATGCTGTTGGTAATCTTGGTGCGCTTTATAAAGTTTTTCTTTACCTCAGGGTTTACAATTAGGTCTACATAACGCTGACGGTAACGTAACTCTGGATCATTAAATTGGTCGTGTACCTTGCCATCTGGGTCTACCTTTGGAAGGGGTAATGGACGCAGGGATTTGCTGAGAAGGGTAAATTTCTTTACCATAACTGTTTTCTCTCCTACCTGGGTAGTGAAAAGGGTTCCTTCTACACCAATGATATCCCCAATATCTAAGAGTTTTTTATACACCTCATTGTACAAGGTCTTATCTTCTCCGGGACAAATTTCATCCCGGTTAAAATAAACTTGGATCCTTCCTTCACTATCCTGTAATTCGGCAAAGGAGGCTTTCCCCTGTATCCTTCGGGACATTAGCCTTCCGGAAATAATCACCTCTTTGTCTTCTTCATAATTTTCCTTGATGGTCTTGGACATGCTGTTTACAGGGTAAAGCGCCGCAGGGTATGGGTCTATTCCCATTTCCCGTAACTTGCCAAGTTTTTCTCTTCTGATTACTTCTTGTTCCGAAAGTTGCATACAATAATGATTAAGGCTGCAAATATAGCTACTCTCGCTTAATCTATCAATTTGTATATAGCATTGTTATATCCCCGTTCGTATTTTCCCCAACTTGTTGTAACAAAAACTTCTTATTTTCGTCTTTTTAGTACATCAATCAAAATCAAAAATAAATGGGCTGTTTTAGAGTATTATTGGCCATAATCTTCCCACCCTTGTCGGTAATAGACAAAGGTTGCGGATCTATTATAATTGTTTTTTTACTTACTTTATGTGGATGGGTCCCCGGTGTGGTTGCTGCTTTGATCATACTTAACAATCCTAATTAGGTCATTAATTTAGGTGGAGTTTGTATCTTTGCAGTATGAATAAAAAGATTCTCCTTAAAGATTTAGGAAATAGAGATTATAAGGAAACCTGGGACTATCAGGAAGAGCTATTCAAATCTATTATTGACCTAAAAATAAAGAATAGAAGGGAAGAGGCCGGACAGGAAACACCTAACCATTTTTTGTTTGTGGAACACCCCCATGTATATACCTTGGGGAAAAGTGGAGACATGAGTAATCTATTAGTAGATGAAGCCTATTTGGCAGAGAAACAAGCTACTTTTTATAAGATAAACAGAGGTGGGGATATAACTTATCATGGACCAGGTCAGATTGTAGGTTATCCTATTTTAGATCTGGATAATTTTTTTACCGACATTCATAAATATCTACGACTTTTGGAGGATATGATTATTCTTACCTTGGCAGAATATGGCATAAAGGGAGAACGATCTAAAGGTGAGACAGGGGTCTGGATCGATGTTGGAACGCCCTTTGTTAGGAAAATATGTGCCATGGGAGTGCGAGCAAGTCGTTGGGTGACCATGCATGGTTTTGCTTTAAACGTAAATACAGAGCTAGGTTATTTTGACCTGATGATTCCATGTGGGATAAAGGGCAAGGCGGTAACTTCCTTAAATGTGGAATTGGGCGTGAAGGAGGTGGATACGGATGAAGTGAAGAAAAAATTATTAAAACATTTTTCTGCCCTCTTTGAAGCTGAATTCCAACTCGCTTATAATAAGGTATAATAAAAGTAAAAACCGAGATCATGTCCCGGTTTTTACTTTTATTATATTTTGAGTGTTATCTGTTATACTTGGTCAGTTCCATATGGCTGCTTAAATTACCATTCTTATTATACATTTCTTGTTTAACCATTCCTATACCTTCTGCAAGCCATATCTTTGAAGTCATGTTTTGCTTGATACCCATGGTCTCAGAAACGTTGTTTTCAGTTAGGACATAACAGTCAAATGTTCCAGCAGGGGTAGTAACACTTTCTTTTTTTTCTACCTTTCTATTCGTCTGATCTACCTTCATGGTCATATTCATACCAGTCATCTTTATGTTTACGGTTACATTGGCATCTTTTAATTCTTGGCCTACACTTAGGCTATTGGGGATGTCAATATCAGTACCAGAAATATCCATTTCCATTCCCATATCAGTGTATTGTTTCATCATTTGGGAGGGCACCAGGGAATTGTAGTCTATTTTAACGCCATCTCCCGTACAACTGAATTTAAAATCGGAAACCATAACTTCCTTGCCCTTTTTGTCGGTAAATTTCATATTCATAGTTGCTGTGGTAGTCCCTCCAGAGTTCGATACGTCTTTAACATAGTAATCGGTAGTGCCATCGGGCTTACCTTTTCTATCGCTCATGGTGTATTGAAAGCTTACCCCTTCTTCCATGGGATAGAATTTACTGCAATTGTTCTGAGAAAAGCCTAAAGAGGTTATTACAACGGAAAACAATACGATGATATTTCTTTTTTTCATAATTTCAAATATTAGGTTTATTGTAAAATCTATACTAAAGTGCTATTAAAGTTGGAATTGCATTCGCTGGCTGTTTGATTAAAATTTCACAAACTCCACTCTTCTGTTTTGTGCTTTGCCAGCGGCAGAGCTATTATCCCCTACGGGTTCGGCTTCGCCCTTGCCGTCAATCTGCAACCGACTTTCCGATATTGCGAAATCGTTGCTCAGGGCCTGCCTTACAGAAGCGGCTCTTTTCTTAGATAGTTCAAGATTAGTAACATCGCTACCGTCTGCATCGGTATGGCCTACAATCCGTACATTTATTCCCGATTCTTGCTGCAGGGCATCGGCAACTTTTTTTAAGGTGCCATAAGATTCGGGTTTAATCCTATCAGATCCGGAATCGAATAAAATCCCTGTTGTTGAAAATTTCCCTTCCTTTAGTAATTTGCTACGAAGGTCCTCGCCGCCTTCTGCCACTTTTATATTTGTTATAAAAATAGGTTGTTCCTTGTTTTCGCTATTTACATTATGTAAGATAAACTTAGCGTCTTTAATTAGACCTGATCCAATAAACCGTGGAAGGTCTACCAATTTGCGTTCGTTCATCCACATACGATATCGCGTACCATTAACAGCTACAGCCACATGAGAAAGTTGTAGTACCTCATTGCGCACGTCTTTCATAACAGAGTTCCTAATAGTATTTTCATTGTTAATGCGATTATTTACGTAAATCCCCGCATCCGTATGTTGCGCTAGGGGAATTCCCATTTCTGCGTAATTGGCGCCATAGTTAAAAGAATTGTTATCGTCTAAAAGTAGTGTTAACCGAGAGTTTATACTTGTATTCCTATCGAGTCCGGAGGTAATCATATCAAATTCAATAGTGAAGTCGTTAGGTAATGTTCCTGGGAGCTCAGGAATAAAAGTAGTACTATGCGATAATTTTAACCATTTATCGGGACTGTCGTTAAAGGTAACGACCTCACCAGAACCATTGGTGTTCCATTTGGCAGGAAAATCGCCCACATTATCCACTGAGAAATCGTCGTACAATAAAACTCTATCCCCAGCAACAAAATCATAATTGGTATAGAACTTTAGTGTTTTGGAGCCTTCATTAACCTCATTGGTTGTAGGGTTTGCCTCTTCCGGAGTATTAGTATTTGGAGAATTTTTTTCTTCCTGCTTTATTGGTGGATTGGTCCGAGGGTTAGGAGTATTGGCTCCAGGCTCAAGCATTTCGTCTAAGGCCTCATCTGTTTTCTTACTGACCTCCCTGTCTACTCGCCGTTCGACAGTCCGCTCTGCGGCTTTTTCAGTTATTTTTCCTAGTTTTTTTAAAAATTGGGCATTGGTTACATTCGTAAAGCAAAAAAATAGTAAGAAGCAAAGTGTTGCTTTTGGTAGGATTATCCTAAGTTTCATATTTCAAATTTTATGATTAATCTAATTAATAATGCCTGGCATCATATTCCTTTAAAAATAAGGCGATTAGAATGATTTATGTATACAGACTGTATGTAATGCACGATTTATTGTACTAGTGGTAAATAATTTTGGATAGTCCGTTTCCTATGGCATTTTAAGGTAGGAAATACCTTGATGTCCCTGCCATTTTTGTGTCTTGGAAAGGTCAGAGGATATAGCTATTTTTTAGAGAAGTATGAAGTTTTAAAAAATAGCCTAGAGCATATACTTGGTTGATATCGGGACGAATTATTTTGCTTTGGTCAGATAAAGAAAGCTAAAGCAAACAGCAGGTACTTTTGATTGGCTAAAAAGCCAATCCATTTATTATCGTGAAAGAGCTTAACATTGGGTATTCTCGGTTTATGTACCCGCCTAAAAGGATGAAACAAGTTGGCGGAAGCCTAAATATGAGACGGTTTTAACAGTGATAATTCTGAAATAAAGTGTTGGGTTAGGTGATTTTACTCCAACCCAACGCTGGTTTAATTAATTCTATAAACAATAATAGAGTTATTCTGGTCTTTGGCAACCAATTCTAATTTATGATCGTTGTCCATATCACTAAGATCTATTAGCGAACTACCTGGTACGGGAAAGTCGGAAATGGGTTTTGCCTGACTGTCGAACAAATAAATTTTTTGATTCTGAATATCGGTTACGCTAACATATATTTTGTCATTCAGGTAAAATATTCTGGGCTTGGAATACATTCCTAGCTCTAGTTCTACCTTCTTTCCTCTAATAGATAATTCATTATCGTTCATAATGACCAAGGTATTGCTAGTAGCATCCACACCGTGATCGGGTAATAGATTGAGGTTGGCCGAACTCATTTTGCCTTTCTCATCTATCTGATACAATCGGCCTTCGGTATCGGTTAAGGTAAACTTGTTTTTGTGGAGTTGTATCTCATTATCGGAAAATGTTATTGTTTCTTTTACCGGGACCCGTGTATCGCCTGTTCTAGATAGTATTCTTATTTTACCTCCCTCTTCTTTAAAAACTAGATAATCTTTTCTGCCTACCCTGAAATGTTTTGCGCTACCTAAAATGGGCTGGTCGGCCTTTTTAAATTTAAAACCGGACACTGACTTTCCTAGTCTATTATACATGTACACCTTGCTACCTTGAGATATAACAAATCGATAATCTCTTTTTCGTTCATAATCAAACACAGCTAAGGGATTTAGGATTTCTCCATCATAGGAAAATGAGAATGGGGAAACCACATTTCCATTTCTGTCTAATATCAAAAATTGCTTTTCTGTAGTAAATGCTAGCTGAAATCGACCGTTTTTATAGAGATCTACCTGTTCTATGCGTCCTTGTATCCTCCCATCTAGTTGCTTTTTCCACAATATTTTCCCTTCTGTAGAAATTAGATATAGCTTGTTTTCTTGATCTTGAACCACTATTTCATCTTTGTTGGTGTGGTGGTTTTTCACGAATTGTGGGATTGTGGCCACTTCGCTTTCCAAAGTTAGTGTAAATAGGGGGGTGGTTTTGTTTAAGGAAGTTTCGTGAGCAATTTTTTGGAACAAAATATTAGTATGATGAAAATTGTCTTCTGCTACCATTTGGGCGGCAAAAGAATATTCGGATAGCTCCTTGGTCTTAACTTCTTTAGCAATTTCGTTCGAGAAATAGTGGTTTAAATAATATTCCATTCCGTTGGCATTGGCAACAAATAGAATAGATGATTCATCTGCCAATTGTTCTTTAGCGGTCCTATATGTCGCTGTTTTGTCAAAAGTGGCTTCATTTTTATAGTTTGCGATAATAGTTTTTAGGCTTTCAGCAGTACTGGAAAACACAAAAGCATTCTCTATAATAGTATGGAAATTGGCATTGTAATTTTTTATAAGGGGATCAAAGTATAAGTTTAAAAAGTTACCTTTAGTTAACGCAATTATTTCATGGCCTTGATATTCCTCTGAGCTTGTTTTTACCCCATCTAAAAATTTGTGGATCTTTTCTGACCCATTGGTATACAATACAATGGATAGGTCTCCCTTTAAACGGATAAGACCTATTTCCTCAACAGCATCAAAAGTGTTGTCGATTAATATAGATCTATCCAAATGCTTTTTTTGATTACGGGCAAAGGCATTATAATTGTCAAAAGTATATGATAATATCGCTTCCGAAGCCATAGGAGCTAGGTTGGGTGTCTTATTTACTAGTGCGTGGGTGTTCTTAAACAGGTCACTTACCTTTGGAATGGTATCGTTTACCGTATTTATTCCATTTAGTTTTATGTGATCTTTATTGGATTTAAAGTCTAAGTATACCCATTCGGTAAATTTTGAAATATCCAAATTTATTCCTTCTGCCAAAATGCTGGAAAGTAGGGAAGTGCTTTTCTTAGTATTTATAAAAATATTGGCACTGCTTTGCGTGTTGGTAACCGCATTTAGTTTGGCTAACGATGAGTCTATAACCAAGCTCTTTTTATTTCGCAGCAAATTTTCCAGTAGCATTTTGGCCGAACTAATAATTATTTTATCATTGATTTTAATTGAAAAGAAGGTGTTTCCTTCTAAAATATATTTCTCAATGGTTTTCCCCTCATAAGTGAGTTGTTCTACCTTTTTGTCGGTAACTTCCTCCAAGTTAAAAAGCTCATCGGAATAATGTGCCACAAACAGGACTTCAAAATTTCCTTTGCCTAATTCTACAAAGGCAAGAATACTCTCCATTTCGGTCTGTAGGTAATCCAATGGTTGTACCTTATTTACAATGGAAGTGTAAGTTTTGGTAGCGGAAAAGGATTTTAATAGGTCGCTATCTCCTAAATCACTGGAAAAAGCGGTTTTATCATTTATCGTAATAATTACCGCACTGTTTTGGGGAACATACGTTAACAGGGGAGAAGTAGTGTTGTTCTCCTTGGCACATCCAATAAAAAGTAATAAGGATACAATGGCTAATTTAAATTTCATAGAAAGAACTTTGCGCAAAAATAGGATTTTTAAACATCTAGATTTATTGGGTCGGATAATAGTCGGAATGATTTTCTGTGGTATTTCGTAATTCCATACCTTTTAATGGCTTCCCTATGTTCTCTTGTGGGGTAACCTTTGTTCTTTTTCCAATTATACATGGGGAATTCCAAATGTAATTCTTCCATATATCGGTCCCTTGCCGTTTTTGCTAAAACCGATGCTGCTGCAATACTCTGGTATTTGGCATCTCCCTTAACGATACAAGTAAAGGGAATATTCCTATATGGCTTAAACCTATTGCCGTCTACGATTATAAATTCCGGGGGTAAGTGTAATTGATCCAATGCTTTGTGCATGGCCAAAAAAGAGGCGTTTAAAATATTTATATCATCAATCTCACCCGGAAAAATATGTGCAATGCCATAGCTCACAGCGCTAATTTCTATAGTAGGCCTAATGAGATCTCTTTTCTTTTCCGACAACAGTTTGGAATCGTTTAATATTTTATTGGTGTAATTAGGGGGTAATATTACTGCAGCTGCAGTAACCGGCCCAGCAAGACATCCTCTTCCGGCTTCATCGGTGCCCGCTTCTATAGAGGTAGTATAATACGGTTGTAGCATTTATGGGTTTTATTCAATTACGTAAGTGGAAATCTGTAATTAAGCCATGGCTTATCTATTCAAACTTTAACCTATTTGGGTTTAATTGCTTTATCTCCAATGCCAAATATAAAAATTAAAAAAAAGGATTTATAACTTAAGATGAAACCTGCAGTTTTTAACTGCGGGTTTTATATTTTCTATACCTTTGAAATCGGCTGATAAGGTTAAAAAGTAATTTAGGGTTCGTGATCTTTAAATCAAGAATGACAATCTTTAATTCAGTAGCTAAGGTATTGTTTTTCTGTTTTTTGAAGTTTAGTATTTCGTTAAGGACAAAAAAATTAACTTTGTCGGCGTAAGTTTATAGAATGAAACATGTATTGGCGCTTTTATTAGTGTTTTTTGGTCAAGCCCTTTGGGCTCAAGAAGATTCAATTCCTTCCGAAAGGAAAATTGATGTCCCTGCCGTTGGTGGTATGAATAGAAAGATCCCTTCTAAGCGTGCTGGAGGGGGCAAAGTGCAAGAAATAACGATTAAAGATTATAAGATAATCAATTATCAAAGGGATACTACTTTTTTGGATACCACCATATCAATTCAAAAAGAGTATAAATACAATTTTTTACGACGAGATAATTTCGAGCTTATGCCCTTTGCCAATGTAGGGCAACCTTATAATAAGTTAGGGGTAGATTTAGATGCCAAAGATATTTACCCCCGACTAGGGGCCAATGCCAAACATTTTAATTATTTGGAGGCAAGGGAAGTAGATTATTACAATGTGGCTACTCCTATGTCAGACCTAATGTTCAAGACAACCTTTGAGCAGGGCCAGTTGTTAGATGCTTTGCTAACCTTTAATACTTCTAGAAGGCTTAATTTTTCTATAGGTTATAAAGGATTTAAGTCGTTGGGAAAATATCAATACAGTCAGGCAGAGGCAGGAAGTTTTAAAGCGACTACCAATTACGTTACACAGAATGGACGGTATAATATAAGAGCGCATATTGCCGCTCAAAACCAGGAGACTGAAGAAAATGGCGGATTAGCCAATAAAGAATTACAATTTGAATCTAATGATCCCGAGTTTAGAGATCGGTCAAGGATAGACGTATTGTTTTCTAACGCCAATAATAGGCTTTTAGGGAAGCGATATTTTTTGGATCATCAATATGTATTGTTCGGTAAGCAATCAGATTCTGGAAAAGTAAAGACTACCGCGCTTACTATTGGACACCAGTTTAATTATGAGACAAAATACTATCATTACCAGCAAACTTCGGAAAACGCCTATTTCGGGGATGCGTTTACCGCTGTTATTGGAGACAAGGCGCATTTAAAGACCATGAATAATCAGCTCAGTGCCCAGTTTTCAAATAAGACTCTAGGGGTGCTCACGGGGCATTTGGATCTTTATCAGTACAATTATTTTTTTAATACGGTGCTACAAACGGATACCCAGTTGATACAGAGTCAGCTAAAGGGGGATGAAATAGCTATTGGCGCGAAATATGTAAAAAAGATAGGAGGATTCCAATTGAATGGGTTGTTACGATCCAATATCTCTGGAGATCTTTCTGGTACTATGTTGGATGCCTTTGCTAGTTATCGCATTAATGAAAACCATGCTCTTAAGTTTTCAGTTCATTCTTCTTTTAAGATGCCTGATTTTAATTACTTGTTATACCAAAGTGATTATCGCAATTACAACTGGCAACATACATCAGACTTTAAGAAGGTAGGTAACAATGGGTTTCAGTTCGATTTAGATTCCAAGTTTTGGGGTAATCTCATGGCTAAGTACACTACCTTAACCAACTATACCTATTTTGCATCAGATCCGTCGGAAACCATAGTCCAAGGTAGGGAGCAGGCTTTTATTAAGCCGTTTCAAGAGTCGGGGACTATTGATCTTGTTAAGTTAAAATACGAAAAGGAGTTTAAGTGGAAAGGGTTTGCGCTTAATAATACGATTATGTATCAAAATGTGTCGCAACCCAATGCAGTTTTAAATCTGCCCGATTTTGTGACCAGGAACACCCTGTACTACTCCAATTATGGATTTAAAAAAGCCTTGTACTTTCAGACGGGGGTGACACTCAAGTATTTTACGGAATACACTATGGATGCCTATAACCCGGTATTGGGGGAATTCTATTCGCAGGACAACGAGAAGTTGGGTGGTTTCCCCATGCTAGATTTCTTTATTAATGCCCGTATCCAGCAGACTAGGGTGTTCTTAAAAGCGGAACACTTCAATTCTTTGTTTTCGGATAATAAGTTTTACGCAGCACCAAACTATCCATATAGGGATTTTGTAATCCGTTTTGGATTGGTTTGGAACTTCTTTTCTTAATTCAGAATTAGGCTGTTATTCATTTGGGCGTTCCCTTCCTTCGTTAGGTCGCGCTCTTCGTTATATCCCTTGCGTTGGTGCGGGGATGCCACTGCGATCGCTAACGCGGCCTGTTGAGTTTTTTTTACTCCAAAATGGATGCATCATACTGCTCCTTACTATATATAGGATAGGTTATATCG
Organism: Arenibacter certesii DSM 19833; assembly: GCF_000429545.1. Taxonomy (GTDB): domain Bacteria; phylum Bacteroidota; class Bacteroidia; order Flavobacteriales; family Flavobacteriaceae; genus Arenibacter; species Arenibacter certesii. Next base: position 48,253 of record NZ_AUCB01000037.1, read on the forward strand.
AAATGCGCCTATTCCTTATTGTATCTACATCGATATAGGTCTGTTGCTCCGATTAGAGAAAAGTCGTGCCTTGTTGGTGTGTTGAGGTTGACCATGGTCATCGATTTTATGTTGAGTAACCAAATCTCACTGCTCAATTCTGCTATCTCAATACTAACATCTCACTACTCACTACTCACTACTATATATAATATGAATAGCTCTTTTTTTTATAGAGTTGGAAAGGGCTTATCTTTTTAATAATGTGTTGAGGTTTCTCGCGGCCTGTGTCTCTTTATCTCACTACTCACTACT
>NZ_AUCB01000038.1 GCF_000429545.1 Arenibacter certesii DSM 19833
TGCCCTTGGCGCAGAAGATGCACCTTGGGCCCTTTTTGGCTTCCTTCAGACCAAGGGCCGCTACCAGTTCGTCCCAAGGGATGGCGATATAGATCTTGCCAAGATCGCTTTCGAGAAACCGGGCGTAAAACGCATCGAACTCTTCGGTCTGGGAGGAAAATGTAAAACTGTGCTGGAAATCGTGGATTCTTCGTATCTTGGACATAGACATTAAGATAAAAACCCCGTTTTTTGAGCTAGAGACTCGTTTTCGGGGTTTTATTATATCTAAATATACGAATTAAATACCTGATAAACAAGCAGTTGCGTCAATTCTGAATGCGCCTAAATGAGTTGTTGATGTTGGGAAAGTAAACTAGGCGTTAACAATTAAGAAAGGTCTGGGTTATCGTGCGGCAGACCTTTTTTTATTCCCTTATGTGAGTATCCCGAAAAAGATCCAGAAATCTAAGCGACTTTCACCATCAAATCAAAACAAGGACAGCGTTTACAACGTTTGGACGCCGATTTTAGATACTTCTCACAACATTTGGTCTTACAACCAGGAGGAGCGAGGGCTTTAAGAAGCTTTTGCTGCTCCTTTTTCTCAGCCTTCATTAGCTTCTTATCCTTTTTCTTTTCCTCTTTTTTCTTTTTGCCCACAGTAGAGTAGATAGATACGTATTGACTGAGCAAAAGTATTTATTTTTAATGAATCTAAATAAGATATAATGTTAAAGTTAATTCCCTTGTATTTTTACTCGGTATATACACTAATTTATTGATCGCCAAAGCAAAAGTACTATGGTGAATCCTTCACTGGACACGCTAATATACGCGCTAATAATTGTCTGGGATTGGTAGTATTATGCTTCTACTGTTTATGCAAGGATAATTGAATACGTTTTCTGGGGATGTCTACCTCTAGAACTTTAACAATAATCTGTTGGTGAAGGTGAACATGTTCATTTACATCTTTTACAAAACTATCCGATAAATTAGAGATATGGATTAGACCGCTTTCTTTGATACCTATATCTACAAAACAGCCAAAATTGGTAATATTGTTTACAATTCCGGGTAGTAACTGCCCTTCTTTAAGATCAGAGATACTGCGTATATTTTGATTGAAGGTAAATACTTTCGCCTTTTCACGAACGTCCAACCCAGGTTTTTCCAACTCCTTTACAATATCTTCCAAAGTAGGTATACCCACAGTATCCGTACAATATTGTTGCAGGTTTATTTTTTTGATGACCTCTTTATTGCCAATGATTTCTGAAAGAGCAATACCTTGGTCTTTTACCATTTGCTTTACTATGGAATAACTTTCTGGGTGCACAGCAGAATCATCCAAGGGATTTTTTGCCTTTTTTATCCGTAAAAAGGCAGCCCCTTGTTCAAAGGCTTTTGGTCCTAAACGAGGGACTTTTTTTATTTCTGCTCGACTTGTAAATGCACCATTTTCATTTCTATAGGCCACAATATTTTCCGCTAATTTAGGCCCAATCCCCGAAACGTAACTCAATAGGGGAACACTAGCTGTATTAATGTTTACCCCAACAGTGTTTACACAACTTTCTACGACAGTATCTAAGGAATTTTTTAAAAGTGTTTGGTCCACATCGTGTTGGTACTGCCCTACACCTATAGATTTTGCGTCTATTTTCACCAATTCTGCCAATGGATCAGCCAAGCGTCTACCGATTGAAACAGCCCCACGAACAGTAACATCATAATTAGGAAATTCATCACGTGCTATTTTAGAAGCGGAATATATGGAAGCTCCTGCTTCGCTAACTACAAAAACCTCTATATTATTTTTAAACTGAATACGTTTTATAAGTTGTTCGGTTTCTCGGGAGGCGGTCCCATTACCAATGGCAATGGCCTCTATTTTATAAGCGTCTGCTAGCGAGCTTATTTTTTTAATTGCTCCTGTACTATCATTTTGGGGAGCATGTGGATAAATGGTCTCATTATGTTGCAATTCTCCTTGTGCACTAAGGCAAACCACTTTACATCCAGTCCTAAAACCAGGGTCTATAGCTAAGATTCTTTTTTCTCCCAAAGGAGACCCTAAAAGTAATTGCTTTAAGTTTTTAGAGAATACTGTTATAGCCGATTCATCTGCTTTTACTTTTGCCGCTTTTAAAGCCTCATTGGAAAGGGAAGGGAATAACAATCTTTTGTATGCGTCTTCTATTGCCAGTTGCAAATGTGGTGTGCAAGAATTGTTCGCTTTTATAATTCGGTAGGCTAAATTGGAAATGGCCTTATCATCATCTATAGCTATTTTCACACGAACATAACCCTCGTTTTCCGCACGGAGAATAGCTAATAATCTATGAGAAGGACATCGATTTAACGATTCGCTCCAATCAAAATAATCTCGATATTTCTGCGCTTTCTCATCATCTTTCTTAGCGGTGATGACCTTAGTAGTAACCTGCGCAAACTTTTCTAGTTGTAGCCTCAACTGATTTCTGATATCGGTACGTTCGTTAATCCATTCAGAAATAATATGGCGTGCCCCCTCTAAGGCATCATCTTCATTTGCTACATTTTCTGAAAGGTATTTAGACGCCTCAAACGCTATATCATTGGATTTCTGTGTCAGAATGATTTTTGCTAGGGGCTCCAATCCATTTTTTATGGCCGTTTCTGCTTTAGTCTTTCGCTTTTTCTTAAACGGTAAGTAAAGGTCTTCTAAAGTGGTAAGGTCTTCGGCTTTGGTTATCTTTTGTTCCAATTCCGGAGTTAGGGAATCTTGTTCCTCAATTGATTTTAGAATGGCCGCTTTTCGTTTTTCCAATGCATCATATTGCGCTTTATATTGCACAATATTACCTATTTGTACTTCATCCAAATTCCCTGTTCTTTCTTTCCGGTATCTGGAAATAAAAGGCACTGTACAATCTTCATTTAATAATTCAACTGTATTTTCTACACTTTTTATGGGTAATTGAGTGTATTTGGTAATGTAGGAAATCAGATTCATTGGTAATTGCAGTTTTTATGGTTAACGGTGGAAACTTTGTATTGGTTTATTTAATTAATTCAAGCTTTATGTCGGATGATACAGTCGAGGTTTGTTAGGTCGAGCGCAGTCGAGACCTCCACCCCTTATCTTATACACTTAATTAATAGTTTCCCCGTTGCCTACACCCTCTACGTCTGGGTTTATAAATACTAATTTGCCATCCCCATTTTCGGTCATTAAAATCATTCCTTCACTTTCAACGCCACGCAAAGCTCTAGGTGCCAAATTCACTAAAACGGTAACTTTTTTGCCAACGATTTCTTCTGGCTTAAAGTGCTCTGCAATTCCGGAAACAATGGTTCTTACATCTAGTCCTGTATCCACTTTTAAAACCAATAGCTTTTTGGCTTTTGGCATTTTTTCAGCTTCTATAATGGTACCTACCCTCATATCTAATTTAGAAAAATCCTCGAAAGTGATTAACTCCTTTTGAAGGGTAACTTCTTTGTTCATATTTTCATTTGCTTTTTTAGTAGCTTCCAATTTCTTTAATTGCTCTTCTATGGTCTTGTCCTCTATTTTGCTAAATAACAGTTCAGCCGGATTTATCTGATGTCCAGTAGGTAACAATATGGTGTTCTGTGAAACGACATCCCAGGTTAGCCCTGACTCCAGTTTCTGGGTGCCCAACATTGTATTTAGTTTTTCAGAGGTAAAGGGTAAGAAAGGTTCACTTAAAACTGCTAAGGCCGAAGAAATTTGTAATGCGACAAACATGATGGTCTTTACCCGATCCTCATCTTGCTTTATTACTTTCCATGGCTCTTCATCAGCTAGGTATTTATTACCTAAGCGTGCCAAATTCATAACTTCTTGACCAGCTTCACGGAATCGATATCTTTCTATGGAACTTGCTATGATCGCTGGATACTTCTTTAGCTCTTCCAAAGTGTTCAAATCCACCTCACTAAATTCTCCTGGGCTTGGAACAATACCGTTGTAGTATTTATTGGTAAGTACAACTACGCGGTTGATGAAATTTCCAAAAATGGCCACCAGTTCGTTGTTGTTCCTAGCTTGGAAATCTTTCCAAGTAAAATCATTATCCTTAGTTTCTGGGGCGTTTGCCGTTAAGCTGTATCTAAGAACATCTTGCATATTGGGGAAATCTTCCAAGTATTCATGAAGCCAAACTGCCCAGTTCTTGGAAGTGGATAACTTGTGACCTTCCAAATTGAGGAATTCATTTGCTGGCACGTTTTCAGGTAGTATAAAATCGCCATGCGCTTTTAACATGCTGGGGAATATAATACAGTGAAATACAATATTGTCCTTCCCTATAAAATGTACCATTTTCGTATCCTTGTCTTTCCAATACGGTTCCCAGTCTTTTCCTTCCCTTGCGGCCCATTCTTTGGTAGAGGAGATATATCCTATTGGCGCATCAAACCATACGTAAAGTACTTTACCTTCTCCGCCGGCAGCTGGAACAGGTATTCCCCAATCTAAATCCCTAGTAACTGCCCTTGGTTTAAGACCTTCATCTATCCATGACTTACACTGCCCATAAACATTAGGTTTCCAATCGTTTTTATGTCCTTTTAGGATCCATTCCCTTAGAAATTCTTCATACCTATCTAAAGGTAAGAACCAGTGTTTTGTTTTCCTGAGGGTAGGAACGGCACCGGAAATGGTGGATTTAGGGTTTATTAAATCGGTTGCATTTAAGGAAGATCCACAGTTTTCGCATTGGTCACCATAAGCTTCCTCATGTCCACATTTTGGGCAGGTACCCGTTACAAATCGGTCGGCCAAAAATTGTTTCGCCTCTTCATCGTATAATTGATCGGTAGCTTCTTCTATAAAATCACCTTTTTCATAGAGCTTTATGAAGAAGTCGGAGGCCGTTTCATGGTGTATTTTTGCCGATGTTCTTGAATAGTTGTCAAATGTAATTCCGAAATCGATGAAGGACTGTTTTATAATACCGTGGTATTTATCGATGATATTTTGCGGTGTTACCCCTTCTTTTTTTGCCTTCATGGAAATAGCTACTCCATGTTCATCACTACCACATACAAAAGCCACATCGTTTCCTGTGGATCTTAGGTATCTGGTATAGATGTCGGCAGGTACATAAACCCCAGCCAAATGCCCTATATGTATTGGACCATTCGTGTAGGGGAGTGCAGCGGTAATCGTATATCTTGCTGGCTTTTGTTGGTTTCGTGACATTACTGTAGAATTAGGGTGCAAAAATAAAGATTTTTGCGGGGAGGTAGGTCATTCTTCAGAAAAATAAGCCTCTGTTTATGCAAAGGAATTGAGGACAAGGGAGGTCAATGTTTTATTTCTCATTATTTCAACATGATAGACTTACTCACTAAGTGAGATTTGAATATCACAACACTTACCTGAGTTCTAAATGGGTAATTCGATAAGATGCGCACTATTTTTTAAGTATCTTTAGAATGGGATGGGAAAACACAACGAATTTGGGAAACAGGGAGAGAAATTGGCGGAGGCTTACCTTATAAAGAAGGGGTATCGAATTGTCCATAAAAATTACCGTTATCTAAAAGCGGAAATTGATATTATTGCACGAAAGAACGATATTTTGGCGGTGGTAGAAGTAAAGTCTAGAAGTTCTGATTATTGGCAGGACATCGCCGATAGTATTACCGAAAAAAAAATAAAATTATTGGTAAATGCAGCTAATCAATATGTGGTGAGTAGGGATTTGGACATTGAAGTTAGGTTTGATATCGTTACTGTTCTTAAAGACGGCACTAAATTTAAGATAGAACACTGGGAAAATGCATTTTATCATTTCTAAATATTTGTTTTATTTATAACAAATTGTTATTTTTACCAAAACTTTAAAATAATGAGAACTATTTCAGCGGTTGTAGAAGACTATATTAAGAAGAAGCCGTTTTTGCAAAGTGCACTAGCTCAAGGGATTATTAATCTTACATCCTTGTCTAGGATTGTAAAGCCCGAGATAGAAATGGAGTTGGGAAAGGACATAAGAAATGGTGCAATAGTAATGGCATTAAAGCGTCTTTCAGATGATTTGGAATTTCGTGCTACCCATAAGATTATTAAGGTTTTAAAAAATATTGGAGAGATAACCGTTCGCTCTTCCCTGACCGATTTTACCTTTTTAGTTTCCGATACCATATTGGAGAATCAGACTATTTTATTGAAAGAAATCAATAAGAACAAAGATGTTTTCTATACTTCTTCAAGAGGGGTAAACGAAATGAATATAGTGGTGAGCAACAGCCTGGATACAGCAGTGGAAGAGTTGTTTAAAAATGAAAAGTGTACTCAAAAAGCCGAACATCTTTCCTCCATTACAGTAAAGTTGCCTGCCGAAAATGTTTCCGTTCCCGGAATTTATTATTTCATTTTTCAGCGTTTGGCTTGGGAAGGTATTGTACTGTATGAAGTAATCTCTACCACTAATGAATTTACGATTATTGTGAATGATGAGCAGGTAGATATTGCCTTTAGAACAATTAAGGATTTAAAGACACTGTAAAACAGCAATTTGGGACTGAGATATTGCACCAATGCGTTAACTAGGTATTTTAATTTCTAGATGCTGGGCTTAATTTATTAGATTTCTGACAGTCATGAATTATTGCTTTCCATTTAAGAACGCTACAACCTCTTCGTAACTGTCTGGTTTGGCAACAAATCGTTTTTCCGAATCCAAAACAAAATAGGTTGGTGTATGTGTTACATGGTATGTTATTACGTAGGGGCTATTCCATTTCCCCAAAGAAATACCATGAATAAAGTTGGGTAATTTGGCAGCTTCCTTTTTCCAATTTTCCTTATCATCCTCTAGTCCTATAGCTACTACCTTGGTATTGGCAAATGCCTCTGTCGCTAGCTGAAGTTTTGGGAGTTGGTTTAGACAATGGGAACATTCACTGCTCCAAAATACCAATACATAATATTGATGTCCCGCAAAGTCACTTAGCTTTTGGGTAGTTCCTTCTGTTTCCCATGTTACTTCTGGGGCAACAGCTCCTATTTTCAATCGGTTGTGGGTATCTATTTTATGGATTAAATCGGTATTATTGGTGCTTAGAGCCAAATTGCGGAGATAATTTTCATAGATGAAAGTAGCTGTGCTGTGAAGGTTGCTTTTTATAGCCGCGTTCCATAAATCTTCCATTATGCGTGTTTTATACACGGCATTTAGAGGTTCATAGATTTCCGAAACAAATTTTATGTTTTCAATTAATTCCAAATCCACCATATCTCCAGCTAGTGATTTGGCAGGGAAGGAGTTAAATACAAAATTAATTATTTTCTTTGAAAGAAATCCGGACTCTTGTAAAATGGGGTCTTTGAAATCTACAGCATCAAAAAAGTGCTTCTTATGGTTAATCTGGTAGTTTTCAACATTCTCTTTGCTAGTAGGGATATATGACCTGCTTGCTTTAATGAAACGTTCGCTTATGAGGTCTTTGGCCTGTGACTCAAAGGATTTTTGCACTTCACTAAGTTGTTTGAATAGCTCGTTAATTATTTTAACGTCGGGGCTGTTGTTGGCGTATTGTTGTCTAATTTCCTGCTCTATTTCTTCTGTCTGCTTAAAGTAATTATGGTAAATTATATTTTCTTTCGAACTATGAATTTGCAACCCTTCTTCCATATCAAAGGAAAGCACTATATTTTCCTTCCCATTGTAAATAACATCAAAATAAAATTCCTCTTGGGGAATGGCATAAACTATGCGATACATTCCGGTAGGAGCGCTATTAGGGATTGTTAATTTAAAAGCCCCGTTTTTAATGGCGGCATCCGCAATGTAACTTTGATCGGTTGAGTTTAGTTTATACGCAATTAGCCATTTCAGGTCTTCTGCTGGTGTCATATTCCCTGAAATGCTGTGTTGGGCATTAAGGCTATGGACCAAAATTATTCCTATTAAGAGGAGTAAATTTTTAAGCGTCATAATAAATCTGCTATATTTAGGTAGATTCAATTTTAGCATTTAATAGCTCCGGACTAAGGTGTTGCATGGCTTTATAGGCCTTATCCAATGATTTAACATTGTCGAATACCAATAACAGTCGAAGTCCTTTTCGGGTTTCTTTCTCTTTCAGTTTTGCCAATTTAGGGTTGCTTTGGATAAATCGTAGAACAGTTGTGAACTGATTGCTTTGATAGAAATCTGACTGTTGATCGGCAATAAAATACCCTATCATTTTGCCTTTTTTCATCACTATTTTCTCTAAGCCGATACTATTGGCAATCCATTTAATACGAACAGAGTTTAAGAGATCTTCTGCTTGGGTAGGTAGTTCTCCAAACCGGTCTATTAATTGTGACTCGTATTTTTGCAAGGCTTCCTCGTCCTTTATTTGGTTAAGTTCGGTATACTGATTTAGGCGTTCCGTTATATTATTAATATAATCATCAGGGAATAGCAATTCAAAATCAGAATCAATTTGGGTTTCTTTTACATAAACTTTGGGTTTACCATCTGCCTCTTGATAGAGATCTTTAAATTCATTCTCTTTAAGTTCCTCAATAGCCTCGGATAATATCTTTTGGTAAGTATCAAATCCAATGTCATTGATAAATCCGCTCTGTTCTCCTCCTAAGAGGTCGCCAGCACCGCGTATTTCCAAATCTTTCATAGCGATATTAAAGCCACTTCCCAAATCTGTAAATTGCTCTAGGGCCTCAATTCTCTTTCGTGCGTCGTTGGTCATTACTTCATAAGGAGGGGTTATAAAGTAACAAAACGCTTTTTTATTGCTGCGTCCTACACGTCCTCGCATTTGATGCAAATCGCTCAACCCAAAATTATTGGCATTGTTTATAAAAATAGTATTGGCATTGGTTACGTCCAGGCCGCTTTCTACTATAGTGGTGGAAACAAGCACATCAAACTCCCCATTCATAAATGCCAACATAAGGGTTTCTAATTTTTTGCCATCCATTTGGCCATGGCCAATGCCTATTTTGGCGTCTGGAACCAATCGTTGGATCATTCCGGCTACCTCTTTTATGTTCTCCACTCTATTGTGGATAAAATAAATTTGTCCCCCTCGTTGTATCTCATAGGAAACGGCATCCCTTATAGTCTCCTCGTTAAAACGGATTACCTCGCTTTGGATGGGGTATCTATTTGGCGGTGCAGTATTGATAACAGAAAGATCTCTTGCCGCCATCAGGCTAAATTGAAGGGTCCTTGGAATAGGGGTTGCAGTTAGGGTGAGGACGTCTACATTCTCTTTGATGGATTTTAGTTTGTCCTTTACCGATACTCCAAATTTTTGCTCCTCATCTACAATCAACAGCCCTAAATCCTTAAACTTTACATTTTTGTTTACCAATTGATGGGTGCCAATGATAATATCAACCTTGCCGGCTTCCAAGTCTGCAAGGGTTTCCTTTTTTTCCTTTGCAGTCCTAAAACGGTTGAGATAGTTTATGGTTACTGGCATATCTTTCAATCGTTCAGTAAAAGTGCGGTGATGCTGGAATGCCAGTATAGTGGTGGGTACTAATACAGCCACTTGTTTGCCATTGTCCACTGCTTTGAAAGCAGCACGTATAGCCACCTCTGTTTTTCCAAAGCCCACATCCCCACAAACAAGTCGGTCCATAGGACGCTCACTCTCCATATCTTTTTTTATGTCTTCGGTAGATGTACTTTGGTCCGGAGTATCCTCATAGATAAAGGAAGCTTCCAGTTCGTGTTGTAGGTAGCTGTCCGGGCCGTATTGAAATCCTTTTTGAGATCGGCGTTTTGCATAGAGTTGTATAAGGTCAAAAGCAATTTTCTTTACTCGCGACTTGGCTTTGTCCTTAATTTTTTTCCATGCTCCTGAACCTAACTTGTATATTTTTGGAGGAGTGCCGTCCTTACCATTAAATTTGGATATTTTATGGAGGGAATGGATGCTTACATAGAGAATATCGCGTTCGCCATACATTAGTTTAATCGCCTCCTGCTTTTTACCTTCAACATCTATTTTCTGGAGTCCCCCAAATTTTCCTATGCCGTGGTCTATATGGGTGACATAATCCCCAATTTCCAGTTTGTTAAGATCCTTTATGGTAATCGCCTGTTTTTTGGCGTATCCGTTCTTTAGGTGGAACTTTAGATATCGATCAAAAATTTGATGATCGGTATAACAGGCAATTTTTAGATCGTTATCTACAAACCCCTGATAGATAGGGTAAACGATAGTTTTGTAATGTACTTGCTTGTCTACTTCTTCAAAAATATCATGAAATCGCTGGGCCTGTTGGTCCGTAGCGCAGAAAATATAATTTACATATCCCTTCTTGTGGTTATGGTTGAGGTTGTCTATTAAAAGATCAAACTTCTTATTAAATGAAGGCTGTGGTTGGGTATTAAAAAGGATGGTTTCGCCAGCGTTGGATTTTTGGTTTCCATCTATTTCCAATACCAAAAAATCCTCGAGCTGTGATTTAATTATCTCAGAATTGGCAAAAAGCTCTAAAGGTTGGGCGCGTTTTATTTCGTTAGATAGCTTACTAAATGCTTCTTCGGCCTTTTTAAAAAAATCATCTAGCCGATTATATAGATGATCCAAGTTCTTGCTAAACACAATGGTGTTAGGAGAAATATATTTGAAAATACTTTCCCTATTTTCATCAAGAAATTTATGCTCCACATTGGGGATAATGGTAATCTTTTTAATCTTTTGGTTGGAAAGTTGCGTTTCCACATCAAAGGTTCTGATACTGTCTACCTCGTCACCAAAAAACTCGATTCGATATGGTTCATCATTCGAAAATGAAAATACATCCATTATTCCCCCCCGAACGGAAAATTCCCCGGGTTCAGTAACAAAATCGACCCGTTTAAACTTGTATTCGAACAGCACCTCATTTAAAAAATCGAGAGAAAGAGTGTCTTCCAATTTGATTTTTAAAGTGTTTTTTTCCAATTCCCTCCTTGTGACAACTTTTTCAAATAGGGCATCCGGATAAGTCACAATAACGGCCGGTTTCTTCCTAGAGTTAATGCGGTTAAGGACTTCGGCACGTAAAAGTACATTGGCGTTGTCTGTTTCCTCAATTTGATAAGGCCTCCTATAACTTCCAGGATAAAATAGAACATCCTTGTCACCTATGAGTTGCTCTAGGTCGTTTAAATAATAGGCCGCTTCTTCTTTATCGGATAGTACAAAGAGAAAGGGCGCCGATGCCTTACTGAAAGCTTCAGAGATAACAAAGGACAAAGAGGACCCAGTTAGTCCTTTTATATTTGTTATAGATAATGCTTCTGAAGTAGAATTATTTTGATAATCGGCAATGATTGCCTGCAGTTTTCGCAGTTGCGGAGACTGTGCAAACAGTTGTGGCAAGATAGATTTTGTCAACTGAATTTTTTTTTACAAATATAACCCCAGATTTGGCTTTCCCCAAAAGATGAGGAAAGTTTTAATAAAGAGGCCCATTTTGAGATCTTTATGCTAAGCCTTTAGTAAATAGCGCATTACTGGTTTTTTATATAATATAGATGTCGAAGGCTGGGTTGTAAGTCAACGTATATGCGATTATTGTACCAACTCCAATAGTTTGGCAATAGTTTCTTTGTTATTGACGCCTAGACCTTCCTGTTGATGTGCTAGTTCGCCTCCTTGGTCAAAAACACTTATGATATTGCTATGGGAAAAATCTAATGGAGATATTTTTTTGTAGTTTACGGCTAGCACAGCTGCAAATTCTCGTGTATTTGCTTCGGAGCCTCTTAGCAATACCCATTTATCAGATTCCATTTTATTCTCTTTAGCAAAAGCGGTCAGGCGCTCAGGGGTATCTGTTTCAGGGTCGATGCTTACAAGGACTAGGGTTACGTTATCCTTTTTGTCTGCAGGAATCTGCTTTTCAATATTTCGCATGTCGGCGGCCAGTCTAGGACATGCCGATTGGCAAGAAGTGTATATCATCACCATAACCACAACGTCTCCATGTAATTCCTTTAGTTCTATTTCCTCATTGTTTTGAGTCGTCCACACGGAGGGTAAGTTGTAGATGGAAAGATCGGAGATTTCACCATTTAATTTTTCTTTTTCTGCCATTGTGGTTAATTCCATTTTACATACTGCGCAAGTTCCTGGTTTGTCATAGGTCTTTTCTCCTTCACAATGCATAGGACATTCATAAATAGCAGTAGCTATCTTATCCTTCTTAGTGAAATCACAGCTAGTAAGTGTGCCAATTAATATAAGGAGTAAGCTAATTTTAAAGGTGTTTTTCATCTTATCGACTTAGGTGTTTATTATTTTTATTAAGAGGTTCTACACATCTGAATCCTAGATTTCTCATAGAATAATTAGCTTTTAAACTACCTCTTAAAGCGTAGCGCATAAATGCAGCATAGTTCATTAGGTCTGTGGCTCCTACAGCGGCACTACCACAAAATAGATTACTGTCCTTATCTACATCCTTACGTGATTCGCCAGATATTAAAACAGAATTAAAATCTAAGGTCCATTCCCAGACCAAACCGTGAAGGTCATATATCCCCCAGTAATTTTTAAAGGTTGAACCAATCTCCTTTTTAAAAGTTTTTGGAGACTCATACCAATCCAGAATCTTCTGGTTATAGCTTTCTTTTCTTCGGGCGTCTGCCGTGGTTTCATCGGCCATGGCGGCGTATTCCCACTCATCCACAGTGGGCAAGCGTTTACCTTGGCATTCGCAATAATTTTTGGCGGCAAACCAAGAGATATTTGTTATTGGGGCATTTGGCTGTATGAGATCTCCAAATGAGGTGTCTCCTTCCCAGTTCGCAAGATAACTGCCGTCCGAAAACAAGCGTTTTATATTGCTGCGTTGCCATTGAGGGTGTTTTATGACGAAGTTGAGAAATTCTTTATTGGTTACCGGAAATACGTCCATTTTAAAGGAGGTAACGGTGACTGTAGAAGAATCAATTCCGTAAAGTGGAATATAAGTCCCTCCTTTTACTCCGGCCATTGCATTCTGTTGTGCAGAAGTAGTAAACACAATTATGTTAGATAAAAGGAAAAATGCCATTTTTAAAGAGGGACACATATTATTAATTGGTTAAATTATTTAATTGATTCATTTCTTCTGCTTTTCACCATAGCTGGAGTAACTTCCTTTTTAGAATTTCCCCAACTATTATAAACGTAGGTCAAAACATTGGCAACCTCTTCATCAGATAGGGTTTGAGCGGTCATTACACTGTTGTAATTCTTTCCATTCACGGTTATTTCCCCCGTTAACCCGTATAATACGATATCTATGGCGCGGTCAACATCGTCATTTAAATAATCCGAATTTGCTAGAGGAGGGAATGCCTCGGCAATACCTTGTCCTTCTCCTAAGTGACAGGCAAAACAGGTCTGCATATAAGTGGCTTTCCCGAATTCCATTTTCTCTGCCATTGATTTGGCTGGGATTTCGGACTCCGCTACTTCAGTTGTGCTTGGCATGGTTTGGATTCCTGGCCCTTCAGGCAAATAGATGCCTTCTCTTATTTCCCCGGAATAGATCTTTTTATTTTCTTCTCCTTCTACTTTTAACATTCCAAGAGCTCCTTTGTTAAAAGCCCTGAAAATAGAGTGATCCACAAGAATTAGCGTACCGGGGACATCAACTTTAAATTCTACTATGGCAGCCCCACCTGCTGGGATTAGGGTGGTTTGGATATTTTTATTGATCAGGTCGCCGCCTTCTACATATACCTTATCAAAAATCTCACCGATTACATGGAATGAAGAAACTAGATTTGGACCACCGTTACCTACGAATAAGCGTACGGTTTCGCCAACATTTGCAGTTATGGCTTTGTCTCCTGTAAGGGCTCCTACACTTCCATTGAATACCACATAATCTGCGTGTTCGTCTACCGCTTTTTGCATATCAAACGGTTGTAACCCACGCTGTCCATTGGCTCCTTTGGTATAGAAATCGCCCTGCATAATGTAATACTCTTTATCTACCTTAGGTAAGCCACCTTCTGGCTCCACTAATATAAGGCCGTACATTCCGTTGGCAATATGCATACCTACGGGTGCTGTAGCGCAATGGTATACGTACAAGCCAGGATTTAAGGTTTTAAAGGAAAACACCTTTTCCCGGCCAGGAGCCACAAAAGAGGACTCTGCACCTCCACCGGGTCCGGTAACTGCATGTAAATCTATATTATGTGGTAATTTATTATCTGGGTGATTTTTTAAACGGAATTCTACCTCATCACCAACCCGAGTTCTAATAAAACTACCAGGAACTGTTCCTCCAAAAGTCCAATATATATAGCGGACACCATTGGTTATTTCACCTTCTTGTTCTAAAATCTCCATATCTACGATCAGCTTTTTTGCTTTTCTTTTTCCTACTGGTGTGGGAACATATGGAGGAGAAGTTAATTCCGCGGTCATTTCCTGTATAGCAGGGATTTCGGATGTATTGGAATATGCTTTTTTATCCTTTTCTGCACAAGAAAAAAGGAGGGTGGCCATGCTGCTAAAAAGCACTGTTCTAAGTACTGCGGTATAGGTGATTTTTAACATCATAAGATATAGTTTTAAGGTTGTTTTATATTGGTGGTAATTGAATGCTACGCGTCATAATTCGAGGTAAAAGTAGTTGAGCAAGGTGTTTTAAAATATGAGCGTTATCATATATCGCGTTTTTTTAAAACAGGGATAAGTGGAAGTTGTTAATTATGAAGATTTGTAATTTTTAAATGAAATAGTATGCCGTTTTAATAGGGTAGATGCATAATGGAAGGTAGGATTTTGGTCGGTTTTGTATGCAAATTATTATTTTCCTGATAATTGTGCTTAAAACAAAGTGCGGGGTAAAGCGGTGATACTTTACTGTTCTATTTCTAGGTTTTAGGCCAGCGGTACTGTAACAACTATTGGCTTTTTTTTTGTTGAATTTATTACCTGCTCCTTTGAGGAATTAACATTAGAGGTTACGAAGTATCAAATTGGGTATCTAGCCATTTATTCTTTAGTGGTGAATAAGGTCGGATTGATAGTAAGCATTACCCACCCCCAATTATTGGTGTTGCCATCGTAATTTCCTTTTAATGCTTCCATTCCTTCAGAAGGGAATAAATGGGAATAACCGGCGTCCAAGGTAACATATTCCTGAATTTTATAGCTATATGTCAAGTCTAGCTCGTTTCCTAATCGTTTTCTGTTCGTGCCGGAAACAGGGGCTTCTGCGGAGAAACTATGTATTGCAATGCTGAGGTTGTCATTTGCGCCAAGCGCTAATTTTGATTTTAGGTAGATGTCTACCAAGCCGACATTGTTGATGTGGTTGCCCACATAAAAGTAATCCATATGGCCGTTAAATTTATGGTTGGTACCATAAAGGGGGGTAAAGGCCTTGTTTTTTCCATTCGCCCGAAGACCATTTTTGTTTCCGCTCAGTACTTCGCCACCAAGACCTACCTGCCACTTATTGGTTATATAATAATTGCCTTCTAAGGCGATAAGAAATGCGTTTAAGTTATTATTGGTGTTATCCTTCCCCATTTGGTAGAAAAGATTGGAGCTAACACTCCATCCTTCCTCTTGAAATTTTAGGTGGGTGCCCACGGTCTGACTATATCGTGTTTCATTGTTGTTGCTATTTATTGGGTCTATAAATTGCTCTCCGTTGTTCGAAAATAAAAGGCTGGCAGAAAACTGTTTCCACGTTTTATTTCCCCAGAGAAACTGTAGGCTCTTATAAGTGCCGGGGGTTGTTAAGGTGGTCCCGTTAAGGTTTTCTGAATCTTGATTGTATGCGAAGCCCAGATTCATTTTAAAGCCGGTGTTTTGGTATTTTAAAAGTAATGCATCGTGACTACGAGCTTGTTGTGCCCATCCTACATTTCCAAATATCCTATGGTCATCATAGCTAATTTCCTGTCTACCTACCCTAAAAGAAATTGCGTTATTCAAAGATACTTCTCCCCAAGCCTGGTGGATGCCAATTCCGTTTTTATCGGAAATGTTAAGTTGAGGGACATCTCCCCAAACCCTAACATCCTGCAGGCTTAGGTATAATGTTAAGCCCTCCATTTTATAATCTGCATTTAACCTAGTCCGTTGAGATACAAATAAGGCAGCATCTGCATTATCAGGGAAAAGTGTTTTAAACCCATGTCTATACTCGGTCCGCGGGCGCAACTGCGTGTCTAAGGTGAATTGTGCATGCCCATTAGAAAATATAAAAAAACACAGGAAGACTTTAATAAAATGGTGCGGTTTCATAATCGATACGTAATTAATTGGGTTAAGTTGAGCTAAAAAGCAACCTTTATCTAGCGCTATTTTTGATACGTGACTTGATTTGAAATGCAAAAATTTAACTTTTTAGATGATAAAACTATGACAATTGTCAGGTAGGTGGTTTGGGATGCAAAGCTATTTCATGTATAAAAATGTAAATAGTTAACTCCTTTTTTAATGGGAAAGTGTGTTTAAAATGAAAACCCTGAAAATCAGATGATTTTCAGGGTTTTTCTAGTACTCGAGGTGGGAATCGAACCCACACTCCAAAGGAACTGGATTTTGAATCCAGCGCGTCTACCAATTCCGCCACTCGAGCGTACTATTTATTAGGATTGTCAAGTGCTTTTTACGACTTCTGATCAATACTAATTTCAATTGCGACTGCAAAAGTAGAAAATATTTTCTTTAATACCACAAAAAAATATCAACATTTATACTTTAGCAACCCAAATAAATTTCTAAATTTGCACCTGCTTACAGAGATGTACTCCAATAATCTAAAAAACAATACGTTAACAATGCCATACCAAGTGCCGGATCCAAAAATTTTCACTTGTACTCAAAGTACAGAACTGTCCGAAAAAATAGCTAGATTTTTTGGAACAGAATTGGGGATTGTTGTTTTTTCCAGATATAGCGATGGAGAGTTTCAGCCTTCCTTTGAAGAGTCTGTAAGAGGAAGACGTGTCTTTATTATAGGGTCTACCAATCCGAGTTCTGAAAATTTAATGGAACTTTTGCTTATGTTAGATGCTGCCAAGCGCGCATCGGCTAGGCATATTACAGCGGTAATACCTTATTTTGGGTGGGCAAGGCAGGATAGAAAGGATAAGCCACGAGTGCCTATAGCGGCAAAATTGGTAGCGAAAATGTTGGAGGCTGCAGGAGCAACACGTATTATAACGATGGATTTGCACGCAGATCAGATTCAAGGATTCTTCGAAAAACCAGTAGATCATTTATTTGCCTCGACTTTATTTTTGCCCTACTTGGAAAGCCTAAAGCTACCCAACCTTACAATTGCATCCCCGGATATGGGGGGGTCTAAAAGAGCCTATGCATATTCAAAAGCATTGGATTGTGACGTGGTTATTTGTTACAAGCAAAGGGGAGGGGCCAACACTATCTCTCACATGGAGCTTATTGGCGATGTAAAAGGCAAGAACGTTGTTTTGGCAGATGACATGGTGGATACCGCAGGAACTTTGACCACAGCGGCTGATCTCATGATGGAAAGAGGAGCAGCAAGTGTAAGGGCTATAACAACCCATGCATTGCTATCTGGCAATGCCTATGAAAGAATAGAAAAATCCAAGTTGTCTGAGCTAATCGTGACAGATTCTATTCCTTTGCAAAAAGAAAGTAAAAAAATTAGAGTGATCAGTTGTGCAGAACTATTTGCAGATGTTATGCATAGAGTGCACCATAATACATCCATTAGTTCTAAGTTTTTAATGTAGGTATCTATAAAAAATAGAAAGTAAATTAATTAATATTTAATATATAATGAAGTCAATTACAATTAAAGGATCAGAAAGAGAAAGCGTGGGCAAAAAAGCAACAAAAGCCTTGCGTAATGCTGGAAAGGTACCTTGCGTTATTTACGGAGGGGAAAAACCATTACACTTTTCAGCAGATGAACTATCGTTCAAAGATTTAGTGTACACTCCTAACGCACATACTGTTGTGATTGATTTGGGGAATGGAAAGAAATTTGATGCGATTAAACAAGACATCCAATTTCACCCTGTAACCGACAGTATTCTTCATGTCGATTTTTACCAATTGTTCGCAGACAAAGAAGTTTCTATGGATATTCCAGTGAAATTAGTAGGAAATTCTCCTGGTGTGCGTAACGGTGGTAGATTGTTATTTAGAAAGAGAAAACTTAGTATTAAGGCGCTTCCAGGTGACTTGCCAGATTTCTTCGAAGTAGATATCTCTAAACTGAAGATAGGACAGCATATTTCTGTGGATTCTCTTAAAAAGGATGAATTTACTATTCTTCACCCAGATGCTACTGCAGTTGTACAGGTTATGTCTGCACGTAACGTAGTTATTGCGGATGAAGAAGATGAAGAAGGAGTAGAAGGAGAAGCTACTGAGGAAGGGGCTGAAGAGGCTGCTAACTAAAAGAGCTTATTGAATTATTATAAAAGCATCTGCGAAAGTAGATGCTTTTGTATTTTTATGAATTCCATACATAAGTCTATGTTCCACTATTTAAGAACGCTTTTTAAGGTGAACGGACTACAACTTGATGAAACTGACGCAATGAAAAAATTTTTAATAGTTGGTCTTGGTAATATTGGTGACGAATATGCAGCAACCAGACATAATATAGGTTTTAAAATATTAGATGCTTTGGCGGAAAAGGAGGATTTCTCCTTTGAAACCAAAAAATTAGGAGATGTTGGTGTATTTAAAGTAAAGGGGAGGAGTATCATCTGCTTAAAACCGTCTACCTATATGAACCGTAGCGGTAAGTCAGTAAAATATTGGATGGAGAAAGAAAATATCCCCTTGGAGAATGTGCTTGTATTGACCGATGATATTCATCTTTCCTTTGGTACATTAAGGTTGAAGACAAAAGGCAGTGATGGTGGTCATAATGGACTAAAAGATATCCAGACTTATTTAAACACGACCAATTATAATAGGATGAGATTTGGAGTTGGGGCTAATTTTGGTCAAGGTAGTCAAGTGAATTATGTGCTTGGAGAATGGAGCGAAGAGGAAAAAGAAGCACTCAAAGAGCGGTATGTGAGAACTACAGAATTAGTGCGTTCCTTTGTTCTTGCCGGGGTAAACAGGACTATGAACCTGTTTAATAATACCTAATTCTGCCTGCTAGCGAACTTTAAATTCTGAAATTGCATTGGCTGCACTATTGCCTTCCAAGTCAAATGTGACAACGCGCCAGTAGTACGTATTGTTAGTGATTACGGTTACCTTTAAATCCGTTTGACCTGCAGATAATGTTCCAATTAGGGTGGTAGGCGGATTGGTCGTAGAAAAGTACACTTCATAACCGGCCAAATCATTGTCTAGGTCTGCACTTTCCCAATTCAATAGCACTTCGTTATTGATATCCTTTGATACGGTACTTCCCATTCTTGGTGCAATTAACCCTGCAGGAAATGGTGCGTAAGAGGTTTGCGAACCCGAATTGTAAAAGAACCAAGTCTCGCTTTTTGTCGTTTCCACAACTTTATTGTTTTTAGAGATAACAACCCATGAGTAGGGGCTTCCTTTTTCTAAGGGTAATTTCGCCGAAGTGCCTTTTACCTCTACGGATTGAGTAGTATTGGTATTTAAATTGGTGGTTCTTAGTTGATACGATTCGGTATCATTAGAAGCAATCCAATTAAATTCTACTATTGAGGTGTTGGTGCCATTTACATTCTGGCCTGTAGTGCATTCAGAGTTTTTTTCTGGGAATGCCAATTGCGCGGAACCAGGTGCTTTTGGGGAATCTTTTCCTCCGCATGCCATGAGGGTTAAAAAAAATAAAAGTAGTGAAAGGGGTCTCATGGGGTTATTTTTTTATTACTCGAATTGTAGTATTTATATTTTCACCCTTTAATTTTAAAATATAAGTTCCGGAGGGTAAACCAGAAAAACTGACGGTAAGCTTATCACTATTGGGGCGGTACGTTTTTTCAACAATAAACTGCCCTGTAAAAGCATATATCGCCACGTTTACGGATTCCACTATCTCATCTAGATTTATATGTACTTCTTCCCAAAATGGGTTGGGAAACGCCTGTGGTTCATCTAACCACAAATATTGCTCCTCATATACTCCTTGGCAAGGGGTTTGGGTCAGTACCTTTAGATGGTTAATTCCTTTATTTAGTGCTAGTAATACTTCTGGCGAGATAGTTGTAGTTAAGATCCCGTTTAGCTCAATGATATATTCCTCGGCGCCTTCAAGAGACAATAAAACCTGATTTCTATCAGCGGTCAGCTTAGTACTCACATTTAAGGGGTGGGGCTCATTTACTATAGCTTCAAAGCAATATTCCTCGTAGGTTTTGTCGCCGTCCGTGCCCAAAATACATATTTCATAAGTGCCCGCAAGTAGGTCCTGTAAAAGATAAGAGTTGGTGAAATCTGTATTGATATTAACCTCTGGGCCAGTAATATTGATCTGGTAAGCTAAGTTCATGGCAGCATTGATGGCAATAGAGCCATTATTTTTTCCACGGCAAGACGAACTGTTTATTTCTACTTCAAAGTTGTCTGTTGGGAATAGATAGACTGGACAGCCCTTTAAATCCACTAAAGTGCCTGGGGGAGTGCCCAAGCAGAGGTCATCCCCATCATCAAAGACGCCGTCATTGTCGTTATCTATCCGTAGGGTACCCTCTACACAGAAGTTAATGGAGAATGCATTTAAAGAGCCGCCATCAGAGGGAGCTATATCTTTTATTTCCAACGTCCAATCCCCAAAGCTAGATTCTCCGTTAAACGCACTAAGAGAGCCCAATGGTTTCACGGATCCTTGTATTGCAGGAATCGTTCCGCAGATAAATCGTTCTGCATTGTCATCAAAGGTAGCTTGGATATTCTGACTTCCACCACAAGAATTGGAAAGCAGGGTAACTCTAGTGCCAGATGGGGAGATAAGATTAATTTCCAAATCGGCGAGGAACGTATGTGTGAGATTTATATTCACGTTCATATCTGCAATGGTAAGGTCATTTTGAATTGTGATTGTAGATGTTGTGGTAGAAGATCTGGATGGTGGTATTGTTATAGGTAGTCCTGTAGCATTCTTGTTGCCGCAATCCAAATCAATTGTGGAAAAGCTAAAAGGAGCGCTAAAACTACCTTCTCCACAATTGTTTTTAGGTTTTACACGCCAAAAATAGGTTTTCCCTTCGGTTAGATTGTCGGTGAGGTAGGAGTTGAAAATAGTACTGTCGGTTTTAATTATAGTGCTAAATCCTGGGTCTTCGGCAATTTGAAGGTCATAAGAGGTGTGCATCGGATCAGCTGCCCATTCTAGCTTTGCTCCTATACTGGTATTTGTAGCACCATTAACCGGTAGTTGGAGTGCAACATCTGAAAAATTAGTATCTAGAATCTTTAAATCTATCTCAATGGACTTCGTAAGACTGGGGGTCGTGGCCAAAATAGTGATAGGGTAGATGCCTGGACTTACTGTTTCGGTGTTAGAAAATGTCACGCTAACTGGCGTATCGTTCATAGCAGTGGACACAGGGGAAAACTCGACGCCTAATCCCGTTGGTATTCCAGTGGCCGAAAAAGTAGCTTCCTCAGAAAATCCCTCAAAAGTACTATAGGTAAATGAGGTGATTAGGTCGTTTTCTTGGCATACCTCATATTGCAATTTCGGGAAATCCAAAACTATTTCAGAAGAGGTAATATTAAAGTCGGAGTTGTTTACCGCTAAAAATATGTTATCGTGAGCACGTACCATTATTCTAGCGGTAGAAGTGGCAAATCCAGGGATTAGTATATCATGCTTGCCATTATTTGGTACGCCGTCCGCTAACTTTAGTGGGAAGGAAACACCTCCGTTGGCGGAGAAATAAATATCCACCTTTTGTGCATTTACGGGGAGTTGATCGGTATTGGCCACATCCCAAGTGATCTCTTGTCTAGTGCCAGCATTATAGGTTTCATTGGAGGCTTGTGAGGTGATAATAAATGGGCCAGCCTTCTCGGTGACCTGTACTGTTATTATATCGGAGTCCAATTGTCCCCCACCTAGGGCATTGTCCCTTACGGTTAGTGCAAAATGAAGATCTCGCTCTACGTCGGATATGGTTTCCCAAGTACTATTAGTGTTCGGGTTGGTCTGGGTGAGGTTGCCACTTACAATACTGCTTAGGCGTGGGAAGTATCTGGAGGAGGTTACCGTGGGCTTTATAGATCTAAAATTGGCTCCGCTAATATTGGTCGGTCCAAAGCTCTTATAGGTGACAATACCATCATTAATTTGTTCCCAATTATAGGTGAGAATATCGGTGGTGTCCATATCCATAGCATTTCCTGTTAAGATAAAGGGTGTGGATTTTGGAATGGTATAATCGCCAGAAGGTGTAATTTGAGGCGGATTATTAAGAATAGGTATAACTTGTCCACAACTGGCAGACTTTACGTAATCCATTATTTGTAGGATGCTAAGATAGTGGAAGTAATCATCTCCGTTTAGCGCCACATTGTTTAAGCCCGAAATGCCTGCGTATCCCATAATAGTACTTCCACTGCCTGGTTCGGCCTGCACCATGGTCCCTTCAGATTCATAGGACCAAGTGTGATTTGCTCCAAACTGATGCCCCAATTCGTGGGCAACAAAATCCAAGTCAAAAACATCCCCTTGAGGAGTGATGGCCGATGAATAGGCACTTCCTTTTTGTGAATCTATGCAGGCGGATCCTATAAATCCGGCATTGCCCCCATTATAATCTTTATGGAAAAGATGACCTACATCGTAATTCTCTGGATTTACTTCTGTATTTAACGTATTCTGCACTTCGGAATTTAAATTAATACCATAAGGGTCGGTATCCTTATTCGTATAGATTACCTGCTCCGATTCCGCTACCACTTCTAGGGTAATTCCCAGATCGCGCTCAAAGACTTCGTTAATGCGTGTGACCGTAGCATTTATTGCCGCTAAGGCATCCGCTACTGTTCCCCCATGAAAGGCGGTGTATTCCCCCGTAGCAGAAATGGCGAGTCTATATTTCCGCAGTACTTGTTCGTCTACCAATTTATAGATAGGCATCCCTTTTTGCGTATCTATAGCTGATTTGGTTTCGCAGATAAAATTGGTGTTCATTCTATATGCATCCTCCCGATTGTACACCATATACTCATTATTGGAACGAGGCGTTTTTTGCATAAAAGTAGGGCTCTGGCCATTGGCATGAACTATCATGCTTTGAATGCCGTTATGGGATACGCTAAAGCGGATTCGGTCTCCCGACCCGTTAATGCTTCGGCCTACGTATGATTTTATGTTAGGGTATTTTTGTGAAAGTGTAGGGGAAAGTACGGTAGCCTCTTTTATTTCAAAAGAGGTAAGCTTGCCCTCCGAATCAGGGAAAACTAAGGTTCTTCTACCTTTATTAGATACGCTGCTCCTCAATTCATTATTAAAAATGCTCGGTTCCAATGTAAATACCTTGGCATTTTTTATTTCTAATTGAGATAAATGTTGTTGGGTGCTAAGGCCATAAGAGTCCCTCTTTTTCCAGTAGGAAGATTGTGCCGCTCCGTAAAAGCTTAGAAAAAATATGGATATTGTTAAAACAAGGCGTAATTTTACAACCATCAGCAAGATATTAGTGCATTCTCAAAGATAAGTTTTTTTATTATTTCAATTTGTGATAACAGTTCAAAGCATCTCTAGATACGATAAAGTTCATTCCACGGCCATTACTATTGGTACTTTTGATGGTATTCATGTTGGTCATCGAAAAATCTTGGAGCGATTAATTAATAATGCCAAAGTTTTAGGGTTAAAATCCACTGTCCTTACTTTCTTTCCGCATCCAAGAATGGTTTTGCAACAAGATGTGTCTATACAGCTTTTAAATACCATTGAGGAAAAGGTTCAAATAATGAAATCTTTAGGATTGGACTACCTCATAATTCACCCCTTCACAAAAGATTTTTCCCGACTGTCCGCCACGGAATTTGTTAGGGATATTTTAGTGAATGAATTAAAGGTTAAGAAAATAATCATCGGATATGACCATCGCTTTGGGAGAAATAGGAATGCTGATATTAATGATTTAATTGCTTTTGGAAGTACCTTGGATTTTCAGGTAGAGGAAATATCTGCCCAAGAGATTAATGAGGTTTCCGTTAGTTCTACCAAAATAAGAAAAGCTTTGGAAAAAGGAGATGTCCGCAAGGCCAATAAATACTTGGGATATCGTTATATGCTTACCGGTGCAGTGGTAAAAGGGAAAGGCCTAGGGCGAAAGCTAGATTTCCCTACCGCAAATCTGTCGATAGTGGAAGATTATAAGTTGATTCCAAAAAACGGCGTGTATGTGGTGAGTAGTAATATAGATGGAAATACAGTGTATGGAATGATGAATATTGGAATGAATCCTACCGTAGCAGGAACAAAGCAGACCATAGAAATAAATTTCTTCGATTTTAACCAAGATCTTTACGGGAAGAAACTTCAAATAGATATCATAGATCGTATTAGGGACGAATACAAATTTGATTCCTTGGAGGCCCTTAAGGAACAGTTGGGAAAGGATAGGGAGACCTCCCTCTCGCTAATTCCTTAATAATGCTAGATCGATTTCTTTTTACGAAGATCGATAATAGTGCGCTGCTGGTTTTTCGCATGTTTTTTGGAGTGCTCATTAGCCTCGAATGCTATGGGGCAATCCTCACTGGATGGGTAAAGCGCAATTTAATAAATCCACAGTTTACCTTTTCTTTTATTGGTTTTGAATGGTTGCAGCCCTTGCCAGGAGCGGGTATGTATTACTATTTTTTCCTTATGGGTACCTTAGGTGTCTGTATTGCGCTAGGGTATAAATACAGATTTAGCATGCTTGCTTTTACTGTCCTGTGGGCGGGCGTGTATCTAATGCAAAAAACGGCCTATAACAACCATTACTATCTGTTGCTGTTATTGTCTGGGATGATGTTCTTCTTACCAGCGAACAAAAATTACGCCATAGATGCAAGGCTAGATCCCCGTATTAGAGAGAATACTATGTTCGCTTATGTAAAGTGGGTAATTGTACTGCAACTACTAATTGTGTATACCTACGCAGCTATAGCAAAAATGTATGGGGACTGGTTAGATTTTAGTTTTTTAAAGATTCTCTTTCAAGGAAAGGCCCATTACCCCTTGGTAGGCGATCTTTTGCAGTATACTACCTTACACAAGTTTATTGGATTGTCGGGTATTTTGTTCGATTTACTGATAGTACCCGCCCTACTTTGGAAGCCTACTAGGAAGTGGGCGTTTCTAGCATCAATCTTTTTTCATCTTTTTAATTCTATTGTTTTTCAAATTGGAATCTTCCCATATCTAGCTTTAGCATTTACCATATTTTTCTATCCGCCAGAATTGATACGGAGGATATTTCTAAAGAATAAATCGACATTCATAGAAGTCGACTTTCAATCCCCGTCCAATAAAAAGTGGATTATTGGGCTTATAACGCTCTATTTTTCCGTACAATTAGTGCTTCCTATCAGGCATTATTTTATTGAAGATGATGTGCTATGGACTGAAGAAGGACATAGGATGAGCTGGAGAATGATGTTGCGCAGTAGGCAGGGAATAGCAACCTATAAGGTGGTAAGTAAAACCACGGGAGATGTTTATATGGTAGATCTAGACTCCTATATGACGAAAGCTCAACAGAGGAAAGCGGCGTGTTATCCGGATTTTATTTGGCAATTTGCCCAGCATTTAAAGCGAGAATATAAAGCAAACGGGGAAGAAGTGTCCGTCTTTGTAGATTCTAGAGTAGGGGTCAATGGAAAACCCTTCCGACCTTTTATAGATCCAAATGTAGATCTAGCCAATGAACGATGGAATTATTTTTGGCACAACCCATGGATATTGCCTTCTAAAATGAAAGATTTTCCCCTTGAAAAATAGGAGAGCGCAGAGCTCATTTTAGGCTGATTTTTGTGTTGGGTGTGGGGAAGTGGAAATTGTTCCAGTAATAAAATTGATTCCTTCTCCAATTAACCTTAAATTTGACCTCCAAAAAAATAGAATACATGCTACAGTTACAGGCGATACGTGAAGATAAAGAACAGGTGATAGCGGCGCTGGCAAAGCGAAATATAGACGCGCTTCCACTTTTGGATAAGGTGCTTCAGTTAGATGAAGAAAGAAGGGCAACACAAGCCCGTCTAGATAGCACCTTAGCAGAGTCTAATAAATTATCCAAAGAGATTGGAATTCTTTATAAAAGTGGTAAAGCCCAAGAGGCTAATGCCTTAAAGGAGCGTACCGGAAATTTAAAGGAAGAGTCCAAGACCTTGCAGGAAGCCCTAACGGCTACAGCCCAAGAATTACAGAACATCCTGTACCAAATTCCCAATGTACCCCATTTTTCCGTGCCAGCGGGCAGTAGCGAGGAGGATAATGAGGAGATATTTAAAGAGGGAGAAGTTCCTGATCTGGTGGAGAATGCACTTCCTCACTGGGAACTTGCAAAAAAATACGACATTATAGATTTTGAGCTGGGCGTTAAAATTGCCGGAGCAGGCTTCCCAGTTTATAAAGGTAAGGGCGCTAAGCTTCAAAGAGCATTGATCTCTTACTTTTTAGATAAAAATACCGAAGCGGGTTATTCAGAAATTCAGGTTCCACACTTAGTAAACGAATCTTCAGGTTTCGGAACCGGTCAATTGCCAGACAAGGAAGGTCAAATGTATCACATAGGGGCAGATGATCTTTATTTGATCCCTACAGCAGAAGTTCCTGTAACTAATATCTTCCGAGATGAGATTGTATCGGAATCCGATCTGCCATATCGCTTTACTGCATATACCCCTTGTTTTAGGAGGGAGGCAGGTAGTTACGGTGCCCATGTTAGGGGATTAAACAGATTGCATCAATTTGATAAGGTAGAATTGGTACGTGTAGAGCACCCAGACAAATCTTATGAAGCTTTGGATGGAATGGTAGAGCACGTAAAAGGTATTCTTAGAGAGCTGAAACTTCCCTATAGAATATTACGACTTTGTGGAGGAGACCTCGGTTTTACTTCTGCATTGACTTATGATTTTGAAGTGTTCTCCACAGCACAGGATCGCTGGTTGGAAATTAGTTCGGTATCCAATTTTGAAACCTTCCAGTCTAATCGTTTAAAACTTCGATTTAGGGACGAAAGTGGTAAAATGCAATTGGCCCATACGCTTAATGGTAGTTCTTTGGCCCTGCCAAGAGTTTTAGCTGGGATTTTAGAAAATTATCAGACGGAAAACGGCATAGAGATTCCAGAAGTGCTAAGACCTTATACTGGTTTCGATAGAATAGATTAATTTTCATTCTGCATAAAAGCCTTTGTATTGCAGTCTTTTTAAAAAGTTGTAATTGTAAATCCTTTCCTTAGGGGAAGGTTGTTGAGGTAGGTCTTTATAGCTAGACCCTCAACTAGAAGCTGATAATCTTTATATCTCCCCCGAATTTAATTCGAGGGAGATATAAGCTTCATTTCTCACTGGATTTTAGCTACATCCGAACAGATTTTTTAAAGGCTTCATCTTGGCTTAGACTATTAATTGGGGATTGTGTTAAAAATGCACACAATAGCAGCTACGCACTCTAATGATTCTACGTATCTTTGATTAAAAAGTAATTTTGAGACTCATTTTCCTCATTTTTCTCTGTTTTAGCTCCCAATTAGTGCTTTCCCAAGAAGACTTCCTGGCAAAGCAATATTTTGAGGATGGGGAATTTGAAAAAGCAAAGGTGTTTTTAGAAAAACTGGTCGACAAGAATCCTAGGCGGACAGATTTTACTGAGCGACTTATAGCATGTTACCAGGAGTTAGAGCAATATGATAAAGCAGAAGAGTTATTGCACAAAATCATGGGTCAGGGAATTGTCTATCCTACCGGCTATATAGAACTCGGACGTAATTACGCACTCCAGGGAATGGAGGATAAGGCGATAGAGAATTATAATCTTGCTATTTCGCAGATAGAGAAACACCCAAATTACGGGTATGGTGTTGGCTATAAGTTTCAACAATATGTTTTATTAGATTATGCCCTTAAAGCGTTCTCACGCGCAATGGAGTTAAACCCGGCCCAGAATTATGATTATCAAATTGCAAGAATTTATGGAGAGCAAGGCAACATAGAAGAAATGTTTGGGTCTTACCTTAAGATGATTAGTGATGGAACAGTATCTACGGCAAATGTACTTCGTAATATCAATGATTTTATTACTTCTGATGCGTCAAATCCCAACAATTTAAAGTTTAAACGTATCCTTTTGCAAAAGGCACAAAAAACCCCGGACGTTATTTGGAACGAATTATTGAGTTGGCTGTTTGTGCAACAAGAGGAATATACTAGTGCATTTGGCCAGGAAAGGGCAATTTACAGAAGGAGCGAGGAGCGATCCCTACAGAGGTTGCAAGGCTTAGGGAAACTTGCACTGGATAAACGAGAAGCAAAGGTGGCATCGGATATTTATAATTTTATTGTAGAGAACAGCAGTTACAAAAGGGAAGTGTTAGACGCACAGCTAAACCTTATAGGGATAAGTTTATTGGATGCAGGAGATAAGGAGCTATTATCCGTTGAAAAAACATTTTCGGAATTAATACAGGAATATGGTTTTCAAATGGAAACCCTACAATTGCAGATCGCCTATGCCAAATTTCTAACTTTTAATAGAAATAATCCTGGGCCGGCTATAGAGATAATGGAGAAATGTTTAGAATTGCCCTTAAATAACTATGGAGCTGCCTATATTAAAAACACCTTAGGTGATATTTTAGTATTCGATCAAAAGTTTAATCGCGCATTAATCTATTATTCCCAAATTCAAAAAAATTTAAAAAATGATGTTTTAGGTCAAGAAGCGCGATTTAAAGTGGCACAGACCAGCTTTTATAAAGGGGATTTTGATTGGGCTTTAACACAGCTAAAGGTATTGCGTTCTGCAACATCCCAACTAATCGCCAATGATGCCATGCAGTTAAGCTTGTTAATTTCGGATAATTCATTGGAAGACTCCACTCAAGTTGCATTAAAAAAATATGCCCGAGCAAGCTTTCTGAACTATCAAAATAATAAGGCCCAGGCGGTAGCTTTATTAAATGATATTTTAGATAATCATAAAGGTGAGAAAATTGAGGATGAGGCTTTGCTAAAACAAGGGCAAATATTAACTGAACTAAAACAATATGGGCAAGCAGAATTTAATTATCTTAAAATAGTGGAATTCCATGGTCAGGATATTCTGGCAGATGATGCCCATTTTGCCTTAGCAGAGTTGTATAACACTGTTTTAAAAAATCCAGAAAAGGCCAAATTCCACTACGAGCAGATTGTTTTTAACCATCAGGATAGTTATTATTTTCCACAGGCTAGGAAAAGATATAGGGCGTTGAGAGGAGATAGTATTAAGTAATACCTAAAGAAAGGACACGCTCATTTTAAAAACGAATAATAATACGCTTTTAAAGAAGCACAAAACAGTATTATGTACATATATAACGTTACCATAAATATTGAAGAATCTTTTGAGCAAGACTGGTTGGAGTGGATGAAGAATACCCATATTCCGGAGATGCTGGCAACGGGAAAATTTTCTAAAGCTCTAATGACCAAGGTGATGGTGGAGGAAGAAATGGGCGGACTTACATTTTCTGTTCAGTATACAACGGACTCCAAAGAAACATTAAAAAAGTATTACGAAGAAGATGCGGAAAGGCTACGCGGCCAACAATCTTCGCTTTTTGCGGGGAAATTTGTTGCTTTTAGGACAGAATTGGCCATCGTAGGTGAACATTAAATAAATCCATCAAATACTACATGAGCAAGAAGGAGAAAAAATCATATCGATCCTACCAAGGCAAACCATTTAAATCCCCAAAAGATCATGGTCCCGTAAAGGCAAAGAAATTTTTGGGTCAGCACTTTCTAAAAGATGAGGGAATTGCACAAAAAATTGGAGAGACGCTTAGTTTGGAAGGGTATAGGAACGTAATTGAAATTGGTCCTGGAACCGGAGTGCTCACAAAATACCTGATTGAGAAGGATATACACTTGGTAGCTATGGATTTGGATTCGGAATCCATTGATTATCTAAACGAAAGCTTTTCTTTGGAGCACCAAAAATCTAAGCACCCTAAAGGTAGCTTTAAGGTATTGGAAGCCGATTTTCTAAAATATGATCTTAAAGACCTATTTGGGGAGGAGCAATTCGCCATTATTGGAAATTTTCCCTATAATATCTCTACTCAGATCGTTTTTAAAATGTTGGAATACAAGGAGTATATCCCGGAATTTTCGGGGATGTTCCAAAAAGAGGTGGCAGAAAGGATCTGTGAGAGCAATGGAAGCAAGGCTTATGGGATACTTTCAGTTTTGGTGCAGGCATTTTATGATGCGGAATATTTGTTTACCGTGCCACCACATGTATTTAATCCCCCGCCTAAAGTAGAATCGGGTGTTTTGCGGCTGACCAGAAAATTTGACCTAGATTTAGGAGTAGAGGAAAAGCTATTTAAAAAAGTGGTTAAAGCTGCTTTTAACCATCGTAGAAAAACACTTTGGAACAGTCTAAAGATCTTTAATCTCTCCGATGTTCTTAAAGAAGATGTTATATTTGGACTCCGACCCGAACAATTGACCGTTTCAGACTTCATTACGTTGACACAGAAAATACAGAATGACACCGTTTAAACTCACCGAAGAATTTATAGCTGAAATAGAACAGCTAATAGACAACCGACAAGACGCCTCCATAACCTCCATGTTGGCAGAGGTGCATTATGCGGATGTGGCAGAATTGATGAATGATCTGGATGAGGATCATGCTACCTACCTTATTAAATTACTGGATACCGAAAAAACTTCGGAAACTCTTACTGAGTTGGATGAGGATGTACGGGAAGCCATATTAGGGAACCTTTCTGCCAAGGAAATCGCCGGAGAGTTAAATGAATTGGATACGGATGATGCCGCCGATATCATTGGAGAACTTCCAAAAGGAATGGTGCAGGAGGTGATTTCCGAATTGGAGGATAGGGAGCACGCAAAGGATATTGTAGACCTACTGCGCTATGATGAGAATTCTGCAGGGGGGTTAATGGCTAAGGAGCTGGTTAAGGTAAATGAGAATTGGAACGTGCTTACCTGTGTTAAAGAAATGCGGGCCCAGGCAGAAAATGTTACCCGTGTACATTCTATCTACGTGGTAGATGATGAGGGGAAACTTAAAGGAAGGCTCTCGTTAAAAGACTTGCTGACTACTTCTACCAAGGCCAATATTAAGGATGTGTACATCCCTAAGGTAGATTATGTAAATGTAAATGAAAGACCAGATGAGGTAGCGCGAATCATGACCAAATATGATTTGGAAGCTATTCCGGTAATAGATGAAATAGGTAGATTGGTAGGTAGGATAACCATTGATGATATTGTAGATGTAATAAGGGAGGAAGCAGAGAAAGACTACCAATTAGCGGCAGGTATCTCACAAGATGTAGAAGCAGATGATAGTATCTGGCAGCTTACGCGTGCCCGTCTGCCATGGCTGTTTATCGGAATGATGGGTGGTATAGGGGCTGCAAGTATCATAAATGTATACGAAGGCGCATTCGTAAAATTTCCCATCCTTTTGGCATTTATTCCCCTTATGCAGGCAACTGCGGGGAATGTGGGCGTACAATCCTCCGCAATTGTGGTGCAAGGATTAGCTAATGATACTATAAAAAAAGGAGAAATTCTGGGGCGTCTAGGTAAAGAGCTTCTTTTGGGTTTGGTGAATGGAGTGGCATTGGCCGCAATATTTATTTTAATCAGTCACTTTGGGTTCAATACCACCTATATGGTATCGTTTACCATTGGGATCGCCCTAGTTACTGTAGTTGTAAATGCGGCTGTGATAGGTACTTTTATCCCTATATTTTTGCACAAAAGAGGGATAGATCCAGCTATTGCCACGGGTCCGTTTATTACCACGAGTAATGACGTGTTGGGAATATTGATCTATTTTACTATTGCCAAGCATATTTTAAATTTTTAGGGCACTCCACCGCCTAAAGCGGTGTCGGGCTTTCCGCGCTACACGGTAGCTTGCTGCAATCCCTAGTGCAAAAAAGATATATTTATACCAAGTTTAACCCTTTAATAGATTGGGAAAAAGCAATTTAACCCGGATAAGGGCAGTAGCCTACAAAAACTAAAAAAACCAATAATCATATACAAATTATGAAAATACTTCACCTAGATGTTAACCACCCATTGGTAATAGAGCAATTTGCCGCCCAAGGCTTTCAAAATGATGAAGATTATACCTCCACTAAAGAAGAAGTGGAGAATAACATTGCCACTTATGACGGAATTATTATCAGGAGTAGGTTTACGCTAGACCAAAAGTTTTTGGAACGTGCCACTAATTTAAAATTTATTGGCCGTTTAGGAGCTGGACTAGAAAATATAGATACCCAATTTGCAAAAGATAGAGGTATATTTTTAGCCGCTGCCCCAGAAGGAAACCGTAATGCGGTAGGAGAACATACCCTAGGAATGATTTTGTCTCTCTTTAATAAATTAAACAAAGCAGATAGAGAAGTTCGGGAAGGAAAATGGGACCGAGAAGGCAATAGGGGGCTGGAATTAGACGGAAAGACAGTCGGTATTATCGGATATGGTAATATGGGAAAGGCATTCGCCAAAAAATTAAGAGGTTTTGATGTAGATGTTATATGTTACGATATAGACGGTGGTGTGGGGGATGCTAATGCAAGACAAGTGGGCATAATGGAGTTTAAACAACGATCCCAGATTGTTAGTTTGCACGTGCCGCAGACACAATCCACAGTAAATATGGTGGATGCCGATTTTCTAAATGGTTTTAAGCACCCTATATGGCTTTTTAATACGGCTAGGGGGAAATGTGTGGTTACCGAGGATCTGGTGGCCGCAATGGAAGAAGGTAAGGTTTTGGGAGCAGGATTGGATGTGTTGGAGTATGAAAAAAAATCTTTCGAGAATATGTTCGACGAGCGCCAACTACCATCGGCATTTAATTATCTAATACAATCAGAAAACATACTACTATCACCTCATGTGGCAGGTTGGACGGTAGAGAGTAAGATAAAATTGGCGCAGACCGTAGTAGATAAGATTTTAAAGAGATTTTGCTAATTCTATAAGACTACTTTAATAACTAAACGTGGAGGCTAAAGCAGATTCTCCAGCAGGATATTTAGAGCAGCCTCCCGAAGAACGCAAACTAGTGGTTGAAAAATTAAGGGAGATAATTCTAAAAAATCTCCCGGTCGGATTCCAAGAACAGATAATTATGGGTTGTTAGGCTACGTGGTTCCCCATTCCTTTTATCCAAATGGGTATCATTGCAATCCCAAGCTGCCGCTTCCCTTTATCAATCTTGCATCTCAAAAGAATTTCGTGGCCATTTATCATGCAGGTATTTATGCAAGAAAGGAGTTGTTAGATTGGTTGGTTGGTGAATATGCAAAACACATGTCCACAAAATTGGATATGGGGTAGAGCTGTATCAGATTCAAAAAAAATGGAAACTATCCCCTATAATCTTATTGGTGAACTTTGCTCAAAAGTGACGGTGGAGGAGTGGATTACACGGTATGAGCGTAACATAGTGTATAAAAAATAAGC
Source organism: Arenibacter certesii DSM 19833 (assembly GCF_000429545.1). GTDB lineage: Bacteria > Bacteroidota > Bacteroidia > Flavobacteriales > Flavobacteriaceae > Arenibacter > Arenibacter certesii. The sequence goes on from NZ_AUCB01000038.1 coordinate 33,607, forward strand.
GCCCCAAAATGGTGTTTTCCTAAGAAACCCAACAATTTACTGGTGCAGTTGTTGCAGAATTGTTTAACTTCCCTTAGCCCGTAATCGCTGCTAACCGTCAGTAGTGATTGTTACAACTAATTTATGAAAAAAAGAGTGACCGGTCTCGGTGGATTTTTCTTTAAAACAAAGGAACCAGATAAAGTGAAATCTTGGTATAACAAACATCTTGGTTTAAATACCGATCAATACGGGTGTACCTTCTGGTGGAAGGATAAGGAAGGTAATGATTGTAGTACGCAGTGGAGTCCTATGCATGAGGATACGGCTTATTTTAACCCAAGTAAGTCTACCTTTATGATGAATTTTAGGGTGGAAAATTTAGAGGAACTCTTGCAGGTTTTAAAGGAGGAAGGCGTTACTGTAGTAGGAAAGATGGAAACCTACGATTATGGTAAATTTGGGTGGATATTAGATCCGGATGGGAATAAACTGGAGCTTTGGGAGCCAATAGACAAAGCATTTCTTTGATTCCAAAATAATTGCTAAATTTAGAAGAAATAATAAATAAACTAAACCACAACCACAATTATGAGTGAAGACAACAAAGATCTTGGAGATAAAGCCGAAAATGCTTTTGACAAAGCAAAAGAATCGGCAAATGAGTTTGCAGAGGACAGTAAGAAATCTGCGAACGATTTTGGAGGTGAAGCCAAAAAAACTGCGAATGAGTTTAAAGAAGGGCTAGCCAGCGCAGGAGGAGAAAATAAAAAAGTATTAGTAGGTATCCTAGCCATTGTTTTTGGACAATTGGGAGTACATAAATTTATGCTTGGTTATCAAAAAGAAGGTATTATTCTTTTAGTGAGTACCATAATAGGTTACGTTACCATGTGTTTTATAATTGGGAGCTTTATTGTTATGGCAACTGCTATTATTGGTATTATAGAAGGAATTATCTATCTTACTAAGACGGATGAAGAGTTTTATGCCACTTACCAAGCAGGTAAGAAACCTTGGTTCTAATCTAAATTAACTTTAATTAAAAAAAGCCAGTATTTATTATAATACTGGCTTTTTTTATGATGCTATTGTCTGTAATTCTACTAATTTAGGTAGGAGCGCAGCCGTGTATTACATTTAATTTTAAATTCTGCACACAGCACAGGCTGCACTACCAATAGTGTAGTTACAGAGATTTAGAGTATCCCTCATCTTCTTCTTGACTCTCTGCTAACTTACGTTCCAGTTCGGCTTGGAATTCTTCCATCACAGGCTTTACTGTTCCTTCTGGTAAATCTGCTATCTTAATGTACATTAATCCATCTACCGAGTTATTAAAAAGGGGATCCACGTTAAAAGCCACTACTTTGGCATTTTGCTTAATGTATTTCTTTATGAGTACCGGTAGTCGAAGGCTTCCTGGTTCTACTTCCTCAATCAATTTGTCAAATTTGTTTAGATCCGCCTCGGTTTCATCAAATATAAAATCCTTGTCCGCATCTTTTAATTTAACCTTAAATTCCTTTTTAGGTCTAATGTATTGGGCCACATAAGGGTCCCAATAATTGCTTTTCATAAATTCTATCATTAAGGACTTGGAGAAATTGGAGAACTGGTTGCTGATACTAACCCCTCCAATTAAGTATTTGTGTTCTGGGAACCGTAGGGTAGTGTGTACAATGCCTTTCCATAATAGAAATAAGGGCATCGGCTTCTGCTGATACTCTTTAATAATATAGGCCCTACCCATTTCTATGGATTGTTGCATCATCCCATAAAGCTCGGGCTCAAATCGAAACAAATCTTGAAGATAAAAACCGTCTATGCCGTGTTCCTTAAAAATTTCCGAACCCATTCCCATTCTATAGGCACCCACTATTACTTGCGCATCATCATCCCAAAGGAATAGGTGACGGTAATAATTGTCAAATTCGTCCAGGTCAATAGATTTATTGGTGCCCTCGCCAATAGCTCTAAAGGTCACTTCTCGCTGCCGCCCAATTTCGTTTAATATAAAGGGCATGTCCGAGGCTTTGGCCAAGAACACTTCATAATTTTTACTTTGTAGCAGCTTACAGTCCTTCTCCCGTAATTTAGCTATTTCCTCCTGTATAAGCTCCGTTCTAACTGCAGTGGCAATTTTCCTAGGCGCTTTAGGTATTTTTAAGCTTGTTGGAATTTGATTCAATAGACTCTCCTTTTCATAGGCGTTAGAGAGCATATAAGTCTTCCTGCGAAGCAGGTCTGTGAAGTCCGCTAATGTTTCCTGATCATTTTGGGTTTGCACAGAAATAGGTTGACCTATCCTTACTTTTATCACCCTATTCTTTTGTGTGGTAACTTCAGAAGGGAGCTTTGCAGTCCTAAACACGTCGCTTATCCTAGACAGGGTGTAAAATAGTCTACTGTTCTTTGCATGAAAGTAAATAGGTACTACCGGTACTTCTGCCCGTCTTATCAATTTTAAGGCGGCTTCCTCCCAGGGGCGGTCTACAATTAATTTTCCGTCCTTATAGGTAGAAACTTCTCCAGCAGGGAATATTCCCAAAGGATGCCCGTCTTGCAAATGCTTCATTGCATTTTTAAACCCAGCTATACTGCTTTTGGCATCTTTATGGGTTTCAAATGGGTTTACAGGGAGAATATAGGGTGAAATAGGCTCTATCCGATTTAAAAGAAAATTAGCTATAATCTTAAAATCCGATCGTTGATTCAATAATAATTTTAATAACAACACCCCATCTATCCCTCCCAAAGGATGATTGGAAATGGTGATATAGCTCCCTTGTTTTGGCAAGCGTTTAAAATCTTCCTCTGGAATTTCGAACTTTATTTTGTAATGGTCCAATATGGCATCTAGAAAGTCTACTCCGTCCAAATGCTTATTGCGATCATAGAAGCGATTAATGCTTGATATTTTGGTCACTCGCATTAACAACCAGCCTACAAACGTCCCAAGAAAGCCATAATTTTGAAGATGAATAGCCTTTGCTACCTCTTTTGCGGTTACTAACCCCATGTATTAATGTGATTTGGTCGCCGCTAAGATAGGGAAAAACCTTTTAGCCAAACTTCTTTAATTCTTGTCACTGGTCTAATTGCCCTTATTTGGTTACCAATTGTATGGTTTCTTTACCTCTTTGTTCTAATAAAACCTCTCTTCCGTTCTGTAAGGAATCCAATACTTCCCCATTGAAATGCCTTACTGTGTATAAAGAAACCCCTTCGTGGCAAGTCACTTTAAATCTACCTTCCAAGTGATTCAACAGGCTTTCTAACTTCCCGAATTTATTATCTACACAAACAGAGAAGCTAATAGCAGAACTCTGAATCAGGTCTACTTTCATCTTGTGATCATGTAGCATTTTAAATAATTCGCTAATACTATCCTCTACGATAAAGGAGAAGTCTAAGGAGGATAATTTCATTAATACCTGATTCTTTTTCACAATATAACAAGGGACCTTAGGCTCTATTCCTACACCTTTCCCTACAGTAGTACCTTTATCCAATGGATTGATAAAGGATTTTACGTGAAGCGGTATTTTTTTGCGCTGTAATGGTTGTAAGGTTTTGGGATGTATTACAGAAGCACCGTAAAATGCAAGTTCTATGGCTTCTCGGTAAGAAATGCTGTTCAAAAGTTGGGCGTCTTCAAAATACCTAGGATCGGCATTTAGTACTCCGGGAACATCTTTCCAAATGGTAACATCGGTTGCATTAAGACAGTATGCTAAAATAGCTGCGGTATAATCTGATCCTTCCCTACCTAGCGTGGTGGTAAAATTATTTTCGTCACTACCTAGAAAGCCTTGGGTAATATTCAACTGTCGTTGATCTATGTTCCTATTTACATTTTCTTGGGTCTGTTCCCAATTCACTACTGCATCCCTATACTGGTCATTGGTTTTAATAAGATTCCGTACATCTAACCAATTATTGGTAATACCTACCTCATTAAAATATGCACTTAGAATAGTAGATGATATTAACTCACCGTACCCTACTACTTGGTCATAAACGAAGCCGTGTTTTGGTGATTTATTCCAAGCCAAAAATCCTTGAACTTCATCAAAAAGAACTTTAACATCCTTGTAAACTGGATGGTTGGCATTTGGAAAGAGGTCATTTAAAATCTTGGTGTGATAATCATATACCTCCTGCACACTAGCTTGTATCGCGTTCTTATCTGAGAAGTAAGCGTTAACAACCACCTCCATGGCATTGGTCGTCTTTCCCATGGCAGATACCACCACAAGTGTATTTTTATGTCCTACCTGTTGCAAAACGTTTACAACGTTCTTTACTGCTTCGGCATCTTTAATAGATGCTCCTCCAAACTTAAAAACCCTCATATCCTTTCTAAAAATGTTTCAATTCCTTTTTCGTCTAAATGAACTACGTTCCAATCTCGCTTAACGTGGGCGCCCTTACTTTCATATAAGGCTATTGCAGGCTCGTTCCAATCTATCACCTCCCAATTAATACGTTTTACACCTAGCTTCTTTCCATGTTCTACCACCTTTCTTAATAAGGCTGTTCCCAGACCACTACCTCTCATTTTTTCTGTAACTATTAAGTCTTCTAAATGAATGATTGGGCCTTTCCAAGTGGAATATCTTGGGAATAACAGTGCCATTCCTACAACACTGCCTTCGGATTCCGCTACATAACAATGAAATAGTTTCTTAGGGCCAAAACCATCCCGCTTTAGGTCTTCAACGGTGACTTCTACCGCATCATCTTCCTTTTCATATACCGCCAATTCCTTTATAAGCTGATGAACTTCAGCCATATCACTGGTTTGTGCGTCTCGAATACTATATTTCATAATTGTTACAAATAAAACACAAAGTTATAAATATAAAAAAACAATATTTAACGAAAACGTTGTAGTGTCACAAATTAACCGATATTTGTGCTTAAATAAACAACCTTACCCATGTTTCATAAAAACACTACGCTTGGAGAGTTTATTATCGAAAACCAATCGTCATTCCCATACTCTTCGGGAGAACTTTCCAAACTAATAAACGCTATTCGATTAGCTGCAAAAGTAGTAAACCATGAGGTGAATAAGGCCGGACTCGTAGATATTATTGGTAATGCAGGAGATATTAATATTCAAGGGGAAGACCAACAGAAGTTAGATGTTCTGGCAAATGAAAAATTTATTCAAACCTTAAAAAATCGAGAAATTGTCTGTGGTATTGCTTCAGAAGAGGAAGACCATTTTATTAGTGTCAATAGCAGTGATAATAAACACCAAAATAAATATATCGTATTGATCGACCCCTTGGACGGGTCTTCTAATATTGATGTTAATGTTTCTGTGGGTACTATCTTTTCTATTTATAGAAGGGTTACCCCTCTTGGAACTCCGGTCACCATGGAAGATTTCTTACAGCCTGGGCGAGACCAGATTGCTGCTGGTTATATCGTTTATGGTACTTCTACCATGTTGGTCTATACCACTGGGGATGGAGTAAATGGCTTTACACTAAATCCAGCATTGGGGACTTTTTATCTTTCGCATCCGAATATGGAATTTCCGGAGACCGGGAAAATCTATTCGGTAAATGAGGGTAATTATGTGCATTTTCCACAGGGAGTAAAGGATTATATTAAGTATTGCCAAAAAGAGGAGGGAGATAGGCCTTACACTTCCAGATATATTGGTTCTTTGGTTTCCGATTTTCATAGGAATATGATAAAGGGAGGAATTTACATTTATCCTAAAAGCAGTGTTGCTACCGAGGGTAAATTACGGTTGTTGTACGAGTGTAATCCTATGGCTTTTATTGCTGAACAGGCCAAAGGGAAGGCCAGTAATGGGTTTAAAGCTATCATGGATATAGTGCCTACAGAATTGCATCAACGGGTACCGTTCTTTTGCGGAAGTAGGAGAATGGTGGAGAAGGCAGAAGAATTTATGAAGGTAAAATAAATGACAAAAGGAGCTCTGAGGCTCCTTTTGTATTATTCGTTAAGTTGATTATCTATTTTTTCAGAAGATAAACGTAGTCTTCAAATGCTATCCTTCCGCTAAATATTTCGATAGATTTTTTTATTATAACCTCGGCAGCTTCCGATTTATAACCTAAACCTATAGCGTATTTAGTAATTAAAATGCGCTCTTGATCCTCTATAAAGTGATCTGCAAATATTATCCTGAAAAGGTCATATAGTCTTTCCAAACGATCTTCCGAACCAGTAGGTGGATTAATTGGGTATTTATTTTCCGATTTCATCACCTCTTTGTATTCTTCCTCAGTGATATCTAATTTATTGGCAAAACGGTCCAATAATTCTTTTTCCTCGGGATTAACTTCCCCGTCAACAGCAGCCAAAGTTGCAATAGCCGCAAAATGAGCTAAATTTCTTCTATGGGTACCACTACTGTATAGATCTACAAAAGACATATTTTATGAATTTATTATTTAAAAACAAAGATATAGGTTTTAGAAAAAGTTTGCCTTAAAACCCAATAATTATTTTGTAGTGGGTCTTAAGGTAAGGACTAGCATAATCTAAAACCTATTTTTCGTTATATCGTATTTCTAATATAATTTTCTAACTAAGGGTGTCTGTGGATTTGTGACTAGGCGCACTGAAAATTGCCTATTTCTAATTCCTGGATTAACCTAATCCATCATGGGCCAAATTGTCTACTGAAATGCTTGCATCCCGGTAATATCGGCGCCTGTGATTAACAGATGGATGTCGTGCGTACCCTCATAGGTGATTACACTTTCTAAATTCATCATATGTCTCATTATACTATATTCCCCAGATATTCCCATGCCGCCCAATACTTGTCGGGCTTCTCGGGCAATTTTTAGGGCCATATCCACATTATTTCTTTTAGCCATAGAAATTTGTGCGGTAGTTGCTCTTCCTTCATTTTTTAGTTGACCCAATCGAAAGGCTAATAATTGTGCCTTGGTAATTTCGGTAATCATTTCGGCCAATTTCTTTTGCTGTAATTGAGTTGCGCCAATTGGTTTCCCAAATTGGATACGCTCCTTGGAATATCGCAATGCAGTGTCGTAACAATCCATTGCAGCACCTATAGCTCCCCAGGCAATTCCATATCTGGCAGAATCTAGGCAGCCAAGAGGAGCGCCTAATCCATTTTTCCCGGGTAAGAGATTCTCTTTGGGTACTTTTACATTGTCAAAAATTAACTCTCCAGTTGCGGAGGCTCGTAAAGACCATTTGTTATGGGTCTCTGGCGTGGTAAAGCCGTCCATGCCTCGCTCAACTATAAGGCCATGGATTCTGCCTTCTTCATTTTTTGCCCATACTACCGCAATGTCTGCGAAAGGAGAATTGGAAATCCAAAGTTTGGCTCCGTTTAAAAGGTAATGGTCTCCCATATCCTTAAACTTGGTTTCCATACCACCGGGATTGGAACCGTGGTTAGGTTCGGTAAGACCAAAACAGCCCATTAATTCTCCGGTCGCCAATTTAGGAAGGTATTTTTTTCGTTGCTCTTCTGTTCCATAGGTGAAAATGGGATACATGACTAAAGAAGATTGAACCGAAGCTGTGGATCTTACGCCGCTATCTCCTCGTTCTATTTCTTGCATAATTAATCCATAACTTATGTGATCTAGACCAGCGCCGCCATATTCCGCGGGAATGTAAGGGCCAAAAGCCCCAATTTCTGCCAGTCCAGCAATAATTTGGGTTGGGAATTCCGCCTTTTGGGCATACTCTTCTATAATGGGAGAAATATCACGTTTCACCCAAGTCCTGGCTGCGTCACGTACCAAGATATGTTCTTCGGACAGTAGGTCGTCCATATTGTAATAATCGGGGGCTTCAAATAAGTCGGGTCGCATAGGATAGTTTTTAAATCAAAATAAGATAACAATAGTATAGTAAAAATATAACAATATTACATCTCCGCGTTACATTTTTAAGTAAAAATCCTTAGTCAAGGTTATGTAATCTTCAGTATAGCGATGGCGTTCCACTTCTATTATGAGGCTGTCTATTGCAGTTTCTGTTTTTTTAAACTGCATTTCTATTAAGCTACGTTTTATTTGTGCATCGGGAGTACCTTGTACATGGGTGATTCTTGCAGGAAAAAGATGGTGTGGGGCGGCCAATGAAAGAAATTCCTTTTCGTCCTTATACGGGATAATGGTTGAAAATCTACCCGTATCAGATAGCAGTTTTGATACACCCTCCAAAAGCTCCGTAAATGGCAGAGATGCCCTTTGCCGGGCCATGTCGCGTGATTCATTTCCGCTAGAAACCATTTCAGAATAGAATGGGGGATTAGAAATTAGTAAATCATATTTATCTTCTATCTCTTTGGCAAACTCATCTAGTCCGGCATGATAACAGAATAATCGATCGGCCCATGACGAGGCTTCAAAATTATCTACACATTGTTCATAAGCATCTTCGTCTATTTCAATGGCATCTATAGTATCGGCATCGCTTCTTTGTGCTAACATTAATGCAATAATCCCTGTGCCGGCACCTATATCCAAAATGGTGGTAGGGTGGTGTTCTATAGAAGTCCATGCGCCCAAAAGGACACCATCGGTTCCGATTTTCATCGCACATTGATCTTGATGAATTTCAAATTCTTTAAACTTAAAGGGTTTACTCATTCCAATTCGGGGTTTGCTCTGCTAATGCTATTTTTAAAATCAAATATAGGGATTCACTTCAGTGTTTCTTGCTTAATCTACTCTTCCAACCTCCCTATTTTCTGTTCCCTCCAATTCTAACAGTGAGTCGCCTAGTTTTTGACGCATATTGTTAGCTAGTATTCTTATTTTTTCTACCACCTCGGGGTATTCTTTAGCTACGTTGTGGGTTTCACTTTTGTCATTTAATACATTATACAGGGCTATCTCTTCCAAATTAATCATTTTGTACTCTCCGGGAATTCCGTCTTTTCCTAGTGTTTGACCCTCCATTGTTCTATAGGTGTGTGGGAAGTACATTTTCCACTTCCCATAGCGCACCCCATGTAGCTCATTTACTCTATAGTAAAAGAAATAGGCTTCTTGAGGGCTCTCCGTGCTTTCGCCGATAAGTATTGGCCAAACACTTTTTCCGTCTATCGGTAATTTTGGCAACGGGGCTCCAGTAATTTCCGCTATGGTCGGTAATATATCTATGGCCATGACCGGAGTATCCAAAGTTCTGCCAGGAGTTAGTTTTTTTGGGTACTTTATAATAAATGGTTCTCGTTGACCGCCTTCCCAAGCGGTTCCTTTTCCTTCGCTAAATGGCAATGCGCTTCCTGCGTGATTGCCATAAGCCAACCATGGGCCGTTGTCTGAGGTGAATATAACTACGGTGTTATCTTCTAGTCCGTTCTTTTTTAAGGTTGCTAAAATCTGCCCTACAGACCAGTCAATTTCCATAATTACATCGCCATAGTGTCCGCGTTCCGATTTTCCCTTAAACTTATCGGATACAAATAATGGGACATGGGGTTGCGGATGTGCCACATATAAAAAGAAGGGTTGTTCTTTGTTACTTTCAATAAAAGCTACACTCCTCTCGGTAATCTGGGTTGTAAGGTCCGATTGGTCTGTTAAGGTATCCAGTATTTTTTCATTTTCGTAAAGAGGTAACGGGCCAAAATTGAAAACGGAGCCTTGTTGTGGGTGTAAAGGCCACATATCATTGGAGTAGGGGATTCCAAAATAATCATCAAATCCATGATTGTTGGGCATAAACTTTTTATCGTCGCCTAAATGCCATTTTCCATACATTGCGGTGCGGTATCCAATGGATTTTAGCATTTTAGCGATGGTAGTTTCCTTGGTATTCAATCCTGTTTTGGCGTTGGGCATATAGGCATTATGGATGCCGACCCTGTTGGGGTAGCACCCGGTTAGGATTCCGGCTCTGGAAGCCGAGCATACTGCCTGGGCAACATAAAAACTAGTTAGTTTAACCCCGTTTAGCGCCATATTATCTAGGTGCGGAGTGGCGATATCTGGCGCTCCAAAAGTCCCCAGATCCTGATATCCTTGATCATCCGTAAAAATCAAAATTACGTTTGGTGGGGTGTCTTGGATTTTCTTTTCTTTATTTTCGCTACAAGACAATAATAGGAGTATTATGGAGGGGAATAGTAGTATTCGGAACATGGTGTTGGTTTTAGGATGTTAAGTTTTAGATCCTGTTTTTAGATCTTAGCTAAAATAAGGAATTGTTAGTGGAATCTTGATTTTAGTACTGATACTAGTTGTTCAGTTATTGTTCCCCGTAGTAGTTGTTTATAATGGAATCCATTTTTATTGTGCCTTGAGCAATGTGGCTGATTTTAGTCCAAAGAGAAGGAGATACTAAGGGTTTAAGGGGCTGTGGCAACTGTGGGATGGTTGGGAATACGTTCTGGAGCTTTTTGTCCCAAAGTTTATAATATTTTAAGAGGTCGTCCGGATAAACCACTTTTCTTTTGGTGCCTTCATCTATTCCCCTGAAGGGTGTAGGTATGTTTAGGTATCCATAATCATCGGTCAGTTGTTCGCCAATCTGGATGTCTCTTATCGCAATTTCAAAATCATAGGCTGTAGTTAGGCAATTGGAGTTAAAGCTGTGGTTTACATAACGGGCATTATCCCAGCAAAGGATATACCTGCCTTTATTATCCCTAAAAGCATAGGTATCCAATATGTTCTGATAAATGGGATCTAGGGCTTCTAATTCCTCTTTTGAGAATTCCCTGTCCAGCTTATCCAATACCCATGTGATGGTCCCAGCGGGAATAATTGAGTTGGCTACAACGCCATAGCCAATTTCCTTATTTATAAATTGTAGTTCTGTATTTGGATGGATCATGGAACAATCATAATAGATATAAATTAGCTAAAAAGAGAATAAGAGGGATCAAGCTCAAAAGTTGTGTGTGAATTGAAATAGGAGTTCGATATTTGCAGTAAAACGAACAGCATTGGAATTATCTATCGACCTATTAAAGCTTATACTGCCGGAACTTTTAATAACCCACTTTAATCTTGTCTCCCATAAAACAGAAGAGGGTACCCTTCATTTATATTTTGAAGAAAAAGAGGATAGCCCTAAAGAGGAAAAACACCGCATTTTAATAGGCCATGGCTTTCATAAGGAGATCGTCGTCCAGGATTTCCCATTACGGGGAAAATCAGTCTTTCTCCACATTAAGCGCCGCCGTTGGCTGGACAAGGCCACGGGGCAAGCCGTGCAAAGAGATTGGGAGCTGGTGG
>NZ_AUCB01000039.1 GCF_000429545.1 Arenibacter certesii DSM 19833
GAAGATTTCATGCCTCCAGAAGGAAAGACGCCACTTACCGATGAAGAGAAAGCAATTTTGACATTTTGGATCGATAATGCCGATGCCAACTTTAAGGTGAAACTGGTTGATTTGGAAACCCCTGAAGAAATAACAAGTATAGCCTCAATCATGCTGGGTCTAGAAGACGTTACGGGTAAGAGCGGTATACCCTTACCAAAAGTTCAAACTGTTAGTCCAAAAGTTCTTAAGGGATTAGAAGGAGAGGGATTTAAAATACGGGAATTAATATTTGAATCCGGTTTGTACGAGATCGTTCTTCCCCCACAATCCATTACATCCAAAAATGGCAGCGATTTGGATAAGATGTTGGAGAAATTGCTATCTATTAGGGATAATATTATATGGCTGTCTATAAAGAATAATTATGTTCAGGACAAGCATTTAAAAACCATTAGTCAGTTTGTAAACCTTAAAAAATTGGAGATTGAAAAAAATCCGATAACGGATGCTGGCATTAGCGAAATATCGGCTAACCAGAGTATAACGGGACTAAATTTATATCAGACTAATATTACGGCATTGAGCTTTGAAAGCTTTTCTAGAATGAAAGGATTGGAGCGTGTGTATGCTTGGGGAACAGCTATAACACAGGAGGATGTAGACAATTATACCACAAAAGCTAGTCGCCCCGCCATAATATTAGGGATGTGAAAGATTTAGTTTCTAAGCAATAGATTATTGAATCTTTCTGAATCGATAAATGTCTTTGTATGTTTTCAATCTATTTTTAATTTTTTCTAAAAATAAACATGGAAAATACTCTATCACAGTTTGGCATCCATCAGCTCATTAAAACTTAGAGTTGCAAATTTTTAAAACATTTAATAATATATTCGTTAATGATTTTGGCTTTAATTCCAATTAGAATGTCCAAATAGGTATTATAATAAAATTTTAAAGAAAATCCGCATATTCTAGCACTAGCACTGACTCTCTTATGATTGTGAGTAAATAAATGAGCTAGGGGTATAACCCGTAAATTTTTTAAAAGTAGTGGCAAAGTATTGGGAAGTGCTGAATCCAAGATCAAAGGCAACCTTGGTTACGGATTTGCTATTCTGTAGGTCCACCTTCGCCTGTTCAATCTTGATTCGGTTCACATATTCTTTTGGTGGCATGCCGGCTGTTTCTTTAAACCAGGCTTTAAAATAGCCAGTGGACATAGAGACAACTTTCGCTAATTCATCTACATAAATAATCCGATGTAGATTTTGAATGATGTAGGAGTTTAGTGTATTCATCTTTTTAGAAGGGGAGAGCTTCAGTTTTTTTTGTGATAATAGTACCGTTTCCAAAAGCAATTCTGTCAACAATTGATTCACCATTATACGGGATAGAATGGAATCATCTTTTTTGAACTGTAGGACCAGTTTTTCCAAAATTAGTTTTAATTGAAAAGCACCTTTAAATATATATTCTGATCTTTCCAATAGTGTGTTAATTAAAAATTCTGAATGCTGGTTGGGTAAATTACAGAGCTTTCCATAGGTAGGGCATAGTAAAATTTGGATCCAGAACAATTCCCCTTTATCTTCAGGAAACTCTCCCGTACTGTGGATGGTATCTGGCGAAACAATAAGGATATCATTCCCATTTAATTCATACAGGTCATCGTCAATCTTATAATGCTGTTGCCCTTTCATGCAATAACAAATTTCCAAGGCCCCTTGGTGTTGGTGACTTGCTAGCCCAGGCTTCACCTCGTTGTATCTATAATGTCCAAATGATAAACCTCTTTCTACTCCGTATTCTTGAAGGTCTATTACAATTCTTTCATGCGTTTTAACATCCATTTATTCTGTATAAAAAAGTAAGATAATACAAAAACGAAAGACTTTCATTTATAATTATCCCAAATTTGGGATCTTAAAATAATTATAGGCAATGGAAAACATACGTTCAGAATTTATTAAAGATGGGTTCGTTAAAATTGATACTTTGCTATCCATTAAGGAGGTTGAGAGCTTACAGGCAATCTATGATGAATTGCTCACCGAGAAAGAAAAGACCAGACATCTGCGCAGCGACCTTGCCGGTGGCGATGGATTTGATTCTAGGAAGATAGAGCGAATTACGCAGATAATGAGGCCAAGTACAGTACTTCCAGAATTACTTAAACATAAGGCTTATAAGGTTGCACTGCAGTGGGCTAAGGATCTGCTGGGGGATGATATGGAGCTCGATTTTGATATGATGATAAATAAAGCCCCAAATACCAATGCAGAAACTCCATGGCACCAAGATGCAGCCTATTGGATAGCTATGCCAGACAAAAGGTCTGCTAGCTGTTGGATAGCATTAGATGAGGTATTTGAGGAGAATGGCTGTATGTGGTTTATACCAAAAAAGGAAAAGAATGATATTCTACCACATAAAAATTTACCTAACGGTGGAGCGCTATATTGTGAGACCAAAGCGGATAACGCAGAAAGTATTCCTTTATCTCCCGGTGGTTGCACTTTTCATGATGGGCATACTCTTCACTTTAGCAAGGGGAATAGTACCGAGTTCCAAAGAAGGGCACTGATTCTAAACTTTAGACCTAAAAAAATGATCGAGTTGGAAAGGGAGCAAGGCGTAGATCATACTGGTCAAAGAAAACAAAGGACTTAAAACACCTATTATCTAAGTAAAAATAAATGCACCTAAAATTTATATATCCCAGATGGGGAAGTTCTGATTTGCCATGGCCAGTTTTTTTGAAAAAGGTAAAGGAGGCCGGCTATCATGGGGTAGAAATAGACCTTCCTTTGGACAGCTTTAAAAAAAAGGAAATTTGTTCTACGTTGACGGATTTTGAACTTGAATTTGTGGCACAACATTGGGAAACTAAGGAAGTCGACTTTAAAAGGCATGCAGAGATGTATAAAAGGCATTTGTATAATCTGGTAGAAGCCAATCCCTTGTTCATAAACTCCCATACGGGCATGGATTTTTATAGCTATGCTCAAAATGCTAAACTATTAGAAATGGCCCATGAGATTGAATTGGAAACAGGTGTTGTAATGACCCACGAAACCCATCGTTCCCGGTTCTCATTTGCGGCTCATTCCTGCTTGCCTTACTTGGAGGAATACCCTTTTTTAAAACTCACCTCAGACTTATCGCATTGGTGCTGTGTTGCTGAAACCATGTTGGAAAATCAAACTTATGCGGTTAAGAAGGCTATTGCACATACCTATCATATCCATGCAAGAGTGGGTTCAACCCAGAGTCCACAGGTTATAGACCCAAGCGACGATAATTATAAAAATGAGCTGGATAGATTCAATGAATGGTGGCGATTAATGATAGCAAATGCTGAAAAAAGTAATCGGGCCTATATAACCATCACGCCAGAATATGGGCCTCATCCCTATACACCTTATAAGCCCAATACTCAAATGCCGATGGGTGATCAATGGGGAATAAATCAATTCATCAGAAAACAAATTGCTGATAACTACGGTAACCATTATCAAAATCATAATTCTTAAGATAAATACAATCGTCATGATGTTCAGATTACAACTTATTTTACTTCTATTTATAGTAGGCTCCTGTAGTAATTATAATAATCAAAGTCCGGAAGAATTGGCGGCCTACAATGTTCTTAAGAGAACTTTGGGGCCAGACGAAGCTTCTAAATTCATCTTTAAATACAAGGAAAAGGACTCCTTGGATACCTATGCGATTAATGTGGAAAATAATAAAGTAGTGGTAAGTGGAAACTCTACATCTGCATTGACTAGAGGGGCTTATGACTATTTAAAAAGTGCTACAAATTCCATGACAAGCTGGTCTGGAAAAAACATTAATATTCCGGTGGAATTACCAGAAGTAGAATTAAAGGCCACCTCCCCATACGAGAACAGGTATTACTTAAATGTATGTGCTTTTGGTTATTCAACTCCATATTGGGACTGGGAACGGTGGGAAAAGGAAATTGATTGGATGGCCTTACGTGGTATAAATTTTCCTTTAGCGTTGGTTGCCAATGAAGCAATAGCAACACGTGTATGGAAAAAATTGGGATTAACCCAGGACGAAATAGATGAGTTTTATACAGCTCCTTCCTTACTGCCATGGCAACGTATGGGTAATGTAAACAATCTAGGTGGTGAATTGTTGACGGAAGAATGGCATAATGGTCAGATAGCGCTCCAACATAAAATATTGGATAGGATAAAAGAACTGAATATGAATCCTATTCTTCCTGCCTTTGCCGGTTTTGTACCCAAGGATATTAGTAGGTTGTATCCAGAAAATGAGCTATTACCCGTAAGTTGGGGAGGTTTTCCAGAAAAATATCAAGGAGCCCTCATAAGTCCAAAAACTCCTTTATTTGATAAGATCGGGAAGCTTTTTATAGAAGAGTGGGAAAATGAATTTGGAAAGGGTAAATACTATCTTGCCGATAGTTTTAATGAAATGGATCTGCCAAAAACCGATCAACCGGTAACCGAACTTTTGGCTGAATATGGAAGTGCTATCTATGAGTCACTTAAATCTGGAAACCCCGATGCTGTATGGGTGGTTCAAGGATGGATGTTTACCTATCAAAGAAATATTTGGAACAAGGAAACTACCAATGCACTTTTTAGTGAAATTCCTGATGATAAATTAATGATACTCGATTATGCCTATGAGTATAATGGTATCGCTTATAAAAACGGATTTAACTATGAAGTTTTTGAGGGGTATAATAATAAACCTTGGATCTATGGTTTTATGTTGAATAGTGGTGGGAAAACCGGTCACACGGGTGTGCATGATTATTATGCCACAAACCCGATAGAACTTTTAAACTCCCCTTATAATAAGAGTAATTCCGGTTTCGGTTTTGCTCCTGAAGGTATTGAAAATAATGAAGTCACTTTCGAACTGGTGTCCGACATGGCATGGACAACAGAGGCAATTGACTTGGATGAATGGTATATAGATTATTCAAAGTCGCGTTACGGAGCCGCTCCCTCAGCAATGGAAGAAGCGTGGCAGTTGCTTAGGAAAACCAGTTATGGTACCATGACAGATCATCCTCGTTTTGGGTTTCAGGGAAATAGTGGCTCTTGGTCTAAAGGAACCATCAATAAGGACCCCCGCATTTTTGATGCGATAGAAAAATTTCTTTCCTGTTCGGATGAATTGAAGGATTCTGAACTGTATCATGCAGATGCGCTAGAATTTGCTGCGACTGTTTTATGTCATAAAGCAGAAGACTGGTTTGGCTATGCCTTTAATGCACATCAAAATTCAGATTTTGAAACTCGTGATAAAGCTGGTGAATGGGCCTTACAGTTACTCTCAGATGCGGATAGATTGTTGGAAAACCATCCAACATTAAGCCTGCAGCGTTGGATAGGCTTTGCCAGAGGCACATCTAGTGATATTAAACAGCAGGATAAATACGAAGAGGATGCTAGAAGAATTCTGACCGTTTGGGGCCCACCAGAACTAAAATTAGGGGTTAATGATTATGCCGCTAGAATGTGGGGAGGATTGATTCGCGATTATTACCGTGAAAGAATGGCAGGTAAGCTCGAAAGTTTACAATTAAACGAAACCTATGATAATAGAGCGTTTGAAGATGCTTGGGTAAGTGGTAAGGGAGTGAGTAAAATAGAACCTTTTGATGATCCCTTGGAGTCAGCTCGAAAGTTGGTAAAACAAGCTATTGAAAGACCTATTCCTATCATAGTAAAAGAAAATGATATTATAGTGGGCGATTGGTCTTCTGCAGACAGCTCCATGGAATGGCCAATTAGAAGAGCGGATTTACCAAAAATTAAAGAGATCAAATTCATTTATACAAGTGGTACCTCTCAAGTAGGTATTAAGGATGTGATCTTGATCGCTGATGGTAAGGCTATAACGCACAACTCAGAAGTCAAATATCTCGATAACCAAAATTCTGCTGTTAGCTTTCCAATAAAATTATCCAATGGTATTAGGGCAAATAATGGTGCGTCCCTAAGAGCAACAATCGAAGGTGATGAAAGTGAAAGGGAGGCTAAAGGAAGGGTAGTTTTAATTCTTGAAGACTAACGAAAGAAAGGCAGTGAAATATCAAGAAAGACTTAAATCCCTGGATGTTTTTCGGGGGTTTGCAATGCTTTGGATAATTGGGTTGGATGCTTTGATTCATTATTTGGCAAAGGTTTGGGACAATCCCATTATTAAGGCCCTGTCCGAACAGCTTATACATGCTAATTGGAACGGATTTCGCTTTTATGATCTCATATTCCCCATGTTTATGTTTGCTACCGGAATAGCAATTCCATTTTCCTTTGGTAAGCAATTGAAATTGGGCATCCCGAAAGGTAAATTACTGATAAAGACCACTAAACGAGCATTAATATTAATACTCCTCGGGATTTTATATAACAACCGATTTTCTTTTGATTTTGAAAATATGCGCTATGCCAGTGTACTAGGACAAATAGGTGTAGCGTATTTTATTGCTGCTTTCCTCTATATTTATTTAAATGTAAGAGGATAATTTTTAGTGGCTATTGGTATTCTACTGGGTTTTTGGATGTGTATGACATTGATTCCTGTCCCTGGAACAGGAGCGGGGGTGTAAACTACTCCCCATCTGTAAGACAGTATAAATGTATTTCTTTGTTGTTTATTATGCTATTTTTTTAGCTTTATAAATTTGATCAGGTGTAACCTTCCCTATTTCTGTGTGCCTTCTTTTAGTGTTGTAAAACTTGATATACTCCCTTACTATTTGATATAGGTCCACACCTCCGTTGGGAGGATTGAGATATATCTTATCATATTTGAGGGACTTCCAGAAACGCTCGATAAATATATTGTCCAATGCCCTTCCTTTGCCATCCATTGATATACGGACGTTATGTCTTTTGAGTACAGCGATGTATTCTTTACTGGTATATTGGGCTCCCTGATCGGAATTATGTATCTCCGGCGCCCCGTATTTGGCGATGGTGTCCTCCAAAAGTTCTATACACCATTCCTTGTCCATTGAATTTGAGATGCTCCAATTAAAGTATCTTTCTACTGTGTACATCGATTATGGCGTTCATGTAAATAAAGCCCCGCGCCATAGGAATATAGGTGATGTCGGTCTGCCAGACCTGGTCGGGACGCTCTATTTTAAGGCCGTTCAGCAAATAAGGATACTTATAGCTTTTGGGATCCCCGATCGTAGTCCTAGGTTTTTATAAATCGTCTGAAGGCCCATGAGTCTATATAACCGTCTTGTCCTTTTCACGTTTATGCGATACCCAAGATCAAGGTTCAAATAATGGGTCATATGTTCCACTCCGTAATAGGGATGTTCCAAAAAGCAGGCATCTATTTCCTTCATTAGCGCAAGGTTCAGCGGATTCTCGCTCTTAGGCCTATAGTACAGGCCGGAACGGTGGATATCAAGGAGATTGCATTGTTGGACAAGATTTAGCTTTGGATGAGACCTTACTACCTTTTGTCTTCTTTCGGTAGTACTCATTTGCCCAAGGCTTTCTTTAAAAAATCATTCTCCACTTGCAACTGACCGATTTTATTGTAAAGCGGTCCAGTACCAGAATCGGGATCTTCTTTTTCAGCTTTTGGCCCGTAGGCCAAATCTGCATTTTGTAAGAACTCGCGTTTCCAATTTGATATTTGGTTGGGATGCAGTTCAAATTTGGCCGCAAGCTCTTGTAAACTGCCACGCTCCTTTATCGCCTCAATAGCTACTTTGGCCTTGAACGATGCACTGAATTTTCTTCTTGATCTCTTCATATTTGACAGGGTTAAATTACAACCTAACTTGCTGTCCTAAAAAAGGGGAGTATTATAGTGCTCACTAGTCGGATTAAGTCTGATCTGGAATAGTTACTATCCCATTAACAAAGAAATCTGGTCAAGTTCCTATAATGTTTTAGCTATAGGTCTCTCCATGATATTATTCACATTGTTCTATTATATCATCGATTTTAAAAAATTGAATAATTGTTAATAGGATTAAATCCCATTTTCATATACATGGCTCATAGAATGGTAGATTTTAGCTATACATCAGAATTTATGCTCGTAGGTGTTATGGAGCTCGCAGGCGATTTTTCTGGGGTAGTATTGCAAGCGGGAGTTTTGCTTTTGGAATTTGGTTTACTGCTCGTGCTCCATCGAAATAAAACCTATTTAAAGATTTAAGTTAAGTACTTGGACAACCCTAATGAGCCTATAATTTAATGTAGAGTCCTATACTTATGTATATCTTTTCATATTTGAGGGACTTCCAGAAACGTTCGATGTAAATATTGTCCAAGGCCCTTCCCTTGCCATCCATTGATATCTGGATGTTATGTTCTTTGAGCACGTCGATGTATTGGGTACTGGTATATTGGACCCCTTGATCGGAATTATGTATCTCCGGTGCCCCGTATCTGGCAATAGAGTCTTCAAGTAGTTCTATACACCGATTCCTTGTCGATTGAATTTGAGATGCTCCAATTAAGTATCTTACTACTATGCACATCTATTATCGCATACATGTACATAAAGCCCCTCGCCCTAGGTATATAGGTGATATCGGTCTGCCAGACCTGGTTTGGGCGAACTATTTTAAGATCCTTTAGCAGGTAAGGATATTTATAGCTTTTAAGGTCCCTGACCGTAGTCCTGGGCTTTTTGTAAATGGTCTGAAGCCCCATAAGCCTATAGAGCCGCCTTGTCCTTTTCACGTTTATACAATACCCAAGGTCAAGGTTCAGGGAATCGGTCATACGTGCCACTCCGTAATAGGGATGTTCCAAGAAGAACGCATCTATTTTCCTCATAAGCGTAAGGTTCAACGGATTCTCGTTCTTGGGCTTATAGTACAGCCCTGAACGATGGATGTCCAGGAGATTGCATTGTTGTACAAGACTTAGCCTTGGATGAGATTTCACCACCTTTTGTCTTCTTTCGGTAGTGCACATCTGCCCAAGGCTTTCTTTAAAAAATCATTTTCCACTTGCAACTGGTCGATTTTACTGTAAAGCGGAGCGGTCCCAGATTCCGGGTCTTCCTTTTCCGCTTGTGGCCCAAAGGCCAGCTCCGCATTTTCCAAGAACTCGCGTTTCAAATTTGATATCTGGTTGGGGTGCAGCTCGAATTTGGCAGCGAGGTCTTGCAGGCTACTGTGTTCCTTTATCGCCATAATGGCCACTTTGGCCTTGAACGATGCACTGAATTTTCTTCTTGATCTCTTCATATTTGACAAGGTTAAATTACAACTTATCTTGCTGTCCTAAAAATGGGGAGTATTATATTCAGTTGATCTATACATTCAACTTTTATCACAATAAACGAGAACTTTTTCATTGCTAATATAATTATATAGAATGAAATTTTAATGTTAAGTTATTCCGTAAAGTACCTATAAATTTGATTCATATAAGTTTTAATAAAAAACATTGGTGAATTTAACCGGACATATAACAAATATTTTCAGAGAATCAAGTGTTTAATTAAATTAAAATTGAATAATATTTTGACATTATCAATGGTGAAAATAAAAGATGAATAAATTCTATTATATTATTTTATTGCTATTATTAGCTTCCTGCGGTAATAATAGTAAAAGACCAGAGCCCTATGGAGCTCTTCCCTCAAGTAACCAAATAAGTTGGCATGAAATGGAATATTTTAGTTTGGTCTGTTATGGTTTAAATACTTATACAGAACAAGAATGGGCGTATGGAGATGTGGATCCCAAGTTGTTCGATCCTTCAAATCTTGATACCGACCAATGGGCACATGTAGCGAGCGAGGCGGGCATGAAGGGGCTAATTCTAGTGGCAAAACATCATGATGGATTTTGTTTATGGCCAAGTAGGTATACCGATTATTCCGTTGCTGCTACCCCATGGAAAGATGGAAAAGGAGATGTGCTGGCCGATCTTTCAAAATCTTGTAAGAAATATGGATTAAAATTGGGCGTGTATTTATCACCATGGGATAGGAATCATGCCGATTATGGTAAACCAGAATATGTTGATTACTATTATAATCAATTAGAAGAATTAATGACGGGTTATGGTGATATTTTTGAATTCTGGATTGATGGGGCCAATGGGGGAACCGGTTATTATGGAGGTGCAAAAGAGAATAGAAGTATAGACCGCACTACCTATTATGGATATGACAGCATTTTCTCAATCGTTAAAAAACACCAACCCAATGCAGTCATATTCAGTGATGTAGGGCCTGGAGTGCGCTGGGTGGGAAACGAATCTGGTATAGCCAGTGAAACCAATTGGAATACAATTAATGCTAATGGCAGGTATCCCGGAGATCCGGACCCTGAATTTGGCAAAAAATTGGGAACTGGAGATAAAAATGGTCCCCAATGGATTCCGGCAGAAGCCAATACTACTTTATCCTGGCCCAAGGCATGGTATTATCATACGGGAAAACGGCCAAGAAGCCTCAATAATTTAGTTGAATTGTATTATACTTCGATAGGCAGAGGTTCCCCATTAGATTTGGGTCTGGCCATTGCTCCATCTGGACAAATTAGGGAGGAGGATAAAAATGCACTTCTAAATTTTAAAAAGCGAATGGATTTAGAATTTGCAGTAAACCTTGTGGAAAATGCTAGGATCACTGCATCAGATTACAGGGAAGGACATAAGGAATATTCACCTGTTAACGCTATTGATAATGATTTAAAGAGTTTTTGGGCCACTAATGATAGCGTTAACACGGCATCGTTGACTATCGATTTTGGCAAATTAACAACCTTTAACCGACTACTCCTTCAGGAGGCTATATCTCTAGGTCAAAGAGTGCATGAATTTAAAGTAGAAATAGATGATAAAGGATCATATAAGGAAATAGCAAAGGGCACGACTATAGGCTATAAAAGAATTCTTCGATTAGACAATATCAAAACAAATAGGCTTCGTATTACATTTGAAACGGATGCGCCTTGTTTGACGCTTTCAAATCTCGCCATCTATGATGCACCAGCATTAGTGGATGATCCCATTGCCAGAATGGACAATGATGGAAAATTATTTTTCGAACATATTGAAGGTATAAATACCTACTATTCGATTGGGGAGAGGACCGAGAAATCTAATTTCAGCCAATATTCCGAGCCAATAAATCTTTCAAATGGTGGGCAAGTGTATTATTATGCCAAAGAAGAAAAAACAGGCTTTGAAACGGATATAGTAATGGAAAGATTTGGTCTTTCAAGAAATAAATGGGAGGTCATTACTCAGGAAGGTAAAAGAGAAGAGAATGCACTAAGAGCTATTGATAATAACCCTGATAGTTTTTTTATTATAGAAAACAAGGCCGAACAGCAAGAAATAATCATCGATATGGGAACTACCAAGTTTTTAAACGCTTTTGGTTATCTTCCCAGACAAGATGGGAAAAAGGAGGGAGTAATTTTTGAATATGAATTTTACGTAAGTAAAGATCATAATTATTGGCAATCTCCTGTTGCAAAAGGTTCTTTCCAAAATATTGAAAACAACCCAGTAAGACAAATAATCCCATTTAAGGAAGCTAAAGAGGGTAGGTATATTAAATTGGTGTCAAAATCCACCATTAAAAATGATGGAAAAGTATCATATGCAGAAATTGAAGTTTTTTAAAAAATATAATAATGTCAAATCAAATTAATAAAATCGATATCTCACTAGCAGATCGATTGGAAAAGTGCTACTCGGGAGCTGTATACGATGTGCTTAGAGCTATGGGGTATCCAAATCAAACTTTATCAAACCAGATACGGCCACTTGATATTACAAGTAAATTGTCAGGTCAAGTATATACGGTTAGTGGAAGATATGATGATACTTTGGAACCCCATGACACCTTGTTGCATTGGACCGCAATGCTCTCAAAGGCACCCAAGGATAGTGTAATTATTTGTCAGCCCAATGATCATACGTTAGGTCATATGGGTGAGCTTTCAGCGGAAACCTTGCTATTGAGGGGGGTCAGGGGATATATTGTGGACGGCGGGTGTAGGGATTCTGAATTTATTTCAAGGATTGGATTTAAGGTATTCTCTAAGTATTGTACACCCATGGACGTGGTGGGACGGTGGACTGCTCAAGATTTTGAGGAACCCATAGAAATCGATGGGGTAAAGATTATTTCTGGAGATTATGTGCTTGCGGATAGGGATGGGGTAGTGATAATCCCTAAGAACATAGCGGAGGAAGTTATCGCTAAAACCGAAGAAGTACTACAAACTGAGAATTTAGTAAGGACGGCAATACTAGCCGGAGAAGACCCTCAAAGAGCTTATTTGAAATATGGGAAGTTTTAAAAAACTAATTCGGCTGTCGGAAAATGATAATGTCTTGGTTGTCTGTTGTAACATTGAACCTGGAGAAGAGCTTCAGCTAGAAAATGTAAGATATGTAATCAATGAATTCGTTGCATTGGGGCATAAGATTGCTTTAAAGGATATTGCGATGGGAGAACCTATATTAAAGTTCAATGTGGTCATAGGAAGTGCTGTTCGAGATATAAAAAAAGGACAACATGTGCATGTCCATAACATAAAAAGCGATTTTATCCCAACCTATACCATTGATAATCAAAAAAGTTAAATAAGGTAAAATGGAACTATTAGGATACGAAAGAAAAGATGGCCGTAAGGGAATTCGGAATGTAATTTTAGTTGCCTATTTAGTAGAATGTGCCCATTTTGTTTCTTCTGAAATTGCGTATCCATATAAAAAGGATGGCGTACAGGTGGTGGGTTTTGGTGGATGTTACCCCAACAGTCATGCAAGTAAGGTAATGACCCAATTATGTACACATCCCAATGTGGGTGCCGTACTACTAGTATCTTTGGGATGTGAAAGTTTCAATAGAGCTAAATTAGCAAAAGATATTCAAGCGTCAGGGAGGCCCGTTGAAACCTTGGTAATTCAAAACTGTGGAGGCACTGCCAAAACAGTAAAAAAAGGCCAAGCCTGGTTGCAGTCCACAATATCCAAATTAATGGATACCAAAAGAGTTAAAATTGGGGTGAAGGATCTGGTCGTGGGGACCATTTGTGGGGGTTCCGACGCTACCAGTGGCATAACTGCAAACCCTGCAGTTGGGTTAACCTTTGATAAATTGGTCAAAAACCAAGCAATTGCGATTTTCGAGGAAACCGGGGAGATGATTGGATGTGTAGAGGACATAGTAGCTAGGGCAAAAACTAGGAATCTTGGAATGGAAATACAGAATTGCCTAAACAAGGCTGCCAGGTATTATACTATTATGGGACATGGGAGTTTTGCCCCTGGGAACGCAGATGGGGGATTAAGTACCATTGAAGAAAAAAGCTTGGGTGCCTATAGTAAGAGTGGTAGCGCCCAAATTTCAGGTCTGATAAAGCCCGGTGATGTACCTCCTTCTGCTGGGCTTTACCTTATGGATGTTGTGCCAGATGGAGAGCCCCGATTTGGGTTTCCTAATATTAATGACAATATGGAAATTACGGAACTAATAGCTTCCGGGTGTCATCTTATACTTTTTACAACGGGCCGTGGCTCGGTGGTAGGATCTGCAGTCTCTCCAGTAATAAAAATATGTGCGAATCCGGATACCTTTCGAAAAATGTCGGACGATATGGATGTCAATGCAGGCAAGGTTATAGAATCAAATGTGACATTACAAGAAGTTTCCGAGGAAATCTATGATAAAATAATCGAGACTGCTTCTGGTGTCCCTACGGTTTCCGAAAAATTGGGGCATCAAGAATTTGTTATCGGCTACAAGACTTTCGAACCTATAGGACCTAATTGTCTCGTGGGATGATCAAGATTCGGAGTATAGGTACAATTCAATAGATTATGAGTGAAACCCAAAAATTTTCGAAGTTGCCCTTCATTCTGATAACAAGTCTATTTCTTGTTTGGGGTCTGTCAAATAATATGACTGATATCCTATTGGCAGCATTCAAAAGGATTATGAGCATGACGGATTTTCAGACCTCATGGATTCAGGTGGCTTTTTATGGTTCCTATTTTTGCTTAGCAATTCCCGCAGCACTATTTATAAAAAGGTATACCTACAAATCAGGCGTTTTATTAGGCCTTGGACTTTTCATTTTGGGTTCGTTATTGTTTTATCCGGCGAGCATCAGCATGCAATATGGTCACTTTCTTAGTGCACTTTTCATTTTGGCCGGTGGATTGGCAATTTTAGAAACAACCGCAAACCCATATATTATTGCCATGGGGCCAGAGGAATCTGCGACAAGACGTTTGAACTTGGCACAATCATTTAATCCTATCGGATCCATCATTGGAATACTGTTGGGTAAGGTATATATTCTCTCCCATTTGAATTCGGCAAGTGCCGAAGAAAGGGCCTCGATGGATTCTGAAAAGTTAGATATTATTCAGTCAGAAGAATTAAATGCCGTCATGGGGCCGTATGTAGCAGTAGCTATAATGTTGATTTTACTTTGGGTGTTAATTTACTTTGTGAAAATGTCCAAGGCATCAGATGCCTCACAAGATTTTAATATTATACCGGCGGTAAAAAGACTTGTAAAGAATAAGGATTATCTAGCGGGAATAGTAGCTCAATTTTTTTATGTCGGGGCTCAAATTGGTGTTTGGTCCTTTACCATACGGTATGTAATGAATGAACTTCAATTAAATGAGGAACAGGCATCAAGCTACTATTTGGCTTCTTTGATTCTTTTTATGGTTTCGAGGTTTGTATGTACTGCATTGATGAAATTTTTTAGACCAAATATTTTACTTGCTCTTCTTTCCTTTATTGCAATATTGGCAACTTTCTGTGTTATCTATTTTGGTGGCTTAGTGGGGGTGTATGCTTTGGTACTAATTTCCGGATGTATGTCTTTAATGTATCCCACCATATATGGATTGGCTATTTCAGGATTGAGAAACGATACTAAAATTGCA
Organism: Arenibacter certesii DSM 19833; assembly: GCF_000429545.1. GTDB lineage: Bacteria > Bacteroidota > Bacteroidia > Flavobacteriales > Flavobacteriaceae > Arenibacter > Arenibacter certesii. Next base: position 14,919 of record NZ_AUCB01000039.1, read on the forward strand.
AGTTCGGGACTTGTAATGGCTATTTTAGGAGGTGCTGTTCTGACGCCTTTACAAGGATTGGTTTCCGATATTGCAGAGAGTATCAATTATGCATTTTACGTTCCCTTATTTTCATTTTTAGTGGTGTTTCTTTATGCCGTGAGTATCAGCAAAAAAATAAAGAGAGGTGAACAAACTCAAAGTTATTGAATTTTTATAATATGAAAATAAGGATATTGGCCATACTTTTTGCTTTAACTTCTTTTAGGGCAATGACCCAAGCGGAGCAGCCAAAAATTGAATTTTCGGTATGGAAGGGCTTCAAGAAAGAAAAGTTTCTATTTGAAGGTAAAGACGCCCATGTGGTTAAACCCAATAAAACTTTAGACGGAAAACCGTGGGTATGGCGGGCCCGATTTCCAAATTGGCATGCTGAGATGGATAGTATTTTATTGTCTGAAGGTTACCATATTGCCCACATAAATACTGAAAACATGTACGGAAGTCCCAAAGCGATGGCAATTTGGGACAGGTTTTATACATTTTTAAGAAATGAATATAAACTTGATAAAAAACTTAGCCTTGAAGGGGCCAGCAGGGGCGGACTATTTATATTCAATTGGGCCAAGAACAATCCTGACAAGATAAACTGTATCTATGCCGAATCCCCAGTTTGTGATTTCAAAAGCTGGCCCGGCGGGTTTGGTCATGGAAAAGGAAGCAAGGAAGATTGGGAGCGTCTTAAGATTGAGTATGGCTTTACTTCTGATAAAGAGGCAAAATTGTATATTGACCAACCTTTTTATAATTTGGAAGAATTGGCCCAAGAAAAGGTCCCCATACTATTTATGGTGGGGTTAAAGGATGAAGTCGTGCCAATGGAAGAAAATACCATAATATTGGCAGACCGCTATGTAAAACTTGGAGGTTCGGTGACCATAGTACCTTGTACGGAAGGGGAACAAGACCTTTTTGGGCATCACTTTCCTATTGAAACGCCTCGTTTGGGGGCCGATTTCATACGGTACAATACCGAACTTCCAAAACCCAAACTGGAATCTTCAACATATCACCATTTACGGGGCGGACTTAAAAATTCGTTTATTAAATTCGAACGTGAGAAAAAGGGAAGGGTCGCATTTTTAGGGGGATCTATTACCTATAATGGGGGTTGGCGCGATAGTATTACCAATTTCCTAAAGTATCGTTTTCCAAATACTAAATTCGAATTTATCGCTGCAGGAATACCTTCAATGGGATCAACCCCGGCCGCCTTTCGTTTGGAAAGAGATGTGTTGGAAAACGGCCCCGTGGACCTGTTATTTGAAGAAGCTGCTGTCAACGATGCGGCGAACGGAAGAGCCAATGAGGAACAAATCAGGGCTATGGAAGGTATTGTACGCCATGTACGCCATAATAATCCGACAACAGATATTGTATTGATGCATTTTGTAGATCCCGAAAAAATGGAATCTTACAGAAATGGTGAAATACCACAAGTTATTCAAAACCATGAGCGCGTAGCAATACATTATAACATTCCTACTATTGACCTTGCCAAAGAAGTAACTGAACGCATTGGTGCAGGGGAATTTAGCTGGGAAGAAGATTTTAAAAACTTGCACCCATCTCCTTTCGGACAAGGTATTTATGCACATTCTATTATAACGTTTCTAGAAAATGCTTGGGATGGAAATGTGGCTGAAGATGATAAAATAACGGTACACTCCCTTCCTGAAAAATTAGATAATAATTCATATGATAATGGGGCTTTAATTCCGATATCCAATAATATGGCCTCAAAAGGATGGAAATACGATGCGAATTGGAAGCCATCCGATGGAGTTGGTTCAAGAGAAAATTATACCAACGTACCTATGCTTATCGGTTCAACTACCGGAGCAATATTAAAATTTAAATTTGAAGGTACAGCTGTTGGAATCACTGTAGCCGCAGGGCCAGATGCTGGTATTCTCGAATACCGTATAGATAATGGACCATGGTTAAAACAGGATTTATTTACCAATTGGAGTTCACATCTACATTTACCTTGGTATTTTACTTTGAAAACAGATCTTATGCCTGGAAAGCACGTATTGAGATTGCGATTAAACAAAGAGAAGAATATGGCTAGTAAAGGTAATAGCTGTAGGATCAGATATTTTTATGTAAACAAGGATTAGGAGAAGAGTAGTAGTGATATTATTAAAAACATGGAGGTCAGTAGTTAGATTCATAATAATTCGTTTTTATATATTTTTGCCTTGTTCCCCATTATGGTAATTAGCTAGGCGATTACGGTCTCTTTGCACTGAGACCCGTTCTGTGATAAACGAAATTTGTCGAAGTACCTATTGAGATTATTATCGCTGACTGTTGAATAGCCGTCCTGAACCGAGATTTTATCTTCTCAAGGTTTTCCGGGTCTTTAAATTGAGTTCGATGTTGCTTTCAATTTGGACGATGTCAAATGCCTTAACTTTCGGAATATAGCCTTTCCATTTATCAGTAATCCTATTTGCAGACATAGTGAGATTGTTAAAGATATACTGTAGGCAACTTACGGAAAAATGCTCTATTTCCATGGCTTACATGTGACTAACCTTTGTCGTCCTCCGTTAGCAGTACCGCAGTTATCGACTTCTTTTTCTTGGAATCATAACTTCTTCCTATCTTACCTTTTTCGATCCCTCCGATGACGAATTCGTCCACTTGTTCGGAGCCGTCCATGCGATGGTTCCTACTGGACTCCATGGCCTCGTTATCCGTTAAGCATGAACAGGCGCCGTTTCTTCGTAAATGCCATAGCTTACGTCCGTATAACAGGTCGAAAGACCATTTATGCTGGTGTCCATTTCAAAACAGCTAAAGAATGCTTTGCGCACAAGGGACTTCACTTTATGGAACAGTATTTTGATAGATGCCGACGAGGTATGGTCGCAAATGTTGCAGTTCTTGGAATAATCCTTGCGGATCTGGGCCGCCCAATGGTTCTATTTGAAACATTCTTTCCGTTAGATCACGGCGGGATTTTCCTTGTAATCCATGTCCGTTTCGAACGGGTTGGAGAACCCCAGAAGATTTTGACCACTGAAAATATCCATAAAATCTAAAAATTTATTGGCCTTGAGGATAAGAATCTATCTAATGACCGCTATTAAGAATAATGGAAATAAGGTTGGAATTGAGATTGCCGCAGGTCCAAATGTGGGTTTTATTGATTACAGATTAGACAAAAAAGAATGGAAGGAGTTAAACTTATTAAATAGATGGAAAAAACATCTTCATCTACTGTGAAATTACTTGCCAAATGCTTCATCTAGGGAGAATCATATATTGGTAATACTTCTTGCTGATAAGAAAGATTCATACAGCATTGGAAACGCCTGTATGATACAATTACTTATTATAAACCAACTTAATAAGTAAGAGATTTTTAGTGTCAAATGTCTTATAATTTAAAGGAATTACATTAAATCAAGAGGAATCTTTTTTAATGGCGTTTTTTTTATTGATCAGTAATTGTAATTATTTACTTGTTACTTATTGTAATCAGTGTCATATTGCTAATATAGTGTTAATTATTGGGATTTCGGTAAAAATATCGATTTAGTAAATCTACTAAATTTACATTGTTGAAAATAAATATGAAGTGTGAAATCTTTAAAAATTTATTCAACTTTCCAAAGAATTTAATAAAAACTAAAATAAATGAATTGAAGAAAAAAAGGAAATGCGCCAACATTTCCTAAAAAACTAAATCGATTAAAATACATATATCAACCTAATACTGACAAATTTATGAAAATCAATACTCTTGTGGCACAAAAAATTTACGAAGTTCTCATTTCAAGAATGAAATTGAGAATTACAATTACTCTACTGTTGTTAATATTGTTTCAGGCTCAAGCCGAAACAAATTACAATAAAGTATTAAATACCGACAATTTAAAAGTTCAAGAACTTGAAATTAGTGGTAAGGTTACTGACGAGAATGGAGCTCCAATTCCTGGTGTTAATATTTTAATTGAAGGAACTCTGAAGGGCACGCAAACGGATTTTGATGGTAAATATTCTTTAAATGTTTTAAAGGGAAATATATTAGTGTTTACCTATTTAGGGATGAAAACAATATCCTTAACTGTTGGAGACTCAAATACTATTGATGTTGTTTTATTAGAAGATACTGCGGCTCTTGATGAAGTAGTTGTTGTTGGATATGGTTCATTAAATAAAAGAGATGTTACAGGTTCTATAGCAAGTATTAATTCTGAAGATCTAACGGTAGTACCAACACATTCTATAGGAGAAAGTCTTGCTGGACGTCTCCCTGGATTGGTTGTAAAGCAGAGTAGTGGTGCTCCAGGACTAAATCCAACCATAAATATTCGTGGTTTTAATACAGCCGGTGAATCAGCATTGATTATTGTTGATGGTGTTGAGCGAGAATTTAATAATCTTGACCCTAATGAAATTGAAAGTATTTCTATCTTAAAAGACGCGTCTGCCGCTATTTATGGAGCAAGAGCAGCCAGTGGGGTTATATTGGTGACTACCAAAAGAGGTAAAATAGGGAAGCCTGTTATTACCTATAATAGTTCTTTGTCTTATCAAACTCCTACCGGGTATGCGCAAACAATTGATGCAAAGACCATGCTAGAGACACCTTTAATCACCACTCAACCACAAATATCAGATGCTAGACGTGAAGGAATTCTCAATGGAACTATCCCAAGTACAAACTTTCAAAAGGCACTAATAAGGGAGTGGGCGCCTATGCATCAGCATAACTTAAATGTGCGAGGTGGAAGTGAAAAAGCTTTGTATTTTGTTTCCATGGGATATTTAGATCAGGGATCTGCATTTAAAACAGGGGATTACGGATATGATCGTTTGAATGTAAGATCTAATCTAGATTTAACAATAAGCGATAATCTATCCATAGGTTTTGATTTAGGTTGGAGGCGTGAAAGCGATGAACAGAGCCCTAGAGGTGGATGGGGTACAGCATATAACATTATGCAATTAGGGCATCCAGCCTATCCTATCAGGAATCGTGATGATAGTATGTCAACGAATTCATTTGGAGCACATAACTCTGAATCTGTAACTTCAGAAGATATTCATGGAGTTTTTAAAACAACAACAGATGTAGTTGATACTAATTTTTCTTTTAAGTATAAGATTCCTAAAATAGTTGGTTTAACAGCAGAAGGAAGTGTTTCTGCTTTGATAACAAACAGATTTGATAAAGACTTTGAGAAAAAATTTACTCTTTATAAAGACGATGGCACTAACATAACAGAATGGGCAACGTGGAATCCTACTGGACCAGATTTAACAGAAGAAACCAGAAGATCTAAAAGAGTAACGACACAATTATCATTGCGTTACAAAGGTGATTTTGATGATCATCATGTGTCAGGATTGGCACTTTGGGAAACCATAAATGATGAGTTTAATTTTTCCAGTGCCTTTAGGGATGGCTTAATTTCAGCTGAAATTCCATATATGTTTACTGGTAGTGCTGCTAACCAGCAAACAAATGGTTGGGCAACAGAGGATGGTCGAGCAAGTTATGCTGGTCGAGGAAGCTATAATTATAAAGGGAAATACTATTTGGAAGGTTCCTTTCGTTTTGATGCAGTTCCTAGGTTTCCAACCGAAACACGTTGGGGATTCTTCCCAGGCGCATCTATCGCATGGCGTATTTCAGAAGAGTCTTTTTTTAATGAATCCCCCACTATTAGTAACATGAAATTAAGATTATCTGTTGCTAATCTTGGAAATGACAATACAAATGGAGAATATGAATACTTGTCTGGTTTTGCAATTAGAAGCAACACTCAACAATGGTACTATTCGGGTAATAATTTGCAGCCATCTATTAGAACATTAGGGGTGCCAAATACTTCGATTACTTGGCAAGAAGCAACTACTTATAATGCGGGACTTGACGTGTCATTTTTTAATAATACGATTTCAACAGAATTGGATGTTTTCTATAGAAAAAGAACAGGCTTACTGGCGGCTGCTAATAGCCAAATACCAGGCACTACAGGGGCTTCTTTGCCATTAACGAATATAAATTCCCGTGACAATAGAGGGTTTGAGTCAGTTGCAACTTATATAGGAAATATATCTAATCTCAATTTTAGCGTTTCCGGTAATTTAACATGGAACAGAGAAAAATATTTACATTTTGAAGAGGCTGAATATACCTCTGAAGATGATATTCGTATCAGAAAACTTTCTGGAAATTGGGTAAATAGAACAATGGGGTATGTTTTTAATGGATTTTTTGATTCTCAAGAGGAAATAGATAATGACCCTGTAAGTTATTCTTATAACCCTATACCTGGTGATATCCGTTATGTGGATATTAATGGTGATAATGTTTTAAACAGTAATGATAGAACTGTTGTCGGAAAAGGGACTAAACCCGAATGGATGTATGGACTTAATCTAAAGGCGGATTATAAAGGGTTTGACTTTACTATGTTCTGGCAAGGAGCTGCTGGTTTTGTTCAAAACATGGATAATTGGGAAAGAATAGTGAACCCTAGTGGTAACAGAACTCCTTATGTATATGTTCACGATAATACTTGGACTGAAACTAATAAAGAAAATGCGCGATTTCCTTTAAGATGGAATGATTGGAACAATACAACTACAGATGAATATTTAGTTGATTCTAGATATATACGATTGAAAAATCTGGCGATTGGTTATACTATACCAAAGTCATTATTACAAAATATGGGAATAGAGTCGTTAAGACTTTATGCATCCGCCACAAATCTCTTGACGATTGATAGTTTAGGTGTTTTTGGAGAATTCGATCCTGAGAATAGTGGGTTTGGAGGTTATCCACAGAATAAAGTAGTAACAGTTGGATTAAATTTGAGTTTTTAATAAATTGAATTGGAAAATTATGAAAAAAATAAGCAAAATATCCATTGTATTTGTGTTGACCCTTTTTGTATTCTCTTGTGAGGATCTATTAGATAAAACCCAATTGGATTTAATAGGTGAAGATAAAGTTTGGAATGATGAATCTTTAATTGATGCCTATATGGCCGATATTTATTCCTCGGCAGAATTTCATATGGGAACCCAGCAGGGGAACACATCTAGAAGAAGGCATGTCGTATTAGATGCTGGAGGTGAAGCACGTGCTCGTGATGGTGTTGGAGCAGGATTAATTAATGGCTCTATGAGTGAAAGTGGAGCAGATGGTGATATAGATTATTGGGATTGGGAGAATGTGAGAAGGATTAACGTTGCAATTCAAGAACTTTCTAATACCGAATCAACCTTGGAAACAAGTTACAGGGAAACTAGCTTAGGAGAAGCATATTTTATTCGAGCATGGGTTTATTTTAGTATGGTAAAAAGATATGGAGGGTTACCTATTATAAAAGAACCTCAAAATTTAACGTTATCATTGGAAGAGCTTAAAGTTGCCCGCTCTACTGAAGAAGAAACCTATGATTTTATTGGTGAGGATTGTGATAAGGCTGAAGTACTATTAGAAGGTAAAGTGCAGCCTTGGGGTAAAGCTACAAATTGGGCAGCTTTGGCACTTAAAAGTCGTGCCATGTTGTATGCGGGTAGTATTGGTGAATTTGGTAAAGTTAAACTTAATGGTCTAGTAGGTGTTTCAAATGCTGATAAATATTGGGATTTATCACTAGCAGCTTCCCAAAAAATTATTCAAAATGGACCATTCCAATTGTTCGATAATGCAGTTGGTGGAACTCATGCTGATAAAATAGAGAGTTACACAACAATGACCCTTACAGATAATCCTATTACAAATACAGAGTTGATTTTTTCTGAACGTTTTAATGGAGCGGGAGGCAAAGGTTCTAGTTATGATTTATATTACCATCCAAATGTAGATGGCAATACTGGTTGGGGGGCAGTATCTCAGGTGTATCTAGAAACTGCAGAAATGTTTGAATATGCTGATGGATCGGCTGGCACTCTTGACCGTAATACTTTGGTTCCAGGTCAGCGTCATAATGTTTCAGACCTATTTGGGAATAAAGATCCAAGGTTTTATGCTAGTATAGCCATACAGGGAACTGATTTTGGAGGTGCGCCGGTGTATTTTCATGAGGGAACATATGTTGGAGGAGTTCTAACGTTAGGAGGTACTAATAATGGTTTACCAGCATCAGGAGATTCAAGAAATTCTGTAAATTCTGCTCTTCTAAATATAAAGGGAATCGTTCGTGAAGAAGCACCTGATTATAATCAAGGAACTAACGATTGGACTGTTTTTAGGTTAGGAGAGATCTATCTCAATTATGCCGAGGCAAAATTAGCCTTAGGAGATGATGGTGATGGTTTGACTAAATTGAATGCCATTAGAACACGAGCTGGTTTACCACTAGTAGCGACTTTAGATTGGCCAACACTAAAACAAGAAAGAACTGTTGAGTTGATTTTTGAGAATCACCGCTACTGGGACTTACGTCGTTGGAGAGATGCTGAAGAACAGTTAACAGATGTTGCGAACGGAGGAGCTGCAACCTTTACGGGTCTTAAGTGGCTGTATGATGCAGATGTTGATAAATATGAGATAACTGTAACGAACGGAAACAACAGACCAGAACGCACCCCTAATGAAAGAAGGTTTGATGAGAAGCATTATTATTTCCCAATTGGTTCAGGTAGAATAGCTGATAATAGTGTATTAATAGAAAACCCTGATTATTAATTAAGTTTAAACAAATAAGGCCTTTTTGAAGATGACAGTTCCAGCAAATATTCCAGCTAAGTGTCCAATAATTTTTAAAAATGTATTTACAAAAGGACGTTTAAAACACCTACTAAATTCACAACAAATAAAGCAATTAAACAGATGAAAAAAAGCATTATAATTATTTTTATTTATTTAATTTCTTTACCGCTTCATCCACAAGAAGATAAAGATATTAAAGAAAGTTTTACAAAAATGAAGTTTCAGTTCGATAAGATCAGCGGAGTGGGTCATGAAAAAGGGTGCACCCGTCGTGACCCCAGTGATGTGATCAAGGTGGGAGATACCTACTATGTATACTACACCAAGGTTTACGGAACGGGTCCTGGGTATTGGGGTACGGTATGGAGTGCCTCTTCAAAAGATGAGGGCTACAATTGGACGGAATTGGGCGAAGTGGTAGGTCTAGGAATGAAAAACACTTTTGATTCCCAGGCAACTTTTACGCCCAATATTCTGTATGCCAACAAAAAGTATTACCTCTATTATACTGGGGTAAAGCCAACACCAGCGAATGAAAAAGGAGAATTTGAAAACAATTCAACTACCGATATTACAGCAATAGGTCTTGCTGTTTCCGATAGTCCTGAAGGTCCTTTTACAAGAATAAGTAATGAACCGATTTTGAAAGTAAGCCCAGAGCCTGATAAGTTTGATAGTTATAGGGTGGACGATGCGGTTTTAATGTACCGCAACGGAATTTACTGGCTCTATTATAAAGGACGAAGCCGAAGTCATGGACATGGTGGTCCTGGACATACACAAATGGGAGTTGCTTTTTCAAAAGACCCCGAAGGGCCATTTACCAAATTGGATAAAACAATATTAGCGGAAAGCCATGAAGTGATGTTGTGGCAGCAAGGGAATGGTGTTGGTGCATTAGCTTCTTTAAGTAGCACCTTCGAGTACGCCCCTGATGGTATTGATTTTATGAGTAATAAATTGGCCGTAAAAGTGGAAGGACGACCAATTGCCATGGGGGTTTATAGACCCGATCTGACCGATCGTACTGTTACAGATGCTGGACTTCATTGGGGCATTTCCATGGTGTTGAATGGTGATGAATGCTATCTAACAAGGTATAAAATGGTTTCAAAATAAAAATAGTTGTGACTTTTAAATAAAGGTAAAGTACAAATATGAAATCAAATATAATGAAACTTTCGCTTATCGCTCTCATTGTGGCGTTAGGGCATAGCTGCAGACAAACACCTAAGGGAGGCAGCACAAATGAAAATAAAAAGCCCAAAACTCAGGTAGCAGGAACCTTTGGCGATGACCTTTTTTTTCTAAAAGTACATTCCGATATCGTCACGCTACAAACTGGAGAAGGTCTGGTGGCTGTATCTCCTGCCTTGCAAGGTCGTGTTATGACCAGTTCTGCTAAAGGCATGGAAGGTAAAAGCTACGGTTGGATTAACAAGGCGCACTATGAATCTAAAGATACGTTGCCACAGATCAATGTATATGGTGGTGAAGAGCGTTTTTGGCTAGGTCCAGAGGGAGGGCAGTATTCATTCTTTTTTAAAAAAGATGTTGACTTCACTTATGAAAATTGGTACACACCTAGGCTAATAGATGTTGAGCCCTTCGAAATTAAGGAACAAACGCCTGATCAAGTATCCTTTGAAAAGACGGCAACCCTTACCAATTATTCAGGTTTTAGATTTGATTTTAAAATAGAGCGTAAAGTAAATGTGCTTTCAAAAAAGGAAATTTCCGATGCCCTAGGGATATCCATGCCAGAAGGCATACATTCGGTTGGGTACAGAACCACTAACACCCTTACCAATATCGGAAATGAAGATTGGAAGAAAGAGACTGGTTTACCCTCCATTTGGTTGTTAGGCATGTTGAAACATTCTGAAACCACCACAGTGGTAATTCCATATACACAGGGTAACGAAGCCGAATTGGGATCGATAGTGAACGATGATTATTTTGGTAAGGTTCCTTCGGATAGACTCGTTGTGACGGACAAGGCCATTTTTTTCAAGGGAGACGGCAAACAAAGAGGCAAAATTGGTCTGTCTCCCCAAAGAGCCAAGAATATAATGGGTAGTTATGATGCCATGGACAAGGCACTAACCATTGTTACTTATAACAAACCAAAGGGAGTCACCGATTACGTCAATTCAAAATGGGAACTACAGGAAGAACCCTATAAAGGGGATGTTATCAACTCCTATAACGACGGACCATCGGAACCTGGGGCAAAACCTTTGGGACCGTTCTATGAACTGGAGAGTTCTTCTCCTGCAGCGGCACTGAAAAAGGGAGAATCGATAACCCATATACAATCCACCTACCATTTTGAAGGAAATGAAACTTGCCTAAATCAAATTGCCGAACAGTTATTGGGTGTTTCATTAAATGAAATCACTAAAATCTTTAAACAAAAATAGTAGCTGTTACAAGAACTGAAGTTACAGAAACATCATAGAGCAATAAAATTAGATATTTATAAACAATCAGCATGAAAAAAATAGTATTTATACTCCTCTCATTCTTTGCAGCGATTATTTGTCAAGGACAAAAAAAAGAGCAATCGAAGCCTAATATTATATTCTTTTTAGTAGACGATATGGGATGGCAAGAGACCTCTGTACCTTTTCATTCCGAGGCAACGGAACTCAACTATCGTTACAATACGCCCAATATGGAACGCCTTGCAAATCGTGGTATGAAATTCACACAGGCCTATGCAGCAGCGGTATGCTCTCCTTCAAGAATTAGTTTGATGACAGGGCTCAACTCTGCAAGACATAAGGTAACCTGTTGGACTTTAAGAAAAAACGAATCACCAAGCCAAAAGCTTAAGGATATTACGGAGCCAGATTGGAATGTTAATGGTATCAGTACAACAGAAGGAGTGGATAGGGCAATCATCGTTAATACGTTGCCACAACTTTTAAAACAAACAGGATATCAAACCATCCATGTAGGTAAGGCCCATTTTGGTGCCAAGGATACGCCAGGCGAAAACCCACTGAACCTTGGATTTGATGTGAATATTGCAGGACATGCAGCCGGTGGACCAGGGAGTTACTATGGGACAAATAATTTTAGTGCTGCTTTTCGAAATGGAGACCTGATATGGGATATCCCAGGATTAGATGAATACCATGGAAAGGATATTTATCTGAACGAAGCTTTAACTATTAAAGCTAATAATGAAATTAACAAGGCGGTATCTGATAATAAGCCCTTTTACTTATATATGTCGCATTATGCTATTCATGCGCCATGGGAGAAAGATCCTCGGTTTTATGATAAATACAAGGCCATGGGGCTAACAAATTTTCAGGCAACATACGCCTCCATGGTAGAAAGTATGGACAAGTCGCTGGGTGATATAATGCAGAATGTAAGAAAGCAGGGAATTGAGGATAATACGATTATTGTGTTTATGTCTGACAATGGACAACCCTCGAACGCAGATAGTAACTTACCTCTTAGAGGCCATAAATTATTGCCTTATGAGGGAGGTGTAAGAGTTCCTTTGATTGTTCATTGGCCTGGGGTAACCCAACCCGGTTCAGTGTCTAAAAATTATATGATTATAGAAGATATTTTCCCAACTTTCCTAGAAATGGCAGGTGTTAAACAATTCAAGCAGAAAGGTGGCCCTATTGATGGCAAAAGTATTGTTCCATTTCTTGAAGGTAAAACAAAGCACAAACAGAACAGACCTATCTTCTGGCATTATCCAAATACTTATGGTGGAACTCTTTATTTTCCATACAGTTCTATGAGGCAAGGAAACTGGAAGCTAGTGTATAGACATGTTGGAAGAGAATTGGAATTATATAATTTAAAGGATGATCTTGGTGAGGAAAATGACTTGGCTAAAAATGAACCAGAAAAACTGATAGAATTATCAAAAGTTCTCTCTAATTTTTTACGTGAATCAGATGCCCAAATGCCGACGGATAATAGAACAGGAAAGAAAGTGGTATACCCAGATGCTTTATTTGAATAAATTGAAGAATACAATAAAATAGTACCATGAAAAAAAAACAACTACATTCAGTCATTATAACCTTATTAATTGTTGCAACACTTACTGCTCAAAACACTCCAAAAATACCACTACCCACCCAAGCACAACTCAACTGGCAAAATGCCGAATTAGCAGCACTAGTTTGCTGGGATTTACATGCTTTTGATGGTAAATTTTATGTACAAAGTGAAGCAAGAGTTACACCAGTTGAAGATTATAATATTTTTAATCCACAAAAATACGATATGGATCAGTGGATTAAATCGTTGAAAGACGGTGGGTTTAAAATAGCCATACTTACTGTGAGCCACGAAACAGGATTCTTTTTGCACCAAAGCGATGCTACTCCTTATAGTATGAAAGCTTTAAAATGGCAGGATGGGAAAGGCGATATCCTACGCGATTTTAAAGCCTCATGCGAAAAATATAATATTCTTCCCGGAGTATATATAGGTACACGTTGGAACTCTTTTTACGGGGTTTACGATTTTAAAGTTGAAGGAGAAGGTAAATTCACGGAGAACAGACAGAAGCATTATAATTCCATGATTGAAAAAATTGTAAAAGAAATTTTCACAAAATATGGTGATTGGGCAATAGTTTGGTTCGATGGAGGAGCGCACGGTCCCGAGCAAGGAGGTCCGGATGTATTGTCTATATTTGAAAAATACCAGCCCAACAGCCTCTTTTACCATAATCTACAACGATTAGATATGCGTTGGGGAGGCAGTGAAACCGGAACGGTTCCATACCCATGCTGGGGAACTTTTCCATATAAATCTATCGGAGCAGTTGAAAGTGCCCAAGAAGCAATTCATGCCAATAATTTTGCCCTTTTGAAAACAGGAGATCCCAATGGCAATTATTATATACCTGCCATGAGCGATGCTCCGTTGAGAGGAACCGGAGGACATGACTGGTTTTGGGAGCCAAACAATGAGCATTTAATTAGCCCACTAGACAAACTCGTTAACAAAAAAAAAAAATGCCTGTGGCTGATGTGAAACGCCTGAAAGAGTTTGGCGATGAAATTAATCGGAGATTTTCAAATCCAATTGCCACCACTTCAGGAGTCGGGGAAAAGATAAACTTAAAACTTCTTAAAGAGCAAAAAATAAATCAGGTAGTATTGATGGAAGATATTGCTAAAGGAGAACGCGTTCGAAAATTTGTTCTGGAAGGTAAAACGAAACAAGGTTGGCAAACTATTTTCGAAGGTTCGTGTATCGGGCATAAATTTATTCATCGCTTTGATGAAATGGAAGTTTCGGCGCTTCGGCTTAATGTTCTGGAATCAAAAGGAGAACCTCAGCTTTTGGATGTTTCTGTTTTTAAGATTGAAAACAATTAATTCTTGTTCTATTGCTGGATTGTTGTTGATATGAAATCAGTGAGACTTTGATTTTGGTTTTCAAAATCATATAGCCGAACTGATCCCGAGCGATAGTTCCTGTCTGCCGAACAGGCAGGGAGGGATCTCATGGGTTATATTCCCCGCATCTCGATGCGCATAAAATGGCATCCTCGAAAACATTGTTTATATATTGATCAGAATAAAGAATTAGAAGCCATTCGAAAAGGGAAAAGGAAAATATTTACTGTAAATTTTCTCACATTATATAACTATGGAAACGAAATCGGTAAGAAAAATAATCTCGCAATTGATCTCGCCCAAATAACACATTAATTCAATAAAATTGCAAGGATGTATGCATCCAAATTGAATAGAAATAAACGGATATCAGGTTTAGAACCAATGAAATAATTTAAAATAATAAAAATGAAAAGTATAATTGTCTTAATTGCAATGTTTATTGGTCTTACGTCAATACAAGGTCAGGAAATAAAAAGTCTGAGTGAGAAATTTGAGAAAGTCGAATTTACATATAAAGAGTTACCTGGTAAAAGTAAATTGCGAATTATGTTGATTGGCGATTCAAATACGGAAGGTCACGGGGCATATAGATTATTTCTTCAGGATTTACTGTTGCAAAATGATATTGAATTCGATTTTATAGGAATCCGTAATTCAAATACGCCTGATCTTACACCTAACGGTTTTAAATCTGATAAAGACCATGTTGCATTTTCTGGATGGCGTATTCACGAAGTACAAAATGCTTTTGAAGAATATTATAAACAATATACGGATCGAATAAAAGAAGTTGATATTATTTTTTTTATGCTTGGAACAAATGATATGATTGCTGATGTTGGTGTACATGGACCTCTAGTATCTCCAGACACAATGGCTTTTGAAAATGCACCAAAAAATTATGAGTCATTTTTGAATAGCCTTTTCGTGAAATATCCTGGTGTGAAAATTTATGTGGGAAATTTATTAACAACTGGAATATCAATTGATGGTGATACCAAAGAACAAGTTAAAGGCTTAGAACAAATTCAAAAGAATGTAATTTCATTTAATACTACCTTTATTAAGAATTTACCGAAAAACAATAAAATAAAGTTGAATGGTGGACAACTATATGTTGTAGATATGTTTTCACTATTTCAACCCGATGAACTAGAAAATAGGTTTCATCCTTCAATAGGAAGCTATAAGAAGATTGCAGATTGTTGGTTTGATAACCTAAGGTTGAAGAACTGAATAAACGTTACCATTCACCCGCTACGGAAACACTGGCGAAGCAAGGAAAATTCTTGGCTCAACGCATATTAGAAATTACAGTAAAAACTGATAAATAAAAAAAATCCGTTTAGAAAAAACAGATAACCATGAAAAAAAATATGAAGAAAATTACACTGCTTGCACTTATTCTAATCTGTGCTTTTAATGTATGGTCGCAGAATGAAGTACCCATACCAACGCAAGCCCAGTTAGACTGGCAAAACGCCGAATTAGCAGCACTAGTTTGCTGGGATTTACATGCTTTTGATGGTAAATTTTATGTACAAAGTGAAGCAAGAGTTACACCAGTTGAAGATTATAATATTTTTAATCCACAAAAATACGATATGGATCAGTGGATTAAATCGTTGAAAGACGGTGGGTTTAAAATAGCCATACTTACTGTGAGCCACGAAACAGGATTCTTTTTGCACCAAAGCGATGCTACTCCTTATAGTATGAAAGCTTTAAAATGGCAGGATGGGAAAGGCGATATCCTACGCGATTTTAAAGCTTCGTGCGAAAAATATAATATTCTTCCCGGAGTATATATAGGTACACGTTGGAACGCCTTTTACGGGGTTTACGATTTTAAAGTTCAAGGAGAAGGTAAATTCACGGAGAACAGACAGAAGCATTATAATTCCATGATTGAAAAAATTGTAAAAGAAATTTTCACAAAATATGGTGATTGGGCAATGGTTTGGTTCGATGGAGGAGCACACGGTCCCGAGCAAGGAGGTCCAGATGTATTGTCTATATTTGAAAAATACCAGCCAAACAGCCTCTTTTACCATAATCTACAACGAGCAGATATGCGTTGGGGAGGCAGTGAAACCGGAACAGTTCCATACCCAAGCTGGGGAACTTTTCCATATAAATCTATCGGAGCAGGAGAAAGTGCCCAAGAAGCAATTCATGCCAATAATTTTGCCCTTTTGAAAACAGGAGATCCCAATGGCAATTATTATATACCTGCCATGAGCGATGCTCCGTTGAGAGGAACCGGAGGACATGACTGGTTTTGGGAGCCAAACAATGAGCATTTAATTAATCCACTAGATAAACTCGTTAATATGTACTATAATTCTGTAGGTCATAACACTAGTTTGATTTTAGGAGTTACTCCAAACCCTGAAGGTTTAATGCCTGTGGCTGATGTGAAACGCCTGAAAGAGTTTGGCGATGAAATTAATCGGAGATTTTCAAATCCAGTTGCCACCACTTCAGGAGTTGGGGAAAAGATAAACTTAAAACTTCTTAAAAAGCAAAAAATAAATCAGGTAGTATTGATGGAAGATATTGCTAAAGGAGAACGCGTTCGAAAATTTGTTCTGGAAGGTAAAACGAAACAAGGTTGGCAAACTATTTTCGAAGGTTCGTGTATCGGGCATAAATTTATTCATCGCTTTGATGAAATGGAAGTTTCGGCGATTCGGCTAAATGTTATCGAATCCAAAGAGCAGCTAGAGATTATGGAGTTTTCTGCATTTTTAATTGATAATAATTAAACAATTAATATGAGATTGAGAATGAGTCTTTATTTTATCTTTTTAACAAAGGCTATAGGTGTTATAAATTTAAAAGTAGTAGTCAACTTAGTCTTGTTGATCATGTTGGTACCATCACGTCCAATTTACCCTTCCAACCAAAAGATTGGTGTGACTACTTTAGATTCTCTTTACGGACCGTGGAAAAAAGCGAAATAATATGGATTAATTCTCGGTGTCCCTAATGATTCTCATAATTAGAATCACCATCCTACTTGTGGTTTTGACAACCTGGAACTGTTGAAGCATTCCAATGGCGGACCTTTCTTGTATTTTAAATCCGAAAAATCCAAAATGGGCCTTGGTGTTGCAGAAAATTTAGAAGGCCCCTAGGTGCAGGTACCTTTTCCCGTGACTAAACAATCGTGCCATTGAGCTTGGGTATGCTTTTATGTTCAAGGATAAAATTGCATCATTGACGACCGATAATCACGGGATTATAGAATTTTGAGGTGGGCTATTATGGACTTCTGACGATGGAATTATTTTTGAAACCTATGAAAATGGCTATTATCATGCCAATACTTATATTGATTTTTATAAGACAAAGGTAGATGTGAATTATGGTCCTAAAATAGACCTTATGCAAAGTTTTAGCGCCCTAAGTCTTATTAATTAGCAATGAGCTAAAATACTTATACGTGCCTTCTGGCACCAATGTATTCGGAGGGAAACGCACAGCACGTTATATCATAAAATTTAAAGAACAATACAATGAAAAACCTTTTATTCGGTACAGTGTTATTACTTTTCTATTAAAAGTGGTGCACAAGAAGTAAAATTTCCAATCCCCACAAAGGCACAATTAGATTGGCAGAATGCCGAATTGGTCGCCGTATTCCATTACGATCTTCATGTTTTTGATGGTGAAAAATATAATCAGCAAGAGAATAGGAAAACACCTATGCCAGACTATAACATATTTTCTCCCAATCAATTGGATACGAATCAATGGGTGAAATCGGCCATAGCTATGGGTGCTAAAATTGCTATACTTACGGCTACGCATGAAACAGGATTTGCACTATACCAGAGAGATGTAAACCCATATAGCTTAAAAGGAGTTAAATGGCGTGATGGTAAGGGGGATATTGTGGCAGATTTTGTTGCTTCTTGTAAAAAATACGGAATAGAACCCGGGATTTATATAGGCATCCGTTGGAATTCTTTCTACGGTATCCAGGATTTTAAAGTACAGGGAGACACTCTGTTTTCAGAAAACCGTCAGGAACACTACAACAAAATGTGCGAAGGCATGGTAGAGCAACTTACCTCTAATTATGGCGATTTGGCCATCATTTGGTTCGACGGTGGCGCGCACGGCCCTGAATAAGGTGGCCCGGATGTGCTTTCAATTTTTAAAAAAAATATCAACCAAACAGTTTGTTCTACCACAATCTAGATAGAGCCGATATTCGCTGGGGAGGTTCAGAAAGTGGTACCGTTCCCTATCCATCTTGGGTACTTTTGGTTACCCTAGCTGGTTTGCTAATGCTGGTGGTGATGGAGGTTTTAAGCCTATAAAATATGGTGATCCAAAAGGAAAATACTATATGCCCGCCATGAGCGATTCTCCGGTTCGTGGTTATATAGGAAGGCATGAATGGTTTTGGGTACCTGGAGACGAGGCTCATATATTTCCATTAAAAAACCTGAAGGATATGTATTACAAATCTGTAGGTAGGAATTTCGCCCTTATAAAGGGGCTTACTCCAGCTCCTGACGGACTAATACCCATACCCGATGTAGATCGCTTAAGGGAATGGGGAGAAGAGATTAAAAACAGGTTCTCCAAGCCCATCGCAAAAACAACTGTAACTGGGAGTCAGATTATCCTTTCCTTGATGGGTGACCAACAAATAGAAAATATTATTTTACAAGAAGAAATTTCAAAAGGGGAACGGGTGCGTGAATTTAATATACAAGGCAAAATAGGGGGTAAATGGCAAAATATATACCAAGGTTCCAATATTGGCCATAAACATATTATTGAAATTGAACCTATTAAAACTAATGGCCTTCGGTTAATCATAAGTAAGACCAAAGACACTCCCTAGATTTTAGGATTCACTGTCTATAAAATTAATCAGGACAATTAACATCAGAAGATCCAGGTTAAGATATACATCCGGAATAGTAATTATATCACTGCTCCTTGCTCTTTTCATTCATGGCCAAAAAGTAGCCGGCAAAGTATGAACATTCTTTTTATATTAGTAGACGATTTAGGGTATGACGATTTAGGCTATACGGGAAGTTTCATACCGTTAGTGAGCTTACCAATTTCATCTACTATAAAATCTCAAAGGTGGTCGCCATTTTACTCATGCCAGAAAAAAGTAGATGGAAAATTCAAAATACTGAAACAGAAAAAAATATACGACAACTCAATTAAATACTCAATTAAAAAAGACGAGGGATGGCTAATTATAATTACATATGCCTAGAATTAAATTATCTTATATTAAAATTATATTAGCATATAATACTATAAATTGGCTTATTATCTGTCTTTTGATAGAAATATATTGCTATATTGATTTTTAGTTATTCTTTAATTTTGATAACCTCCTAATTTGAGTAAATGAGACCTAAACTGATAGAAATTCCTAAAAGACCGGAAGCTTCCTTTGAAGTAATTGATTATAATCGCAGTTATTTTCATAATCCCATTCACTTCCATTCTTATTTCGAGCTTACTTTAATACTCGAAGGTCAGGGAATTAGGATAGTAGGAGATCATGTGGAAAATTTTGATAAAGGAGATTTAATTTTGCTGGGTCCAAATTTGCCACATCAGTGGAAAAGTAATTTTAGTATATCTAGTAAAATCTCATTTACAGTTGCTAAGGCCATAGTTGTGCATTTTCATGAGGATTTTCTAGGACACGATTTTTTTTGCGCTCCGGAACTATCAAAAATCCAAAAACTCCTTAATTATGCAAAAAGAGGTTTAAAAATAACAGGGAAGACTCAAATAGAAGTAATTGACCGAATGAATATGTTGTTACAGTGTTCTGGTGTGAAAAGAATACAAGAATTTTTAGGTATACTAGATTTACTATCAGTAAAAGATAATATCCCTTTGGCAAGTATTTCTTATCAAATTCATAATAAAACCAATAAATTAGAGAAATTAGATAAAGTATACGAGTATGTTCTGAAGCACTTATATAGGAAGATTCCCCTCTCTGAGATTGCTTCTGAATTTGGTATGAGCAGAACTGGATTTAGCCGTTATTTTAAGACACATACCCATAAAACCTTTTCAAGATTCGTTTTAGAAACGAGGATAGGTATTGCTTGTAAGTTACTTCAAGAGAATAAATTTAATGTAGCCCAGATAGCTTACGAAAGTGGCTTTAACCAGCAGTCATTTTTTAATAAAGAATTCAAGAGAGTTAAAGGTTTAACTCCTTTAGAATATAAAAAAAAGATTCAAAAGAGCATGGACTTTATGTCTACAAATTAGTCAGTAAAATTTCTTCATCTTAAACGACCTTCATACGCTTGGATGTTTAGATTTCTATTTCATCTACCTCTAAATATACATGGTTGTCATCAGAAGTAGTGTAATTGATTATTGCTGAGTGTATTAATTCGTGTTTTGGATAAAATAAAACTTTGAATATGAGTCTCGAGTCCTTAAACCAAGGTATCATCTTAATAACGTATTTACTATATAGTCGAGCCTTAAAAAGCCGTTTTATCCAAAATGCTTCTGTAGATCATAAATTTGAACAAGGAATATAGTTCTCGAAAAAATCGACAAGAATTTACTTTCCATTTGTTCATCATCCTTTTGAAGTTGAATGCGCCTGCGGCAAGCATAATATTGATGTTGTCGCCCACGATGCCCTTGTTGAAGTTTCTTCCCAATCGGTGGTCGGCCTTAAGATGTCCGATCACGGGTTCTATTGCGGCCCTTTTCCTGTGTGCTTCTTTTAGTTTTTTCTGCCTGTACTTTGTTTGGGTCTTGTTATTGAAGGGTTTGGGTAACTGTATCCCCGATTTCGTTTCGACATTTATAGCCCCGGTCTACGGCCGCTTCTTTTGGCGTTTTTCCGACCAATCTTTCAGTTTGCTCCAGTGTGGGCTCCAAAGTATGGCCATCAAACTCATTTCTAAATCCCATGGCCCCAACGATCACTCCAGTATTTCGGGTGAAGACAAAAGATGCTTTATTGCCAAATTCATATTTTTTGTGTTCTTTTCCTTTAGAGATGCACTGTGTTTCTGGTTCGTGCAGTGAATAGATTTTGTTTTTGCTCGTTTTTTTTTGGGCCAGCACCTGTTTGCACAATTCAAGGTCTGCATGGTAAATGGAGCCGGGCTTTAGGTTTCTCTCTAGTTCATGGACCAATCTTCCTGCAATGGTCCTTACTTTTTTGCCTGCTTTTCTTGCTTTTGACTTATTTCTTGGATGGTTCCTGAAACGCTGGTCGACCCCCAATTTTTTTCAGCGTCCTGGTGTAGCTCTGACGCACCGGAAGTCGTTCCTTCTTTGCTACTGCCAGACACTTTTTGATGATCTTCCTGTGCAACTTTGCGTCAGTGGGGAAGGTGATGTTTTTCTCTTGGACCGTGGTGTCGATACTGACCTGGCCATCATTGCTGTCATCTCCATTGATACGGATGCTCTCCTTTAAGATCAGCTCCGCTCCAGGTTCTCCGATGCGCTTACGAAAATGGACAAGTTCCGAGGCATCACATGGCTCACAGGAACTGAATTCCTGTTGCCCGCAAAAATATTGATAATAGAGATTCTCTGCCCTTTGTTCTACGATACCTTCGTCCGAGATGTTTCGGAGGTGCTTCAAGATCACCAATCCCACCATCAGTCGGATCGGCTTTGGGGGACGCCCATTATCCTGACAATAAAGTGGACCGAATTCCCTGTCAAAAAGTTCCCAATCCACTCTGTTGCTCAAAATGTAGAGCGGGTGCTTTTGGTTTAAGGTCTCTTCCAGAGTAAAGAATAAACTAGCTTGGTTTTGTATTTTTGGCTTGGCTAACATAAATCTGAATTGCAAGGTTTATATCATGAAAATACGAAAATTTGTAGATGTAAACAAGAAAAACAACACATAATATATTGAATATCAACGTGTTGTATAGTTTTTAAGGGACGACTATATACGCAGAATTGACAACTTCCAGCACACTATTTTATTTACATCCTGCGGTAGAAGCAAGTGAAAATATTTTGTCTTGGTGATGCTCAAAAATGGCCTCATTCAATATTCTGTCCCCTAGGAAAACTGGCTCTGATGTACCTGACGCACAAAACAGCAGAGTAACCATATGGGACCACCCATTTAAGCCTTTCTATTGTTTATTTGTTGGACCGAACTTGACCGGCATATTGAATTTCTAACGTCTAGTTTTGAAATTATTTGTGTAAATAGAGTTGCATTTACCATATGAGGATAGTTTTTTGAGAGATTAAAGATACTCGACTTTATTCTCTTATTTTGTAAACCTTTATGACGCTATTGATATCAAACCTAAAATTGGCTCATTTTTATTATTGAGGTCTATCTGTTTGCAATTAAAATAAAAAATGCCGGTTTACAAAAAGGGGTTTAAAAATATGGATAACCCTATCATTCATTAACTTACAATTATGATGCGGATTATTGTAGCCTTACGTTCTGTCTTATAAATAAACCATCAGAGTCGAACTGATTAGGATTATGGAAATGACTTCTAGTAAATTTAACATCCAAACTTCATTAATTACAATGAGTGTCTTTTCCTTTCTATATTCCAAAAATAATACGTTGCATTATGTTTGAAAACGTTATTTAAGCTCAATCTAAGCTAATATTGTTATATGAAATGAGATTCTAATGTTACGTTATTTATTCTATCATCTTTAAGTTTGCAATCCCTTGATTTGTAGTTGTATTAAAATACTTGGTATTAAACAATAAATTAATGAAACAGAAAATATTGATCATATCTATCCTTGTGGTACTTTTAGGGGTGTTGTACGCCTTCACCAGTGGCGCCTTCCATGTTTCCAAAGATGATTATTCATCCCTGAAGCTCCCTGAGGTTGTAGATTACAACTTCCATATTAAACCTATCCTCTCCGATAACTGCTATACTTGCCATGGCCCTGACGCGAACAAGCGCCAAGGTTTTCGTCTAGACCTGGAGGAGACGGCATTCTC
>NZ_AUCB01000040.1 GCF_000429545.1 Arenibacter certesii DSM 19833
AAAAGGATAAGGGCCAGGACCAGGGCCACCGAGATCTTATGGATATTCTTCGGCATCCATACCGGCAACGCACTGGAGATCGGCAGGGGGGTGTCGGCCATGGCGCTGGAAAAAGCGGCATAGGGACTAGCGATCCGAAACTTCGATGGGAAAGGTATGCCAGAACCTCACTAAAACGACCAAAAAGCCCTCTTAAACCGGACGAAAATCCACTTCGAAAATAAACCATAAAAAAAATCCCGGAAACATCGATGTTCCAGGATTCGTTCTGTCCAGTTTTTAGTGAAAATCGGCCTACTCCCGAATATCCCTTTTTATTGCTTGGGGAGTCGTAAACGCCCCGTTTGAATGGAATACAGGCTCACTTCCTCGAGACCCTGTTGCCGTAGATGCCATACCAGATATTGGCGAAAACCAACAAATTGTATTTACTAAATGGGATGGTCGTTCCCCTCAAGATATTGAGGATCAAATTACTTATCCTCTAACCACATCGCTTCTTGGTATTCCAGGGGTTAAAACAATACGTAGTTCATCTATGTTCGGGTTTTCGAGCATTTATATCATTTTCGAAGAAGATATTGAATTTTATTGGAGCAGAAGCCGAATACTTGAAAAATTAAACTCATTACCAGCCGGACTTCTACCAGAAGGCGTTAATCCAGCACTTGGACCAGATGCAACAGGACTTGGCCAAATCTATTGGTACACCCTCGAAGGTCGGGATGAAAATGGAAATGTTACGGGTGGTTGGGACTTGCAAGAATTACGAAGTATTCAAGATTTCTATGTGAAATATGCCCTGTCTTCGGCAAGCGGTGTTTCTGAAGTCGCCTCAATTGGTGGTTATGTATTGGAATACCAGGTGGATGTCAACCCAGAGTTGATGAAACAATATAAAATTGGTTTGAATGAAGTTGTAAAAGCCGTAAAACAAAGCAATAAGGACGTTGGTGCACAGACTTTGGAAATTAACCAAGCTGAATATCTGATACGTGGCTTGGGGTATGTAAAATCCCTTGCCGATTTGGAAAACGCTGTGGTAACATCAGAAGATTTCACCTCAATACGCTTAAAGGATATTGCAAAAGTTTCCCACGGTCCTGCTACAAGAAGAGGTCTTTTAGATAAAGAAGGAGCAGAGGTTGTAGGTGGTGTTGTGGTAGCGCGCTATGGTGCCAATCCAATGGAGGTTATCAATAACGTTAAAGAAAAAATAAATGAATTAAGTTCAGGCTTGCCCTCTAAAACATTAAGTGATGGTAGAACATCACAACTTACCGTTGTTCCCTTTTATGACAGAACAGAATTGATACAAGAAACCTTGGATACGCTGGAGGAAGCACTGACATTACAAATTTTAGTCACCATTTTCGTAATCATCATAATGGTATTCAATTTGCGGGCTTCCATATTGATTTCGGGATTATTACCTATAGCGGTGTTAATGGTTTTTATTTCGATGAAACTCTTCAATGTAGATGCGAATATTGTGGCCTTATCGGGTATTGCTATTGCTATTGGAACAATGGTAGATATGGGGGTTATCCTTACAGAAAATGTGCTGAGGCATATAGACGAAAGTGATGAAGATGTGCCAATGGATACCATTGTGTACAATGCCACTGCGGAAGTTTCCGGGGCTATACTCACAGCTATACTGACCACTATTATAAGTTTCATTCCGGTATTCACGATGATCGGTGCTGAAGGTAAATTGTTTAGACCATTGGCTTTTACCAAAACTGCTGCCCTAATAGCAGCCTTAACTGTGTCCTTGTTTTTAATTCCACCGTTTGCAGCCTATTTATTTAAAAAGAGAAGCATAAGGACTTCTTTTAGCTATATTTTAAATGGAACGATGATTATTCTGGGTATTGTATCCCTTATTTTCGGATACCCGTTAGGATTAATATTAATAGCATTTGGTACGGTTGGCATTCTGTCGTTAAAGGAAATCATTACCGCAAAACTGGCGAATACTATCAACATATTTGTCTCTGCATTTGCTCTTATATTTTTACTGGGAGAATATTGGAGGCCATTGGGAGTTGATAGAAGCTTCTTTATAAATGTAATTTTTGTAGGTCTTATCTGTTTTGGTCTTTTAGGAGTATTTACACTTTTTAGAAAGTTTTATGTCCGAATTTTAAGTTGGGCATTGCGTAATAAGGTTTTATTTCTGTCTGTGCCCACCGCCATTGTAATTTTGGGCGTGTTGATTATGCGTGATACTGGTAAAGAATTTATGCCATCCCTTAATGAAGGTTCCTTTTTATTGATGCCTACCTCCATGCCACATTCTGGTGTTGAAGAAAACAAGCGGGTATTGCAGCAATTGGATATGGCAGTAGCTAGCCTTCCAGAAATTGAAACAGTCGTTGGTAAATCTGGGCGTACAGAATCAGCATTAGACCCTGCACCGTTATCGATGTATGAGAATGTTATTCAATATAAATCTGAATATATTTTAAATGAAAATCGCAAAAGACAACGCTTTAAGGTAAACGAAGACGGCTTATTTGTTTTAAAGGATGGCAGTTTAGTAACCAACCCTAATAGCGAAATTGAGGATGACAATTCCAATTACAAGGCATCCGAATTAAAAGATCCTTTTTCTGTCACTAGTTCTCAACTTATTCCAGATGACGATGGAGAGTACTTTAGAAACTGGAGACCAGAGATTAAATCACCAGATGATATTTGGAAAGAAATTGTAAGGGTTACAAAGCTTCCTGGAGTTACTTCCGCACCCAAGTTACAACCTATTGAAACACGCTTGGTAATGCTACAAACAGGTATGCGAGCACCAATGGGAATAAAAGTTAAAGGGCAGGACTTAAAAGAAATTGAAGCCTTTGGATTGCAATTGGAAGATTTATTAAAACAATCAGAAGGCGTTAAGAACGAAGCTGTATTTGCTGACCGTATTGTAGGTAAACCTTATCTGTTATTGGATATTGACAGGGATCGACTGGCGCGATATGGAATTACTATTGAAGATGTTCAACAAGTCATTCAGATTTCAGTTGGAGGAATGGTATTAACACAAACTGTTGAAGGTAGGGAACGTTACGGTATTCGAGTGCGATACCCAAGAGAATTACGAGCAAACCCAAATGACCTCGAAGACATTTATGTTCCTGTTGAAAAAGGAAGTCCAGTACCATTAAGTGAGCTTGTGACTATTAGATATGAGCAAGGACCACAAGTTATAAAGAGTGAGGATACGTTTTTAGTAGGATATGTTCTTTTTGATAAACTAGATGGTTTCGCTGAAGTAGACGTGGTGGAAAATGCACAAGCGCTTATTCAGGAAAAAATCGATTCAGGGGAATTGATTGTGCCTAAAGGTATCAATTATCAATTCACGGGAACATACGAAAACCAATTACGAGCAGAGAAAACTCTTGGTGTTGTTGTACCATTGGCACTTGCCATTATTTTCCTTATCCTTTATTTCCAGTTCCGTTCCGTGAGCACATCTTTGATGGTATTTACTGGAATTGCAGTAGCCTTTGCTGGAGGATTTCTAATGATTTGGTTTTATGGCCAAGATTGGTTTCTAAACTTCAATTTCTTTGGGGAAAATCTACGAGACCTCTTTCAAATGCACACTATTAATTTAAGTGTTGCGGTATGGGTTGGTTTTATTGCTTTGTTTGGTATTGCTACAGATGATGGTGTGGTAATGGCCACTTATTTGACCCAAACCTTTGATAGAAATACGCCAGAAACAAAACAGGAAATTCGGGCATCTGTAGTCGAAGCAGGAGAAAAGCGTATTCGTCCATGTTTAATGACAACGGCAACAACTATTCTAGCGCTATTACCGGTATTAACATCAACGGGGCGTGGGAGTGATATAATGATTCCAATGGCAATTCCTTCATTTGGAGGGATGCTTATTGCACTTATAACCCTATTTGTGGTACCAGTTTTATTCAGCTGGAAAAAAGAATTTCAATTAAAAAGAGCTGTAAAATGAAACATATAATATTTATAATCTGTTTGTTGTTTGTGCCAACTTTCGCAAAAGCACAAGATTTAGAAACTCTTATTCAAGAAGCATTAACCCAAAGTCCAGAGATTCAAAAGTTTGATTTTCAGTATCAAATTGCTTCTGAAAAAGTAAATGAAGTTAACAGCTTACCAAACACAGAATTTAATTTTGGCGTTATGGCTATAGCACCTGAGATGGATATGCCTATGGAAAAATTTAATGCCTCTGTAATGCAAATGTTACCGTGGTTCGGAACGATATCTGCAAGAGAGCATTATGCCACATCAATGGCAGACGCTCAGTATGTTGAAGTAACAATCGCAAAACGAAAATTGGCACTTTCTGTATCACAATTTTATTATTTGCTCTATGAAATTAGAGCCAAACAAGAAGTGCTTGATGAAAATATAACACTCTTGGAAACTTATGAACGCCTTGCACTCAATTCTTTAGAGGTGGGCAAGGCATCAGCAGTTGATGTGTTGCGGTTACAAATTAGACAGAATGAGCTAAAACAGGAAATAGATGTTTTAATTCAGCAAAATAAAGGGATACAAGCAGCAATGAACAGTTTAATAAATCGGGAATATAATAAAGATGTATCAGTAGCTTCTGTTCTGGAAATCCCAGAAGATGATAGTTTTTATGGCTACGACGCCTTGTCACTAAACCCGGAATTGCTTAAATATGACAAACTTTATGAATCTGTGGAACAGTCCGAGTTGTTAAACCAAAAAGAAAGTGGTCCAATGATTGGTTTCGGAGTGCAGTATATTAACCAAGAAGATAGTCCCATGATTACCAGTTCTTTTAAAGATATGGTTATGCCTATGGTTTCTGTGTCAATTCCAATATTCAATAATAAATATAAATCTCAAACCAAGCAAAATGATTTGCGGAAAAAGGAAATTCAATCCCAAAAAGATGAACGTCTAAATGTCCTTAAGGCTGAATTATCAAAGGCTATTTCGCAGCGCAACCAGGCAAGAATAAAATTCAATACACAGGCAAACAACCTGAAACAGGCTGAAGATGCTGAAGAAATTCTTATTAAAAACTATGAAACGGGAACGATTAATTTTAATGATGTACTAGATATTCAGGAATTACAACTAAAGTTTCAAATGGGGCAGATTGAGACAACCAAGCTTTATTATGTTCAAACCGCTCTTATTAATTATTTAACGAATTAATACAATCCGATCTGGGGCAATTAGAAGAACTAATTTTTATTAAAATTGAGAAAACTAAAAATATGAAAGCAATACACTATTCAATTCTATTCCTATTAATAGGCTGTCCAGCACTGTTTGCACAGTCTGTTGAAGGCAATATTGATAATTTGCCAGTAAAGGAATATACGTTAACCCTCAAAGAAGAAATGGTTAATAAAGCGGGAAAAGAAGTAAAAGGGATGACCGTTAATGGGACAATCCCAGGGCCAACCCTTGAATTTACCGAAGGCGAATATGCGGTTATTTATGTAAAAAATGAAATGAGCGTTGAAACTTCGGTGCATTGGCACGGATTTCTTTTGCCAAATTTCTACGATGGCGTTCCTTATTTGACTACGCCACCCATTAAGGCTGGAACCACTTTTAAATATGAATTTGCAATTAAACAAAATGGAACGTATTGGTATCACTCGCACACAATGCTACAGGAACAAAGTGGTGTTTTTGGTTCCATTATCATCCATCCAAAAGAAGAAAGCTTCGAGTATGACAAAGATTTAGTGTTAATGTTGTCCGACTGGACAAATGAAAAACCAATGAATGTGCTACGAAACCTTAAACGAGGTAATGAGTGGTATCAAATGAAGAAAGGTACATCTACCCCTTTAAATCAAGTGATAGCAAGAGGTGCCTTTGGTGCACAATTAGATTTCTGGCGTCAACGGATGGAAGGTGCCGATATTGCTGATATTTATTATCCTGCATTTTTAGTCAATGGTAAAGAGATTGCAGAATACCCTGAATTTCAACCAGGTGAAAAAGTCAGGTTGCGCATTATAAATGGATCTGCTTCCTCACAATTCTGGATGACCTTTGGAGGCGAAGCGCCAACAATGGTTTCTGCTGATGGAAAAGACATTGTTCCTGTAAAGCGTAGCAAAACATTTATTGCTATTGCAGAAGCCTACGATTTTATTATAACTATTCCTGAAAATGGTAAAATTGAGTTGCGTTCAATGGCGCAAGATGGCTCTGGCACTTCCTTGGCATACATTGGTAATGGCAAAATTCTACCTGCAGAAATTCTTCCGAGACCTGACAAAATCCAAATGATGCAAGAAATGGCTAAAATGAAAATGAAAATGGGTGCTCACGCGCTAAAATTTCAGCCAGGTAAAGATGAACGTTTTGAGATGAAAGAAGAATATGGCATGCAGATGGATGATATGAAAGGGATGGAAATGGACGGTAAGATGAAGATGGATCATTCTAATATGAAAAATAATAAAATGGCGAATGATATGAAAATGGATTCTACAATGTCCCATATGGATCATTCTAAAATGGGAAATAGTGATATGAAAACGGATGAAAAAGAATCAAACACTATGGAGGGAATGGATATGTTTTCAGAATACAACTATGATTATTTGAAGTCTCCTGAAAAAACAACGTATGCAAAAGGCACACCAGTTAATGAAATCCTGTTGAACCTCACAGGGAATATGAACCGATATATTTGGAGTATGAATGGTGTTCCCTTGTCTGAAACTGATAAGATAAAGATAAAGGGAAATCAAGTTACAAGAATCACTCTAAACAACCTTACAATGATGCATCATCCTATGCATTTACACGGTCACTTTTTTAGAGTTATTAATAAAAATGGAGAATACTCGCCCTTAAAACATACCGTAAATGTTCCGCCAATGGAAGAATTAACTATCGAGTTTTATGGGGATGAATATGGAGACTGGTTTTTCCATTGTCATATTTTATATCATATGATGGGTGGTATGGCTAGAGTAATGAGTTACGATACACCTAGAGATACTAGAATGGAAGCCTATCCCGTTTCAAAATTGATTAAAGAAACAGATTTATGGTATTCTTGGGGAATGGTTGATGTAGCTTCACATATGACTGGTGCAACATTTATGACGTCCAATATTAGAAACCAGTTTACGCTTTCGGCGGAATATGGATGGAACGAAAACCTTGAAGCAGAATTTACATATGAACGCTATTTACACGATTATTTACGTGTTTTTGGTGGTGTAAATGTTGAAAATGAAGGAGCCGATAGTTTGGATGAAATCAATACAACCGCTATTGCAGGAATTAGGTATTTAACCCCATTTCTGTTTAGTCTAGATGTTCGTATGGATAGTAAGTTACGTCCACAAATTAGTTTGAGTCGTGCGATAACTATTTTTCCAAGAACGGTTCTTTTTGGAGTTTATGAGTATCAAGCAGATTTTGGATGGGTAGATGAATTACCACTAGGTGATAGCTTTAAGAAAGAAGTCGTCTGGAGTGCAGGAATTGAATATTTATTATCTAGAAATTTTTCAATTATAGGTAGTTATGACAATCGCTTTGGAGCAGGTGGTGGACTATCTGCACGTTTTTAATAAAACAAAATAAATCACAATTAATATTAATAATCAAAATCAAATACAAAATGAGCAAATTAAAAACAACATTAGGTATCGTTGCGATAGCATTCATAACCTTAACAGCAGTGTCTTGTAAAGACAACAACAAAGAACAAAATAACACTGATGTAGACCATTCCGAAATGAATCACGATAATAGTGATGGTCACCACGATAGTGAAAAAAAAGACATGGCAATGAGTGGAGATGGTAATTCAGAAGTCATATTAAACGATTATTTCAATCTTAAAGATGCATTGGTTGCCGATGATAATGCTAAAGCCAAAGAACTTGGTGCACGCCTGGCAACAAGTTTAGGGAAGCTTGATGTTTCTAGTTATACAGATATGCAAAAGACCGATTTAAAAGATATTATTGAAGATACCGTAGAACACGCAGAACATATTTCTGAAAGTGATATAGCACACCAGCGAGAGCACTTTAAAATCTTAAGTGAAGGTGTAACGGATATGGTCGCAATTACTGGAACTAAAAACACGCTATACCAACAATTTTGCCCAATGTACGATGGTGGTAGTAATTGGTTAAGTATGAGTGAAGAAGTAAGAAACCCTTACTACGGAAGTAAAATGCTGAAATGTGGTAAGGTGCAAAAAGAAATTAACTAGATGAAGATTGTAAAAGTCATAGCATTAGTATTATTGGTAGGGTTTGTGGGGATACAATTTATTCCCACAGAACGCAATCAAAACGATACAGTACCCAAAACTGATTTTATGTTAGTCCATAATGTTCCTGAAAAAATTCAGCAAAAGTTACAGGTATCCTGCTATGATTGCCACAGTAATAACACGCAATACCCTTGGTATAATAAAATTCAACCCGCTGCTTGGTTTTTGGAAGACCATATTAAAGAAGGAAAAGCTGAACTTAATTTTAATGAATGGGATTCGTTATCAAACAGAAGAAAAAAGAGCAAGTTAAGGTCAATCATCAAACAGATTGAAAGTGACGAAATGCCTTTATATTCTTACACGTTGATTCATAAAGACGCAAGCTTTTCAGAAGCTGAAAAACAGGAACTAATCCGTTGGATAGAACAATTAAAAGATAGTATATAAACAATAACAATTAAAAACAATAAAAATGAATAATTTAAAAATGAGTATCGCAACAATGCTATTGTTAGCAGTTTCTTTTACCAATGCACAGGAAAAGGAAAAAATGAAAATGGACCATAGTAAAATGGACCATAGTAAAATGATGAATATGAATAGTGATACAAAGGCTGAAGCAATATTAAATGATTACTTCAACCTAAAGGATGCCTTGGTTGCAGATGATACCAAAAAGGCAGCCCAAGAAGGCTCTAAATTGGCCGCTTCACTAAAAGCCTTTGATGCTTCAAAGTATACGGCAGAAGAACAAAAAGAATTAGCTGACATAATTGAAGATGCCACAGAGCACGCCGAACATATTGCAAAAAGTGATATGGGCCATCAAAGAGAGCATTTTAAAACCTTAAGTAAGGATATGTCAGATTTGATAGCAATTACAGGTACAAAAAGCACGTTATACGAGCAATTTTGCCCAATGTATGATGGTGGTAGCTCTTGGTTGAGTAGCAGTGACCAAGTGAGAAACCCATATTATGGCAGTAAGATGCTTAAATGTGGTAAAGTTCAAAAAACTATTCAATAGATAATTCCTTTTAAAAAATCTTAACGATATTCTGGTTATTAGTTAACAGAAGGTTGTAAGATGATAAAGATATCTGAATAGTGAAGTCCTGTCGTGGGGAGGAGATTAGGTTTAATAGTTAGTAAAACCCTTCCCGTGTACAGGCACAATGAATTTTGAAAAAGAAAAGTTGATTGTAAAAAAGGTGGGAAATCAATAATTTATTGTTGTACTAGGTTCTTTCCCAATCAGGAAAAAATTTAAGTCCTAATGAGAGAAAGAGAATATCTGTTTTGTTGGTTTAGCAGTAAACCTCTTTCTCTTAATTGGGCACAATGATGGATGGGGTTGTAGCACATGTGTTTACGGTAAAAAATTATGTTTATATTTTTGTATTAACAACCAGTAAAAAGGGAAATACCTTCTAAGAAAGGAATGTCTGCTTAAAAAAAAATGAAATAAATGAAAAATCTTATGAGATTACGGAGTCAATGTCTTCTATTGTTATGCACTCTTGCTTTTATGGCCTGTAAACAGGAAAAAAAAGATACTGACATAATTCCCGAACAATCGCAAACTAAATCTGTTTCGAAGCCATTAAAAAAAGTATTAAGTCCACATGTTTCAGCTACGGGAATAATTGGCGACACTCATATTCATATAGATTATTCATCACCTGGAGTTAGAAATAGAATAATATTCGGTGGCCTTTTGGCTAATGATCAGGTTTGGCAAGCTGGTGCGCATATGGCTACTTGGATAGAAACTAACAAAGATATAATTATCGACAATACAGTCTTACCTGCTGGAAAATATGGTTTTTTTGCCATTCCATCGAACGATGAATGGACTGTCATTTTTAATTCTAATTGGAATCAACATGGCAAAGATGATTATAATAAAAACGATGATGTTTTGCGTTTTAAGGTTAAGCCAAAAGCGTCAGATGAAATAATGGAACACTTAAAATATGAAGTTGTCAAAACCAATGATAAAGAAGGCACTATCTCACTAGCTTGGGAAAGTGTATTAGTTGCTTTTAACTTTCAATGCACGCCATAATGGTAAATAGGTACACAGTTCTAATAATAAGAAAAACAGATCGATTACCGTAGTTCGCGTTGGTTTGACTTTTTATGGATGACTCATACAATGGATTATGAAGGCAGGGATAGCTTTAACACCGTAATATTCTGAGCATTCTCATGATTAGGGGTAATTACAGTAGTTTTTTACTTTGTGATACGTCATCGCGAACCATAAAAAAAATGATTAAAAGGAAATGAAAATATAGAACTCTAAAATCAATATAAAATGGAAAGATCAAGTCAACACAAGAAAAACAACTACACGAAATTTGTAGGTATGCTTGCAGCATCCTTTGTAGCAATGTATGTTACAATGTACCTAAACTCTTATGAAATAGATCACGTCTACTTTAGTCTTACCCGATTTTATATGAGTTGTTTGGGTATTGCTGCAATGGCCATTATAATGTTTGTGGCGATGCGAAGTATGTACCAAAACAAAAAGAAGAATATAGCAATCATCTTGGGAAGTATTGTTCTTTTTGCTGGCGCATTAGGTCTTGTGAGAGCCCAAGCTCCAATTATTGGCGATGTACTATGGATGAAAGCTATGATACCGCATCATTCTATTGCCATATTAACTAGTAAACGAGCTGACATACAAGATCCGGAGGTTAAGAAATTAGCAGAGGATATTATTAAAGCGCAAGAAAAAGAAATTGCAGAAATGAAAGCAATGATAAAACGATTGGAAAATAACAAATAAATAAAATTAAAATGAATAAATATATCATTTACATAGGTGTTGCCTTGATTGTGGGTCTTTTAGGCGGCTTTCTATTATTCGGTGGAGGTTCTGCGGATAAGACTACAAATAACGTTACAGACACGCACGAACATTCAGAAGAAATTGCTGCTAATCAAATGTGGACCTGTTCAATGCACCCACAAATTATGCAACCAGAGCCTGGCGACTGCCCAATATGTGGAATGGATTTAATTCCAGCTGAATCAGGTGCCGATGGACTCAATGCCAATGAAATCAAAATGACCGATAACGCAATGGCTCTAGCCAATATTCAAACGTCTCTTGTGGGACAAGGACAAATAGGAAATAATTCCCTAAAATTATCTGGAAAGATAAAAGCAAATGAAGAGTCAAATGCCGTACAGGTCACATATTTTGGAGGAAGAATTGAAAAACTATACGTTAATTCAACAGGAGAACGTGTTGGCGCAGGACAACGCTTGGCAACTATTTATTCGCCAGAATTAGTTGCGGCACAACAAGAACTGCTTACCGCTTCATCCTTGAAAGAATCGCAACCAGAATTGTATAAGGCTGTTAGGAACAAACTTAAACTTTGGAAACTTTCCGAAAAGCAAATCAACGCCATAGAAACTGCTGGGAAAGTGCAAGAAAACTTTCCGGTTTTTGCAACCGTTTCAGGAACGGTAACAATGAAAATGGTAGAAGAAGGGGATTATTTAAAGCAAGGACAACCCTTATATAAAATTGCGAATCTCAATACAGTATGGGCAGAATTTGATGCTTATGAAAATCAAATTGCATCCCTAAAAGAAGGGCAAACTATTAAAGTGACCACAAATGCTTATCGCAATGAGGTTTTTGATGCAAAAGTCTCATTCATCGACCCCTTATTAAATTCTGCAACTAGAACGGTGGTTGTAAGAGCGGTCTTGCAAAATAAGAAAGACCTCTTTAAACCGGGAATGTTTGTGGAAGGTATAATTGAGGGTACGCAAACAAGCACCGAGAATACCGTTTCCGTACCGTCAACCGCTGTTATGTGGACGGGAGAACGCTCTGTAGTCTATGTCAAAACAAACCCTAATGAAGCTATTTTTGAAATGAAAGAAGTTTTATTGGGCAATGCCACTGGCGATAGTTATACCGTTCTTGAAGGTTTAAAAAATGGAGATGAAGTGGTAACTAACGGCACGTTTACAGTAGATGCCGCGGCACAGCTTCAGGGTAAAAAATCAATGATGAATCAAGAAGGAGGTAAAACTATGACAGGACACGAAGGACATTTGGGAATGCAAGAAGATGGTTCTGGAGAAAATATGGATGTAACCGATCATTCTCAAATGAAGGAAAGAATTAAGGTTTCAAACAAATTTCAGAATCAGTTAGAACAGGTTTTTGATGATTATATTCTTTTAAAGGATGCATTGGTAAACGATGATACCAAGGGTGCTCAACAAGCAGGAGAACAAATCAACCAGTCCTTGAAAAAAGTGGATATGAAGTTATTATCTGATGAAAAGGCGCATAACCATTGGATGACCATTCAAAAGGAACTAAAATCATCTGCAAATGCTATTGAGAACAGTTCAGACATAGGAGAACAAAGAGGGCATTTTAAGCATCTTTCGGCACATATGATAAGTGGTGTACAGCTTTTTGGGGTCAACCAAAATGTATATATCCAGTTTTGCCCAATGGCCAATAACAATAAAGGTGCCTATTGGATAAGTTTGGAAGAAGAAGTGCGAAATCCATATTATGGAGAGGCTATGTTAACCTGTGGAGAGGTAAAAGCAACTTTAAAATAAAACGAATTACGGATTAATCAAGTAATCTACATAAGGCCAAAAAATAATCTTGGTTTTATAATGGCGAACGATAATGAGTGAAAGCAGAAGAAATAGACGAAAAAATGAAAGGAAGAAGCATCAACCTAAAAGTAATATCACAAAAAAAGATAAAATTATAGCTTTTGTTGTGATAGTATTGATTTTTGTAATTGCTGCGATAGCTGCTGTTTACTATTCTTTACACAATTCTGGGTTAACCTTGTTTTAAAACAAGTATTATATGAATGAGATTATCTATATTAAAAATATGGTCTGCCCAAGATGTATCTCGGCAGTATCCAATATTTTAAAACAACTTGAAATATCCTATGCTTCTATTAAATTGGGAGAAGTTAAATTAGTGTCAACATTAAATGCAAACACCAAAAAAGAGCTTTCCGAAGCCCTTCAAAATTCAGGTTTCAGTTTGATTGACGACCGTAAAAGTCAACTTATTGAGCAAATGAAAACTTTGGTTGTTGAGAAAATACATCATTCCAACGACGAAACCGATTTAAAATGGGCAGATATTATAAGTGGTGAACTTAATTTGGATTACAAATATTTAAGTTCCCTATTCTCGTCAGTAGAAAGCATCACGTTTGAGCAATATATCATCAACCAAAAAATTGAACGTATAAAAGAACTCATAGTTTACGATGAACTAACCTTAAGTGAAATAGCTTTTCAACTACATTATAGTAGCGTTGCATATTTAAGCAATCAGTTTAAAAAGGTTACAGGTATGACACCTTCAAACTTCAAAAAAAGCACTAATCAGAATCGTAAATCTTTGGATGAGATTTGATGTTAAATTGTATTAATCCGAAAATTTTACAAATCATTCGGCATATTTTATAACAAAAGACACTATTATCTAAGTTAAATTGTTTGTAGTAATATCTGCTATAGTAGCAGATTATTTTTAACAATTTAAATTCTTAAATATTTATGAAAAATTCAAAGTTAATCGAAGCTTTAAACAATTGTGTAGCACATTGTAATTACTGTGCAGATGCCTGTCTTGACGAAGACAACATCAAGATGATGGTAGATTGTATAAGAACTGATAGGGCTTGTGCTGAAATCTGTAGTGCAACCGCAAATTTGCTTGCGTCAAATTATGAGGATGTTAGAGGTATGGTAGAACAATGTCGTGATATCTGTAAAAAATGTGCTGATGTATGTGCCAAGCACGACCATAAACATTGTCAAGAATGTGCAGATGCCTGTCGAAAATGTGAAGAAGCTTGTAACGAATATTTAAAATAATACAGCTTATATCAATTGATTATAGTAAGGTGCTACAACCTCAAATTATAAAAGGCTACAACTAATATTGTGGTCTTTTGCTTTATTAAAAATCAGGTATAAGTTATCTTGTTTGTATCGTAAACTTGGGAAAATTACATATTGGCGACCCTTACGAAGCAAATTCTACAAATCATTCAGCATATAATGTAACACATTAAAGTCCTTTAATCCTGAAATTTGCAGTGTACAAATAAGAATGGGTTTATGGAGACAATCAACATATTTGAAACCAAAAAAAAGAATGTTAAACAGGGAATAAAAGAATCATTCCCAGTTATAGGTATGACCTGCGCATCTTGCGCAGCAAGCGTTGAATCCGTTTTAAAACACACAGATGGCGTATTTGATGCTAGCGTAAACTTTGCGAGCAGTTCTGTTCTTGTAGAGTACGACAAAGAGTTGAGTCCTAATCAACTTCAAAATGCACTTCGCGAAGTTGGTTATGACATAATCATTGATGCGGAGAATCCTTCAGCAGTACAACAAGAACTACAGCAAAAACATTATCAAGACATAAAAAACCGTACTATCTGGTCGGCCATACTTACCCTTCCCATTTTTGTATTAGGAATGTTCTATATGCAATGGGAACCAGGCAAATGGATTTCATTGGTATTGGCCTTTCCAATTCTTTTTTGGTTTGGGCGCAGTTTTTTCATCAATGCCTTCAAGCAGGCCAAACACGGTAAAGCAAATATGGATACCTTGGTGGCGTTGAGTACCGGAATCGCCTTCCTCTTTAGTGTATTCAATACCTTTTTTCCTGAATTTTGGTTAAGTCGTGGCATCGAGCCTCACGTATATTACGAAGCGGCTACCGTGATTATCACCTTTATTTCCTTGGGGAAACTATTGGAAGAAAAGGCAAAATCAAATACATCTTCAGCCATTAAAAAACTAATGGGGCTTCAGCCTAAAACCCTTAAAATTATTGAGAATGGGGAAGAGAGGGAAATCCCTATTTCATCCGTACAGGTTGGTCAGACCATTTTGGTGCGTCCCGGAGAAAAGATTCCCGTGGATGGCGAAGTTTCCAAGGGAAGCTCATATGTAGATGAAAGTATGATTACTGGAGAACCCGTTCCAGTTCAGAAATCCCAAGGGGAAAAGGTATTCGCTGGTACCGTTAATCAAAAAGGAAGTTTTCAATTTACCGCTGAAAAAGTAGGTGGAGAAACCCTGCTTTCCCAAATCATTAAAATGGTTCAGCAAGCGCAAGGGAGTAAGGCACCCGTTCAAAAACTGGTCGATAAGATTGCCGGTATTTTCGTTCCTGTGGTATTGGGTATTTCCATTGTAACCTTCATTGTCTGGATGTCTTTAGGAGGCGATAATGCCTTTTCACAAGCCTTATTGACCTCTGTAGCAGTATTGGTAATCGCCTGTCCTTGTGCTTTGGGATTGGCAACACCTACCGCCATTATGGTGGGAATTGGTAAAGGCGCAGAAAATAATATCCTTATAAAGGATGCCGAAAGTTTAGAACTCGGTCATAAAGTGAATGCTGTCATTCTTGATAAAACAGGTACAATTACAGAAGGAAAACCTTTAGTAACTGATATATTTTGGAAGGATAAACTCGAAGATATCAACGAATACAAAAAAGTTCTTCTAGCTATTGAAGCACAATCAGAACACCCTTTGGCGGAAGCTGTAGTCAATCACTTAAAAGATGAAAATATTGAAAAAGCTGAAATTGCTTCTTTTGAAAGTATTACAGGAAAAGGTGTGAAAGCTCAAACAGAAAATGGTTCACCATACTATGTTGGAAACCATAAACTAATGCTTGAGAAAAATATTCAAATCGATGCTTCCTTGATGCAAACAGCAGAAAGTCTCGAAGAGCAAGCGAAAACCGTCATTTTCTTTGGCAATGAAAAACAAGTGCTGGCGATACTCGCCATTGCAGACAAGATTAAGGAAACTTCAAAAATGGCCATAGCAACACTTCAAGAACGAGGCATTGAGGTCTATATGCTTACTGGAGATAACAATAAAACCGCATCTGCTGTCGCAAAACAAGTAGGAATAACAAATTACCAAGGAGAAGTGATGCCTTCGGACAAAGCGGCTTTTGTCGAAAAATTACAGGCGGACGGAAAGATAGTAGCAATGGTGGGCGATGGTATCAACGATTCGCACGCTTTGGCGCAAGCCAATGTGAGTATTGCAATGGGTAAAGGTTCGGATATAGCAATGGATGTAGCGAAAATGACCTTGATAACATCGGATTTACAATCCATCCCAAAAGCATTGGAACTATCAAAAAGAACCGTGTTGGGCATACGTCAGAACTTATTCTGGGCATTTATTTACAACATTATTGGCATTCCAATTGCAGCGGGAGTTCTTTATCCTGTAAATGGGTTTTTGTTGGATCCGATGATTGCAGGTGCAGCAATGGCATTCAGTAGTGTATCCGTAGTTGCAAATAGCTTAAGACTTAAACGAGTAAAACTTTAATAATAAATAAATTCAATACTATGAAAACTTTAAAATTTAAAACAAATATCAATTGTGGTGGGTGCGTATCAAAAGTCACCCCTTTTTTAAACAAACAAGAAGGTGTAGAAAGTTGGGAAGTAGATACCTCTAATCCTGATAAAATCCTAACCATTGAAAGCGATGGTGTAACCGAAGAAGATGTAAAGGCGACTTTGCAAAAAGTGGGATTTAAGGCCGAACCTGTAGATTAATACGTTTTTAATATGGCTTATATTTTTATTTCGGTTGTGATTGTTCTTTTTGCTGTTCATTTTTATAGAAAAGCAAAACGTCATAGTGTAAAACCATTTCCAGAACATTGGCATAAATTATTGACGGATAATGTGCTGTTTTATAGAAATCTATCAAAAGACGCACAGCTAATTTTTCAGCAAAAAATGATGCTATTTTAAGTGAGGTCTATATCGATGCTGTGCAGTTTGAACTGGAAGAGTTGGATAAGGTTTTAATTGCAGCAAGTGCCGTCATTCCAGTTTTTGGCTTCAAGGAATGGCACTACACAAATTTAAGTGGCATCCTTTTATATCCTGATAATTTTAATGAGGATATGCAATTTAGCAGTAAGGATAACTCACGGAATATTGGTGGAATAGTTGGAAATGGAAGGTTCGAGAAACAGATGATACTTTCCAAGAAAGCATTGTACCACGGCTTTAAAAATACAACCGATAAAAGCAATACTGGCATACACGAATTTGTGCACCTTATAGATAAGTTGGACGATAGAACAGACGGTGTGCCAGAGCGGCTAATGGAACATCAATATGCCATACCTTGGTTAAACTTAATCCATAAAGAAATGGAAGCGATTAACGATAACCATTCAGATATTCGTAAATATGGTGGAACAAATCAAGCTGAATTCTTTGCGGTTGCTTCAGAGTATTTTTTTGAACGAGCGGATTTACTAAAAAGAAAACATCCAGAACTTTATGGGATGTTGGTGGAATGTTTTAGGCAAGAACCGAGCACTTGAGAAAATGAATCAGGCAAACTATAGAGAGTTCAGTTTACACTCTCGTGTAACGTGCTCAAACGTTAGTTTACTATGATTTCCGCATATCCTGCA
Source organism: Arenibacter certesii DSM 19833 (assembly GCF_000429545.1). Lineage (GTDB taxonomy): Bacteria > Bacteroidota > Bacteroidia > Flavobacteriales > Flavobacteriaceae > Arenibacter > Arenibacter certesii. Next base: position 17,775 of record NZ_AUCB01000040.1, read on the forward strand.
AGTTCCTTTACGTTTCAAATTATCCTATGAATCCAGTTTTTTGATTTTATCAGTTAGTTCTTCAGGTTGTAAAATTGGTATTGCTTCACGTTCTACACGCAATCCCAATCCTTTGGTCTGATTTATATGGTTAGTAGTAAATTGATTTATGTGAACGTAAATAATTCCAATATCATCACTCATTCGGGTTTGCCAGTCAAAACCATACAATTCTTTCAACCATTTAAAAGGTGTAGTTCTGAACATAACATTGGGGTTTTTGTAATGCCGGCCATCATCCAATAGTATGATTAGCAGATAAACCCTGTTGAATCCAATTTCGGTATATCCATTTGCCTGAATAGTTCCCTTTTTTTGAACGCTTGTAATCTTGTTTATTTTTGGTGGTTGATTTTCAAGCGATTCGGTTTTTACTATTTTACATTCTATTCCAACCGCATTTTGTTCCTTTCCTTGTTCATACAGAAGAATGTCAATATCCCCTGGCATTTTGTTTGGGATTGTGATAGGTTCTTTAACGCCACATTGGTATTTCACCGAATTTGCGGATGGAAATACATTACTAAATAACATCTTTTTGAAATCTCGATTTTCCATAAGCCAATTAACGGCTTGGTCTTCGCTATCAAAAGTTCTGGTAACACTTACATCTGGCTTGGGATTGTTTACGAAAAATGAAATGGTCGAAGAACCATCAAGAGGTTGTCTATCCGAAAACACATATTCTGTCACCTCATATTCTGGTGGTGGTTCTTTTCGGAAGAATTGAACTATTCTATTTTTAATACCTGCCCATATTCTCGTACGTTAAAATGGAAATATTTGGTTAGTAAATTGTTTGAATATGTCGCTGGCGATAGCTTTGTCAAAGGCTTTGGCTGCGACCAAATCGCCAAGTTTTGATTTTAATAACTGACCAAACGATTTTTTGCTAAGATGCGGAATGTCTTTGCGCAGCTCATCAAACTCATCGAAGATGATTTGCTGACCATATCCTGATCTTTTAACTTCGGCAAGTACCTCTTTGAGAAGTGTTTTTAATTCTTCATCAGAATCGCTAATTTTTGAGTAGTCGGGCACTTGGGATTTTCTGGCTTGTTCAATGGCATACTTTCCCTCAAGTTTTAGTTTGGCATTTACCTCACGACCATTCATAGTCTCAATAAGGCCTCGTTCTTCAAGCATTCTACCATAGTCCCAATCTTCGCTACGCCCACCTAACTTTAGGCCGTTACCTTCAAGAATCCACTTAATAGAATAGTATTTCCCATCATTATACAGTTCATATAGTTTAGAAAGTATAAGATCAAGAATGCCTTCGGTATCAAGGTTTTTATGCTCTTCTAAATCAATGTCATCAGCTCGCACAATAGCATCTGAAATGAATAATATTTTTAAATAGTAATCAAGCCCATTAATTTCATCTTTAATGGTTTGAATAGTGTTTTTGACTCTTTGGTCGATACCTAATTTCATTCCGAAATTATATCCTTGTTGAGCCTTAAACTCGTATGCAAAATTGGTGTGTTCAGGGTCAAAAGAAGCCTTTACATAACTGATTACATCGCTTTCCCACGATTGTTTTTCCTCTTTCAATTCATTTAATAAATCCTCAGTTCTTGCTGCTTTATATTTTTTAATAAGCGCATTTCCTTCGGACTGAAAATTTTCAAGACTACTTTTAAATTCAGTCCATTTAACCTTTACATTTATCAGTGTAACGGTGCAAACTGCCGAAAGAAAAAAGGAAAGCTTTTAGATTACTATATAAAAAAATACAAACTGAAAAACAAAATAGAAGTTGAACAAATGGATTGTAATAATAAATGCGAGCAAGCTCCTGTTCTTCATCTTCATCCAGAGGATATTTGGTTTTCGGAAAAAGATTTAGGGACAATAGTTAAAAAGCATGTTTTGAATAAATAATCGTTTTTGCGTTTGATAGGGGTACTATTTCTGGTTTAAAACCTAACGATAATTAGCAAAAAACATTAGTTGCAATTATAACATTAGTCTATTACTCTACAAACACATAGAATCTCTAAAAATTTTAAATAAATTATAGTTTACAGCTATAATCTTTGCACTGCCTGTGCATCCATTATTTTGTATCTTTGTCAAACTTTATGAAAATATTCGTTTCCATATCAATGTCTATTTTATTCTTTTTTCAAGGGATTAGCATAGATATGGACTTTTGTGGGCCAATTAAAGAAATTTCAAGTATTATTACCCATTATCAAGACCATAAAGTTTATGGCGACTCTTTCCTTGAATATGTAGTTGAAGATTACATTGACAATGATGCAAAAAATGAAGGGCATCATAATAACCCAGATAAGGAGAATACCCCAGTTCATTCACATAATCAATGTTGTCATTCTTTAGTATTAATTATTGCGAACAACAATTCGGCTTTAACCAATCGACTAAAGTTTGAAGAGAAAAAACAGTTTAACTTACATAAAGTAAACTTCACTTCCAGATATTTGGAATCCCTTTTCCAACCCCCTCAAGTATAATTCAGTTTTTTTTAAGGATAGCTATATCCTTACGTGATGCTTTTCAAAGTAAGCATCACATTATAAACGCATTGCATCTAATTGCATTGCGAGGTTTAAACTGAATTAATACTTTTTCTATGATTAATAAAATCATCTCATTTTCCATTAATAATAAATTTATTATTGGGCTCTTTATAGTGGTACTTATAGGTACTGGTATTTGGTCTATGGCCACTATAAAATTGGGTTCCGTACCCGATATTACCAACAATCAAGTTCAAGTAATTACAACTGCCCCTAATTTGGGAACGGAGGATATTGAGCAATTTGTAACCTTTCCAGTAGAATTGGCAATGGCCAACCTACCCGATGTAATCGAGCTGCGTTCGGTCTCTCGTTTTGGTCTGTCCGTAGTAACCATTGTCTTTAAAGATGAAGCAGGGACTTATCTTCCCCGGCAATTGGTACAAGAAAAGTTAGCCGAAGTAAAGGGAGAAATCCCCGAAGGCTTTGGAACACCGTTCATGGCACCTATAACCACAGGTCTGGGCGAAATCTATCAATACACCCTAAAGGTAAAAGAAGGCTATGAAGATAAATACGATGCTATGGAGCTTCGTACCATCCAAGATTGGATCGTAAAACGTCAAATGGCATTAGTCCCCGGAGTTGTTGAAGTAAATGCTTTTGGTGGTTATGTAAAACAATATGAAGTAGCTCTTAATCCCGATAAACTTAAAAGCTTTGGGCTCACTATGAGCCAGGTCTTTGAAGCATTAAAGGTTAATAATGCCAACACTGGAGGCGCTTATATTGAAAAAAACCATCAAGCCAATTTTATCCGTGGCGAAGGATTGGCGCGTAGCATTTCAGATTTGGAAAATACAGTGGTCTCTACCCAAAATGGTAATCCTGTTTTAATCCGGGATGTGGCTGAAAAAGTTGGATATGGCAGTCAAGTGCGTTATGGTGCTTTTACACAGGATGGCCACGAAACTGTAGGTGGACAAATATTAATGCTGAAAGGCGAAAGTCCAAGCACCGTTATAGACAATGTTGAAAAGCGTATAACGGAAATTCAAAAATCCCTGCCTGAAGGCGTGTATATCGATACGTTTTTAAGCCAAAGCGAGCTTATTGAGAGAACTACAAGTACCGTAAAAACAAATCTAATTGAAGGGGCGCTTATCGTGATATTCGTTTTGGTGCTCCTTTTGGGAAGCTTTCGTGGTGGATTGATAGCTGCTTCGATAATTCCCTTATGCTTATTATTTGCATTTATTTTGATGAAACAATTTGGCATTTGGGCGAATTTAATGTCCTTGGGAGCAATAGATTTCGGAATTATTGTAGATGGTGCGGTGATTATCGTGGAAGGAACGGTTTTTCACATTCATCAACGGATGAAAAAATCCAATGCTATCATAGGACAATCCGAGATGGATGAAATCGCCTATGACTCTTCAAGTAAAATGATGAATTCTGCCTTCTTCGGTCAACTAATTGTTCTTATAGTTTTTACGCCTATTCTGTTTTTGACCGGTGTGGAAGGGAAAATGTTCCGACCAATGGCGTTTACATTTGGTTTTGCCGTTTTAGGGGCAATTATCCTTTGTCTTACCTACGTACCGGTGATGTCGTCATTATTTTTAAAACCTGCCAAAAACCAAAATAGTTGGTTTGCTAAATTTGAAAATAAGATTGATAGAATCAGTAATAAAATTATGGGTGCTTTGAATCGTGCCTATCTTCCCATATTAAATTTTGCACTTCGTTTTAAAGCAGGAGTCGTTATAGGGGCGGCTGCGCTATTCTTGATTGCAGGATTTCTTTTCAGTAATATGGGAGCAGAATTTGTCCCGAAATTTGATGAAGGCGATATTGCTTTTCAAGCATTGATAAAACCGGGGAGCAGTCTTACAGAATCGATTGAAGCTTCAGAGAAACTTCAGAATTTAATCAATGAATTTCCGGAAGTAAAAACGGTAGTTTCAAGAATTGGTGTGGCAGAAATACCGACAGACCCAATGCCTATGGATATTGCAGATAGTTACATTATTCTTGAAAAGGACAAGAGTAAATGGACATCCGCAGAAAGTAAAGAAGAACTCATAGAAAAGATTCAAGAAAAAATTTCAGTAGTTCCCGGCGTAAATTTCGTGTTTACCCAACCTGTAGAACTTCGTTTTAATGAATTGCTGACTGGCGTTCGTGAGGACGTGGCAATCAAATTGTACGGAGAAGATTTGGACGTGTTGGCAGACAAGATACAGGAAATCGCTGCGGTAATACGTAAAGTTCCGGGTGCAGCAGACCTTAATGTAGAGGCTACAAGTGGTTTACCCCAAATGACCGTGGTTTACAACCGTGCAAAAATGGCACAATACGGTGTTACTGTCAATAAACTGAATGATTATGTAAGTGCTGCATTTGCTGGAGAAAAGGCAGGTGTCATATTTGAAGGGGAAAAGCGCTTTGATGTGGTCATTCGTTTGGCAGAAGAATATCGACAAGATATCAACAGCTTAAAAGATCTTTATATCGATTTGCCAAACGGTGCACAAGTACCCTTAAAGGAAGTGGCTGATATTAGCTACAAACCCGGGCCAATGCAGATTTCAAGGGATAATACCTCGCGGCGTATTTCGGTAGGGGTCAATGTTCGTGGACGCGATGTAAAATCGATGGTCGAGGAAATTCAGCAAAAACTGGAAACGGAAGTAAAACTGCCCCCAGGTTATTATGTTACTTACGGAGGGTCATTTGAAAACCTGCAACGAGCATCAGACCGATTGATGATTGTAGTCCCAATAGTTCTATTAACAATATTTGTTCTGCTCTACTTTGCTTTGAATTCATTTAAACAAGCTATGATGATCTATATGGCAGTGCCTTTGGCGGCCATTGGTGGCGTGTTCGTCTTGTTGATTCGTGGAATGCCTTTCAGTATTTCTGCGGGAGTTGGGTTTATCGTGCTCTTCGGAGTTGCCGTGTTAAACGGACTCATACTCATAAACAAATTCAATGAACTAAAAGACAGTGGAATGACAGATATAAAAAAACGTATATACGAAGCTACACATGAACGTTTACGTCCAATTTTATTAACAGCCATTACAACAATTATGGGTTTTATACCCATGGCGGTTTCCACCTCTGGTGGTGCAGAAGTACAGCGCCCCTTGGCAACAGTAGTCATTGGAGGAATGCTTACGGCAACATTTCTGACCTTGGTGGTTATACCTATTCTTTATTATTGGCTTGAATCGAGAAAGGAACGAAACAATACTGGTGGAGATGTAAGCTACATCAACAAATCCACGAACATTGTAACCGTACTATTGATGGTTGGTGGTTTGATGGCTTCGGGAACTGCTATTGCCCAAAACACCAGTCCAAATGGCACAATTCCAAAAACCTTGACTGTAGATGAGGCTATTGCGATGGCAAAGCAGAATTATCCATCGCTTAAGGAGAGTCAGGCATTTATTGAACGGGAAAAGGCACTAAAGGGAACGAGTTTTGACCTTGGTAGCACTCAAGTTTTCACGGGCAAGGAAGAATATGGCAATAATCTTCCTGGCGTTCAGACAACCGTTGGTGTGCAACAAGGCAACATTGATTTGCTTTCAGGATTTTCAAAATCGAAGTTTTACAAAGAGCGCATTGCCTTGGGAGAAAAGTTTTATGTGGCCAGTGAACAACAGTTGGTGCGCAATGTGATGCAAGCCTATGACCAAATTAATTATTACAAGGCACAGTTGCGTTTTGCTGATCAATTGGACAGTACTTATGCCAATTTTAAGGCCGCTGCCCAACTTCGGTATGACACTGGAGAAACAGGCAAGTTGGAATTTATTGCAGCCTCTTCCGAATTTCAACAGATTCAAGTGTTAAGGCAACAAGCCTATGATGATATTGAAATTGCCAAACGTGCCTTAAAACAATATTTGGGAACGGACGAATCCATTGAAACGGTAGATGGTTCTTACGAGCCATTGGATTTTATCGCAACATTGAATTCAGCTTCGGTTGCCAATAACCCAATGTTGCAATATGCCTTGCAGAATGCCGAAGTAAGTAAAGCAAATGTGGGCGTTGAAAAATCGCAATTCCTACCAAAATTCAGTTTATCGTATGGTAGGCAGGTTGTGGATGATGTTTCAGGGTTTAATACCTATCAGGCAGGTATTAGCATTCCGTTATGGTTTTTTCCGCAGAAGTCAAGAGTCAAGGCAGCGAAGGCAGACGCAATGGTTGCAGAGAGTCAATATTTGGAGCAAAAAGCGGTTACAGAAAGTCGCGTGTCGCAATTGGCCAAATCACTCGAAAAAACCAAGAAGATTTTGCATTATTACGAAGAAGGCGCACTATTGTTGGCAGAAGAACAAATTACCACAGCGCAGTTGGCTTCTAAAGAAGGCGAAATAGATTACGTCAATTACATCACAATTCTCAACAGCGCCATCCGTATTAAACAAAACCATTTACAATACATCAATCAGTATAACCAGCAGTCTATTGAGGTACAATATCAGTTGGGCAATCTATAATATAAAATGAAAAATAAAATGAAATATTTATCTATAATTAGTTTAGCTTTAGTAACCTCATTATTTATAGGTTGCAATAATAAGGCAGATTCAGAATCAGGTCATACTGAAGAAATTGCATCTTCGGAAAAAACGAAGCAATTCGAAGAAGGTGGTCACAGCGAGGAAGAAGGCGTTGTGGGACTTACAAAGCAACAGGCCGAAACCATCGGTTTGGAAACGAAACCTCTGGAGGAACGGAATTTAGGGAACAACATTAAGGTAACAGGTACGCTGGAACTTTTCCCACAGGATAAGGCGAATATCAATCCGTTTGTTGGTGGAAATGTGAGTTCCATAAAAGTAATACCCGGAGATAACGTAAGTAGAGGGCAGGTGTTGGCATATATAGAACACCCAGACATCATTGCAATGCAACAGGAATATCAGGAAAAAAATGACGAACTGGTCTTTTTGAAACAGGATTTTGAACGCAAGCAGACCCTTTATGACAAAGGTGTTTCTTCGGGCAAGGAATTTCAGATGGCGCAGTCAAAATTTCGTTCCACAACGTCCAGCGTCAATGGTTTGCGTTCCCAATTGAAACTGTTGGGCATTAATCCGGACAAAGTGGCTGAAGGTCAAATATATTCCGCTGTACCCATTACAACGCCCATAAGTGGTTACGTGGATGAAGTAATGATTAGCCTTGGCGACTATGTGGCGCAACAATCCAAAATGTTCTCAATAAGCGATAATTCAAAGATTTATGTCAACTTCAAAATATATGAGAAGGACATAAAGCAAATCAAGAAAGGACAACAGATATATTTTTCAACGGCCTCTCGTCCAGATGAACTGCTTAAAGCAACCGTTCGGTCTGTGGGTAAAACATTCAACACCGAACCAAAAGCCTTGGAAGTTCTGGCAGATATTGAAAACAAGGATAAAAACCTATTGCCGGGTATGTACGTGCAAGGGCGAATAGTGCAGGGCGAAAAAAAGGGTTTTGCAATACCCGAAGCTGCCATTATTAAAGAGGGCGAGCAATCTTTTATTTTTATTCTCGATGAAGATGAACAAATGGAAGCGAACAAAATGAAGTTTAAAATGATACCCGTAACGGTCGGTATTACTGATTTAGGCTTTGTTGAAGTCAATCTGCCTGCCGAAGTTTCAAAAGATGCTAAAGTGGTTATAAAAGGAGCTTATAACCTGTCTTCGGAAATGATTAAAGGCGAACTGGAACACGGACATTAATTCAGCAATAATCAAAGGTTTTGATTCCGGGTTTGTTTATCGTCTTAATTAGTTAGTTAAAAATTGAAAAACAGGCTCGGTTCAACATCGATTAAAAATTTATGATATGAAAGAAATAAAAGCATTTATAAAACCGAACCGAATCCAAAGAGTCATTGAAGCACTATCAGATAACGGGTTTAAGAGTATGACACTTTCACAGGCAGAAGGGACTGGCGCATTCAAGTCAAAAGGAGCAAGACCGTCGCTGGATTTTCACGTGACTGATAGTCCAGTGGTTAAGTTGGAACTGGTCTGCCAAAATGAGGAAGCCCAAGCGGCAATTGAGATAATTTTAAAAAATAGCAAAACGGAAGAACCTGGAGATGGTATTATTTATATAGCAAATATTGAAGATGCTTTTCAGATAAAAACGGGAGATTCCCTAAAGAAAGATTAGGGTTGCAGACTAATGGGATTCTTAAAAACCATAAAGGAAAAAGCAAAAAAACTCAAGCAGGAACTTGTGGTGCTACATCTTGCCTATAGCCATCCAAGAACACCGTGGACGGCTAAAGCGATAATAATTTTGGTTATCGGCTATGCCTTAAGCCCCATCGACCTGATACCCGATTTTATTCCCGTGCTTGGTCTGTTAGATGATATCATCCTATTGCCTTTGGGTATTTATTGTGCGATAAAACTCATTCCCAATGAGGTTATTAAAGAATGTAGGGAGCGAGCCCGAACATACAGTTGGGATAAAAAGAAAAGTATAGTGGCAGGTGTAATAATTGCCTTCATCTGGATTTTGGCGGTTTACCTAATTGTTAGCCACATATTCATTAATAGATAATTCGATGAAAGAAATAGAAACATTTTTAGAAGACAAAAAAGTTCGCCCTACGGCAATGCGCGTCCTGATTTACAAGTATATGGCCGAAAAAGAAATTGCGGTCGCCCTAGCAGATATAGAAAATGCTTTCACAAAAGCAGACAGGACTACCTTGTACAGAACCCTTAAAACTTTTGAGGAAAACGGAATTGTCCACCAAATTGATGACGGCACGGGAATTACCAAATATGCTTTATGTGATAAAGGATGCAATTGCGAGATAGAACAGGATTTGCACCTTCATTTTCATTGCTTAAACTGCAATGAAACGGTTTGTCTCACAAAACATAAAATTCCTCATATCAATCTGCCCGAAGGGTACTTGGCAGAAGACGTTAATTTGGTCGTAAAAGGAATCTGTGAGAAGTGTAGCGGCCAATAAATGCACTTCCATTGCACTTTTTATTTCATTAAATTGATAAAAAAAAATTATGGTACAGTTTCTAAATTTTGAAAAAACCAATTTGATTGCCGCCTTTCTGGGAGGTAAAATCTCTAAAGAAGATGTAGAAAAAATCCATTTACTAATCCACAAAATCCTTAAAACCAACCAGAAGGTTGATTTCTATTTTGAAATGAAAGATTTCCACGGTTACGACCTGCAAGGTCTTTGGGTAGATATTAAAGTAGACAACTCACATCTTTCCGATTATGGCAAAATGGCATTTGTGGGCGAAAGGAAATGGCAAGAATGGGCTGCCAAGGCAACCGATTTCTTTACCGGTTCAGAGGTAAGATATTTTGATTTAAAAGATAAGGAACAAGCCAAGCAATGGATAAATTTATAATAAAATAAAATGAGCAAGAAAAAACAAAATCTTCGTGATATCAATACCGAAGAACATAAAGGAGAACACGCACACGACGATGGCCACAACCATAGCGACCCGGAAAGTGTAGGAAAATTTAAAACCTATCTACCAGCAATTTTCAGTTTTGTGATGCTGATTATCGGTATCGCTATGGACTATTTTGATGTTGCATTTTTTAAGGATTGGGTACGTATCGTTTGGTATGTAATAGCATACCTTCCAGTAGGTTTTCCCGTGATAAAAGAAGGCTGGAACAGCATCATAAAAGGCGATTTCTTTACGGAATTTCTGTTGATGTCCATTGCTACCATTGGAGCATTCGCCATTGGCGAATATCCCGAAGGTGTGGCAGTAATGCTTTTTTACGCAGTGGGCGAATTGTTCCAAAACGCAGCGGTCAATCGAGCCAAAAGCAATATCAAAGCCTTGCTCGATGTAAGACCTAATGAAGCTTTGGTTTATCGAAACAACGATTACATTTCTGTAAATCCTGAAACCGTTGAAATTGGCGAAAAAGTACAGGTTCGTGTGGGCGAAAAAATTCCTTTGGATGGAATTTTACTTTCCGACAAAGGCTCATTCAATACAGCAGCATTAACAGGCGAGAGCAAACCGGATACCATTGCAAAAGGAGAAAAAGTTTTTGCTGGAAGCATCAATTTGGATGGCGTTATTGAGATTGAAACGACCAAAGAATTTAAGGATAGTTCTATTGCGCGTATCCTTGATATGGTGCAGAATGCAACAGCTCGTAAATCAAAAACCGAACTGTTTATCAGAAAGTTTGCAAGAATCTACACGCCTATTGTAGTCTTCTTAGCAATTGGATTGACGTTTCTGCCTTACTTTTTTGTAGATGATTATGTCTTTAGCGAATGGTTGTACAGAGCATTGATTTTCTTAGTCATTTCCTGTCCGTGTGCCTTGGTTATTTCAATTCCGTTGGGTTATTTCGGTGGTTTGGGAGCGGCTTCAAAAAATGGGATTCTATTTAAAGGTGCTTCGTTTTTGGATGAAATGACAAAGGTTAATACCGTTGTTATGGACAAAACGGGAACTGTGACCAAAGGTGTTTTCAAAATCAAGGAAATAAAAGCCATTGATTGGAAAGAGCCTGAATTTATGAAATACCTAATGGCGATGGAAGAACAATCTACCCATCCCATTGCCAAGGCAATTATGGAATACAAGGCCGATGGCGAAGATTTTCAAGCTTCCGAAGTAAGCGAAATAGCAGGAAAAGGATTGAAGGGAACAGTAAATGGCAAAACTGTTTTGGTAGGTAACAAACCATTGATGACGTCAAACAACATCGAAGTTCCCTCTGAAACCGACAAAATTGTAGAATCTATCGTAATGGTTTCCATTGAAGGCAGATTTGCAGGCTATGTAATCATTGCAGATGAGTTGAAGGATGATGCACACGAAGCCATCAAACAAATTCGGGAATCTGGTATTTCAAAAATTATAATGCTTTCAGGCGATAAGGATTCCATTACCCAACAAGTAGCAAAAGAATTGGGCGTAGATTGGGCAAAAGGCGGTCTGCTTCCAGAAGATAAATTGATAGAAGTAGAAAAATTGATGTCCGAAAATGAGGGAAGAGTAGCTTTTATTGGCGACGGTATCAACGATGCACCAGTATTGGCAGCAAGTGATGTTGGCATTGCAATGGGTGGATTGGGTAGTGATGTGGCCATAGAAACGGCAGACGTTATCATCCAAACCGACCAACCGAGCAAAATTGCAAAAGCTATCAAAATAGGTAAGTCCACACGTCGCATCGTTTGGCAGAATATTGGGTTGGCGTTCGGAGTAAAAGCAGTTGTTCTGGTATTGGGGGCAGGTGGTTTGGCAACGATGTGGGAAGCTGTATTTGCGGATGTGGGCGTGGCTTTATTGGCAATATTGAATGCGGTTAGGTTGCAGAAGATGAAGTGGAAATAATAGAAGGATATTAATTAATATGACATTGTATGTCAGAAAATCGAAGAAAAAAACGTTTGAATATCCGGAACGGAGTTCAAAATAAAAAAACGAGTATTTCTAAAAAGGTTAAAACAATCTGGATAGGGGTTCTAATCATGTTTATCTTATTCATATGCTTTTTGTTGTTCTTACGGTTTTTGACATACTTTGTAACAATTGATTGAAAAGTATTAAATCTAATTAATAAAAATTTCCAGACCTCTATGCCGTAGTCCGAAATCCTTTAAATTCATCTTTAATTAATTTTTTAAACTTAAATCAATAATTATGAAAAAAAGCTGTTTTACAATCATGGTCGAGCTTAGTTACTTCCATGGTTTATCAACGGGGAGCACATATTTTCCCTCATCGAATTGCGAAGAGTTTGGATAGTAACGTTTAATAAAATATATGTCATCATGCAATGCTTTTTTGCGGATCTAAAATGTGTGATCAAACCTCCAGTCGTGTGTAACCTAATAAAACTAAATGAATAACGAACAAACTGCAATACGAACCACATATTTCAGTATCATTGGAAATACTGCTTTAGCTTTGATAAAATGACTTGCGGGGTTTTTTGGAAATTCTTATGCTTTAATTGCAGATGCTATCGAATCTACGACGGATATTTTTGCCTCATTTTTAGTTTTATTAGGTTTTAAATATGCCAAACGACCCGCAGACGAAAACCATCCTTACGGACACGGAAAAATTGAGCCATTAATTACATTTGGAGTAGTTGCGTTCCTTGTTGTATCAGCTACAATAATCGCATATACGAGTATTCAGAATATACAAACACCTCACAAAACCCCAGAGTCTTGGACTTTAATAGTTTTAGGACTAATCATTATTTGGAAGGAAATCTCCTTTCAAATTGTTATTAAGAAAAGTAGGCTAACGAATAGTTCTTCACTAAAAGCAGATGCTTGGCATCATAGAAGTGATGCAATAACTTCGATAATGGCATTTGTCGGGATTTCAATAGCATTAATATTTGGAGAAGGTTATGAAAACGCGGATGATTGGGCGGCCTTGTTTGCATCTGCGTTTATCTTATATAATAGTTATTTAATATTACGACCAGCATTAGGCGAAGTTATGGACGAACAACTTTATGACGACCTGATACTTGAAATTAGAGAAAAATCATTAGAGGTTAAAGGTGTTTTAGACACAGAGAAATGTTTTATCAGAAAATCTGGAATGAAATTTCACGTGGATTTACACGCCATTGTCAGTAGTGAGATTACTGTAAAATCCAGTCACGATATTGCACATAAATTAAAGGATTATTTGCGGAAGGAAATACCGAATTTAGTACACGTATTGATTCATGTTGAACCGAATGATTAAAATAAAAGCAACATACAGAATTCGTTATTGATAATAGTGGTTTTAGTGCTAAAACAAAAAATAAGGGTTAGTAATAAAATAAAGACATTTGTAGCTGTAGAGATTGCTATAACCTTGCTTATTGCAGTTATAAATTGACTTTCTCAATTTCAAAAAATGAAAGAAAGAAATAAACTCGTTTTAACTAAAGAGAAATTATAATGTCAAAAAATCGAAGAGACAAACGTATCAACGAGCGTAATAAGATTCAACCTGAAAAAAGTAGTATTTCTAAAAGAAGTAAAATAATTTGGATTGGTGTTGTAATCATTTTTATCTTGTTAATCTGCTTTTTATTAGTACTGAAATTTATAAAGCAGTTCATAATAATCTAATTGATAGCTAATTATTAAATTTTATCCATAAAGAAATAGAAGCCATAAACGACAATCATTCTGATATCCGAAAATACGGAGGTACAAATCAGGCTGAATTTTTTGCAGTAGCTTCAGAATATTTCTTCGAGCGTCCAGACTTGTTTAAAAAGAAACATCCAGAACTGTATAAAATGTTAGTTAAATGTTTCAATCAAAAATTAGCGAATCCAATTAAAAATTAGTTTCCATTCTGGAGAGACTAAATCGGTTATTGGAAATAATAAAGAGCGGATATTTTGTTGCTATAAACGGGTTTAGCATAGTCAAAATATCCGCTCATTTATTTTTTTATTTCTTTAAAAATTTATGACACTATCTAAAGCATCATCTGCATCCTTGTGGATGAAGTTGGCTTGATAGTTCAATGTGGTTTTCAAATCGCTATGACGATATAATTTTTGAAGCATTAATGGATGTATTGCATCCCCAGCGATATTCCCGAAGCTATGACGCGCTATGTGCATTGTTATATGCTTATTGATTTTCGCCTTTTTAGAGATTGATTTTAAATTGTCATTAAACTTTTTAGTAGCTGTTTTCCTTTTATTATAAACATCTTTAGCATCATCGAGATTGGCTTTTTTCAATTCAGGGAAAACAAAATCATCATCACTTCTTTTATCATCTTTATAGTGGTCTAAAATCTTTAGTACTTTTTCAGGAATTTTTAATGATAGAAGTTTTGCGTTTTTATGCATTCTATAATGCAGCCTGTTATCATAAATATCTGACCATTTGGTTCGTAGAACATCAGAAACCCGCATACCAGCAAAATTGAAACTAAAAAGCCAGACATTTCTAGTATGCATTTCAGAAGGTTTGAGATTTATCAAATTTTCAATTTGTTGAATCTCTAAAATATTTAGTCCTACTTTGGTAGTTTCAGGAAATTTGATTTTTATTTTATCGCCACCGAAGGGGTATAATTCTCTGCTTACAATTTTGTATTTAATTGCTCTGTTAAATAATAGCCTTACAAATACCAAAATGTTCATTATTGAGGTTTCAGACAGGGAGTACTTAACTTTTAAAGTTAACATCAGTTTTTTAAGAAAACGTTCATCAATTTCTTGAAAAGACAATTGTTTCGAATTGTGATATTTTGTAATAAAGCTCAACCACGCTTTATCAGTAGATAAACGATTTAGCTTTTCTGTACTTTCTAAATCGTCAAGATGTTCTTGTGCTAATTCAAAGAATGTAGCATTGATACCGGAGGAATATATTTCCTTCTTAATTTGATTGGCAGAAGCATCTTTATGTTCGGATTGAAGCGTAATAAGAGCATTATTTAATTCAGAAAGTTTCAAGGATAACAAATTGTTCAAGGTTTTGAAATTTATGTGTGATTTCTTAACCCGAATATTCTTTTCATCCCAATCTTCCAATTCAATGTAGTGACCTATATATTGGTATGTTGAGCGACGATTTTTTGTAATACGTATGGCAAGAGGATACAAGCCTTCTTTATTAGGCTTTTTGCGAAGAACTATTTTAGCGTTTGATGACATAATTGACCTGTTTTGCGTACGAAAGCCAAATCAGGTACAACATAGGTACAACATTCAATTTTGAATGTTTAGTTTACCAAGAAGTTTCCCTAAAGATACAAATTTATTAGTTTCTCTGGGTACAACATAGGTACAACAAATGTTGAAATCAATTGATATTAGATGATATCAAAGAAAATGACATATTATATAATCAATTGAAAATGAGTGGCTTTGGTGCTGTTTGGACAAATGTACGCTAGACTTAGGATCTAGTGCCGCGAGGTGTGAGAGTTCGAGTCTCTCCGCCTGTACAAAGGGAAAGCCGACTTTTAGGAGTCGGCTTTTTTCGTTTGGGGTAACACAAATAAATCCCGTTCTTTGCCCTTGCCTGCTTTATCTGGGATCAAGTCAAAAAGTTGTGGGATTAAGGATTTAAGCAAAAATAGTTGTCAGCCTATATAAGAAGAATTCTACGTTCCTGACACCCCTGAACTGTGCCCTAAATGCTTTTATCTTGGCATTGAATGATTCTGCCGAGGCGTTGGTGCTTCTGTTGTCAAAGTAGTTCAGGATATTTTGATAATGGATCGACATTGTCCTGGATATGGTGCTGAAGCTTTTGAAGCTGGCCTGCCTCACTTTTTCGTCCCATTTCGCTAATCTTATGAGCGCCGAGGTTTTGTCCTTTGTATTGTTGAATATCCAAGATAGATTCTGGCATAAATTATAT
>NZ_AUCB01000041.1 GCF_000429545.1 Arenibacter certesii DSM 19833
AGCGCTTAAAAACGCCGCCTGGGGGTCTATTACATTGTCCCAAATCTCTACTAGGCTGAGCTCATACTCCACATTGGTGACATTGATACTCCTAGGGGTCCACTGAAAAATAATGTTCTGCGGATTGGTCTCTGCGATATTGGCCCTGTTTACAGGTGCTATCAAGAAGGCCGGTTCGTTTTGGAAAATAACGCTGACCGCACAGCTTTTTTGTGAGAGCTGTTTACCGGTAGTAGCATCCAACACTTCAAAACAAAATTGATAGGCACCTTCAGGAATGGCTTTACCATATACGTTGGGTGAAATACCCGTAATATTTTCAAATTTAAAATACGGCGCCAAGTCTACATTGGTAAGGACTAATGGACTTCCTCCTTCCAAAAAGAATGGACCTGCCCCTACCACCATATCGTTGCTGCGGAATTGGATACCATTTCCTTGGAAGTAGGCCCGCAGTCGCACTTCCCTATTGGCGATTTGAAAATCGTTCAGGATCAGCTGCACACGTAGGGGACTATTTATGGTACTGGCATTGGCATATTCGGAGAAATAAATGGGTGGAGGAGGAGTGGCCTGAGGAATTACCTGTACAGGAAAGGATTGGGAATAGGCAATTCCTTGGTCTCCAAAAAGTT
Organism: Arenibacter certesii DSM 19833; assembly: GCF_000429545.1. Taxonomy (GTDB): domain Bacteria; phylum Bacteroidota; class Bacteroidia; order Flavobacteriales; family Flavobacteriaceae; genus Arenibacter; species Arenibacter certesii. Next base: position 636 of record NZ_AUCB01000041.1, read on the forward strand.
GCATCAAGAAAATCACTAATATGATAAGTGATTTTCTGATTAATTTAATTCCATCATTATCCATATTTCTGTTCCTGTAAAATGATCTTCATGGCATTTATTCTATAAGTGCCTATCAATTCTTATTTATATATCTCAACTTATAGGCATCAGGGTTAACCGTGCCAATGGATTTTTTATAGTAATAATCAATTATTTCGTTTTCTAATAAGTACTCTAGCTCTTCTAAATCTCCATTTTTCTCGTATAATCGGTATGCATTTGTTGTAATGTGAGCCATAAATCCTTTTAAATATCCATAGGGTGTTTCAACAACCTCTATGGAATTATATTGAGCGAATTCTTTCTCCATCCATCGGTGACCAAATAATTTCTGACTCCGTTCTTTGTGATCTGCTAATAATAGGGTGTAATCTCTTTGTTCTTCTTCAGTGGTTACTTGAATGTCTGGGTTTCTGGTTAGAGGGTGTTCATCCCGCTTAACCTTAGTCTCTACGAAAAGCTTTTCCAGCGTAAAATCAATTTTTCGCATGTCTAGTTTAATTCCAGTTATCACACTATAAAGGGAGGCATTTAATAGGGCTTTAAAATCTCCATAATCGTACAAGGCTTGTAAAAATGCTAATGCCTTTTCTTTATATTCCCCGACGTTTCGCTGCTCTTTTACCAGGGCCAATAACATGCCTAATTCATCCTTTTTATATAGTGGAATATTGGCGAATTGTGGACTTTGGAAAACAAGGGTCAATTGTCGGTTAATTTCTGGAATAGTGCCACTATAAGAGACGTTTCTATAGCGAAATTTAAGGGTGCTTTCCTTGGAGCTGCTGTTGCGATTTTGGGTATTCCGATTTCCCTGCTGAAATTCTAACTTAAAATTGTCAAAGGAATAACTGTAGCCAAAGGTGAGAGTAATATCACGAGAGCTTTTTAAGTCGGTTTTCCTAAATAGTGCCATAAAATTAAGGCTGAGGTTATGCTTTTTTAATAGCGCATAATTGCTGCCTAATCTTAGATTATACACCTTGTTCTGCTGCTCTCCATTGGCAAAGGAGGTATTATAGGAAGTAGAAAGATTAGCTCGCAGTTTTTTGTCAAAATAATGTTTTCCCACAGCTATAGTCGGGCCCAAGGTTAGACTATTATCTGTTGCACCTATGGTATTATAAGAGGTGTTTGCTGCCAAAGTCACCGTCATAGCGCGTTCTAAATATCCTAAGGTATATGCTGCAGAGCCGTTGTAGAAGGCATTATTTCCGCCCTCTATAGTCTGACCTTCTTGTTGGTTGTTTGAATTTTGATAGACCATATTAAGACTAGCACTATGTTGGTGGCCTTTGGTCTTTTTCACCATATAGTTAAATCCGAGGTTGGCATTTTGTGAAATCTGTCGGTAGTTTAAAGTATCCAAGTTATCGAACTCCCCAACTTGATTAATATAATCGAACTGATCGCGGATATTGGTATAGGATTGAAAATTGGAGTAGGCGGCATTGATCCCCAACCGTTCCGATGCCGTATAATTTAGGTTTACTGAACTTACAACACGTTGTTGGTCCGATGTTTTGGCATTGTCTAAATTATCCTTTTGCAGACCCGCATTTACACTAAGGCTCACCTTATTATCAAACAAGGTCTGACTAGCGTTTACGGTAATGTTTTCCAAGTCGTTGTTAAAATAATAAGCGCCTAACGTCTTATATTCTGGGTCTATACGCTCATATCCAACCCCCAATGTGCCATTACCGGCGGGATAGCTAAACGAGGCGTTTAACGCATTGTAATAATTGGTGGTGATATTTTCCTTTAGTATAAAGGCTAGTATGCCCTTGGAGGATGGAGCATCTGTGAGGCGAGTATCTTCGGTAACTCCAGAAATAGCATATTCTATTCGGATTTGGGCTTTGTCCAATAACCGGAATTCCGACTCAAAGGAAAGCACGGCATTTTCTTTTGGTGATAGCCCTAATTCCATTGGAAATGGATTCTCAATGGAATTTTCATCGTCCTCTGCTTTAAAAAGGATGACTCCTAGTTTCATGAATTCAAAATCATAAGCGGTCTTCACTCCATATCCCATACGTTTGTAGGCGGTTATTGCCCGTGGCGCTTCGGAATTGTATTCCGTAGCTTTTAAAAACCTTCCATACATGGCGCTGATTTGGAACTTTCCTTCGGGGTTCAGTTCAAAGCCTCCTCCAGTAAACTGATGTCCGCTTAAAGTATAGGGGGAGAAACTCATGCTTACATCGCCAATATGGGCGGTGGCCCATTTGTAGGAAGGGTGGAGGCTTAATCTGTTAAAGTTAAACGGGTTGGGAAAATTGAAATTTTGATTGGAATAGGTGAATGATAATGGGATACTATAGAGTCCGGCTACATTAAAATTTAGGGCTCCAGTAAGGAAGTAGGTCAGGTCTTTTCTGTTGGCGGTACCATCATAGTAGACTGCATTTGCGGCCACTCCACCATTATATCGCAACCATTTTTCCTTATCCAGCTCGTCAAAATTGATGCTCTGGGAAAAACCAAGCGAACAGAATAGTAAAAAAGGTGCTAATGATTTTGACAATATGATGTCCTTTAATCATAAAAAAAGTTAAAAAATTAATAATTTCCTAATTTGTTCGCTGAAATACCATTTAAAATTACAAATAATTCAAATGAGGTGCGTTGTAAATCTTTTAGTCTTAAAATTTAGCTGATGTTGAATGTGAAAAACAATAGTGAGATTTTTTGATTTTCGGGGAAAGTTCGCCTAATATTACCTTAGCGCTCACATTGGGCGGACTTCATACCTATTTCTGTCAGTATATATGAGTGAAGTGGAATAGTGAATGCCCATAAATCTCAGAAGTTAATCAAGTTCGTTATTTGACTGTGGTTGTTTTTTAAACAGATACGAGACCCCAAATTTGAAGGAAAGGAAAGTCAAAATAAAACTTAGTAGCCAGGGTATAAAGTAACCTACAATCCTGCCAAGATTAAAGGCGGTTATTTCTGCTGAAATTAATTCTATTAATGCAGGTTTTGAAGCCAATAATGCTTTACCAATCAATATTGAGAGAAAGACCGCTATAATTAGTAATATAGCATCTTTTAATTTTCTCATTGTTTTAGTAATTGCAATTAGTCTACAGCTAATTGATATTAATCATTTTATAGCGCTATTTTTTTCTAGTATACTGTGCAGGCGCACCTTCTTTAGGGGTAGCTTCTTTAATAAATTCCCTGATATGTTCATTAGAGGTAGCCAAGTCTTCGCTTCTAAGGTACATCATATGACCGCTTCTATATCCTTTCCAGCTCATACGATCCTTTAATTTTCCGCTAGGATCCATTTGCCATAGGTTGTATTTTGAGTTAAAGTAATCTGTTCCTCCATCATAATATCCTGCTTGTACCAGTAATTTTAAATAAGGATTTTGTGCCATGGCTTTACGAAGATCTTCTGCAGTTGTATTGTTACTCCTATCCCAAGGATGTACGGGGCCGAACATATTATATTTTAGGTCTGTCTCATATTTGAGATGATTTTTCATATAGTAATTAATTGCCGGTGTAAAGGAATGTAACCAACTGGTAAGCTCCGCTGAATAATCTGGATGCTCACCAGCATCCATCTTATCTATTCCAAGATATCTAGAGTCTAGCCTTCCTACGGTAAAGCCCTCATCGCGAAGTAATTCTTTCCAGAAAAACCCTTTTGGGATCCTTAAATTATGTTCTAAAATTACTTTTTCGGACAACCCGGTATATCTCGCAATCTGCGCCGCAACGTTCATTTTCTCCTGTTGGGAAAGAAAACCGCCCTTGGCTATTGCCGGAATTAATTCGTTAACAGTATATTCTTCCACTTCTGGTAACATATCGGTTAAATCCTTCCCTTGAAGATCCGATGGTAGTTTCTTAAAATACCAAGCTGTTGCCGCGTAATAGGGAAGTAGGTTAGCTGCTTCAACTGCGGTGCCACGTTCTATCCCTAAACCGGTTGGTGAAACTAGGATAACACCATTTAAATACATCCAGTGTGAGTTCTGCAATTCTAAGGATAGTCCGGATACCCTTGGCGTACCATAACTCTCCCCGATTAAATATTTTGGAGAGGCCCATCGGTTTTCACGGGTTACAAAGGTATCTATCCAACTGGCTAAATATTTAATATCTTGTTTTACTCCAAAGAAGTTTTTTGCCATTTCCCCTTTATCCATAGTGGTAACCGCACGGGAATATCCCGTGTTTACCGGGTTTACATATACAATGTCTGCAACATCTAAAATAGAATGGGGATTATCTTTAATTCCATAGGGTTGTACGGGGTAACCTTCATCATCAATGGAAAGAATTTTAGGACCGGTATAGGCTATATGCATCCAAACAGATGCTGATCCGGGACCACCATTAAAGGAAATAACAAGGGGTCTTTTGGACTTGTCCGTAATACCAGATCGCTCGTAAAAAGTGTAGTGGAGCCCTGCAATAATTTCTCCTTTATCATTCCACACTGGCTGTTTTCCAGTAGTGGCCTTATATTTTACCGGTACGCCTTTTATGATTACCTGTCCACTGGTGGTTACCGTAGTATCCATACTGGTATTTCGCTGTTGCGCATTTAGGGAGAAAGTAAAAATGCTAAAAACTAATACGATGGCGTAAATTCTATTCATTGTAATTCCTTTTGATGCCTAAAGATAATAATCTTTTATAACCCTACTTGTTTGTAAAAAATTCAGATGAAGGTTGGTTAAATGGGCATGTTATAACCAAACTAGCTATTATCCCTCACAATGATGGGGTGGAAATATTTTAGAACAATATTTTATGTCTTGTTCATCTCTTAGCTCATTGCAATTCGATTAATTTCCATTCATGTTTGCCTGATACATAAGTCTTTAAATCGGTAAACCCCACGGCATAATGGGCATTTAAAGATCGTGGATTGCTAGTGTCCACTTCGGTGATAATGCGCTTATATTGTGGGGGGAGGGTTTGCTTCATTGTTTTATATAGCTCACGGAATATCCCCTTTTTTCGGTATGATTTGTCAATGCAAATCTGTCCCATAATTATATAGGGGTCGGGAGGGGGCAGTAAGCTGTTTATTTCCGCAATCATTGGTTTTAGAATTTCTATCTCTAGACCAAAGTTTGGGTGCATACAAAGGGCATAGCCTACAACTACAGCACCATCTTTGGCAATGATGTGCGGACAAACAGCATTCATCCTATTTAGTAATTCCAAATTATGAGATACGGTAACAAATCCCTCTTGCGTCTTCTCTCCCGAACTTAAATTTTCTGGAGAATTCTTGCTCTGCAGACTTAAAATCTGTATTAGTTCGCTTTCTTTGGTGCAAGTGGTGGTTACGATGCCCATATTATTCCACTTTTAACCAATCTCTTCTATTTTTCAATACCTTCTTACGAGGTTTATCACCTTCCTTTTCAACTAACTGAATGCCGTAAGCAGGATTCCCCGTTAAAACTACAGTGGTAGTTTTTGGAACGCCGTAACGATTATAGGCTACTTTTAGAGTATCCCCAACCTCAAATTGGGATATAAAATCGTTGAAGGATTGATTTGACGATAATGGGGTGTTATTAACAGTCATTATTACATCTCCTCTTTCTAGTCCTGCTTGGTAAGCAGGAGTGCCTATTTGGGTGTTGCGCTGAATGATACCCGCTCCAAATTGGTTAATAGCTACACTTGCTCCAAAATATGGCTGTTCTGTAGCCTGTTTTAAGGTCACTCCAACTGTTTGAAACAGGTTTCCATAATTGGGCATTTCACTTTTATAGATATAGTAATTAAAGAAATGGTCTCCAAACTCTTTTCCGGCATACTTCACCAACGTTTGGTGTAGATCATCTATGGTATAGGGGGTTTCACTTTTACCAAAGGTTTCCCAGACCAATTTGAAATAATCGTCCAGATTTAGTTTGTTTTCTCTAAGCGAAAGGTCTAATGCTAAACCGAGCATGCTGCCATAGGAATAATAAGAGATAAAGGTATTTTCCCTATTTACGGGGTCTACAGAAGTGGCGGCATCTACAAATGGTGCCTGATAACTCATTTCTATAGGGTTAAAAAACTGACGCCCTGGGGAATTCCAAACATAATTAAAAGTGCCCGTAAGTCCTTCTATATATTCCTCTGGGGTAATAATTCCGGCTCTACAAAGTATTAAATTGGTGTAATAGCTAGTGAAACCTTCAGCAAACCATAGCTCCCCGCTCATATTGGCTTCTGCATAATTAAAGGGTTCCAAAGATTGTGGGCGTATGCGTTCTACATTCCAAGCATGAAAAAACTCATGCGAAACGGTACCAATATTATTTCTCATTCCGCCTTCTGCCAAGCCTTCTCTATCGGTAAGGATGGTAGAGTTTCGGTGCTCCATGCCGTCTCCGGAGGCATTAGGAATATAACAAGCTAAGAAGGTGTACTTTCCAAAATCAAAATTAGGTAGTTCACCAAATACATCTTTTTGTGCTAGGACTATATTCTTCACCTGTTCAAAATAGGTGTCTAGCTCTGCTTCCGTACCGTTGTGGTGCAGTACAAACTCAACCGTTTGGGTTTTGCCATTTTGCTCTACTTCAAATTGGCGAAGAGAAAAATCGCTGATTTCTATTGGACTATCCATAAAATACTGGAAATCGGGGGCTCTAAATTTAGTGTCCGATAGTTTTTCCAACTGTGTGGCCACTTTCCAGTTAAGGTCTTTCCGCACATCAACGTCAACTACAATTTCGCGTTCTGTCAATTGAGGGGAATAGATAAATGTAGCAGGTATGTTTAAGTGGGCATGGGTCTCATCTACTTGGGCATAAGTCCCATCGCCCCTATCGGCATAAAGGGTGTAGCTAACATTAACTTCCCCGTTATGGTCGGTAATATTCCATTGGTAAGGGTTGGGTCTATGGATATTTAATAGTTTTCCATTACCATCTGTAGCCTTAAGGTTATACACGTTTTTGGCAAATTCGTGAATGGCATATCGGCCGGGGGAAGAGCGTCCCATTCGTACGGAAAAGACTCCGGCGTCCAAATTAGTGAAGGATGCTTTTATCTCTGCTTCGTGGTGAATAGCATTGTCAAAGGAAATTTGATATTGTATTGCTTGTGCCTGTAAGTTTAACGTGAAGATCAGGGTCATAATTCCCAAAAAAATATTTTTCATATGGAAATGCTTTATTTTAGAGCTTTTATGGAGGAGATTTTTTTAAAATCCTTCTGCTTGCGAATATACTATTAAAACAGGAAATACTACATTTGAGATATGGTGGAATTCCCTGAAAATTTCATGGCCAAATTAAACGAAAGACAAGAAAACAATGTCTTTCGAAAACTGCCGGTATCCAATAAGCTAGTCGATTTTTCTTCTAATGACTATTTGGGTTTTGCTAAAAACGAAGCTATTTTTATCTCGGTTTCGCAGTATCTGGTAGACAAGGGAATAATGGCCAATGGCGCTACGGTATCCCGATTGTTGATCGGTAATTCTGAGCTTTATAATGAGCTAGAAGATTATTTGGCAAACTTTTTTAGATCTGATTCGGCCCTAGTGTTTAATTCCGGTTATGATGCCAATATTGGTTTTTTGCTGGCACTTACCGAGCTTCGTTTGGACCTAAACTGCTATTTGGTGGTAGATGAGGCCCATGCTATTGGTGTATTTGGGGAAAATAGTAGGGGGCCTTTGGTTGAATGGAATGTTGAAAATCAAAGTTTTGCTAGGATCGTCACTTTCGGTAAGGCATTGGGTTGCCGCGGAGCTACTATTTTGGGAAGTAAGGACTTAACGGATTATCTGGTAAATTTTGCCCGAAGCTTTATTTACACCACAGCTATGCCGCCACATGCACAAGCTACGGCTTTGATAGCTATTACACAGCTGTCTCAATCGGAAGTAGAACAACTAGGGTTGAGAGCGAATATCACTTTTTTTAAGTCTAAATTAAACGAATTAGGCATTAGTGATCATTTTGTGCCTAGCAATTCTGCCGTTCATTGTTGTTCGGTAAAAGGAAACGACCAGGTAAAGGAATGGGCCTTAACCTTATAGAAAAATGGGTTTGATGTAAAGCCAATTCTTTCCCCAACGGTACCGGAAGGGAAAGTGCAATTACGATCCTGTTTGCATAGCTTTAATACCAAGGAGGAGATTAATAAATTATAGTCCACATTGTCCAATTTGTTTTAATCGAAAATAAATGAAGAACCCCGAGTTTTATACGCTAGCTACTTTTGAATATGTAGCTGACGTTCAGATTCTAAAAGGACGATTAGAGTCGGACGGGATACCGGTATTCTTGAGAGATGAATACACCCTTAATTCCGATCCCATGATTAGTAATGCTATTGGGGGAGTGAAACTTCAGGTGTATTATTCTGATAAGGAAAAAGCCACCGAAATATATAATGATATACGTGCATACGCAATTGATGATGAGGGAAATCTAAGGCGCTGCCCAAATTGTAAAGCACAAAAAATGGAGACCTATTACAGTAGGAAAGGTCTGTTTTATAAACTTTTCCCCTTTTTTGAAATAAGAAAGTATAAATGTTTAAATTGTGAATTCATAACCAAACCCCAGTAAAATGATGCAATTTTTTGTTACCGGAATATCCACAGGAGTGGGCAAGACTATTGCCTCTGCTATAATAGTAGAAGCATTGGAGGCAGATTATTGGAAGCCAGTACAGACTGGAGAGGATAAGGATAATGATACTGTTGTGAGATTGATATCTAATTCTAAAACGGTAATCCATGAAACTAGTTATGCCCTAAAAGCTCCCTTAAGTCCACATGCAGCTGCTGCTTTGGAAGGAGTTTATGTAGATCCTAATAAAATAGTGGAGCCAGAAACAGAGAACCATCTAGTGATAGAGGGAGCGGGAGGGGTATTAGTACCTTTGAACGATTCGGATACTATATTAGATATTATTATGCCCAACTACAAGGTAATCGTAGTGTCTAGGCATTATTTGGGAAGCATTAACCATTCCCTTTTAACCATTCAGTGGTTGCAGAATAAAGGATATGATGTGGGAGTAATTTTTAGCGGTGATCCGGATCCCGCTACAGAGGATGTGATTGTTAATAGAACCAAGGTTACTGTAATTGGCAGAATAAAAGAGGAGTCCTCATTTGATAAGGGAACAATTAAAAAATATGCAGACGAATTTAGAGATGCTCTTTTGGCAATGTAATCCCTAATAGATTCACAATTACATCTTTCTAGAAAGCTAGGAGCTGGTTCTTATCCTTTTAAAATGAAATACCATCTAGGTTTAATTTTTGGCCAGAGATATCTCACTCTATCACCTGCTCCACGGCCTTACATTCCTTATTAAACGGAGTAGCATGGTTGCGTAGCGGTATGGCCAGTAAGTTCTTGGTTGGTGGTAGTGAAGCGCCGTTAACGCCCTTTACTATAGCGCAAATGAGAGCTTTAAAAGTGTACTCTAGATCTGTAAGGCAAGGGGTTGATTATCCGTGTATAACCTTAAAGTTAGACAAAAAGCAGAATACTATGGTATTGGGGAAGCGGCATCTATGGCTTGTTTGGAAACAAAGCAACAAGGAAATTCGCTTGCGAAAATTATAGGCTTGGGGTTTGCAACGGAAATCTTGGAACACAATATATCCATCTCTTCCAATGCAGAATGTTTTCAGCGATCTATGAGAAGGGCATTTGGAGATTTAAATCCATCGGAGGTAGATGCAGTGGTGCTGCATGCTCCGGGAACTATAAAAGGGGACTTTTCCGAGTTCGCAGCTATTGAAAAAGTGTTTGGGCCCCATTTACCGGCATTAACAACGAATAAGTGGAAAGTAGGCCAATCCATTGGAGCTTCCGGGATGTTGAGTCTAGAATTGGCAATTTTGATGATTCGGCACCAGGAGTTTATTCCAGTTGTATTTGTGAATTATAGTCACCTTCCAAAAAGGATAGATAAGGTAATGATAAATACAGTATGTTTTGATGGTAATGCTGTAAGCATTCTAATAGAAAAGGTATAGGGAATAGATACTGTATTTTAAATCTAAGTCCGCCTCTTGTGTCCTCATTATCCCAAGAGAGAAATTAGAAATGAGCTGCTTCATTATTGTTGCAAATATAGAAAACACTCCATTAAGGATATGATGGTAGGTTTAATGTAAAAGCAGTGCCTTGGTTTAAGTTGCTTTGTACTTCTATAGAGCCGTTTAACGCTTCAACCTGCACTTTTACCAAATACAGTCCCAGTCCTTTTCCGCTATCGGTGCCGCTTAATCTTCCATACATGTCAAAAATCTTTTTTCTGCTAATATCATTGAGGTCCATTCCTATTCCATTATCGGAAACTATTATCTCTATGCCTCCAATAGAATTTGGACTAGCGCTAACATTTACAATAAGGGCTCTGTCCCTAGATTTGTATCTTAAGGAATTGATTATCAGATTATAGAATATATTGGAGTAATAGCTTCTTAATCCATAAACATGAATAGAAGAATTAAAATTTAGATTAATGTGGGCATTGGTTTTCTTAATTTCGGAAGAGATTAAAATTATAACGTCCTCTATAATTTTCTTTAACACTATTCTTTCGAGATCGCTTTTAGAAAAGCTTTTTAAGGATAGCGAATGATTTAAATCCTTAATGGTACCATCTAATTTATCAACTGTAAGTCCCACCATTTCTACTATCTCATCTCTTTTAGAACTGTTGCTTGCATCATATAGTTGCAATAAACTTAATATAGTAGTAATGGGCCCCCTAACATTATGGGATATGACATATACAAAATTTTGTAATTCTCTATACTGTCGTACCAACTGCTTTTTGGATTTTTCAATTAGAGTAAGATCTTGAGTGGTGCCTGTAAGTTGTATTACCGCATTGTTCTCGTCGCGATATACCTTTCCCATGTGACGCATGTATCTAATACTACCATCTTCTAGGAGTATTCTATTGGAAATAGTAAAAGTATCCTCGGTCTCAAGGGTTTTAAATAAGTTCCTAAATTCTTTTTTGTCCTCTTTATGAATTTGGGAGACAAAAGCCTTATAGGTTGGCGTAAAGGAGTTTCTGTTCTTTCCGAATATGGTGTACAACTGATTAGACCATTTTATCTTATCGCTTGTTACGTTCCATTCCCAGCTACCGATATTGGCCCTATTTTGGGCCTCTAATAATGAGCTTTCACTTTCTCTTAATTTTCTCAATGTTTTTACACGGTGCGTAATATCTCTTTTATAAATGCTACAACCGGTCACTTCATTGTTGTTATCTCTAATTGGGTTGCAGGTTAGTTCAAAATAGAAAACTTTATTACTCAATACTACCCTTTTTTCAATGGAGAAATATTCTCCTGCAAGCGCTCTGTCATAATAAACCTTCTTGTTATGGTGATTTTCTGGATCATTTGGGTAGTCAAGTATGCTCTTCCCAATTTGTGGCAGATTACCATAATAGGTGGTTCTATGCTCCTTATAGGCAGAATTATAGAAAATAAGGTTGTAATTTTTGTCTAATGTCCATATTTGGTTCTTAGTGCTCTCTATTATCGCATGTAAATGTTCGTACTGGAGTTCTTTTTCTTGGGACAAGATTCTAACCGAATCAATTATATTTTTTACATATAATTGATAAAGACCCCAAATCAATAAGAGGAAAATAATGATAAGAAGGATAATAATTTTTTTAAAATTGGAAAGTTGAAGCGCCAAATCCGCTTCTAGGTTGGTGACAATAGCATCCATGCCCAGAAAATAGCTGCGACCTAGATGATCTATATGCTGTAATTCTTGGCTGCTCAATTCGGTAATATCTGTTCTCCTGGAAATATTAAATAACTGTTGATGATAAGGTGTTATCTCTTTTAAAATACGATCCAAGTCATTGGAAAGTACAGAGGTGTGTAAACCGGAACTGCCATCTAGTAGGGAAAGATGCGTTCTGTGCCAAGCTTGCGCATTCTTCTTCAGTTCATTTAAATGTTCATCGGATATCTGCGTTGCATATATTCCTTTGATGATTTTTTCGCTCAACATCCTTTGTTTTCCTGTAAGGTTGATGATTCTCACATCGTAACCTCCCTGGGTAAGCGTTAAATATATGCCACTTACTAGGAGAAAAGCACAGAGGAAAATTAAGGCAAAGCTTGTAGTGATTGATCTTTTAATGTTGGAAAATGATGGTTTTGGCTTAAAAAGAGGCGCTTTATTATACATGTAGGTTAAAGAGGTTGGTAAGCGATTATGAGGGCCTAAGCCATGAACCCGATAGATGGGTTATTAAAGAATCATGTTTTTTGAAAACTAATACTGTACTTCCAATTGTAAATAATTCTCCTTTAATTCCTTAAGTTTATTGGAGGTAATTGGTTTGGCGATATAGGTGCGTACAAGGGGATGGTTCTCACCTCTGGAAATATCATTTGAATCTATGGATGAGGATACAATAATTATATCAAAAACTTTAGTGTTGTTTTCTAGTTCCGCAACCTTGTCCAAAAATTCGAATCCTGTTATTTCGGGCATATTCAAATCTAGAAACACCAAAATCTTAAGGTTTTCTTGCTGGAGAAGATTTTGAATGGCAATTATTGCATTGAGTGGATTTAAGTACGACGTAATGTTCTTTGCAGCGATATGTCTTTTGACAAGAAGTTCATGAACATGGTTTATGATACTGTCGTCATCAATAAGGATGATATGGTCAAAAAATAAATTGTCTTTCATTTTGGGGGGAATTTAAGACTACATGTTTTATTTTTTAAAATAAAATTTTATTTGAAAAAGGGAGTTCAATACTGCCCTTATATATGCACACTTTTTTTGATTATCTACTCTTTACTACAGCGCTAAGCCGTTCAAAACTACAAGGATAAAAATCCGATTTTACTGGATCTTACCAATATGTATTGTAAGAATTTCAGTAAATTAGGCTGGCCCAATTTAGATATAAACTTACTGTTAGAATGATATTTATAAAAATAACAGTCTATTACAATTGTGGGAATTTATTTTCAAATATATAAAGCTTATTTGATAAAATCGAAAAAAAAATGAACTAATGACGGAGGAGATTTTAATTTCATTAACTGGAAAGGTAAAAAAAGTGCTACTAATGACTTAGAAAATTAAAGTTTCATCTACTACCTGACAGGAGTCCAAAGACGCTAAGAGTTTTGAAGAATACTGGTTAATAGGGCCCTATTCAAGTCTAAAGTTGCTAGTTCTTAATAATGAAAAAGGGATAGGGTTCTTCCCTTTATTAATGATTAAAAGTTATTTTTGACCCTTTAATGGAATGGACGATGGCTTAGGGATTGCAGCGGCATCCTTTTTTTAAATTTCGAACCAAGTTGAGGTAAAAAAAAGATATAGCGTAAAGCCAGACCCCGACTACCTTGACATCTACGAGGAGCACCTGCAAGGTTTTGGAGAACATGTAGGTCTAAACCTTGGATGAGCTTTGATCGAGGTAGTTGGGGGAAGACCCAATAAACAAATAACTATGAGTGAAGTAAGACACAATTGGACTAAACAGGAAATAGTGGCCATATATAACAAACCGTTTATGGAGTTGCTATACGAAGCGGCTACAGTGCACAGAAGGCATCATGACCCCAATACGGTGCAGGTATCTACTTTGCTCTCTATTAAAACTGGCGGTTGTCCTGAGGATTGTGGATATTGTCCGCAAGCTGCCCGTTACCATACCCATGTAGAGGGGAACGACCTTATGGAGGTTTCTCAGGTAAAGGCCCAAGCGTTGCGTGCCAAGGAAGCGGGAAGCTCAAGGGTGTGTATGGGTGCGGCCTGGAGGAATGTTAAGGATGGTCCGGAGTTTGACCAGGTGCTAGAAATGGTCCGTACCATTAATAAATTGGATATGGAGGTTTGTTGTACTTTGGGAATGATTACAGAGAATCAGGCGCATCGTTTAGCTGAAGCTGGATTATATGCCTACAATCACAATTTAGACACTTCGGAAGATTATTATAAGGATGTAATTTCTACTAGGGCTTTTAAAGACCGATTAGATACCATTGAAAATGTCCGTAAAAGTAACGTTACCGTTTGTAGCGGGGGAATTATTGGAATGGGCGAAGCGTTGGAAGACAGGGCTGGGATGTTGGTAGCCTTATCTACTTTGGATCCGCAGCCAGAATCAGTGCCTATAAATGCATTGGTGGCCGTGGAAGGAACGCCAATGGCAGATTTGCCTCCTATCCCTATTTGGGATATGGTGCGTATGGTTGCTACTACCCGTATAATTATGCCGGAAACCCAAGTGCGTTTATCCGCTGGGCGAACTCAAATGAGCAGGGAAGGGCAGGCGATGTGCTTCTTTGCCGGGGCCAACTCAATTTTTGCGGGAGATAAACTATTGACCACCCCAAATCCGGATGTTAATGAAGATATGGCTATGTTTAAACTGTTAGGTCTTAATCCGCAAAAACCATTCACCAAAGTTTCCCAGCCAAAAACAGTGGAAGCGGAAAATTCCAAGTATCAACCATTGGGCGAAAAGCCTAGATGGTCTAGACCGGGGCATACCATTGAGCGTAATGAAGCGGCTAAGCAAAATGCCAAACTAACGGATTAAATTAGTTTTGGTAAAGTAAGGCTTAATGTTGCTTGCGGTTTCTTTATCTTTGTTGAATAAATAACCATGTTGTTTTGGACTTAAAAGAAATACCCAGAGTATCAAATATTACGAAGGAAGCGTTTCTTAAAAACTACTTTAAGCCACAGCTCCCCGTGGTAATAGAGAATTGTATAGAAGATTGGCCAGCCTATTCCAAATGGGATTTTGAGTATATGCGTAAGGTTGCCGGTGATAGGACGGTGCCGCTTTATGATGATAGGCCGGTACATTCTAAAGACGGATTTAACGAGCCGCATGCCACAATGAAAATGTCCGATTATATAGACCTTCTGCAAAAGGAGCCTACTAGATATCGCATTTTTCTTTGGAATATACTAAAAGAGGTCCCTTCTTTACAACAAGATTTTAAGTATCCTGACTTTGGACTTAAATTGATGAAAGGTTTGCCAATGCTTTTCTTTGGTGGGGAGGATTCCTTCACTTTTATGCATTATGATATTGATCTGGCAAATATTTTTCATTTTCATTTTGTTGGTAATAAGGAAGTTATCTTATTTCCACAATCTGAAAACAGGTATTTGTACAAAGTTCCCCATTCGCTAATTACCCATGAGAGCATAGATTTTGCTAATCCTAATTTTAAGAAGTGGCCCGCACTACGGCATGCATCTGGGTATAAGACGCAATTAAAGCATGGGGAGGTTTTGTATATGCCAGAAGGGTATTGGCATTACATGAGGTATATTACCCCTGGATTTTCCATGAGTTTGCGTGCGATAGCCAGAAATCCCAAGAATTTAGGAAAGGCTTTCTACAACGTTTTATTCATGAGGTATTATGATAATTTAATGCGGAAAATTAAAGGACAGGAGTGGATTGACTGGAAGAACGAGCAGGCTATTATTAGAACAAATAGGCGTCAAGATTAAGGTTTTGTGATTGAAATAGGGTACCTTTGCACGCTAAAAATTAAGAAATAATATATGAGAAATTTACTATTTGCTATGGCGTTTGTTTTAACGGCAGTATCCGTTAATGCACAGGCTTATGATGGAACAGGAGATCAGAAAATGCAAATTGGGGCCAATTTTCAAAAATATGGTACCGGTATTGTAGTTACTTATGATTACGGTCTTGGAGAAAATTTCTCCATAGGAGTTTCTTCTTCCTACGTATTGGGCCTTAAAGAATCTATTGATGCTGATTTCGATAATAGAATAGATCTTAAAGCCAGATTTAATGCTAATCTAGGAAGTGTTCTTCAGTTGGGAAATAATGTGGATGTTTATCCAGGTCTTGATTTAGGACTTAAGAATTTTGGGGGGCATTTGGGGGTGCGATATTTCTTTTCTGATGGATTTGGAATTTTCACAGAGTTTGGCACTCCAATTGCAAAATTTAAGACGCGTGATTTGACTCCAGCTGAGAAATTACACAATCAATTTGTGTTCAGTATAGGGGCGTCATTTAATCTAAATTAATAAATAAATAGCCCTATTTCTTTGCCTTTTAGGTTGCGAAATAGGGCTATTTCTTATTTAAAGGGGATTAATTCTCCTATTTTTTCATAGACCATATTACTTTCCCATCCTCTGTAAAACAGGTAATCTGCCAATTTTTTACGACGTTTCTGTATATCTTTCTCTTTAATTTGTGTAAGCCGTTTTTTGGCTAACTCATTAAAAGTTTTTTCGTATTCCGAACTATCGATCTCTTCTAAAGCGGACGTAATATTAAATTTGGAAATATCCCTATGCTTTAGTTCATTTTTGATTCTATTTTTCCCCCATTTTTTAATATTAAATTTCCCGCGGGCGAAGCTTTTGGCAAAGCGTTCTTCGTTAAGGTAATTATCCTTGATGAGGTGTACTACTATTTGGTCTATAGCCTCAGGAATCATACGCATCTCCTTTAGCTTGGTAACAACTTCCTTATGGCACCTGTCTTGGTACGCACAATAGCTCTCCATTTTTTTAATGGCTTCGGTTACGGAGTAAGATCTATAAGGTTCTGTCATATTAATATGCTGTTGTTCTAGTGTTTTTATCACTTCGGATAGTGGGTAAAGATAAGGCAGAAAAAGGGTATGGTAAATTTATGAGGATTGACTGTTGTGTTATTGCTTATAACATTTATGTGTCTAAGTTACTATGGTTTTCTAACTTAGATTGAAATAGCTATTCTTCATGAAAATGGTTTTTTTATTGGGTGAAATAGCATGGTTAGGTCCTGTTGCTTGATGAGAACATAGGTGATTATGCGCTATAAAGGAGTGCATTGGTATGGAGATTTGGAACTTTCTTATAGCTTTAAACTCTAAATTGTTATTATATTTACTTTCGATAAAAACAAAATTATATGAATATTAGATCTAAAATATCTGGAGTTGTCTTATTCCTTTTCCTAACTATATCTTCATTTTCTTATTCCCAAATGATTAATCCTATTGAGGGAAGATGGAATATGGTTATCTCCCAGAATGGCAAGGAGCTCCCTTCTTGGTTAGAAATTCGCCATTCAGGAACACGTACTTTAGTAGGAAGATTTGTGTATGCTATGGGTAGTGCACGGCCTATTTCGGAAATAAGTATGAAGGACGATAAATTTACTTTTTCCATTCCTCCACAATGGGAAGATGGTAATAGGAATATGGAGTTTAGTGGTGTGTTAGATGGTGATGTACTAAGTGGCACCATGGTTTATACCGACGGTAAATCATATGAATGGGAAGCCGTGAGGGCGCCAAAATTGGAATACATTAAAAATCCAAAGTGGGGAAAGCCACAAAATTTGATTAATGAAAACGATTTAAATGGGTGGCATGCATTAGGAAAAAACCAATGGTCTGTGGAATCTGGTATTCTAAAAAGTCCGAGATCTGGGGCTAATTTAGTTTCTGATGAAAAGTTTCAGGATTTTAAATTGCATTTGGAGTTCCGTTATCCTGAGGGAAGCAACAGTGGGGTATATCTTCGTGGACGTTATGAAGTGCAAATTACAGATAGTAAGGGGGCAGATCCGTCAGATATTGAGTTTAGTGGGATATACGGTTTTCTTACGCCTTCTGAGGTAGTAGCAAAGGAGGCAATGGAATGGCAAGAATATGATATTACATTAATTGGAAGGCGGGTAACGGTTGTTGCCAATGGAGTTACTGTCATTAAGGATCAGATTATTCCTGGGATTACAGGGGGTGCTTTGGATAGTAGGGAAGGGGAGCCTGGTCCTTTGTTGTTGCAGGGAGATCACGGCCCAATAGAATTTAGAAATATTGTGATAACGCCCAGAGTAGAATAAAATACACGTCGGGACTTTTAAAAGTTCTAAATAGTAGTTATTGAAACAAAAAAAGCGACTCCTTTTTGGTAGTCGCTTTTATTTAATATATGGTTTTGCCGTCTTTATTCTTAAAACGGTATTCAAGATAAGTGTAGGCATCCCTTGGCTGAATTTTTATCCATTTTTTATGCTCCAAGAACCACTTGGTGCGGATAGATGGAAAGCCTTTGGTTAAATAGGCGGCGATAAAGGGATGGATGTTTAAGATGATCCCATTGTCCTTTGCCGGACCTTTTAGAAGTTTTTCCAAGTCTGAATTTATCTTGTCTATTAGTACAATAGGGGCTTCCACTTCTTGGCCAGGGCCATTAGGATTTGCCTCACTTGTTTTAATGTTCATTTCGGGTCTCACCCGTTGTCTTGTAATTTGTATCAGTCCAAACTTACTGGGAGGCAGTATTTTATGTTTGGCCCTATCGTCCTTCATCTCATCTCTAAGATGATCAAACAGGCGTCTTCTGTGTTCGCCTTTTGCCATGTCTATAAAGTCTACCACAATAATCCCTCCCATATCGCGGAGTCTTAATTGTCTGGCAATTTCCGAAGCGGCCAATAGATTGACCTCTAGAGCGGTTTCTTCCTGATTTTTTGCTTTGTTGGATCTGTTGCCGCTATTTACATCAATAACATGCAGTGCTTCCGTATGTTCTATAATCAGATAGGCCCCCTTGCTCATTGTGGCTGTACGCCCAAAGGAAGTTTTGATCTGTCTTTCGATCCCAAATTTTTCAAAAATGGGGACAGAAGAAGAATACAACTTAACAATAGATTCTTTCTCTGGTGCAATTTCCTGCACGTAATCTTTTACTTGCTCAAAAAGCGTTTCATCATCCACATAAATCCCTGTATAGGAGTCGTTAAAAACATCCCTTAGAATGGAAGAGGCTCTATTAAGCTCTACCAAAACCTTGGATGGATGCGGAGCTTTTTGAATTTTATTGCACATTACTGACCATTTGTTCAGTAAACCTTGCAAATCTTTATCTAGTTCTGCTACTTTTTTGCCTTCTGCGACTGTTCGGATAATAACGCCAAACCCTTTTGGTTTAATGCTTCTTACGAGCCGTTTTAACCTATCTTTTTCTTCTTTACTCTCTATTTTCTGAGAGACCGACACACGATCGGAAAAAGGGACCATGACCAAATAACGGCCCGCTATGGAAAGTTCTGAGCTTATTCGTGGTCCTTTTGTGGATATGGGTTCCTTAACTATTTGTACAAGTAAGGATTGATTGGCTTTGATAACATCGTTAATGCTACCATTTTTGTCAATATCTTCTTCAAACTTAAAATTGCTTAAAGAATAGTCTTTTAATTTTCCTGAGCTAACGGCTTTTATGAATTTCAACATAGAAGCTAGTTGCGGGCCAAGGTCGTGGTAATGAAGAAAGGCATCCTTCTCATACCCCACATTTACGAACGCCGCATTTAATCCGGTAACGGGTTTCCTGACTTTGGCGATCATAATATCGCCAACAGAAAAATCGTTACTGTCTTCTTCTTTGTGTAATTCAGTGAGTTTCCCCTCCTTTAGCAAGGCAAAATCGACGGCATCGGAACTAGATCTTACGATCAATTCTCTATTCACCTGAATTAATTTATATTCGCCCAAAATGTCGCACCCGAAGGATAACACAGGACAAATGATTAAACAATAATTTGTACAGGTTCTCTAAACCCGTCGAAATTCTCTTGAGAATTTCTATGTCAATGAACGTATAAAAAGAAAAAGTAGTTGTAGCAACTACTTTTTCTTGTGTCGGTTAGCTCTCCTGCGCTTCTTGCGCTTGTGAGTAGCTACCTTATGTCTTTTTCTTTTCTTACCGCTCGGCATAAAGGTCTATTTTTTAGATTAATAATAAGTTATTTTACTAGTACATTACTTTTAACACCTTCTAGAAAAACCTTTGCAGGTTTAAACGCAGGGATATTGTGTGCTGGTATTTTTATGGTAGTATTCTTTGAAATATTTCTACCAGTCTTTTCGGCTCTTGTTTTAATGATAAAACTGCCAAATCCTCTTAAGTAAACGTTATCTCCGCTCTCTAAAGATGCTTTAACTTCTTCCATAAAGGTTTCTACCGTTGCTTGTACATCCCCTTTTTCAATGCCCAGCTTATCTGAGATTTTCGTTACAATTTCCGCTTTCGTCATGTTAAGTAAATATATTTCTATGTGTTTTTTTCGGGACGCAAATATATGAATTAAATTATATCTTTCAATGCATAAGAACTTAATTTTAAGATGCTAAACCATTACTTTTGTAAATTACACCTTACTAAATGAGTTTTTCTAGAATTATTTTGGAGTGGTATAGCCTTCATAAAAGACGGCTCCCGTGGCGAAAGACCCGTGATCCGTATTTAATTTGGTTGTCAGAAATTATGTTGCAACAGACCCGCGTAGCTCAGGGAATTCCGTATTATTTAACATTTGTTAAGAGTTTTCCCACGGTACATCACCTTGCTAAAGCCAAGGAAGAACAGGTTTTAAAATTATGGCAAGGACTAGGGTATTATTCCAGGGCAAGGAATTTACATGCTACCGCCAAATTTATTTCGGAAGAACGTGATGGAATCTTCCCCGATACATATAAAGAGTTAATAAAATTAAAAGGAATTGGGGATTATACGGCCAGTGCAATTGCCTCTATTTGTTTTGATCGGCCAGAAGCAGTTGTCGATGGTAATGTTTATAGAGTGTTGGCAAGGTACTACGGGGTAGAGTTACCTATTAATTCTAAAGAAGGGATAAGTTTCTTTAGGGAGCTTGCCCATAGAGTGAAAGATGTTCAAAATATAAAGGACTATAATCAAGGGATAATGGAATTTGGTGCCTTGCAGTGCACTCCTAAAAATCCAGATTGTAACAGTTGCCCTTTACATAATGACTGTGTTGCTTTGGCTACCGATAAAGTTGCTGTTTTACCAGTTAAAACAAAAAAGACTAAAATTAGAAAACGATATTTTAATTATCTGGTCGTAGTAGATGAAAATAATAGTACCTTGTTACAACAACGAATTGGGCCTGGAATATGGCAAAATTTGTATGAGTTTCCACTGTTGGAAACCGATAAGGAGATTGAGCTGGAAGAAGTAGGCGAAAGTTTAAAGGGTATTGTGGCTGTGGAAGCGCCTTTTGAGGTATACTTATACAATGAGAATCAGGTGGTCCATAAATTATCTCATCAGCATTTGCATACGCGTTTTTGGATTATTCATGCTGCGGATAAGTTGGAGAATGGAATAAGAATTAGCGATCTGCATAAATATCCCGTGCCAGTTTTAATAGCGGATTTTATAAAAGCATTTAAAATTTAGTATTTTTGACCTAAGATTTGATTTATGAGTGGAACATTAAATAAAGTAATGCTGATTGGGCATTTAGGAGATGAAATTAAAATGCACTATTTTGAAGGAGGCAATTGTATAGGAAGATTTCCATTGGCCACCAATGAAACGTATACTAACAGGCAGACCGGTGAAAGAGTGACCAATACGGACTGGCACAATATTGTGGTGAGAAATAAAGCTGCCGAAGTTTGTGAGAAATATTTGTCCAAAGGTGATAAGGTGTATGTTGAAGGGCGTTTAAAAAATCGCCAGTGGCAAGGAGAGGACGGTAATACCCGTTATACTACCGAAGTGCACGTTCAAGAATTTACATTTTTGAGCACTAAAAAGGGCGATGATCCTGGCGCCCAGTCCAGCCAACAAAATCAGTCTCAAAACCTGGGGTCTATACCAAATAGGCCTAATGAACCTGTAGCTGGTAATGAGCCCGAACAGGAAGATGATTTACCTTTTTAAGTCAATTAAAATAAAAACCTACTAGTGGATCCTGACCCCCTTAGTTTATTGTTGAATTTTATAGCAATTGATGTTGCTTTTGCGTTTAAAATCATACTGCTTATTCTTCTTTTATTATGCTCGGCCGTAATATCTGGAGCTGAAGTTGCTTTTTTTGGGCTTTCCTTGACGGAGCTTAAGGGAATTGAAGATAAAAATACCACCAAGGGCAAAATAATTATAGATCTTTTAAATCGCCCTAAAAAGTTATTGGCTACGATTCTTATTGCCAATAATGCCATAAACATCGGTACCGTACTGTTGTTCAATCAAATAGCGAATACTATATTCAAGGATTTAGAATTTAGTATTTTAGGGTTAATTCCCGTCCGCTTTTTGTTGGAGGTAGTAGTCGTTACCTTTCTTATTTTAATGTTTGGGGAAATATTGCCAAAAGTCTATGCCAATAGGAACAAACTTACCTTTTCCTTTTTTATGGCTTACCCTTTAAAGGTGTTAGACTTTTTATTATCTCCCTTAAGTTTGCCAATGAGATCGGGTACAATTCTGATCTATGAAAAATTGGGCAAACAAAAGTCCAGTTTAAGCGTGGATCATTTGTCACAGGCTTTGGAGTTGACCTCTGAAGGGGATACTACTAAGGAAGAGCAGAAAATATTGGAAGGTATTGTGTCTTTTGGAAATACAGATACCAAGCAGGTAATGCGTCCAAGGATAGATATTTTTGCGTTAAAAGAGGATATGAAATATCCAGAAGTATTGGTGGAGATACAGAAAAATGGATACTCTAGGATTCCTATATTTTCCGAAAACATGGATAATGTTCTGGGCGTGTTATACGTTAAGGACTTGTTGCCCTATATAGATCGGAAGACTTTTAATTGGGTATCCCTCATAAGAGAGCCTTATTTTGTGCCTGAAAACAAGAAATTGGACGACCTATTATTGGAATTCCAGTCTAAAAAGAATCATTTGGCTATTGTAGTCGACGAATATGGGGGTACTTCAGGAATAGTTACCTTAGAAGATATTATTGAGGAAATTGTTGGGGATATAAGCGATGAGTTTGATGATGAGGATCTTATCTTCTCTAAGTTAGATGATTTTAATTATGTGTTTGATGGAAAAACACCCCTACGCGATTTTTATAGGGTGGCAAAGATTGAAGATGAGGACGATTTTGAAGATAATAAAGGAGAGTCCGAAACCGTTGCCGGATTTGTTTTAGAGATAGCCGGAAGCTTTCCTAAAAGAGGAGAGACCGTGAGTTTTAAAGACTACAAATTTGTAGTGGAGAGCTTGGATAAAAAACGATTGAAACAAATTAAAGTTACCTTGCCCAATGAAGTATAGTGTTATAATTGTTTTTTGCTGCTTTCTTCTTGGTTCTTGTGAAGGGGAGGTTTTACCTAAACCAAATGCACTGCTCCGGTTAGAATATCCGGATACGGAACATACGACTTTTAAAGGGGATCATTTTACATTGGATCGGAATGTTATGGCTTCAATAAAATCTAAAAAAGGCAATTCCTTTATTTTGGATTACCCCTTAATGCAAGGTTCTATTTTTATTACCTATAAAGAAATAAACGGCGACTTGGACAAACTTTTGACCGATGCTCAGAGATTAAGCTATGAGCACGCAGTAAAAGCCGATAACATACTAGAACAGCCATTTGTAAACGAGGAAGGTAAGGTGTATGGAATGTACTATGAGGTGAAAGGAAACGCTGCCTCACAGGCGCAATTTTATGTTACGGACAGTACAGCGCATTTTGTAACTGGATCTTTATATTTCCACGCTAAGCCAAATTACGATTCTATTTTACCAGCTGCGGCCTATCTGCAAAATGATATACGTAGAATAATGGAAACCTTAAAATGGATCGACGAGTAGGAAATTTGTAGTGCCATTTAAAGGGTTATAATGTGTTTGTCTTTATTTGTCAGCAGAAGTATCAGGTGATTGAGGGGCTTAAAAATGCTTAAGAATTAAATTTACTTACTCTTTTTTAAGTAATTCTTCTGCATTTTTAATGCTGGAGTTTATTTGGTCCCTAAGAACTTTAACCTTTTCTTCCTCCTCGTTTAACCATTGTTGTTTTTCTTCGGTAAGTGTTTTTCCCTTCATGATTTCTTCGCCATCAAATCGGTCGCCAAAATTTCTCATCCAATCCATCATGGATTTGTGGGCGTCTTTTAAGTCCTGTCTTGCTTTAGTGTAGGATTCTGCGGTATCACTTTTGGTAATTTCCTCATCCAATTCACTTATTAAATTGCCTATTGTACCCATTTTAGGCATTACCTCATCATGTATGGCCAATACTTCTTTCATTTGAGAGGTGTCTTGCTTTGCCTCTTTGCAGGAATAAGACAAAGTGGTCAATACGGTAAGAACAAGGAACAATTGACAAGTTTTCATATTAAGAATTTAAAATGCTTAGCGGCCTTTGGCACTAGAACATGGATTGATTAATTGAGAATCAAATATACGAAATATGGGAAATGCTAAGGGTATTTCAATTCTTATATGCTTAAGTAGGGCTATTGCAGTCTTTAATTCCACTTTATATATGAGAAATCTTCTAAATATTGAAGCAATTATGATGGCTGCAGAGGGTGTTTAACAATGAAGTGTGATACAATTTAGGTTGGGATAGACGATAAGAATTGGGTTTCATTAGGTTTAATTCCAAGAAAGTTTAGTTCCTTGTTAATTTATGTGTTTTAATCATTAAAATTCTGTAATTTAAGGGGATAACCTAAAACACTAAACTATGAAACTGTTTTCACTACCGATTAGGTTTGGTATCGCCACAAGCGGTTCATTAATTGCATACTTCCTAATTTTATCCCTTTTTAACCTACATACCAATGTGTTTTATAGTTTGTTTAATGGGGTCATTACTGGTTTTGGCATATTTGAGGCCATAAAGTATTTTAAGATAGAAAAGGGAACTTCTTTTAATTATGGGAAAGGTTTCGCTGCAGGACTGGTAACAGGTTTTGTTGCTACTATCATATTCACCATTTTTTTCGCTTTCTATTCAACTGAAATCAACCTAGGTTTTTTGGATGAACTTTCTAAAGTTTGGTTTAGGGATTATGATACTTCGGAAGGTATAGTATTCTTTACGGTAGCAATTATGGGCTTTGCCACTACTGTAGTGCTTACCCTATCATTTATGCAGCTATTTAAGGGGTCTAACAATCCAAAGGCTAAATCACGGGTAAAAATCTAAAAAAATGCTTGTAAATTAAGTATTTAGAACTATATTTGCACCCGCCTAATATAAGGTTAGGCATGTTCTTATATAATTAAAACACAAGCTATGTACGCAATTGTAGAGATAGCAGGGCAGCAATTTAAAGTTGCGAAAGACCAAAAAGTGTATGTTCACCGTTTACAAGACGAAGAAGGTAGCAAAGTTATCTTTGATAACGTTCTTTTGTTGGAAGATGGTACTGACATCACAATTGGCGCCCCCGCTATAGACGGAGCCGCTGTTGAGGCTAAAGTCATTAAGCACCTTAAAGGTGACAAGGTAATTGTCTTTAAAAAGAAAAGACGTAAAGGTTACAGAACAAAAAATGGTCACCGTCAGTATTTGACTGAATTGTTGATAGAGGGAATAGTTGCCTCTGGAGCAAAGAAGACCGAGAAAAAAGCAGATTCTAAGCCCGCAGCTAAAAAAGCTGATGCTCCTGCAAAGGAGGAGTCACAAGACAACGATTTGAATAAAAAAACTGTTGTGGAGTTGAGAGAAATGGCAAAGGATAAGGGAATTGATGGATATTCTTCCATGAAGAAAGCTGAGTTAATTGCCGCTTTAAGTTAATAACTAGAATTAAAACAGAATATCATGGCACACAAAAAAGGTGTTGGTAGTTCCAAAAACGGTAGGGAATCAGAATCGAAACGTTTAGGCGTTAAGATATTTGGTGGTCAACCTGCTATTGCTGGAAATATCATCGTAAGACAGCGTGGTACAAAACATAATCCTGGAGCAAATGTTTATGCAGGAAAGGATCATACCTTGCATGCAAGAGTAGATGGTATTGTTAAGTTCCAAAAGAAAGCAAAAGGGAAATCTTATGTTTCCATTGAGCCTTTTGAGGCTTAGTTGCTCATTCTTTAAAATTTAAAAACCCTTTCCAAATTTGGAAAGGGTTTTTTTATGGCAACAGTGCGCTCATTTGGTACTAGTTTAGCGCTTAAAATCCTATAAATTTTATGTAAAGGCTCCAGGCTGTTCAACTTTTCTCTACATAGGAAGTAATGTACTTATCTATATTATTTTGTGCCTGTTTGGCTTATTTGCTGAAGATGGATTGTAGCGATTTTAAAGTGACTAAAAAGAAAACCCCGTATATTAATCTAATATAAGGGGTTTTAACGTTATAAACTAGTAAGATATTAGTACCTGTAATAGTCGGGTTTAAATGGTCCTTCTACAGTTACACCAATATATTCGGCTTGTTCTGGTCTAAGGGTTTCCAGTTCAATTCCCAAACGTGATAAATGTAGAGCGGCTACTTTTTCATCCAAATGTTTTGGAAGCATGTAAACTTTGTTTTCGTACTTATTACTATGTTTCCAAAGCTCTATTTGTGCTAGGGTTTGGTTAGTAAATGAATTACTCATTACAAAACTGGGGTGGCCAGTAGCGCAACCAAGATTTACCAGTCTACCTTCTGCAAGAACTATTACATCTTTACCTTCAATAGTGTATTTGTCTACCTGAGGTTTAATCTCATCCTTGGTATGACCGTAATTCTTATTTAACCAAGCCATATCAATTTCATTGTCGAAATGTCCAATATTACATACAATGGCCTTGTCTTTCATCGCCTTAAAATGCTGAGACTGTATAATGTCTTTATTGCCAGTTGTGGTAATAACGATATCGGCATTGCCCACAACAGTTTCCATTTTTTTCACTTCAAAACCATCCATTGCTGCTTGTAATGCACAAATTGGATCTATTTCGGTAACGGTTACTATAGAACCGGCTCCTTTAAAAGAGGCCGCTGTACCCTTACCAACATCACCGTAGCCTGCAACAACTACACGCTTTCCGGCTAGCATAGTATCGGTTGCCCTTCTAATAGCGTCTACAGCACTTTCTCTGCATCCGTATTTATTGTCGAACTTGGACTTGGTCACGGAATCGTTTACGTTAATGGCGGGCATAGGTAATGTTCCTTTTTTAACGCGCTCATATAAACGATGTACTCCCGTGGTAGTTTCTTCGGAAAGGCCTTTAATGTCTTTAGCCATTTCTGGATACTTGTCCAACACCATATTAGTAAGGTCACCACCATCGTCCAAAATCATATTCAATGGTTTGCGATCTTCTCCAAAGAATAAGGTCTGCTCTATTGCCCAATTAAATTCTTCCTCAGACATCCCTTTCCAAGCGTAGACAGGAACACCTGCTTCTGCCATCGCAGCTGCAGCCTGGTCCTGGGTAGAGAAGATATTACATGAACTCCAAGTAACTTCGGCCCCCAATGCAATTAAGGTCTCTATAAGAACAGCAGTTTGAATAGTCATATGTAGGCAACCTGCTATACGGGCACCTTTTAAAGGCTGCTCATCCCCATACTCTTCACATAAGGACATCAGTCCTGGCATTTCAGCTTCCGCTAATTCAATTTCTTTTCTTCCCCAACTGGCCAAGCCAATATCTTTAACTTTATAGGGTATGTAAGGAATAGTTTTAATACTCATTTTTTATTATTTTTATTATTGGTCAAATGCGTTGATGGTTTTGCTCACGTAGATGGGCATTATGTAAAAATATATTAAGACAAGGAATAAATTAGTTTAGTCTATTTCTTCTCCGTTTTTATTTTTACATTCGTACAGGAGCAATTATCCATTTTTGCACTTGCAAAGGTAGTAATAACTTAAATAATCCCATGCCTCTTTACAAAACTATAACAGTAGATTCCCATGTTAAGGTCCTGATTTGGAAAGTTGAAGAGACCGAAGCAGCGCTCTCTAAGGGTGTAATCCTAACCCCAATATGCAATAATAGGTTGAGGGGAATGAAGTCAGAACTTCATAGAAGGGGGTTCTTAAGTATCCGGCATTTATTGGCGGAAGCAGGTTATGAAGACAAGGATCTTTATTACGACGAGGGCGGCAAACCCCATTTAAGGGACGGACGTTTTATTTCCATAACTCATTCCCACGAATTTACAGGTATTATTTTATCTGATAAGTTGGAAGTGGGCGTCGACATAGAATTGCAGCGCGAGAAAATCCTTAAGATTGCCAGTAAGTTTACTCCTCTTGAAGAATATAAGACGGTTGCCAATACAGATGCATTGATTAGAAAGCTGACCATTGTTTGGGGAGCAAAGGAATCGCTCTTTAAAATTTATGCCCATAAGGGGCTAAGTTTTTTACATCATATAGATATCACCGATTTTAATCTATCTGAAAATGAAACTACGGGGACCATATTGTATAAGGGTAAAGCTTCCAATTATTCTATTAGATTTCTAGAGTTTGAAGGATATACTTGTGTGTATGCTACAAAAAACGAAGGGTAATGCGCCTAAATTTTTTCTATATTCATATCCTAAATCTGTCTAATCTGGTAGCACCTTATAAAAAGTCACTTTAATATTGTGATGAGGAAATTATTGAAGTGGCTAAATAAAGAAAATTGATTTTCAGTCTAGATTGTTGACAAAAATTGGTTGTTAGGGAATTGTATAATTAGAGCGTAGCATAGATGGATCTTATAGTTGAATGGTTCTTTTCCCAATATCATGATATCCCTACCCATTTAATTGTTCTAGAGTTGGTAGGAGTGTTTTTTGGTTTTTTAAGTGTTTGGTATTCCAAGCAAGAGAATATCCTGGTTTTTCCCACTGGGATTATTAGCACTGGTATATTTGTGTACATATTGGGCGTTTTTGGACTTCTGGGGGATATGTTGATCAATGCGTATTATTTCACCATGAGTATTTATGGTTGGTATGTGTGGACAAGGAAGATAGATGATGAACATTTTATCCCAATAACTAGAACTACGGCAAAGGAAAAAAAATGGTCGGTCATGCTCTTTATGGGGGCTATTGCATTTGTGGTGCTGGTTTACCTCGTTTTTGACCAATGGAATAGCTGGACCGCTTATGTAGATACAATTACCACCGCAATATTTTTTGTGGCTATGTGGTTAATGGCCCGTAAAAAGTTGGGAAACTGGATTTTTTGGATATTAGGAGATATTATATCCATTCCCCTCTATTGGTATAAAGGACTTATATTTACTTCTTTTCAATATATATTGTTTACTATTATAGCCATTTTAGGATACTTCGCATGGAAGAAAAGTTTAAACAAAAGCCCTCAGATGTTATTAAAGTAGTATTATTTGGTCCAGAATCGACAGGAAAAACTACATTATCCAAGCAATTGGCTAAACACTACAAGTCCGTTTGGGTGCCTGAGTATGCTCGAGAATATCTTCAAGACAAATGGAATAATGAAAAAAAGACCTGTGAACCTCAAGATTTGTTGCCTATAGCAGAGGGGCAAATGAAGTTGGAGAATGAGCTGTCAGAGCAAGCTACCGATGTATTAATTTGTGATACGGATCTTTTGGAGACAAAAGTTTATTCTGAAGCGTATTATTTGGGCTACTGTGATCCCCTATTGGAAAAATACGCCCTAGGGAATTCCTATGACCTGTATTTGCTTACTTATATAGACGTCCCTTGGGAAAAAGATGATTTAAGGGATAAGCCTAAAGAACGAGAGCGAATGTTTTTGTATTTCAAAGAAACATTGGAACGGTATAACAGGAATTTTGTTATATTAAAGGGCGATAAACAAACGCGACTTAAAACGGCTGTAAAATATATTAACCAACTACTAGAAAAATAATGGTATTATCTGAAGCGGATATAATTCAGTTGGAAAACCTAGGTGTTTCCACAGAAAAAGTTAAGGCACAAATAGAAACTTTTAAAGAGGGAATTCCATTTGTTCGCTTAGAGAAAGCGGCAATAGTCTCCCATGGGATCTCTAAATTCTCTGAGGCACGAGCTCAAGAGTTAATCGATACTTTTAAGGAAGAAAATGACAATATATCCATATTGAAATTTGTACCTGCTTCTGGAGCAGCCTCTAGAATGTTTAAGGCTATGTTTAACTTTTTGGATGCTTACGATCCAAAAAAAGAAAGGTTGGAGGACTATCTTAAGCGAACCGGGGATAAGGACGCAGCAACATTCTTTGATGGATATCAAAAATTTGCATTTTATGACCTTATCCAAAATAGAATAAAAGGAAAGACAGACTCTAAGGATGAAGAGAAGTACCTCTTTGTGCAGGATATGTTGTTGAAGGACGGATTAAATTATGGTTTTTTCCCAAAGGGACTTTTGCCTTTTCATCATTATGGGAATCATAGCGCTACTCCTTTTGAAGAGCATTTAAAGGAGGCTGCTGATTATGCATCCGTAAACAATGAGGCGAGATTACATTTCACTATATCTGAACAACATGGGAAAATGTTTAACCAGGAATTTAAGAAGGCTGGTGAAAGGGTAGCCGCAGATACCAAGACTTCCTTTTCGGTAACTTACTCCTACCAAAAATCATCTACCGACACCATCGCGGTGGATATGGATAATAAGCCATTTCGTCTATCTGATGGTTCTCTCTTATTTAGGCCTGGAGGGCACGGTGCGCTAATAGAGAATTTAAATGATGTGGATGCGGATGTAATCTTTATAAAAAATATAGATAACGTTGTTGTACCTAGATATACCGAAGTAATGGCAGCAAATAAGAAAATACTTGCTGGGCTGCTATTGGAGCTTCAGGAAAAGGTCTTTAAATATGCCCGAATATTGAATGAAAATGACCTGAAAGCGGAGGAAGTAGACGGTATAATAAAGTTTTTGGAAGAGGAGCTAAATGTGCACTTTACCGATAAATTCAATGGTTTTAGTTTAAAAGAACAAATAAAGGTTTTAAAAGATAAGGTCAACAGGCCAATTCGCATCTGTGGAATGGTGAAAAATGAGGGAGAACCTGGGGGCGGACCTTTTTGGGTCAAGGATGCCCAAAATCAGATATCTTTGCAAATTATAGAATCTGCACAAGTGGATACTGATAATCCCGAACAGTTGAAAGTGATGAAGAATGCTACTCATTTTAATCCTGTAGACTTAGTGTGTGGGGTAAGAAATTATAAGGGGGAAAAGTTCGATTTACTCAAATTTGTAGATGTTAAACAAGGCTTTATCACGCAAAAAACCCAAGAAGGGAAAGACCTTAAAGCGTTGGAGCTTCCCGGGTTATGGAATGGTGCCATGGCTTTTTGGAATACCGTTTTTGTAGAAGTTCCATTAGAGACATTTAATCCAGTAAAAACGGTGAATGATCTACTAAAACCATCACATCAAGTAAAATATTAGATTGGCTTTTAAGAGTTTTAAAAAGTGTGTAATTTTTACACACTTTTTTTGTTTTCTACACACTTATAAACACTACCTAAAATAAAGGGAAATTAGTTTAAGTTGCTGGTAATCAGACGTTACATGGCGTAAGTGGCTTTAGGAATATCAATGGCATGATTTTGTTATAACACATGGGAGAAAAGATACTATACACCTTAAGATATATTGATATGAATTCAGAAGTGAAGAATTTAGTTTTCGCCACTGCTTTGGCGGTAGGGTCATTTAGCCCAATGTTGGCTAATCCGCCAATCTTCCATGATGGAATAATGGAGATGATACATGCTCAGGACTTTAGTGAAATAGAGAAAGATTCACTTCCCGATACTATTACTACAGCCTTGGAAAAAGATTATCCTGGTGCCATAGTAGAAAAAGCCTTTCTGAATGATGTAAACGAATACAAACTGGAAGTTATCCTTGAAGATGAATCTAGCGAGGAATTATACATACATGCAGATGGTAGCTGGATTGATATGTAGTAATTGAACTTTGAGTTAGATAGATTAGTTAAGGCTGCATTTTTTGTGGCCTTTTCTTTTGGCTTATTTTGAAAAAATCCATAAGATGAGGCCGTGTTGAAGATTTATTTTTGATGGAGAACGATCTTAGTATAGTGTACAACGCGTAGTAAGAATGAAAACTGTAAAGTTTTTCCTTCGGTGTAATCTCCTACTAGCAAAGTGCGATGTTGTTTGTAATAATCCAAATTTCTTGGACATTGGAGGTGTTAAGTGATATATTTTGTATACTTTGTTTACAATTAATATTCTCTTCTATTCGATTTTCCTCCCGTATAATCTGTATAATACAGCGGTCATGGAAAATAATTTTAAGCCAATTGGTGCTTATGAGCTTCCTGGGAGCATTTTGCATATGATATATGAGCAGTATGCTTCTTATACATTACTCCATGCATTTTATAATGGTGCCGGAGTATATAAAATAGATCTAATCTTTGAATTAGATACAATCCATACTCTCTATATGGATGAGGACGGTAATATGAAAGAACTAAAGGATTTATTATAATATGTTATCTATCCGTAACCGTCCTCTACAATGTGTATCTATTACACAGTCTTGAAATAAACTACCCATAATTACACAGTCAGCGAGTTTCCTTTTATTTCATTATACGTCTGGTAATCAGCAAAGTAGTTGTTGTTTTAATGTATTTATATTCTTGGTATCATATTTTCAATAGGTAATATGAGTTTAAC
>NZ_AUCB01000042.1 GCF_000429545.1 Arenibacter certesii DSM 19833
GATCTTACGGGATGAATACAAGTTGCGAAGGTAGGCGTAGACTAAGATTTTGAGCAAATCCCGAGGATGATAGCTTGAGGTGCCACCGCCTTTATAGGTTCTTTCTATGGAGGTAATATCTATCTGGTCCAAAATGTTGTTGACGATACGTACAGGATGGTGCTCTGGAACAAGATCATCATAACTGGGTGGAAGAAGACTCAATTGTGCCTGACTGTTGGTCTTCCATACAACTTTTCTTTTCATACCTTAAGATACGAAAAACAGGACTTTTCTTAAAATATAAAGCACAAAAAAGAGGCTGCCTTTTTAGACAGCCTCTTTTTTATTTGCACTCAATCTGCACTCAAAAATTGTCTTTATATGGCTAATTGTGGTTTGATATGATGATTTAATTCTAGGCGTTGAGACAGGTTTAACTTCGGAATCACGCATAATTTCTGCGTATTTTAGATTTAAGCAAAAAATAAGATCAGTCTAAACAAAAAAAGGATCAAGTCAAAAAGTTGTGGGATTATGGATTTAGACTAATTTATTCGATAGCAAACTAACTGGCGCAACAACTCAATTGGGATACATCTTTACCAAAGGTGATCGCCGCTAATTTGATGCCTTCCCCGAGTGTCAGGTAGGGATAAAAACTTTCGGCCAGATCTTTTACGGTGATTCCAAATTTAATAGCCATACTTAATTGTTGAATGAGTTCGCCTCCCTCTGGTGCAATTACCCTTGCGCCAATTAGCTTGTCCGTTTCAGTATTTCGGATGAGTTTTATAAACCCCCTTATATTAGCCGTACTTTACTTCGAATAATTCTATTCATTTTTCATCTAAAGCTGTAAATTGGTTGCTTTATAAAACTTAATACGTAATATAAAATACTGTTTTAACAGATTTACTAGTTTTAAATAGAACATTGGTTTAGTGTTAGGAAAGCTGTGAATAACACCGACGTTAATATTAAAAAGAAAACTTACTTTAGTTGCGGATAAAAAAGATATATAATCACAAGTTACCATACACCTACGTTAGCGGTTATTTGCAAAAAATAAAGAGCAACTTCGGGACTTCCCTTTTTTTTGCTGCCTACCCTATAGCTCGATCAATCGGTACGCAAGTGGTACGTTTATCAGGGCAGCAAAAAATCTACGGTTTGCATTTCTTAGGATCGGGATTTCATAAGGTTTTGGGATTTTAAAACAGAGTAACTTACGGGTCTTATCCATTTGCCGCCTGTATGGAATCGTTGCGCAAGCAGTACGCAGGTCGACTTTTGGCTTGTCATTTTCCGCCGAAGTTTTATATAAGATTAAATTTTATTTGTGTCCTCCAGGGCTTTGGCTGGATTGAAAATGCGGCAAATCTCCGCGGATCGTACCATTGGGTTGTCCGTTAGAGTAAGGTCTGTAATGCAAACCCCGCTAACAATGGCTATAATTCAGTCTTGCAATACTCAAAAGATAAAATTCACTACTTTTAAGTCGGCACGATTTCATTACCGGAAAATCCTAAGGGATTTCCCATACCGAAATCATTGCCTAGACGTTTGCATTTATCGTGATAAAAAGAAAAGAAGATTATCTATATACTTCCAAAATGTATTATAATATAAATTCTATTTTAGGTAAAAAAAACTGAATTACACATTGCCAAAAAAGGAAAAAATGACCATAAGAAAATATATTGCCATGAAATCTAATCAGTTATCGTATTATATGCTTTTCTTGATGTGCGTTTCCAATTTGCTTGCTCAAGAAAACCCTTTGCAGATAAGCATTTATGTTGACTCAAACGATGTAGTAAGCGGTGGCCTTCGAGTGTCTACTCACATAGGTTTCTTTAACGAACTGGAGATTATTTCGGATTTAAGAAATAATCGCTTCGTGTATCGGCAGCAGGGTTCAATGGGCGATTTCATAGAGTCGCAAGTTAAAGTAGATGGACATCATTCTCTTACATGGGTTGATGGCAAATACTATGCAGTGAACACAGATGGGCATAAGGTTATTGAGTTCTCAGATCTTACTGAGACGGGCACTAATGCACCTAATTACAAAGGTATTGACCTTAGGCGACCGCACGACATTGTGTACAACTCAGCTGATGGTTACATTTACACGATAGACGATAATGAGGGACTAACGCGATTTGACCCCAACAACGACAATATTGCGGAGAAGTCGAAGATAAATAAAAGCAAAGTACCAGTGCTTGGATATGCAAGGTCGCTTTCTGTTGTTAATGGTATAGTTTACATCATTAACTCGAGTCGTGGTGAGGTAATTCAAATGGATGATTTCGATAATTGGACTATTTATGAAAGTCCCGGGCAAAAAAGAAATAATAAAGGGCAAAAAATAGATTCACCTGCGGGAGCATGGGATAAGACCGGTCTGGTGCTTAACGATGTAGAGCGCTATGGTGATTATTGGTACGGATCAAACTATTTTACAGAACCATATGCCGAAGGCCATGATACCAACAAATATCGATTGATTCGGTGGAGAACTTGGGAAGATTTTCAAGATGGGAACTGGGAGGATTTTAGTCATCTGCTTCCACCAGGGGTTGTTCCTTACTACTTTACCGTTCATAATGGTGCGCTTTATTTAGCTACATTCCATCATGTGCATCCGGGTACGAATGACAAAATTTATAAACTTTATCCGAAGTAAACTGCATATAACGAACACAATCATGGTTGTGCATTTTACGAATTGGTTGCATTGAGGTTGGAATTATGTAAAACAAAAACTTTACTTTTTTTGAGAGAAGTCAGAAATGAGAAACGACGAAATGCTAACAATGGTAAACGTTGCACAAGCCTATAAAGTCACAAAGCCGAACTATTTAAGCCCTTTTCAGGGGTTTCTTATTTTGGCAACTTGACGGTCCAGCTAAATTCTGGAGGCCTTAAAAATAAGTTTATTACGTTCTGAAGTTCTTTTATTTCATAATTTAAAATGGAAAGTGTGCTTGCCCCACTTTTTGTCAGTTTTTGAGTGAACTTCAGGTATTTTTAAGATTGTAAGCTATGGCCGCCATATGCATGCACTTGTTGGCCTGCATTATCCCGATAGTATTGATCTTTCGCATTCCCATAAACTGGGTCAGGGTACCGAAAACAGGTTCTACCGTACCTTGCCGCTCGCCCTTCATATCTACCTGCTCTGTGGATTGTGCACCCCTGAATTGTTCCTTAAATACTCCTCACGGTAACAGGTGTCCCAGAACTTTTTCTCCCTCCCGTGCCGATTTGTTGTACCGCCAAGGAATTGGCCGTAAAAACTATTGTACAACATCCATGTAAATCTAAACAGATCGTTTAAATTTAACCGAAATGGGGTAGCAGATTCTAGTTGGCTGAAAAATTCTGCAATTCAAAAAATGATAACTCAAATTGATAATTTTGTATCTTTGATTAAAAGCTAAATAAAATGGATTTACAAACGAGAAAATTAGCACTTATTCAAGAATTTTTAAAAATTCAAAGTGAAGAAGTCATTTCACGTTTAGAAAAAATCTTGAAAAAAGAAAACCAACAATCTGGACACGAAGATCTTAAACCAATGACAATTGAGGAATTTAATTCTCGGATCGACCAATCTATGGAAGATTCAAAAAATGGGCGACTAATTGAAGCGAGTGAATTAAAG
Organism: Arenibacter certesii DSM 19833; assembly: GCF_000429545.1. Lineage (GTDB taxonomy): Bacteria > Bacteroidota > Bacteroidia > Flavobacteriales > Flavobacteriaceae > Arenibacter > Arenibacter certesii. Next base: position 3,656 of record NZ_AUCB01000042.1, read on the forward strand.
GCCAAAATTGATAAATGGAGTTAAAATTATTTTGGACTGATTTTTCTCAAAAAAAACTCGAAAAAATTTATAGGTACCATCGTGAAAAAGCAGGAACCCGAATTGCAAAAAATATCGTTAACGGAATTTACAATGAGACTTTAAAACTAACAAAACAACCGAAAATCGGACAACTCGAAGAGCTTCTAAAGGGTAGAGAACAAGAATTCAGATATTTAGTCTATAAAAATTATAAAGTCATTTATTGGATAAACATGAAAGAAAACCGAATTGAAATAAATGACGTTTTTAACACGCGACAAAACCCAATAAAAATAGAACGGACGAAATAAAGTCAGTTGCCAACACCGATTACCGTTGCCCAAGCTCAAATTTTACGAAATAGCATCCATATAAGCTGTTTTTAGCATGGGTAAATTTAGGCCGGGTTAGCATAAGGATCCTATTCAAACACTTTAAAAAGGTGCCGTACATTTTTGGAAGCTTATTTTAGGCGATAAAAACAAGGCAAGGCTTCCTACACCACTTTTCACTCGTTTATCAGTGAATCAAATGTGGAGAAGATCCCAATATATCCTATAATATCTTCAACGGATTTGATTGGGGTAAAGATAAAGAAAGAAAAATACGTTTTATTGATCGGATGAACGATAAAGACCCCGAAGTGGTTGCCATGCAAGAGCTTTGTGGTTTTACTCACGAAAGTTTATCCGTTCTTGCTAAAAATTAAGGACATGAGTATGCTGTAATCCTGATAGAGGATGGGATGGTTACCCGGTAAGTATAACCTCTAGAAAACCAATCATTGTGAAAAATAAAATGTTGGAGAATAGCGGACATGGATTATTGCATGTTGAGACCTATGGATTTGATTTTCTAGTAACGCACCTGAATCCGTCCGATCCAAGAAAAAGACGTAAAGAGGCAACATTTATAATGAATTTTGTCCATAATAACAAATTGGAGAATTTCTTGATAATGGGGATATGAATGCACATTCCCCGATGGATGTGGAATACATGGAGGCGTGTGCCACAAATTTATTGATGAAGTATGGGAGAACTAGTAGCCCGAACCTTTTAGGCGGAGAATTTGATTATTCCACTATTTCCAGTTTCCTCTCTTACCCATTGGTTGATGTTTGCCGTAATTTTGTTGCAGTAGATAAACGGACTACATTTCCGACCCCGATTCTAATGAATGTTTCGCGGTATAAGGAGGTGCGTGCGAAAGTTTAAGAAAGGATCGATTATATATTTGTACCGTAAAATGTATTCAGTAAGGTTGTAGATGCCTTTATTTACAATGAAGGTAAAACAGATTATTTATCTGATCCTTATCTTGTTGGAGTTGATCTTCTTCAAGAGAAATAGACGCCCATCTGCAGTGGTTGCTATGCTATTAGTCAATTCTCTCTGACGTAGCGTTTTCTATGTTGAAAGAAACATGTAATGGGAGCATTCTGGCGTTTACATGCCAATGGGGAGGTACGAAAATGCACTTCATGTCGAAACAATCGGCCACATAATTTTAACCGACGAGGAGAAATGGAAGGATATGTGAAACTAATCCCTTTAGCGCTACAACAAGTTGTTCCCTTGTAGGCTATGTGAGGTAATACTAGGCGACTATCATTTTATAGAAGGCAAAATATTTCTATCGTAGGTAAACCAGCCATTGTTCAAATCTCCTCCGCATTCTTCAATCAAGATGCTTTTTGGTTCTTCGGCTTTTTCTTTTTTTTGAGTAATTATATTGCATTCTTCGCGGTAATCGTTCGGGAGAAAATATAATTGAAATATATCTTTAGGGGCAAAGTAGCGCAGTTTCCAACCGTCGTGGGTAACAATTGCTGGGCCTATAAATGAGGAATACACCACATATTCCTGTGATCGACCTTTTTGTCCCAACAATTCCGGTAAGTAGGATACGCCATCCTTGGCTTCGGGAACCTTATAATCCAACAGGTGGGCCATTGTAGCCATAAAGTCGTAATTGGCCACTAAGGTATTCGATGTGGCCCCCGGTTTAATCTTTCCTGGCCATCGTACGATTAAAGGAACTCGGACACCACCCTCCCAATTGCTTCTTTTAATCCCTGCCATCCCATCATTCCCATCAAATACATCTCCAGCTATCCCGCTATAAAATTTAGTGTCTATATTATCAAAAAATTCCCCGGTTTCCATGTTCCTAACGGGCTTTAGAATCCTGCCTTCTTGGGAATAATATATTTCATGCCCGTTATCCGAAGTGAATATTACCATGGTATTATCATCAATTCCCAAGGTCTTTAATTCGTTCATAATATTACCTACATGGTCGTCCAGCATTTTTACCATGGAAGCATATTCCTTTTCAATTTGAGTCAGTCTTTCATCATTAACAAATTCTTCATGGACTTCCGGAATGGCAACCGGACCGTGGGGCAATTGGGTAGGATGATAAAGAAAAAAGGGGCGGTCTTTGTTCTTCCGTATAAATCCGATTATTTTTTCAAGAAAAAGATTTTGGGAATAGGTCGTTTTCCCTTCCATGTTCCAGCGTTCGTTATAAGTCTCCTCAGTTTCGAGCTCCGTGCTTTTCCCGCTATCTGCCCTGGTATTTCCTTCGATTTCTATCAACTTTCCATTTTCAAATAGGAAGGGGGGATAAAATCCGTGGCACCGCTCATGATCCAAAAAGCCGTAATAGTAATCCCAGCCATGTCTTTGCATCTGTTTATCGGTAGCCGAGAATCCCCATTCTAGCTTTCCGATTTCCCCTGTAACATAGCCTGTACTTTTGAAAATCTCGGCCAAAAAAACCTCTTCAATTGGAGTTTCGCCCAACTGTTCATTTAATTTTGATTCAATTTCTTCTTGCCCCATTTTACCCTTGGAAATATTTGAATAGGCATTTCCCGATGTTATTTTCCATCGATTTCCATGGGCATCGTGATACCCGGTAATAAGGCTGGCCCTTGCCGGCGCACATAACATGGCCCCATAGGCATTTTCAAATCGCATCCCTTCTCTTGCCAAACCATCAATATTTGGTGTTTTTATAATCTTTTGTCCTTCAGTAGAGAGTAGCCCCCTGCCAAGGTCATCCGCATAGATAAGAATTACATTGGGTTTGCCCTTCTCTTCAATTTTATCTTTTTTGCTGGAGCAACCGGCAACTGCTAAAATCGTCAAAATCAGTATTAGCTTATTTTTAAGATGCATCTTTATGATATGTACAATTAGTTTTGGTCTGTTAAATCTCGTTGGAGGTGCTATTGCTATTTGTTTATAAAAAAATAGCGTATCCTGCATGCTTCTCCGACACTTGTTGAATCATCATTTCTTGCTATCCTAATCTGTAATCTGTGTTTTTTATTTTCTAGCCCTGCACCCAAGGTGTAGAACCATGGAAGGTGCAGACTTGTACTCCACTTGGTCAATAAATTCAATTTTTCCCATTGTCCTTTATCGATTCGGTATTCAATAATTCCGGCATCTGGACCGGCAGCTAAGGCGATTCCTACGGTGTTTCCTGTAAAGGTAAAACTGACCCTTCCCGCATTGGCCTTCTCACCGATCAACATAGGCACGTTGGTATAGTTATTTCTAGTGCCTTTACCATCCTTGGGTACCCATTGAGGATCGATTTTCCAAGCCCCATTAAATTTAGCTTTGGCAACATCGATCAGGACCCCGTTGTTGTAGTTATATCTATCCAACGGTTCGGGTAATATATAGTGGTTAATTTTAACGCTCTCATCACTAGGCTTGGTCCACCCATTTTCCAGAAAGGTAATTATGGAGCGTGCATATATGCCCTGACCGAAAGGGGAGGGGTGCAGATCTTTAAAATCATCCTCCCAAGTAAATTCTCCTGCATCTATTCTTTCCGTAACCTCTTTTGCAAGGTTAATAGTCGGAATATGATAGTGGGCAGCAACTTTTTCATGATTTTGGATAACTTTGGGCGCTTCCCCGTTCCGGTATGATTTCATTTTATCTGGATCTGCAAAATACATGAATACAATATCCGTTGTAGGGTTTAAGTTCCTGGCGTGCCGAACGATACCTTCCATGGCCCTTATTTGTTCTATCTCTGTTCTGCCATTTGTGGCATCGTTCACGGCCGCCTCCTCAAATAATAGGTCTATAGGGCCTCCACTAAAAAGATCCCGTTGCATTCGAAAAGCAGCGGGAGTAGATCCCATAGAGGGGATGCCTGCGGCAATAAATTCGAATTGGGTATCGGGGAACCTATTTTTCAAATAATTAGTAATACTATCACGCCAACCAGGATTATAGGTGATTGATCCCCCTAGGAAACCAACCCTTCCTTTTTTCTCTCTTTTAAATTTAAGTAGGCTATTTGGTATTCCGCTCCTGAGCGTATGATAGCGCGATGGATCTAAAGTTTCATCTATTTGATGCAAATGTTCATACATTGCGCCATTTTCTATTTCTGCACCTGCTTTTTCTGCTGGGATGGTTGCAGAAAACAAGATAAATGTAAATAAGATTAAGGGGCCGATCAACTTCATACTATCATTAAAATTGGGTGACAATTTTCGTTTAACTTAACATTAGTTTAATTGTCTTTTTATTTATTTTTTTAGCTTTCACATTTTTTATAGTCTTCTTTTTGTCGCTTTCTGTATTGTGAAGCACTAGGGTATATTTTCCTTCAGAAAATACTTTTGGCTTAAAAGTAGCCGATGACAAGCGAATGGAATATACCAGTACCTCCGTTTGATCAAAAATGGAAAGTACGGGAGTAGTACCATCTGTTATCTGAATTTCGGGCAACCACGCTTCTGCTTTTCGTCCATAATTATCCAATTGGTCAATAGTTATTGGCCAACCCGGATTTTGTACCTTTTCACCAAGGGTCGGGTCTACAAACCTGGGCCAACATTCTGTTTTAATGGTTCTGTCTTTTTTATTAAATGTGACCAAACCATAACCGGTGGCCCTATTGTGGATAATCTTCGGTTCTAAGCCGGTGTTATACGGGTTGGCAACCGCATAGACCGTTATTTTATTTCCAAATCCATCCTCATTATTACCGATATAAGCCGGATTTTCATAAGTGTGTTTGTCAGCATCAACATTTGAGGGCCAATACCTTCTTGGCCAGATATTGTTTAAAGCAGGACCTGCAAATGCAAAACCGCTATCCCCATGTTTTTCAAGGCCATATTGAATATAACTGCCTAAATGCTGATCTCCTGCAATATGGAAAGCAAAACATTTTCTTATAATTTCGATAGCTTCATCTCGTTTATTGGCAGGCCAGCCGTTGGAATCCATATCTACGGTAGGTTTATCGCCAACAACGTACTCGCCTTTTTTAGGGATATACAAGGACGGCACCACTTCATCTGTTAAGACTTCCTTGGGCAGGGTGGCGACAGTTGCAAAGTTGGTCTGTGACAATACGACTTTCATACTTGTGTCGTTATTCCAATCTTCTACCCAGTTGTTTAAGAAGGCTTCTTGTCGTTCTCCCAACAAATTGGCAGGTAAATTTCTATGTTTTTTAATATCAAAATCGGGATTGGTTATAAAACCGTTCCACACTTTAGCTTCTTTGGGAAGTACCTGTTTTGGAGCGGATTTAAATTTCCGGTCCTCTAGGATTGCAAAACTTAAACCAGCATATTTCCATTGGGTGTAATACACGCCGATCCCTTGTTTTACGGGCGTTGGGTCATAAGGGTCGGGCAGGTGGCTGGTTTGCGTAAACTGGATCATATTTACCCAATCTGCAGCCATTTTATAGCCGCCCGAATCTTGTGCCGACGCGCCAAAACCTTCGCTAACATCGGCCGCCTTACCACCTTCCCCCCATACGTTTCCGTGATAGACATCATGGTCATCGGGAATAATGGCACAGGGCTTATGCCTGAACAATTCCCGATAGCCCCATCCGAACATCATCCACTTCCGAAGGTAATCTAAACAAGTATCGTCAAAATCCCCACTATATTCTGCTCCAAAGCCTCCCGTACTTTCATAAAATTGATCTCCTAAAAAGAGGATAATATCGGGATTCAATTTTGACATGTTTTTATGGATATCATTATCGGGAAACCCATGATGGGCGTTGCAACTGAACACAGCTGTTTTAATCTTATCTACATCGGTAGGCTCTTTCTCAATAGTTCCCTCATAAAAATACTGGTGGATCTCATTTTTTAAGGGGATCTCAAGGAATATTCTATAAGGGGTTTTCTGGGTACTGTCCCATTGATCAATACTGAAATTGACAGCTCTCCCAGAGTGGGTGACCGAAGAGGTTGCCAAAGTTTTCCAATCCTCGTTTTCTTGTGTTTGCAGGGCTACTTTATGTCCCTTAATTTTTTCGATCGGACTTAATTGAGCCGTAATTTTTAATTTATTTTGATGCAGTGTGTATTGAGCGAAACAGATAGGACCGAATAGGTTACTTTCTATATGCTCCATATTTTCAGAAACAATTTGCCAATCTGAAAAAGCGACGGATGGTTTGTCGTACGTCTTATTATCATTCACATGGGAGAGCAGAGCAAAATTACCGGTAAGCTCTTCTGCTGGAATGCTAACCTCTGTCTTTGGGAATAACTGTTTGTCCGTAAGGGGATTTTTGATGGTTATGGACAATTGATAATTGGAACGGGAAGGCCGTGCATCTATTTGCAAACGAACAGCTTTGGGCAATTCCCCTATTTTCGTCTCTATAACTTTATCGCCTATTATTAAATTGCCCAAAGGATCTATTGCAATATCTAAACCTTTGCCGAAAACTGCAGCGGAACGATAGTCATTAAAAGGACCTTTAGCTCCTAGTCGCATCCCATACAAGGCTTCATTAGCAGTGTTCAATTCTTTGTTTAAGATAGATATGGTAACCGCCGCCTTAAAAGGAGTCCGATCATTTGATTTCTGAACGTTTAACAAGTGTAACGTTCTATTGGCACCAGATAGTTTACAAACGGCTTTTCCATCTTCTAAGTGCCAATCTTGCAGTCTGTTGCCCCAATATTCAGGACCTACCCATTTCATATCCGGCCAATTCTGCCAATTGCTGTTGAAATTTAAGATGGCTTGGTTTGGTCTGTTTGCTAAGAAGGAATGGGCAAAAGCTGATTCCGATATTAAAGGTAGAAACGAGCTTAAAACAATTGTCTTAATAGTTTTTCTTCTGTCCATTTGCTATTGTTTGGTCCATAATCAAATGTAACCCATTTTAAAACATGAGGGTAAGTTAAATAAATATTAGTGCAATTGACCTATTTTATTTATTTTTGTTTTTATCATTTCTAACAAACCGTGAACCCTATCTTTATAGAAACAGACAATCCAGAATTTTGGGATTCAATGAGTTAGGGACGAGAGCGGAATATTTTCGACCAAACAAATAAAAAAATAAATTATGGAAGCAATAAATACGGTGGACGTAATGGTTATTGTTTTGTATCTGTTATGCATCGTATTTGTAGGATTATGGTTTTCCCGCAAAAAAAGACAGACGAGCGAAGGTTATTTTTTGGCAGGAAAATCGTTGACCTGGTCTGTGATCGGGGCTTCGTTATTTGCCTCGAATATTTCAACAGTTCATTTGGTGGGCCTAGCGGAATCAGGTTTTATAGATGGCATAGTTTGGGGGAATTTTGAGTGGTTTTCCGCCTTTGAGCTTATTATCCTTGCATTGGTGTTCATTCCTTTTTATTTGCGAACCAAAATTACCACGCTCCCCCAGTTCTTGGAGAAACGGTATGATGTAAGGTCGAGAGTAGTGCTGGCTATTTTCAGTATTTTGGCCGCGCTCTTTATGCATATCGGGGTAAGTTTTTATGCAGGTGCAGTAGTTTTCGAAAAAATATTCGGGCTCAATATTCTTGTATCGATAATCATCATTGCTACGGTAACCGGTATCTATACGATTATTGGGGGCCTGACTTCAGTGGTAATCACGGAAACAGCTCAAACAGTTATTTTAATACTTGGTTCATTAACCATTACCTTATTGGCCATTTACCAACTTCCGGAAATTGGAATCCATACATACGATGCGTTAAAAGAAGCGGTAGACCCCGACCGGTTAAAAGCAGTAAGCTTTAATACCGAGAAAAAAGGTTTTACTTTTATGGATATGCTCTTTGGTCATTTAATATTGGGTATTTGGTATTGGTGTACCGATCAAACCATAGTACAACGGGTTTTAGGAGCCAAATCTGAAAAACAGGCCAAATTGGGAGCTATTTTCGCCGGTTTCCTTAAAATTTTACCGGTGTTTATCATGGTAGTTCCTGGAATTTTAGCTGTTGCCCTTTTTCAAGACGAAATTGGGAACGATACAAAAAGTGTGTTACCAGTAATGATAATGAATTTAATGCCCATTGGTCTCAAAGGACTGATGGTAGCGGCCTTGTTGGCAGCGGTAATGAGCAGCGTGGCTGCAGCACTGAACAGCTGTTCTACTCTAATTGTCTATGATGTTTTTGATAAAATTAAGCCTGACCTATCCGACAAGGCCAAAATAAATATCGGAAAAATCACAGGTGGGGTAGTATTGGTGCTATCAGTTGCCTGGTCTCCTTTTTTGGGGAATCTCGGAGCTATTTTTGAGTTGATCAACCAAATGTTTTCCATTTTCGCGCCATCTATTGTAGCAGTATTTGTTTTGGGTATTATCTCTAGAAAAGGAACGGCCAACGCTGCATTCTATACGCTCCTTGGAGGGAGTTTCTTTGCCGCCTGCATATTTTATGTGGAAAAATATATGGTGATCGGTGGGATTGAAAATTATATTTCCAGTCCCGAGGGATTGGGTATAAACTGGTTGAGACAGACTTATATCTATTTTATCATCTCTTCAACAATTTATTTGAGTATATCCTATTTTGATAAAACGGTACAGGAGATTCCTGCTGAATTTTATTTGAAGGTAAGCACCCCTTCCAAACTAATTAATTATCTAAGTGTTTTGTTAGTGGGGGTCATGCTGGTCCTATATTATATTTTTTATTGAAAAAATTGAGAAAAAATAGAATGTTATGAACTTCGATCAACAGCCTAGGCTTCCAAACGCTCCTCTTCCCATTGCCATTATCGGGTCGGGGGGTATTGTACGGGATGCACATCTGCCTGCCTATTCCCTTGCAAATTTCCCTGTAATGGGAGTTTATGATATTGATGTGGAGAAGTCGAAAGATTTAAAGGAACAATATCCTTTAGTTAAAAAAGTATACACCTCCCTTTCCAATTTAATCAGCGATGCCGTTAAAGTCAATGCGATTTTTGATCTTGCAGTTCCCGCTAACTCAATCTGTCCCATTCTAGAACAGCTCCCTATAGGTTCGGCAGTACTGATCCAGAAGCCGATGGGGGAAAACTTAAAAGAGGCGGAACAGGTCTTAGAGGTGTGCAAAAGAAGAAAATTAGTGTCCGCCATTAATTTCCAATTGCGATTCGCGCCCTATATGTTGGCATCCAAGGACATTATAGGGCAAGGATTGATCGGGGATGTTTTTGATATAGAAATTAAGGTCTGTGTACATACCCCATGGCAGTTATGGGATTTTCTATACACAAAGCCACGCGTAGAAGTATTATATCACAGCATTCATTATTTGGACCTGATCCGAAGTTTTTTGGGCGACCCGATACGGGTAATGGCCAGTACTTTAAAACATCCAAGGACCAAGGAATTGGCTGCTACCCGGAGCAGTATCATATTAGATTATGATCAGTACACCCAAGCAAGGATCTTGACCAATCATGGGCATGTATATGGATCGGAACATCAGGAATCATATCTAAAGATAGAAGGGACAAAGGGCGCTATAAAAATCAAGATCGGACTCTCTTTGGATTATCCCAACGGAAGGCCCCCAAAAATGGAGTATGTTATTTTGGAAGATGGAAAAGGTTGGCGGGAAATCCCCTTGGTGGGCGGGTGGTTCCCCCATGCATTTGTGGGTACTATGGCCGGACTACAAATTCATTATTTAAATAGGGAGGTCCCTTTGCCACACAGTACGGAAGACGCCTTGCAGACCATGCGCTTGGTAGAAACGGTTTATCGCTCCAGCGAAGAAGGAGGGATCAATTTTAATCAAATGAAAAAGGAACAGCATAAATAACATTTTCATAAAAACGCTATTATTAAGAAATGAGCATGACAAAAAATTGATTGAAAAAACAAAAAACAATCTAGAGGCCGACAGGCAAGATTACATTCCTGTACTGGAGTTTACCTGCCGTAGGTAGGTTTACCTATCGGAGATAGGCGCTGCCGAAATATGAGCATTAAAAAACAATAAATATCTACATATGAAAACCGAACTAAAAAATTTATTAAGTGTCCTTATCCTAGTTGTGTTTTACAATGTACAAGGACAGCTGACCGGTGGAGGGGAGGCCAATCCCGATCTAACCACCAACAAAGAATCTTTACAGGTATTCCAAGATTTACGCTTTGGCATGTTTATACATTGGGGCCCCGTATCCCTTCGGGGAACGGAAATAGGATGGTCCAGGGGGGTTCAAGTGCCTAAAGAGGATTATGATGGTCTGTACAAGGAATTTGACCCCGTTCTTTTTAATGCCAAGGAGTGGGTAAAAACGGCCAAGGATGCCGGTATGAAATATATAGTACTGACCACCAAACATCATGATGGGTTTTCCTTGTGGGATTCAAATTTTACCGATTATGATATGATGTCTACGCCTTATAAAACGGATATAGTAAAGGAATTGGTAGAGGAATGTAAAAAACAAGGAATTGTTTTTGGAGCCTATTATTCTATAGCCGATTGGCACCATCCCGATAATCCCATGGTATATCCTCCGGAAAAAACCGATACTGGGTTAAAGGATATTAATGACGCAAAAACAAAAGCTAAGATGGACCGCTATATCGGCTATATGAAAAACCAGTTAAAGGAGCTGATCGATAATTATGATCCAGCTATTATTTGGTTTGATGGGGAATGGGAATGGGTTTGGACCCATGAAATGGGGATGGATCTTTATAAATATGTCAGAAGCCTAAAAAATGATATTTTAATCAATAACCGGGTTGATAAAGGTCGGAAAGGTATGGAAGGCATTACGACCAGTAACAGATATGCGGGGGATTATGAAACACCCGAACAACAGGTTGGAGCATTTAATGACAAAAATGCCTGGGAAACCTGTATGACCATTGCCAATCAATGGGCTTGGAAACCCAATGACCCTATGAAATCCAGAAAAGAATGTATTCAGACACTCTTGCGAACTGTTGGTGGTGACGGCAATTTGCTTTTCAATGTTGGGCCTATGCCAGACGGTCGAATCGAACAGCGTCAAATAGATCGATTAAAAGAGATGGGCGATTGGTTAAAAGTCAACGGATCGGCTGTATTTGGAACTAGAGGAGGCCCCTATCTACCTACAGAATATATGGTTAGTACTCGGAATAAAAATAGAATATATCTGCACTTATTCGAAAAGACGGAATCACCTTTAACGCTCCCTTTTCCAAAAGGTGTTAAAATAGAGAAATCCTATTTTTTGAAAAATGAGGATCAGATTCAGATTGATCGTGATAAAACTTCAATTACCATCAATTTACCAGAAATCATGCCCGATGAGGATGCCTCGGTCCTAGTCTTGGAATTAAACCGGTCTGCTCTTGATATAGATGTACAGCCTAGAATAAATTATTAGAAATTTGGATATGCACAAAATTAAAAAATGAATGTTATGCCATGTCCAATCCAAATACCCTTGAAGAGAATCAATAAATAAAAACCCGGTGTCTTAAACGAAAAGTAAAAAAGGGCACCATATAGGAGATGAATTATGTATAAAACAATCATCATAAAAAAGGGACAGGCCGTGGATACCCGTTTCAATCTTAAGGATGGTGCCGGTTCCGATGCTGTGCATACTACACCCATATATGCTTATGCGGTGTGTAAATTAAGTACCGATACTAATTTAGAGGGGATAGGACTTGCTTTTACCCTTGGTGCGGGCAACAAATTGGTCTGTGATGCCATTGATTATTTGGTAAGGCATATAGAAGGCATGGAAATAAACTCATTGATGGCCAATTTTGGAGAGACCTATAAAATGATGGCCGATGACCCTAATTTAAGATGGCTAGGCCCGCATAAAGGGGTGGTCCACCTAGCTCTGGCAGCCGTGGTTAATGCGTGTTTTGACCTATGGGCAAAATCCAAGGAGGTGCCGCTATGGAAACTGCTTATCGACCTTTCCCCAGAAGCGTTGGCCAATACATTGGATTTTTCCTACTATGAAGATATTCTTCCCAAAGAAGAGGCAATAGCTCTTTTGATTGCCCAACAACAAGGAAAGCAAAACCGGGAAAAAATATTGGAAATTGGTTATCCAGGTTATGATACTTCCATAGGTTGGTTCAATTATAGCGATGATAAAGTAGCCGATAATATTAAAAAGGCGATGGATAACGGTTTTACCGCCATGAAATTAAAGGTTGGAGCCAAAGATGCCGGACGGGATATTCGACGCGCAGCATTGGTCCGTAAAATTGCGGGTGATAAAGCTACTATAATGTTCGATGCGAATCAACAATGGAACTTACCTCAGGCAATTGCGATTTGTAAAGAATTAAGGGAATTAGATCCTTTTTGGATAGAGGAACCCACCCACCCTGACGATGTGCAAGCTCATGTGAAACTGGCCAGTACAGTAGATGTAAAACTAGCATTGGGAGAGCATGTGCCAAATAAAATGGTATTTAAAAACTTTATCCAATCGGGCTGTATGTCTTTTAATCAGGTAGATGCGGTGAGGGTAGGAGGGGTTTCAGAGTTCATTTTAATAAGCCTATTGTCTAAAAAATATAATATTCCCGTGGTGCCCCATGTCGGTGATATGGGGCAGATTCATCAGCACCTGGTGCTCTATAATCACGTTTCAGTGGGACACCCTGCCCTGCTGTTGGAGCATATTCCACATCTGCGCGAACATTTTAAATTTCCAGTACGTATTGAAAATTCACGCTACCAGACTCCGCAAGAGCCAGGGATGAGCAGTGATTTGCTATACTATTGATGGTTTTGCTGTTCCGCTCACATTTTAGAATCCCAGGCGATACCATATATTTTATATTCCTATATAATTAAATTGAGAAAAAAAACAACAGATATGGAATTTAGAAACCCGTTTTATTTTGTGCTTCAGCTAGAAATAGTATCTAAAATTGGTTTAAAAGTATTGGTCAATTTAGCTTTGTTGGTGGTTTTGATGCAATCGTATATTTATGGTCAATCTGAAAAATCGTTTGCCGACCAATGGGAATATGTTGGGGTCGCTATAGAAGAACCCGGATATGTTATCTGGGGTACATCACCCGTGTTGGGTGATGATGGTAAAATCCATCTTTTTGTTGCACGTTGGCCAGGGAATACGGTAGAGCCCGGTTGGCGATCCCATAGTGAAATTGCACATTATGTTGGGGATACTCCTGAAGGTCCTTTTATTTTTTCTGATATCGCTCTACAAGGGACCGGTTTGGATACTTGGGATCGGTTTGGCATGCACAATCCAGCCATCCATAAGGTAGGTGAAAAGTATATTCTTCTGTATATCGGGAACAATGATTATAGTAGGCCTGCACATCCTTCCAACCAAAAAATAGGGATGGCCACGTCTGATTCTCCCTATGGACCTTGGAAAAAAGTTAACGACGACGGATTAATTTTAGATGTCCCTAAAAACCAAAAATACTGGAACCACAAGGCCAGCAACGGTGTCAATAATCCGGCATTGTTACAACATCCCAACGGTGGTTTCTTCCTTTACTTTAAATCCGAAAAGGCCAGAATGGGCCTGGCGGTGGCCGAAAATATAGAGGGTCCATACGTACAAATGCCTTTTCCTGTTACCAATAACAAGCAGAGCATCGAAGATGGTTACGCATTTATGCACGAAGGGAAATTTGCCCTGCTTACCACCGATAACCATGGCATAATTGAAGAAGGGGGCGGTATTCTTTGGACCTCAGAGGACGGAATCGTATTTGATAAATATGAAAAAGGATTCCATCGGATCAACGGTTATGTTCCATTGAACATGTCCAAAGTTACCGTACACTATGGACCGAAAGACAGGAGCTATGCCAAATTTGAACGCCCTCAAATTTTATTAAAGGACGGGAAGCCATCTTATTTGTACCTTCCTTCAGGAAGTAATATTCATGGAGGACCCAGTACCGAAAGCTATATTTTAAAATTTAAACCTTGAAAGCGGTCTAAATATTTATAGAATCTAAAATGTAACAATATGCACACTAGTAAAAAATCAGGCAAAGGGATTTTAGTCTATCCAATTTTATTGATGTTGTTCTTTATATTGGGAGGATGTCACGAACAAAAAATTAAAGTGGCCTGTGTGGGGGATAGTATCACCTATGGGGCGCGACTCGATGATAGGGAAAATCATTCCTATCCCGCCCAATTACAATTGCTCTTGGGAGAAAAATATTCTGTACAAAACTTGGGAGTGGGAAGCAGTACGCTTATTCGAAAAGGAATTCCTACTGTATGGGACGAGTTGTCTAAAATTAAAGAAGCAAACCCAAATATTATCGTCATTAGTCTTGGCACCAATGATACTTGTGGTATGGGTACTTGCGGGGATCGTAAATGTTGGGAATATAAAGGGGAGTTTAAAGAGGATTACCGTGAGCTTATAGACGAATTATTAACATTGCCCTCCAAACCGAAAATTTATATTTGCGCCCCTTCTCCAATGGTATTGGAAACTCCAGGTCTAAATAAAGAACGGGTAGAGGGGTTGACAATACGAAAACCCCGACTTCAAGAACTAATCAAAATGATAAAGAGCATCGCAAAAGAGAAGAAGGTAGAATTTATAGACCTAAATACCCCTCTAGATCATAAATCGGAACTATTTACCGAAAAGGATGGTGTACATCCAAACAAGGCCGGGTACCGAGCTATTGCAGACTTGGTATACCAGAAATTAAAAAGGATAAATTAAGGCCAAATTGTATCTCGTCTTCCAGATTTTGAACAAAAAAGGGAAGAAATATTGGATAGTTAAGAAACATGAAAGGTTACTAAAGTTATGAATTATACTATGACAGGGTTGTTATGGAGGAATAGAGAATTAAGCACCTAGGAGCTATCATAACAATATTATTTATTAAGATAATGACATCAACTTAATTAACATATGAAACAGATTTTTAAGTATTTATTCGGTTTTGCTACAATATTTACACTGTTAATCCAGTGCAAAGTGGATAAAAAAACGGAACAATACACTGATATGAACCAAGTGTCCATCCTCAGCTTTAATATCCTTCAAGGAGGACACGATGCAAGTAATGTTGGTTTCCCTAACACCAGGTTCAATGGTTCTCGATTTGATGATTTAGTAAATGTAATATTAAAGACAAATGCCACTATTGTTGGGGTTCAAGAAGATACAAAGACCGATTCCTTACTGATATCCTTGGGGCGTGATTGGAACCGTTGTTATAATATTTACTCGAAATTTAAATTAAAGCCGTTGGGATCAAATGGCGAATTGCTAAATGCTTGTCGTGCTTATTTGCCCAACGGAGATTCGGTCGTCGTGGTCAACAGCCATTGGTGGCCAACGGGGGGCGATGGACCTGGATTAATTAAACAACGAATTCTGGACAATGATATTCCTAAGGATCTAAAAGTTTTTGAAAGCGAAATTTTGGAAGCAACCAAGCAGATTGCCGAGGGACCACGTGGCTATAAGGCTACAATTGATTTAATCGAACCTTATTTAGAAGCTAATGAGAAAGTTATTCTTGTAGGAGATTTTAATGAACCATCGCACCTTGACTGGACCGACCGCTATGTTAGAGAGGGAAAAGACAGGTGGGTGAAAAATCCTACTGAAGTTCCTTTGCGCTTTGCAATAGCCTGGCAAGGATCAAAAGCGCTGGCAAATATAAAGCTATCAGATGCATACAGAACAGTTAATACGGATGAAGTCGCCCAACCTGGAATTACTTGGACGCCACCCTATCCCAATGGTACTATAGGTAGGCAAGATTACGATAATCAGGAGTTGGCCAGGATTGATAGGATATATTTCAATGATACAGGGTTGAGCTGTAAAACTGCATCGGTGGTTACCGGTTTAAACGGGAATGGTGAAATAAAATTGGATTGCGATTGGCCATCGGATCATTGGGCTGTTTTAGCTTCTTTTGATATCAAATAATTTAAGGAACAAATTAAAAAGTGGAATTATGAAAATTAGATTAATTATAGTCTTATGTTTTCTTGTATCCGTGTTAAGTAGCTGGGCTCAATCAACGGTCCCCATTCCAACACAGGCCCAATTAGACTGGCAAGAAGCAGAGCTTGTAGCGGTATTCCATTACGACCTCCATGTTTTTGATGGAGAAAAATATAATCAACAGGAGAATAGAATAACCCCTATACCGGACTATAACATATTTTCTCCCGATAAATTGGATACGGATCAATGGGTAGGGTCGGCCAAGGATATGGGTGCCAAAATAGCGATATTGACAGCAACCCATGAAACGGGTTTTGCATTATACCAGAGCGATGTAAATCCATATAGTTTAAAAGCATTAAAATGGCAGGACGGAAAAGGGGATATCGTCAGGGATTTTGTGGCATCTTGTAGAAAGTATGATATACAGCCTGGAATCTATATTGGGATTCGATGGAATTCTTTCTATGGTATCCATGATTTTAAAGTGCAGGGGGATACTTCATTTTCGAAAAACCGCCAGGAACATTATAATAAAATGTGTGAGGGTATGGTGGAAGAGCTTACCTCGAGATATGGTGATTTATCGATCATCTGGTTTGATGGTGGAGCCCATGGCCCTGAGCAAGGTGGCCCCGATGTGCTTTCCATTTTTGAGAAAAACCAACCCAATGCACTGTTCTACCATAATCTGGATCGAGCGGACATTCGCTGGGGCGGATCGGAAAGTGGTACCGTACCTTACCCTTGCTGGGGCACTTATGGACACCCTTCATGGTTTGCCAATAGGGGGGATGAAGACGGGTTTCGTCCCATAAAATATGGTGATCCTGAAGGTAAATATTATATGCCTGCTATGAGCGATGCTCCTTTACGCGGTTATAATGGTAGGCACGAATGGTTTTGGGAACCAGGAGATGAGGAACACATCTTTCCATTGAAAAACCTAATGGATATGTACTACAAATCAGTAGGCAGAAATTCTACCCTAATTATTGGGCTTACTCCCGATCCCAATGGATTGATGCCCCGGCCAGATGTACAGCGGTTAAGGGAATGGGGAGCGGAAATCAAAAGACGATTCGCCAATCCCTTGGCAGTAACAGCCGGAACTGGGAGTGAAATTGCTCTGTTCTTGGGCAAGGCCCAAGAAATTAATCATATTATATTACAGGAAAACATCTCAGAAGGAGAGCGGGTAAGGGAATTCACCGTAGAGGGTAAAATAGGAGGGAAATGGCAAGAAGTATATAGGGGATCCAATATTGGACATAAACATATTATTGAGATCGAAACTTTCAAAACAAAAAACCTTCGATTGAATATTTCCAAAGCTATCGGTACACCACAGATTAAAAACTTTAGTGTCTACCAAATTAACCTAGATAAGTAAACTGCCTCGAGGCAGGCCCACAAGGCATTAAAAGAAAAAAACGTATTGATTTCGAGACAAGCCTCGGAGCATTTAAATCTCGATTATCGAGTAAAATAAAAGCATATGTTAAAATTTATTTGGAGAACATCCCTATTATCCCTGTTTATTTCATTAACTATAAATGGTCAGGAGCCTTCACAGCTAAGACCGAATATTCTTTTTATACTGGTGGACGATTTAGGATACCACGATTTAGGGTATACGGGAAGTTCTTTTTACGAAACCCCTAATATAGATCGATTAGCATCTGAGGGTATGGTTTTCACCAACGCCTATGCCGCGAGTCCTATATGCTCTCCTTCAAGGGCCGCAATTATGACAGGCAAACATCCTGCAGAGCTTAATATAACCGATTATATTCCAGGAAACAGGCACTATGGACCTCATAAGAATCAAAAACTGGCTTCCCATCCTTTCAAGCTCTTTTTGGATCCGAAAGAGACAACAATTGCCGAGGCCTTAAAAGAAAATGGATATAGTACTTTTTTTGCGGGAAAATGGCACTTGGGGGAAACGCAAGATTACTTTCCCGACAAGCAAGGGTTTGATATTAACCTTGGCGGTAACAATACTGGAACTCCCTCTGGAGGCTATTTCTCTCCCTATAGAAATCCACAGCTATCAGATGGTCCCGATGGTGAATACTTAACTGACCGTCTTACCGATGAGACCATCAAATTTATGTCAGCGGAAAAAAAGGAGCCATTTTTTGCATTTCTTTCCTATTACACGGTACATCTGCCGATGCAAGGCAAGCCGGAGAAGGTACGTTATTATGAGGGGAAATTAGAGAAATTCAAGTATCAGGAAGCCCCATTTGTTAAAGAAGGAGCTACCTATATAAAATATCGACAGAATATGCCTCATTATGCGGCAATGGTGGAGAGTCTGGACGAGAATATTGGACGTTTATTATCCGCTTTGGAAGAGAATGGGCTTTCCGAAAACACTTTGGTGGTATTTACTTCGGATAACGGGGGAATGTCTACTAGTAGTCAAACAGATAATATTCCAACATCAAACCTTCCTCTACGTGCAGGTAAGGGATACCTGTACGAAGGAGGAATCAAGGTTCCTCTGATCTTACGTTGGCCAAGAGCCATATCACCTAAAACCGTAAGTAGTGTTCCAGTTATCGGCACAGATTTTTTCCCGATACTACTAGACACGGGCAAAAGTAAATCAAGGTCAAGATCAATATTAAATAGCCCGAGCTTAACACAATTATTGAATAAAGAAACACCTAAAGATAGACCTCTGTATTGGTATTACCCACATTATAGTGGCGGACTTGGGGGAAGGCCATCCGCGGCAATCAGATTGGGAGATTATAAATTGATCCGCTTTTTCGAAAATGATCATTATGAATTATATAACATAAAAGTAGATCCAGGAGAACAAAAGAACGTAACTACTGTGTTGCCGAAAAAAACAAAGCATTTGAAGAAAGAGTTAATTAGATGGATGATTGCAATGGAAGTAAAGTTACCCTTTCCTAATCCAGCATATAAAAAATAAACTATTTCAGGGTTTATTATGATGATTTTATTGTTTTTAAATGACACTATCTAAGGAAAATTAAATTTTACAAATATGTAGAATTTGACCTGATTCTTCATATGTTTTGATTAAAATGATTTTAAAGCATAAAACGGACAAGTAATCCTATTTTTAATACAATAAATAGGCTACAGCTGAAACAGAGTCATTTTAGATAGAATATCTTTGATAAAAACAGCATCAATTTCAATCAGAATCTACATATTAACTAAATTATCTGTTACGGAAATTATTATTAGGTCTATAGCACTAATTATATTGTGTTTTTATATATTTAACTTTTATTTTAGACCGCTAACTTCTTTAAGGAATACATTGGAAATTAAATTTCGACTGATCAATTTTAATTATTAATGGTATTTCAAAACTGTAATTTTATTCACTATAAAAACTAGCCTATGTAATAGATGCCGATAAAAATTATTTTAATACGTTATTTAAAATAAGCAAAAATGCTTCCCAACTTTTTATAAGTAATAAAATGAAAATTAATAATCACCAAAACTTGAGATATGAATAAAAATAAAATGCGTAGGCTAATCCATTCGGATTGGTGGCATTCAAAAAACCTAAGGATGAAACTTACTATATTATTAGTAGTAGTTTCTTTGTTTAAAGTAGAAGCTAATACCTATTCTCGGAATTCTAGGTTATCATTAGATCTAGAGAATATGTACCAACAATATCAGGTAAGTGGTACTATTTCCGATGCTAATGGCACACCTCTTCCCGGTGCAAATATTGTAGAAAAGGGAACCACCAATGGGGTAACAGCTGACTTTGACGGGAACTTTTCCATTTCAGTAGCCAGTGAGAATGCAATCCTCGTTATTTCCTATATTGGATTTGCTACTAAGGAAGTGGCCATAAACGGGCAAACTAGCTTATCGGTTAATTTAGCAGAGGATGCCGCTGGTTTGGATGAGGTGGTAGTAGTGGGCTTTGGAACACAGAAAAAGATTAACCTAACCGGATCTGTAGCAACAGTGGATGGGGAAACCTTAACCAAAAGACCTGTAACCAATGCGGCCTCTATGTTACAAGGACAAGTAGCCGGATTGCGAATAGTCCAGAATACGGGAGAACCTGGAAATGAAGGTCTTTCTATACGCATTAGAGGGCAGGGTACATTTAGTAACGCCGGCTCCAATCCACTGGTTTTGATAGATGGTGTAGATGGAAGCCTAAGTGATTTGGATCCAAATGATATTGATAACATTTCCGTACTAAAAGATGCTGCATCGGCTTCCATTTACGGTTCTAGAGCGGCAAATGGAGTAATTTTGGTTACCACAAAATCAGGCAGGGCAGGGGAGTTCACCGTGGAATATAATCTTAATACCGCTATACATACTCCCACGAAACTTTTTGATGTAATTAGTAATTCTGCTGAATACATGGAATTGTGGAACGAGGCAAGAACAAACACAGGAATCACTACGGGGCATTATCCACAATCAGAAATAGATCTGTATAGAAATGCGACGGACCGTATCCTTTATCCGAATACCGATTGGCTTGACATTATGTTCAATCCGGCTTTCGTACAATCCCACAATATCGGGATAAGCGGAGGTAGTAAGGAAACACATTACAAATTGTCCCTTGGCTATGTTGATCAGCCTGGTGTAATGAAAGGTTTTAATTATAAGAAGTTCAATGCCCGCTTAAACTTGGGATCACAGATCAACGATTTTATTAAGGTAGGCGCAAACATTGCATTAAAAAAGGGTGATTTGTCCAGACCAAGACAGGGATCTAACGATTTGTTCTTGTCAACCATGTCACAAGCTCCCACCTATCTGCCAAGATTACCGGATGGACGCTACTCCTATAAGGCTTATGATTTTGAGTCCAACAACAAAAACCCCTTGGCCATAGTAGAAAATGAAGTGCTTAGAACAATCACGGATTATTCTGTTAACGTACAAGGTTGGGCAGATATCAATTTAACCAAGTCTATAAATTGGTATTCCAAAGCAGCAATTGTTGGCGATTTTGAAAAATGGAAAGATTGGAGACCTGCCGTACCCCTTTACAACTACCGTACCGGGGAATTCGCAACTGATCTAGACGTTGGAGGCCTTGGATTACAAGTGAATAACGGACAAAACATATTCACCAATGTTTTTACCTACGTCAAATTTGAGGATGAGATAGTTGACGGACACAACCTGACCGCCCAAGTGGGATATAGTGAAGAATCCAATAAAGAGGAGTATCTGCGTGGGTATAGACGAGACTTTGCCGGCAATAATTTAAGGGAACTGGATGCTGGTAGCCCAGCAGTGCAAAATTCCAATGGTTCTACCTATGAATGGGCCTTAAAATCTTTCTTCGGTCGTTTAGGCTACAATTTTAAAGATAGATATCTTTTGGAGTTTAATATGAGGTATGATGGAACTTCCAGGTTGCATAAAGATTCCCGTTGGGGAGCTTTTCCATCTGTCTCTGCAGCCTGGAGGTTATCCGAAGAATCATTTATGAAAAGTGAAAGAATGGATTGGCTCAATAGTTTAAAGATTAGAGGTTCTTATGGAGAGCTAGGGAATCAGAATATTGGTAATTATCCATACCAGGACATCCTGGGCTTAACTGGAAATTATTCTTTTGATAATGCCAACCTGTCCTCTGGGGCAGCACAGACAGCATTGTCTAATCAGAATATAACTTGGGAAACCACAACGATTACTGATATTGGTTTGGATATGACCGTTTTTAACGGCCTTTCACTCACCTTTGACTGGTACAGAAAAACAACCTCGGATATTCTTAGGGGTTCCCAGGTTACGGGGCTTGTAGGTTTGGGTGCGCCAACAATAAATAATGGTACTATGCAGAACACGGGGGTAGAGCTAAATCTACAGTACCGAAATAATGTTAAGTCTGGTGTATTCGAGGGGCTTAACTACAATGCAGGGGTTACTATTGATCGCTTTAAGAACAAACTTACCGAATTTGGGGAACGCGAAATTGGCGGTAATATCATTAAAGAGGAAGGCCGACCTTGGGACACCTTCTATATGTTGGAATGGACTGGTATTTTTCAGACCCAGGCAGAGGTTGATGCTGCTCCTAAGCAGTTTAATGATAATACCGGACCAGGAGACCTTATTTATAAGGACCAAAACGGGGATAATGTTATAGACGATAAGGACAGAACTTATATTGATGGTCAGTATCCTGATTTTGAATATGCAATGAACTTTAATGCCAACTGGAAAAACTTTGACATCTCCCTCTTTTTTCAAGGGGTAGAAGGAAGAAATATTTATGTTAGTGATTGGGGTACCATACCCTTTGTACAGGGGTCACCCCCAACAACGGATTGGAGAGGTAGATGGACAGAAGATAATCCATCCACTACAATGCCCAAGATTTATTGGGGATTTAATGCCCCTGATAAAGTTAGAAGGACTTCTAGCTACTATCTACAGGATGCCTCTTACTTAAGGTTGAAGAATATTTCAATAGGATATAACTTGCCTAGCTCCTTAATAGATAGGGTTCAGCTTAAAAAGTTAAGAATCTATCTTTCTGGAGATAACCTTTTGACCTTTACCAATTATCCTGGTCTAGACCCTGAAAGAGGAGGAAGTGGTCGTTTTGTTAACTATCCGCAAAACAAAATATATTCTCTAGGTCTTAACGTTCAATTTTAAAGATAAAATCATGAAAAGATATATTTTACAAATAGTTTTAAGTATCCTCTGCATTAGTTTTGTAGGATGTGAAAAGGATGCACTGGACAAAAATCCCTTGGATAAATTATCTAGCGGTGATTTTTGGAAATCCCAACAGGATTTTGACATGGCACTTACCGCAATATACGGAGAGATGCAAAATGGAATGTTCTCAGTAGGAGCGCCCAACTGGGATGTGCTTACCGATAACGGATATGGACAACATAGTTATTGGGGTAGTCAGGCTATTGTACAGGGAAATATTTCCCCAACATCTGGCGGATATATTTCTGATGTTTATAATAGTAGTTATAGGGGAATTGCACGGATCAACATTTTTCTCGAGCAACTTAATAATTTCCAAGGTGATGAAATAGATGCTGAAACCAAATCTAGATATGAAGGTGAAGCGATGTTTATGCGTGGGTTCTATTATTTTCAACTGTACTCCAACTATGGTTCGGTTCCTATTGTAACCGAACCGCTAACGCTGGAAAATCAGATTCAGCCCAAAGCTTCGGAAAATGAGGTTTTGGCGCGGTCATTGGCCGATCTTGATACCGCAATTGCTAACTTATCTTCTGAATTATATACGGATAATGGTGGACATGTGGTTAAGTCGTCCGCACAAGCCTTAAAACTTAGAGTGTTACTATTCGCTGCCTATGGAGACACTGGAACAGCAGATCCTGGAATAATGACCCAAGCAAGAGATCTAGCATTGGAAATAATGGGCGCGGGGTATGAATTAAGCGAAAACTTTGAAGATGTCTTTAGAGACGGATCTCAAGAAGGAAATCCAGAAATTATCTTTTCTATCAAGTTTTTAGCACCTGATAATTCCACTTCTATGGATCAGTGGTATGGAGATTGGTTAGTAGTTAGCCCTTTACAGAATTTAGTGGATGCTTTTGATCCACTAGATCCCAGATTGGATAAAACCATATTCGCCGATGAAGTGAATTTTGATGGAAATATTCATAATCCTTCCAATGGTCTGCCCACTGGATATGGGCTGAAGAAATTTCTTAGCCCTGATCTAATACCCTATGGTTATTCTACCCAAAGTCAGCAAGATTGGGTATTGTTGAGATATGCAGATGTGTTGTTGATGTATGCTGAAGCACAGAATGAACTTGTAGGCCCAGATCAGTCTGTTTATGAAGTTATTAATTCTATACGTGACCGAGTAGGATTGGTAGACATAGCAGTAGGACTATCAAAAGAACAAATGCGGGAGGCTATACGTGATGAACGTAGAATTGAATTGGCTTTTGAGGGCTTAAGATATTATGACCTTAAAAGATGGAGAATTGCTGAAGAAGTATTGAATAACATTTCGGACGGAGTTTTGGATTATACCTTTGAAGAGCGCTTTTATAAATGGCCCTTGCCACAGTCGGAAATCGATAAGAGCCAAGGAGTGTTGGAGCAAAATCCAGATTACTAGTCAATTGTAAATTAAAAAAGGTTAATGATAATCCAAGAATACTGTTAGTTCTTGGATTATCAATATTAGGGGGTAAGCTAAATTCAAATTCCTAGAAAAAAATAGTTTCGATGATTCCTGTATCTCATTTTTAATAGGACAGCTTACTTATTAAGTAAAATTTTAAAAATTTAATAAAAAAACCAATTCTATGTTTTTTAATAATTGTTCAATAGGTATAGCAGGTGTTATCTAGCATAATTTTAAGAAAATTATTGAAAGGGTAAGAATTATCAAAATAGCATTTTATTAAGATCATTCCGATTGGTCCAACCTTATGTTGGTTGTTGAATATTGAACAATAAACAAATAAAAATGAAATTAAGTATAAAAACTATCTTTAATGCTCTTATATTTTTGAGCCTTTTGGTTTCGTGCTCACAAAAAAAGCCAGTAGCCTTTATGTCTGAAAGAATTTCTGATTATGTACTGGAATTTGATGCGCTGGCCACTACATGGGATGAGGGAATCCCCTTGGGGAATGCTACCTTAGGCGCTTTAGTGTGGCAAAAAGATGGAACTCTTAGATTTTCGCTCGATCGTTCGGATCTATGGGACCTACGCCCAATGGAAAATTTAAACTTTAAGGATTTCGATTTTAAGTGGGTACATGAACAATGGAAAAACAATACCTATAAAAATGTTCAGGATAAATATGATGCCCCATATGATAACTCACCGGCCCCGTCCAAGATTCCTGGTGGAGCATTGGAATTTGATATCAGTGAACTTGGAGAAATTACATCTGTTAAGCTAAAAATAGCGTCGGCTACCTGTGTAGTAGAATGGAAGAACGGCACTGTTTTAAAAACTTATGTGCATGCTACAGAACCTATTGGTTGGTATCGTTTTGAGAACCTGCCTGCATATTTAACTCCAACCTTAGTACCCCCAGCCTATAACTTAAAAGAAATTGCTGGTGAAGAGAATCCAGTAACAGGACAAGATTTGAGAAGACTGGATTATGAGCCAGGATTAATAGAACAAACTGAGAATACTATTACATACAGCCAAACCGGATGGTCAGGATTTAAATATCAGGTACATACTCAATGGCAGAAAAATGAAAATACATTAGAGGGTAGTTGGAGTATTAGCTCAAATAATTCGGATAACGATAAGGAAATTACAGCTGAGGAAGTTGTAAAGTCCTCTTTTATAAATGGAATGGATGCTTATATGAAAAGCCATAAGACTTGGTGGACTACTTTTTGGGGTAAGTCCAACATAAGTGTGCCAGATACCATTTTGCAGAACCAATGGTATATGGAAATGTACAAATTGGGGTCTGCCGCTCGTCAAGGGGCAGCACCAATTTCCTTACAAAGTGTATGGACAGCAGATAATGGTAAGCTACCGCCGTGGAAGGGCGACTATCATCACGATTTAAATACGCAGCTGAGTTATTGGCCTACCTATTCTGGTAATCATTTAGACTTGGAACAGGGCTTTATAGATTGGCTAACTAAGAATAAACCAACCTTTAAGAAATATACTAAGGAATTCTATGGTACCAATGGCCTCAATGTTCCTGGAGTAACGACATTAACAGGTGATCCTATGGGAGGTTGGATCCAGTATTCATTTGGGCCAACAGTAGGCGCATGGCTTGGCCAACATTTTTATTGGCATTGGCGCTATAGCATGGATCGTGATTTCCTAAAAGATCAAGCTTATCCTTGGATTAGTGAGGTTGCCGTACATTTAAATGAATTATCGGTATTAGGTGAAGATGGCAAGAGAAAACTTCCGTTGAGTTCAAGCCCGGAAATTCACAACAATTCACGTGAGGCCTGGTTTGGGGAAATGACAAATTTTGATCTATCGCTCGTGAGATGGACGTATATGCACGCGGAAGAACTTGCTTTGGAGCTAGGGCTAAACGAAGAAGCCCGTAAGTGGAAGGAAGAATTGAAAGCATGGCCGGATTATGCAGTGGACGATAGTGGCTTAATGTTATCCCCAAATTTGCCTTATCTGGAGTCGCATCGTCACTTTTCACATTTGATGGCTATTCATCCACTTGGATTGATAGACCCTTCCAATGGTGAAAGAGATATGGAAATAATTCGAAAGACCATTGAAAATTTAGAGGCTATAGGAAGTAGCTATTGGACCGGGTACTCTTTTAGTTGGTTAGCGAACCTAAAAGCAAGGGCTTTAGATGGTGAAGGTGCGGCCAAGGCGCTTAAGGACTTCGCCACCTCATTTGTCCTCCCCAATAGTTTTCATGTGAATGGAGACCAATCTGGTACGGGAAAATCTAACTTTACTTATAGGCCTTTTACCCTGGAAGGGAATTTTGCATTTGCAGCAGGTCTTCAAGAAATGTTAATCCAAAGTCATACAGGAACAATAAAATTATTCCCTGCCATTCCCGAAGCTTGGACTACGGTCGGTTTTAACCAATTAAGAACGGAAGGTGCTTTTCTAATCTCTTCCCAAAAAGAAGAGGGAACGGTAAGATGGGTTAATATTATTTCAGAAAAGGGTGGGGAACTAAGACTTGCGAATCCGTTTGTTACCAAAGAAATCAAAATACATGATTCCCATAAATATAAATGGGCGAATAATGTACTTGTAATAGATACAAAACCTGGGGAAACCATTATAATAAAACCGCGAACCTAATCTTAAGTTGATACAATAATATTAATTGAAAAGAACCATAATTTATGATTTTTATATTCATAGAGTAGATGTCAAGGATCGATACCCTTATAAAATTCTTGGCTATAAACCAATTCGTTCAAATAACCTCAGGTTATGAAATAAAAACTATAGTTTTTACCTATGGAAGTTTTTTGAAAAATGTAAACTTTTTCTCATACAGTATTTTTTACTATATGTTGTTTTGTATAATTCTAAATTGATTCCTGGGAAATGTTATTATGAACTAAACAAATAATGAAAGCAAGAAAAAAAATAAAGACAAAGGAAAGGATTCTTCAAGTCGCGGTTAAAATGTTCAACGAACAAGGTGTGCAAAATGTAACGAGTAGACACATCGCTAATGAAATGGGAATTGCATATGGTAATGTAGATTATCACTATAAAAATAAGGAGGTACTTTTATTAGCCATTTATAAGGAGATGCGGTCGGAAATGTCTAATTCATATCTTTTACGTGAAGAATACTCTACGTCATTAGAGCACTTCCATCGCTTGCTTGCCCATTTGGAGCAATTTCAGTATAAATACCGATTTTTTAATTTAGATGTATTGGAGATTTCTCGCACCTATCCAAAATTAAATAAAATCCTACATAAAACCATTGAATTAAGAAAAGAACAGATGGCTAATCTGTTTATAGATTTTATTAATGACGGTTATATAGAGAAAAGGATTGACGATAGATATAACAGATTACAGCATACGATCCGTGTTATTATCACTTTTTGGTTATCGCAGGAAGACGTGCTTTCAAGTTTTAAATATATTGAGAAGGGTGAAATGAGCAGGCATATTTGGGAACTACTTCTGCCATATTTAACTGAAACTGGTCTTAAAGAGTTTGATAGATTGGTAACAAGGTTCGGCTATCTATAGTTTAGATTGAATCTTTTTCCAAAAAATTATTAAGGATCTTTCTAAGGCAAGAGCGAACTTGCTTCATCTATGAAAACCCATGTGTTGGGGATATTTTTGACAATTATAAGTATTCAGGAGCTGTACAAAATTTTTATAATCGTTATATGGCATGCGAAATGGTTCCTGCAGGTTGGGTCAATATGAGTGACTTGGAGGAGGATTATAATGTGTATGAGTAATGTTTTTCTAAGTTAATGAACTTAAATTTGGACGCTAATTAACAATTTATTTATAATGAAAATACCATTTCTTTTTATATTTCTCTTATTCAATTATTTAGTTACCGCACAGATTAGCGGAAAAATAGTAGATGGGGTCTATCCCTTGGAGTATGCTACTGCAGCCCTATTCGATCAGAGTAGCGGTGAACTGGTCATGGGGGTAATTACCGATGTAGATGGTGTTTTTATGATCCCCGAGGTAAAAAAAGGCACTTATTATCTGGAGGCTTCTTTTATAGGATACCAGATGGAGATTGTCCGTGATATTCAAGTGGAGAGCAGGAATTCTTCCCTTGACTTGGGGACTATTCCCCTTTCAATTGGAGAAAACCAATTGAATGAGGTGGTTGTAAGCGGGGAGTTGTCGACCGTGGTAAATAAAATAGATCGGCAGGTGTTTGAGGCCACAAAATTTCAGAACGCCCAAGGGGGGAGCGCAACGGATATTATAAGAAATATTCCCTCCGTAACCGTTGACGGACTTGGGGAAATTAGTGTACGGGGCAGTAAGGGGTTTGTAATACTGCTTAACGGTAATCCGGTACAAGGAAATGCATCAGCTTTATTAAACCAACTTCCAGCGAATGCCATTCAACGTGTAGAGGTGATTACTGCACCTTCAGCCAAGTATGATCCCGAAGGCAAGGCAGGAATTCTTAATATTATTACTAAAAAAGGAGCTGCAGACGGTGCTTTTGCCCAGTTAAATATAAAAGGCGGTTTACCATCCATCGAAAAATATGACAATGCCGTTTCACACCAGCGTTATGGCATTGATGGTACTTATAATGTCATTAAAGGAGATTGGAATATTTCTCTAGGTGCTAACTACCAACGCAACGATATTGGTGGAAGGCGTGAGGGTGACGTCTATACCATCATCAACGATACACTGACACGATTTCCCTCCGATGGGGAACGCAGTTTTGATGAGGTAAATTACAGCGGAAGGTTCACGGTAGATTTTACACCCGATTCCCAAAACTCCTATTCTTTAGGTTTTTATGCCGGAAAACGACAAAAGGACCGTTTGGCGGATATCACCTATTTTGATAATCATGAAATAACGCCTGCCCAAGGCGGGGAACGTTTAAATAC
>NZ_AUCB01000043.1 GCF_000429545.1 Arenibacter certesii DSM 19833
TGCCTTTAGCTATTAAATTCCAATCTCTTTTTATGATCTTTCCCGTATCCATAAGAGTCCAGCGCCTACGCTTTATATGGAGCAGTACCGATTTACCTCTTAAGGGGAAGTCCTCAACTGTTATCTCTGGCAGGAAGCCTTTGGACTGGGCTATTTCTGATTGGTGCTCTTTGGGGAGCACGTTCTTTTCTTCTAAGTAAAAATGAATCTTACCTTCTGATGATTTATGGCCTACAATTTCAAAGTAATCCAAAACGCCTTCTGGCAATAAATACCGCACTAATTCTATATCCAAGATCTAATCTCTTTGTTGTCAAAGATAAAGATTCTCCCCAAGTTTTACACTTGACGCCCAGTATGCTTCAAATAAAATGACAAGCCTGTTAGGTTTAAGTTGTAAAACAACTCAAAGTATGAGCCGGAAAGGGAACTGTTGGGACAACGCCGTAGCTGAAAGTTTTTTTAAGACCATAAAATATGAATGTAACCATAGGCACAACTTTAAGACCTACTTACAAGCTTATCAAATTATTGGAAACTACGTAAATTGGTATAATAATGTTAGAATACATTCTGCCTTGGACTATAAAACACCGACAGAAAAGGAATTAGAACTAAAAATAAAAAACATGTATAATGTAGCATAAAAAATAGCACCAAAATTATTAGGTAGTCCAATTATTTCCGTTCACTTTAAATAGGTCTAAAGAATTTATTTCATAATCGATTTCTGAAGTGTTGGAGATTTCAAATTTGATATATAAATCAGTTTTATAATAGATGGTTTTGGTCATCTTCACCCTAATTCCTTTGCGATACTTAACTTGGTCAAAAGGTCTCGGGTTTTTCAGTAATTGTTTGCAGAGTTTGGAATAGTTTAATGCATAATCTCGAGAGGTAACGGTGTCTGTATCTGTAAAAGACACTTGTTGTTTTGACAATTTAATGGTGCCTGATTTTTGGTTTCGAATGCTTTCAGTGGCTGCGATAAAATAACTTAGTTTATTAAGTTTTTCAGAGTAACGAAGTAAATAGGAGTAAATCTCACCATTACTGGTGATTACTAAAAGATTGCTTTCCTCACTGGGTGTTGCTTAGAGTAATCCGAAACTTTGTTCTTTATCACGATTATAACTAAAAGCATAATTAGAGGATCCTGTAATTCCTTGTCGAATCGGGTCTGGAAAGAATAAAGAACTTAATTTTTGGTTATTCGCATAGATAGTGTCAATATTTCGAATGTTTTGTGCACCTATATAATATATGGAAGAATAAAAACAAAAAAATATGATTAACTTTCTCATGAATGTAAGTATTAATTGGTCTTTTTTCCTAATGTTAGTATACACTTCAAATTTTATCATCAGTAAATAGGTATTCGGTTTTACGAACTAGGTGTAATTCACCATTTTATATTTACTTGGTTAATTTCCTTAGACTACTATGCCTATTAGATAGGTGAAGATGCCTACTACTGCTCCTGCGATTAGAACAAATATTAATACCCGAGTAATACCTTTTTTTAGGTCAGAGTGTTCACCAAAAAAATGCCCTGCGTTAAACAAGAACCCGACTAGGAAGATTACCCCTAGAATAATCGGGAAGATGGTTCTAATGGTATCTGAAACATCGTTGACAGAGTCTTCTATTCCTCCGATTTGGGAATACGCTGGTAGAGTAGCCATAATTAGCAGTAAGATTGAATTTTTAAATTTTTTCATGGTATTGCTGATTTAGAAGCCCTCTAGGGGGATAGGGTAGGGCAGTTGTTTAATTCTTAGTAGGGAATGTCTAAAGGATTGATTAGAAAGATTAGAATCAGATAAATTTTAACATTCTTAAACGTTAAAATTTGAGGGATTATCGGTGAATTGAAGAAATTGGTGAATATGCTGTAACACGCACTAAATAATTGTTGGCTTATGAATCGATTTTTGACAGTTATGTTTTGTATTGGATTGACTTTTAATACCAATAGCATTAGTGCCCAAAAAAATAATAGTCTAAGAGTGGTTTTAGATCCTGGGCATGGAGGAGAAGATTCTGGCGCTATTGGTGTTATTGGTGTTAATGGAATATATGAGAAGGATATTGTCATTCAGGTTGCCAGGGAAGTAATTAGGCTGAATAAGGAACTCTACAATAATAGGTTGGAGATTTATTTGACCAGGTATACTGATACTTTTATTTCCTTGGCTGATCGCGCAAAATTGGTTAAATCGTTACTGGCGGATGTTTTAATATCATTGCATTGCAATGATTCACCTATAAAGGAATCCCAAGGCATAGAGGCATATATACAGGGGTCACAGAGTCACCGAAACTTAGAGTTAAGAAGAGAGTCCGAACATTTAGCGTAAACACTATTGTTCGAGTTTCAAAATTCTATGCGGTATAAAAGTAGGAGAGTGATGTATGATGACTTTCAGGTATTAAGGGAAGCTCAATTAACATGTCCAGGAGTATTATTAGAACTTGGTTTTATATCAAATGAGGAAGAAGCTAAGCATAGTAGTAGAAGAGAAAGTATAACTGGATTAGCTTTGGTTATTTTAATCTAACTCAACACATATTATAATAAAATATTTTAAAGAATAATAAGGGAGAGAAATTGGTTAAGCGACATTAATTATAAATTCACACCCATTGCTTTAATATTGGAACTTTAGCTAAAATGGTATGGGAAGTATGGGAAGATCGTCTAAATACTTGTGCAGGACATTCTTTGTTAAATGAAGGTAGTATACCGTTTATGGATTTAATACGGATACTTTACAACTTATTAAATATATAAAGAGGAAATTATAATTATTTACTAATTTGCTTAGCATCTTCGAGGATTTTTCTGTGCTAATTTACTGTTTGAATTGTCTTGGATTGATATTCCGATGGAGAAATCCCTTTTATCTGCTTAAATTGTTTGTAAAAATACGAAGGACTATTGTATCCACTTAAATATGCGCATTCGGTTATTGGAATCTTATCTTGGGAAATCAGTTTACAAGCATGGCCAATGCGTACTTCGTTTAAGAACATTGTAAAGGTTTTTTTTGTCCTATTTTTAAAATATCTACAAAATGCCGATTTATTCATGTTAATAACTGAAGATACAGTACTTAACTCTAAGTCTTCGGTGAAATTGTCCAAGACATAGGAGAAGACCTTGTTTATTTTTTCATCAGAGTTAATTAGAGTGTCAACAAAAACTGGACTAGCCAATAATATATAATCTTTTGCAAGCGCTGCATAATGGAGAAGATCTATAAACTTAATCAGTCTTTCCATTCCCTCATATTTTAAAAGTGCTTCTGTTTTTTTAGCGATAATCTTTCTATCTGCATTTTTAAATACAATTCCTCTTTTAGCAATTGTTGTAAGAGCTTTTATATGTTGGGTTTCGGAAAGGCTCATAAAATGATTACCTAGAAAGTCCAAAGAAAACTGAATTACAATGGCTTTACTACTCTTGGGAACGAGCTTTTCTTTTTCCATAATGCTGCTTTTCCATACGTGAGGGAGTTCAGCGCCAAGCAACACTACATCTCCATCTGTAAATGCATCAATTGAATCACCCATATATCTTATGCCATCACCTTTTTTAATATAAACTAGTTCCAGCATATTATGATAATGCCAATGATCGTCAAAATAGTCTCTAATATCTTCTCTGATATAGAAAGCTTGTTCAATCGGGTTGTTTAACTTATGGTAATTTGCTCTCATGTTTGTGAAATTGTAATAAAAGCAAATATAGAGAATGTTTTTGTTAATATAATATTCGGGAAATTTCGAAAATGCTACTAATTTGCCAAATTATTAAACCAACTAAATTTAAGTGAAAACATGCGGAAAATTATTAATTCAATTATTGTAGCACTATTCCTTCTATTTTGGAATTTAGGGGCTTCTCAAGAAATAGCGGTAAGTGGAACCGTTTTTTCAGTAGAAGATAAAATGCCTCTTCCCGGAGTGAGTATAGTGGTAAAGGGAACACAAAAAGGGGTAGTTTCGGACTTTGATGGGAATTTTTCTATTGATGCAAATCATGACGCTACCTTAGTATTTAGTTATTTAGGTTATAGTACAGTAGAGGTTGCTGTCAATTATCAAAAAACATTAGTAGTCAATTTAAATGAAAGTTCTGAAGCTTTAGATGAAGTGGTTGTGTTAGGATATGGAGCTCAGAAAAAAACAACACTTACCGCATCTGTTTCCTCAGTTAAAGGAGAAGAACTTGTTGATGCTCCGGTTGCATCTGTTGCAAACAATTTAGGAGGTAGGCTTTCTGGCTTGTTGGCTACCCAAAGTAGTGGTGAGCCGGGTTTCGATGAGACTACTTTTCGAGTGAGGGGTATTGGAACCATGGGGAATTCGGCTGCTTTAGTTATTATAGACGGATTCGAAAGGGATATTACCAGCATAAATTCGAGGGATATTGAAACAGTAACGGTACTTAAAGATGCAGCGTCAGTTGCTCCGTATGGTCTGAAAGGAGCCAATGGCGTTGTCCTCATTACTACAAAGCGTGGGCAGGAAGGTAAAGCTAGCATAGTCTATAACGGAAGTTATGGACTTCAATCCCCAACAAATCTCCCAAAACAAGTAAGTTCTTCAGAGTGGGCTAGTTTAAAGAATATAGCTTATGTCAATGATGGTGGAGATCCTAATAGTTTACCCTTTTCTGATCAAGATATTGCAAAATTTCAATCTGGAACTGATCACAATCGTTATCCTAATGAAGATGTTATTGATTTGTTAATAAAGCCTGCACCTATAACTTCCCATGGTGTAACCGTTACCGGAGGTGAAGGTAAATTTAAGTATTTTGCTTCTTTGGGTTATTTGGGTCAAGAAGGCGTTTGGGGAGATGCAACCAATTTTAATAGATATAATTTAACTTCAAATATTGACTATCAGTTATCTGAAAATACTAAATTTGGGATTGATGTATCGGCTTCTTTGAGGGATGTAAAAACTCCGTCCATAGGAGCAGGGCAAATTCTTTTTGGCTTTTGGCGATTAAATTCTACTAATCCTATATTCTTTAATAATGATCAAAATACACCTGCTGGATATTTTGAGCGCAATCCCTATTTAGATATTAATAAGAGTGGATATTTTAAAAGTGATGATTATCGATATGCTTTTACGATTCGTTTGGAGCAACAAATTAAATCAATACCTGGATTGATTCTTAAAGCTAATTTAGCAATAGATAAAAGAGATGTGTTAAGCAAGACTTGGCAAACACCATATACCTTTTATCAAATAAACAATGATGATTCTCTCTCTGCTTACACCGGTAATGTTCAGGCACCTGCTTTAACAGAGTCTTATGGGGGCTCTCGCCAAATAACTGGTCAATTAATAGCCGCATATAATAATAGCTGGGGAAAGCACGGACTAGATGCTCTTGCTGTTTTTGAGCCTCGGGATGGTACAAATGACCCCAATCAGCTAAATAAGTTTCTAACAGTTACTAGAACAAATTTTAATTTAAATTTGGACGAATTATCTACAAGCGGAAATTCTAATCCATCGGATCTGAGTGCAGGAGGAATTTCCAGAAATCAGAGGCAGTTGGGTTATGCATATAGGGTTACCTATGATTACTCTAAAAAATATATTCTGGAAGTAGGAGGTAGGTACGATGGACACTATTATTTTGCGCCGGGTAAACGTTTTTCTTTCTTTCCTAGTTTCTCAGCTGCATGGCGTATAAGTGATGAAGATTTCTTTAATACTGATGGTCTGATAAATAATATGAAAATGAGAGGGTCATGGGGTAAATCAGGTAATTTAGCCGGTAATCCGTTTCAATATCTAAGTCAGTTTGTTGTACGTAATAATTCATACGCTTTCAATAGTGGTTCGGTATCAAGTGTAGCCGAATCTTTAGATCCAAATCGAAGCATAACATGGGAAAAAGCAATCAAAAGTAATTTAGGGCTCGAAGTGGATTTATTTAATTCAGGATTAAGGATGGAGCTTGATTATTTTTATGAGAAAAGGTCTGATATGTTAATTGATGCAAATGTCGTTATTCCTAATGAATTTGGAATTGGAATTGGTCAAGAGAATAATGGAGTAATGGAAAATAAAGGATTTGATTTATCCGCAAGTTATAAGCATTATTTTTCTGATGAACTAAGCTTAGATGTTGGATTAAATTTTACGCATGCAAAGAATAAACTTCTGGAAATAGCTGAGAATGATGCTACACTTGATGATCCCTATAGAAGTAGAACAGGAAAGGCTTATGGAACTCGTTTTGGCCTCAAGTCATTGGGTTACTTCCAAGATGAGGATGAGATTGCAGCTACTCCTTATGCGGCTAATCTAGGAAATTTAAAACCGGGGGATATTAAATACTGGGATCGAAATGAGGATGGTGAAATTAATAACCTAGACAATATAGCTATCGGTAAATCTGCATTTCCTGAGACAACTTTTGGTTTCAATGTAGGCCTTAAATATAAAGATTTATCTTTAACCACTTTTTGGCAGGGATCTTTGGGTTCCGACACCTATTTAGGTGGTTGGGGGGCACAAGCTTTCGAGCAATCTAATGGTGTAGTTTTTGAAAATCACCTCGATTATTGGACGCCATCTAATCCCAATTCGGAATATCCACGTTTGACTTCCAATCCAGTGGGATATAATTATAGAGGCTCTTCGCACTGGATTCGTAATGGTGACTATTTAAGAATGAAAACGGTAACCTTAGGATATACATTCCAAGATATTCCTCAATTAAGCAGTATTCGTTTTTATCTATCAGGTCAAAATCTATTGACCTTTACCAAACTTAAAACTGACGTAGATCCTGAAAACCCAAATAATTATACCGGATATTGGCAGCAAAAAACGGTCACTTTTGGAGTAGATATTAACTTTTAATTAAAATAAAATGAAAGATACATTTATTTATATGTCCACATGGGTTATGGTTGCAATTATGCTAGTAAGCTGTAGTGAAGATTTTGTTGAGGTTCAACCTAAATCTTCTATAACTTCGGATGCAGTCTTCTCTTCTTATACCAATACTAATATTTTTCTTAATGAATTATATAGTGATATCCCGGTAGGTACTGAATGGTTTAGTGAAGATGCAAGGGCAAACTGGTCAGATGATAGTATGGCGACGTTCGGTTGGACTACTTCGCAAAATGAAATAGCTCGTAGAGACTATAGTACTTCTAATGCGCCAATAGGTAATGGAACGTGGAGATCACATTATGCATCTATAAGAAAGGCGAATATGATAATTAATAATGTAGAGGCTGCTCCAGAAGGAACTTATTCGATTGATGAAAAGAATCAACTTCAAGGTCAAGCAAAATTTCTGCGTGCTTTTTTCTATCTCCGACTTGTCAAGTATTTTGGAGGGGTGCCTCTAATCGATAAAGTTTTAAGTAGGGATTCAGAAGAGGGAATTACATTTCCTCGAAGTTCTTTTGAAGAAACTATAGATTTTATAGTTCAAGATTGCCGGGAAGCAGCAGACGTTCTTCCTGAGGTTTGGACAGGAGATAGGTCGACTAGAGCCTCCAAAGGTGCTGCATTAGCTCAAATGGCAGACGCTCAATTATTTTCAGAACGATGGAGTGACTGTGTAATTACTTGTGAGGAGATTTTCGCGTTGGACTATAGCCTTGTCGATGATTATTCGTCATTATTTAGACCTGAAACTGAAGATAATAGTGAGGTTATTTTTGATGTGGAGTTTAATGAATCTTATGCTCATGATAATGAGGTTTTTAATAGTCCACGAGTTGATCCAGTTACAGGGGTTGCTGCGGGATGGGGCCATTTGCTCCCTACTCAAGAATTAGTGGATTCTTATGAATTTAAAGATGGGTCATTAGGTAATGATGAAGATCATGCTAACGACCCATATACCAACCGTGATAATAGGTTTTATGCAACAATATTATATAATGGTTCGGATTGGAGAGGGGGTAAGATATGGACATTTTTCGATCCCACTGTACAGCAAGGATCTTTTAGTAATTCTTTCGATGATAACCATACACACCAAGGTACTTTAACAGGTTATTATTTTGCAAAACATTTAAATCCTAAAGTAGCTCCATCAGAAACCACATATTATGGGAAAAGTGTGGGAACTACAAATGCTATTGTTTATCGTTTTGGTGAAATTTTACTGATTTATGCTGAAGCTAAAAACGAACTTTCTGGGCCAGATGGTACTGTATATGATGCCGTGAATCAATTAAGAGCTCGCGGAGGATTACAACCATTATCAGGTTTGGACCAATCTACTATGCGTGAAAAAATCCGAAATGAACGCCGTGTGGAACTTGCTTTTGAAGGAGATAAGCGGTATTGGGATATTATTCGTTGGAGAATAGCGGGTACAGTTTTTAATAAATCCAAAGGTGGAATGCGTATTGTAGTTCAGCCTGATAGCTCGCTAGAATATAATAGAGTTGATGCCTTAAGGGGGGAAATGCGGTTTAACGAACCCCGTGATTACTTATTTCCGATACCACAAGAAGCTATAGAGGTAAATCCAAAATTGGAGCAAAATTCAGGTTGGTAATTTTAAACCGTTTTTTAACGTGTAGTTGAATTAAGTTTATTTCAACCCTATAACTTGAATAAATTTCTAGTTATAGGGTTTTATAATTTTTCCTGAAGTCAAATATGTATTTGGATAGTATTTAAGTTGTGTATTAGTTTAATTTGAGGTCTATTCTTGATAACGCGAATGTTATAGCAAAATAGGTGATTTTAGGAGCCTAAACCTACCTTAGCGTTGTAAGATTAATCTAGAAAAACATGTACAGCTTTTCCAGTTTATCGTTATAAGGTATGTAAATACTATCTATCTAATCTTGGACATTTATTAACTTTAAACACTTTTTAGCTACGTATAAATAAAAGTATCTTGATTATGGATAGAAGAAGTTTTAATAAATTATTGCCTTATACTCTAGGTGTAACAATGTTTCCCTTTTCGACAAATGCAGGCAATTTGAATCATTCGTTGGATAGTCACGGAATAATTGGACACGGAGATTTTCGATATAAAGTAGATACGCAATGGGGTGTGCAAGATTCTGGGAAAATACCTGTAAATGATTGTCATGAAATGGTACAGGATAAAAGGGGGAATTTAATTTTATTGACTAATGAAACGAAAAATAATGTATTAATTTATGATCGTTCGGGCAAAGTATTAAAAACATGGGGGACGGAATTTCCTGGTGCTCATGGACTTACTATTTCTCAGGAGGGAGAAGAAGAATTTCTGTTTATTACTGATCATGACCGCAATCAGGTTTTTAAAACAACACTAGATGGAAGAATTTTGATGACAATCAATTACCCACACGAGACTGGTAAATATGAGAAGAGAGAAAAATTTAGGCCTACTGAGATTGCTGTTGCTCCAAATGGAGATTTTTATATTGCAGATGGCTATGGTGAACAATATATTCTTCATTATGATTATAAAGGAACGCTTTTAAATATTTTTGGAGGCAGGGGAGATAGTGGACAGTTTTTCAACAATGCCCACGGGATTTGTTTAGATAATAGAAATAAAGATAATCCTACACTTTTGATTTCTGCTCGCGTACAGAATGCTTTAAAGCGGTTTACGCTGCAGGGTGATTATATTGAAACAATAAAGTTACCCGGTGCATTTATAAGTAGACCCGTGATAGATGAAGAGAATGTTTATACGGCAGTATTGGTTTCTAAAATGCCATGGAATTCTGAATCGGGATTTGTTTTAATTTTAGATAAGAATAATGAAGTGGTTTCGGCACCTGGAGGTGGACATCCGAGCTATGAAAATGGGAATTTAAATAAATTAGTTCAAAAAGGTAATACCTTTAAACACCCACATGATGTCTGCATTGATGCCGATAAGAATCTTTATATTCCTCAATGGTCTTCAGGAAAAACTTATCCGATAAAGCTCGAGCGTATTTAATATATAAATTCATGTTTTGGAGTATTAAGTGGAATCAGTATTTGGGACTAGATTTTTCGAATTGTCAGAACTTCAATAATATTTTTAGATGAAATTACCGTTATGAAACAGATAGAAAAAGCGTTGAAAATATTCACTTTTCTTTTCTCCTCAGTTATATTGTTTCAATGTAAGAAAGAAGAGACAAGTTTATTTAAGCAAATTCATTCTGATCAAACCAATATCTCATTTATTAATGAAGTCATTGAAACTGATGAACTTAATATAATGCAATATCAATATCTCTACAATGGAGGAGGTGTAGGAATAGGTGATTTTAACCAAGATGGATTAGCTGATATTTATGTTACAGGTAATACTGTAGAAAATAAACTTTATATTAATAAGGGAAATTTTATTTTCGAAGATGTTACTGCTGTGGCAGGGGTAGGAGGTAGACGAGGCTGGAAGACAGGAACTAGTATTGCAGATGTTAATGGTGATGGATTACTGGATATATATGTTTGTTATTCTGGGCTAGGAACAAATGACCTTAGGGCAAATCAGTTATTCATTAATAAAGGGAATAATAATGATGGGGTTCCAGTGTTTATAGATGAAGCGGTTGAATATGGGTTGGACGCCGAAGGAAGCTTTAGTACTCAAGCAGTTTTCTTTGATTATGATCTTGATGGAGATTTGGATATGTTTTTATTAAACCATGCAAACTCATATTATTCACCTTTCTTTAACAGTACTAAACTACGTAATACAAGGCATCCCTTTTTCGGAAATAGCCTATATCGTAATGATGACAATAATTTTGTTGAGGTTAGTGAAAGTGCCGGAATTTATGGAGGAGGATTAAACTTTGGTTTGGGAGTGGCAATAAGTGATTTTAATCAAGATGGTTTTCCTGATATTTATGTTTCTAATGATTATGAGGAGCAAGATTTTCTTTACCTAAATAATGGAGATGGAACATTTGTCGATGCTACTAAGATGGCATTTGGGCATATTTCTAAATTTTCAATGGGTAACGACGCAGCTGATATAAATAATGATGGGTTAGTTGATTTAATAACAATGGATATGCTTCCGGAGGATAATTATAGGCAAAAACTATTGAAGGGTCCTGATGAATATGTTCGTTATCAAATTGCTGTTGATAGTGGATATCACAAACAGCAGATGCGAAATATGCTACAGTTAAACCAAGGTATTGATCAGAATGGAGTGCCTAGATTCAGTGAAATTGGTCAACTTGCAGGTATATCAAATACGGATTGGAGTTGGGCATCTTTGATTGCGGATTTTGATAACGACGGTTTAAAAGACATTTTTGTTACCAATGGCTATCTAAGAGATTATACAAATATGGATTTTTTAAATTTTGAAGCCAATCAGGCAGTTCAAAATGCAAGAGCTCATGGTGTTGAATTGCTAAGTGATAAGGGTAAAAATAAATACGCCAAGGCTATTTATGAGCTGGTAAATAAAATACCTTCAACTAAAATTCCAAACTATATATTTAAGAATCAAGATAACTATACATTTAAAGATGTTACCAATAAATGGGGGCTTTCAATGCCTACGGTATCAACAGGCGCTGCATATGTTGATTTAGATAATGACGGGGATTTGGATTTAGTGATAAGTAATACCAATTCCCCTATTGGCGTATTCAAAAACACTGTAGATCAAGAAGAAAATAATTTTGTCAGGATTAAATTAAGAGGCAGTGCTAAAAATAGCTTTGCAATAGGCGCAAAGGTTTGGTTGTATACGGATTCTTTGGTTCAATTTCTCGAGAACTACACGGCTAGAGGTTATCAATCATCTGTTGATCCTATTCTCAATTTTGGCATAGGGAA
This sequence comes from Arenibacter certesii DSM 19833, assembly GCF_000429545.1. GTDB lineage: Bacteria > Bacteroidota > Bacteroidia > Flavobacteriales > Flavobacteriaceae > Arenibacter > Arenibacter certesii. The sequence continues at coordinate 11,821 of NZ_AUCB01000043.1, forward strand.
ATCTAATAAAGCAAATCTTAAAATTCAATGGCCAGATGGGAGTGTTACCGTTGAAGAAAACATAAAGTTAAATACGCTACTTGAATATGACCAAACAACATCTACTGCAATTAAACAGAGTAAAGATGATTCTTCTAGAAATAATATTTTCGAGGATTCAACGCAGCTATATGGACTTAATTTTGTCCATAAAGAGAACAATTATGTTGATTTTAATGTGGATCGCCTAGCTTTAAAACAAAGTTCTAGGTCTGGGCCCAAGATGTCCGTTGCAGACGTTAATGGGGACGGAATTGATGACGTATTTATCGGTGGGGCATATGGGCAAATGGATCAACTTTTTTTGTCAAAACCAGATGGATCTTATATTCCTTCCAATGATGAATGTTGGAAAATTAGTAAAGACTTTGAAACCACAGCTTCCGTATTCTTTGACGCAGATGGAGATGGGGATAAAGATTTATATGTTGTAAGCGGAGGAAGTGAAATTCCATTAGGTTCCCCTTATTTAAGAGACAGGCTTTATATCAATGATGGGAAAGGAAATTTTTATGCGGCACAGGAGAATGCTTTACCCCAAGCATTTTCAAACGGTAGCGTGGTTGCGGCTGGTGATTATGATGGGGATGGTAAAATAGATTTGTTTGTTGGTGGAGGAAGTGTGCCTGGGAATTATCCGAATAATGCACCAGGTGGAATTTTAAGAAATGAAACAGATAAATTAACAGGAGAAGTCAAATTTAGTCTAGCAACAAATGAGATAAACCCAGAACTAAGACGACCAGGGTTAATTACTGATGCAATTTGGGCAGATATAAATAATGATTCTTTGTTAGATCTTATATTGGTTGGAGAATGGATGCCAATCCGCGTTTTTATTAACGAAAAGGGAAAGTTGGTAGAAAAAACAAATGAACTAGGACTTTCCAAAACTAATGGATTATGGCAAAGTATTGAAGTTGCTGACATGGATGGAGATGGTGACTTGGATATAATAGTTGGGAATATGGGATTGAATCTACCTTTTCAAGTTTCAGAAGAAGAGCCGCTTGAGGCATATATTGGTGATTTTGGTGAACATGGAACACTAGCTTCAATTTACAGTAGTTATGTTCAAGGAAAGCGCTATCCCATTGCATCGTTAAGTGAGATGCACGATGCTTTTCCTAGATTAAGAAAGAAGTTTTTAAAGCATTCCCACTATGCCTCGGCAACTTTAGAGGATGTTTTTTCGCCTGATCAACTTAATAAGTCTACGCACTTGAGGGTTAATCAACTAGAAAGTGTTTATCTAGAAAATTTGAATAGTAGTTTTAATATTCATCTATTACCAATGAAGGCGCAATTCTCATCTACTCAGGGAATTATAGCTAAAGATTTTACGGGAGATGATATAAAAGATATTCTCTTAGTTGGTAATTTTTATCCATTCAGAGTGCAACATGGACCTATCGATGCTGGTAAAGGGCTATTGTTGGAAGGCGATGGGAAAGGTGACTTCAATGTATTTGAAAGAGATGAATTTGGTGTTTGGATTGAAGGGGATGTAAGGGATTTAAAATTAATGAATGGATATAATACAACGCATATCATTATATCCAAAAATAATGATAGCATACAATCTTTTAAGGTGGCTATACCAAATAAAGTTTATTCAGATTAAAGGGAATCTTTAAATATTTATTCAAGGCGAAATACTCCTATTCTTGCCTCATTACTAAATAGTTAATATTTGAATACTTATTTTGGTAATATGAATGTGGGTTTGTCCTGGATAAAATTGCATATGTGTAGCAAGGTATACCAGAACATAACCTAATAAAATAATAAAGATAATAATGTTTTGAAACAAACTTTATTCTGATTTTTAAGTTTTTAACTATCCATTACTCTATTAGAATCGTTACCCTTACCTGTATACCTAACGATAATTTTTGTTATTGATTTGAACATTTTATTTGTGTCTTATAAATTCAAAAAATGTAATTAATATAAATTTCTGACAAGTGACGTCAAATCAACTCTGTTTGTGCACTATATTATCAAAGATCGCTTCGAATTGATTTATCAGGCAAATATTGATGATGTTTTGGTCAATATATTGCAGCTTATATAGATTTTTAATGGATAATTTGCGTTAGCATTTAGTGCTATCAATACAGCTTTAAGATCTTGTTTGATATATAGGCATTTTGTTTCTAGGGTAATATCGATTTATTATTTGCATGTAATTCGAATTTTCTAAAATGATTTTTTTAAAGGGAAATTATAATCGATAAAATGTGCTCGGTAAATCGTAATATTTTAAATAAATAAGAGTGAAAAGAAGAATTATTACAACATCGTTTTTTGTCATTATAATTGGCATTGTAATTTTACTAGTTGACTATTTGAAACCTGATCCGTTAATAGATTTTAGCACCCAAGTAAAACCTATTCTCAATAAAAACTGTATCGCATGCCACGGTGGGGTAAAAAAAAGTGGTGGGTTTAGTCTATTGTTCGAGGAAGAGGCCTTTGCGGACACCGAGTCTGGCCATCCCGCGATTATTCCTGGTAATGCTGCCAAAAGCTCATTCATACAACTATTAAAGGAGGATGATCCTGAATTACGCATGCCTTACCAAAAGGCAAGGTTATCGGAAGAAGAAATAGAATTATTGACTCAATGGGTAAATCAAGGTGCCAAATGGGGCGAACATTGGGCTTACAGTCTTCCAGATAAAGTAAACATCCCTGAAACAGTACAGGTAGCTGGGATTTCTTCCGAGAACACCAAAGGTTTTATAAAAAATGAAATTGACTACTTTATACTAAGAGGGCTTGATAATAACGACTTGGAACCTAGCTCGCCTGCAGAGCCGAACGTAATTTCCAGAAGGCTTTCCATGGATATAACGGGGCTTCCTATAAATACGGATCTATACGAAAGTTTTAATTCTGGCAATATTTCTTATGAGAATATGGTAGACGATCTCTTGTCTAGAAATTCTTATGGGGAAAAGTGGGCAAGTTGGTGGCTAGATCACGCCCGTTATGCAGATTCTAAAGGGTATGAGAAGGACATGGGGAGATCCATGTGGGAATATCGGGATTGGGTAATAAGAGCATTAAATAAGGATATGCCATTTGATCAATTTACCGTTGAGCAACTTGCAGGGGATTTACTGCCAAACCCCTCGGTAGACCAACTTATCGCTACCGCTTTCCATAGAAACACTATGAACAACGATGAAGGCGGAACGGATGACGAAGAATTTAGGGTTGCCGCTGTTATTGATAGAGTTAATACCACTTTTGAAGTATGGCAAAGTACCACTATTGGATGCGTGCAATGTCATAGTCATACTTATGACCCCTTCAAGCATGAAGAGTTTTATAACCTGATGGCTTTCTTTAACAATACAAGGGATGAGGATACTACTGGAGATGAACCCAATCTAAAATTTTATGACAAAGAGCAGGAAATCAAATTATCTAAGGTTTATGATTGGATATTAAAGAATAATAATAAAGAGGTTGCTGAGGCTTACAATAATTTCATGAAATATTTAGAGCCTGTATACCATGCCCATTTAGCGGAGAATTATACGAATGGTAGTCTTGCGGGCTCCCAGTCCATTGGACTTCGCGACAACGGTTCATGTTATATAAAAGATGTTTATACACAGGGTGCAAACTATATTTATCTAAGATATTCTTCCGGAGTGGATGCTAGCACAATAACAATACGAAAGGATAATCCTGAGGGAGAAATTCTGGCAAGATTTAAGACTAATAAAACCCAAGGAAGGGTTATCCATAAATTTCCATTTAAGAAAATAAATGAGAAAACGACTTTATATATAGAGGCGGAGAACCCTACGATCTCAGCTAAAACCCCTACAAGTTATATTTCATGGATTGCCTTTCTTCCTGAGGTTAAAGGAAGTGAATCTCCAGGTTATTCTGAAATTGATAAGGAGTTTATGGAACTGATAAACACCAAAACTCCTACTTTACCAATTTTAGTGGAAAATCCTGATTTTCAAAAAAGAACTACTCGATTTTTTGAAAGGGGAAGTTGGCTAAGCCAAACAGATACCATAGAACCGGGTACTCCTCATGTGTTGAATGATTGGAAGAGTGAATGGCCAAAAAATAGGTTGGGATTATCTAAATGGCTTGTTAGCAAGGAAAATCCGCTTACTGCAAGAACCTTGGTAAATAGAGTGTGGCATCAGCTATTTGGAAGAGGCATTGTAGCATCCTTGGAGGACATGGGATCCCAATCGGATGCACCTTCCCATCCTGAATTATTGGATTGGTTAGCTTTAAGATTTATGAATGAGCACGAATGGAGTATCAAATCTTTAGTTAAAGAAATTGTGATGTCTGGGACCTATCGTCAAAGTTCTATGAACAACGCGATTTTATATCAAAAGGACCCTGAAAACAAACTGTATGCCCGAGGACCAAGGACAAGGTTGTCTGCGGAACAGATTCGAGACCAGGCCTTGGCGGTATCAGGATTATTGAGTGACAAGATGTATGGTCCGAGTGTTATGCCTCCCCAACCAGAGGGTGTTTGGCAAACTGTTTACAGCGGGGAATATTGGGTGGAAAGTAAGGGGGAGGATAAATACCGAAGAGCTGTATATACCTATTTAAAACGAACAAGCCCCTATCCTTCTATTGTTACATTTGATGGGAGTAGCCGTGAAGTATCTACAGTTAGAAGGACAGTGACTAATACCCCTTTACAAGCTTTGGTTACACTTAATGATCCGGTATATTTGGAAGCTGCATATTTTTTGGCAAAATATATGACGAAGTTTGATGATCCGGATAATGCCATTGCTTCAGGCTATTATAAGGCCTTAATGAGCGAAATTGATAAAAATAAACTAATTTCCTTAAAAACACTCTATACAAATTCAATCATTGAATTTGAACAGCAAGCCGAATCTATAAGGGAGTTTCTACCCGTTGAATCGGAGGTTGATGCCAATTTAGCAGCACTAACCGTTGTGGCTAATGCCATAATGAATTTAGATGAATTTTTAACAAAATCATAGCAATGAACAGTTTAGACCGACTTATAAAAGAAAAGATAGAAAGAGATTTAGAAGCCAAAACTAGGAGGCATTTTATAAAGACTTGTGTTACTGGAATGGGCGGGGTGGCCTTAGGATCCTTATTTATGTCCTGTGGTTCTTTTGGAAGTAACAAAGGGAATGGAAAGATACCTCTTAGCGATAGGGATGTCAATCCAATGGCTTCCTTGGCACCTCCCTACCCGGCGAAGGTTAAATCAGTGATCTATCTCCATATGGCGGGAGCACCATCGCAACTTGAAATGTTTGATTATAAGCCTGCACTTCAAAAATTAGATGGTCAATTAACCCCTCAATCTCTACTAGAGGGAAAAAAATTCGCATTTATCAAGGGAACACCAAAATTATTGGGTCCCCAAGCTAAATTTAAGCAAGAAGGTGAGTCTGGGAATTGGGTATCAAATTTTTTACCTCATTTTTCAAAGGTGGTCGATGAGGTAGCCTTTTTAAAAGCAGTGAATACTGATCAATTTAATCATGGTCCAGCCCAGTTATTTATGCAAACTGGAAGCCCAAGATTAGGCAGACCAAGTATAGGTTCTTGGGTTACGTATGGTCTAGGATCAGAAAATCAGAACTTACCAGGATTTGTGGTATTGACTTCTGGGGGAAAAACTCCAGATGCTGGAAAAAGTATATGGGGAAGTGGTTTCTTGCCTTCGGTATACCAAGGAGTTCAATGCCGATCCAAGGGAGATCCTGTTTTATATATAGATGATCCAAAGGGAATATCTAGGAACCTTAAACAAAGTACTATTGAAGCTATCAATCAGATTAATAAGGAGGAATTCAATAAATATTCTGATCCTGAGATTTTAACAAGAATCAATCAATATGAAATGGCATATAGAATGCAAACCGCAGTTCCGGAATTAATGAACATTAATGACGAACCAGAACATATAAAGGAAATGTACGGAGTAAAACCAGGAAAAGAATCTTTTGCTAATAATTGCTTGTTGGCTAGAAAATTGGTAGAGGATGGAGTTCGTTTTGTACAATTATATGATTGGGGTTGGGATAGCCATGGTGATAGCCATGCTAATGCAATTGATTTAGGTCTTAGAAATAAATGTACGGAAATAGATAGGCCAATGTCTGCGTTGCTTTTAGATCTTAAGCAAAGGGGGTTGTTGGAGGAGACTCTAGTAGTTTGGGGCGGTGAATTTGGTAGAACGCCCATGCAGGAAAATAGAGAAGGCCAAGAAATGGCTTTTAAAGGAAGAGATCACCACGGAGACGCCTTTACTATGTGGATGGCAGGTGGCGGTATTAAAAAAGGTGCTAGTTTTGGTGTTACCGATGAAATAGGGTATTCTGCGATAGAAGGAAAAGTCTCCGTACATGATGTGCATGCAACGATATTGCACCTTCTTGGATTTAATCATGAGCAATTCACATTCGATTTCCAAGGAAGACCATTCCGCCTAACAGATGTTGAAGGACATGTTATTAAAGAGATTCTGGCATAGAAAAATAACAGAACCAATCCAAAATTTAACTTATGAGATCACTTCCGTCACTATTTTTGATCATATTCGGAGCAATCTTTCTCTCCCATGGCCAGGAAAAATTATTATTTTTTCAAACTGATTGGGGTAACCAAATCTCAATAGACGAATTTTGTGAGCGTGCAAAGTCATCAGGCTATGATGGTATAGAGACTTGGTTTCCATGGGACGTTAAAAAGCAAGAGGAGTTAAAGTCTGCTTTGAAGAAACATGATTTATTGGTAATTTTTCTTCATGGAACAAACAAGGGGCTACCGTTTAAGCAAGGTTTGAAAAAATTTAAAGAAGAATTAAATACCATTTTGGAATGGAAGACCATTTTGGTCAATTGTCATACTGCAAGTGATTTTTATTCAAAAAAACAGAATAGCGATATTATTAACGCGGCGAATCGCTTAAGTGTTGAACATAACGTTCCGGTCTATCATGAGACGCATAGGGGACGGTTTAGTTATAGTTTGCCAGAGACAAATCTATATCTATCCTCCATACCAGAATTAAAACTTACCTTGGATATCAGCCATTGGATGGTAGTTCATGAGTCCCTATTAGAAGGGAAGGATCATTTACTCAAGACCGTGAAGAATAGATCTAACCATATCCATGCTAGTGTTGGCCACGCGGAAGGCCCCCAAGTTAATGATCCCAAAGCTCCAGAATGGGAACGGGCAATGGAAAGGCATTTGGAAATATGGGAGGAGGTAATTAAAAAGGGATGGGAGAAGCATCAAGGTGTGTTTACGGTAACGACTGAGTTTGGCCCTGCAGATTATATGCCTACCCTGCCGTATACAAAAGCTCCTTTATCGGATCAATGGCGGGCCAATGTTTTTATTATGGAAAGTTTAAAAGAACGATTAAAACTTAACAAATAGTACATAAATGGAGGTTATTCAGCAACTATTGGGGCGCTTGCATCCCATTGTAGTCCACTTGCCCATCGGTTTTATAGTTACAGGGCTTTTGCTTCAATGGTTTGACCGAAAAAATAATGAATGGGGCAAAATCATCGCCATAATATTTCAGTGGGGATTTATATCGGCAGCTTTAGCCTGTATAAGTGGTTATTTATTATACATCGGAGAAGGGTATTCCTTTGATACGGTAAAGTTTCATTTATGGCTAGGGGTAGCCACTGCCGTTTTTTCCTTACTGATGTTCTTGCGACTAGTAAATCCCTCGAAAGTCGATTTCTTAAAACGATTACCAGTAGTGTTAATATCATTTTCTTTATTTTTTATAATATCAATAACCGGACATTTAGGTGGTAATATTACTCATGGTTCCGATTACTTGATAGAGCCTTTACCAACCAGTATAAAATCCTTTTTGGGGATAGGGCCAGAAAATCATGAAATTCCAATTCTTGATGAAAAGAATTGGGAAGATGCTGTTCTCTATGCAGATCTTGTACAACCTATATTGAATACTAAATGTGTTAGCTGTCACAATTCAAAAAAAGACAGAGGCGATTTGCAATTACACGAAGGACAGGGAATCCTTAACGGTGGCGAAAACGGTCTGGTAATAGAGGCCAATGATCCCGAAAACAGTTCTTTGTACGCTAGGCTGGTATTACCACTAGATCATGATGACCATATGCCTCCTAAAGATAAGACACAACTATCCAAAGATGAGATAAATATTATAAAAATTTGGATTGCCAATAGCAACTCGTTTGATAAAAAAATTGGAGAACTTGGATTAAAAAAGGAATTATTTACCGCTTTTTTCCAAAAAACTAATGAGAGTATTTATCCTGAAATAGAAGTTGCTTCGGCATCAATAGATAGTATAGAAGTATTAAAGGCCAGAGGACTCCATGTTGAACCATTAAGTGACGGGAATAATTTCCTCAAAGTTTCCTGTATAAATAGTCCAAAATTTAGTGATAATGATGTTAGGTTGCTCTCACCAATATTTGATCAAACGGTACATTTAGATCTAGGCAAAACGGAGATCACAGATGAAGTTTTTGAACTTCTTTCGCAATTTTCAAACCTGACAGTTCTCAAACTAAACAATACAACAATAACGGGAAAAAATATTGAAAAGCTTAAAGGTCTTGAGCACTTAAAAATTTTAAACTTGACCCATACGAATTTTGATGAAGAGCAATTTTCCATCCTATCGAGCTTAGATCAATTGCAGACGGTTTATATGTATAACACATCCATATCAAAAAACGCTAAAGACAAAATCATAGGAACAACAGAGTATAACTTTGGGGGATATGAACTTCCAATTAGTGCTACTGATTCTATAGTATATTAAAATTGGATTCTTTTATAATTTTATTTTGTGAGGTATTAGGGGTTTTGGAATTCAAAACAGGAAAAATTTAGTTGTGAAAATTTAAATTGGTTAAGACATTTTAAAGAAGAGTGATAATACGGAAAGGGATACATTTGAGTTCTTTTTGTAAAAGAGTCCTAAAGTTTTAATAAGGTTGGTTAATGACTCTATCTGAATTAGATTTTTATGTTTTTATCGGATATTTTTCATTTGTTCTAATAATTGGCTTTGGAATAACCTTCTTTATTAAAAAAAAGCAATCATCGAAAGATTATTTTTTTGCTGGAAACAGTTTGCCTTGGTGGGTCATTGGATCGTCTATTATCGCGGCTAATATTTCTGCAGAACAGTTTATTGGAATGACAGGATCAGGTTATGTTGTGGGATTGGGGATTGCGGCATATGAATGGTTAGGGGCGATAGGCTTACTGTTAGTTGCGAAATATTTTTTACCAATTTATTTACAGAATGGAATTTATACAATGCCAGGATTCTTGGAAAAACGTTATGATTCTAGGCTAAGAAGTTGTTTAGCTGTTTTTTGGTTATTGGTATATTGGTTTGTAAATTTATCTTCCGTCCTTTATTTAGGTGCTTTGGTACTAAAGGGATTCTTGGGATTAAGCTTTTTACATTGGATTTTAATTTTAGCAGTTTTATCGGGTCTCTATTCCGTAGTTGGCGGATTAAAAGCAGTGGCTTATACCGATGTTGTACAAGTTATCTTTTTGATATTAGGAGGTTTAACAACTACTTATTTCGTTTTACAGGCAATAAGTAACTCTAATGATATTTTTCTTGGACTAGAATTGCTAATTGAAAAAACTCCAGAGAAATTTGATCTAATTCTTGATAAATCTAACCCAAATTATAAATATCTACCTGGTTTTAGTGTGATCCTTGGAGGGTTATGGGTCGCTAATATTGCTTATTTTGGTTGTAACCAATATATTATACAACGGTCGCTAGCTGCCAAAAATATTAGAGAAGCACAACATGGGATGGCTTTTGCTGCTTTTTTAAAAATATTTATACCTCTCATAGTGGTTTTACCAGGTATAGCTGCATTTGCTCTGAATGCAGAAATAGGAAAACCAGATGAGGCTTATCCCTGGTTATTGAGCAACTATGTTCCTTCGGGATTTAAAGGCCTGGCTTTTGCAGCGCTTGTAGCAGCTATTGTATCTTCTCTTAGCTCCATGGTAACAAGTGCATCGACCATATTTACTTTCGATATTTTTCAACCGATTTTTAATAGTGAAATCAGTGATAGTAAATTGGTAGTTACGGGTCGGATTATAGGTGTAATCTCACTAGTTATTGCTGTCATAGTTGCGCCTATGTTGACTACCCTTGATCAGGCTTTCCAATATATTCAAGATTTTACAGGAATGGTAACGCCTGGTATTGTAGTAGTGTTTTTATTTGGATTATTTTGGAAAAAGGCGAATGCTACTGCCGCTTTATGGACGATTATTTTGACCATACCAGTATCTATTACCTTAGATCTGCTAATCAATGAGTTGCCTTTTTTAGATCGGATGGGTTTTGCTTTTTTAACTCTTTCATTCATCTTAATCTGTATCTCAATTTTACATAAAGAGGATTGTAATGATTTAATAAAAATTGACCGAGGAATGTATAAGACGAGCCTCTTATTTAATGTTTCAGTCTTGTTTATAAGTGGTGTTCTTGGTGTGATTTACTATAATTTTTGGTAATCTTTCAAACAAATACATATGAAGAAATTTTGGAAAAACGACGAGGACTTATTTAAACATGCAAGGAAGGAACTTTTCACCGCAGTCATTGGCGACGCTATGGATAAAATGAAATTGTTCCATCAATTTTTACCTCCAAGAATACAGCCGCTTAAAAATGACATGTTTTTGATAGGCAGGGCAATGCCAGTTTTGGAAGCAGATACATTTGAAGAATTAAGTATAGGGGGGCAAAATAAATTAATGGCTAAACCCTTTGGGCTAATGTTGGAAGCTTTGGACGATTTAAAAAAGAATGAAGTTTATATTTGTACGGGATCTTCTCCTAGATATGCCTTAATAGGGGAACTAATGATGACTAGAGCAATGAAGCTGGGTGCTGCAGGAGCCGTTGCCAACGGATATTCCAGAGATACTTTTGGTCTATTGGATTTAGGGTTTCCTGTATTCTCTTATGGTAATTATGCTCAAGATCAGGGACCTCGTGGCAAAGTCATAGACTTTAGAGTTCCTATAGAAATCGAGGGCGTTCGTATTAGCCCAGGCGATATTATAGTAGGGGATGTAGATGGTGTATGTGTAGTGCCAAAGGTCTTTGAAGATAAGATTTTTCTTAGGGCTTTTGAAAAGGCCAGAGAAGAAAAAACAGTATTAAAAGCTATTCAAGATGGAATGAGCGCTGTAGAGGCGTGGGAGAAATACCAAATTATGTAAATTATTTACTGCAACATAATCAAAATCGTTTCAGTTATGATTTTTTTATATTAATAATTCAATAAAGCATATTTCTATTATGATTTTTAAAAATTATACATCATATATAATGCACAAGTCAACTCTTTGTGTGGTGATTTTTTTAATAATATTTTCCCAAAATATAGTGTCTCAAGAAAATACTGATAACATACTAAGGGATGCGGGGATTGAAGTCCCTAGGTTGTCACCTATGCCAGAAGAGGTGCAGGGAATAAAAAATCCAATAATTTCACTTAACGGAACTTGGGAGGTTACTATTGATGATAAAAAGACTATGCCCGTTGAAGTTCCTGGTGAACTGTTAATGCAGGGCTATGAATTAAATTCAGGAGAAACGGCCGTTTATCAAACTAATATAGTTATCCCGAAGGAATGGATCAATAAACGAATTTTTATCAGATTCGATGCGGTTAGTTCGTACGCACAGGTAAAAGTAAACGGGAAGCCTGTGGTTGAACATGAAGGTGGTTTTGTGCCATTTGAGGCGGAAATAACAAATCAGATTAAACCCGACGAAAACATATTGCAAGTTGCCGTTCAGGCGCATACAATAAGTGATATATTAGGTTGCACCTCACAATATGCCGCCCATACAGTAGCAGGTATATTACGAAAGGTAAGGTTATTTGTTCTTCCCGAGTCTAATATTGCAGATATGACTGTTAATACTGTATTTGATAAAAAATTTCATAATGCTAAATTGAATATTGAAACGAGTGTTGTCGCCTTAACAAGCCATGCCTCTCAGATTCAAGTACGCTACACCTTACTGGATTCTAATGGAAAAAAACAGGCTTACGAAATATCTCCTGTAAGGATGGGAAATAAAGGTAAAAAGAATTTATCTTCCATTGTTTCTATTGATGTTAATAAACCAAATCATTGGACTCCAGAGGGGCCATATTTGTACCGATTGCAAACCGAACTTGTCAAAAATGGAAAGTCTCTGCAGAAAAATATTCAAAATATTGGCTTTAGACAAATCGACATTAATAATGGTGAGGTTTTTGTAAATGGAAAGCCAATTAAACTACACGGCGTAAATCGTCATGCGATTCATCCGCTTTCTGGTAGGTCCTTGACTCCTGAATTAGAACGATTAGATGCGAAACTTTTTAAGGAAGCAAATTGTAATTTCATTAGAACTTCACACTATCCTCCATCAGAGGAGTTTTTAGAAGCTGCTGATGAATTGGGTTTATTTGTGGAGAGTGAAGCATCTCTTACTTGGATAGAGCATCATGCTTCTCCTATTTGGGGCCTCTGGGATTATAAGGATCCAAAATTTTTGCCTTATATGTTAATGGCGAATATCGAAAATATCCAGGCCAATAAAAAACACCCATCAGTCATTATTTGGTCCATTGCAAACGAATCACGTTGGAGTCCTCTTTGGGATAAGGTAAAACAGGTCGTTAAGCAAATGGATCCGAGTAGACCAAATGCTTTCCATGATCAATGTTGGGGTGGTTTTAATAATGCTGGGAGTACTGCTGATATTGCAAATTATCATTACCCTGGTATAAATGGCCCTATGGCTACTGATACAATGAGCAGACCAACTTTATTTGGGGAATATGCTCATTTATCTACTTATAATAGAAGGGAGCTTTTAACGGATCCTGGAGTACGTGACGCATATAATCAACCATTGGTTTCATTTTACGATTCTATTTATAACCATCGTAATAATTTAGGTGGTGCAATTTGGAGTGGTATAGATGATACTTTTCATTTGCCTGATGGAAGAATAGTTGGTTATGGACCGTGGGGGCCCATAGATGGATGGAGACGACCTAAACCAGAGTATTTTGGAATGAAAAAAGCCTACTCGCCTATAAAGATAAAGAGTAGTAGCTTGAATAAGGGAAGATTACAGTTTGTAATTGAAAATCGTTATGATTTCACCTCTTTAAAAGACATAAAAATAATAGCCGAAGTAAATGGTAAGGAGTATAATTTGGAAAGTAAGATCCCACCTAGGCAACAGGGTGTACTAACCATACCTACAAAAACAAAAGTTAAAACCTTAAAACTGAAATTTTTTGACCCCTTAGGCTTTATAGCTGAAGAGGAGTTTTATAACTTTAATGAAGAACCTGCATTGCCTACTAAAAAGGACCGATCCCTTTCCTACATAGAAAACGGAAATTCCTATTTAATTCGTCAAGGGGAAATTTCGTACAGGATAGACAAGTTGACCGGGACTATAAATTCCGTCGATAAAAACAATACCTCAATACTTATGAAGGGTCCATTATTCTCCATAGTCCCCATGAACCGTGAGGATGGAGGAAAGAATAACATTGCTGGGGAAACCTATCAGCGCAATATTCAACCCTTGCAAAATTTCCCTTGGTACGTTAAATATGCTGCAAATATTACTATCAATGAAGCCCCTGATTTCATTTCAATGAATGTTGATATTTCATTTAAAGAAGGAAAGGGAAATATGAAATATAATTTTTATTCCGATGGTAGATTGGAAGTTCTATATAATATTACCGAAATAAACAAGGAAGTTTCGCCTTATCAATATGGAACTGTAATGGTACTTCCCAAATCCTTTGATCAGTTAACGTGGAAGAGAGAAGGTGATTTTAGTTTATATCCAGATGATCATATAGGAAGGAATAATGGATCTGCAAAATTAAATGCCATTCAAACATCGGGAGTGGAGCTTTGGAGGAAACAACCACTCAGTTTATGGAAAGACGATGCAAATGAAATGGGTAGTAATGATTTTAGATCTACCAAGCGAAATATTTTAAGCGCATCATTGTCCAATAATAGTGGGACTAAAGTAACCGTTTTATCCAATGGTAAACAAGCCTCCAGGACATGGCTACAAGAGGAGTATATACATTGGCTTATTGCAGATTACTCCAATAATGGTTCCGAGCCATTTTATGCTACACCTCATAATGAAGGTAGGATATCTATTAAAGATGATCATTTGACTGGTGGAGTTACGCTAATTTTCGAATAAGAAATGTATAGAATATTCAAAGCTTATATTTCAAAATAGAGTTGTTTTAAAGTATCTTTTGAAGGGGCTGTTTTCCTTAATAGGGTATAATATAAATTAATTATAAAACAAGAAAAGTGAAGATTACGGACGTTAAAGTATGGTTGGTAGAAGGTGTTAAATATAATTGGACCTTTTTAAAAATATATACAGATAAAGGAATAACCGGTGTTGGAGAAGCTACAAATTGGCCTGGCAGTCAGATTGTAGAGGCTGCCGCCAAAGAACTCGGAAATCGGATTATTGGCCTAGACCCAATGAAAATTGATTATATATGGACAAAATTATATAGAGATCTGAATTGGGTAGGACCTTATGGGGCGAGCATGTGTGCAATTTCAGGAATAGACATGGCGTTATTGGATTTAAAGGGCAAAGCCCTTGGAGTCCCTGTATATGATCTCTTAGGAGGTGCATTTAGGACTAAGATCCAGCTATATGCTAATTATTGGTTTACACATGGTGGACATAATAGTGTTGATTATGCGTCTCAAGCGTTGGAGGTTAAGGCTGCAGGATTTACAGGATTAAAGTTTGATCCGTTCGCACATACTAATTATTTCTATGGCGAGGACCTAGATACCAGTCTATCCTTAACCAAATCTGAGCAAAATCGGGCGTTTGATGTTACAAAAGCCGTTAGACAGGCGGTTGGTGATGAAATGGATATTATGATAGAAACACATGCTATGTTAAATTTCAAAGTAGCAATAAATATGGCAAAAAGATTGGCGGAATTGGATATTTCGTGGTATGAGGAACCAGCAGGACCTGAAAATCCTAATACCTTAAAAGCATTACGAGATAGGATAGATCCTAATGTTTCCATTTGTGTAGGAGAAAGACATTATACACGACACGGGATAAGGCCTATTCTAGAAAGACATATTTGCGATGTGGTGATGCCTGATATTACACGATGTGGTGGACCTTCAGAAATGAAAAGAATGGCTACCATGGCAGAAGCATATAATGTATTAATAGCTCCCCATAACCCGAATGGTCCTTTATCCACCTTAGCATCAGCTCAAGTTTGTGCCACAATTCCTAATTTCTTTAAACAGGAGTTTATTTTTAAAGATGTTCCTTGGCGAGATACAGTAATTACTCATCCATTAGAGATTGTAAATGGGAATTTAATTCTAAGTGATAGACCAGGCTTAGGAGTAGATTTGGTAGAGGAAGAGTTGGAGAAGCATCCTGGTATTAGAGAGGCAAGAAAAGGATTTTATATTTAAAAAATGTTATGCTTACAATTGACTTAAAAGGTAAGACAGCCTTGATTACAGGTGCAAGTAGCGGTATAGGATTGGGTGTGTCTAAAATGTTGGCAAGGGCAGGGTGTAATATTTCTGGTTGTGCATCTTCTGAACAAAACTCTGAAGAAGGCGTGGAGTTTTTAAAATTGATTTTGGAGGAAGGTGTGCTTGCTGACTACAATTGTTGCGATGTAACCAACTTTACTGAAATGGAAAAGTTAGTTAAAGCTACTGCAAAGAAATTTGGAGGGATAGATATTTTGATTTCAAATGCTGGAGTTAACGTTTTCGAAGGTGCTGAAAATTGTACGGATGACCTTTGGAACTATAATGCAGACTTAAACTTAAAATCTCATTGGAAACTAAGCCAATTATGTAAGCCTTGGTTGGAAAGAAGTCAAAAAGGTGTAATTCTTATAATGACTTCTAATCATAGTGATGCCACTATTCCTGGTTGTTTTCCCTATAATGTTACAAAAACGGCTTTAAAGGGATTGGTCCAATCCTTAGCAATTGAGTGGGGACCACATATTAGGACCATTGGTGTTGCTCCTGGTTTTATAGATACAAAAGGTAATCAGAAATGGTTCGACAGTTTTGCTGACGCTAATAAAGAACGACAGCGAACTATAGATATGCATCCCGTGAAAAAAATAGGAACTCCGGAAGAGGTTGGCGCACTATGTGCTTTTTTGGTTTCGGATGCAGCTAGTTTTATTTCTGGAACAACCTATCTTATAGATGGTGGTAGATCTGCATTATTGCAAGACTAATTTAAGTTTATAATTTTCACTTACATAATGCAGTTAATATTATATAAAACTTATTTAAAAAAATACATATGAGGAGGTTGTGGTCTGTTTTGTTTATATGTGCTTTTATATCCTTTATAATTAGCTGTAGCAGCAATGAGAATTCTGATTTATTTGTAGAATCTGTAGAGGAGCCAATTATAAACCTTAATGGTATCTGGAAAGTAAATACAAATCCCAAAGATGAGTTTTGGTTAGAGAAAGATTTGGACAATTCTTGGAAAGATATTCAGGTGCCTGGAGAGTTAATGATGCAAGGATTTTCTATAAAAAATGATGTTCCATTTGCTTATAAGAAAGAAATAACTATTCCATCAGATTACGTTGGTAAAAATATTTTTCTGGAATTTAATGGAGTTTATAGCTATGCTCGCGTATGGATAAATGGTGAATTCATAAGAGATCACCATGGTGGTTTTACAAAGTGGACCTGCAATATTTCAAAATATGTAAAACCTGGGGAAAAGGCAGAAATAACAGTAGAGGTAACCGACAGAGCAGATGATATTTCCTATGCAAGTGGTTATGCAAAACATCAAATAGGAGGAATTCTTCGGGATGTCAATTTGTTGGCATTACCGTATAATTATCCTAAAGATATCATTGTTGAAACAAATTTTGATTCAGAATATAATCATGCGAATTTATCGATTTCCGGTTCATTTGAGAAGCTAGCAAAAAAAGCAAAAGTCAATCTTGCATTGTTCGATGAATCCGGAGAAGAGATTAAACTGAAGGAGTCAAGCCTAGTAGTGGATAACCAATTAGATTTTTTCATAAATAATCTTATTCTAAGCCCAAAAAAATGGGACGCAGAGCATCCCAACTTATATACTTTACAAATTACCTATCTTGAGAATAATCGTTTGCTATGGAGGTCAAATAAGAAAATCGGCTTTAGAGAAGTTGAAATTATCGGTAATAGTCTTTTAGTCAATGGGAAGAAAGTTAAGCTTAGGGGGGCGAATAGACATGATAATCACCCAACCTTGGGAAGGGTTTCTACTCCCGAATATGAGTTAAAAGATGTACTCTTGGCCAAAGAGGCAAATATGAATTTTATTCGCACTTCACACTACCCTCCAACAAAAAACTTTTTGAAACTATGTGACGAATACGGCTTGTATGTAGAAGATGAAACAGCGGTATGTTTTGTAATAGATTATAGAATTAAAGGTTATGAAGAAGCTTCTAACTCTCAAGATGATCCTAAATATACTGATCGCTACTTGTCTCAATTGAAAGAGATGGTAACAGCACATAGGAATCACCCATCTGTAATTATTTGGTCAATAGGGAATGAAAGTATTTATGGAAGTAATTTTGAGAAATCTTATAAGTGGATTAAGAAAACTGATACCACTAGACCTATTATGTTTAGTTATCCTGGAACCGTTCCAGATAGTATTGAGGCCCCCTATCAAATACTTAGTATGCATTATCCTTCTGTCACAGGAAATTTAAATCAATACGAGATACAGACAAAAGGATTTGGGTATGAAAAGATGCCAGTGGTTTTTGATGAATGGGCACATGTCGCTTGCTATAATAATGAAACTATAATTGAAGACCCAAATATTCGCAACTTTTGGGGACAAAGTCTAGATATGATGTGGAGTAAAACCTTCGATGCTCAAGGGGGATTGGGCGGGGCAATTTGGGGAATGATAGATGAAACTTTCATGCTACCAGAAAACTTAGATGGATTTAGAAACTGGTGGGGAATAGAGGATAATACCATTGATACCTATAAAGGAACTACAATAGGTTATGGAGAATGGGGAATAGTTGATGTCTGGCGTAGGAAAAAACCAGAATTTTGGAATACAAAGAAAGCATATTCACCGATTAAGGTTTTTAATACCACCATATATGACTATGCGGATGGGAAAGGTGTAAAAGTTTCAGTTTACAATAGATTTGATCATACAAATTTAAAGGAAATAGGGATTTCATATACTTATAAAGACAGTATTTATACTATTACTTCACCTGATTTGCACCCACATACAGAAGGTGAGCTGGTCCTGCCAATTTTGAATTGGCAAAAAAACGAAAAAATTCTACTGGAATTTTATGACCAGAATCATAAACTTATAGATTCTTATCAATTAAGTCAAGAACAAGATGTTCGTCAGGATATTACTTTGTCTGATGAGAAAGTTCAAATAATCAGAAAGGATAATCTACTAGAATTTCTTATAAAGGAAGGCTCCATATTCATGGATATGACAACAGGGAAATTAACACATTTGGAAAATAGTAGTGAAAAATTAGTCATTTCAGGACCGAATCTAGTATACAAAACAAAGGGTAAGTCAATAAGTTATTCATCCAATGAAATTAAAAATTATGGGAAAGACTGGAAATTAAAAAGTATCGATTACGGAAATGAAGGAAATGAAGTTGTTATTGAAATAAAGGGAGCTTATAATAAAATTGAGGTTATATTTAATTTGCGTATATTTTTTAATGGAAGGATTGATAGTAATTATAATTACAAAAATTTACCTGAAGAATATGTTCGTGAAATTGGACTTTCCTATATGATCGAGGATGTTTTTGAAAATATTTCATGGACTAGAAGAGGTTATTGGAGTCAATATCCCGAAAACCATATTTCCGCCTTAAAAGGGAATGCTAATCTTTATTCCACAATTTTAAAAAGGTATAGAGAAGAACCGGAAAAAGAATGGAATGAAGATAGTACCAGTTTTTACTATCAGGGAACAAATGATGAAGATAGTTCTACATTAACGCATAACGTTAAAGCTACAAAAGAAAATGTTTTTAATTATTCTTTAGTGAAGAACAATCGTAATTTGATAACAGTTCAAGGAAAAGGAGACGTTTCATGTAGATTGTCCAAAGAAAATAATAAATTGGTATTACATCTTTTAAATCAACTAGATTATATAGATTTAAGTTGGGGTAATTTTCAAAATAATATAATGTTGGATGGTTCATATAGAGGAAGCGTTAGTTTTGATTTAGCGTTATAGAAACAACTGGATAGAATATCCTTAGTTACAGCCTTATAATTAAATCTAAGCCATCCTTTGTTATTGATGATAGGGCCTGTGCTGAGAAACCTTAATTGAATTGACTGTTATCAATTTCACCTAAGAATTTAATTCTTAGAAACTATATTTAAAAAAGTCTAAAAATACGTCAATTGATATTGAATTTTTTATTTATAGATTGGATTAAAATAAAACATCATTATTTAAACCTCTAGGAATTAAAGTTAGATCATAGCGTCTTTATTGTGGATTTTTTGCTGAAACTTTTCTCTTAACAGTTGCATATCTGCACTCACTTTTAAATCTAATATTTTAGCGTAGTGTTGCGTGGTTTTTAAAGATTTATGACCTAACATTTTACTTACAGTTTCAATAGGGACGCCATTGGATAGTGTGACGGTGGTAGCAAATGTTTGTCTGGCCAAATGGAAGGTAAGATTTTTAGAAATCCCACATAAATCTGCAATTTCCTTAATATAAGCGTTCATTTTCTGATTCGATAAGACTGGAAGTAGGGATATTCGGGAGTAGGCCGATTTTCACTAAAAACTGGACAGAACGAATCCTGGAACATCGATGTTTCCGGGATTTTTTTTATGGTTTATTTTCGAAGTGGATTTTCGTCCGGTTTAAGAGGGCTTTTTGGTCGTTTTAGTGAGGTTCTGGCATACCTTTCCCATCGAAGTGGATATTCTGGTGATGTTGACCCCCTATTCTGGCCATACTGACCCCCCTAAGGATTTTGGTCAAAAAGATAAGTTAATGACAATATTACAGTTTTTTTCTTAGACTTTCTCCCTTTAATTCTATCCGGTGAGAGGTGTGTACCAGTCGGTCCAATATCGCGTCAGCGATGCTTGCTTCTCCAATAATATCGTACCAGCTTCCCACAGGAAGTTGACTTGCAATAATGGTAGATGATCTTCCATGCCGGTCCTCAATGATCTCCATCAGGTCCATTTGCTGTTTTCTATCCAAGTGAGCCAGTCCAAAGTCATCCAGGATCAACAGTTTCGCCTTCGCCAACTTAGC
>NZ_AUCB01000044.1 GCF_000429545.1 Arenibacter certesii DSM 19833
CTTGGCGCAGAAGATGCACCTTGGGCCCTTTTTGGCTTCCTTCAGACCAAGGGCCGCTACCAGTTCGTCCCAAGGGATGGCGATATAGATCTTGCCAAGATCGCTTTCGAGAAACCGGGCGTAAAACGCATCGAACTCTTCGGTCTGGGAGGAAAATGTAAAACTGTGCTGGAAATCGTGGATTCTTCGTATCTTGGACATAGACATTAAGATAAAAACCCCGTTTTTTGAGCTAGAGACTCGTTTTCGGGGTTTTATTATATCTAAATATACGAATTAAATACCTGATAAACAAGCAGTTGCGTCAATTCTGAATGCGCCTAATTATAAATGACCCCCAATGGAATTAAATTCCATTGGGGGTCATTTTTTGCCTATTATAGGTAATAAAGGGGTATTAAGGATATAATTTCATAAGGATCGCATTGTTAGCCTACTTAGACAATAGAAGTGCATCCCTTTATTAGATGGTCTTTATAAAGAATACCTTAACTGTAAGCTCCCGTATAAATTTCTGCCGTCTCCTGGATAATAGTAGCGCGGTTCTGAGCCTCCAAAACCTGTGGTGTTTATGAGTACGGACCTAGCGTATTGGGTGTCGAAAATATTATTTATACCAAATGAAACATCCATATATAGTCTTTTTGCCAATTGATTTCTATAACCAATTTTAGTATTGAATATATTGAATGAGTCACTGGATAGTGTGTTTGCATCGGTTAGGGGAATTTCACCTACGTATTGGTGGGTAGTATTCCAATAAAGCCGTTGTGACAACGTTGCCTGAACCCCAGAATTAAGACGGTTAGCCGGTACTCCGGTTAATGGATTGCCTGAATAATCATTGCCTTCATCAATAAAGGAAACAAATTGATGCTTACTATAAGTATAGCTGATAAATGGTGATAGTATTAATTTTGTGCCTAGCTTCCAATTATATTCCATTTCTAGTTCCACACCTTGGTGTTTTGTTTTTCCCGCATTTTTTCCAACATATTGGTCTTCTCCAACTCGTTCTGCTACCAATAGGTTTTTAACATCCATCCTATAAAGTGCCAATTTGATCTGCATATTCTGATCCAATAAACTCCATTGGGTACCAGCTTCATAATTTATACCGGTTTCTTGGGCAATATCGGGATTAATCACTCCTTCTGGGGTTAAAGTCTCTTCTAGGCTTGGATTTGAAAATCCCCTACTAATATTAGCATAGATATTAATGTCGTCTGAAATCGCATAATTTAAGTTTAGACTAGGTAATATAATGGGTTTAAAATTCCTTTCCGCACTCATGTTGCCGCTTCCCTTATTAAACTGATCCCTAAAATCATAATAAGTCTTATTAATACTCATGCCTATTTGTGCCGAAAATGCTTCGCTTATAGGAAATAGAAGATTTCCAAAAGCATTGAATTGGCGTCTGAATTCCTTATTCTTGGCAAAAGAATCTCCTTTTTTGCTACCTTGGTTATTGTTGTCCTTGTAGCGGTTTTCAAATTCACTCCAATTATATTCGTCTTTATATAGCTCAGCTCCAAAACTATATGCTATCTCTTTTTCATTCAATCCAAAATTGCCAGTAAATTTTGTTCTAAAACCATATCCGTGGGTATATTCGTCCAATATGCCAAATGGTCTAGGTTCATAATGGTCCAAGTAATTATAAAAAATGCTGGTTGAATTTTTTAATTTTTCTGAAAAAGAATGGTTTAGTGTAAGTCCCACCAAGCTATAGTTGTTTGCTTCGTGCCCTCTAGCGGCTTTCCAGGTAAATGCAGCTTGTTTCGGGTTTTCTATAAAATCTGTCAAGCCTAGAGAACTGGGAATATGGGCCGTATAGTCTACATTATTTATAAGCAATCCTATATCGGTCTTTGGGCTTAACCGATAGTTTAGGTCTAAGAGAATTCCATCTTGTTCAAAGCGATTGTTCTCCCTATAGCCGTCTCTTTCCATGTGCCCATAATGAAGGCTAAGGGAAAGCTTGTCTTCCTGGAGTGTAAACAAAAAGTTGTTCTTAATTAGGTTATAAGATCCAAGTGTTAAACTGTTTCTAAAATAAGATGATCCTATTGCTGGTTGTTTGGAGTTTAGATGGATAGCCCCTCCTAGATTGGCTCCAAAATTAGTCCCTTTTGGCCCTTTAATGAGATCTATATGACTAAGGTTTTCTAAATCAAAGGATTCAATTGTGGAAAATCCAGATCCATTGGTAATAGGAATATTGTTGTAATACAATCGTAATTTGTCCGTGCCATATAATGTTCTGGCTCCTATTCCTCTTATGGTGATTCTGTTCGTGTTTAATGCTCCGGACATAATATACACCCCTGAAACTTGATTAATGGAGGATACTATATCTATTGGGCTAAAATTTCTAAATACCTTACCACCAATTATTTGGGTTGGAACTATCCCGTTGTCGGCAGAGGATTTTAGGGCCTCTAGAAGAATTACTTCATCCAATACCGTTATACTGTCCTTTAGAATTGGATCTTGGGCTTTAGAAAAGTTGAAATTTAGAAGAAAAAAAAGAAATAGGTGGTGGGTTTTCATGGATCGATTTTAAAAAGGCAAACTTAAGCAATATTCTGCTATTTCAAATAAAATGTAACCTTAAGGACAATGTTTATAGGCTATTGAAAATAGTGCTAGAAACTATTCCCTTTGTCTTTTTCTGTTAAGGAAACATTGTCTATTTTTAGCCCTGTTTTTTAGGGTTTTTACTAGAAAAGAGTGTACAATAGCCCTATCTGATTCTGGGTGACTCCTGGGCTAAGGGTGAATAAAATTCAAAATAGGGATGAAAATTGTTTCTTACAATGTAAACGGAATTCGGGCAGCTTTAAAAAAGGGTTTTTTAGAATGGCTGCAAAGTGTAGATCCCGATGTGATCTGTTTGCAGGAAATTAAGGTCCAAGAGAATCAATTAGATCTAACCATCTTTGAAGCCGCGGGATATCCTTACCATTATTGGTATAGCGCACAGAAAAAAGGATATAGTGGAGTGGCTATCCTCTCCAAAAGAAAACCGGATCATGTGGAATTTGGTACCGGAATAGAGTACATGGATTTTGAGGGTAGAAATATTAGGGCCGATTTTGATGGTGTTTCAGTAATGAGTCTATATCTGCCCTCTGGAACTAATATTGCTAGATTAGATCATAAATTGCAATATATGGCCGATTTCCAAGAGTACGTAGATGAGTTGAAGCAATCTAAGCCTAATCTTATTATCTGTGGTGATTACAATATATGTCACAAGGCCATTGATATACATGATCCGGTAAGGAACAAAAATGTTTCGGGTTTTCTGCCGGTGGAGCGAGAATGGCTAGACCAGTTTATAAATAGGGGCTTTATAGATAGTTTTAGACATTTTAACAAAGAACCAGATAACTATACTTGGTGGAGTTATAGGGCTAATTCCAGAGCCAATAACAAAGGGTGGAGATTAGATTATGGTTTGGTAAGCGCACCTTTGGAGGGCCGTTTAAAGAGATCTGTAATTTTATCTCAAGCATTTCATAGTGATCACTGTCCTATTTTGCTGGAATTGGAAGGGGTAAGCTCTTTATCCGATTTTTTCTAAAATATTTATATACAACGTTTTAAAGCAATAAAATGAACTATACCAATCTTCCCCATACCAATATTGAAGTCAGTAAAATATGTCTTGGGACAATGACTTGGGGTAAACAGAATTCAGAAGCGGAAGGCCATGAGCAAATGAACTATGCCTTAGAGCAAGGGGTAAACTTCTTTGATACCGCCGAGCTTTATCCAATTCCTGCAGCTGAGGAACGCTATGCACATACCGAGAAAATAATTGGTAGTTGGTTTAAAAAGAACGGCAACAGGGACAAGGTAGTACTGGCTTCTAAAATTGCTGGTAAGTCCCCCGCTACAAGCTTTATAAGAACTACAGGATTTAATAGGGATTCCATTACTGAGGCAGTAGAGGGAAGTCTTAAGCGTTTGCAGACGGACTATATAGACCTGTATCAGTTACATTGGCCTGACCGACCTACCAATTACTTTGGAAAGAGAGGGTATATGCCCGAGGTCACCGATTTCTGGGAAGATAATTTTCATCAGATTTTGGAAACCTTACGCGATCTGATCAGGGAAGGCAAGATTCGTCATGTTGGGGTTTCCAACGAAACTCCTTGGGGAACCATGCGGTATTTGGAAGAAAGTAAGGTGCACGTCACCTTGCCCAGAATGATAACTATCCAGAATCCTTATAGTCTTTTAAATAGAACTTTTGAGGTTGGTTTATCAGAAATAGCCCATCGTGAAAACTTGGGATTATTAGCCTATTCGCCTTTAGGTTTTGGGGTCTTGAGCGGCAAATATCTGGGAGGTAAAATGCCAGATAATAGCAGAGTCGCTCTTTTTCCGAATTACAATAGGTATAGTGGTGAAACTGCGGTAAAAGCTACAGAAATGTACCATAAATTAGCGCAGGAAAATGGACTTTCATTTGCGCAAATGTCGTTAGCCTACGTAAATTCTAGGCCCTTTGTAACTAGCACCATCATTGGAGCTACTAATTTAGAGCAGTTAAAAGAAAATATTGAAAGTGTAGATGTAGTTTTAAGCGATGAGGTGCTTCTGGGTATTGAGGTTATCCACAATGCTATTCCTAATCCCGCACCATAAAATAAGAAATATGCATTTTTTAAAAATCGGATTTTGGCAGTTGGCACTAATCTTATTGGTTGTCCTTATAATTCTAGTGTTAACGCGGATGTTTAATTCAAAAAACTAAGAAAATAGATGATTGGCAATATCTTCGATCCTGCCAATCAATACCACTCGTATTTTTGTTTTTTGTAAGGTAATCTTGTTATTCTTGGAGGCGTATATAGTGGTAAATCCTAATTTTTCAGCTTCCATAATACGCTGATCTATACGCTGTACAGGCCGTATTTCCCCTGCTAATCCTACTTCCGCAGCAAAACAAATTCCCTTTTCTATGGCAATATCCTCATTGCTAGAAAGTATGGCGGCAATAACGGCTAGGTCTATAGCTGGGTCGTCAACAGATATGCCCCCAGTAATATTTAGAAAAACATCTTTTGCTCCCAACTTAAAGCCTGCCCTTTTTTCTAAAACAGCTAAGAGCATATTTAAGCGCTTTGCGTTATAGCCGGTTGTAGAACGCTGTGGTGTTCCGTAAACCGCTGTGCTAACCAATGCCTGTATTTCTATCATTAAGGGGCGCATGCCATCTATGGTAGAGGCAATGGCGGTACCACTTAGCCCTTCATCGTTTTTGGAAATTAAGATCTCAGACGGATTGTTCACTTCACGTAGTCCATTACCATGCATTTCATAAATTCCCAGTTCTGCCGTAGAGCCAAATCTGTTTTTTAGGGAACGTAAGATCCGATACACATAATTTCTGTCCCCTTCAAATTGTAGTACCGTGTCTACCATGTGCTCCAATATCTTTGGACCCGCAATGGCGCCATCTTTGGTAATATGGCCAATTAAGATTACTGGTGTATTGGTCTCTTTGGCAAACTTTATAAGTTCTGCTGTGCACTCCCGGATTTGTGAAATACTCCCTGCGGCAGATTCTATATAATCGGTATGCAAAGTTTGGATAGAATCTATAACCACAATATCTGGATCGGTGGCTTCTATCTGTTTAAATATGTTTTGGGTTTTGGTCTCCGTCAGTATAAAGCAGGTTTCGTTTTCGGAATTTATCCGATCAGCTCGCATTTTAATTTGTTTCTGACTCTCTTCTCCCGATACGTAAAGTGTTTTATAGGGGAGTTTAAGGGCAATCTGTAATATCAATGTACTTTTACCTACACCTGGCTCCCCTCCAAGAAGAATAAGGGATCCAGGGACTATTCCTCCACCTAAAACTCGGTTAAATTCCTGGTCAAATGAATCTAATCGGAGTTCTTTCTCGGTGTTTATTTCGTTAATTCGCAAAGGTTTTGCTACTCTTTTGGAGCTAGGGGAGTCACTTTTCCAAGCCACTTTCACTTCCTTTTGTACCACCTCCTCTACAAGGGTATTCCATTCCTTACAAGCGCTACACTGTCCCGCCCATTTTGCAAACTGGGTTCCGCAATTCTGACAAAAAAAAGTTGTTTTGGTTTTCGCCATTTTCCTCTTTATGGTTTGCGCTAAGGTAGTAAAAGGAATCAAAAATCATGTTCTGGTTTTGTAAAGAGATGTCTGTGCTGCCTAAACCAGACTTGATATTCTCATAGGACATGCAACTTCTCCTCTTCTCCTTTAAGGACTATAGATAGAAAATTTTTGGAAATGCGTGAATATAAGGGTCTATTTCTTATGTTGTGTCCAAATAATCATGTGAACTCAACAATAATTAAATATGCTTTCAATTGACGAAGAAGATGATTGGTCCCTGCACTTATTAAGGATTAATATCCAAAATCTGCCTTAATGGCCTGAATTTTTTCCAAAGCCATATCCTTGGTAAGGAAATCTATTTCGGCCATAGCAAATGATTTTTCAAAAATCCTAAGTGCCTTTTTGGGTTCTCCCAACTGCTCATAATACTCGGCTTCAAAATAAAAACCTAGCATGGTATCCGGATATTCTTTTTTGCAAAGAGCAGATAAAGGTTTCAGCGATTCAAAATCCCCTTTTTTCTTAGAGGCGGCATATATGGCCATTATATCATTAAGGCTAGTGACCTTTCTAAATCCGAATAAATTTGAAATAGAGGTCTGTTTGTCTTCTAAATACTTAAACACTGGCTCGTTTGAGGTAAGTATCTTTTCCCGGTATTCTTTTGGACTGATCGGTTTAAACATTCCAAATATATTGTCGAACGCTTTTCCAATACCATAGGTGGCAACGGAAATATGGTCTGCATTAGGATATTGGTCAAAGAAATAATAAAGATTTTCGTTATCCAAGGCTTTCAGGGAATGATCTAGTGCTAGGATATCATTGGTGTTTTTTCCTTTCTCTCCCTCTAGTATCAATTGATAGAATATCTTATTGGTCATTTCTGATAGTCGATCTGGAACTCTTGTGGTCATTTCAGGCGCCAGGGTGGGTGAGATACTTACATAGGCATTAAAAAGGGAATTTTCTTTGAATAGATAGAAATTTCCAAAATTGGCCGTAATGTCGTATCCAACAAACATCTTAAATGGAGTAGTGTTGTATTTGTTTTCCAAATAGGGAATAAGTTCCATTCCCAAGAATTCAAAAAATAGTTTTCCTTTTTCTGTAGGTAGGCCGTTGTGGGTTTCAAATCCACAATCTTCGTAACGTAAATTATATTTAGATTGGTTAACACCTACAACAATGGCTTCTGGCATTCCGTGAAACCTGCTATAAAATTTGGCATTGGCAACAACCTGATCAAAAAGATATTCGGCGTCCAATACCAACATTAGGGTATATTTTTCTTTAGGATTGTAGGTTTCAGGTACATAATAGGAGATATCTCGCCTTTCCTGTAGTTTAAATGATTCAAATACTTCTTGGGTAACTTGTGCGTTTGTTCCCATGCAAAGCATGAGCGCAATCAAGGTTAAGGTGCGTAACATAGGTTAGATTTGGTTTGGCGACTACTTATTTCTGTTCCATAACGGTAAAAGCAGGAAAGATATTGCCCCAAAAACAACTATCATTAAAGTTTGTGAAATCCACATAATCCATCCAAAAGCGTCGCCAGATACAGAGCTGACCCCAAAAATGGCCAACGCACTACTAACAGCTATGGGGTAAATCCCAATACCACCATTGGTGGCAGACATAGCAAAGGCGCCTGCAACAAAGGCTACAAGTAATTGACTTATGGAAAGATCTACCGTTTCTAGAACCGTGAATTTTATCACCCAAAACATAGCAACATATGCTGTCCATATAAAGAGGGTATGGAATACAAATGCCCATTTTTTTTGCATCTTAAATATGCTGAATATACCGCCTAAAAGACCTCTTAGGAGCCTTTTTAATTTTTGAGCCCAAGGGTGCTTAGATTTTTTTACAAATAGGAATAATAGGGGAAAGGCTATAATTCCAGAAATCATTATAGTTATCAGGTAGGTGAAGTTTAGGCCTCTATCTTTTAAGAAACCCCAAATAATATCGGTTTGTAAAAAAAAAGCAAGGCCAACAACCAGCAGGAGCATAATTAAATCTATTATCCGTTCGGTGACTATTGTTCCAAATCCTTTTTCAAAAGGAACATTCTCATAGGTAGTCAATGCAGTTGCCCTTAATAGCTCACCAGATCTCGGAATTCCCAAGTTGGTAAAATAAGCAGTGAGCAATATTAAAATATTATTCACCAAACTTGGTTTATATCCAAGAGGTTGTAGGAGGTAATTCCACCTTATAGCTCGGGAGATATGGGTCATTATGCCAAGTAAAATGGAAATGCCTACCCAAAAAAGGTCGGCGTTTTTTATATAGTGAATTATTTGCCTCCGCTCCTCTTCCGTGGTAGAGAAGTAGGAGTACCAAATTAAGAATACTCCCAATGCAATTGGGAGTATTGTTTTTAAGGCTTTCTTAGTGGAGGAATTCAAAACTAGGTCAAAAGATTGGTTTCCTCGTTAGGGAATACCAAAGAAGGATTGAAGGTCTTAGCAATTTCAAAGTCCATTTGTGCGTAGGTAATTAATATTAAAACATCACCTACGGCCACTTTTCTAGCTGCGGCCCCATTTAAGGTTACTTCGCCGCTTCCTCTAGTACCTGGAATGGCGTATGTTTCTAATCGCTCGCCATTATTATTGTTCACAATTTGCACCTTTTCTCCCCTAATAATATTGGCGGCATCCATTAAGTCTTCGTCAATGGTTATGCTGCCTATGTAATTTAGGTCGGCTCCAGTTACTTTTACCCGGTGTATTTTAGATTTTACTACTTCTATTAGCATAGGACAAAGTTAATCATTTTAGGTTTTATATTCAGATTTTAGGATAATCGTCTTAATGGCATTGGGATTGTCTAACTATTTTAAAGGGCTAAATTATCTATAAGTCTTACCTCTCCTGCATAAACTGCGATAAATGCCCGGTATTTAGAGTTTTTGTCGAATTCGCTTATCGGTTGCAATTGGGCTTCATCTACAATTTTAAAGTATTCCAATTCTAGATTTGGTTGAGCGCTGAATTCATTTTTCACCCAATCCATTATATACTCCGCATTTTTTGTGCCAAATTTTTCTTTGGCAGACTTCAGGGTTTTATAGATAAAGGCTGCTTCTTCTCTAAGGGTTTCGGACAGCCTTTCATTTCTGGAGCTCATAGCTAGTCCATTATACTCCCTTATAATTGGACAGCCAATTATTGATACGGGCAAATCTTTAATTGCTACGAGTTTTCTGATAATCTGGAGTTGCTGAAAATCTTTTTCACCAAAATAAGCCCGTGTAGGTTTTGTAAGAGTAAGTAGTTTTTCAACAATGGTGCCTACTCCATTAAAGTGGCCTTTCCTAAACTTTCCTTCCATTACTTTATCTAGTCCGTTAAAATCATACGACTGGGAACTAATATTCCCCGAGTAGATTTCATTTGCGCTAGGTGAAAAGACAATAATATGGTTAGAAACAGATTTTAAAAGTAAAATATCCTCATTTAAGGTGTTTGGATATTTGGCAAGGTCTTCTTTATTATTAAACTGAGTGGGGTTTACAAAAATACTTACAATGGTAAAGTCATTCTCTTTAATGGCTTGTTCTATTAGGGAGATATGCCCCAAGTGTAGGGCGCCCATGGTGGGAACTAAGCCTATAGTTTTGGATTTATCCAAAGATTCTAAAAGTAAATTAAGTTCCTTAATCGTGTTTATTAACTTCATCCGATTTGCTTAAAAGACAGCAAACTTACTATAAATACTGCTAATCTGCATAATTTTTGTAATTTTGCAGCTGCGTTTGCACTAGAAATAAAAAATAGTTTGTATGAATGGTAAAAAGATATTGTTTGTATCTTCTGAATTAGTACCCTATCTACCAGAGAATGAAGTTTCCCTAATGTCCTATGAAACCCCTAGGATGGTCAACAGTAATGGAGGCCAGATACGGATATTTATGCCCAAGTTTGGAAACATTAATGAGCGAAGACATCAACTACATGAAGTAATAAGATTATCTGGGATGAACTTAGTGATCAATGACATGGACATGCCACTGATTATTAAAGTTGCTTCTATCCCAAGAGAGCGTATTCAGGTCTATTTTATAGATAACGATGAGTACTTTAAAAGGAAAGCTACTTTTACAGATGAGGAAGGTAAGTCTTTTCCAGATAATGACGAAAGAGCTATTTTCTTTGCAAAGGGTGTAGTTGAAACAGTTAAGAAATTAAATTGGTCTCCAGATATTATTCACGTACATGGATGGATGGCTTCTTTGCTGCCGTTATATTTAAAGAAGTTTTATGCCGATGAGCCTTTATTTGGTGAGAGTAAGATAGTAATGTCTGTTTATGGGGAAGGGTTTGAGGGTGCTCTAGATGCAAATTTGGTGGATAAAATCGCCTTTGACGGTATTGATAAAGAGAGTTTAAATGGTCTAAAAAATCCCACTTATAATAATTTGTTAAAAGTTGCAGTGGATAATTCCGATGCTATTATATTAGCTGCCGATGATCTTCCAAAAGAGTTGGAGGACCATATTTCCAACCTTGAAAAACCAGTGTTGCCGTACGTTGCTTTGCATGAGTTTGAAGAAGCTTACATGAACTTTTATAACACCGAAGTATTAAAATAATCTAAATGAATTTAAGGAAAGGATTAACCTTATCAGCGGTATTGGGTCTGCTGCTCTCAGCAACTTTTATATCGTGTGAAGAGGATTTTACCACGCTAGGTAGCGGAGTGGTGGGCAATGAGCCGTTTACGGCTAACAAAGCGGTATTCGATGTTTTTGCTTATAATAAAAAAGTAGGAGCGGTAAGGACCAATAGAATTCCAGTTTATCAGATAGGTAACTTTAACGATCCAATTTATGGAACAACGGAGGCCTCGATTACTACACAAGTACAGCTCTCTTCCGTTAATCCGGTTTTTGGAAAGTATTCGGCCGAAGTAGAGGCTAAAGCTGATTCCGATAGTAGTAGTCTTACCGTAAAGGAGAATGAAACGGTGAAAGAGGTTTATTTGTACATCCCTTTCTTGGTGAGCCCCTTTGCAGATAAAGATGGAGAAGAGGTGAAGGATAGTCTTGCTGATGGAACTCCACCAAGTAGGCAACCAAAAATATTTGATTTGGATAGTATATTTGGAAATAGGGATGTGCCGTTTAGATTTAAGGTAGAGCGATCTACTTATTTTTTAAGAGATTTAGATCCAAACAGTAATTTTCAGGAAGCCCAATCGTACTACTCAAACCAGCGATTTTCACCAAATTTTGTTTCAGATGTGTTGTTTGATGGGGAAGTTGAGATTTCTAATAAAGATAGTTTGGAGTTTGCAGTGGATAATCCCGATACGGATGGTGTAGATGAGTCTGAAGAGGAGCCTAAAAGAACACCGCCAGGGATAAAAGTACCTTTGGATAAAGCCTTTTTTCAGGCTAATATCTTAGACAAGGAAGGTAGTCAAGAATTATTCAGTCAGGCTAACTTTGTAGAGTTTTTCAGGGGAATCCACCTGTCTGTACCAGATGATATTTTGTTGCTGTTAGACCTAACTCAGGGGTATATCACTATGACATATGAATATGATAGCGTAACCAGTTCTTCCGACGCTACTATTAAAAAGGAAGAAAAGGAATTTCTGCTATCTTTGATTAGAAGGGAAGCTCAAAGCGGTATTATTTCCGGTAACGCGGTGAACACCTTTATTAATGCTGATTATCCGACCGAAATTGCCAATGCAATGGATACTGGAGATAATGCTTCTAAACTTTATATTAAGGGAGGTGCTGGAAGTTATGCGCAGATTAAACTGTTTGATGAGACTAATGGAGAGGAGATTATCAATCAGATAAAAGATAAGAATTGGATTATTAATGAAGCCAATCTTGTGTTTTATGTCGATAGGAGCACCCTAAATGCCGCTCCAAATGCTATTGAACCATCCGTTTTATATCTCTACAAAGAAAATGGAGGTCCTGTTTACAACCCATTTTTGGAGAGTCAGGATGATATAGCTAATGGTAATATTACTAATTACGATGGTAAACTGTATAAGGAGGATGGAAAGGGAGATCGATATAAGATTAGGATTACCAATTTAATCAATGATATTATTGTAAGAGATTCTACTAATGCTACTCTTAACTTGACGGTTACCTCAGATATTAGGGTAACTAACGCTAGAAAGGCTTTACTTGCCGATGATAGTGAAGTGAATGTGCCGTTGATGTCTATTGTTAATCCCTTTGGAACAGTATTGATCGGTAGTGGTAATGTGCCTAATGGGCAGGAAAACAGAAAATTACAACTCGAAATATTTTACACTAAAGCCAATTAGGGCAAAAAAAGTACCACTTAAGGTATTTTTTCGGTAAATTATCGGATAATATAAAGGTTTATTGTAACAAGCGACTACATTTGTTACAATAAACCTTTTTTTTATAAATAACTAAACCGAAAAGATATGTGTGGAATTGTAGGATATATAGGATATAGAGATGCATATCCAATCATTGTAAAAGGACTTCAACGCTTAGAGTATAGAGGGTATGACAGTGCAGGAATTGCGCTTTACGATGGTCAGGATATTAATTTATCAAAAACCAAAGGGAAGGTAGACGACCTTAAAAAGAAGGCTGAAAGCAGCATGTCTTTAAAGGGTACTTTGGGCATAGGTCATACTAGGTGGGCAACACATGGAGTTCCAAATGATATAAATTCCCATCCCCATTATTCCAATTCCGGCGATTTAGTTATTATTCATAATGGGATCATAGAGAATTATGATTCCATAAAAAAAGAATTGATCAATAGGGGGTATACCTTTTCTTCGGATACCGATACCGAGGTATTGATTAACCTTATTGAGGAAGTAAAGAAAAAGGAAAACGTAAAGCTGGGTCATGCTGTTCAAATAGCACTTAATCAAGTTGTTGGGGCATATGCCATTGCGGTAATAGACAAGCAGAAGCCAGATGAGATAGTAGTGGCCAAATTGGGAAGTCCTTTAGCAATCGGGATTGGGGAAAACGAATTTTTTATTGCATCCGATGCCTCTCCATTTATAGAATTCACCAACAATGCAGTTTACTTAGAAGATGAGGAAATGGCTATTATCCGAATAGGAAAAGAAATAAAACTGCGCAAAATTAAGGACAACTCCATTGCCTATCCCTCTATACAAGAATTACAGTTAAATCTAGAGGAAATAGAAAAAGGAGGTTTTGAGCATTTTATGCTAAAGGAAATTTATGAGCAGCCCCGAGCTATATTGGATACCTATAGAGGTAGACTCTTAGCAAAGGAAGGTATAATAAAAATGGCGGGGATTGATGAGAACTTAGAGAAATTCTTAAATGCCAACAGAATTATAATTGTAGCTTGTGGCACTTCATGGCACGCTGGCTTAGTGGCCGAATATATATTTGAGGATCTAGCGCGTATTCCAGTAGAGGTAGAGTATGCTTCGGAATTTAGATATCGTAATCCTGTAGTTACGGAAAATGACGTGCTTATCGCTATTTCTCAATCTGGAGAAACGGCAGATACCTTAGCGGCAATAAAACTAGCTAAGGAAAAAGGAGCGTTTGTATTTGGGGTTTGTAACGTAGTAGGTTCTTCTATTGCTAGGGAAACGGACGCAGGTGCTTATACCCATGCAGGTCCCGAAATTGGAGTGGCCTCTACTAAAGCCTTTACCACCCAAATTACTGTCTTAACGCTATTGGCGTTGAAATTGGCCAAGGCGAAAGGCGTTTTCAACAGCACCCGTTTTCATGAATATTTAACAGAATTAGAGCAAATTCCGGCTAAAGTAGAAGAAGCCCTGCTGACTAATCCATTAGTGGAAATAATCGCCAATGTGTACAAGGATTCTCCTAATTGTCTATATCTGGGAAGGGGATATAACTTCCCCGTAGCTCTTGAAGGGGCGCTAAAACTAAAGGAAATCAGCTATATACATGCAGAAGGGTATCCTGCGGCAGAGATGAAGCATGGACCAATAGCCTTAATAGATGAGCATATGCCCGTTGTGATAATTGCTACCAGTAAAGGACATTATGAGAAGATTGTTAGTAATATCCAAGAGATAAAGTCTAGGAAAGGCAAAATAATCGCCGTGGTAACCCAAGGAGATGTGCAGGTGAGAGAGTTGGCAGACCACGTGATTGAAGTTCCAGAAACCTTGGAGAACCTTACTCCCTTGTTAACTACTATCCCATTGCAATTATTATCTTATCATATTGCGGTAATGAGAGGTTGTAATGTAGACCAGCCGCGTAACCTAGCGAAATCTGTGACGGTAGAATAGTGATAATTCAATACGAGTTTATGACATCCATAGGAGTAGGCTAAAAAAATGCTATTATTTATGGATATTTTGTTATGAGTGCATCTTTTTGGAGATTAACGATTTATTCCATCAAATTTTTGAGAAATAAATACTATGCATGCATAATTTAATTGAAATTCTTAGAGTTGATATAAAAATATATGTATATTGGCTAAATACATATTGATGTATATTAATGCTAATTTAACCCAAAAGCTTTATGAGAACTACCCTTCTATTATTCTTTTTACTGTTTGGAGTGTTCGCTTATACCCAAACAAGTATAAGTGGAACAGTGGTGGACCAGAATAATGCTCCCGTGCCCGGAACTAACCTAGTTATTATAGGTAAAGCGATAGGCACGGTGACCGATTTTGATGGTAAATTTACTTTAAACACCAGCGAAGAGCCTCCTTTTACACTTAACGTAACTAGTGTTGGATTTGTGCCTACTACGGTAAGCATAACTCAAAAAAATCAGACGGTTACCATTGTTCTAAACGAAGAGCAAACACGTTTGGATGAGGTGGTAATTTCTGCCTCTAGAACTCCAGAACGTATTTTTGAATCCCCAGTAACGGTTGAGCGGTTTGGACTAAAAGAAATAAAAAATACCGCTTCGGCCGACTTTTATGATGGCTTGGAGAATTTGAAAGGTGTTGATGTTAATACCAACAGTCTTACCTTTAAGTCTATTAACACTAGGGGGTTTGCAAGTTTTGCAAATACCCGTTTTATGCAATTGGTTGATGGAATGGATAATTCTACTCCTGCACTTAACTTCCCAATTGGAAACCTAGTAGGGATGAATGAAAACGACGTTCAGAGTGTGGAACTACTTCCTGGAGCTGCTTCTGCACTATACGGTGCCAATGCCTTTAACGGAATTCTTTTTATGAGAAGTAAAAGTCCGTTTGATCACTCTGGGATTAGTGCCTATGCTAAAAGGGGGATGACTTCACAAGAGGCTGCAGGAGACAATGCTTATACGGATTTTGGTATCCGTGCTGCACTTAAATTCAGTGAGAAATTTGCTGGGAAGGTTAATTTTTCTTCTCTAAGAGGTATAGACTGGGCGGCAGTTGATTATTCCGCAAAACCAGGTACCGGAGCTACCAGGGCCAGTATAGATTACGATGGGTATAATATATATGGTGATGAGGTTTCAACAAATATCAGGGCAGCTTCTGGAGGCTTAGGGATAATACCAGATGTTGTAGTAAGTAGAACGGGTTATGCAGAGCAAGATCTAACCGATTATAATGCCGAAAGTGTAAAGGCAGATTGGGGTTTATACTACAGACCTTGGGGGAACGACTTCGAAATTGCCTATGTAGGAAAAGTTGGTACAGGAACTACCATCTATCAGGGAACCAACAGGTATAATATTGATAATTTTACGCAGCAACAACATAAGTTGGAGGTTAGGAACGACAATTTCTTTCTTAGAGGTTATGTTGTAGCCGATAAGGCGGGAGATTCATATGATATGGTTTTTACCGGTATCAATATCAATAGGGCATGGAAATCTGACGAGCAATGGTTTAGTGAATATATAAATACATATGCAGGAGCTACTTTAACAGGAGCTACGGATGAGCAAGCTCATGCTGCTGCAAGAGCGAAAGCAGAAACAGGAAGGCTAATCCCAGGAACGCCTGAGTTCCAGTCTACGTTTAATAAAGTTATTAAGGATCCAGATTTTAGTAAGGGATCTCAATTTAAGGATGCCTCCAAATACTATCATGCCGATGCCAATTATAACTTTTCTCATCTCTGGGACGCTGTAGATGTGCAATTAGGTGGTTCTTATAGAAAGTATGATCTAAATTCATTTGGAACAATCTACACAGATTATGATGGTAGTATTACATACTCGGAATTTGGAATTTATACGCAGTTGCAAAAACAAGTTGACTTAAGTGAAGCTGTAGTTTTAAAACTGACAGGTTCTGCACGTTATGACAAATCTGAATTCTTTGATGGGTTCTTGTCTCCGCGACTTTCTGCCGGATTTACCATTAACCGTGATCACAATATAAGGGCTTCCGTACAAACTGGATTTAGAAACCCAACTACCCAAGATCTTTTTATTGGATTGGATGCTGGTAGGGCAATCTTGGTAGGATCTGCTCCCGCCAACTTAGATAGGTATTCTAGAACCTATAATGTAAGTGCCTCTGGGCAACAATTGAATCAGCCAGCAACCGTAACACAAACAGGTGCCGCAGCCTATAACAATTCTTACTTGGCAGCTTCCGTTAGCGAGTTTGCAGCGACTGAAAATCCTGCTGTCTTGGAAATAGGGAATTCGGATTTGGTAAAACCAGAAAAAGTGAGTTCTGCTGAAGTTGGGTATAGAGGAAAGCTAAAGAATACTGTAGTAGATATGAGTGTTTATTACAGTACCTATAAAGATTTTATCTCAGGGGAGAATGTAATAGCTCCGTTTTATGGTCAAGTTGGCGACAATGGATTGTCTGTAGCAGCTATTGCTAATGGAGATTATAAGGTGTATCAAACCTATACCAATTCGGAAGCTAATGTTAATTCCTATGGAGGATCTATTGGGATTTCAACCAAGGTTTTAGGTAATTTTGATCTAGGTGGAAGTTACACGTTCACCCAACAAGATTTTGACCAAGCGGCATTTCCAGACTTTAGGACCAATTTTAATACTCCTGAGCATAAAGTAAAGGCTTCCTTTGGCAATACAGCCCTTTTTAAGAATTTCGGATTTAACGTAGCATGGAGATGGAGTGATACTTATTACTGGCAAGCTACATTTGGTGATGGTCAAGTTCCTGCCTTTCATACGTTGGATGCGCAGATCAATTACAGTGTGCCCAGTATTAAGTCTACCTTTAAAGCTGGTGCAGCAAATGCTTTGGGTGATGAATATTTCACTGCAATTGGTACGGGCCATATAGGATCTATGTATTATCTGTCTTGGACAATTAATAACTAACAAATATGAATTCTACGATGAAAAATATAAAATACGTACTATTGTCCGCCATCCTCATCGGGTTTACCGCATGTAGTGATGATGACAGCAATGATGTGGTTATTGTACCAGTCCCAGAGCTTAATACCGGGGAGTTAGATTTATCTACTTATGTGGCCGTTGGTGGTAGCTTTACGGCGGGTTATTCTGATAATGCGCTATTTAAAGCAGCACAGGAAAAATCTTTTCCAAAAATTCTATCAGAGCAATTTGCTCAAGGTGGGGGAGGGGATTTTACCCAACCATTGGCCAACGATAATTTTGGTGGCTTGGCGGTAGCTGGAAATAGAATTCTTGATCCGAGACTTGTCTTTGGAGGAGCTGGACCTGTAGCTATTGAATCTTTAATAGGACCTAAAACGGTAAGTACAGATATTGCGATTAACAACCCAACAGGTCCATTCAATAATTTAGGAGTACCAGGAGCAAAAAGCTTTCATTTTTTAGCGCCAGGTTATGGTAGCCTTGCTAATTTTCCTGTTGCTGCCAATCCTTATTTTGTTAGGATGACCGGAACAACACCAAATGCTTCAGTTTTGGAACTGGCAATGGCACAAAACCCTACCTTTTTTACACTTTCAGAAATTGGTGGTAATGATGTTTTAGGCTACGCACTTTCTGGAGGAGAGAGTGATACTAATGCGCCTAATTACAACCCTATTACGCCTAATGCGGTTTTTGAAGGTGCTTTTGCGGCATTGGTAAATGGCCTTACCGTTAATGGAGCGAAGGGTGCTGTTACCAATGTGCCCTATATCACTTCGTTACCGCATTTTACAACTGTTCCGCATAATCCTTTAGATCCAACAAATCCTGATTTTGGTCCGCAAATACCTATGTTGAATTCTATTTTTGGGGCAATAAACCAAATTTATGACGGGGTAGGTCAACCTAACCGTAAGGTTGTATTTTCTGAATCGGCTGCTAGTGCTGTAGTTATTAGAGACGAGACCTTAACAGATATTTCGGCTCAAATTACAGGTGCGTTAATGGCTAGTCCAACCTTTCCTGCATTTATTGCACAGTTTGGACTTCCGGCGCAAGCCGCCCCATTAGTTGCCAATTTGTT
Source organism: Arenibacter certesii DSM 19833 (assembly GCF_000429545.1). GTDB lineage: Bacteria > Bacteroidota > Bacteroidia > Flavobacteriales > Flavobacteriaceae > Arenibacter > Arenibacter certesii. Next base: position 18,510 of record NZ_AUCB01000044.1, read on the forward strand.
GGGATCTACCTATGGGCAATCCAGACAGGCTACCTCAGAGGATTTATTGGTGTTGAAAAGTAGTAGTATAATAGGTACAGTGAATACCGATTCTGTGGCCTTTCTAATGGGGCAGGGTCTTTCACAACAATTGGCGGGCCAGTTTTCTATAGAAGGAATAACCTTGCCATTAGTAGATAAATGGGTAGTTCTTCCCAGTGAACAAGAAGAAATTAAAGAGGCTACCGATGCTTATAATGCCACCATACAGTCTGTGGCCGATGCTAAAGGACTGGCTCTAGTAGATTTTAAGGACATTTTGCAAAAAGCAGCAACGCAAGGCGTTTCTGACGGAGATTTTATTTTCACTACTGCCTTGGTGCGTGGTGGGCTAGTGGGATTAGATGGAGTTCATTTAACCTCTAGAGGATATGCGGTAATGGCCAATAAATTTTTAGAAGCTATAGATGCAAAATATGGGTCAAACTTTATAGAAGCACAAGTAAAAGCTGATGTTGGAACGTATCCGACAAATTATAGTCCAACATTTCAGTAGATTAGGTGAAATTATCGATTTAAAACACCTTCTTTTCGGAGGCGTTTTTTTATATGTAAAAAACGTCCTAATCCCCCTTCTTTGTTTAATTAAAAAAATATATCTTTGCAGCGCGAAAAATGATATGGTAGTTTATGATGGACCAAAAGTTTTTCGAATTAATAAATTTCAACATTAAATACATAAGTAATGTCTAAAGTTACAGGTAAAGTTTCCCAAATCATCGGCCCGGTTGTGGATGTAGAATTTCAATCTGGAGCAGACCTTCCAAAAATATACGATTCTTTGGAAATCCAAAATGAAGATGGATCACTATTAGTATTGGAAGTGCAATCCCATGTTGGGGAAAGTACCGTACGGACAATTTCTATGGACTCTACGGATGGTTTAAGTAGAGGTGTTGAGGTTAAAGCAACAGGTAGTGCAATTCAAATGCCAATTGGTGATGCAGTTTACGGTCGTCTTTTCAATGTAATTGGTGATGCTATCGATGGTCTTGGAGATTTGCCTAAAGCGGGTAATGATGGTCTTCCTATCCATAGGGATGCTCCTAAATTTGAGGATCTATCCACTTCTACCGAAGTATTATTTACTGGAATTAAAGTAATCGACCTTATTGAGCCTTATGCAAAAGGTGGTAAGATTGGTCTTTTTGGAGGAGCTGGAGTTGGTAAAACAGTATTGATTCAGGAATTGATCAACAATATAGCAAAGGGACACGGTGGACTTTCCGTATTTGCTGGGGTAGGTGAGCGTACTCGAGAGGGGAACGACTTACTACGTGAGATGTTGGAATCTGGAATTATAAGATATGGAGATGACTTCCTTCAATCTATGGAAGAAGGTGGATGGGATTTAGCCAAAGTAGATAAAGAAGCTATGAAAGAGTCCAAAGCAACTTTCGTTTTTGGACAGATGAACGAACCTCCTGGAGCACGTGCACGTGTAGCCCTTTCAGGATTGACTATAGCAGAATATTTCCGTGACGGTGCAGGGGAAGCTCAAGGTAAGGACGTTTTATTCTTCGTAGATAATATCTTCCGTTTTACACAGGCAGGTTCAGAGGTATCGGCACTATTAGGTCGTATGCCATCTGCGGTAGGGTACCAGCCAACTTTGGCAACAGAGATGGGGGCTATGCAAGAGCGTATTACCTCAACAAAAAGAGGATCTATTACATCTGTACAGGCGGTTTACGTTCCTGCGGATGATTTAACGGATCCAGCACCAGCAACAACGTTTGCTCACTTAGATGCTACAACTGTATTGTCTCGTAAGATTGCTGAGTTAGGTATTTATCCAGCGGTAGATCCATTGGATTCTACTTCAAGGATCTTAACAGCAGATATTTTAGGTAAGGATCATTACGCTTGTGCTCAAAGAGTAAAGGAGTTATTACAACGATATAAGGAACTTCAAGATATTATTGCCATATTAGGGATGGAAGAATTGTCTGAAGAAGATAAATTGGCTGTAGGTAGAGCCAGACGTGTACAACGTTTCTTGTCACAGCCTTTCCACGTGGCGGAACAATTTACCGGTATCCCAGGGGTATTGGTAGATATTAAAGAAACCATAAAAGGATTTAATATGATTATGGATGGTGAGTTAGATCACCTACCAGAATCTGCATTTAACCTTAAAGGAACTATTGAAGAAGCTATAGAAGCAGGTGAAAAAATGCTTGCTGAAGCATAAATTAGTAGATAGTAGGCAGTTTAGGTTAATTGAAAAAGCAACCGAATTCTGAAAACTATATACGGAATACTATAAATTATGTATTTAGAAATTGTGTCCCCAGAGGCTACATTATTTACTGGAGAGGTTACAGCGGTAACAGTACCTGGTGTAAAAGGTGAGTTTCAGATGTTGAATAATCACGCACCTATTATTTCCTTACTAGAAGAGGGAAATGTAAAGATAAAGGGTAGTGTGGTCATTGATAAGAACTATGAAAGCAAGTTCACAAAGGATGCCAACGGTGATACCGTTCTGCATATTACCAGTGGTACCGTAGAGATGAAGAATAATAAGATAATTATATTGGCAGATTAATTCTATACCAATAAATAATTAATAAAAAGCCATGCCAACAGCATGGCTTTTTTGCGTTTTAGAGGAGCGTGATAATGAATTTTTATGGGGAGATGTTACTGAATTTTCAATGTCCTACTATTTTCATTGATGTTTGGCTCCGGTCTCTTCGCTAAGACGTAGAAATCTAGTCGCATTATGGTATAGGATATTTCGTTTTTCTTCTTGACTTAAAAAAATCTGTTGGTTTTGAGCCTATTCATCTGATCGTACCCAAGCATAACCCGTTTTCCAGATCCGGCATCAAATAAGCCCCTTAGGTACTCGTGATGGGCCTTTCTAGGGATGGCATAGCAGATTACCCCCACGTCTATATAAACTTGTGGGCGGGTCCATAAAACGGTTAGGAGGACATTTATCATTGGATAGCTGGCATGCATTGGGTAAATTCTCAGTCTTGAAGGTTTAATTAAAAGATCCTCTTCTACTAACGGACTATGTAAGTTTGCCCTATAGTACCCACCCCGGGCAGATAGTCAGTCGGGAATTATGGTAAGCTTAATATATTCTGTACCCATTTCTTTGCGGTGTACTGATGGTAGAGGTCATTATCTATTTTTTGATAGGGGGTACTTAGAAATTCCTCTGGGATATGTAGGTTCTGAATATCTATTACGTGAATGTTGTTAGGATTGTAAAAAGGATATTCTTTAATATGGCTATTATTGGTAATCAGTTTCTTTTCATTCCCCATAGCCTCAAATACTCTGAAGCTCAATCCATATTGTTCCGGGCGTTGTATATCTACAAAAACAGTCACCTGTCTTAAGTATTTGTCTATTTCTTGAATATCAATTTTGGAATGTATTACTTGAAATAGGGAGGTTTTAAGAGGTTTTTTTGAGAATAGGATGAATTGTGCCGGTATGTTATTACGGTGGCAATATTCAGCTAGCTTCTTCAATTTGGGATACCTAACGTCCTTGGAAGAGATATTAAATAAGCGAAGTGTGCTTTCTAAACTTCTAAAACGCTCCGTGGGTATAAAATTGGGGATAAATTTAAAATTATGTCTTTCGCAGTCAGAGGGTTCATAACTGAAAACTTCATCGAAGAAATGTATATAATGTTCTTGGATGGGCATTTTTTTTAAGCTATCAAATAAGTAAACGATATAGTCTTTAGTAATACTCTTTAAATATTGGTGGGTTCTTTTATTCAGGTATTGCGGATGGGTAACCAATACCTTGTCGTAAATTTTGGTTCCCGTGAATTCTTTGATAGTTATTTCCCTATGTTTTTTTTTGATGGAATTGCCGTTGATCTTTCTAAGAAAAGAAATAAAACGTTGACCAAAGTTCTTGTATTTAAACTCTAAGGGCTCCTTGCTGTAATATAAGATGTCCACATCATGACCCATATTTTCCAGTTCCTGGCGGGGAACTTCCATATACCCCATAATTTGATTTGATATTATTAAAATCCTCATTCTTAACAATTAGAATTTGGGGATAGTTCTATGTGTAGCATGATATATTGGCATCTAGGATAAAAGTAATTAAATTATTGGTGGTGGGTATGTATAAAAATATGCAAATTTGGTTTGATGGATAGGCAACACTTTTTTTTAGGGCATCATTGTGTTATTCAGTTATTAATTTCATTACGGGATTCCTCTCTGCTGCAGTATAGACTAATGGGAAAATATGAAATATAACTTTTATTTCCATGAAGCCATTGTTTTTTACTTTGCGCCAGTTGTGGGCAAGAAATACCATTACCCCAATTATTCCTGCCAAAGTATTGGTCTAAGGAGAATGGCCACCTTGCGGAACAGCACTTTATTTTCGTATAAATAAACACCTAGCCTGTGTGGCTAAATACCGTATCGATCCAGTGATCTACGCTGTACTTCACTAAAATCTCATCTGGAACTTTATGGTAAGGATCCTCTAAAAATGAATCCGGTACAATTGGATTATCGAAATCGATGACCAGAATATTCCGGGGATCATAAAAATCGTAATTGACCACATCGGTGTTGGTAGTAATGAGCTTCTTTTGAAAGGCCAAAGCTTCAAACATCCTAAAAGTAAGTCCCTTTTGGTCTCGTTTCTGAATGTCGAGCAATATTCTTGACTTGGCAAGATGCTTCTTAGTCTCTGAAATGGGTATATAGTTAGAGCTCAATTCTATATAATCTGACTTTATCGGCTTTTCTTTACGTACGATAAACTTACTATGATGGCCCGATTCGTGGAGCATCTTGGCAATTTTTTGTAAACAACCGAACCTATAGTCGTACGATGAGATATTATATACCAAAAATTCAAAATCTTTCTGTTCTGGATGAATTTTGTCATAATAATTGGTGATAAAATGCAGACCTTCTCTCGCAACATCCTCTTTCTCGTAGCTATAGACCTTGTCAAAATAGGGAATAAGCTTTCTCTTCACCGGAAAGTTGGCAATTGCATCAAAATAATAGGATATCAAACTATCCGTTTTTTGTTTTAGGAATGTCAAGAAATCTATTGTAAGCCAATCAGGCCTTATTACCAGTATATAATCTTGCTTTTCCATTAATCCGATTTCATGCTCCAAAGTGTCGCAACGAAATTGGGTTTTCATATTTTTACGGAGGAAGTTTTTTGAAAAAAAGTTCTGTGCTCTTTGAAAAACGGAGGAATAACTAAACTTAATGTCATGTGTATTGAAGTAGGTAACTTGGACTGTGTTTCTTCTCTCTAGAGCTGAAACCAACTGGTCTATATACCCAAATGAAAATGGTGCAATTATGGTTATTTTTGTCATAGGCAGCGGTAAAAGTAGTGATTAATACCCTTAAATAAACCCCTTTTCGGGGTTTATTTAAGGGTATATAATTTAGCTAGGATAACTTTAACGACCGAGTCTACATTTCCGCTGCACGGTTGTCATATTGGTAAAATCGATCATATTTGTTTCTGTCGTATTTTATAAAAGTTACAATTTGCATTCTCATCCGCTCTCCGATTAGTTTTGTTTGGTATCCAATATATTTTTCAAATTCGAAAATTAAATATTATTGGTAGTGGGATTCTATTTATTTGCTCATAATTACATAGCCATATAAAATTAAACTTATTTTTCCTATACAATATTTCTATTAGTCATCTATATAAGCACGATATCTTGCCATGCTCGCGGTTGATATAGCCATCTTTCAGTTATTGAGTTCAGTTTATCTTTTTAAAGCGTGCACTGCCGTAGTTCTCTTAAAAAAGAACAAGGCATCATAACGCATAGGCACTATGGTAGGTACAAACTGCCTTTGGTCCCATTTAGGATTATACACTACTCCTACCGCTCTATTTCCAGTTATTTTTAGGTTTTTTTCCGTGCGGTCTTCTTGGTCAAAAATTATATACATTTTTTCCAGGCCAAGTGTGTTTAATTCATACTCAATGCTGTTGGGTACCGCTGGGGGAATGGTCATTTCTTGCATTTTAGCACCCCACTTGGAGCCTGCTATTACTTTACCTTCGTAGGTGGTAAAACCGATTAAAAAAACATTCTCGTTTCCAAGGTCTGCGCGACTTAGTTGTCCTATGTTTTTCTCGCCTGACCTTCTCATATTAGTATATTCTGCATCCCCAATATGCGTATTATGAGCCCAAATTATACCTTTTGAGTGTTCCCCGTATAGGGTTAGCAGCTCATTAACGGTTCCATGCATATGATGAACCCTCGAATTCCATGAAACATCGCCTGATGCAGCCACGCTTTCTCTATAAAACTCTTCAGCATTATGAACAACTACTGCATTCTGAAGTAGATAAAAATAGGTGTCCTTGGAAAGTTCTTAGAAGTTTTCAGGATGATTTCTTATATACTCTACTACATTCTTAGTGGCTGTAGCGCATGCATTTTTTCCGGTCTGTACTGCTCGTGCATACGTCCAACTATCTCCTTTGTGGGGTGCAAAACAATTGTACTGTTCCTTTACATATTTATAAGCAATTTTATTGGTCTCTTTTAAGAGCTCTAATACTACTTTTTTAGAATTCCACTCATCGTATACATCCATACCATAAAAGCCAACCTTTTTATCTTGAGGTAACTGATCGTTATATTTTCTAAGCCATTCCGCGAGATTTACCACCTCTTCATTGGCCCACATCCATGTTGGCCACCTATTAAGTAGTAATAAAACCTCTTTTGCTGAGCTGGCGGCGCCGTCCAAGTTTTTTACATAACGATTAAGATGGTATAGGCTTGCAAAATCGCCTTCTACGGCAATAAAGCTAAACCCCTGTTCTGCTATTAACCTGCGACTAATCTTATCGCGCCACAGGTAATATTCGTGTGTGCCATGACTGGCCTCGCCCAATAAAACCAATTCCTTGTTGGCAGCAGCTAAAATTAGTTCGTCTAAACTGGCGTCTCGATTAAGGGGGATTGCTTTTTCTGCTAGCAGCTGTGCATTACACGATACATAGCTAAAAAACAATAAGATTTTAAAAAGTAACTTCATTTCTAGTAGATTCATAGGTAAATGAATGTAACCATAATTAAGGTGGTTGTCAAGTAAATAGGGATTTCTAGCTGTCGGCCCCGGCTTTGGGTACAAAGAAGGAACCCCTAGGAGGTGGTGAATCCGAAATAGCCAAGTTATATTATATTGGACATAATTAACAAATTAATCTACTGATGAGGTGTAGGGGTCAATGCAGGGATAATTTATAACTCAATATTTAACTATATATTTCTTGATTGTTCTACGAGACTTTGAAATTTTAGTATTTTTAAAATTTAGACCAATTATATGGAAGATAGGATAATCCGTGCTGTTTTTGACGAAGAAACAATAACTGTCTATCAAGCTTACAGACCTGAGATTACTAATCCTGCATTAATAAACCAAAGATTCGTACCTCCATTTAAAATGGAGAGAATGACATGGATAAAGCCATCATTTCTATGGATGATGTACCGTTGTGGTTGGACTCAAAAGGAAGGACAAGAGCACGTTCTAGCGATAAAAATAAAACGAGAAGGTTGGGAGTGGGCAGTGAAGAATGCTTGTTTATCCCATTTTGTTAAGGAAATTGATTCTTCAACAGATGAATGGAAAGAGACTTTGCGTACGGCCCCTGTACGTATTCAATGGGACCCGGAAAGGGATATTTTCCTCAATAATTTGGACTACCGCTCTATACAAGTGGGGTTGACTGGCATAGCAGTAGAGAAATTTGTAAATGATTGGATCGTTTCTATTGAGGACATTTCTGAGAAATGCAGACACATTCATTCTCTCGTTTTAAACAAAAAAATAGTGGAAGCAAAACAATTACTCCCTCTAGAAAAGGTTTATCCTCTACCTAATAATCTTAAGATTCGGATTCATTATTCTTCTTAAATTCCCACCTACCCATGCTTTTTCTTTTTTTAATTTGATGCAAGGCTAAATCTTTAATCTGAATATCATCTGATTTGGCAAGTTCTTCCAGCGCCTCAATATTATATGGTTCTGGTTGTGCGCCAATTGCATACATTATTTTTTTGATGTAGGATATATTGTCTCCATTTTCAAAGATATATTTAGGCACGTTATTAATAGCATTAAGTAAATACGGAATATTATTTTCTGATGTATTAAACCTGTTTTGAAATAATCTAATAATATCTTCGTTTTCTGCGTGCCATTCTTTAGAGATCAAATTTAATAGGACGTCTTTGGAATCATCGATATTATCTATTATAAAGCCTATAAATAAAGTTTCTTCCAATAATTTTCGGTCTTTATTTGCTAAAGCTTTCTCAAAGGATTTCTTAATCTCATTAGAATTTATTTTTGATTTATATTTTTTTATTTCGTCTTTAGTGATTTCATTTTTCCAAAACTTAGACATTAAGGTGTTAATCATAATTTTTGGGATTAATTTGTATTAATTCAAATTCTAGTAAATTATCATTAAATATTTGAAGGGCGGTGCCTTTTCCTAAGGCAATATTTACCTGAGTACCTTCCTTTTTAAATCTAGCTCTTGTCTGATTCCAATTTCCTCCAATATCTTGATTAGTTGGCAAATCACCGAATTGTTGTTTAACTAAAATACTCCCATCAGTAATGCCAATATCAATTAAATCATTAATAGTTCCTAATTTAAGTTTAAATTTCATCAAATATCCATTGTAATCTTCCGAAAAAGATTGATTTGGAGAAGTAGTACACTCCCCTGTACCTAATAATCGATTATTAGCTTCCAAATCATCATAATTCGACTTGCTTATAGCCCGGTAAAAAACTTCTCCTTTTTCATAAACTTCATAATCACCAATATTTTTTACAAAAGACCCTAAATTCAGATTGTCAACTAATTTGGCTTTCGCCTTAACCATTTTCCATGCATCAAAACCTTCAGAGCGTAAAATATCAGAAGTGACTTCGGTTTGGGTTTTAAATGTTTTTTTGATATAATTATCAACGAACTCAATATCATCTATCCTCGACCCTAAATCAGTTTCGCCAACTTCATTTAGAACCTTCCAACTATTGAATAGCCCATCATTTTCGGCAAATAATTTAAGCTCATTTACATTATCCGCGAAGTCATTTACAAAGAAACTGGCGTCACCATTTAATGCCTTAACTTTTTCTAATAGCGCTAGTCGTTGCCCATCAGTTAGATTGGTCTTATTTAAAGACTTAAGGAAGGAATCTAATTTATCTGCTTCTACTCCGTCTAATAAACGTAATACACCAATAGCATCTTCCGTTTGATTAACGATATCCTTAGTTGAATCAATTTTTGTTATTATGGTTCCTCCAAATTGACTTTGTACGTCATCACGAATATTAAAGGTTGTATTAGAACCGAAATCTATATCTAGTCCGTCTTTAAAATCTTTCTTTGCGTCCTTTAAATTATCTGCAAAGGAAGAAACTAACGGTTTTTCATTTGAAGAAGAAATCACTTGATCGGCTTTCTTTAGTTCGTACCCAACCAATTCACCTTGATTAGAAAATTTGGCTACCAGAGTAAATCTATTATTGCTTTTAACAAAAGCTACTCCGTATTGAGTTATTCCAATCGCCGCAACGGAAACTGCATACATTCCAGCTTCAGTTCTTTTTCCATTGGCTAAAGCGTAAACTAATCCTAATGCATCTGGGATAATATCTGCTCCAATTGGAGCCAATGATATTGAAGCAACATCCAAAATTGAGAATATAACCTGATGAGTGTCTATCTCCTCATAAAGATGGTATCCTTTGATGGCTTCAATATTTTCATCACCAATAGTGTAGGCTAGATTAGTAATAAAATCTCCATACTCTTCTTTTGCCTGGTGTAAATAGGTATAAGCAACAATTAAGCCCTGATGATCATGAGGGTTTAAATAGGTTTCTCTAAATAAAACTCCTTTTTTTCCTTGAACGTGAGTGAACCTATCTTCTGGGGGCGAACGTTGACCTGAATTAGCTAATTCTAATGCCTTTATATCGTAAGTTAAGCTTTCGGAAACAGCTTTTTCATATTTTACCCCCATTGGACCAATTTTTCATTATAGGTCAACAAGGCAATCCTAAATTCAGATTGTTTTTTCTCATAGTCTTTCTTCTTGGGCTTACTATTTTTAATAGATCTACCTTCTGTTTCCAACTCCCTTAGAAAATCGTACTTATTACTTTTATAGACTGATACTGCTTGGATAAAAGGAATTCCTCTGACTTTATTTGATGCGGATTTCTCTACCAAAGAAACGCTTCGGTCAGCCAAAAGATAACTATAGGTAATAGTGGCAGGTTTTTCTATTCCGGTGTATGCACCAATAATGAATTGGAATAAATCCTCTTTCGCCTTGAAATCGAAATAATTAATGGGTACAATTTCTTCAGACGATTGGGCAAAACCAGCTTGCAAACATTTAGTAATGGACAATACACCGTCCCTTGCTCGAATAAATGGAACAATTACAACTACATTGTTTTCTGTATCAGATAGCTCACTCCTTTTCAATATTTTTTGAGCCATGATATCTAGAGCGTCCGATGTAAGTTTTGTAGTTACTTGTTGAAATACAACGTAAAAATTAGTTTCAGTTTTTTCCTTAAGTACATATAGTTTATCTTCGATAACTTCAGCGTGATCTCCAAAAGTATTCTCAAAATTTACTAAATGGTAAAACTCTCCCTTTGGCCTATATAAATTACCGAATACGTTTCTTCTTTCTTTATAATTTGAGTTAAGCTTTTTTACGGCGCTATTGATCCAATTATCATCAATTATTTTACTTTCAGGTAGAACCTCACAAAAACTTGGATGATATTTAAACGGATCAACTTTTGGCACCATATTTTCCTCAGTACATGTGATGTCACCTTCATAGGTAATAGCCTTATTGCTATAATTAATTTTAGAGCCTATATTGGAGTTAACAACTTGACCATATGTTGTGGAATAATATTTACTTCTACCACATCCACCATATCTGTATAGATAAACTTTCTGATTTACATCTAGTCCGGAAATCTTTATCGAGTCGATTGTGATTTTTTCACTTTTTGAACCTTTAAGAAAATATCCCAAGAACGTTTTGCCGTCAAAGATTGCTGAATACGGCTTGCCATCCTTTATAAAACCTGGTATTGTTCCCTGTGGTAAATGTTCATCTACGTAACTTGAAAAAATTTGATTTGTTCCTTTAACCTTTATAGGTGTCCATTCGGGCGTAAACCAAATCTTCCCTGCTATCTCCCCCTCATCATCATCTTGAAACACATAGAACTTCAGTTGGGGATTATGCATTTGCTTCCAATCTATATGGCTTAGGAGGGAGCCGTCCTTATAATCCATTAACCATTCGGTTTTCCCTTCTATATTTTTACCGTATTGGTCAAAGGGGTGGCGCAGGGCAAATACACCATGGCCTATCTCGTGGGCTATGGTCTTGGCCAGGTCTTTCTTGCCCTCTTCTTCCGCATCAAGGTTATTGTTGAAAATAAAGCCGTACTGCCGTTGTAACGGCATAAAGCCGGCTATTGGCTTGCTGGGTGGTACATCGTTGCCAAAAACAAAGAGGTAGTAGGTACTGTTGTTATAGTTGAACTGGTTTTTTAGATGGGATAGTATTTCTTTCTGTTCCCGGTTGTAATTCGTAAGCCACGGACTTTCACCGATGTCCAATTTTTGATTCTCTCCTAATAGAGAAGGGTCTAATGTGATGTTTTCGCTATGGATGGAAACATTAACGCTGGTAACCCCTTTTTTAAAGATGGCCTTAACATCCGTGGATACTTTGTCCGGAATTTTAGCCCCGTTAACGCTTACTAATACTACATCTACGGCTCTGTCCGTAAGGTGCCAAAGAATAAAGGCCCCGGCAGTCAATTGTTTAGTGCTGTCCGTTTTGGATTGGACAACGGCGTATATCGTCTGGTGCTCAAAACTGTAGTGGCCCTTAAGGTGGAGTCGCACTGTATTTCTGCCCTGTTTGGACCAAGCTATCTTTTCTCCCTGTGGTGTTTTAAAAACTATACTATCCAAGGGATAAGGGTCGTTCCCGGATTGTTTAATGATGGCATCGATATAGGTATTTGGCTGATTCTCTTTTGCATCATTCTCCACTGCTTGGTGTATCAGAATATAGTCCTTGCCTTCGGCATCCTTTATTGTGGGATATTCTTTCTGGATGCTCGGATGGTCTTTAACACCATCGGGAATTTGGTCGAATCCGTATGCTCCCGGAACTTCTTTAAAGGTGATCTGGATGTCTCTTGCTGTTAATCGTTCCAATTGTCCATCCTTGGAAATCCCCTCTACATTATTGGCGGTAACGGCACCTCCCTTATCTATTTGTCCGCCCTCGCTAATTTTGCCCGAAGCGTCAATATGGTACACCAGTTTATTACCGTCTATTACCACTTTATCATCGCCCAAGGGTTCAGAGATACTGGCCCCGTTAACTGGATTGGTTATGGTTACCATCCCATCTTTCATTTTAATGTATTTGGCTAGGCTGTCTTTGTGGATGGCAAAGTTTACACGCATCTCGTCCAGGTCGTTATCGCCTTCGAAGGGTTCGGCCACCAGGTCAGAAACGGTATCTATGGTCGCTACAGCCACATCCACATCCAAGATATTCTTCATATCTGGATCGTACTTGGTAACCACCATACCCTCTGCCAATTGGTTGTCGGTATTGACCAGTACATTGGTGAACTCCACCGCTACCTTTATACTGTTCAGATAAGGAATACTGACATAGCCTTGCCCTGAGAATCGGCCATTTTCGCCATTTACTTTCGTAAGGGTAATGGGGAAGTCCCCAGCAGTGAACTGCTCCCCAGAAGTGATAGTGGGTAGGGGCTCTTTGTTTGTTAGGCTAAAGTTGGGCACAATGCCACATTCGTACATGCTGGCCTGATTGTCCACAATAAAAGTGGTAAACTGTTTTACCATGCTCCAATCGCTACCGGTTACCGCACATTTCTTCTGTAATTGGTATTCGTAGGTGGTGCCTGCCTTTAGGTCCCAAAGGGTGAGCTGATTGGTGGTGGTCTTACTAATGAACCATGCGTTCTCTCCCCCTTTAGGGGAGTTGGAGGGGTCTTTTCTTCGGTAACGCACTGTATACTCCGGTACTTCGGTGGAAAGGTCCTCCCAAAAGATATTGGCATTGGTACTGCCCTTTACTTCGTGATTCAAGCTCATAGGAAGCGCGCA
>NZ_AUCB01000045.1 GCF_000429545.1 Arenibacter certesii DSM 19833
TGTCGGCCATGGCGCTGGAAAAAGCGGCATAGGGACTAGCGATCCGAAACTTCGATGGGAAAGGTATGCCAGAACCTCACTAAAACGACCAAAAAGCCCTCTTAAACCGGACGAAAATCCACTTCGAAAATAAACCATAAAAAAAATCCCGGAAACATCGATGTTCCAGGATTCGTTCTGTCCAGTTTTTAGTGAAAATCGGCCTACTCCCGAATATCCCCATTTATTCGTATTTCTGTAAAATACCGTTTCTCCCCTTCCTTGGTCTCATAAGTTCTTGTAGTCAACTTACCTTCTATGGCTACTTCCTTACCCTTAGTTAAATAATTTTCTACAATGTCTGCCGTCTTGCCCCAAGCTACCACATTATGCCATTGGGTATCTGTTACCTTTTCACCCTTAGCATTCTTAAAGGTTTCATTGGTAGCTATGGAAAATTTGGCCAATTTTGCTCCTCCATCTAAATTAACAATCTCTGGATCGTTTCCTAGATTTCCAATCAACTGTACTCTGTTTTTAAGTGCATTCATAATAAATAGTTTTAGTGTTAAACAGTTAATAATTTTGATACCACAAACCTACTCCCAGTTCAATACAGTATTCGGTTGATAACTATTTAATTTCGCTTGTAAACGTTTGTAGTCGTTTGTACTTTTACTATTCATTCTATATTGATCAGGCACAAATCATAAAAGACCCAATATTCTAAGGGCATACAAGATATATTTCTAAAGTCATTCTTTGGGGATAAGATGCTTAATTAATTATTATCTTTCCCCCTTTTATTATATAAATCACACTAGAAGAATATAATTTCAACTATATAAACTGGAATTAAAACGGCATCTATTTTAAAATGAATGGTTTTAATTTCTATTCAATAGCGGCAATCACTAAATCAAAATCATAACAGAAATACTCATGAAAAAAAACTTCGTTTTAGCTCTTATTTACAGTTTCGTTTTTATAGGGGCCCACGGTCAGTCTGCTACAGATATTGCATTGTTATACAATGATCTAACCGTCTTTGAAACACCAATGGCCTTAACTTTAAATAAGAAGGTTAAGAAAAGGGATATTGCCAAAATCAAAAACAATAGCCTACGAGAAACAGCAAGAGCGCTATATGAAAATAACTACGATTCTAAATTTCGTATGGCCGAATATAAAGCTCACCTATCCCCCAGCGTGCTAGGACAACAACTAATGATTGGGGATGGCTATAGCAAGTATGAAAACATTACCGGAATCTACCTTCCAAAAGGAGAACAACTTGTACTAGTTGATGGAATTAAGGAAGATACCGAGGTTGGTTTGGTAATCGTTAATTGGAACCGCAGAGCACCAGCAGGTATTGAACCTACCAAGGACCCAGCAGGATGGGGTATACAAAAGAAAAAGTACAATCTACATAATGGAGTCAATGTTATAAATCTTACTTTTTGATGGATTGGCCTATATTGATTATTTTTCAGAAGAACCTAAAAATGAGAATGCTGTACAAGTTCACTTTCCATCTGCAGCAGTAAATGGTTATTTTGATAGTACTAAGGATGCCGATGCTGAATGGAATTCCCTAGTAGACAATGCGGTTTATCCCATAGTGGATGCTAGAGGCAAGCATATTCAGATTGCCTACCCTGCTGAGGCAATTAAAAAGTACGCCTACAATAGAGGGAAAGAATTACTAAATAATTATGACTCCCTAGTCTATAGACAGCATCGCATTTTAGGTTTGGTTAAATACAACAAAGTTCCAGAAAACCGAATTCTAGCACGCGTAAACTACAATTATTATATGTTTAGGGATGGAGACGGCGTAGCCTATATGGGAACGGAACCTAGTAATGCAATGTCTATGGTGGTAGACCCGAGTCGCGTCATCCAAGGTGATCCCTGCTGGGGATTTAGTCATGAGGTTGGTCATGTTCACCAATTGCGCCCATATTTTAACTGGGGCGGTTTAGGAGAGGTAAGTAATAATATTTTCTCATTGTACGTAACCACATCATTTGGAAATAAAAGTAGGATCTCCGAACAACAAAACTATGATAAATCCCGTGAAAGCATAATTAATGAAAAGATCAGCTACCTACAGGATGGGGACGTATTTAATCGTGTAGTTCCATTTTGGCAATTACAACTTTATTTTACGGGGGTAGGCAACAATCCAGATTTTTACCCTGATCTTTTTGAGGCATTTCGCCAACAAGGAGAAGAAAGCAGAAAAGCAAGTCCTAATCCCCGTCGTTCAGGTGGTTGGGGAGACAGAGGCAACAACCCAGCAAAACACCAACTTAATTTTGTAAAAACAGCATCGGAAGTCAGTAAGACCGACCTAACCGAATTCTTTGATCAATATGGCTTTTTCTATGTAGGCGAATTTGATTATAACGACTATGGAAATTACAGCTATAAAATGACCCAGGAAATGGTGGACGAATGCAAAGCAGAGATCAAAGCCATGAACTTACCAAAACCGAAGGTAGATATCAGTACCCTAAAAGATTTATAGTAGGTATACCTATCACAGGACTCCTATTCGGGAAGGGGAAAGTCAGTTAAAGCATTTTCTAGTTTAACTAATTGCCCCATAATTAAAAACCAATTAAGAGTCGGCTATCCCCTGGGGAGAGCCTACTCTTAATTTATCTCTCCACAGCGAAGTATTTAAAGGACAACTCCAATGATTAGTATAACTTTGGGAATCTAAAGAGAGAACAGCTTTCAATTAAATTAGCGTTCTATTTCTTGACCTTATATTCTTAACAAAGCTATAAGCTATACTATTGTTAAACAAAATTAAGTGCGATGAACCATCCATTCATAATAGACGAAACCTACAAGGGCAAAGACTACACCCTAAATAAATTAGCAAAAGGGGAATATGAGAACTGTGTATTTGATTCCTGTTATTTTTCTGAGGCAGACCTTACCAATATTTCATTTATGGAGTGTACTTTTTTAGATTGCGACCTAAGCAATGTGAACCTAACAAACACCGCCATAAAAGAATGTAATTTTGAAAAGTGTAAAATGCTGGGAGTCAGATTTGATCATTGCAATCCGTTTTTGCTCTCCTTCAAATTTACAGGCTGTACCCTAAACCTATCTTCCTTCTATAACCTTACACTAAAAAACATTGTATTTGAAGATTGTAGTCTTCATCAGGCCGACTTTACTGAAAGTAATCTCTCCAATGCCAAGTTTGACAACTGCGATCTAAGGGGAGCAATCTTTGAGTCCGCTATATTATTGAAAACAGACTTTAGAACTGCTATAAATTTCAGCATCGACCCAGAAAATAACAAGCTAAAAAAAGCGAAGTTTTCAAAAGAAGGTGCCCTTGGCCTTTTGTTGAAATATGATATTGATATCGATTAAAAAGACCCCTTTGTACATTGCTCAAAAACATACATCATATCGCCATTATTGCCTCGGATTATCAAAAATCAAAAGAATTTTATATAACTATTTTAGGGCTTACTCCTATACGTGAAATATATAGAAAGGAAAGGAACTCCCACAAATTAGACTTGGCATTAAATGGCACTTATATTATAGAACTCTTTTGCTTTCCGGAACCACCCTCTAGATTGTCCAGACCAGAAGCAACAGGGTTACGTCATTTGGCTTTTGAAGTAAATGACCTAGAAGAAGCCATTGAGAAATTATCTCAGTTTGAGGTAGTGGCAGAACCCATTAGAACAGACGAATTTACCAAAAAAAGATTCACCTTTATTTTTGACCCAGACCAATTACCTATAGAACTATATGAAAAATAGTTCGCAATTAATCCCTTATCTAAACCCATATACGCAGCGCAATTACTGGCAATGCAGTGTAATTGCAGTAGTAAATCCATTCTATTAAAAATTACAACACCTCACTAGGGCATCGGCTGATGGCATATTTTCACTATATTGGGTAAGCAAGTAAGGTCACCACCACACCAAATGCTGACCTTAGTGGAAAAAAGTAGCACATGGAAAAAAAATGTTTAGAATGCGGAGATACGATTTTAGGCCGGGTGGACAAAAAATTCTGTTCGGATTATTGTAGGAATTCCTATAATAATAAGCTTAACAAAGATAGCAAAAACCTAGTTCGCAACATTAATAACCGTTTAAGGAAAAACTACAGAATATTGGATAGTTATTCTCTTAATGACGGAAAAACCAAAACTACCAAAACTAAGTTAATGGATAAGGGGTTCGATTTTGAATACCTCACCAACTTGTATACCACTAAGAAAGGATCCACCTATTTTTTCGTTTATGACCTAGGCTATCTTCCTTTAGATAATGACTACTACATGATTGTTAAAAGGGAATAGGCCAGTACTCAGTCCCACTCTTTTAAATTTTTAATAAGGAATCAATACCAGTTCTGCTCGCATAAAAGCAAGGAAGCATTTGAAGATTTCTTGCCTATTATTTATAATTATGCCCACTTAATTTTAAGGCAGCAATAACAATATCCTTACGGCTTATCTGCCCCACCAAAATATCGTTTTTCATAACTGGCAATCTTCTCCTATTGTGCTGTACAAAAATTCCGGCAGCATCAAATATAGAGGTATCATGCGGTATGGTCTCTACGTTCTTGGACATAAACTTTTCTACACTTTTATCCAAAATAGGTTGGTTAAAATACCGACTTTCTGAAATTTCTTTCATGCAATCCGCTTCAGAAATAATTCCTACCAAAAATCCATTATCATCCAATACCGGACCACCAGAAATTTTATGTTTAGCAAATGCTTCCATTACTGCCAAAATAGACTGATCAGGTGTAAATGTCACCAATCTTTTACACATATAGTCCTCCACTAAAATGGGAGCATCATATTCCTTTTTTACCGGTTTCCTAAATCCTTGAAAATTCTTTATAGCCATAAATTTGAAATTACAGTTAATTGGAAAGATAGCTTTTTTTAGAACATTGCGCAACTAATTAATATTCCACCTATCAAATTACCAAAACTTCCCTTAAATATCTAACAATTCATCATTCCCTAAATGCGTATTAGTATAACATACCTTTAACAGCTGCTAATCAAAATCATTATGCAGAAAGAATTTCTTATTTTTAAGTTTTCGAAACATATTATGAAAAGATTTCCGACCGTTATTTCCTTATTGCTTATCCTCCTTGCCATATATTTAGGATTTTGGTCATCTATGCCCTCCTATAGTCCAGATTTAAACTTAGATGAAAGTCAATTTTCTACCGATCGTGCTTTTATTCATGTACAAAAAATGTCTGTAAAACCACATGCAGTTGGTTTTCCAGCCCATTCCCAAGTTAGGGAATATATCATGGCTGAACTAGAAAAGCTTGGATTTGAACCCATCCTACAAACGGGATATACCGCTGGAGATTGGGCTAATTTTAGCAAGGTCACCAATGTTATGGCTCGTATAAGAGGTAGTAAACCAGGTAATGCCCTCCTATTACTTTCACATTATGACAGTAGTCCGCACTCCTCCTTGGGAGCTAGTGATGCTGCCAGTGGAGTAGCAACTATACTAGAGGGATTAAGGGCCTATCTATCTACAAATAATAGCCCTGAAAATGATATTATAATTCTTTTTTCGGATGCTGAGGAATTGGGATTAAATGGAGCAGATTTATTTGTAAATAACCACCCGTGGGCAAAAGAAGTAAAATTGGCACTGAATTTTGAGGCTAGGGGCAGTGGCGGACCATCCTATATGCTTTTGGAAACTAACCGGGGGAACAGTAACCTAATTAGCGAATTTATTGAGGCCAATCCCTCTTATCCAGTAGCTAATTCTTTGGTATATAGCATTTATAAAATGCTCCCTAATGATACCGACTTAACGGTTTTTAGAGAAGACGGAGATATAGACGGTTTTAATTTTGCTTTTATTGATGACCATTTTGATTACCATACCGTAAGAGATAATTATGACCGATTAGACCCAAAAACCTTGGCGCACCAAGGCGCATATCTAATGCCATTGCTAACTTATTTTAGCGATGCCGACCTTACCCAACTTAAAAGTTTAAACGATCAGGTTTATTTTAATGCGCCATTTTTTAAATTAGTATCCTATCCATTTGAGTGGATATATCCCATGCTGGCAGGTGCCGCTCTCTTATTTTTGATAGTGGTCTTGCTAGGGATTAAAAAAAAGGTCTTGACATTCAAAGGGATTGGAAAAGGGTTTATCCCTATGCTATTAACGCTCATTATTAACGGAATAATAGGCTATTTTGGATGGAGCGTTTTGCTCAAAATATATCCGTATTATCAGGATATACTTCATGGGTTCACCTACAATGGATATATCTATATTGCTGCATTTGTTTTTCTCTCGATTGCAGTTGGTTTTTGGTGCTATCATCGTTTTGGCAAAACAGATGCTCCAAATCTTTTAATTGCTCCTGCCTTGCTTTGGTTGGTAATCTGTGGACTTTTAGCCGTTTATCTAAAAGGGGGTAGTTTCTTTATTTTACCCGTATTTGCACTTTTGGCATCACTGTGGATATTGCTGAGTCAGAAATCTCCGGAACCCTTATGGTTTGTTGTCTTAGCCTTACCCGCCATTTGGATCTATTCTCCCCTTATAAAAATGTTTCCAGTAGGCTTAGGCCTTAAAATGATCATTACCTCCACCTTACTAACCTCCCTAACCTTTTTTCTATTGCTCCCCATTTTTGGAGGATTAAAAGTTAAACAACGATTGTCATATCTCTCTCTGCTCTTATTTATAGGATTTCTTATTTCTGCCCATTTTAATTCAGGTTTTAGCAGGGATAAAGCAAAGCCAACCAGCTTAATCTACCTATTGGATGCAGAAAATAAAACCGCGCAATGGGTTACCTATGAAAAGGAATTGTCTTCTTGGACCACACAATATATTGGCGAGAATAAGGAAGTCCCCTCTACTACAGAACATCAAAACCTAAGCAGCAAATACGGGACAAATTTTAATTATGTAAGCAATGCGCCTGTGAAAGATATACCTCAACCAAAAATAGAAATAGGTGCGGATACTATAATTGGAAATAATAGATGGCTAGAAATTACCATTATTCCCCAAAGGCCTATAACTAGACTGGAGGTCTTTACCAATGAAATACAACTATTAGAAGCGGCTATTAATACCATACCATTATCCGATTACTACCTAAAAAATAAAAAAGGCAATAAACTTATTACCCATTACGTAAGTGATAATGACCCCACTCATTTAAAACTGGCCATCCATAAAGAAAGTAAATTGGAACTAACAATCTATGAGGCCTCAAATGATTTACTAGATCACCCCCAATTTAGTGTCCCAAAGCGGCCCGAGGATAATATCCCTATGCCCTTTGTTTTGAATGACGCCATACTAATTATTAAAAAATTACATTTTGAATAACACTATAGGAATCTTGGGATGTGGATGGCTGGGACTTCCCTTAGCCACCACATTAGTAGAAAACAAATACACTGTAAAAGGGTCCACCACTACCCTAGAAAAAATGGTTCTTTTAAAAAAAGCAGGAATAACCCCTTTTCTTATCAACCTTTCTGAAAACGGAATAACAGGAGATATTAATGGATTTTTAGAACATCTAGACGTTCTGCTTATCAACATACCGCCAAGAGTACGCAGTGAACCAAAAGAGAATTATTTTAAAAAAATAACCCATTTATATCAGGTCGTAAAAAATTCAAAAGTTAGAACCGTACTCTTTATTAGCAGTACATCGGTTTATGGAGAAAACCAAGGCCAGGTTACCGAGGACACCTTACCTAAACCCACCTCCGAGGCTGGGAAGCAACTCTTAGCAACAGAAGATATTTTCAGAAAAGATAAGAACCTAAACACCACCATTATCCGGTTTGGTGGACTTATTGGCCCCAACAGGAATCCCGCCAATTTCCTTGCAGGAAAAAAAGATCTCACCAACGGGGATGATCCTGTTAACTTAATTCATTTAGAAGATTGTATAGGTCTTATCCGAACGGTAATTGAGAATAATTACACCAATCTTTTAATTAATGGGGTATATCCATTACATCCTACCAAAGAGGACTATTACACCTCCGAGGCCCGTAAAATGAACATAGTACCACCCACCTATCAGCCCAGAAAAAACGTGAAAGGTTATAAAATAATAGAAAATAGCCCTTATATTGTTAAAATCTACCAATACCACACCTCAATTATCAGTTGATTCACCACACAATTTGAAACTTTCACAACATTGAACATCATCTACTGTTAATCTTTATCGGATAAAAGAGGTCTTACATCTACAACTTATATCTTTGAATAAAGAATAACACAATAGCTACGATGGAAAATTTAGAACTAAAAAGCAACATTTCTAGGGGGATTAAAAGCTTAATTTCTGAAAGCTGCTCCAAGGAAGAAGTATCCCGAAAATCACAAGATTTACATGAAATGATCATTAAAAAATACTATAACGCAGTAGATATTTCTATAGATTATCACCGTAAGCGAATATTTATGGACATAGTTGTGGACGATAGCAATTACGATGCAAACCAATTGAATTTCTCGACTCCCTTTATGCGAACCAATATGTATTATGACAACTTAGAGCAATTTTTAATTTCCTGCTTAGACAGGGACAATAGGAGCATTTCATTCTATGCAAAGCTGTTAAGAATTTATTCGATAAATAATCCTAAAAAGATCTGTATATCTTAATAGAAAAAGTGATTACTAGATCCCATCATTATTTCCCTAGTAAAGAAGGATGCTTAACGGCATCCTTTTTTATTGCTTATCAAAGCTTTAAGGCTTTCCTTAACAATAGAAATAAAATAATTTGCTAGATTTGGCACACTTAAATATAGAATGATGAAAAAAATAGGATTGATACTCCTTTTAACGGTAGGAATTTCTGCTACGGCGCAGACTAAGAGTGATCTGCTTAAGCATTATGAGGCATTTTACGATCAAATGAGACTGCAAGGTGATGTGGACGGCGTTATTAATGCAATAACCCATCTTAATATACTTTCGCCCAGTCCAGAACGCATGGACACTTTAGCTTATATCTATGCTAACGATAATCAACACCTTCAAGCATTAAATACCATTGGTATTGAGAAAAGTGAAAATGATTCTGATTTGGCCGTTCAGGTAAAAGCGATTTCATTAAAGGCTTTAAATCAACCAAAAAGAGCTTTGGAGCAATTTGAGATTCTTAACAAGAGAAGCCCAAACCCTTATTTGGCTTATGAATTGGCAGATCTTAAAATTCAGACGGGAGACAATGTAGGAGCATCCAGCGATATTGAGTTCGGGATAGCAAATGCCAAGGACGATATGATGTATGCTTTTTATGAAAGACAACAACCCTATGAAGTTCCGTTAAAAGCGGCCTTTCTTCACCTAAAGGCTTTGGTACAGTTTAACAATGACCAAAGCAATATAGATCAAGCCCTAGCAACTATTAACGAAGCTTTAAAAATTGATCCTAATTTTAATCTGGCAAGTTTAAGTAAGCAAGCATTAGAGTCTAGAAAAGAAAAGTCTGAATCTACTGAAACTAAGCAATAAAGGATTAGATTCTAGCACATAATAAAACAAAAAGCCACTTTTTAAAGTGGCTTTTTTCATAGATCCTATAGTGATAGGCGTATATAGGCGAGTTAACGCTACCTTATTGTTTCTTTAATTGTTCTATAATTTTATTGTCCGTTCCCTGTTTCATCAGGGCTACTTCGGAGACATTTTCATTAGGGATTACAATAGAGAGCACATAATGGGATATTTTCCATTCCCCATCTATTTTTTGCAGTACCCCAGATCCACGGCAAAGTTTCATTTGGGTATCCAATAACTCATCAAACCATGCTATATCGTCCTTATCATTAAAATATAGGTTCTGCTCTAAAGTTTTAAAATTCCAGGCCTTTCCCTTATCAAAATGCGGTTTGGCATACACCATAAATTCATTCTTACTCCAATTCTCTCCGGCATCTGTACCTATAAAAACTGCATTAGGTGACATAGCCTCAAAGTAATCGTTAAAGCGTGCTTCTGAAGCAGCCAAATGCCATTGGGTTATTACGGAACGTACCTCATTTGCCATATTATTCTCCTGAGATAGGATTACATTGCCAAAAAACAGCAAAAACAGTAAAATTCGCATCCTATTCATTAAAGATCAAAGTTGTATCCAACTCACTATTAACTAGCACGTTAAATTGATTCCTATAGGCATTATAAGCCCTTATCATTTCTTCGGTAGATTTTTTGGTATCTACCCGGTACTCCAAATTCCCCTTGGTTTTAAGAATAAAAGTTTGAAACACTTTCTGTCTACTCTTAATTTGGGGCTTATTAAACATGTCTGGATAGTCCGAAACTTCCAATTGCTTCTGTTTCTCTATAAGGTCCTCGATTACCAAGCTAAGGTCTTCCCGATTAGCAACACGGTACAGGGATTCAAAGGTAATTTCCATATCACCAAAGGCCTGCCAATCCTTTAAAATCTCGGCAGCCTTCGCATTTACCGCTATGGGCCTAGGCAGCGAATCTACACTAAAAAAAACCTCCTGTTTTTCTACGAAAGTCTCATTTTTCTGTCCTTGTTTGCATGATAATGCGAATAAGAACACCATAACCAATACCAAAAATTTTCCCATACGACGAAGGTACGAATTTTAATAAAAAGGTATATTTGCACGAATTATAATTTGACTAGAATTTGATGCGAAAATCGATTTTAATTATTGGTGCCTGTGGGCAAATTGGAACGGAATTAACCCTAGCATTACGGGAGCGCTACGGCAATGACCAAGTGGTAGCCAGTGATATTAGAGAAGGTAATGAAAGCCTAATGGAATCTGGGCCATTTGAAATATTGGATGCCACTAATTATGAGGCTGTAGAAAACATAGTAATGCACTATGAGATAGAGGAAGTATATCTTATGGCTGCAATGTTAAGTGCAACGGCCGAAAAATTTCCAATGCGCGCATGGGACCTTAATATGAATTCACTTTTCCATGTACTAAACTTGGCCAAGGAGAAAAAGATCAACAAGGTATTTTGGCCTTCTAGTATTGCCGTTTTTGGTCCTACTACTCCAAAAGAAGGTACACCGCAACACACTATAATGGAGCCCAGCACAGTTTATGGTATTAGCAAACAATCTGGTGAGCGCTGGTGCTCTTATTACTTTAAAAAGTACGGGGTAGATGTTAGAAGCGTACGCTATCCAGGTTTAATCAGTTGGAAAACCCTTCCCGGTGGTGGAACCACCGATTATGCCATTGATATATTCCATACTGCACTCGCCAATAAAAAATACAAATGCTTTTTAAATGAGGGTACTAAACTGCCTATGATGTATATGGACGATGCCATTAGGGCTACCATTGCCATTATGGAATGTGATGCCGATAAAATCACGGAAAGATCCTCTTATAATTTAGCCGGAATGAGCTTTACCCCAGCAGAGATCACCAATTGCATACGAAAGCAATTCCCTAGTTTTGAAATTGAATACGAACCCGATTTCAGACAAGAAATTGCCGACTCATGGCCCAGCAGTATTGATGATTCTGCTGCACAAAGAGACTGGGATTGGAAATCTCAATTCGATCTAGATCAGACTACCGAAGAAATGTTAAGAAACCTGGGCAAATAGCCCAGTTCCTTACAACAGACTAAATTTCAATTTCTTTTCTATTGCGGTAATCATTGTGTTAGCAATGTCCTTCCCAGTGGCATTTTCTATACCCTCTAATCCTGGGGAAGAATTCACCTCTAAAAGTAATGGGCCTTTATTAGAACGGATAATATCTACTCCGGCAACTGCTAGATTAAGCACTTTGGCAGCTTTAATTGCCAACCTTCTTTCTTCCGCTGTAATCTTTATCACAGAAGCCGATCCTCCTTGGTGTAAATTCGCCCTAAATTCCCCTTTCGCAGCCTGACGTTGCATAGAGGCCACTACTTTTCCATTTATCACAAAACAACGAATATCCTGTCCGTTTGCCTCTTTTATAAACTCTTGCACCAAGATATTGGTCTGCACACTTTTAAACGCGTTTATAACACTCTCTGCAGCCTTATTGGTTTCTGCCAAAACAACACCTTTGCCCTGAGTACTCTCCAACAACTTAATAATTAATGGCGCCCCGTTTACCATGCGGATGAGATCTTTAGTATCCATAGGAGATTTTGCAAATCCTGTGATGGGGATGTGGATGTCATTTTTAGAAAATAACTGCGAAGCAAAAAGTTTATCCCTAGACTGGGTGATAGCTTCAGCTGAGTTAAGGCAATACACCCCTAAGTTATCAAACTGGCGAATAAGGGCACAGCCGTAAAATGTAACAGCGGGTTTTATCCTAGGGATAATTGCATCGAATTCATTTAGGATATTACCTCCCCTATACCGTATTTCGGGCGAGTTGGCATCTAGTTTCATATAGGCATGTTCCACATTTAGAAACACCATATCATGACCGCGGGCTTCTCCGGCCTCCATTATCCTTTTATTACTGTACAAATTAGGGTTACTGGCCAAAAGAGCGATTTTTAATCCTGTTTTCTCTTTAACATAAGAAGCGTATTGCTCACCAACCTCCTTTAAGCTCATCGGCATTATATTAAAACTTACAGCAGGATTTACTACATACCTGCCATTTAAGGCTTCCCTTCCCAAGAGCATTCTATATTCCATAGTATCCCTACTGGCCAAAGTAAGCTCAATATCAAAGGTCTTCTCCCCCAATTTAACTGGGGTTTTAATCACAAACCGTTCTTCAGATATTCCAGAAGAACTTTTTACCACCCTCCTATCTACTAAGCGGGCTTTACACTCAATATTAATACTTCTGTTGTCTTGCAAAGGGTTAACCTCGAATCTCACCCATTCGTGGGCTCCTCTAGTAAACACTTTTATATTATTTGCCTGAATAGAAGAAGTTTTAGCGCCAGAATCTACCCTAGCCTTTATGGCTGGAATTTCTAATTCTTCAAAAACGCACCATTCTTCACTTCCAATTATATCGAGATTATCAGTTGTCATTCCTTTGATTCTAATTTATAAGTACAAAATAAACTACTTGACCCCTTAGAATCAAGATTTAAAACCCATTTATTTAAAAATAATAAACGTATTGTAATAGGTGGTTAGTTTAATAAGCCAATTTCTTCTTTCTAATCCCCAACCAAAGATGGAATTTGTGAAAGGGAGAGGTGTCCATATCCCAATTTAAGACCTAAAATAACCAAAGGCCACCAGTTGGAGGCCTTTGGTTTATTCTGTAGTTTGTTTCAGAAAGCTATTAAAACTAGGACGAGCGAGATAGGCTACCGCTTAAAAAGCGTTCCTAGTCCTCCTCATCCTCCTCAATACCCTCTAGATCTACATCTGGAATAGCTTCTGGATCGTCATCATCAAAATCCTCATAATCGTCCTCATCATAATTAGCCATGGTCATTTCTAACTTAGCACTGATCTTTACCAGGTACTTGGTATCTTCGGTAGTAACTTCTACCGCTTCTACTCTTTCCCCTTTGGCGTTCTTAAAGGTGATGATATTAAGATCGTCATACCCATCGGGATACTTCTCTACCAAAAGTTTTAACACCTCGGGCGTAAGTTTCTTGAAATCAACAATAACTCTTTTTAAATTATCCATAAACTACATATCTAATAAGTAAGCAAAAATAAGGGGCGCTACAATAGTAGCGTCACTTTCTATAATAAATTTGGGGGTATTTACATCTAATTTACCCCAAGTGATTTTCTCGTTGGGGACAGCGCCAGAGTACGATCCGTAACTTGTAGTAGAATCACTTATCTGACAGAAGTAGCTCCAGAACGGGGTATCTGTACGCTCAAGGTCTTGGTAAAGCATTGGGACTACGCAAATAGGGAAATCTCCCGAAATTCCTCCACCTATTTGGAAGAATCCAATTCCATTTTCAGAATTGGCAGTATACCAATCCGCTAAAAAGGTCATATATTCTATCCCCGATTTTACGGTACTGGCTTTTAATTCGCCTTTAACCACATAGGAAGCAAAAATATTCCCCATTGTACTATCTTCCCAACCTGGGCAGATTATGGGTAAATTCTTCTCCGCTGCAGCATACATCCAAGAGTCTTTAATATCTATCTCATAATACTCTTCTAGCACACCAGATAAAAGCATCTTGTACATATACTCATGTGGAAGATAACGTTCTCCTGCATCTTCCGCATCTTTCCATATCTTATGGATATGTTTTTGCAATCTTCTAAAAGCTTCTTCCTCTGGAATACAGGTATCGGTTACCCTATTAAGGCCTTTTTCCATTAAATCCCATTCCTCTTGCGGAGTTAAATCCCTATAGTTTGGCACTCTTTTATAATGTGAGTGTGCCACTAGATTCATAATATCTTCCTCCAAGTTGGCTCCCGTACAGGAAATGATCTGCACTTTATCTTGACGAATCATTTCGGCAAATATTTTACCGATCTCCGCCGTACTCATAGCCCCAGCCATAGATACCAACATTTTAGATCCTTGGGCCAATTGGGCCTCATATCCTTTTGCCGCATCTACCAATGCCGCAGCATTAAAATGCAAATAATATTTCTCTATAAAGTTGGAAATAGCTCCTTTATTCGTCGTCATCTTCAAATTTTGATTGATTATTACCTGTTACTTTCGCTTGTATGTCATATGTATTGTCGTAGTCATCAGTTATGGCTTCACCCATAAATTTATAACTCAACATCTTATAATATAGTTTGGCTGCTAAAAAATCTGAAGATTTCTCATTCTCATTGGGACAAAGCTCCACAATATCAAAACCAACTACATTCTTTTCTTTAAAAACTTGCTTTAGGAATTCCAAGATTTCATAATAGAACAATCCACCTGGCTCTGGAGTACCTGTAGAGGGCATTATGGAAGGATCCAACGCATCTAGATCAAAAGTAATAAACACATTGTCTGTCATTAGATCTACCACCTTATCCATCCAATACTCATCCAAAACCATATCATGGGCGAAAAATGTTTTTTCTTCGTCCATGAATGTTTTTTCTATAGCATCCATACTGCGGATACCCACTTGGATAAGATTGGTAGTCTGGCTTGCTTCATGAACCGCACAGGCGTGATTATATTTTGTACCATCGTACGACTTCCTTAAATCTGCGTGCGCATCTATATGCAGTACAGTAAGGTTATCAAAACACTCATTAAACGCCCTAATTGTTCCTATAGAGATGGAGTGTTCTCCACCAAATATAGTTACAAATTTATTTCGTTTTATATATTCCTTGGTTTTACTGTGCACTGCGTTCACCATAGCTTCTGGAGAACTGTCCTCATCCACAGGATCGGCTAAATATACCCCTTGCTGATACACCTCAGAGTCGGTTTCTATATCATATAGTTCCATATTCTCTGAAGCGCGCAAAAAGGCATCTGGACCTTTATCTGCTCCTTTACCCCAAGTACTGGTTCCATCATAAGGCACAGGAATTAAAACTACCTTAGCCTTCTCCAATTGCGCAAACTCGTCTGGTATGCCAGCGTAATTGTTAGTTGTTTTCATTTGTCAAAGTTTATTGTTTTTATTGGTAGGCCTGCCGTTGGGCAGACTGGTTATATTTAAATTTACAGATTTATAATGATGTAGCCTTCCCATTCTCACCAGGTCCATAGCCAAGGATATTAAGCAGATCCTCTGCCTTTTGCTGCTCACTGAACAGTTCCGTCGTTATATTACCATTTTCGTCCTTATCTATCAGGATATGTTTAGGGTGTGGAATTAAACAATGCTGTAAACCACCATAGCCCCCAATTGACTCCTGGTATGCCCCCGTATTAAAGAACCCAATATACAATGGTTTATCTTTTTTATACTTTGGCAAGTAAATAGCGTTCATATTCTGCTCGCTATTATAATAGTCATCGCTATCACAGGTTAATCCACCCAAAAGCACTCGCTCATACTCATCATTCCAACGGTTGATGGCCAACATGATAAATCGCTTGTTAATAGCCCAAGTATCTGGTAGGGTAGTAATGAAAGAAGAGTCTATCATATTCCATTTTTCCCTATCATTCTGTTGTTTCTGATACAATATTTCATAAATAGCACCTCCACTTTCCCCAACGGTAAAACTACCAAATTCGGTAAAGATATTTGGAACAGGAACGTCTGCTTCTTGACAGGCAATGTTTATCTGGTTAATGATCTCATCAATCATATACTGATAATCATAATCAAATGCCAAGGAGTTCTTAATAGGGAACCCGCCACCAATATTAAGGCTATCCAAAGATGGACAAACCTTTTTAAGTCGAACGTACACTTTTAAACATTTTACTAACTCGTTCCAATAATACGCATTATCCCTAATTCCAGTATTTATGAAGAAATGGAGCATTTTAAGTTCCACCTTTTCATTGTTCCGAATCTGATTATCGTAAAAAGGTACAATATTTTTATATCCAATTCCCAAACGAGAGGTGTAGAATTCAAATTTTGGTTCCTCTTCAGAAGCAATACGAATCCCAACCTTAAAAGTATCATCAATAGCATCGGTCAGAAGATCTAACTCCTCATAGTTATCTATAATAGGAATACAGTTCTGGTGCCCGTTGTTAATAAGCCTAGCAATATTAGAGATGTATTGGTCTCTTTTAAACCCGTTACAAATTACATAGGTGTTATCCTTTACCCTACCAGATTCCTTTAGCTTTTCTACGATATTAATATCAAAAGCAGAGGAGGTTTCAATATG
This sequence comes from Arenibacter certesii DSM 19833, assembly GCF_000429545.1. Classification (GTDB taxonomy): domain Bacteria; phylum Bacteroidota; class Bacteroidia; order Flavobacteriales; family Flavobacteriaceae; genus Arenibacter; species Arenibacter certesii. The sequence continues at coordinate 16,768 of NZ_AUCB01000045.1, forward strand.
TATATCATTCTTTAAAGCCTCGTTCAATACTGGCTTAAAGTGGGAGCTTTTTGTACAATAGCAATAATGGTATTGGCCCTTGTAATTATTCTTCTCCATAGCCAATCTAAACCACTCCTTTGCCTTATTTATATTGTCTGAAATTTTAGGCAGGTAGGTAAATTTTAAAGGACTCCCGTACTTTTCCACCAAATCCATAAGGGGGATATCGTGAAACTTTAGACCATCGTCCTCCAAGGTAAACTCCTCTTGAGGAAAGTAATAAGTCTGATCTATTAAGTTGATATATTTTGTGTTCATGAAAAAATAAGTCTAAAAATATAAGTAAATAGTTTTGTGAATTGCAATTAATATAGGAAAAAATACTAAACCCTATACTATTAGCTCTTTTTCCGTGGTAGGTCTAAAAAAATAGGCATGCTGACTTGCTACTATGGGATAAAAATTTAGCGCTTGTTGCAATTTACGGCTATGGACCATTTGCAGGTCTAACGGGATTTTTTTTCCCGGACTACATTGTCCAAATCTATAAATATGATTCATTTTTAAAAGCTAGACATTTTTGTCCTAACTAAATTTAATGCTTATTTGAGGGAGCAAATGAAAACAAAAAAATTGGAAAAACAAGGATTTTAAAAAACTTTAGGACAAACTTAATCCTACTCCGTTCCCGGATAATAAGAAACAAGATAAAAAACCTATAAGTTATTGATAGTTAAATGCTTATTTTATATATTTAAAGTTAAAATTTCTAACTATGAATTGTCCAAAATACCTCCTATCGTTAGCTGTTTTCCTAATTCTAATTTTTCCTGACCCTCTTAACGCTCAAATTACGTCCAATGTATACCATTTTGATGAAAAAAAGAATGGGGAAACCATTAGACATGAGCTGAAAATAGACGGCAACTATTTTGTTCATAGTATTTATAAAGAAGCACCGCCCACCTATATAAGAACTTATGGCGGATACTATACTACTGAAAACAATGCTATAAAATTAGCATTGGAATTTGATTCGGATTACGAAAATCAGAAATCTAAAACCATGAATATTCCCTATCGAATAGAGAATGAAACGCTAATTTTAGAAAGCGACGCTCCAATGACCTTTGTAACGGTGACCAAGAATCCTCAATCATTGGATGGAAAATGGTTGTTTTCTGGAAGGATGACGGATAAAGGCGAAGATAGGGTTGATACTTCCAGACCCAGAAAGACGATGAAATTTTTGATGGACGGTCATTTTCAATGGATTGCCTTCAACACGGAAACTATGGAGTTTTTTGGAACAGGAGGCGGCACGTATTTGGCCAATGACAGCAAATACACGGAAAACATAGGCTACTTTTCTAGGGATAACGCTAGGGTAGGCGCTAGTCTTACTTTTGACTATGAATTAAAGGGAGCGGATTGGCATCACAGTGGAAAAAGCAGTAAAGGAGATCCCTTGCATGAAATCTGGATAAGAAGGGAATAGCTATACTATCAAAAAATTGCCCGTCCGTGTTTCTAAGCAGGGGCGGGCAATTAAAAAAGTAATTCTTATACAGTGTAATTAGGCCACTTTCTTTCCTACAGTAGCGGTTTTAGCAACCTCTTCAATTAAACCTTTCCATTTCTCAGCTCTTTTAAGCTCATAATCCTCCGAATAAATTTGCTCTATCTCATAAAAGTTTAACAAGACAGGCTTCTCATGATGGGCAAAATAAGTGATCTCTACATCTAACCGCTGCAATACATTTTCTTTTCCCGAATTGGATTTCATCATTTTGGTGGACATTTGGATACTCGCTTTTTCTACCTGCCCCAAAGCCACCTCATTTATAACCACCTCACCATTCACCATTTTCGAGAAAACTAGGATTTTCTGGGTCTTATCTATTGCAATAAACCTGTTGCCCCAGCCTTCTTTAACATCTAATCTTAGATGGGACTCTTTTGCAAATTCCTTTATTCTTTTAGAGATTGTTTTAGCCTCCCCTTTCCCGGAAGAATTTAAAATTAAGAATGGGATTACTACTGCCAGCACTAAAAGTGCAGATATTAAAATCATTGAATTGTTCATTTTTTTATTCGATTAGCTTGGACGAATTTAAATCCCGGATACTTTTCTTTATTGAATGTAGCTCCCATTTTCAGCGAAACATTAAGATCCCTGACTGGTAACAATAAAAAATAGTGAGATTTTAAAACAGTCCAGATTTATACTTGTTTTATACTACAATACCTACCAATCAATAAGGATAGGCAGGGTTTTCCAATAGGAATGCTATTGAAATCAACTATAAATCTCGCATCTATAAAAAAGTATGGAAGGGGTAAATAAGCGTCAAGCTATCCAAGCTGACCGTGATATCCGCTTTATTGTAAAAGGACAATTGCGGTTTTCTGTACACTAAATAAGAATAGTTTTTGGCGTGCCGTGGCAGAAAATTAAAGTCGGATGAGAAAGAAACTTTGGAATAACTCTCATGCAGCAAACTATTCGCGGAAGTAGGAAGATCCCCAAACTGACGATGATCATCATTTTGCACCCCAAAACCGGACACAACAGTATCTTGGGGAACATCTGGCGTGGTAGCCATTACGGCCCTGCCCAGTCCCAAAAAGAGGATTAAAAATAATATCTTAAAATAACCAGTTACTTTCACACTATAAAGATAATACTATATCATATTAATAACATGTTAAAAAATGGGAGCTATTCAATTTTTATATTCTCAGTACCAATGTCCGACTTACCACCTGTTTTTAGGATCAATTTTATATGGTTAATTTCCACTCCTTTATCAATAGGTTTAAGCATATCGTACATATTTAAGGCTACAATACTGGCTCCGTGCATGGCCTCTACCTCTACCCCGGTTTTGTAAATGGTTTTCACGGTTACCAATACCTGAATGTGCAATCCATCTATGGAATAGGCAATATCAGTATATTCTATTGGCATAGGGTGACAGTCGGGCAGCAGGTCCGCCGTCTTTTTAACCCCCAATAATCCTGCAGCCTTGCTCATAGCAAACACATCGCCTTTAGGCACAGTGTTATTCTTTATGGCGGTTATAGTATCCTCCGAACTCACCTGTACTACTGCCTGGGCTATTGCGGTACGCAAGGTGTTTTTTTTATGAGTAATGTCTACCATACTTATTTATTTACTTTCCATTGGTAGGAGTCGTCCTTAAACACCTCTTTTCCAAATACGGGAACTTTAATTTTTATTTCTTCCACAATATGGTGCATTGCTTCAAAGACTTCTTTTCTATGTGGCGACGAAACAAATACAAACAAGCATATTTCTCCAGCTTTCACTGTACCTAAACTGTGATAGATATGCATACAGCTAAGGTGAAATTTAGCAAAGGTAGCCTCCCTTATCTCATGAAATATATTGTTTGCCATTTCCTCGTAGGCAGTGTACTCTATGGCAGCTACCTCCTTTTCATCAATAATATCTGCCCTCACCTGGCCCAAGAAAATATCATGGGCACCAATAGTGGTTTTGGATTGGTGTTTTGCAATTGAATTAGCTATAAACTCAGGACTTATAGCGCCCTGAACAAATACCTTTTTTATTTTTTTTTCCATGCGAATAAAATTTAAACGCTAGCATCTAGCTTATGGTTATCTAACTTTCGGGACAAGTTATAAATTTATTGAAGACTTAGTCGCTATATCTTTAAAAAGGGTAAAACGCAGAATATTTTTCACTTATCCCTTCCCCAAAAGGATTACAAGCGCACTTCACTCATCTTAAAATGAAAAAGGCCGATTATCTTCAAAAGCGTAATACGCTTTTCGAATAATCGACCTTGTAATTAGTAGTTCTGTCTAGCAGCTTTAAAAAAAAGCCAAACAGCGGTATTAGTTTTTAAATACGGTAACGCCGTCTTTTGTCAGTTCTAAATCATCCCCTTTTCCTCTTAATTCATATTGGTCATTTTTGTACCAAATACCAGATGCCGCTTTTTCACCTTTCAACTCAATTTGCTCCCCACCATTTAGGTACACTTTCACCGTGTTTGCAGTGTTGTTGAAAGTCATGTCGAGAGTTTCCCCTTTATTATTTTTCAGCGAAGTGTTTATTAAATCGTCATTATGGGAAAAAACTACCTCACCGTCTTTTAATAACTCTATATCGTTTCCTTTCCCTCTTAACTCATATTGGTCATTTTTATACCAAATTCCAGAGGCTGCCTTTTCTGCTTCTAATTCTATTGTTTCTCCATTAAAATCTAGCGTTGCAGTTCCTTTTGAATTATTAAAAGTCATTTGCAACATTCTTCCCTCATTGTCCGTAGCTGTAGTGGTTACAATATCTTCAATGTTTTTTTCAACTATTTCTGTTGTTTCCGTTTCTACATCTCCCTTCTTTGTTGCTTCTTTACAAGAACCTAAAAATAATCCTGTTAATAGGGTAAGGGTTAAAATACCTTTTGTCATTTTACTTAATTAATTTATATGTTGTTAAAATTCTAATTTTCCCTCCGTTAGGGAAATCCTATCATCCTTATCCAAAAACCTTGCCAAACCAATTAAATCCTAACACCTATTTATATGTGTCCCTAACTAATTTTTTACGGCGAAATGGGTTTTAAGTGATGTGGTGTAACAAGAGCAAAACATGGACTGATACCACCAATTATTATTGTCCTAAAAATAAGCTTATCTTCGCGAAATGTGGATGTATTTAGGGCTTTTAGCCGCATTTTTTCTAGGGTTACACAATTTATGTAAAAAACATGCCGTACAGGGAAATGAGGTATTTCCAGTGCTTTTGGGAACAATTGGATCAGGCTTCATTTTTATTTTGCCTGTGTTTTTCAGTTCTATTTTCCTCCCCGAGTATAGCAAGTCCAATGGCTTCTATATCCCCACTATTCCTTTGGAGGTACATGGTTTTATATTTATAAAATCGGCAATTATGGCGGGGTCGTGGATTTTAGCCTATCAGGCACTAAAACATTTACCCATTACCATTGTTACCCCTATACGGTCTGCTGGCCCTTTTTTTACTTTTATAGGCGCCATTTTTATTTATAATGAACGCCCCAATCTCTTGCAGTGGCTTGGTTTTTTTGTTATTATTTTTTCTATGATTCTGTATTCCAGGGTTGGGATGAAAGAAGGCATCAACTTTAGAAAAAACAAATGGATATTTGCCATTGTCGGCGCTACATTTTTGGGTGCTTCCAGTGGATTGTATGATAAATTCCTTGTTCAGTACGTGGAACTAAATCCACAAACCTTAATTTTTTGGTTTAGCTTTTATGTTATTCTGATATTGCTGGTCATTTTATCGTTCAGCTGGTTCCCTAATGCTGATAAAAGAAAGGCTTTTAAATGGCGGTGGAGTATTCCTGCGGTCGGGATATTTCTACTAGCAGCCGACTTTTTTTACTTTAAAGCCTTACAAGATCCGGATGCTTTAATTATGCTGCTTTCTGCCATTAAACGGAGTCAGCTTTTAATTGCAGTGGTTATTGGCGGGTTTATTTTTAAGGAACAGAATAAACGAAAAAAATTGGTGCCTTTAGCAGGAGTCCTATTGGGCGTATTTTTGATTTTGTACTCCTAGAATGCTAGCACAATGCTTAGTAATAGTAGCTAAGCCCCTTTCCCATTCCAGTTAAGATTTATTAGCTGCAGCATTCTTCTCAATAATAGTATCCAAGGAAAATTTGTCCCATTTCCGCGGTAATAAAAGTAGGGCTACCAGCAGGATGGTTCTAAACAACACATGTGATAAATTCCAAATGGGTTCCGCTAATCCGTGACCAAAAGTTACAATAACCAAAACGGAGGCAAGCGCATACAAGGCATAGTTTGTTTTAAGTCCTAACACCAGCAGCAACCCTCCAATTAACTCCACATAGGAAGTATAATATGCGGTTATCCAAATAATAGACTCGGGCAACAACCCTTCAAAAGTCCCCTGAAAGAAGTCGGCCTGAAACACCTTTTCCATGCCCCAAGTAACGACTTTTCCAAAGCCTTGCATTAAGAAAATGAATCCTAATATTAATCTAACGGTAAGGACAGCAACTGTTTTATTTAAGTCGATCATATTAATATATAATTTGGCTCAGGAACGATTATTCAGCATTCCGTTTCGGGTAAAAATAAGGGATTTAATTAAGGTGTCTACCGCTACCCACGCATTTCCCAACAATCCCCAACGCATACAGCGACCTTCTAAATACACCAAAACCCGACCTTTACTATAATCTTGTTGAGAATCAGCCTCCCTTAAAATGGCTTATTTGGGTTGATGTACATTGATTTAACGCGAGTAAAATTCTACTATGTCTAATCTATAAATATTGGATTTTTCGGTTATCACTCCTAAGGAAATGACCTCAACAAACTTACTCTACTATTAGGACGATTTCCATGCGGAATAACAATCGCTATATTTCTTTTTCTCCTCAACCGTTATAGGCAGTTCGTCTGTTCCTGCGTAAAAAACAATGATTTCGGCAGGAGAATCCCCAGTATTTTCCCCAAAATGACAAGAGTTTACCAGCTCTACCAAGGCATCGCCAGCTTTTAGAACAAGTGTCTCATTGTCCTCATCAACCACCGTTAATTCCCCCTTTGTTAGCACACCAGCATTGATTACCGGGTGCCTATGAATACTTAACCTAGACTGTGGCGGAATGGTTATTTTTAAAATGGTAATCTTTGGCTTTCCCTCCGGATACTTAGGTAAATCCTTGCCATTCCAACTTTTGGTTGATTCTATTAATGTGACTGATTCAATCTCATCCATCTTCTTGTGTGTTTATTGTTTCTTCACTTAAAGATGCTACTAATTTTATGAATATTAAATTAGTAGCGTAATCTCTTACAGAACGATTTTCATCAACCAGACGCATAATACTAATATTCAAGAAAATTTTTCCTGTATTTCTTCCTGTTTCATGAAGCTTCAGTTTCTTTCCCCTGTCTGTCGATGTTTACTAAAAGTATAAAGGATGATATTTTAGTTAGTCTGATTCCCATTTAATGAACGCTATTTAAAAAAATAAACCGTAAAATTTTGTTTTTAAGATTCTATATCTATATTTGTCCTACATTCACGTCAATGTCATCTTACTAAAGATGCTTGATTTTATAAAGAAGTAGCGAGAGACAGGCTCTATGACCTACTGGCAACCGTCAAAATGAAAAGGTGCCAATTCCTGACTCCGAAAGGAGGAATATAAAAAAAGACATCATGAAGACACAGGACACATTACTCAATTACACTTTTTCTAAGGAAGTTACACTTCACAAGCGTCACCATTTATTTTGCTGTATGCAGAAAATGGAGATGTCTATGTGTGGCTGTATGTAATCCACCTATTTTAAAATAGACAAGACCAAGACTACTCTGTCTATTGGGCAAATGCTTTGGCATTGCCCTACCCTATCCATACGTATCTATTTTTTTTCATCCATAAATTATATAATCATGTCAGAGATTGTTAAACAATCATTCGAAGACCTTATTCAGGATATCAATAAGAATCCTGAAAAGGCAACAGCCAATTTTGAAGCAACCGCTTTATTAAAAGAAAAACTCACCGTAAAAGGCAACACGAGACAGTTTAATTTTGAATTTGACGAGCCAGAGATTCTGGGCGGCGAAGATGCTGCACCCAATCCCGTAGAATATGTGCTGGCAACCTTAGGCGAATGTCAGGCTATCACCTACAAAGCCTTGGCTTCTTTAAAAGGGATTCAATTAGATAAGGTTACCATTACAACAAAGGGCGACTTAGACTTACAAGGGTTTTTAGGTCTAAACAGTACGGTTAGACCTGGCTTTCAGAATGTAGCATTCGAAACTCATATAGAAACCAATGCCGACCCCGATACGATTTTACGATTGTCCAAACAGGTAGAATCCCTTTGCCCCGTTCTCGATATCATTTCAAATCCTGTTGAAGTAAAGAGTACACTAACCATTAAAAATTAAACTATTAGCTATGTCAAAATTAATTAAAGAATCCGTAGAAAAACTTATACAAGAAATAGAAAGAAGTCCGCGTAAAGCCAAAGTAGGTTTTGAATCTTCTTCTGTATTAAAAGATAGCGTTCGTGTGGAATCTACCGTAAGGCAATTTACGTTTCATGCAGATGAAGCAGAGAACACCGGTGGCACGGACAGTGCGCCCAATCCCTTAGAATACGTATTGGCATCCTTAGGCGCCTGCCAGGCCATTACTTATAAGGCGTTGGCCTCATTAAAAGGGGTACAGATAGACAGTGTAGAGGTAAAAGTTAAGGGATACACTGACCTAAATGGTTTTTTAGGCCTAAATAAAGAAACACGGCCTGGATATTTAAAGGTAGAAGTTGATGCAGTAGTTGAATCTAAAGAAGATCCTAAAGTATTGGAAGCCTTGTACCAACAAGTAGAAGCTATTTGCCCTGTGTTAGACATTTTTGCCAATGCTAATAAAGTGACTGGCAAAGTAACCGTTCATAAAACTCAGGAATTGGTTGCCTAATACACACTATTATTTACATCAAAATATTTTAAACTTAAACGAAACAAAATCATGTCAGAATTAGTAAGAAGTACATTTCAAGGTATCATTGAAGAATCAAAGAAAGATAAATGCATAACCAAAGGGGTTTTTAGGGTCACATCAGAATTGGAGGAGCATGTTCGCGTAAAGAACACCGCAAGGGGCTTCCAGTTTATTGCCGATGAGCCCGAAGCTTTAGCGGGCACAAATGTAGGTCCCAATCCCATAGAGTATTTGCTAGGATCCCTAGGTGCATGTCAGGTAATCACCTATCAGGCTGTAGCTGCATTAATGGGCATACAGTTAAATGGGGTTAAGGTAGAAACAAAAGGCAACATTGACTGGCGCGGTTTTCTTGGGATAGACAATAATGTACGTCCCGGATATCAGAAAATTGAGGTGGAAACGATCATTGACTCAGACGAAAGTCCTAAAAAAATTCAGGAGCTTATTAAGGAAGTGGAAGCGCGTTGCCCTATTCTAGACAATTTAGTAAACGGTGTAGGCGTAGATAGCAAAATTACGCTGCTTAACCAGAAAGAAACCGTGGCTTAATTTTACAGGTCTTCATAATAAAGAGGCTGCTCCCAATGGGGTGCAGCCTGTTTATTATTAGTTGGTTTATTGATATATAACTAATCCTTTTTTTGTGGTTAAGTAGGATATAGATAGGAATCATATACCCAGATTAAAAATCTAAGTAAACGTATATTTTTAAGAAAGCCCTATCAAACTAAACTTAGGGCTTACAGATATGGAACAACAATTACATCTAAACCTCATCCATTAAGAAGGAGTCATAATTTTCAATAGCCTCAATAATCAATTCCACCGCACTTATATAAAACGTTTTATTGATCTGCTCGTAGGTATCGGTAGGCCGGTGATAATCTTTATGATCTTCTACCCCAAAATAAATGAATGGAATCTGTTTTTTATGAAATATACGATGATCGGAAGAGAACGTCCAATCTGCCTTTGCCTCATCATTAGGATCATCATGACCGTATAGCAGCTCAATTTTGGTGGACTTAATATTATCTAAAGGCTGTCTTAAATGTGGGTAATGGTATAGGCCAGCGGCATACAGCTGAAACGCATCATTACGCCCAATCATATCCATATTAATATTGAGCGCAATATTTTCTATGGCTGTAGGGAAGTTGTTCAGTAAATTATCGGCGCCTAAAGACCCTATCTCTTCGGCATCAACCGCCGCGAAAATAAGGGTATGTTTTGGAGATTTGGTTTTAAAATGATCTGCTATGGCCAGTAATGCTGCTGTTCCAGAGGCGTCGTCATCGGCACCATTAAAGATTTCACCATTCTTTATTCCTAAATGGTCTAAATGGGCGGTTATTACAATAGCCTTATCGCTTTTCCCTTTAATCATGGTAACAACATTTCCGCCTGTTACCGTGGTATCTGGCACATTGCTATAGTCTTCCGCCGGATTGGTAATAGGATATATGCGCTGTCTAAACTTCCCTTTAAACGTATAGGGGAATTGCTGTATACTCCCCGATGCAAATGCGGGGGCTATTCCAAGCGCCTTAAACTGATCTGCCACGAATTGTTGCGTTTTATAATTCCCTTCGGTTCCAAAAAACCTCCCTTGCATAGAATCATGAGAAATCACCTTTAGATTATAAAGCAACTTATCTTCATTTATACTTACGGTTTCCGGTATTAGCTGGGTTTTACAGGCTAGTACAAGCGCAATACAGGAAAATAAAAAAAGGTATTTTTTCATTATGGGGATTCTCTTTGGTAATAGTTAATTCGCTTTATATAATTGGCTAATGTAGCAAATCCTATCGAAACCTACCTCCTAGAAAATATAGCGTTACCGCAAGGTGGGGTTACGTGATAAGGTGCGGGATTAGGGATCGGGTAACCATTTGTCCTATCATTTATACATGGGTATAATAAAAGAAACTAATAGGGCTGATAAACTAAGGAACGGTGTGTCTTACGTCATTTTGTTAGTATTTCACAAATGCATTTGTTTACTAGTCTATAGAGTTTCTTCCTTGCCCAGAGAGTTCTTTCATTTTACTAAAGTGGTTTTTATTTATTATTTATCGGTTTTCGTGAATCTTTGATTTCTTTGCTTGTCCAAAGAAAACGAAATAAAAGAAAAGTCACCTTAACCAATAATTTTTTTCGACAACAAGGTCGAAAAACGGTATTCGAAACTTCGCGTCGCTACGTGCCTTCGCGTCGCTACGTGCCTTCGCTCCTGATCTCGAAGCTTTCGAACACTATTTTGCGTTTAGGGTAAATTTGGCTCCGCCTATCTACAATAGATGACCTTATCTAAGACATTTAAATCTTCCCATACCCAATGCGAAAACTCCTTGATTAAATACAAGGCCAATAAACTAAGGCACAATTCACCGTAGCTTAGAGGAGCCAGCCGTAGCGATGGCCAAGAATTCTAATTCAATAAATTATTTTTGGCACTTAGGCTGGAATACCATTAAGAATGATTTTACATAAAAGTGAAGGAGTAATAATTCAAGTTAGAATGTTACAGGTTTGAAACGAACCAATCTAACTACTCACTACTTAATACTTAATACTATGTACTTTGTACTAGAAAAAACCATATGCACTTCTCTTTGCGGCATAGCGCTATTCCTATTATCGTGTATGACTTAATTAACCAAAATTTGATCTAGCACCCATTGCGTACTATCACTATTTTCATTAATCCATATCACCAGGGCAAATCCAAGAAAGGCCAATCCTAAAGAGAAAGGATAGTTAATGGAATAATTAGCTCCAACAGTTAGGGAGGACTGAGATGGTTTATTGGGGTTATAATACACTTTCACCTGGGCACCTTCCTTTAATTTTTCCAAGAGTTTATTTCGGTCCACTCCGTTGCTTCCCGAGGTACCCATGTATGGAAAAAGATTGTCCCCTACTAGGGTTTGCTCCTCTCCTGGCACCTGGTAGTTATATTCTAGATCTACTGTTTCTTTTATCTTCTGATTTCCATCTGAATCTTTAGATATTTTTTCCACAAGTTGAGCCTTGCTAATGGTTCCAACGGTATGATGCCATCTTTTGGCCATATGGTTTAGCACTTTTATGACTATTCCAAATAAACTGAAGGCCAACCCGATTAGTAACGTAATTATCATGCTACAACCGTTATTTTATCTAATACGTAATTATCTGGATATATCTTATATACAAACATCCAATACCCAAATAAGAGAGGAAAGATTAACATAACAATTCCTTGCTCCATATTACTGAGATCAACATCATATTTAACAAGGGCAGATTGTGCAGGATTATTGGGATTGTAGTACACTATCACCTTCTTTTTATCTTCTAGTTTTACGTACAGATCGTTGTGAAAGCTGCTATCATAGTGCTTATTGCTATTGAGTCCTATAGAAGCGTTGGTATAGGTTTCCCCATTATGGTTATAAGCATATTTAACGATGCATCTCTTAATTGGAAAGACCATGGCCATCTCTTCGGATAGATCTGGATCAGGACGCTTATTCAGGACCACTTCCACGATATCTCCCTCAACTTGCTCCCATTGATAACGATCGTTATGAGTAAGGATATTATAGGTTTCATATAAATTATAACCACCCTTCCCAACGAGGAATAACATAATACCAACGAATACGGTAACAAATAGGTAGACTATTAAAGACGTTATTAGGTTCATGTTAACTGGTATTACCTGTTTATTAGCAACGGGAAAAGCGGGGAAAAGTTGTGCTATTAGCACTACAAGATAAAAATCTATTCCTCACCTAATGGAAAAGAAGGATGTTTTTCCATAGAAAAGCATTGGTGAAAAAGTAGAAGGAGCGGGTTAAGTTTAAATGTTGAAACTATACGTAGGTCAGGCACGAGAGGGACTCCTGCCTGACTGAATGGACAGGCTCGCGCAAGCGGGGGCTTTAGTTTATATATTGTTTAATTTTCTCCTCAGAAATCAGATATAAATTATTGTTGGCTCTCGAACAAGCAACATATAATTTATTTTTAGTTACTGATTTTAATTCTGATAAAGAGTCTATTTTCTTTTGTACTCCACTCAAACTAATTGTTAGACTTTTATCGATATAGACAGATTTCTCAGGAATTAATTTTCGTATGTTACCGGTGTCAATAGCAGAGGTTCCCTTATATAAAATATACTTATTTAAATTTGGATTCTTTCCAGCTTCATTTTCTAATGAGTTGAAAAAATCTAAAAATAATTTGTTCTCTTGAAAAATCATTTAGTCTAATAATTCATAACGTACAGATATAGCAAAAAGCTACTACACCTAACTTTTTAACATTACTAATCTAGCAAAAAACTAAAAATAAAAAACTGTCTACCAGTTTATTGGAAACATTCTAAATAAAGAGATGTAATTTTTAGAGAGGGAAAATAACGCATTAAACAATTTAACACTCTTCTGTTTCGGGAGTGGTTTCTGGCAATGATTTACTTATAGTCCTAGTTTTTTATTCTTCTTAAAGCGTATGGCTTTCATTAAATAATACGCCGTGGGAATAAATATAAGTCCTAAAATTAAGGGTAAAAACCAAGCACCAAGTCCGTCTGCTTTCCCTTTTACGTTGTCAATGATTTTAAAAACAATCAGTCCAAAAACAATCACGATAATCAATTTTAAGAATCGTATCATTCGGGTTGCATTGGTATAATTTTGAAGTGCGTTTTCTTTTGTAATGGTACTCGGATAATTAAAAACGTGTGGATACTTATTCAACACTGTCATCCCAATAAATAATATGGTAGACACTATTGGCAAAGAAAGAATATTCTCTTTGTTTCCAAACCCGTCTGCTTTACCAGCACCGTTAAAATGGATCGGTATGGTTTCGGGCAAGGTAGAATAATTGACCAAGGTTAGAACCCAAATTCCAATTAAGGCTAGCCACCCAACTAACTCAATCGCTTTGTCAGTAGTCGTTAATATCGGTTTTATTTTTGGTCGGGTATTCATCTATTTTTAAACAGTTCAATTGCTTTTAAATATTTTTTCCCGCCAGATTTTGTTTGATCATGTAGAAATCCATTTAATTCAGGGTGATTTTCGTCAATCCAGCTAACAAGCTCCACTCTGTTTTTAAGAAATCTCATAACGTCAAAGACTTCATATTCCACTCTTTCAATGCTGTTTATCTTTTTATTTTTGTAGCGGATAATTTCATTCCAGACCATTGGTTCTCCGTGAAGAAGCTGAATTCTTTTATCTATTTTGGATATTCTTGCTTTGACGATTTCCCCTTCCTGTTCAATTTCAAGAATTTTGTAGGTGGGGCCGAATACGGAATCCCATTCCAACCATTTTATATATCCTTTTTGAGAAAAACGCTCTTCGTAATCGTCTTCATTTTCTCTTATTACAATACTATCACCCAATAAAGTCATTATCCCAGCGCTATCAGAAGTATCAAGAAACCTATAGTATTTTTTAGCTATTTCCAGTTTATCAACTTCCTTTTCAGCTGTTTTACAGGATATAAATCCAAAGGTCAAAAACAATGATAGCACTATAGTTTTTTTCATACGGATTTCATTTTGGGTAATGTACAACGACCAACAACTTTGGCAATAAATTACTAAACATTCATATAAGAATTACTGATCTAGGGATAATTTTAAATTTAAAGTGATGGTCTTGTCTTGTGTGCTAGAATAGCACTAAAGTTGTAATACAAGGCCATAGAATTGGGCAGCATAAGAACTGGAAAACAGTAGTGGCAGGTGTTGCGGATCTATGAACTAAAATATTTTAATATTTATGACCTCGAAAAAGGATTTAAAACTAATCGAGAAACAAAAAAAAATCCGATTGTTTTAGAGTAAACAATCGGATTTTTACTTTAAACTAAGTCAATAATAAGAATAACAAATTGATTAAAAGCGAGTTATTTAACTAATCTCCAAACTAAAATGGAGAGATTAGTGGAAGAATAGTCCCCTTTAAATGTCAATGAATCCATTGCTATATTAAGTTTTAATTATAGCTTGACACTATCCCGTAAACTGTGTAAGTTTAAAATAACAGGGGTTGGACTTTTATCTAAAGTCTGACCCTTTTTTCATATATCGTCAGGAACTGATTTAGGATGATTCCCCAGTTCCTTACTGGCATGGACCATTTTTTGGTCGCTTCCCTCACTGCCAAATATACGGATTTCATCACCGCATCGTCCGTAGGGAAGGAAAGTTTGTTCTTGGTATACTTTCTTATCTTCCCGTTCAGGTTCTCGAT
>NZ_AUCB01000046.1 GCF_000429545.1 Arenibacter certesii DSM 19833
TGGAATAGTATTTAAACGTTCCCCGCCTTGGGCAGGCGTTATTTCATGATTATCAAAATAGGTGATATCCGCCAAACGGTCCTTTTGTCGTTTTCCGGCATAAAAACCTAAAGAATAGGAGTTTTGGGAATCGGGGGTAAAATCTACCGTGAACCTTCCGCTGTAATTTACCTCATCAAAACTGCGTTCCCCATCGGAGGGAAATCGGGTCAGTGTATCGTTGATGATGGTATAGACGTCACCCTCACGCCTTCCACCAATATCGTTGCGTTGGTAGTTAGCACCTAGAGAAATATTCCAATCTCCTTTAATGACATTATAAGTACCATCAATACCATAACGCTGGTGTGAAACGGCATTGTCATATTTTTCGATGGATGGTAAACCGCCTTTTATATTTTACTGGGCAAAAGCACCGTCTGCAGCTCCTTTTCTAGTGATAATATTAAGGATACCAGCCTTTCCTTCGGGATCATACTTGGCCGAAGGTGCAGTAATAACCTCTACACGTTGTATTGCATTCGCTGGAAGCTGATTTAGCAGTGTTGATGCGTTACCCTGTACCGGGTTCCCATTAAGCAGAATAACGAATCCCTTACTGCCCCGCACACTAATCTCCCCTAGTCCGTCAACGGTAACAGAGGGAATGTTTCTTATAATATCCGTTGCACTCCCCCCCTGGGCGTTCTGAAATTTTGTGGCCTCGAACACCTGCCGATCTATTTTATTTACCACAGTCGACAACTCCCCGCTTACAACCACCTCATTCCATTGGTTTTCTCCAATTGAAAGGGAAATAGTCCCCAAGTCAAGGGAAGAATTCCTGCTCTGCACTTGAATATCACGGACAGTCTCCATCTGGTATCCTATAAAAGAAGCCTCTAGATAATAAGTGCCCTTTTTTACGTCAGGGATCATAAAAACACCTTCTACATCGGTAATTACCCCCATGACCAGTTCACCGCTACTCTGATCGAATAAGGCTGCAGTAGCATACTCCAATGGATAGTCCCCATCTACTATTTTTCCGCTAATCTGTGCGGTAGCTAAATAACTGAATAAGAGCAATGTAAAAAGAAATGGTGTTTTCATTAAGAAAGAGTTGAAGATTAATAAATATCAAAATTACAATTAACATAAGAGGAATTATGGTCTATTTGAAAAAGTTATGGTAGCGAGGTTGATTTTCTAAACTGTAAGGGAGTCTTCGCCTCGTAGCGTTTAAAATACTTCACAAAGTGGGAAACATCACTAAAATTGAAGACTTGAGAGATTTGGGTAACTGTAAGGTCTGTATAATACAATAAACGCTTTGCCTCCTTTATAATATGATCTGCAAGGTATTCAGAAGCTGTTTTTGAATACTCTCTTTTGCAAATTACGTTCAGGTTCTGAGGCGTACAATGCAACCGATTGGCATAATATGAGACATCATTTCTGAGTTGGCGCTCCAATAGTTCATTGAATCGCGTAGCAATTTGGCTAGCGGATGGCTTTCCCTTGGTATATACAAAGCTTAATATTTTGGAGAGTAGGGCTTTTAGGACGCCTTCTATTACAATGCTGGATTCTTGTGGCCCTTTCTTTATCTCCTCCGAGGCAATCCTAAAAAGACCATCTATAACAGGATCTGAATCCAGCTTTATCATTTGATGGTCGACCAATCGCTGCAACTGCAAATTAATATGTTTATCTAGAGTTGCGTCCAAAAAACGCTCCTTTAAGATAATGACAAACCCTTCAGGAACGGTATCTAATTCCCAGTGGTGCACTTCCTCCTTTCCCACGACAAATATAATGGGAGGTTCTATAACATATTGTGTTTGGTCGATATAATGATATCCGGATCCTTTACTAAAGTAGACTAATTCCAAGTATTTATTGTGCCGATGGGGCTTTGTGTAACGCTTACCAACATCGAACGGCTCTATTTTGATATTCGACGACGTTGGAATCTTGGAATAGGTACTTATACTTTTTTGCATTGCTATATTATTTACGATATGATTTCTTATTAATGACGAAATTAGATAGAGGTTATCGACATAGATCCCACCTCTTAAATGGGTGACAACCTCGTAATATCCCTAGCTTACTTAAAATAAATCAACGGCAACCAATTTAATTGATTATTAAGAACCAGCCTAATTCGAAATTCACATTATGGTTTATTTTAGGCCCTTTACAAGGAGGAATCATTATCCAATCCCCCTGCCTCACAGCGGTTTTTTTCAGAGCCTCAATGACTAGTGATTCGCGAACTTTGTTGTTTTCACCAACAAATACATCCATTAAACCCAAACTATCAGGTCCTCTTACATCACTATTAGTCAGGGATGCAAATGACGAGAGTAAGTCTATTTGAGAAACTAAAGCATCTGAAGTGCCAGGTCTTATTTTTCCTTTCCAGTTAATAATCCCCGGGGCATTATTTTATTTTTCAAAACAATCTCATTTGACCATCCTTATGTAAGACTTCATACTCCTTTTCCTTTCCCTGATTCTTCACGTACGTCGCAATAGTCTTTTCATTACCATGCCGACTGACTGAATTGATGTAATATCTACTGCCCCAAAAAGATCCTCCCCATAATGCCCTTTTTACTCCTGGGGCATGAAAGAAAATCTCACGGGCAGTAAGGCTCTTTACCGTCCTTGCTATTTTGGTCGGACTATATGTTGGAACACTCTGAATCAAAAAATGAACATGATCCTTATCCGTACCTATCTCCAAAAAAAATGGATTTCATACCTGTACTGAATATCTAGACACGTCTGACACAAAATCCTCTCAACTTTAGGACTTAATACCAATCGGCGATAATTGGTCGAACAAACCAAATGATAGATTAACAACGAAACGTTGTGGCTCTTATGTATGGGTGCTTGAGCTCACGCTCAAGATTACTGTTTTTTTTCGTGCGAGGCAAGCCTCGGGGTATTTACCCCTCTAGAATAAAAACCCTAATTCAAGCTAAAGCAGAATAAAGACTTGTCCTAATTAGTTCTTATGTTTTATTAATAAATTCTATCCTTCTATTGATATAATCTCCTTCTTTTTTAGTCCATTCCGAATGAAACATGTCCGTCGGAATGGAGATTTGAAAATCAGAATTTACTGTTTTCAATAAGGCTATGGTGTTTAACATCAGATTGGCTTCCGATTCAGAATTTGCCTTTTTCAAGATATTTAATATTATTCTTGTAGAAATAGGTCTTTTGTTCAACACCAAAAACTCTACCGCCCTTATGCGCACTAAATTCTCAGGATCATTTTCTACTATTTCCCGAACTCTTTGTTCAAAATTCAAAGCCTTATTTCCAAAAGTGCTACATGAAATCAGGCCCCAATACCGATCCCACGGATTTGTTGATTCTAAAGCTGTTAGGAGGTGTTTTTCTGCTTTTCTATAAGAAGTTAAACTTAAATCAGCTATACGAATCAGTTCACTGATTTCAGTCCTATGTTCCTGACCGAATTGGACTGGATTTTCTAGTCCGTTCTCAAGAAAAAAAGACTCTGGATAAAATCCTAAATCGGGCATGCCTGCAACTTTCTGCTGTAACTTAGTCCTTAAATCAATTAAAACACTCTTATATTTGGGGTTTGCAGCCAAGTTATTGACTTCATGAGGATCCTTTTCAAGGTCATATAACGCTTCGGGTTCACGCGAGTTAAAGAAATGAGCCTGAATGTCATTAAGTTGACCAGCTTTGAACAAGGAATACCACTCTTGATAAGCTAGCATCTTATAGCGATAAAAATTAAATAGGCCATCAATATTAAAAGGTTGATAATTACGGATATACTTGTAGTTCCCTTGTCGGAAAGAACGTACCAAATCATATTTCTCATCAAATCTATCTGCGTACCCAAAGGTTGTATTTCGATGTTCCAGATCAGACAAACTTATCATTTCTCCTAAGAAAGGTTTACCATCCATTTCTTCAGGCACCTCCAAGCCAGCAATATTTAATACTGTTGGACCTAAATCAATAAACTCAACAAATGCATCCGTTCTACTACCCATATCCATGGGGAATAACCCCTTCCATTTCTCAGGTATATATACCACCATTGGCACTTGAAGTCCACTTTCATAAACATATCCCTTGCTTCGAGGAAGCACACCACCATGGTCTCCAAAATAAAAGACTATAGTGTTGTCTAATAGTCCTGCAGTTTTCAAATCGTCCACAAATTGACCCATTTGTTTATCCACTTTTTCATGAAGCTCTCTGTAATAGGCATTGGTAAACCGAAATACAGGCGTATCGGGATGGTAGGGAAAAAGCGGCACGTCGTTAACAGAACTTTGATTTTCTAGTTTGGCTAAGTTTACTTCTGAAAAATGTAATTGCCCTTCATGGGTTCCAGCAAAATTTTGAACATGAAAAAAAGGCTGACCTAATTCACGATTCTTATAGGAAGCACTTCTAGAGGATTCATCCCATACTTGAGCGTTTTTGTCAAAGTTATAATCCTCTTTGGAATTATTGGTCGTATAGTACCCAGCTTCTCTAAGATATGTTGGAAACATCTCAAGTCCATTGGGAAGTGGTACCTGTTTCATTTTCCGATGCTGGTGAGCTCCTGTCCTTGGAGCGTAACTACCGGAAATAATAGTGCTTCTTGCCACAGAGCACACTGGTGCATTTGAAAAGGCATTATTAAATACAATACCGTTTTGAGCAAGCTCTTCCACAGTAGGCATTACAGCTCCACCTTCTTCATATAATCTTAAAAACCTTTTGGAATTATCCTCGGTAACTAACCAAACTATATTGGGTCGCTCATCAGTTTGCTGTGCATCACTGTTTTCATAAGCAAAAATACCCAGTAGCATTGTCCAAAAGCATTTGCTATAACACCTAAAAATATTTATCATATCATACCATTTTTTATTGAAAAAATCGGGTAGTATAAACTTCAACTATCCATATAATTCATTTTCCAATCATAATAATTCCTAATTAAACTTTAGTTCTAATTTAAATTTCACCTTCTACCTTATCAATGGAGCAAAAAAGATTCTGGAATCTTAGTTTTTTGAATATCAGGTCCAGAAAATTGGAGATTTATCTCTGTCCTACCTGGCCTATTTTGCTGATAAAATATACGGATGGGATGTTTTCCTTTTTTTAAGTTTAATGTTTCGGATATTTCATTATCTGAATAATTAAAATCATTATCCAATAAATGTATGTCATGTATCATAACATGACAAATTGAAGTTGATTTTAGATAAAAAGTATATTCACCATCTTTAGGAATATCTATATATCCAGTATATGATAAACCAAATCTCAAACTTAAGTCTAACAATTCTGTCGTTATCCCTTTTGAAATTGAAGTGTTCAAAGGTGTAAGGTATTCAAAATTTGGAACCCAATCACTGGTTCCACTATATAACCTCCTAATCAATCCTTTGGAATATAATTTATTTTCAGTATCTCTTGATGCGGGTATCAATTCAACATCATATGGCCTAGATGCGGTAGTATCTACTTTTCTAACCTGCAAAACTTTATCCTTCATTTTTTGATGTAGCTCGGGCATTGACGATGCTAAATTATTTTTCTCGCCTGGGTCGGACACTACATTATAAATTTCAAAGGGAGTTGAATGATTTTGAATATCATAACGAACCCCTTTATAATCACCTAGTCTTATCACTTGCATTTGTCCCCTTCTTCTATTTCGTTTAGCAAGTTCAAAATCAGCGTAATTTGGAGTTTGACCACCCTGAAAATATTCTTGATAAACAAACCCCGTTCCTACCTGTTCACTCATTTCAGATTTTAAAGCAGGCATTAGGGAAACACCATCGGTATAGGCAGGGATAGGCACTTTAGCCAATTCAGCAAAGGTAGCCATCCAATCCCAGTGACCTGAAGGAAAACTTACTTGGGACTCTGCTGGAATTATCCCAGGATAACGAACAATTGTCGGCATTTTTGTCCCACCTTCCCAAAGATCACGTTTAACTCCAGTTAAATTTGCATAAGATTGAAAATACTGAGCATCGTGGCCTGCATTAGTTGGACCGTTATCCGAGGAAAATACAATTATAGTATTATCGTCTATATTCAAATCTTTTAATAATTGAATTAAATCTTCAACTGCATTATCCAACCTTCGAATCATGGTTGCAAATTTTTTCTCGACCAAATCCCACGATTTTTTCTCATAATCAGGATGAATGAATGAATCCGCCACACCCTTCGCAGTGTTCACCCATGGTGTTGGACTATCCTTGCCAGTCCATTGCACACCTCCTTCTAATCCCCAGCCTGATGGGTATGCCTGAGTTGGCACTTGATAAGCACTATGAGGTACGTCATAGGCTAAATAGAGAAAGAATGGTTGCTCAGGTTGATTTTGTTTGTGATCTATAATCCATTGTTTGGATTTAGCCGTAAACACATCTGTGGTATAGGTCAATTCCGTATGTTCAAGTATTGGTGTATATCCTTCCGTAAAATATGCCTCTTTCCTTGTACTACCGTTAAGAGGGTAGTGAATATGTCCCTGATTATGGAATAGATAACCGAAAAATTGTTTAAAACCTCGTTTTAATGGATGCGCTTTTAAATCTGACGAGCTTTCTAACTCCGATGCAAGTGAATTTCGTTTCCCCGCAATTCCTGCTTTACCCACATGCATAGTGTGATATCCAGCTTGTGAAAGCATGGCAGCCAAGGTAAGTCTATTTGCAGATTCTTTATCAAACTGATTATCTCTTACACTTGAATGCCCCTGAGTCAATCCCTCTAAAAGCGAGGCACGTGCAGGAGCACAGACTGGTGCACCTGTATAATGATGGGTCATTATAGCACCTTCGAGCGCCATTTTATCCAGCATTGGAGTGGCCATTTTTCTATCCCTCTTTAATTGGTTTTGCCAAAAAACACCCAAATCTCCATAACCTAAATCGTCTACAAGAATATATATAATATTCGGTCTATTGTATTGTGAATTAGGTTCTGTATAATTTTTAAATTTCGCCGTTGAACTACTTTTATTCTCTTTTAGAGACTCCGTAATTTGTGTACTTCCAATGCTGAAAACTAACAGGGCCAATGGAATTAAAAAGCACTTTGATTTCATGATAGCAATTATAAGTTTTAAATAATCAAGGAGAAAATCAAGCTTTATTTTCTCTTATGAAAAGCTTTTAGGTTGTATGAATGTTAGCATTATCCAGTTTAAGTGAACTTAATCCTGGTACTCCCGATTTAAAATAGTAGGTATAGGAGCGTTAGTATCTTTTCTCCATTGGTTTAAAATATTTAATAGTTCATTGGCCTTATCAACTTCAATTTCAACGAGATTATTTAATTCACCTATATTCTCATCACACGCAATAACTATTTCATGTAACTAACCCTAAAACCTATGAATATCAAATAATTAAAAATCTGATGTAATAGTTTTTCTAACATTTAAACATAATTATGGCTTTTCACTTCCTGTTATATTAAATTCTAAAAACGCTATATTTATTTTCACTCAGAAATACTTATCTAATTATAATAAACATAGCCTACTATCTGTTTTTAATTATCTCAATTTCATTTAACATTTCACTTACCATTTCAGGATGTTTATCCGCAATATTAACTTGCTGACCTCTATCCTCTTTAACATTGTATAATTGAACATTTAAATCGTTTCCTGTTTCGTGATTTACCCAATTAAGTTTAGGTCCTTTCTGTGGTGGAATCAAAATAAAATCACCTTTACGATAGGTAGTTAGCCCATGATTTCCTAAGATGAGATTGTCTCTTCCCAATTTCGATTTACCCATTAGCGCGTCTAAAATGTTTTCACTATCAGGAGTTAAATTTTCTTGCCCCACCAAAGAAGCAAAAGAAGCTGTAAAATCAATTTGACATACCAATGCATCTGAAATACCAGGTGTAATTTTGGCCGGCCATCTGACCATAAACGGAACATGCGTCCCTGCATCGAACTTACTGTACTTACCTCCTCTTAGACCTCCACTAGGAGTGTGATTCCCATTTTTAGTAATTGCTTCATCTTTGTAACCATCATCTAAAACTGGACCATTATCACTAGAAAATACAACAATAGTATTCTCTGCTATTCCCAACTTGTCCAACTCATCTAAAAATTGTCCCACAGCCCAATCAGCTTCCAATATAACGTCGCCTCTAGGTCCTAAGCCAGATTTTCCAGCAAATCTTGGATGTGGTACCCTGGGTACATGGGGTTGGTGCAAACTATAGAATAAAAAGAAAGGTTTGTTCTTATGATCATTGATGAACTTGGTGGATTCCTTTAAGAAATCATCACTCATATCCTCATCTATGAATAGAGCAGATTTGCCTCCGCGCATGTATCCAATCCTAGAAATTCCATTATGAATACTTTGGTCATGTCCATGACTGGGATGTATTTTTAGTAATTCTGGATTTTCCCTACCAGTAGGTTCCCCTTCAAAATTTTTACGATAACTAACTTCAAGCGGATCATTCGGATCCAACCCATCTACGTGATGATTCTTTACATAAACAGAAGGCACTCTATCATTTGTTGAAGCCATTATATATGAGTAATCAAAACCAATTTCTAGTGGCCCTGGCTTTATTTCTCCATTCCAGTTCATATTTTCATCTCCGAGACCTAAATGCCATTTACCAACTACACCTGTAAAATATCCTGCATCTTGCAACATTGATGGAAGCGTTTGTTTACCAACCTCAAATAGAAGCGGTGCATTACCTGCCAATACTCTTGCTTTTTGACTCCTAAATGGATAAGTGCCAGACAATAAAGAGTACCTACTTGGCGTGCACGTAGGTGAAGTAGCATAACCATTGGTGAACTTAATACCTTCATTAGCAATTCGATCAATATTTGGAGTACTTAATTCAGTGGCACCATAGCTGCTAACATCACCATAACCTAAATCGTCTGCATAAATAATAACTATATTGGGTTTAGAATTCGCAGTTACTTCAACTCCATTCTTTTTGGTTTTTAAGCCACAACTCGTCAAAATAAGAATTAGGCATAAGGGTACTAAGTGTTTTGTGATCTGCATGTCTTTTTGTTTATTTTTTTAATTTCTAAAATTAGGGTCATATTCAGGGTTGCGTTCAGAAGGTATTGGAGCTTGAACCTCCTTTCGCCAAGAATCTAATATCTTGTATAGTTCTTGAGTTTTATTAGGATTAGATTCAGCTAGATTAATTCTTTCTCCCAAATCGTTATCTAGATTATAAAGTTCCAATCCATCATCTTCAAAATAATGATGAAGTTTCCAATTTTTATAGCGTATGGTAGAGCCAGGACGTGTTCTAAATAGTGGATCCCTTCCATCGTCTTCAGATTCATTATAGGCAGCTAAATAAATAGGGAAATGCCAAAATAAAGGACGTTCATCAATATTCTCCCCTTTAAATAAAGGTATTATACTCTTACCATCTAGGATTTTGTCGGGTAAATCTAAACCTAGAATTTCCATAAAAGTAGGAAAGAAATCCATATTGACTATTGGCGTTGAATTAGTAGTACCTGCCTTAATTTTATTTGTCCATTTAACAATATAAGGGACTCTAACCCCACCCTCATAATATGATCCCTTTCCCGCTCTTAAAGGAGTTTGACGAGAGATAGATCTTATACCCCCATTGTCCGAGGTAAACACGATTAAGGTGCTTTCACTCAAATTAAGTTTATCTAGTTCACTTAATAATCTTCCAATGTTAATGTCGACATTTTCAACCATTGCGGCGTAAACCGGGTTATCCTGACCCCCTGATTCTCCTTTCTTTTTGTACTTTTCAATTAATTCTACCTTACCCATTAATGGTGTATGAACGGCGTAAAAAGGCAGGTATAAAAAGAATGGCTTATTTTTATTTTGTTTAATAAAATTAATGGCCTCCGTGGTAAGCCTATCGGTTAAATTTTCTCCTTCTGGTGCTAATTCCAAATTAGGTAATTTATTGTAAGGTGCCGTATAACCTTCCCTACCCGGATTGCCCCGGTGATCTCCACCAATATTCACATCGAAACCATCATTTAAGGGATTTTTGGTTACATGCCATTTTCCAAAAGTTCCTGTGGTATACCCTGCCATTTTAAACATTTCAGCCATTGTAACCATATTATTTGTCAAATGATCTGTGTTAGGGGTCGGAATAATTTTTCTTGTTTTAGGATTTCCTCTTGTAGAAGGAGACACCGTATAAACACCATGTCTTGGTGTATTTTGGCCACTCATTAGGCAGGCTCTACTAGGTGCACAATTTGCCGCGGCGGCATAGCCTTGCGTAAATATCATACCCTCTTTTGAAAGTTTATCAATATTCGGAGTTTCAAAATAGGTACTCCCCATATAACCAACATCTTTCCATCCTAAATCATCTACATTTATGTATATAATGTTAGGGCGCTCTGAAACGTTGGAAAAAGTTCCACTTTTAGACTTACAAGAACTCAACAGCATTAATGATATCATAATGCTTACTCCTGACTTTATTGTTTTCTTCATGAATAATAATTTTATTAACACGTATAGAACCTATTATTTAATTTTCGCTTAGGGTGTCGCCTTAATAAAAAACATACTATCCGGAATAGTAGCTTTAACCATACCAGGTCCTTCCATTTTCAGGGAGATAAAAGGAGTAATATTGTCGTTTTGCTGATAATATATTCGAATAGGATGAAAACCTTCTTCTAAGTTCACTTTCTCAGATATCTCTCCTGCACTATAATTGAAATCATTATCCAACAAGTGTATATCATGGAGCATTACATGGCAATTGGAAGCGGACTCTAGGTGAATTGTGTATGCACCATCTTTAGGTATTTTAATATACCCCGAATAAAACAATCCTACTTCGGAAGTTTTCCCACCTGTATCTGAGTTTATGCCAGATGAAATGGATATTTGATTTGGCGCTAATAACTCAAAATTTGGAACCCAATTATATACCCCTGAAAACACCCTTTTATTTAAACCATTAGTTGTTGATGACAATTTAACAGCAGGAATAAGCTCTAAATCGTATGGTCTTTTAATGGGTGCTCCTTTTCTTAGTTGAAGTACTTTATCTAACATCTCTTGATGCAGTTCGGGCATTGACGACGCTAAGTTTACACGCTCTCTTTCGTCCGTAACTACATTATAAATTTCAAATGGTGTACTATTATGACTTTCAATATTATAACGAACCCCCTTATAATCTCCGATACGAATAAATTGCATTTGCCCTCTTTTCCGTCCTCTTTTTGAAATTTCAAAATCAGCGTAGGAAGGTGTTTCAGAGTTGTTAAAATATTCCCCGTAAAGATATCGCTTGTCGTTTATTTTATTATCGCTTTGTTGTGTTAGGAATGGCATTAAGGAAACACCATCTGTATACACAGGAATTGCAGCTTTAGCTACATCGGCAAAGGTAGCTAGCCAATCCCATTGTCCTGAAGGATATGTAACAATAGAGCTTTCAGGAATTATCCCAGGGTACCTACATATGGTTGGCATTCTGATTCCCCCTTCCCATAAGTCCCGTTTAATTCCGTTTAAATTGGCGTAAGACTGGAAAAATTCAGGATTTTGCGCAAATTGACCTCCACTACCAACTTCATGATGAGGGCCATTGTCAGAGGTAAACACAATTAACGTTTCCTCATCTATATCTAAATCTTTTAAAAGCTGTATAATATCTCCAACAGCATTATCCAATCTTCGTATCATACTAGCGTGCCTCTTATCTCCTTCACTCCAGTCTTTGTTAACATAATCTGGATGAATATAAGAATCTCTTGTGCCAGAAGCCGTATTTATCCAAGGGGTTGTGGACGATTGACCTGTCCATTGTAAACCACCGTTAACACCTCCTCCTTTTGGATATTCTTGTGTAGGTATTTGTAAAGCTGCATGGGGAGCATCATATGCTAAGTACAAAAAAAATGGCTGATCCGGTCGAGTAGATTCATGTTCAATGATCCATTTCTTAGATTTTGCCGTAAAAACGTCTGTAGAATAAGTTAATTCTGTATTCTCTAAGATATTGTCATAACCATTAGTAAAATAGGCCCTTTGTGGAGTAGTTCCATTTTGAGGATAATGCTGATGCCCTTGAATATGATATAAATAACCATAAAATTGATCAAACCCTCTTTTTAAAGGATGAGCCTCCAAAGATTTAGGATCAGGTTCTGTAGATCCGCGCCTCCCAGCAAGTCCTGCTTTACCAACGTGCATAGTCCTATATCCCGACTTCCGAAGCATTTCAGGCATAGTCAATCCTTCTTTAATAGGTGCATCAAACTGATTGTCCCTAACACTAGAATGACCTTGGTGTAGTCCCTCAATCAAGGAAGCTCTAGCAGGAGCACAGACAGGGGCCGCCGTATAATGGTGGGTCATCATGGCTCCTTCATTTGCCATTGCATCCAAATAAGGGGTAACCATTTTTCTATCTCCAGAAATTTGATTTTGCCAAAAGCTACCTAAATCGCCATATCCTAAATCATCTACATAGATAAAGATAATGTTAGGACCTCTATTGTTGCCTGGATTGTCTGTGTAATCTTTATTTCCATTTTGCGCACTTAAAAATAAGCTTGTTATATACAATAGTATAAAAGACTTTACTCTCTGATATCTCATGATTTTTTATTTGTTTGATAAATTATTCATCCCCTTAACATCTCTAAATTTATTTTTCATTAAATTTTTATGGATTTCAAAATTTCTTTCTTTCCAATAATCTCCTTCTTCCCATAATGGACGCATCATTTCTTTATCCCAACTTTCCAGTTCTTTTATTAATTCATTGTGCAATAAAGTATCTGTTTTAGATAAATCATTTGATTCACCCAAATCGTTTTTTAAATTATAAAGTACGCTTCCGTAATTATTTAGTTTAATCAATTTGTCATCTCCAATTCGCACGGCAGACTTCCCAAGTTTTCTCCAAAACAATTTTGAATGCGGTTCTGTTTGTTTTTCTCCTTTTAAATATGGAATTAAATTTACCCCATCCAACTTCCAGTCTTCATCTTCTTTTATATCAGCAGCAGCTATTGAAGTTTTAAAGATATCTAAGGAAGAACTTAAACCATCATAAAATTTATTTCCTCTAATCTTATCAGGCCAATGGACAATAAAGGGCACTCTGTGACCAGCTTCAAATTTATTTCCTTTAAACCCTTTAAGTGGTCCATTTATTGACTGATTGGTAGTTGCACCACCATTATCACTTAAAAAGAAGATAAGGGTGTTATTGAGTTGCCCGATAGACTCCAACTTATCTATCAATTTCCCAACATTTTCATCCAACGACCAAGTCATAGCAGCCAATTTCTGTCGTGGGTGTCCTTCGTATTTGGCTAAATGCTCTTCTTTCGCATGCATCGGTGTATGTACAGCATTAAAAGCTAAGTACATAAAGAATGGTTGTTCTCTATTTTCTTCGACAAAACTTACAGCCCTTTCACCTAGAATATCGGTTAAATAACCTTCAAACTTCACCCGCTCCCCATTTTTCTGGAGCATAGATTGATGGTTTACATTTTCTAAAGGAAAATAGGATCTACTTCCACCTAAAAAGCCAAAAAACTCGTCAAAACCGCGTTGATTGGGATGGTCATCACTGTTAAAGCCTAAATGCCATTTCCCCAATGCAATAGTCTTATAGTTATTTTGTTGAAATACATCTGCAATTGTCACAACATCATCTGCCAATCCTATTTCCCCTGACTCTTTTGATCCCGTTCCATTGGCCTCAAAACCAAACCTTTGTTGGTATTTTCCGCTAATTAAGCCGGCTCTAGAGGGTGCACAAACAGTTGAGGTGACATGTGCGTCGGTTAAAACCACTCCATTTTTTGCCAGTTTGTCTATGTTAGGAGTTTCTAGATCTTTACTCCCCATAAAACCAAAATCAACATAACCAGCATCATCAATTAGAATAACAATGATGTTTGGCTTATCATTGTTATCTTTTTTTAAAATAACTGATTTACATCCAACTAATAGAATTACAACAGCCAATAAAAATGAATGAAATTTCATGTATACTTATAGATAAATTATAATATGTGAATCAAAAGGGGATGTATTGAACCTAACAATGTAGTATGTAATCTTTCTTTATTACTTACTAGCTTTTATTAAGCTTTCTAATAAAAGATAGTAGTTCTGAAAATAAGAGAGGCATATCATCATAAAAGTATATAAAAAGATATACTGGATTAATATTTAAAAGGCTCATTGATTTTCCCATATATCCCTGAAAATTATAAAGTAGCTTAAAAGCATCAAGTGACTCCCAAATCCCCGCTATGGTTAGCTATGTTAAAACTATGATATTTTTATTAACAATAGAAATTGCTGGTTAGAAGAAATGATATCTTGAATACTATTATATAAGGAATGAATAGTGAATTGAATATGTAGAAACAATTATAGCCGAAAAAGTAGCTATAATTGTTTCTAACAACATCAATTCTTTTACCATCCCGGATTTTGAACTAGGTTAGGATTTAAAAGTAGTTCATTTGATGGTATTGGAAATAAATAATAATGATCTGGAAATGAAGGAGGTGTAGGCCAATATGAAATGTAGCCTTCTGCAGCATCTCCATCAACAGGTAATCTATTATTATATTCTGCAGCCACAATCCATCTCCCTAATTTCTTTTCAGCAGCATAATCCATTTTTTTCCAGCGTCTTAGATCTTGCCAACGATAGTCACCTTCAAACATCAATTCAATGGCTCGTTCTCTTCTAATTTCCCACAAAATAGGATCAATCGATGAGTCTCTTCTTGGATCATCAGGAATAACCGCAATATCAAGTGGTGCAACTCCTCCTCGAGCTCTTAATGGAGATATGGTTTGGTCCGCTATAGATTGGTTAAATTCTCCTAACTCAAACTTAGCTTCAGCATAGTTCAACAATACTTCTCCCAATCTAAAAACTGGAGCATCAGATAGATCATTATTTTGCCTACCTGTATTTAATTGATTATAATATTTAAAGGACTTATAACCTGTTCGGGTAACATTAAAACCATGTCCTTCATTAAAATCTCTATAATGAGGAGATGTACCTACTAGAAAACCAGTCCAATTGGAAGAAGGTAACTGCTTAGTAGTATTTCCCACAATATTAGGTAATTTATCAATATACTCCCTATGCTTTGGGTCGTCATGAAAATCCCACGCCCTTTGGTTACCTCCAACATTTCTTTTAATTCTAAATGGAGGTACTATTGTAACTAACATTCTTTCGTCACGATCTCTAAATTCTGTATATGGATCTCGTTCTAACATAGCCCCACCAACAAAATCAGGATTCGCACCGACAGGGGTTCCATTTTTAAACAAATACATATCTGCAGCTTTCTTTGTTAGATCCCAATTACCAGCAGAGTTTCTATGTCTAGAAGTCAATGCATGAATTAATACCTGATCAACATGTTCTCTATATAATAAAACATTAGAATTTGACTTTAGATTATCGCTATTGAAAAGCTCATCATAGGTTCCAGTTATGGACTTACCATCCATGACTGCTTCAGAAGCAGTAGCACTTGCTCTTAAATATGCTTCTGCTCCATCCAAATTATGATACTTTCGCCAAGTACCTTCAAAAAGAGCGAAACGAGACAGGAATGCATTAACCACATCAGTATCTACACTATTATCTCCACTCCCATCCTCATTTATATTGTCAACTGCATAATTGAGGTCTCTTAAAATATTTGATGCAACTAAATCTCTCGAGTCTCTTGGAGCTTGTAAAAGCTCTGAATCTTCGCCTATAAGCTCCTCAACCCAAATAACACCCCCATATTTTTGCAAAAGCTCGAAATAAGCAACAGATCTGAAAAATAAAGCTACACTCTTCCAATGTTTTTGTTGCGTTTCAGTAAGTACAGGATTATCAACATTACGCAGCATAATATTTGCTCTTCGAATTCTATTATATGGAATGGTATAGTCATCACTAGAAGCTGGTACTATTATTCTCTGATGCAACCAATCCTGACCATTAAAATTGGTACTACTAACTAACAAATCGGAATTCCAATCTTGATTGACATGGCCTAAATCAAAAGGGTTAAAAGCACTATAGAAACCCCATGCAAAAGCTTCGAAGTTAGCATTTGAAGTAAACGTTGTTTCCTCTACTAATTGATCTAAAGGAAGCCGTTCCAAATCATCTGCACAGCTTATGGTAAGCATAACAGCTATCGCAACTATTAACTTATATATATATTTCATATTATCTAATTTTTAAAATTCTAAATTAACCCCAAACGCAAATTTCTTTTGAAATGGATAATTACCTCCAGCACTACCAAATTCAGGGTTTAATCCAGGAGGCAAATTATCGCTAATAAAAGGGTTTTCCGCAGATAGTGTAAATCTCAATCTATCAAGAAATATTCTATCAAGAACTTTAGAGGAAACTGAATACCCTAAGGATATATTGCTTATGGACAGGTAAGCCCCATCTTGTAAATACTTGGTCTGCGTTCTTCTGCTGCTACCATAATTAACACCTCCTAAAGGGTAATTTCTAGGATAGTAAGCATCGGTATTTTCAGGCGTCCAGTAATTCGTTTGATGCGAAAATACATTGTTAAACTCACCTACGTAAGGAAAGTATAATTGACCATTATTATAAAAATCTCGTTTACCTACACCATTTATTCTAAAGGAAAAATCGAAATTTTTGAATTTTGCTCCACCATGAATTCCAAAGCGATAGTGCCTATTCGTATTTCCAATAACTTTTCTATCACCAGGGCCTGTTTCAGGAATAATATTTCCAGTTATCTCATCAATTGTATAAAAAGCAGTATTGTTTCCATCTGTAATTATACCATCACCATCTAAGTCAGCGAATTTAGCATCACCAGGGTTTGGGCTTACTCCTTCAATCTTTACTACACCATCTTTCAAAGTTCCATTTCTTAAATCGCTATTTAGAGTTCCTTCTACAAAATCATCCACGGTATAAAATCCATCAGACACATATCCCCATAGCTCTCCAATCACTTGACCTTGATAAAAGTTATTTAATAATCCAACTTTATTGTCATCATATTTTATGATTTTAGCATCATTATCATTTATGTTAAAACCAAGATTATAGGTGAAATTCTCACCTATCCCATCTCTCCATGTCATTTGAAACTCCCATCCTTTGGTCTCAGAAGTTGCTGTATTCTGTTCTGGTGCTTTAGTACCCAAAACACCAGGTAAATCTGCTCCAGGCGCTAAAATATCGAAAACTGTCCTAGTATAAATATCAAAGCTAGAGTTTAATTTATTTGAGAAAAAATTAATATCTGCACCATAATTTAGAGTTCTCACCCGCTCCCATGTAAAGCTAGAGCTGACCAATCCTGGTGTACTTAGAGTGGTGTAACGTATAGAAGAATTAGGATTCACCCAAGCAGCATTGTAAGAAGAAAGTGTTGGGAGGTAAGGATATAGGCCAACATTTTGATTTCCTATATCCCCCCAAGATCCTCTAAATTTAAAAAATGATACGATATCTTTTAAAGGTTCAAAAAACGATTCTCTAGAGACAGTCCATGCTCCAGAAAAAGAAGGAAAGAACCCTACTCTATCAGCAGATGGGAATCTTGATGAGCCATCATATCTACCACTAGCTTCTAAAAAGTACTTTTCTTTAAAATTATAATTGATTCTTCCAAAAGCACCTTGTACAGCCCACTCACCAAAATTATCACCATTAGTTGGGTTTTCTGTACCTAGCCCTAGAGTTGGGAGGTCAGGACTAATCAGGTTATCTATACCTGCAGAAAATGATTCATTATGATTGGATTCATCATTTATACCTACCAATAATGAAAAATTATGATTATCAAAATTTCTTTCATAGTTGGCATATAGGTTAAAGGCTTTAAATATTATGTCTGTATTAGATCTGTTATAGCTTGTAGGTGGTATTGGGTCTGGCTCAAATCTAAAAGGATTATAAAAAAACACACCGTTATTAGAGCTTCTAGAATTTGCTACACTGTTTTGGTAAGTATACTCCCCAGTAATGGTTAAATTATCAATTGGCTTATACTCTAATTTACCAGTTAAACGAATATTTCTATTTTCAACCTTACCTGGAGTCCTATATCTTGCAAGATTACTAGGCGTACCAAATGGAACAGTAGAGCCATCATCTAATTTAAATTCTCCAGAACCAGAGAATGTTCTCAACTGTACAGCATCTGCATAGTTAGCCACTGGGTTTAAAGTTGTACTGGCTCTATAATTTGTACTTAAGCTAGCAGTAAGATTGTTCGATAATTCGGATTGAAGATATGCGTTAAGATTATAACGATTAAAACTATCATTACTTGATGCCATTATACCATCTTCATCATAATACCCCAAAGATACACGGTATGATGATTTTTCTGTGCTACCACTGAATCCTATATTATGAATCTGAGTATAACCTGTTTCATCAAGAAAATCACCTACAATATCATTTTGTCTTAAAGGATAAAACTGACCATTCTCATCTGTAAACACACCGTCTTTGGTAGGTAAACTAGAAGGGTCTTGGTTGTATTGTTTAATTAGGTCTATCCATATTCCCGTATCTTGGCCAGAAAAATAATTGTCTACACCAGCATCTTTAAGAGTTTGAGCAAACTGTAATGGAGAAGCCGGTTCAATTAGCTCTAAAGGTGAACTAATACTAATACTTGATGAATATGTTATTTTTGGTTTTTCCCCTTTTTTACTTTTTTTGGTGGTAATTAAAATTACCCCAAATGCTGCACGTCCACCATAAATTGCTGAAGCTGAAGCATCTTTAAGAACAGAAACGCTTGCAATGTCTTCTGGGTTGATATCTCCAAAATTAACAGGCACATTATCCATTAAGACTAATGGCTCACCACCATTAAGTGATTGGTAACCTCTAATATTTATGGATGCACCTTCCGCACCTGGTCTACCCGACCCAACATTAATTTGCAATCCAGGTATTGCACCTTGTAGGGCAGTCACAGAATTTGATATTGGTCTATCGGCAATTACCTCTTCAAAATCTACGGTAGAAGTAGCACCTGAAACATTGGCTTTTTTCTGAGTACCATACCCCACAACTACTACCTCATCCAATCCTGCTGCACTTTCTTCCAGTGTAATGTTAAGGTTTGCTCCATCTGTCACCGGAATCTCTTTAGTAGAGAATCCAATATAGGAAACTACTAAAGTAGCGTCGGCACCTGTAAGGTCCAGCGAGAAATTCCCATCAAAATCGGTCTGTGTCCCATTAGTGGTTCCTTTTTCAACGATACTTGCACCTGGTAGGGGCTGACCTTGATCATCGGAAACAGTTCCTGTAACCTGGAGTTGCATCTTTTCTGCCCCAAGGGAGGAGCTATCCGATTTATCACTACGGCTTACTGGCCGTTTTTTCAAGAGAATTTTCCTATCATCTACTTCGTAGGAAACATTCATCCCTTTAAATAGCAACTTCAGAACCTCTTCTACAGACGCTTGTTTTACATTTATTTTAACTCGTTTGTTTAAATCGACCGTCTTGGTATTAAAGATGAATTTAAATTCGGTCTTCGATTCAATATCATCTATCACATCCTCTATTGTGGCAGTCTCCATATCTAAGGATATCTTGGTTTGCTGTGAATAGGTCGAATTTGCCTGCATTACAAAGGATACAGTCATTAAAAGTAGAAGTGACAACCTCATTTTTAATTTAAAATTTAAGCACCAAGGGAAATTCCCCCTTGATATTGGTGGTTTTTGCATAACTTTAGGTATTTGTTAGTGGTTATAATTAATTTAATCAGGTTTTCAATACGGGTAATGCTCCAGCATTTTCCGATTTATTTCCATGATATCGTATACTTACACATATAGCAATATGTGCTTCGGTTTATTTTAAATAGTTTATGTCATAGGCCTTATCATTATTTTATTACTATTTTATTTTCAACGATTATATAATCTATCTCATACACTTTATTAAAATAATTGAGAACTTGCTCAATGGTTTCATGTTGTGTTTCAATAGTGGCATTAAAAGTCTCCTTGGCCAAAGCTTTATTGTTATTGATGATTACCACATTATAACTTCGCTCTAGCTTTTGTATGATCTTATCAAAGGAAAGGTCCCTGAATACTAAATTTCCACTTTTCCATGAGGTGTATAGGGAGGTGTTTACTTTTCCCTTTACAACCGAGCCTACCTCCTTATCAAAACTTCCTTTAAAACCTGGCTCTAAAAACACCTCCTCTTTTACGTCCTGGGAATTGGATGCACCTCTTAGACTCACCGAACCTTCAACAAGAACTACTTCGGTTGACTCGTCCTCTGGGTAGTTGGCAATATTAAAACTGGTGCCATAGACCTTTACATCTAACTGCCCCGAATTAACCACAAAAGGAGTATTGGCATCATGAGCCACCTCCATAAACGCCTCTCCGGTTAAAAAGACCTTCCGCTCTTCTCCAGCTAAAAATGTGGTAGGATATTTCAGGGAACTCTCTGCATTTAAGTATACTACTGTGCCGTCTGACAATTCAACATTAAACTGTTTCCCCTTGGGAACCCTTAGGGTATTATAGCGCACCTTCTCTTGGGCCCCTTGTTCTTGATATACTAATTTCTGACCCTTTTGAACGCCTATTAGCTCACCTTCTTCGCTTAGCACCTCTACCGATCCCTCCTCCGAGATAACCTTTATATCTCCGTTTCCGAGTTGTAAAGTAATTGCATCTATTTTGGGGGCGATAGGTTGATTAGCATCTCTATCGGTCAATTCATTATGTGAAAAGTATCCTAGGCTGATGAATAAAACAGCCATCGCAGCATACTTAAATACGGACTTTCCCCTACCTCTCTTTTTTTTTATTTCACTTCTTATCTCCTTTAGCAAATTTGTTCTCACCTCCTTCAAATCAGGGTTGTTCATTGCCAAGGTAGTGGCGAAATGAGTTTTTACATATTCTTTAAAAACATCCTCATTGTCTGAATCCTGAATCCAGGTACTCAGCTTATCTAACTCTTCCACGTCTGCTGATTTAGACAGGTATTTTATAATTAGATGTTCAATTTCTTGAGGAATCATTTTGTGTTGTTCTTTATAGTAATACAGAGCAGATTTGCAATACCCTACCTTTTTTATGATTTTTTTTAAAATTCATATAATTATTTATAGATTTACTTGCCAAATAACCATACCTACATGAGAGTATTAAACAATGAAGATTTAACGGAGCAGCTTATTCATGGAAACGAAAAAGCATATATGACGTTGTTGGACACTTACCAGAGAAGACTTTATACTTATGCATTGACTTTGTCTCGTAATGCGGACACTGCCCAAGATATTGTTCAAAATGTATTCTTAAATACCTGGCGATCTCGGAAAACCTTAAATCCAGATTTATCTCTTCAGAGCTTTCTGTTTAAATCGATTTACAACGCCTTTGTAAATCATTACCAGCAGCATAAAGCCAACATGATTTTGGAAAACAAAT
Organism: Arenibacter certesii DSM 19833; assembly: GCF_000429545.1. GTDB lineage: Bacteria > Bacteroidota > Bacteroidia > Flavobacteriales > Flavobacteriaceae > Arenibacter > Arenibacter certesii. Next base: position 21,543 of record NZ_AUCB01000046.1, read on the forward strand.
ATGTAGAGGCCCTAACGGAGGTGGTAGAGGAAACCAATGAAAATGATTTATCGCGAATGATTAAGATCATGAATGATGAAATTGACAAGCTACCCCCAAAATGCAAGGAGATTTTCATTCTCAGCAAAAAAGAAGGTCTCACCAATAAAGAAATATCACAGCATCTAAGTATATCTGTAAAAGCAGTGGAAGCTCAAATCACAAAGGCTTTTGGAGTATTAAGAAATAATTTGTGTGAGCGACACAAGATGGTACTATATGCATTTATGGGATTCTTTAAAATCTAGAAATTTTAAATTAGAATACATTACCAATAAAAACTTGACTATTCATCCTTTATTATGGAAGCCCAGAACTTTATCAATACATCATCACTTCAATCATAACATTAGATACAAATGAATATTATAAATAGACAAAAGAAATGAGCACCCCCTTAAGGACTTATGACCTCCAACGTTTAAGGGAGAAAGATTCCTATTACACCTCACACATTACAGGTCAAAATCAGATAAAATCCAGAAACATATTAAAACCAATCTGAAAGAAGTAAAATATTGTTCGCCCAATATCCCGATATAAAGGTCGCCTTCGACTTGATGCAGGGGCTCAGGAACATATTCAATACGGCAGCTTCTATACAATCTGCATATACAAAGCTGGCACATTGGTACAAAGATGTACAGAACACAGGCTTTAGGGCCTTCAATACCATAGCCAATACGATATCGCTCAATTATAGGTCGATCCTAAACTATTTTATAAATAGAAGTACGAATGCTTATGCGGAATCCTTCAACGCAAAAATTAAAGCGTTCAGGGCACAGTTCAGAGGTGTGAAAAACGTAGAATTCTTCCTTTATAGATTAACCACAATATTTGCATAAACACAACAATTGTTCTTGATCCCAGAAATTGGACTTGATCGCCAAAACGCGTGCATTCTGCGTGCAACCCTAAAAAAACAAAAGGCCTTCAATTTCTTGAAGGCCTTTGCTTACTTAGCGGTCCGGACGGGACTCGAACCCGCGACCCCCTGCGTGACAGGCAGGTATTCTAACCAACTGAACTACCGAACCGTGGCGTTTAGCGAGTGCAAATATACACCCCTATTTCAATTGCACAAACTTTTTTTAAAAAAAAATCAAATTTTAAGCGAATTTTTTTCTTTCGACCATAAATGTATTCATCACCTTCGAAAAATCGCCCCTTACATCGGCCTCCACATACTTTATTTTATATTGGGCACATTTTAATTTAATGGCATTAAAATATTCCTGTACCTCTTTTTCATACACCTCTTTAATAGAATCTGCATACAAATCTACATGCGCCCCCGTTTCAATATCTAAAAATCGCTTGGGTGTATTATCAAAATTAAAGGAGAGTTCCGTTTCCCTATCCGTAACATGGAATAAAATCACTTCGTGTTTATTGTACTTTAAATGTTTCAGCGCATCAAATAGCTTTTCATCGTCTACAGTGGTCTGAAACATATCCGTAAAAAGGATTACAAGGCTACGACGCTTTATTTTTTCCGCTATCAGGTGTAAATAGGCATAAGTCTCTGTTTCCTTCGCAGGTTTGGTCTCCATGCCAATTTCACTTAATTTGGCCAATAACATTTGGTGATGCCTTTCGCTACTCTTTTCAGAAGCGTAATAATTATAACTGTCAGAATACACGCTTAATCCAACGGCATCTCGCTGCTTTTTTAATATTTGCATTAGAACCGCTGTAGCGAGCACCCCAAAACCAATCTTATTCAGATTATCCAATCCTAGCTGTCTCACTTCGGGATAATACATGGAAGCCGAAGTATCCAAGATAATATGACAGCGCAAATTGGTTTCTTCCTCATAGCGCTTTGTATACAGCTTATCGGTTTTCGCAAACAGCTTCCAATCAATATGCTTGGTGCTTTCTCCCCTGTTATAAATTTTGTGCTCTGCAAACTCTGCCGAGAAACCGTGAAAGGGACTTTTGTGTATCCCACTAATAAATCCTTCCATTACTTGATTTGCCAATAACTCCAAGTTTTGGAAGAGTTGCGCTTTATGTATCTCGGATTGAATCTTCATACTGCTAATATAAAGAAGAAACAGCCTTATAAGAAATGTGTCCTGAAAAATCGGTTATAGCTACACCCCTGCCCCACAATTCTCTAAAGGGTTTACAATATCCCAACGGATAAGGTCCAAAAAAAAAATCCCGCCAACCGGCAGGATTTTTTTGTCTGTTATGTTCTGTTAAGCTTACAATAATGCGTCTATTGCATCTGTATAAACCTTCTTAGGAGAAACGCCAACTTGTCTGTTTACAATTTCACCATTTTTAAATACCAATACAGTAGGAATATTCCTTACACCGTATTTTGCAGCAAATTCCTGGTTAGCATCTACATCAACCTTACCTACAACGGCTTTGCCTTCGTATTCTGCACTTACCTCTTCAATGATAGGACCTACCATTCTACAAGGTCCACACCATGCTGCCCAAAAATCAACCACTACTGGTTTGTCACTTTTTAGTACTACCTCATCAAAAGTAGCATCTGTTATTTCTAATGCCATGTTTCTTAATTTTTAATATTATACAAACTTAGACAATTATTTTGCCTTTTCCTTACATACTACTTATTGGTTTTGGTTATGACAATATCAACAAAGTTTATCCCATTGTTCAAATTTGCTTTTACCAGCCAACCATTTGAGTGCAGCAAGATTTATTTTCTAGTTCAACTTGTAATGTACTTCATTTTCTCTTAACTGCATCAGTAGTTCACTTGAAATATTGATTTTCTGCTTCCTACTGGTCATATTTACCTTTATTTTCTCCTTCATCTCATATACTACAAAGTTCAGCGGATGGTTGCCTCCGTGCGACACCAAGATATCCTTTAAATCCATGATACTGTCTTCTTTTAATTGGCCAATATCCAATTTAATAGTCAATTTTTTCGCAAAGGTTTCCATTACATCCTGTAGCATCATAATCATATTATACTGCATTCTGGGTTCTCCTTTTTTTCCGGTATCCCTATTTACCCACCCTTCTCGGATAAAAACCTTAAAATACGCAAAGGAATTAATCATTAAAAAGTGTCTATATTTCAAATACTCTTCCCCAAAAATTCTAAACTCCAATGAGTCTCCATAGTCCTCAACTATAAATGACGCCCAACCTTTTCCATTTTTGGAAACTCTATGTTGTACATCTGAGATTACACCTGCAAAAGTGAGCTCTTTGTTCACAAAATCGCCCATATTCGCCACAGCACTTATATTGGCATTGGTAAAGGCCTTTATCTCTGTATCGAAATCGTCTAATGGATGCCCAGATATATAAATACCGACTACCTCCTTTTCCCTCCTTAGCTTCCCCATAGTGCCCCATTCTTCACAAGGCGGAACTTCGGGCTCTGGAATCTGAACTTCACTGGCATCCCCAAATAGGCTTACTTGCGCCGAGTTTTCATTATCCTGGTATTTATTTCCATACCGTATTACCTTTTCTAAAAAGGTAATACCATCTCCTTCATCATGAAAATATTGCGCCCTATGCGTATCCCCAAACGAATCGAACCCTCCAGCTAGCGCCAAGTTTTCAAATGCCCGTTTGTTAGCCGCCCTAAGATCGATACGCTTTGCTAGGTCAAAAACAGATCTATAGGGTCCGTCTTTCCTTCTATTTTCCACTATAGTCTCTACGGCTCCTCGCCCTACTCCTTTAACGGCTCCCATACCAAAACGAACTGCTCCTTCGGCATTTACCGCAAATTTATAGAATGATTCGTTCACGTCTGGCCCCAACACTTCTAGCCCCATCCGCTTACACTCCTCCATAAAGAAGGTCACCTGCTTAATATCGTTCATGTTATTAGAAAGCACCGCCGCCATATATTCTGCAGGGTAATGTGCTTTTAAATAAGCCGTTTGATACGCTATATAGGCATAACAAGTAGAGTGACTCTTATTAAACGCATAGGAAGCAAAAGCCTCCCAGTCTTTCCAAATTTTTTCTAAAACTGGCCTAGGGTGACCTCTTTCCTCACCACCATCCAAGAACTGAGGCTTTAACTTTTCTAGTAGGGCAAAGATCTTTTTCCCCATGGCCTTCCTTAAAACATCGGCATCACCCTTAGAAAAGCCCGCTAATTTTTGCGACAGCAACATCACCTGCTCTTGATACACGGTAATACCATACGTTTCCTGTAGGTATTCCTCCATGTCTGGCAGGTCATACGTAATCTCCTGATCCCCATGTTTACGCGCAATAAAGCTTGGAATATACTCCATTGGCCCCGGTCTGTATAAGGCGTTCATTGCAATAAGGTCATCAAACACCGTAGGCTTTAAATCCTTCATGTGTTTCTGCATCCCAGGAGATTCGTACTGGAATACCCCTACTGTTTCTCCTCTTTGGAAAAGCTCATAGGTCTTTTCATCATCCAAGGGGAAATCGTCAGGAACAAGATCTATATTGTGTTTTGCTTTTACAATCTTCACGGTATCCTTGATAAGCGTCAAGGTTTTCAACCCCAAGAAGTCCATTTTTAGCAGACCGGCATTCTCTACTACAGAGTTATCGAACTGGGTAACGTACAGATCCGAATCTTTTGCCGTAGCTACAGGAACAAAATTGGTAATATCACTAGGGGTAATAATCACCCCACAGGCATGTATACCGGTATTCCTAACCGAACCCTCTAAGATTCTTGCCATTTTTAGAGTCCGCCCTTCCAGGTCATCCCCTTCTGAAATATTTAACAGTTCATGGACTTTCTCTAGATCCTCTGAACGGAACTTCTTTTTTAAATCTGCATCGCTTACCCCAAATATCTTGCTCAATTTGGACATGGTAGGGATTAGCTTAGATATCCTATCTGCATCTCCCAATGGCAAGTCTAGTACCCTAGCTGTATCCCGTATTGAGGATTTTGCTGCCATGGTACCATAGGTAATAATCTGAGCCACTTGGTTGGCCCCATACTTTTTAATCACGTAATCCATAACGCGCCCTCTCCCCTCGTCATCAAAGTCGATATCAATATCGGGCATGGACACCCTGTCCGGATTTAGGAACCGCTCAAAAAGCAGGTCGTACTTTAAAGGATCTATATTGGTAATAGTAAGGCAATACGCCACCACCGATCCTGCAGCAGATCCCCTTCCCGGCCCTACGGATACATCCATATTCCTCGCCTCTCGAATAAAATCTTCAACGATCAAGAAATATCCTGGATAACCGGAATTCTCTATGGTAGCAAGCTCAAAATCCAGTCGCTCCCTTATCACATCTGTAATCTCCCCATACCGCTTTTTAGCACCTTCATAGGTTATGTGTCTCAGGTATGCATTCTCACCTCTTTTCCCTCCATCTACCGCATCCTCGGGCACCTTAAATTCCTCCGGAATGTCAAATATAGGCAATAGCACATCCCTAGCCAGCTCATAAGGCTCTACCTTATCTACTATCTCTTGAATATTTAAAATGGATTCTGGGAGATCCTTAAAGGTCTCCTTCATCTCGGAGCTCGACTTAAAATAGTACTCTTGGTTTGGTAACCCGTACCTATACCCACGACCACGGCCAATAGGGGTAGCCTGCTTTTCACCGTCCTTTACACACAACAACACATCATGGGCCTCTGCATCTTCTTTAGCCCCATAATAGGTATTGTTGGTGGCTACCATTTTAATATCATGCTTTTTTGCAAAAGCTACCAATACCTGATTTACCCTATCTTCATCTTCCTGACCGTGGCGCATTATCTCTATATATAGGTCATCGCCAAATTGCTCTTTCCACCACAGTAATGCTTCTTCAGCCTGATTCTCCCCTACATTCAATATTTTCCCCGGCACCTCTCCATAAAGGTTCCCCGTAAGTATTATTAAATCCTCCTTGTATTGCTCTATTATCTTACGATCTATACGTGGCACATAATAAAATCCGTCCGTATAAGCGATGGACGACATTTTGGCCATATTGTGGTACCCATTTTTATTTTTGGCCAAAATAACGATCTGGTACCCGTTGTCCTTTACACTTTTATTGGTATGGTCTTCACATACAAAGAATTCACATCCCAGAATAGCCTTAATCTCTTGCTCGGTAGGCTCTTCCCCTTTTTCTATTGCTTGGGCATTCTTAGCTCTTACTTTGGAATTATGTCCGCCTACCGCACTAACAAAATGAAAGGCCCCCATCATATTGGCATGATCGGTAAGCGCCACGGCAGGCATCTTTTCTTTGGCCGCGCACTGCACCAACTCTGCCACAGACATGGTAGATTGCAGTACCGAATACTGGGAATGGTTATGAAGATGTACAAACTCCGCATCTTCTAGGGTCTTTATATTTTCCTTTATTTCTTCCTGAGAAATAACTTCTGTATCCTTTGCCCATAGCTTATCGGCAATTTTTTTAGAAGCTTTTTTAAGGTTGATGTGCTTTAATCCGATCAATTGAATTTCCTGCGGATTGACCTCCGAGAAATTTTTAAAATAATCTGGGCTTACATCTAATTGTTCTGCCGTATATTCTTTACGCCGCACCAATTCCAAGAAACAACGTGTAGTTGCTTCCACATCCGCAGTAGCGTTATGGGCCTCCCCAAAAGGCGCTCCAAACAAATATTGGTGTAATTCGGTAAGAGTAGGTAATTTAAATCGGCCACCTCTTCCTCCGGGAATCTGACATAGTTGAGCCGTATGCTCCGTACAGGTATCTAATACCGGTAATTCTTGTAAGTTATTTTCCACTTGGTACCGATGGAACTCGGCCCCCATTATATTTAAATCGAACCCTACATTCTGTCCTACTACAAACTTGGCTTTCCCTAGGGCTTCATTAAATTTTTCCAGCACTTCCTGTATGGCCACCCCTTTTTCTTCTGCCAATTCAGTAGAAATACCGTGTATCTGTTCTGCATCATAAGGGATATTAAATCCGTCTGGACGCACCAAGAAATCCTGACTCTCCACAAGTCGCCCCATTTCATCATGCAACTGCCATGCGATCTGTATACATCGCGGCCAGTTATCAACGTCAGTATATGGCGCATTCCAGCGTTTGGGTAATCCTGTGGTTTCGGTATCAAAAATTAGGAACATAGTAAGCTGACAGATTTAAGGTTCACAGTTTATCGTTTTAAGTTTACGAATAAATAAAGGATTAAAGCTTATGACTTCTAACAATGCATTCACAGCGTGTTACAAGCCATCTCGTAAGTCTGCCTAAAAAGAGTTGTTTTCTTAAAGAAAATCCACCCCATTTAGTTAGGCTAAAATAGCCATACCTTCCAACAAAAAACAGTCCGTAAAATTAAGCAAATACAAGCCGTTATAAAAATGGAAACGCGAGGAATTATAAACGACATTAAAGATAGCTTGTAATTCGTCAGTCCAATCAGCAGTTGGTCAAAAGCTACTAGCTTACTCCGGCTTTAAGCAAGCTTATTTGTTGTGATAACCGAACTTTATACATTTACAGCAATGAAAAATCAGCTAATTGTCTCGCTTTTATTCTTCGGAATGATAGCTAGAGCTTATTCACAAAAGATAGCCACCTGATTATAAAATAAGCCCTAGGTTACAAAATTTAATTCTGTAAATCACCAAGTAAAACGGACAAGACTTTATCTAAATTTAATGGAATATTCAATGAAGACAGAAGATAATAACGACCAATCCCAAATAATGGAACAGAATCTAACAATTTCTTTGCTGTGGCATTGTGATTTTCCAGAATAAGATTATATTTGCACCCGCTTTGGAACAACCAAGCGAAAAAAGAATTAATAATCAAGGGTCGGGCACCCTACAAATTAATGTGATATGCCAGTTAAAATTAGATTACAAAGACACGGAAAAAAAGGAAAACCTTTCTATTGGGTAGTAGCTGCGGATTCTCGCGCTAAAAGAGATGGTAAATATTTGGAGAAATTGGGAACTTACAACCCAACTACCAATCCTGCTACTATCGAATTAGATGTTGATAGTTCCGTGAAATGGCTAAATAATGGAGCACAGCCTTCAGATACAGCTAAAAGAATCTTATCTTACAAAGGAGTACTTTTAAAGCACCATTTATTAGGTGGCGTATGTAAAGGTGCCTTAACTGAAGAGCAAGTTGAAGAAAAATTCAATGCTTGGTTAGAAGAAAAAGAAAACAAAATAGGTTCTAAGGTTGAGGATTTGGCTAAAGCCGAAGCTGATGCAAAAGCAAAAGCCCTAGAAGCTGAAAAAGAAGTAAACGCTAAGAGAGCAGCGGAAGCAGCTGCTGCAGCAGCTCCTGCTGAAGAAGAAGCTACCGAAGAGACAGCAGCTGAAGAGACAGCAGCTGAAGATACTGCAGAAGCTACAGATAAAGAATAGTTATTTAAGGGACGATGACAAAGGAAGAGTGTTTTTACCTCGGAAAAATCGTTTCTAAACATAGCTTTAAGGGAGAGGTACACATTAAATTGGATACCGATGAACCCGAACTATACGAAAATTTGGAATCAGTATTTGTTTCTCTTGGAAACAATCTGGTTCCATTTTTTATTGAAAAAAGTCAACTTCACCGATCTAGCTTATTACGCGTAAGATTTGAAGAGGTGGCCGATGAATCGGATGCAGACAAGGTTATGGGTTCCGAAATTTACCTTCCCCTATCCTTCCTTCCCAAACTAACAGGAAATAAATTCTACTACCATGAGGTAATCGGATTTACAATGGAGGATAAAGTCCACGGCAATATTGGAATCATAGAAAGCATAAACGACAGCACCCCCCAAGCCTTATTTGAGGTAAAACAGGGTGACAAACAATTGCTTGTTCCCGTGCGTGATGAAATTATCGTTAAAGTAGATCGCGAAAAGAAAACCATTTTTGTAGATACTCCCGAAGGTCTTGTAGACCTCTACCTCTCTTAATTTAGCTCCCTATTTTTTTTATTGTCACAGGCAAAGAGAGATAATTTTCACTATCTTTCATTCTAAGGAACTTCCCCATCCCAATAATTAGCATTGAATCTTAACCGATTCTAGCAACGACCTACCCCTCTTATTGGATCATGACCAATTGTTGTGTTTATGCAAAAATTGTAGTTAATCTGTAAAGGAAGAATTCTACATTTTTCACCCCTCTGAATTGTGCCCTGAACGCTTTAATTTTTGCATTGAATGATTCTGCCGAGGCATTCGTACTTTTATTTATAAAATAGTTCAGTATAGATCTGTAATTAACGCTGATACTGTTAGCCACTGTTTGGAAGCTTTTAAAGCCCGAAGCCTCTACGTCCTTGTGCCAGTGTGCCAGTTTCGTATATGCCGTTTGTATAGTAGTGGCTGTATTGAATATGTTCCTGAGCCCCTGTACCAGGTCGAAGGCTACCTTTATGTCGGGATATTCGGCAAACAATAT
>NZ_AUCB01000047.1 GCF_000429545.1 Arenibacter certesii DSM 19833
CACGGTGTTTTTACTCACCGACAGGGTCCTGGCAATGGTTTTAAATCCTTTTCCCTGGCAGTGCAGGCGAAGTATTTGTTTTACTTGACTCATTGGTTTTGATTTTCCGGCCATTGGTTATCTTTTTGATGGTATTCATCAAATAAACCAAAACCAGAAAGAAAATAGCTAGGGGGGTCAGCATGCTCCCAAATAAATCATCCAGAGGGGTCAACATGCTCCAGAATAATTTAAAAATCTAGCTATCTTATTTTTCAAAGGGGGGTCAGCATCCGCCAGAACGGCAGTTACTTATTGATTAGGCTTTAGAGGGGTCAGCATGCTCCAGTATATCCAATTTGCCTCCTAAACGCCTTCACCACAGCTAATGCTTCTAAGAATTCATGGTAAGTGACCACATCTTGTTTTATCACTTTTTTCATAAGTTGATCTTTTAGTTGGTTAGGTAGGCCCCTGCTCAGTTAATTAAATTATCTATTTCGTATTCAAATAACTAGTGGCCCTTCTTATTAGTTTACTACTTTGAATAGGGTAAAATCAAAACCATCTACAAAATACAATTTTTGAAATAAATCAATGAGGATGCTCTAATTTTAATATATGACGCCTCTAACCAACAGGTGCCTATATGCAGTAGTGGGGAAGTAGATATTCCGGTGATGTTGACCATTCAAAATAAAACATATGTTCATTATTGGTGCCACTCACCATTAATCGTGGAATATGGAAGAAAGAGTGCCTCCATACGCGGATTATAAAAGGCGAGCAATTCTCTAAAGGAATATTCAATTCTCTAAAAAATTTCTTATTAATGTTTGCCCTATTACGGAAAATATTCTCAGTGGATCCAATCTTACGACTGCTAAACCCGTCCAAGTACAAGATTATGATATGTTTTAAGTCAATTGTACTGGCCATATCTTATCACGATTTTTCGACAAGATATTACTTGATCTTTCAACGTGGCACAAATAGCACCGTTACAAGTTCAACGCTCCGCGAAAAACGTCACAATTTGAACAGATATGGTTAGCAAAAACCACCCATAACACTGGCACAAAACGAACCGAAACACTCAATTTCAATCCCTCTTTCTTCGCCATATCAACTGACAATAAGTTAGTTATAGTGTCAACACTTAGTTTCATATAGCATTGGGTATTTTTTTTGATATAAAAGTTATTAATTTTTGGGAATTTTAGTTTGTACCTATATTAAGTAAAGAATTTCTCCCTAAAATTTCATTTGTTCTTTTCATATCTATAAAAGCGCTATTACCGTGCACTATAAATTTTTGAAGTAAATCATTTGATACTTCAAGAGTTTCCAAGAGTAGATAACCAATTACAAAATCAAATAGGAAGCTTATGTATAGCAATTCAAACTCACTGTAAACGTTCTTGTTGGCAGTATTGCTATGTACGTGATAATCTCTTGAGCGCACAACTTTGCTTGGAAATAACTTCCATTCTTCATCTTTGAATTTGCCAACTAATACAAATACCGTTTTGTAATGTTTTATAAATTTAGATAGATTGTTTGATTTATGACCAGAATATAATTTCCCGAATGCTTCAAAGGAAGTAATACTGTTAGTAAATCTTTTATTATGGCTCGAATGCGTGGTTATAAAATTCTCCATCAATTTATCTAAACAGAATTGAAATGAATTATTGAGATATACAGCATTTAATATTTTATTTAGGTCAAATTTTACTTTTTTATAATTTGTATGAACAAAGGCGTTCGTTGATTTTGTCAACCTTTTATCATTATAATACACCTGCTGCCACTCTTCACAGGATAGACATTTAAAACTGAACCTTTCAAATTTGGCAGATCTTCCAAAAAGAAGCTGTAATATTTTTTGAAATTGATCATAAATACTAATCGCTTCTAAAATATCAACGGGCTCGTCTTTTTTAAATAGAATTGACCCATAATTTTTGATATGTAGTTCTGTTCTTTTAGAATGAAAATTTAGATAATGACTTATGGTAATTTCCAATCCTATATCATCAATTAAATACAAGTCTTCAAATTTTTCATAAAGTAGCTTATCATCTAAATGATCATACCACGTATAATGATTTACCCATTCCACAATTGCATCATTAATAACAGAAAATTCAGAGATCTTGGTGTTAACAGCATCTACGAAATGATTTGCACCTACAAACGAATATTTGGGACTATATATGCGCGTCTCGACCATACCCGATGACGAAAGTTGAATACGGCAGTCGATAAATGTTATATATCCTAAACCAGTAAAAACACCCAAAATTTGGGGTTGCTTATAAACTGTACTTGGAGCACATAGATTTGTTTCCAATAGAAGATCATCATCTTTGTAAGAGAGTACAGCAAATTGCTTAATACTCTCCTCGCCTGCAAACCATACTTCCCCATAATATTTTTGATCCTTTTTCATTTTTTTTCTTGCTTACCTATGTTCACTAATAAATTCTCCATATTACTTGTAATCTCAAGTAGGAAAGATTTTTCTTTAAGCCTAATTTCAAACCACCTTGGACGAGTATCATCGGGTTTACAATGCTTTCTTTCTCTTAATTCAAATCGTCTTTTATGAATCTTATGTAAAGAGAATATTTAGCATTTTTAACACTCGATTCTGAAATGTGATATACTATGATATTCCTTTAATCCTGAAATAACGACCATTCAAGTCATGGCTGTTTTATATCTATCATCATTGACTCAACAATATATTTTTTGGTTTTATCCATATCACTACTGCTGTTAAGATTTATTATTTTATAAGGTGTGTTCTTTAATTCTGCAAATGTGTCACAGCCATTTCTTAATTTGTTTTCATCGAAAGAGTGTAAATGTATGATTTGCGGCTGTCTGAAAAATAGTTTGTAATTACTTTCTATTTTCCACATTTCTTCGTAAATTCCAATACGTATATGATCGTAATACTGTGATGGTCAATCAACATTACAGTGAGCTAAATCTCTTTCAAATTTTTTATAACGTTCTAATGAATTACCAAGATGTTTTTCAAACTGTGTTTCTTCATCTCGTATATAATCATCAAATTATTTAATCTCTGCGTCATTCTTGACAATCATTAATGGGTTTTAAATCTATTGTAATAATGTAGCTTTAGTTGTACTGCTACATATACTTCAAATAGGTAGAGTTGTGTTGAGCCTTTTATGGGTAGCATTGAAATTTGGCATTCTTCTCTCAATATCTTTTTGAATGGCCCTGAAAACTTATCAAAATCTAATTCTTTCCTGGTGCCAATATGCTCAATTCCTTCTATCTCATTATGAAATTCTTTTCCCATTGTATAACTTAAGGAAGATGAGAAGTGATTTGATCCTTTTATATGTTGATGAATACGTTTAATGACACCACGAGATATTCCAGTGTAAAATGGTTCATCATTTAACCAAAAGAGATAAATTCCCTTAAAATCTTCTGATAGCTTTAATGCAGGAATTAAGGGCGTCAAGGATTTGCGAGATGTCGCCTTACCAACTCCTACTTCACCAAAGTTCTCATAAATACTAATAACTTTTGACTTATTTGTTAGCTTTGCGAGCATAGCAGGAAAGTTTTCCGTTATTTCATTAAATTCCCGAGTTTCGTCAGGCAAGAAATTTGCTGGCCAAAACTTTTGAAGTTTTATCCTTGGGTTTGATTTTGACATTGCAATATTAATCTTTGAAAGCTTGCGGAAAATTGTGAATTAAAAAATCAAGAGGATTAATACCTTCTCCTTTCTCCAAACCTAATGCTTTAGGCGAAACATCATCCGTAGGCCAAAGACTTTGTGCATTTGACAATTGAAATAATTTGCTTACTTTAATTTGTTTTAAAAATTTTTCCATTTTACCTTCTTCATTATTGTAGGCAAAGGCAATTGCACTGGCTATTAAATCAGCGCATTGAACGCCCATTTCATCAGTAGAGTTTACTAATTTAACAGATGAGATTTGATGATGGAAGCTCATAGTGCGGTTATCATATCCAATTTCTGTTGTCTTGCTTGTCTTTGGAACTAATTCAAGTGTCTTTTCGATGTATCTACTATAATGCTCAATTTGTTTTGACTGGTCAAATCTTACATCAATTTTACTTCCAATTTGTTTTGCCCATTTATCACACAGCACTAAAAAAGTAGAAAAGGTAACGTCTATAGAAAAACGATCTACAACGCTTAAAACTTCTTGAATATGATTTTTACTTTTTCTAACTGGATCAAGAATTTCTTTTTCATCAATTTGACTATACAATTCTTCAGTAATAGTGTAGGAATTATTAATTGATACAGCATCTTTATTTCTAATCATCGCGACAAAAGCTTCGAAAAAATTTTTGAATAGATTTTTATTCCAATAGAGGTTACCAAGGTAAAATATCCAGTTCGTGTAGGCAATATGCCGACCATGTATGTATAAGTCATAACCCTTATGATGAAAAACAGTTTCTATAAGTAAATCGACTATGTTACCGCAAGTAGCAAATTCCTTATTAACATAATATATAATTATGTGTTCTTCATTTATCCAAGAACTATTTAAAAATGATAAAATCCTTTTACGCCCAGCAGAACTATTTTTCAATTGCTTAAAATGGATTTCATAACCCAAATCGAACATTGATTTTATTTCCTCTTGGGAACTAATATCATAATTTACAGAAGCCAAAACAAAAACCTTCTGATCCTTGTTTAGCATATCTTACCCAGTGTTTCCTGCTTCATCAAAGTAAATTTTATTCATTTTTAAAACTTTTCACTTACACTAATTAGCTGTTTGAGCAGAAGAAATTCTTGGCTGTCCATTAAATTATTATCGACGTCCAATTTTTTTAATTTGTTATTTGCTACTTCCATTTTACGAAGCATTGGTTTAACATAATTTAAATAGTGATTAAAATATGCGCTTATATCACTTTCATTTTTTGCAAGCTTGTAACCGCTGCGTCCAGCCGCTGTAACCACCAAAATACCATCGTATCTCAAATCTCTTATTAACACCCTTATTTGCTCTACTGTAATATTTCTATGAAGCCTAGATAAACTTCCTTGAATAGAGTGAACATCGACAAATTGATTTGGGTCTATTTTAAAACAGAAATAAAGAAATTTCAATAAATCTATCTTTGCGTCTGCTTTCGGTCTTTGATTTATGTAGTTCATAGCATCTTGAATTACAAATCGAGTTACTAGTTCAGAGGAACTATCGATAGATTTAGTCTTTACAGGTACTTGGTAACGGTACGGAAAATATTCTGGCGGCGTCATTTTCCCTATTAAGACATCAACAATCTCTGATGCTTCTTTAACATAATGTGAATGTGCAAATACTCTACCTAATGAACCAGCCACTAAATCGGCTAATTGAACCAGAACTTCGTTCTTATCGTCTACCATCCTATAATTACTAAATAATGATTGAATGCTTAAACGATTGTTTAGGTATGCGTACATTTCATTTTTGTATTGTTCAGAAATGAGTTCATCCACATAGATTTCAAAAATCTGATAGTCTGAAATAATATTAGAAGTAAATATTTTTTGAAAGTATTTATAGAATATTTCTTTTATTTGCAGTCCTTCACTTTTAATTTTTGATTTATCAACAATAACAGTATATATTTTAAAATCGAGATTATTGCTTAAATATTGAAGCGCTTTAAGGCGTTTGTCAATATTCTTAATTGCCCTTGATTTAGACCTTATACGTTGACCTTGAAAGAAATTCTTTGAAATATAATCTCTTACCTCATAAGCCTTATCAAGATTGCTTTCTGAAACAACAATTGCTGAATACACAAAATGAGAAACTTCATTTTGTGCTTGTAAGTTCATAGAACTTGTTCCGAATTCGTCGCCATAAATATATACTTTCTCTTCCATTCCTAACTATTTTCAACAATCCCAATCTCCTCCTCCGTTAATCCATATAGTTCATAAACCAACTTATCTATTTCCTTTTCTGTTGAGGCGATTTCCGTTTTTAGTTCTTGTGCTTTTTTCTTGTTCTCCTCAAAAAGATCCATCCATTCGAACTCATCTTTTTTGGTCAATTCAGGAATAAATGCTAGATCTTCTTTCGTTCTTAATTTATTAGTTGTTTTGATGGCTTTGTTTAACTCTTTGATGAAATCTCCGAAGGATAGTTCGTGCCACTCTTCAAGCTTTCTAGATGTTTTTTCCAATTTGTATTTTGAAATAAGATATTTCAAAAATGAAGTTGATATTTTATGAAACAACGATGAAAAACTAATGGTATCTATTGCAAATTCTTTAAGCCTATTACAGTTTATTTTCGGCAACTTTAGTTTACGCCAGTCATCTGGGTAAATATGAATATTACTTCTTCTATTTGCGTTAAGCTCGTACTGGAATAATGTAGAGTTGAAATATGCTAGGCATTCTTCAAGACTGTACTTTTTGGAAATAATTTCCTTTTTTTTCCGGTCACATCCATATTGCTGTGATATAGAATTGTTTTCTACATCCTTTAAATCACACCAACGTACGAAACCAATAGCACTTTCATTAAAAAATCCTTTGTTGTCATCAATAAAAGATCTTGGGTTTTGCCCTGGACTCCGCATAGTAACGATTTTCCGGGTTGTAAATAATTCTGTAAACCCTTTTCTACTCCATTTTCTTGGAGACCTTTCTGTGTTATATTCTATAAATCGTTCCTCATCCAAAACCCATTTTGATATATTTTTGCCTTCATAATACAATCGACAATTAATTTCATTTTGATCCTTGGAAATTAAATCTCCAACTTTGAACTCACCTTTAAATTTTTTCTCATCACTATTTCCTACTATTCCTTTTGATATATAAAACAAATCAGAAATATCTATCAGGTTCGCATTGGTTAAAAACGACTTTTTAAAATCATATCGAAAACTTATTGGGTATTTTTCATGCCTAACTGTTGATACCTCTTTATTCGTATTATGAATATTTTTATAGTAATTTATAGAAGCCTTATTTTTTATATAGGTAACTATAACACTATGAACGCCCACGTTGGGAAAGACATTTATCTCTGGGAAATAGTCAATTGCAAAGAGAGAATTATTTTCAGTATAAGCGTTTAGCGATGACTTGGCATATTCAGAATGACAATATGCGTCGGGAATTATTAGAGAAATTATTCCTTTGGAAGATGTAATCAAATGAGATAGCTCAATGAAAGGGATATAAAGATCCCATTTTCCAGATAATGTTCTGAATTTTGAATTATTCAATAGAAAATCTCTTAATTTCGGGTCATTACCAGGGGCATCTGCACGTACATAAGGTGGATTCCCAATCACCACATCAAAACCACCTTTCTCAAAAACATGAGGAAACTCAGCCTCCCATTTAAATGCTTTGTTTCCAACCACCTTTTTATCGTCGATGAGACTGTTTCCACATTTGACATTGCTGCTTAAGTCGTTCAGTTTTCTTCGTGGTTGGGCTGTACGTAACCATAGGGAAAGTTTGGCTATTTCCACACTTTCCTCGTTCAGGTCAACACCATAAATATTATTTTCCAAAATGGTGTTTTCTATGTCGGGAAATTGTAATCCACCACCTAATATTTTGGTTTTTAGCTCATCGATATAGGTATGTTCTTTAATTAGAAAATCTAGTGCTTGGTTTAAAAACGCGCCTGAACCGCAGGCAGGATCACAAATAGTAAGATGTAATAACCAATCACGATATTCATCGAGGATATTAACGAGATTTGTAATAGTTGTTTTATTTCGATTTTTCCGTCCCTTGAAATATTCTTCTTCATGAAATCCCAGTTCAGTTTTCTTTTCTAAACATAGTTTGCCGACCGTGTTTTCAACAATATATTTGGTTATGTATTTAGGGGTATAGTAAACACCATCTTTTTTCCGTTTACTGGTTTGCTTGTCAAACTCACCGCCTTCAATTTCGGCATTTACACTTTCAATCTCATTAAGGGAATTTTCAAAAATATGCCCAAGAATATTAACATCAACTTGACTTTCAAAATCATAATTGGATAATGAAAGCGTGTATTTATACAATAGGTCATTATCAATTTCCAATGCATCAAGAATAGGATCTGGTTTAAACAACCCACCGTTATAAGCATATATCTCAGCCCGGCTCTGTGTTCCTTTTCTACCGGTATCTAAAAATTGAAAATATTGTTTGAACAAATCATAAAGCGGGCGCTCATCACCAAAATCCCAATCAGCTTTCCATTTGTCTAATATTTGATGGGTTGAATTGTAGGGCAATAACATTCTATCCTCTGCAAAGAAAATAAATAAGAAGCGGTCAATTAATTTTTGAGATTTTTGGAATAGGGTTAGTTTCACATTTTTTTCAAGCCGAGCGATATACTCCTGGTTTTCTAATAGATTGGTTTCACTTAACTTCTCTTTTACGGTTCTAGCATTTCTTTTAACGAGGTCCCTAAATAGTTCCCGCTTAAATATTGAATAATCCTTGTAGAATGCTTTAGTTATCTCCTCCTCTTTAACAACAGATGCTTCCTTTATTTTTAGTGGCGTATTATTGAGTACACTATCAATATGCAAACACAAATACAGTAGTTTAAATCTGTCTTCCGAAAGGGTAAACAAATCAAACTCTTCAAACTCGGTGGCATCATTGATGTAAAAACGTAACTTTTCAAAATTAGAGGTAATCACATACACACATCCTTTATGGTTTGCCTTATAATCAAAGGCCTGGCGACGGATGCTTTCTAGGTCCTTAGTTCTGGTACCTTTAAGTTCTACGACAGCAAGTGTTGCTCCCTTACTTAGTATTGCTCCATCTGCCTTACGATTGTTTTTCTCATT
This sequence comes from Arenibacter certesii DSM 19833, assembly GCF_000429545.1. Lineage (GTDB taxonomy): Bacteria > Bacteroidota > Bacteroidia > Flavobacteriales > Flavobacteriaceae > Arenibacter > Arenibacter certesii. The sequence goes on from NZ_AUCB01000047.1 coordinate 8,842, forward strand.
CTTGTATTCAGTGGTAAGATTGTAATTGGGACTGGGATTGATGGTGTAACCCAATACATTAACAAACAATTCTATTAGAAAAGTAGCTTGAAATTGTTCTTCATTACTCCTACGAATATTCTCCTGAATTTCTAAATTCAAAAAATATTTAGAGTATGCTTTATAAGCTTTTTCTACCTTTGAGTTTTCCTGTTGAGCAAGGTAGTTTATTAAAACTGAGGTCTGAAATAATGCCATGAACTATTATAGAAAATTAATAAACCTCTAACTTAGTAAAACTTATTGAGCATTAATACTCTAGACACCAATATGCTTCTGGTTTTTTTAACAAAATTTTATTTGCCTCAATACTTCCAACCATTATGGATTATTCTAAATGTTACGACTCTCAACATTTCCCTTAGGTCAAAGTTTTGATGTGATCATCAAAAATTAGGTTTTATTAAATTATACAATTCACTTTTATATTTTATTTCCTAAACCAAAATTAGACACTCATGATACTTCTAAAAGAGCCATTAATCTATGGTTAAGATATAATTTTTCTTTACCTACTTTTTCAGATGTTAAAAACCCAGCTTCCTCTAAGGCGATTAGATAATTACCAACAGTTTTGGGTGTCCCCAATTTAGCATCAATTAAAAATTGCCTTTTTGTATATGGCAATTTAAATAATATTTCCACAAGCTCTTTAGTATATACTTTTGGTAAGGTTTCTTTTATTTCTGTTGCCATTAATTGCATTAAATCGGTTACATCCTTTAATCGCTGCAATCCTTTTTTAGCGGTATACTCCACCATTTCAAGCATATACAATATCCACGATTCCCATGCATTATTTTCGGTAACCTCACGTAGTTTGTTGTAATAATCGGCCTTGTTTTTTATAATATACTCGCTTAAATAAATGGCAGGTGTATCCAACAATTTTTTAAGTTTTAGGTAGAGTAACAATAAAATACGTCCTGTTCTACCATTACCATCGTTAAAGGGGTGTATTGCTTCAAATTGATAATGCATTAAAGCCATTTTAATTAATGGATCTAATGCATCTTCACCATTTATAAAGGTTTCTAGGTTTGCTAGTTTCTCTCTTATCACTTTTTCACCTTCTGGGGGTGTGTAGATGGTTTCACCAGTAGCATTTTTTAAAGCAGTTCCTGGCGTTGTTCTAATGCCTGCTGTATTCTTTTTAATGCTTTGTACAATTTCAATGCACAGATTGGTACTTAGAAATGGGCGTTTTTCTATATCACGCAAACCATTCCAAAGTGCTTCTTTATAGCTTATCACCTCTTTTGTTGCAGGGTTATCAAACTTTTTGTCCGCAACTATAGATTTGTACAAGTCATCATTGGTAGTAATTATATTCTCTATTTCGGAACTCGCTTTTGCTTCCTGTAAATGTATGGTGTCCAAAAACAGCGTTGGGTTAGGCAAATTGGTTAGCATACCATTTAGTTGTGCTAATGCCCTACTGGCGTCAATGGTCTTACGTAACACCTTAGTAGTTTCCAAAGTTGATTTTGGTGGCAATAACGGTAGGCTATTGTATGGCCTATTTCTATTAAATTTTGTCATTCTGTATAAGGGTAATAATTGCTTACGCATAGTTAACGAGAGTAAATATAACAAAAAATTACCTTTGTTCGTGCTACAAGGGTAAAACCTACTCTTGTTCATTATTAAGATTAATCTATTCTCGCCTTCTGAATTATCATTGCTACGATATCCAATATCAATTATTCAGGAAAAATAAATTCCATTTCCTTTAGAATTACCTGTAAGCTCGTCTTTAAAACCATTAAATACTTCTTCCTCTTTATAATAATTACCACCCAAAAGAGAACTGACAGCATAGGCACTCCTACGCAGCAACGTTGCCCGTTGTGAATTCAACTTTTGTTTGGATACCTCAAGCAATTGTTCCCGTAATCCCTTTTCATAATGGTATTCCAAAACGTCCTTATCCAAATTAGGACGTAATGTATCATAGACCATTATGAAAGCAGCTTTACCATATAATTCTTTTTCTATCAAATAAGAAAGCCATAAGTTTTTGAGCTCTCCCCTACCCTTGTCTATAATATTGGATATGGTTTTGGATTGATCGTTCAATACCGTATCCAAACTCTTGATCGATTTAAGATAGGCCTGAGCTTTGGACCCTAACGAACTTCTAACCCTATGTTTAGAGTATATCGAGCTGATATAAATTTTATCTTTTATTTGCTCAAAATAAAACCCCTTGGCGTTGAACAGTTGTATATAATCCCTTGGGGACTTTTCGTAGGATAGATGAAGCCGTTCCGCATTACGGAGGTATGCCTTTAAGCTATGTTCTTCAAACTGCTTTCGATAATCCGAAGTCATTGAGCTATATAGTTGGGGGAGTAACATAGGAAGGAAAAAAGCAGTAGCGCTTAAATCCGTACCCTTGCTCCCCTTTACTTCCATTAAAAATGTCAATACTCTTTCATTTTGGTTGATACTCCCAAAGGATATGTAGGCTTCATTCTCATTTGGAATATGATAATTATCCATGAACATCTTAACGTAATGGATATTGGAGTTGATATAAGAAATTTTACCATTGTCATATTTGAGGCCCAAACCCTGCAACAAATGAAATAAAGTACTTTTGTTCCCAGAATTATCGAATACATTAGCTTCCAATGCCTTTTTTAAAATAGAAACCCTGTTCTCCAGTGTTTTGAGCTCTTTATTCGCTTCCGATATACCCAATATGGTACGTGTCCTTTCAAATTCACTTTGTACAAAATTCAATAACCGACTCCCACCATTTTTGGTCGAGTAATGGTTTAGAAAAGAATATGATTCTGAACTCGCCAAATAAGGCAACACCTCTTTAAAGCTTTTGATCATTACAAATTCCGATAGCAGAGTATCACGTTTATGGGCATCCAAGTAAGATTTATAAAAAGCGTTTTTTATTAGTTTTTGTACTTCAAGATTAAATTGTTTGCCATCAACTTCGATACTTGTTTTCTCATTTCCGGAATTGGTTAGCAGTGGATGGTTTGCGAGATTTAATTTCGAACTTATTTCCGAAGCCCTAAATATAAATCCCGATTTGTCATAGATGATCATATCCTCTGGTTGCATTTCCTTATCGTATACCAATTCACAATCCAGATTCTGATACGATTTTAGTATATCAGGCAGATTTTCATAATGTATGCTCTCTAACAGTTTAAATGTCGTCATTATCTGCTTTTCCAAACGCTTATGAACCATTGGCAATAATTTGGAACGCTTGTTCCGCTCAAAGACCTTTTGCAGTTTTGGTCCGGACAATTGTGGATGAACTATAGAACCGTTGATAAATCGTGATCTGTAACCGTCTTCTACTTCTATGCCAAACGATACTCCGATCCTACCGCTGTGGTCCACCGTCTTTAATTGAATGTGGTACGGTCTCAGTAGTTCAGATAGTTCTTTGAAGCTTCGCACCTTGTACTTCTGCAAGGTGTTGTTTATGATGTCTTGGATATAGAACCTGACCCCGCTGATGTCCTCATTCTTGAATTGAGGGCTCCGATATACCGGGAGATCCTTGCCCTGTCGTGTGTCAGGTGATGGAGAAAGACCGAACTGCTTTTCCAAGTATTTCTGAGTGGCCACATTCCTTCTAAAATCATTGGACAGGTTTATCTGCAGGCAATCTTCTTTGATAGTAGTCGAAACGATATGGACATGTTCGTGCTTAGTATCATGATGACGAACCACGATATAGGGCTGCTCGCCATAGCCCATGTGTTTCATATATGCTTTAGACAGTTCAAAAAAATCTTTGTTGTCCAATTGTTCACCACGGGGAAGATTGAGGGTGGCATGAACATACCGCTTTTTAGAATCATGGCGATTACCCAGATAATGAAGGACCCTTCCGAAAAACTTAGTATTGGTATCGGTATCCGAATAGGTGTTTTGGAAGCCGAGTATGGTATTACCAGACTTGCCCAAAACATAGTTCAATACTCCCTGTACATTGTTCCGATAAAGTATTCTTGCTATCATTTTTAATCTTTGGTGTTTATGGTTTCAATTAGTTCGAGCATAAGTTCATTGGCCTTTTGCATCTCCTGTTCCAGGTTTGAATTTGGGCTGCGCATATTCTTGTAGTTCGCCACTTTGACAAGTTGGTTGATGTTAGTGCCTATTTTGTTCAATTGGTAATTCAGGTTCGAAATACTTTCGGGAATCCGATTCTCTTTTATCGTTTTCCGGTTAAGGATAAGCTTTCTTAGGAAAGGTCCAACAGTTCCCCGTTTATGATAATCAAGATTATAAGACTGCAAAATGGCCTTTACTTTTTCCAATTCCGTTCCATTGAAACGAAGCATTATGGTATACTCCCGTTTCCTGTTTCCCAAACGTTTTCTCCCGCCTTTCTTGATTGCCATTTTCTGCCTTGATTTATCTTTTTTCACTTCGTAGAAGTAGGGGTTTTAAGTTACTTAAAACATAACTTGCTATCCGTCAAAAACGGATAATTATAGTTAAATATAAAGAATCAAAACACATTACAAAAGCTTAATTTACAGTAACTTACATACCTAAACCATATCAAACCACATGATGTCAAATGGGTACAGACAAACACACCATCTGGTCTGATATTATAAAAATATCCATCAAATAAATTATAGAAATAATCCTTTTATTGTAGGTAGGGAGAAAAAAGCTCAAGCGGCCCTTTTGCCGTTTGTGCTTTTGCGCGGTCCCGAGGAGGTCGAGGAAAACTGGAACGGAAAGACATCCCGAGCGGACCGGCGAAGCGAGTCCGCATGGGGAGGATTAGAGTGGAAGGTTTTGTCGACTTCCGCAGGGATTTGGAATAGTATAGAAACCACCATTTTAGTCAATTACCTCTGGACAAGCCCATGAGGCATCAAAAGGAAAATACCGATTACAAATCGACCCAAGGGTCGGAGCATATAAATCTCACTTAGTGAGTAAATCTCATTCATTATCGAACTGAATAACAGAAAAGACAAAATTGACGAAAAAATAAGGGTAACTAAAATCATAAATAGCAGTACAAAATATATAATTTTCTTCCTTTCATAATTAATTGAAATGCCAGAAATTCCACATCAAAAACCAATGCATAAACCATATGGAACCTCCCGCTGTACCTACCTGTTTTGATATCATATCATGTGGTCTTGTCTTAAAATATTTATTATAAAAACCTGTGTATTAAACAATTATATACATATATTTAAATATAGGTATAGGTGCATATTCAAATATATTTATATGTACATATGTCCCTAGATCTATATTCATATCCTAAGATATGAATGAAACGATGTAATAACATTTGCGTTATGGAAACAAAAATAATTAGTATCGTCGGTGAAAAGGGTGGTATCGGAAAAACAACTTTAAACCTTATCCTTGCTTCCAATTTTCATTATGCAAAAGGGAAAAAGGTGGTGCTCCTTGATGGGGACAATCCACAGTATTCAATCTATAAAAAGAGACAACGTGAACTTAATCTTTTAGAGCCTTCAGAAATCAAGGAGTTGGAGCTTTATCCCATCGAACGGGTAACAGTGGAATCCCTCCAAGATACAATTATGAAATATTACGGTCTAATAGATTATATCATTCTTGATCTACCGGGAAGTCTCAACGTAGAAATGGTCAAGGGTCTTTTATATGTAGAGCATATTTTCATCCCCTTTAGCCACGACGAACTGGAGATAGACAGCACCTCTAATTTCTATTTTACCTTAAAGAACAACTTTCTAGACAATGAGGAGCGCGTACTAAAAAGTGTCAACTTATTTTTCAACAAATACAAATTGGTGAGAAAAAACAAGTTTTCACTACTCCGCCAACAATTCGAACAAGCCGGTATCCCCATGATGCAAAGTGTGGTCAAGGACAGGACCATTTACAAGGAACAATATCGGAACACGCTCTACCCTATTCCCGAAAACAAGGAAGACGGTGAGTTGGATATCAAAAGATTCTTCGAAGAAGTAGAACAGTTATCAAATTAATAAACTAGATTTCAATGGGAAAACAGAAAAAAATCACCACTCTTGATCTGCTCCAACAAATGGCAAATAAAAACAAGGAGACAACAAACACCTTAGAGCAGCTCAAATTAGATCGTATGAGTCATAAACAACAAACCGGGTCTGTACACGTTAGAAAGGAAGATGCAATCAAGAAGGTAGTGGAAAATCAGAAACCGAAAGAAGATGGTCATACTGGAAATAACCAGAATATCGGAAAACAGTTGGATGTGTTATTGCAAACAGACAAATCGAAAAACAAAAAAGAAACATTTTTTATGACCATTAACAATGATTGTGCACTCAAGTACGAAAAACTGGCAATGGGTATTTCCTATAAAATGGGCGTCAAGACCTCCAGGAACGATTTGATACGAAAGGTATTGTTAGATTTCACAAATAAGAATTACGAAAAATTGATTGCGCTCATTGAGCTAAAATAAAAGAGAATGTTGAGCACTTACTGGTACATATTGTTCGGACTTGCCCTTGTTTGGTACGGGTATGTTATATGGGTGCTAGTATCTAAAAAAAGAAGAAAACTAAAAAAAGAATCAAAAAAACTTGACTATTTGCGTTTAAATAGTAAATTTGTTTATAATTCAGATAATGAAAAGACCGATTTAGATGCTGTACTCAACCAAATAACCGAAGTAGAAGACACTTCAAAACTTTTGGAAGCTTTTAGAGAGGGTTCATTTGAAGATGATTCAAATTCCTTAACTCGCAAAAAGCATGAAAAACTCAAAATCATCCGCAACAAGGATTCGGCCGATGAAATATCGCCGAATTCCGAAACTTGAACCCTTCCTTTTATTTTTAATTCTGGTATTGATATCCATGTGTTCCTATGGTCAATTCGATCAACTCCTCCAGGAAGCACAGGATTTCAAGAACGATTCTAAGAACCTATCCAGAGAAATTGTAGATATTATTAAAGTTATTGCAGGTGTGGCCATTGCCATAACCGGTCTGACCTATCTCTATATTCGGGATCAGCAGACAGACTTGGCCAATAAACTAGGTAAGATTATAATTGGTATCGCCATATTTTTTGCTTTGATAGCCATAGGTGAGGAAATTGCTAACATTTAAATTTCTTCACCTATGGAAAATTGCCACATTCTTATAAAGAAAGGGCTGCAAAAAGAAGTCTATTACAAAGGTCTAAATGCGAAATACATTTTTTACTGCATTTACCTTGGTACAGCAGCAATTATAATCGGTCTTGTCCTATCGGCTTTCATTTCTATGTTCTTGGCCATGCTAATTACGGGCATAGCAATGGTCATCGTATTCTTGACCTTGTTGTTTTACTCTAGGACCTACGGTGCGAATGGTTTTGTAAAAAAACTGGCTGATGCCTCCAAACCTGAATCCATCAAAATAACCCACGAATTTAGAAATCTATTGTTATGGGAAAACAGGTAACACTTTGGGATGCATTCCCAATATTCGGATACGAGCGGAACGCCTTAATATCAAAAGAAAAGGGATGCTTGACGATTCCATTACAACTTATCCTCCCAGAGGTCTTCACACTCGATGCTAAAGATTATGAAACTCTCCATGATCTTTTCTTGAACATTATAAATATTTTAGGTCCCAACAGACTCTTGCATAGGCAGGATTTTTTTTTCCAGAAAAACTACACTCCAATTTCAGAACGACTGCAGGGCGATATGTTGGAAAGGGCGAACGAAAAACATTTTAAAGGTCGTCCATATTTAGTTGGAACGCACTATTTATACATTAGTGTTGTCCCTGAAAATTATATTAAATACAGTTCCAAACGGGTGAATGCCTTTTTAGATAAAACCCGAGATTTTTATTTGACCCATACTATTCCAGAAGAATTTATCCATGGTAGTATACTAACCAATTTTGAAGCTCAGGTTCAGAACGTAAACACTCTGGTTAATTCTTCAGGTCTCATAGAATCTAAAATTCTTAATTACGAGGACTTATTTTCCCAAAATGGACTCTATGCCAAATACTTTGGCCTTAAGGAAAACAACGCAAATTTAGTGGATGTTGATTTTGACAATAACAACATTCATGTCGGAGACAAACAAGGAACATTTTTTACTCTTGAAAACCTGGACCAGTTTAGCAAGGACCATATAAGCACTTATGAGTTGTATGGAAAATTCACTACTAGACAAAACCTGTTTCCAATAGGCAATCTATTTTCACTAGGTTTCAAGGTCCCTCATGAACATATTATTAACCAATACATCTACATTCCAAATCAAGAAAAAGTACTATTAGGCTTACGGAAAAAAGCCAAAAGCTTTCAACGCTTCGGTAATGGTAAAAAGGATGACAGCAATGCCATTTATGCAGATCAAATTAATGATTACACCAAAGATATTCTAGGAAATCATAAGGAATCAGTTTTTTACCACCTTAATGTTTTTGGTTTTGAGGAAACAGGGAGTCGTCAAAGGCAAATGGAAAACTCCATTACTGGTGCATTCAAAAAATTAAAGATAAATGCGAAGCAAAATACCATAGACCGAAAAAACCTATTCTTTGCTGGGATAGCCGGTAACGCCATTGGAATATCTTCAGATATGTATCTGCCCATGCCAAGCGATATGGCCACTGCCCTACTCTATTTTGAAGGTGGCTATAAAGATGCTACAAGGGCCGTTGACGGATTGAAAATGGTTGACCGTATTTCGGGCCAACCACTTTCAGTTTCAATATATAGGGAGCCCGAAAAAAAGGATTGGATATTCAATCGGGGCATGTTAGTCGTATCAGGATCGGGCGGTGGAAAGTCTTATTTGGCCAATCATTATTTTGCTTCCGAACTTAGGCAGGGCGCTGAGGCCGTAATCATGGAAGATGGTAATTCATACGATAGGCTTACAGAGGTGTTTGGTGGGATCACCCTACAACACCACGATGAAAACCCGTTTACCTTCAACCCCTTTATATTGGACAAATACGATTCTCAAGAGAGCGACGGTAAAGTAAAAACTTTAACGGAAGGCAAGTTGGTCCACCTAGTTACCCTTTTAAAATTGATTATTGGACAGGAAGGAAATATAAGTAAATCGCAAATTACGAATACGGTAATAGAATTTCTAGTTACCGATTATTACAAAAGGATGTGGAAAACCGGAAATAACAATTTTAAGTTCGATACCTTTTTCGAATACTGTATAAGTCACCTTGAAACATATATTACAGCTAAAAGGGTCCCAAAGGAAAAGTTCGACCCAAATGTATTCATGTTCCTTTTAGAAAAATACTACGCCAATGGTTCGAGAGGAAATTTGTTGAACAAATTGGATGATCGGATTTCTAGGCTAAGCGATGAAAAGATTATCTACTTCAAATTGGGTAAGCTGATTGACAATGAGCTATTATTTCCTATTACCGCACTTATGATTATGGAAATCTTCAACAAAAAGATGCACGATCCTGCAAAATTATCTATCAACAAAATATTGGCGGTCGATGAAGCTTGGAAGGCCCTAGATAAACCGGAACTGGCACACTACTTTAACAGCCAATCCAGAACGGCTCGAAAAATGGGTGGCCAACCGATCTTTATTTCTCAAAAAGTTGATGATTTCATGTCCTCTAAAACCATCAAAAATGCCATAGTTGTCAATTCACATATCAAGGTGTTTTTGGATATGCGCGACTTTGCGCAATCCTTTGATAAAATACAGTCCCTTATGGGGTTGGGGGAAAAACAGAAACAACTCATTCTCTCCCTCAATAAAGATCTTCCAAATGACAAGAAATTTCGTGAGGTCGCATTTTGTTGGATGGACAAGGTAAAAGTTTATGGGGTGGAAACGTCATTGGAGGAGAAATGTATCTATGAAACCAACCCTTCCGAAAGTTCAAAGATTGCACAACTACATCATAAAAATCATAATAACTGGGAGTTAACGGCAAAGGCGTATACCTTTATCAATGTCCCAAAGAACCAAAATAAATGAAACTAACACCAATAATTCTAAGCCTATTGGTACACTTAACACTTGTATCCCAGATTCCGGTTACGGATGTTACCACCAATGCTAGTCTTGGTGTGGTGAACAGTCAGCTTTCGAATATCAACATACAGCTAACAGCGGTTAGTAAAAATTTGACTCTGCTTATTAGATTAATGGAGAAAAATAATAATGATACATCGAAATCCAGAAAAATCTTAAAGGAGGAACTTGAAGCCAAGAAACAGGCACCCACGTATGTGACTCTATCCACTGATGTAGGTTTAGCTATAGACTTAAAGTCAAAAATCATAGAAGCATATAGAGCATCTAAACAGACCGTCCAAGGATTGGAATACTTAGATCGAAAGGAAACAACTGAATTTATTGAGCATGCGGCCAATGCTATCCTAGAAACAAAAAATCTACTCAAACAATGCAATGATATCATAAATACCAAAGCCATCATTTTGCCGGAAGAACGATTAAAAAAGGTCAATGGAATCAACCATCAACTGGAAAGCATTTTGGATAATCTGATAGCCTACAATTATAAACTTTCACAAATTAATTCCCTTCGGAAAGCACGTGGTACACTGATCAATTTGAATAATAACTAACCTGCTATGAACTATACGGACAAAGGAATAAGGGAAACGGTCAACGAACTATTTGACCAATACATATTGGATGCCTATGAAGTGGTAGACCCTATGATAGAAATAGGCCAAGTTTTCGCATGCATAGGGATTTGTTTGGTCGGTCTACTTGTTCTTCTTAACAAGGAAAAGCGAGCTGATATTTTTGAACATCTCAGATGGGTTCCATTGGCTTTTGTCCTATTTAATTATCGAGCATTGACAAGGACCATCCTTGAGTTTTATCAAGGCATCGGAATGTCATTAAGGGCAAACGATATTTCTTGGGACGTTCTCCATATAAAAATACTTGTGGCACAAACAAAAGCCATGGTAGACTATGGCGTATCCTACCTACTTCTACAAGGAGATCCTGAAGCTTTACAGGCCCTTATTCTAGGTGCTATCACTTCAGGGGTTACTGCAATTGCATCAGTCATATCCGCTGTAGTATTCGTGGGGATAAAAGCGATGTCCGTAATCTATTTGTTCGTGCTGATAATATTCGGGCCATTAAATATAGGATTATCGTTCATTCCAATTTTTTCTGGGATGTGGAAAGCATGGCTACAAAAATTTATGAGTGTCTGCTTGTGGATTCCTATGCTCCATCTTATCGATAATTTTATGCTCCATGTGTTAGACAAACTAATAGACTCATTACTCTCCACAGGAGACACCAATTTAGGCTTAGTCCTTACAAGTGGCTTATTAATGCTGATGAACGTTTTTGTTTATGTAAAGGCACCAACCTTAGCCAACTTCATTGTACAGGGAATGAACGTTAGTGCTAGTCAATTAAAAGATCGGACGAAACACTATGTCAAAAAAGCAGCACAAACAACGGTCGATGTAAAGACAGGAGGCGCTACAAAAGGCGTAAGAACCTTAATACAATAAACGATTTAACGATGAAATTCGAATTTAAACGATAACGAAAAAACAGATGGACGGTAATTATAAGATTTTCAACGATTTAAGCAATGTCGGTAGCAGAAGTATCAAGGTCCTATATGTATCTTTAATTCTCACATTCGTATCCACTGTCCTCAATATCTTTTACACCTACAAAACGAACGAGAGCGCTAAAAACAATTTCTACCTCCTCGATAATGGTCAAAAGCTGGCTGCAGTCAGGATAAAGGACCACAAGCGTGCGGTAGATATTTTATGTGAGGGCCATATTGCCAATTTCCATGAATTGTTTTTTGCATTGGAACCCGATTTACGCCATATCAAAAGAAATATCGAAGGTAAAGCATTATACATGGCCGATCATTCGGTACAACGGCTGTACAATCGATTAATAGATCAGAACTATTACGAGGATATTTCGAAAAGTGGATATTCAATTGAAATAGAAAAAGATTCGATTTTGGTGGATTATTCCGAATATCCATTTCCGTTTAGATTCTTTGGAAAGCAAAGGATATTAAAGAGTGGCAATGCGGAATATCGGAACATGATTACCAAAGGGTATTTGGTTGAGACAAGCTCTACTCCAAATAATTTAAATGGATTAAAGATTATAAAGTTTGACGTTTTGTACAACCAAGATTTGTAATGCCCAACCCATGAACCAAAAAATTAAAAAATTAAATCTTTGGATAAATCGGCATAGACTGTTCGCTTTCTCTGCCCCTATCATCCTGCTTCTGGCTGTGTTCTTTGTAATGACCAGTATCAGCACTATGAGCAATGACAGACAAATTAGTACTCCAGAAGATGCGTACAATAATTCTTTGCCAGACCATAACAAACAACTCTATGTTACGAAACCTAACGACATCTATAAAAAGTCTTTGCAAGATTCATTAGATCGAATGCAGTCAAAAGGACTTTTCAAAAGCATTTTAGAAACTACAAAAGAAAATGATTCATTAGAGCGTATTTTAGAGGAACTCAATAACTTTTCTTTAGGCGAAAAGGAGAACAATAATCCTAATAGCTTCAAGGTTACCCCATATTCTGAGTCCAGTACTCCGCAGTATACTTCCAAAACTACAGAAGCCCAAAAAAAACTGGAATATAGAAACTTGTTGATGGAGGCAAGGGAGCAACGTCTATCCCGTAGCCAGGATTATTCTGCCCCTTACACAGAACCATCCACCAAGACCACTGCCAATACAGTATCATTCGATGCAGCCATTTACCGTGATCAGTTTATTCTACCAGGTAACCGAGTAACCTTGATTTTAAAAAATGATATTCTCTATAAGGGTAGGTTATTCTCAAAAAACACATTTGTCTATGCAATTGCCAATATACAGGGCTCAAGGGTGTTGTTGGAGATAACCAATATAGATAACATGGTGATGGCTTTGACAGCAATTGACCAGGAAGATGGCATGGTCGGATTATACAATGAGCGAGCAGGTCAATTATTGCAGGAATTCAAAGCCGATATTCACCAACAAAGTGTGAACGAATTATCGGAATCTATTGGCGAATCTTTGGAAATGCCATTGGCACAAAATCTATTGCGTTCTTTTGGCAACTTTTTCCAAAAGAAAAAATACAAACAGAAAGACAAGATCCTTTTGGTAAATGGAGACCGTGTATTTCTAAAACAAAAAAAAACATAGTAATGAGGATAGCACTTTTGCTCATATCGACCATATTATCTGGGTACTTGTTGAGTGGTCAAACATTCAGTGATACATTGCAGATATCCAAGGATTTCAAAACCATTCTGATTTTTCCCGAAAACATTTCGGAAAGCAGTATCGGCAACGATTTTGGATTTATTGTGGATTTGCCAAAACCGGAAGGGGGTAAATATAGTGGCCGGATACTTAAACTTTATTACGATGAACTCGCAATCGAAAATGAAAATGTGACCAATTATTTGGTCATTACCGATTCTGGAAACGTGTACGATTTTTTATTAGAACTAGTTGCGGTTCCCGTAAAAACGACCTGGTATATCACACAAGAAATGGCCGTTGCCAACATTGAGGGTAAAACAATGAAAAAAGGTAATGAAGATGTATTGCAGAAAATCAGAACCGAACCACATTTTGATGAAATCCAAGAAAAAACATCGTCGTCAATTACGATAAGACAATCTAAAATTAAAGTTGAAGATTCTATAGATAGTGCCACTAAGGAACTGTACCAATCCGATCCCTTGGAATATTATCGACTTCGGTGTTACTATATGCAGTTCGACAAGGCAAAAATAAGTCGGTATTTTTCACGGTTGGACAATGTTTTCCTATGGCTAAAAGGTGTCTATTATAACGAGGACGAGCTATATTTTCAATACCGGATAGAAAACAAAGAAGGCCTTGATATGGACGTCAATTTCATAAAGCATCAAATTGCAACCAATTATAAAAACAGCAGTAGTAATCAAAAAATGGAGCTCAATCCGGTCTTTGTCTATAAACAACCTAAAACAGTCTCAGGAAAAAGCGAAAACCATTTTGTAGTGGTTTTTAAAAAGTTTGCTCTAGATGAAAAGAAGGAGGTTTTAGTAGAGCTGGATGAGGAGTCCGGAAATCGTAATCTCTCATTGAGCATAGGCCACGAAATTATCAATAACCCCATACATTTTTAAAAATGAGGTATACCCTAAAACTATTGGCACTTTTCATATCATCACTGGCATACTCGCAAAGTAGCAATTATGCCTCCTCGGTTGGCTTAAGCGGGGGTTACGCGGAGGATGGTTACGGGATAATGGCCACGTTCAACTATCACCTAAACCGAGACCGATATGTGCAATTGAGCATCTTTGCTGCCATTGCTGAGGATAAAGGTTCGTTCGATATTCCCTATAACATATTCACGGTTCAACCTGGATACTTCCTCAAGGTTTGGGAGCAGAAAAATTTTAAACGGTATGCATTAAGTATCGGTGGTGGAGGTGTTTTCGGATATGAAATTATAAATAACGGAAATAATGTATTATCCAACGGTGCCATTTTAGATGCCAAAAGCAAATTTATATATGGGTTATTTATAGGGCTCGAAGGGGAGATAACTTTAAGTAATGATTTCTCTCTATTATTAAAAGCCAACGAATACTATCATATCAACAGCGATGTAGGCAAATTCTACCCTTACGCTGGATTAGGTCTACGATATTTTCTGTTTTAAACCATTTGAAGATGAAAAATTTAAATACAAGAACTTTATTCTCCATAACTACGGTACTTTCTATTTTCATCTTAATTATGGCGTGTAGCAAGGATTTCGAAAATATCATTCTAGATAGTTTTGATTTCAGCTTCACAGGGGAACATGATCAGGTAAGTTTTCTTTTTGAAAATACACGCACATCCTTCACATTAACTCCAGAAAAGGAAATCACTACAGTGGATTATTATGTAAAATATTCTCCAAGCAATATCAAAGGTTACTTCGTATCCATGAAAGGCGACACTATCCGACCGAATGATACATTGCAAGTAACTGATCGACATTGGAACTACAATTTTATAGCCATTGATACTGGACTACATAGGGTTAGGTTTATGGCATGGGACTCGAATGCCAATACAAAAGAATTGGAACTAGTTTACAATGCTAAATACGCGAGTTTTAGTTTTATGCTCAATAAGGGAGTGAACGAGTTTATCATTAATTCTAAAAACCCTATTAATGCCACGTTGCTACGGGACAAAGAAACGGGAGATCCCAACAACAAAAGCGAATTTGAGATTACCTATCAAATAGAAAATGGAACAGGAAAAGTGTATTTGGATGATAAAATCTTTGACGCAGGAAAACCATTTTTTCTTCTTAAAGGAATTTCTGAACTAAGCTATCTTCCAGAAACCTTGGGTACACATAAACTAATCATTACGGCCAAAGCCCCCGATGGTGCAATACTAACCGAGGAACTACTATTAAAGGTGGTAAATCTCAATTTCACGATAAACACAACGGCCGCTTCCTAACAAGTGGAACTCGATACCAATTTAGCAATTGCGGTAGACCTTAAAACGCAAGACGAGGAATCTGATGTTAAATACGAAATTACACATTCTTTTTCTTCAACAAGTATGGGTAGTGGCACAGTTCGAGATCAAAATGGTGGAGTTATGGAGCCTGGGCAGTATAGAACGATTATTCCCAATTCTTATAATTATACTTTCACCAGTACCGACTTGGGGAAACGAAAAATATATTTTACTATTCGTGATTCCAATGGACAAATTAAAAGGGATAGCGTTGAAATTGAAGTTGCCAATATTCCATTTACATTTTCAGGTAGTTCGGAAAGTAATTCAGTGTACCTCGAGGAGCAAACCCAATTCAACTTTAACTTAAAATCTAACGGAAATATCGAAAATATTGAATACAAAATTTCCTATGAGATTTTGGAAGGGAATGGCAGATTGACTGGGGTAAATGGTAATGTTTTACAGAACTCCAAGGATTACGTTGTTGAACTTGGTGATTTCTCATTCTTTTATTTCCCCGAGAGCCTAGGTTCTCACCAAATTTCATTTTTGGTAACCGACAATTACGGTCAAGAGGTTGGACCGGTCTTAATAGATTTAGAAACCAAACAGAACGATTTTAATGTCAATATTACTCCTTCTAAAACTTCAGAATTTGTCAACATTCCCATCAACACCATTATCGATATCAATGAAATTCCAGAAGAAACTAACGATACCTATGAAGCCTTTTATTCGTCGGGGAAAAATAGTTCACTACGGGTAAACGGAACTGAATATGGTCCAGGCGAAAAATTCCAGTTAAGCCCCAATAACAACAATGTCGTTTATTTAGGATCGGAAACTGGACAACACAACATAGTCATTAGCGTGGAATCCAGCGCCAATGTTACTCATACGGCCAGTACCGCCATCAGTTATAATCAGATCGACTTTCTTTTTACAGGAGGAAGTCAAAAATCGGATATTTCGGTTGGCGAAATTACATCTTTAAACTTCAATATTTCTGAAAGCATCGGCGCTTCTAATTATAAAATGCGCTACAGTTTAAACGGAAATGCCCTTATTAAAAATGAAAATGGTGTAGTAGTAAGTGCAGGTAATATTTATGAGGTTCCTAAAGGTAATTTCAACTGGAGCTTGGAGGGTACGGACGAAAGTAATATCACGCTGACATTTTATGTGCAAAACGACACCGGACTGGAGAAAACAGTGATTATCTCCGTTAATGTTATTCCTAAAGACTATAATTTCACAGCAAACGCAACTCAATCAAAGGCTTATACAGAAGAAGTCGTCAATACTAATTTCAATATAACTGAATTGGGCATTGGTGGTGATACTTATATGATGTATTTCTCTTCTGGGAGTTCCAATGGTAGCTTCGAATTTCAAGGCAACACCTATGCAGCAGGAGAAAGTTTTACCGTTCCCATTGGCTCCTTCCAAGGACAGTATACTGGTATTTCAGAATCCAACCATAATATTGAATTTACGGTCAGATCATCTTCAGAAATTGAAAAAACAGCAGATGTCAATATCGATTTTGAAAAGTATGAGGAATTCTTTGATCTTACCGTTAGCCAATCGTCTCAAGATAAATTTGAGGATAAACCCTTCCAGTTGAATGTGGTCACCAATGCCACCTCTGGACATGATACCTCTGTTATGTACCAAATGACATTTGAATTTGCCAGTTTGAATGGAGGTTACGTAATTCATCAAGGGAAAATTTACAGGGAAGGCGAAGTTATTCCCTTATTATACGGGTCTGATGCAATGCAGTTTTATCCGCAAATCGACGATAGTTTTACTATAAATTTTCGTGTCGAAAATTCAACCGGCATATCACAAAGCACCAGTGAGTCGATAATAATGCTTAAAAAACCAACTGTAGCTGTAAAAGGCGAGAAACACAATATAAGTTGTGGAGGTCTTAATGGTTGTGATTATGTGGTACGGATATACACCTGCTTTGCAGCCAATTGTTCCGAAGCCTATAATGGTGCAACCTTACAGCAGGTAGAGGTTCGTATCTACAATAGAAAAAATAAGAGATGGGATACCATGCTGTTCAATTACAATGATGCTAAAGGATCGGGTGTTGAACGCTATTTTGAATTAGAGGAAGAACCAAAGGAGAATGAATTACAATATCTAGACCAAGACTATGAGATTCGGGTACAGGACAATAATGGACAGTGGAGTAATACCATTAGGGGGACAATTGTTAGAGTCTAAGTATCAATTCATTTTAGCTTTTTTGGAAAGTAATGGTCACTATAACATCAGTGTTATCTAGTGTTTCCTGGCTCTCTACCACTAATTTATTTTTTGTGAGTTCCATTATTTTCATTTCGCTACGTATCCCAAAAGCTATACGATTATTGTTTATGAGTTCGTAGGTGTCCGATTCAATAGTGGTAAAGGGCTGGTTTCCTTCGCATGCTAGTCCATTTTCATTTATACTGAAGGCTCCATTCTCGCCTTGTCCCCTTTCTGCGAAAAAGGTAAGATTGTCTTTTATACACTGCTTGATTTCCTGAGTATTGAACAAATCGATATTAGAAGTTCCATCACCATTGATATCTACTGCCCTGTCGGTCATTATTGATTGATATTCCCATTGGCCCAATAGGGCTTGGTGTCTATCTGAATCTGATACGGTATTATCATCTTTACTACACGAAAAAAACAGTAAAATTGGAAAAATAAGAAAAACGTTGGGATAAATTTTCATAACTACCTGTTTTAGAACTTCATATAAATATAAGCATTCTGACTGTCAATAAAGTATACCTGAATGAACAATACCTAAAGCTGAGGAGAAATAAATGCAAGGAGGGCTTTTTTCGGCCCTTTTTGCGTTTATGTGCGGTTCCGAGGGGGTTGAAAATCCATAGTCGAATTGTCTTCAATAAGTAGGTAAACGAAAGTCGTTCGTTTGATTATGCGTAGAAGGAATGGATTTTTAACTTCCGCAGGAACAGGTGTAAAGAAAACATGAACTTTACTTTATACTATAAAACCAATGATATAAATAAAACTCATTTAAGTGGATAGGTTCATCCCTTTATCTTTTCCATTATCATCATAAGTTCCTAGACGCTTTCTATTCGTTTCATCTATAGCTGCATGGTTTTCCTTGCCCTTCCCTTTTTCCATTTCGTTACTGTATTCTGCCATACCTGCTTGCATAGCATTCATATGGCTATCTTCTGAGTTTAAATTCTTGAACATTGGTGAATTTAAGTTCAACTCCTTGGCCAATTCATAACCAAGATTGAATCCCTCCAAATAATCTTTATCAACTATTGTTTCTTTCTCCATAACTTAAAATGTTTCGCGTACATGTTTCTCAATATATTCATTGATCGAATCCCTGTCATAAAGAATAATTTTCCTCTGGGGTTGTGAAAACCTAATCTTCCCTTCATCCCTCAATTTCTGCAAAGTGGTAGTGGATTTAATATTTAGCAGCAACATCGCCTCTTCAGCATCTATCCATTTGGCTGGTTTGTTATCTCGTTTCGATTCCATATGTTCCACTACCTTGTCAAATAAGGCATAAAAAGCTTCTTCTTGTAGACATACTACTTGCATTGGATTTATTTTAAAGATTCTACGATTGGTAGTTATTATAACGAATACTTCAGCTACCTAAAAGATACGAATTATGTGGTTTATATACTAGGTTAATTGGTCTAATTGTCAGCTATTTAGATAAAATGGCAAGGTATTTCCTAAAACTACTCTCCCACCCTAACATATCATCAATTTTAAGATTATGAGAATTTTGAAAATCGCTTGATGTAATTACTTGATCGGAACTGGGAATGATTGTATTTCTTTGTTATCTCAATCTCTAAAAGGATTATTATATCACTTTAAATACCTCCTGCTACTTACAAAAAAGAAGGCGATTTTTCAGGTAAACTTCATAAAGATCAGTATTCTAAATTATAAGAAATAATCTCTGACTTAGTTCCACCTGATCAAATTTATAACGCTAAAAAAATAGCATAATAAACAACAAAGAAATACATTTATACTGTCTTACAGATGGGGAGTAGTTTAGTATGCCAAAAATTATTTCCATCAGGCTCAATTGTATTAGAATTAATTATATAGATAAGTTAAATTTCATTTAAAGGACATTTCCGAGGATGAGATATTATACGGGAGGTGCAAAATTGGAGGCAATCTCGTCATTCGTATTACCAAAGAGCTTAAAATTTTTTAGTTTCTTTATTCAAAGTAAAACGGATGATGAATATCAATTTAATACAAACTATAATGGAAGTTCAAAAAGTTTTAAAAATGATAAAACCCAGCGTAGAAAAATGAATGGTTACCTTAAACTTATAGCTAAGTGTGTGGGTATAAATATAACTCGTAGAAAAGAATGAGCTGTCATTTCTGACAGCCCAATTCACACTAACTAACCAACTAACAATATTTACCGATGAATATCTGAAATTAATAATGTACACCTATTAAAACTCTCTATTTACTCATTATATTATGATGTTTTTTTCAAAGGTTTACTTTCCAAAATCATGTCTTTCTCTGTAAATGCGGCTTTAAGTTCTGGGGCAATTCCATCGTTTATTTGTATATCAGGTAATGCTCCCTTTATATCTTTAAGTCCCACATCAGAGATCTGGGTCTCCCAAATATAAAGGTTTTTTAACCCCTTCAGGTCCTTCAGAATGGATATGCTCTGATCTGTAATACCCGTTTCATACGCTTTTAGCATCCTAAGCTGGGCAAGGCCAGCCAATTTATTGAACTCGGTATCGGTGATAGGTGTTTTATCGAGTTCCAGCCACTCCAAGTTTTTACACTGTGCCACTAAGTCCATTTCCTGCTCCCCTATGGGGATACCGCTCAGGTCCAATTCAATGATATTGTTCGAGATCCGTTTTAAATCCGTTATAGGTTTAGGTTCATAATTGGGAGGCAAAAAAACCGATATGCTCAAAGCCTGAGAATTACTGCTTATCCTATTTATGGTGATATAATCCGAAGCCAAGTTTTGCAGCGTACTGTCTGCAACCTTAGGAAGTTTTGCCCAAGAGTCTGTTGTTCCTGATGTCATCATGTTTCTCACTCTGCTCCCCAATGGTTCGTTGCTATCCAAATGGGCCAACTGTAGCGTATCCGAGGCTCCTAGGGCTATCCAGCGTTCCAGAATAGCAATTTCATCTTCGGTCAAGGGAATT
>NZ_AUCB01000048.1 GCF_000429545.1 Arenibacter certesii DSM 19833
CGGGATAAAGGGATTGGCTGCGCCCTTCCCTACAAAGCTCCGCTTTGAAAACCACAAAAAGTTGTGCTGCGACAAGCTTCAAAAAAAGAAGCGAGCTTCTTTTATGAAGCTCGCTTGCACAACCACTTTTTTGTGGTTTATTCGTGACCCCGGAGGGATTCGAAGTAATGTTTTTACATGAATGCACATATTCTAATAATCCCATATTTTATAATGCTTTACAGATACTATAGTTTAAACAAATCGTATGTTATCTAAATAAACACAACTTTATTGTACCATAAATCGTACCATTTAATTACATTTGATATGTTCAAATGTTTTAATCATGGCAAAAATAAATTTCCTTTATCGAGGGATCAAAGAACATGGTAAATTATCCGTAAGGCTAATACATGGAAAAGAGATTGATTACAGAATCGGATCCCCTATTTCCTCCAAAAAAGAATATTGGCTAAAAAAAACTACCAAAAATGGCAGTACGGTATACAAGCATCGAAAATTGCAAGACCTCATAAATGGCAGTAGTAGCGCTGAATTAAAAGCACATAAGGACCAACTCGAAATCATCCAAAAATCGATATTAAACTCTTTCCTGAATGATTTTAACAACGGTATACCCATAACCAAAGACTGGTTAAAATCCGCAATAAATAAGTTCACACGGAATTTAGACACAAAAAAAGATATCGATTTAGCGTCTAGTGAACTAGATAAAATAAAACAAGAAGAACAGGAGAAGCAAGAAAGCATTAAAAACACCAATTTACTTAGTATTGCAATTGAAAAAATGTTCACTAAATACCAAACAAATTTCAATGAATTAAAGAAATACAAAGTCACACACGGAATACTCCTAAAATACCAAAAAAGCAAACAACAAATTTTCACGATCAAGGAACTTAATCAAGATTTTGCCAATAATTTTATGAATTGGGCATATCTAGATATGAAATACAGTAAATCCTATATTAATGCACAATTAAAAAGATTTAGAAGTTCTGCAGTAAAGGCATATGAAGCCGACGAAGAGGATATAATCCAAGTAAGCAAAACACTAAGAACATTCACCAAGTTTGATAAAGTCTACAAGGACAAAATAGTAATTACACTTAATTATGATGAACTTGATAAAATTGATAATAAAGTAATTTCAGACCCTAGGTTATTGGATGCTCAAAAAGCCCTTCTGATTGGTTGCGAAACTGGATTAAGATATTCAGATTTAAACAAATTAGTAGATTCCAACATAAAGAATGTAAACGGTGTTAACTATTGGAAATTCAGAACCGACAAAACAGATGCCCTTGTTCAGATTACGGTCACGGAAAGGATTCTATATTTAATTAGAAAATATGGCCTACCACAAACGAACTATCCAAATAATGGCGTTCAACTTAATGAGGATATTAAAAAGGTATGTGCCGCAGCAGGTATAATAGAAAAAATAAAAGGCAGCAAAGCAACAGTTATAAAAGTTAATGGTGCCGAGGTGACAAGAAACATTGTAGACTACCACCCCAAACACGAATTAATTACTTCAAGAACGTTTCGACGCTCATTCGCTACAAACTATTATGGAAAAATAGATACCGCCCTAATTACAACTATTACAGGGCACTCCACAGAAGCTCAATTACGCGCCTATATTAACAACCATGATGAAAGTAATATAGCACGCACCAAACAGCAGATAGACCACTTTCACAAGGAAAGAAAGAAAGATAAAAACGACATTAAATTAACTGTAGTTCCAAAAGCCGGAAATGAATAACAGAAATTAATTATATGTATTTAAGATTGGACTTTTCAAAAATGGGGATTATATTTAACAAGACACATTTTTTAATGAACTCCGATATTACTGACAATATAGAATGAATGTTCTAAATAAAAATTAAAGGGCATCAGAAGCCTTTTTTAAGCTGATTTATGAGGGTTTTATATTTTTCCAATGTACAAGAGTAGAAAATGGACAACACATCAGAATTTGACTATACTCAATTATCAAAATCCGAACTTGGAGAATTATATCATAAGATTATAGATGCCGCTCTTGAAAACAATGGGTACAAACTCCATGTACTTCAAAAATGGAATATTAGTCAAGAGGAATTTCATCGCAGATCATTAGCAAGTATAGCTATTAGAAAACGGGAAAAGGATAGAAAATTAGAAGTAAAGAAGGTGGTTCTAGAATATTTGCGTAAACGTTATGAAACTATGTCCAACGAAGACGCGGAGAGAGAATGGAAACACCTAAAGGCTGAGGTAGAATATCGCAACCCTAATTAATATGGGAGATTCACAATTTAATATTAATAATGATTATTCTTCCTTTAGGGACAATCATTTGAACGCAATAAATGAACTGCTATCGATTGAAAACTATGAATCAAAAGATCAGGAGCTAAAAACAGGCCTCGAAATAGCCTACTACCTTTTCTATGTAAGCAGTGAAACAGATTTAGGGATTTTAATTGAAGGTTTGAAAATTGAAAAGTTACTTTTCGACTTCGACATAGTTGAAAATAAGATAAAGCAAACATTACAAAATAAAGAATACACCAAATTTCAGGAAACTAGAATTAAGGCAATAGTCTATTCAGGATATATAACCCATTCAATCCTTAAGTACCAATATGGACCACTTTTCCAAAAAGGCGTTGGTATGTTCGATTTTTTGATACATCAGGAATGTGTTATTACCACACTTAAAACATTTAAAGAAAAACTGATAGATAGATTATCAAATAATAGTTTTAATGCTTTAGATAATGTGGATAATAAGTCACAGACCGATAAAGATCCGCCGGGAAGAGTTCTAATAGGTGTTTATTTTTTAACCGGGAAAGCGGATGAAAAATACAAGGAATTAGGTTCATGGCGAAAAGTCGCAGAGCATTTTAAACTTCAAACTTTTAGCGGTCAGTTTTCATCAACAGCCAATAAAAATTCGACCTACAATGAAAATGATGTTTTTCATACTAATCAAATAGAAATATTAGGATACATCAACAAGAATAGAATTGATATAAAGCGAATGGAATATATAAGACCTGAATAATACAAGGTGATACTTAGTATCATTTTTTTGTATAATCTAAATAAATGGAATTTTGCTCCATATTTAAACTTATAAATATGGACATGCAAATAATTAAAATTGAATTACCCGAGGAGACAAAACTTCAAATCTCCCAAATCAGTAAAGAACTTGCTGAATTAAAAACAAAATTTCAACCTAAAGAACCAACGCAATACTTAACACGTTCGGAGGTTGCTAAAATGCTATCGGTGAATTTGTCCACAATTCACAATTACTGTAAGCGTCATATACTCCAACCGTATGGCATTGGATCCCGTGTTTATTTTAAACGTGATGAGGTAGACCAGGCATTAGTCAAACTTAAAAACTAATGTCATGGGCAGAAAAATAAAAACCAACTCCGGAGCTGTACCATTTCCTGTAGTCCATACTTTCAAGTTGACCGGATCCAGTTCCACGGTCAGCCAATATGAACTTATCAAAATAATTGGAGAAAGTCCAAAGTTAAGTAAATATATCAGTATTTCACGAAATAGGAATTTTGTAAAATCAGAACCGGAATATTATTTGTCGAAAAAAGAAGTCGGTGATTGGCCCCTACTTATCGGCCTCCACAAAACAAATATTGTAGAGGTTTTGATTGGCTATAGAGAGGAAGAAGATTTAAATGTAAATACCCTACTTGTAAGGTTTAATAACCAAGATATGACGGTTACAATTTATTACTTCGAAAAAGATTACTCCACGGACTTAATCCAGTTACTCCCCTTCATGAAGAAATTATATAAAAGAGGGTAAAAATACCCTCTTTTAATTTGTTCAAATGTTCCGGCTACAGTAACGTAAACCTAATTACAAAGATACATCATTGATTGATTACGTTAAAATATTAATAAAAGACGCTGATATAGACAGGTTATCAGATAATCCCTTATTGGATTTTCAATTAAAGGTATCAGAGGATGGCGGTGAAATATCCAATAAAAAAAAATGTTCTTATCATTTTTGTACAATAACAATATACGATAGTGGAGCAGTAATTTTTTACGGAAGTATTCATAAAATGTACAATTCTTTAACGGGTATACTTGCACCAAACCATAAAAAAGATAAGGAATACAAGGGGTATAATGGCAACCAGTTCTATTGGAATGAAATATTATTTGTAAAACAACATTTATTAGAATTGTTTGATGTCGAGCCTAGTCAAATGATTTTTCAAAATATTGAATTAGGAGTCAACCTAACAACCTCTTTTGATCCCCAGTTATTTATTAAAGGCCTATTAATGTTTGAAGGGAAGTCTTTTGATTACCGTTACAACGATTACTATTCCCAGTCACAACATGGCCAGTATACTGTAAAAATATATAATAAGGGTAATCAATACAATATGGCACTAAATACTTTACGTTTTGAAATGAAAGTTACGAGAATGGAATTTCAAAGAAAAGGGGTAGGAATAACGACAATAGCCAATTTAGATGAACGCCACATTAAAAGAGTATTTCTCTTTTTAAAAAAGCAATTAGAAAAAGTATTGTATTACGACAACACAATTAGAAAAGGCGAATTAAGCTCAGAGGAACGAATCAAATGTAAAGACTATTCAAATCCGAGATATTGGAAAAATTTAGCCTCTAATCTACGCTACAGACCGAAATTAAAATTACATGCAATAATCGAAAATAATTCAGATAATGTCAAGGCAGAATTATTGGGTCAATTAAATAAAATCTGTATAAAATTTGACCAAGATTTTGAAAGTGGCGTTTGTATAAAATTTGACAGTTCGAGTATGGGGCCAAATATTATACCTCAACATGTAAAAATATGCCCTGTTACCGGTCTTGACATCTCAATACAAAAAAGTAACAGCAAACTACTTTCCAATACAAGCCTAAAGCATAATGAAAAAATGGATCCAAATACCTTTGAAAAGTTGTCTTAGACACTATTGACCGTAAAAGAAAATACTTACGAGAATAATATTTATAGTCGCATTTCAAAACAGATACGCAATAGATATTATAATAATAAGTCTTCAAGGCACAATATCACATCACAGAAAAAACTATTTTAAAAATACCACCATTCAATAGATATAAAAGAGGGAGCCAATTGACTACCCTCTTATATTGCTTTAAATTACTACTAAGCCAATATTAATTTTGGGCTTGACATTGAACCCTTACAATGTTTCTAAGCCCCTCTAACCTTTTATTTATTTCATTCCTTACTTCATACCCATTTTGGATATTTCCAGACATTCCGGTCATTCTGTCGATTATTAGATGGTCATGGATACCATCCTTAAATGCACATTCCATAAAATGTTGAAATCTGTCCTTAAGGATAGAAAGGGCATCATAGGTATTAGCGTCCTTGTGGTCCGGCATCCAGTCAAGAAATTCAATTCCGTTTTGGATTAAGTGAACCCCTTGGATCATTAATAATTTGTTTGCGTTGTTCATTTCGTTTTTTGGTTCCATAATTTGTAGTTTTTATAAAATTCATAAGACTTTGCCAATGCACTAATAAGTACTTCCTGAGCTCTCATAAAGCTAGATAATATTGCCTTCCAAAATCATTCAATTTTGTTAAATATAAGTTAATATTATATTTATTTATACTTGATATGTATTTTATATAGATTACATATATCTATTATGTATATTTATTGTTATTAATCTTATACTATGTTTTTATGTACAGAATAAAGGAATTGGCCAAAAGTCAGGAGATTGCAATAAAAGAGTTGGCAAATAGGATAAATGTTGCTCCAAATACATTGAGTAGAATTATCAATGGAGAAAATACGACGGTTGAGATGCTCCAAAAGATTTCAAAAATCTTAGATGTAGAAGTGAGGGAACTTTTTATAGATGATGAGGTTTCCGGGTTCATTAAAATAAGAGGTAAGATTTACGAGGTAAACTCTGAGCAAGATTTAAAGAACATAGTTAACTACCTCGCACCGGACCATTAAGCAGAAATATCTACCACCGTTATTGCTGGATGATATTCCCATCTTTAGAAAGCTTCGTTAACTTTAGAAGAGGTGGAAGCCAGTTATGATAATTAGTTGTCTTGATTTAATACAATGGGCCATGATTTAAAAAGTCAAAAATCTAAGCAGAACTATCACAAAACAATACCCCACCCCTTCAAATATTCCGTTTTCCTTTTACCGGCACAGTGCTTAATATGATAGGTCCATCCCCGTAACCTAATTAAACGGCATGGATATAATTTTCATCTTTGGTCTGCATGTAATAATTTTCTGTGCCAGACTATTTGCAAAATCATTTAATTCTTCTTTCAAATCTTCTTTTGGTCCTTTCGTAAGCAAGATTCTCCCATGTTGAATCAAATGTATTCCAAAATATCCTAAGTTTAAATCCTCCATCGTGGTAAATCAAAACTTGCATATCATCGAATTGAAAATAAATATTGTTATTGTCGCTATCGCCTTTTAGAAAGTCCTTGTTTTCTTCCATTGCAATATCAATCTTTTCCAAAAAAGCAATAACCCTTTTCCTTTCGAGGTGCTTAAATCCATAGCCTTGATACGTTACCCCCTCATCATTCCAAAAACTACCATAAAAACCCAATACCATACCCTCCTTATCCAATTCATCACTTTGGTAAAGTAATGTAGTCAATTCTCCCGAACTGGATGCGGCTAGGGGAATCACACTAAATTTTTGAACTTTCGTTGAAATCCCTAATACATCGTTATACAAAAATGCTTTAGATCGGAAAAGAGAAATGTCCTTGCTCCATTCCTTTGCTTGAAATAAATTGTAAGATTGTTGAGTTACTTGTGAAAATAAAGGGGTTACCGTAAATAGTAATAAAATTAGAACTCGGATTTTCATTTTAGTTATCTTATTTAATAATTATTATAGTGATACAGCAATAGGATATAGGTGGTGATACTATATTGTGCAATTATTAACACGTAATATACAAAGTTCCTTTAAGATTTTTGAAGGATAATCATCTACTAAAAATAACATCTAACGGGAGGGGTTTAATAATACTTATCATACTTGCTGTATCCTATAAACCTTGATAATTCGAGAAATTGTCAGACGCAGAAAGAATAAGTTTCTATTATATTATGTAGTCAGGAATATTAAATATCTTATAGGGAATGGAAGTGGTAGTTTTTATAAGTCAATTATTTTCCGGAAAACTCGGATGCATCAACGCACACGTGAAAAACCTTACTTCATTTATTAAACTTGAATCTAAGGGGCCTACTACAAAAAAAAAACATTCCGCATAGAAATTGGTGTCAATTATTGCTTTTCAGGCATGAATTAACACCCCCTTTGATAAATAGAAAGCTAATAACTAAGCAGATTATAAAAACGATAAATTTAAATAGCACCTTTTGCCAAAACCACTGGAAAAGGTCAGTATTATTACTCCACAACCCTTTAATTCTATTTATTTCCGGTGATTTCGAAACATACTCTATTTCAACATCGTATGGAATATCTTTTAGATTTTTATCCAATGGTAGTTCGCCATAATTTCCGCTTAATCTTTCAATTTTTCGTCCATCAGATGTTAAAAACGAATATGTATAAGAATAACCATTCACGATTTCCATGGTTCGACTTTCATTGCTCTCTATTTCGTCTTCAAATTCATCAGCCTGAATAATTTGACCTTTGGTTGTAATTTTTTCTTGTGTAATTATTAGATATTCATCAATAACTCCTTGTAGTGTAGGACCACTTATTAACCAAAAGTAAATAGCAAGAATCGCAAGACCATATAAAATATTCAATATTGAATCGATTTTTTCACTTTTGTCATGCATATTATTCAGTTTATTATTAATGCCATAAACGAATATAGGAAAAGATACTTTACAGATGTAATGGATAGTAAATATCAGTTTTTAATCACAAATCCATTAACACGGGTGAGGGCACTATTATTAGTTTTGAGTTAAGGCCTTTTATTAACTTGTCTAAAGTTTTTAGGCTCATCCCGTCAATTCTTCCCATTTCAAGTCTACTTATCCAAGACCTTTCGACACCGGATAAAACAGATAGTGTTTCTTGTGATATACTTAAGGAAACTCTTGAATCTTTAATAAAAGCAGCAACATCGGATATATTGTCAATTTCTATAGTTGGTCTCATAAGGACAAAGTTAAATATTATCTTTCGGTCATTTTATTTTACAGATTGTATAATGCACCTTCCTGCATTATTGTACCATAAATCGTACCATTTTTAAGAAGTAAAAGATAATAAAAAAACCTAACTAGTTAATTTAAAACTAGTTAGGTTTTAGTAAAGAAATAATAAAGTGACCCCGGAGGGATTCAAACCCCCAACCCTCAGAGCCGAAATCTGATGCGCTATTCAATTGCGCCACGGGGCCCTATAATCCGACCGGAAAGATCGTATTAATTTATTTAACTACTCAATTTTTTCTTTACAATATTGGAAATGGTCTTGCCATCTGCCTTGCCACCCAATTCCTTGGAGGCAACCCCCATGACTTTTCCCATATCCTTCATTCCGGAAGCTCCTTCCGCAACTATAATCTGGGCTACTATTTTTTCAACTTCTTCTTCGGACAATTGCTCCGGTAAGAACTTTTCAATAATGGCAGCTTGCGCCAATTCAGGTTCGGCAAGATCCTCGCGCCCTTGTTCGGTATAGATTGCAGCGCTGTCTTTACGCTGCTTCACTAAACGCTGTACCAATTTCACCTCTTCCTCTTCAGAAAGCTCTGTACCAGACCCAGTTTCGGTCTGTGCAAGAAGTAAGGCCGATTTTATGGCACGCAAAGATTCCAATGCCACCGTGTCCTTGGCTCTCATTGCCACCTTCATATCTTCCATTAAACGCAACTGTAGTCCCATAGCTTATTTTTTCGCCCTGCGAAGATAAAAAATAAACCCGAAAACGTATAGTATTTTCGGGTTTAAACTTTATATAAAATTGTTTTGATAACTTAATCTACATTGTCATGTAAATAAGAGTTATTAGATCGCAATTGGATTTCGTCATTACTGTCTTCTCCCAAACTCATCCTAGACACTTTATTTTGTCTTGGATTCTCATTTAAATCAATCCCCTGACGTTTATAAGCAGGCTGTTTAGATATCTCATCCAAATTGCTTAGGCTATTTTGGAACTTATAATTAAAGTCCTTCAATTTCCTTCGACGTTCATCTGCACGCTCCTTTAACAACATGTCCAAAGGAGTATTTATAGGGTCTATTTCCTCTGGTTCTACCCTTCCAGGTGCAGGCGTCTCTCTTGCTACCGTCTTTGTACGGAATTGCAAAGCTTCATCTTCCTTAGGTGCATAATTTTGATTGTTAGACTTAGATCTAGCTCCAGTAAGCTTATCCTCTAACTCCATATAATCATCTAGACTATAGCGCTTTTCTCCATCTTTGTTGTATTCTAATACGGGAACTACCTCAACATGGTCACGTACGTTCATATCCCTTATCTCGTCCTCCAAATCAAAAGTAATCGTATGCTGTACTTCCTCTTCCTCCTCTGGTTTTTTAGCCAAAGGCATATCGAAACTAAACTCAAATTGATCATCAGAAACTTCTCTGTTTGAAACTACGTTGGGTTCTACTACCTCAAAATCGTTAATTTCATCGGTAGAATTGATAATTACAAAATCCTCATGGTTCTCTTCCGAAATTACCTCCTCATAGAACACATTAAAGTTTTTAATATAATTAGAAGTTGGTATAAGATCCATATTAGATTGTGGACGCTCTACCTCCCTGTTAACCTGTGCAGGGTTAACCGGATTAGATTGTGGACGTTCAACAGCACGATTAACAGGTGCAGGATTAACCGGATTAGGCTGTGGACGTTCAACAGTACGATTAACAGGTGCAGGATGAACTATATTAGATTGAGGACGTTCTACCTCTTTTTTCACGGGTACAGGCTTAATTTCATCATCCTCAACCAACTGGTGAACAACCGGTTTTGAAACCAATACGTGTTCTGCCTTTTGCTCATCCTCCAAGGTATGGATAATCTTCTTGGATTCTGTATTAACAATATCGTCCTGTTGGTCTATATTAAAACCCGTTGCAATTACCGTTACAGCGATTGCCTCTCCTAATCCTTCATCTTCACCAACACCCATAATGATGTTGGCCCCAAAACCAGCTTCATTCTGAATGTGATCGTTGATCTCTCCAATTTCATCAATTGTAATTTCCTGAGAACCGGAAACGATTAGCAATAGCACATTTTTCGCTCCACTGATCTTGTTATCGTTTAACAACGGGGAATCCAATGCTTTCATAATAGCCTCATTGGCTCTAGACGAACCTGAGGAAATGGCCGATCCCATAATAGCAGTACCACTATTGGACAATACGGTTTTAGCATCACGTAAATCTATGTTTTGTGTATAATGGTGGGTAATTACCTCTGCAATACCCCGGGCCGCAGTAGCCAAAACCTCATCTGCCTTAGAGAAACCAGCTTTAAACCCAAGGTTACCATACACTTCCCTTAGTTTGTTATTATTGATGACAATTAAGGAATCTACATTGGCTCTTAATTTCTCGATCCCAATCTGAGCTTGTTTGCAACGCATTTTACCTTCAAACAAGAACGGCATGGTAACAATACCAACGGTAAGAACATCCATTTCCTTGGCCATTTTGGCAATAACAGGGGCAGCACCAGTACCTGTTCCCCCGCCCATACCGGCAGTAATGAATATCATTTTGGTTGTTGTTTCCAACATAGCTTTAATCTCCTCCAAGCTTTCTATAGCTGCTTGCTCCCCCACCTCTGGGTTGGCACCAGCCCCCAATCCTTCGGTTAAGGAAACTCCTAGTTGTATTTTATGGGGAACGGGGCTATTATCCAAAGCCTGAGAGTCCGTGTTACAAATAATAAAATCTACCCCATTAATTCCGGCCTGGAACATGTGATTGATCGCATTACTCCCTCCGCCACCGACACCGATGACCTTTATTACGTTACTTTGATTCTTGGGCAAATCAAAGGATATATTTTCAAATTCAGTGTTATTGCTCATTGTTATTATTTTACTGGTTTACTTTTCTGTGTTGCTAATCTATACGTTATTCCGCATTATCTAAAAAATCCTTGAACCTCTCAAACCATTTATCAAAAATGGTGCTTCGTTCCTTTTTTACGATCGGTTTTTCCTTAATCTCCGCTTCTTCTTCTTTTACTTCTGTGGACTTATTATCTACTTCTTTATTTACTACCTCAATCTCCTCTAAAACCTTAGGCTTGTTCTTTACAGAATTCATTAAAAGACCTACTGCCGTAGCATATAAAGGACTGGCAATTTCCGCATCTGAATCGCCGGCCAAATGCTCATTAGGATATCCAATTCTAGTATCCATACCAGTGATATACTCTACCAATTGCTTTAAATGTTTCAATTGGCTACCACCACCTGTCAGTACTATACCTCCGATCAATTTTTTCTTTTGTTCCTCGTGACCGTAATTCTTTATCTCCACATAGGCCTGTTCTACAATTTCCACCACACGGGCATGGATAATTTTAGAGAGGTTTTTTAAAGTTATTTCCTTAGGCTCCCTCCCTCTTAACCCAGGAATAGAAACAATTTCATTATCCTTATTTTCTCCTGGCCAAGCAGATCCAAATTTAATTTTTAGTAGTTCTGCCTGTTTCTCTATAATGGAACATCCTTCCTTTATGTCCTCAGTAATAACATTTCCTCCAAAAGGAATTACCGCCGTATGGCGAATAATCCCATCCTTAAAAATAGCAAGGTCCGTTGTTCCTCCTCCTATATCTATTAACGCAACTCCGGCCTCCTTCTCTTCCTGACTTAAAACTGCATTGGCAGATGCCAATGGTTCCAAGGTTATGTTGGCCAAATTTAGACCAGCGCTTTTTATACATCTTCCCACGTTTCGTATAGAAGATACCTGCCCTACTACAACATGAAAGTTGGCTTCTAACCTACCGCCATACATTCCCATAGGTTGCTTTATTTCTGCTTGCCCATCCACTTTAAACTCTTGTGGCAAAACATGGATGATTTCCTCTCCAGGCAACATAACCAGTTTGTACACTTGGTTACACAACTTATCCACATCATGTTCATTGATTACATCCTCCGATTTTGGTCTTGTAATATAATCGCTATGTTGTAGGCTTCTTATATGTTGACCGGCAATACCAACCACTACTGAGCTAATCTTTAAGCCTGAATTGGCTTCTGCTTGCTCCACAGATTGTTGTATCGACTTTATAGTTTGAGTAATATTATTGACCACCCCACGGTGTACGCCCAAACTTTTGGACCTACCAATACCCAAAACTTCTATCTTGCCGTATTCATTCTCCTTTCCAATAATGGCTACAATTTTTGTAGTCCCTATATCCAACCCAACTGAATAATTACCTTCTTCCATAACTTAATTTTTGGTACACACTACCTGGTTGTTAAACGCTAAACTCACTGTATGATAATCTTCCAAGGATTTATCTTTATACGCCTTTACATAAAAAGCCCTAAAATTGCTGAACTTTCTATCCAATCCTTCCACATTCCCCAAATCCACCACAAAATCTTCCATCCTAAATCTAAGCAGGTATTTTTGTTCCCCAGCAATATGAACCCCAATTATATTCTTAGTTAAGAATTCATCTGTCTCGCTATATTTTAAAATTGCATAGACATCCTTAAGGGAATTTTCATTCACATCTCCGGTTATCAATGGCACCCTAGCAGAGTGATATCTTGAAAAAGGCATAGGCTTCCCATCCTCATCCAAATAATATTTTTTACTCCCCTCTACTCGTGCAATCGGTTTCCGTTGTGCGACCTTAGCTACTAGATCTCCGTTAACCGTTAAGAAAACCTGAGCATTCTTAACCATTTCATTGGCTTCGATAGCTTTTTCTATATTATTCAAAACTATATGTTCTTTCGTCAAGTTTGTTAGGTCACCATAATTATGTATCAACAATTTATTAACCGTTTCTTGGGTCATATACAGGTTTTGATCGCCCACAAACTCAATTTGGACTTTTTCAATCCTTTTATTGCCGTTCCTAACATTGGAAAACGCATAAAGCCCCATTACAACCAGTAATAAGACTCCCATTTTTATGAAATTCCAATTAATCCTCATTGTAACTCTTTTTTTATTTTTTGTACTTCCAATCCTATATCACCAGCCCCTATAGTTACTAGGACTTCGGGGTTTTGATATTTTATTTCTGCAATCAGCGAATCCTTGTCAACTAGTTTTTTATTATCCCCTTCGATCTTATCTAGCAACCACTGAGAAGTAACTCCCTCAATAGGCTTTTCCCTAGCTGGATAAATATCTAAAACCAACACTCCATCAAACTGGGAAAGGCTACGAGCAAAATCCTCTATAAAATCCCTAGTTCTAGAAAAAAGATGTGGCTGAAAAACCGCTAACACTTTTTTCCCTGGATGCATTTCTGAAATTGCTTGATATACTGCATCGATGGCTGTAGGATGATGCGCATAATCATCGATATAAACAAATTTTTCTGTCCTTATCTGATAAGAAAATCGTCTTTGCACTCCCTTAAATGTCGCCAAAGCCTCTGCAAGAGATCGTAATGGTGCACCAGCCTGAGCGGCCATAGCAAAAGCTACTAGTCCATTTAATAGATTATGATGTCCCGGCTTACCAAATTGCACTTGCTTTACCGTTGTTTCTGGGGTACGGATATCAAATTCATAAACCCCCTCTTTTATTTTTAGGTTGACGATACAGTAATCAGAATCGTCCTCCATCCCATAGGTAATTCCCTCTAAGGGAAGTCCGTTGCAAACAAATAACTTACCTCCTGGTTTTATCCTAGCTATGAAATCATGAAAAGACTTTTCCAATTCCTCTTTATTCCCATAGATATCCAAATGATCGGCATCCATAGAAGTGATACATGCGACATTGGGAGATAGTCGGAGAAAAGAACGATCAAACTCATCCGCCTCCACAACGGAATATTCAGTGCCTTCTAACAAGAAATTACTATTAAAATCTTCCGATATACCTCCTAAAAATGCAGTTAATGGTGTTCCCGTCTCTTTTAAAATATGTGCTAAAATACTAGAGACCGTAGTTTTCCCGTGGGTTCCAGCGACTGCAAAACAAAAACTATCCTTAGTAATCATCCCAAGCACCTCTGAACGTTTTTTAACCTGAAAACCATGGTTCATAAAATAGTTATATTCGTTATGGTCAGAGGGCACTGCAGGTGTATATACGATTAGCGTATTTTCTGGATCCCTATACTCTTTGGAAATAAGGTCAAGATTGTCCTCATAATGCACTTGGATTCCATGATCCATTAAATCCTGGGTCAATGGAGTACTTGTTTTATCGTATCCAGAAACTCCCTTTCCAATAAACTTAAAGTACCTGGCAAGGGCAGACATACCTATACCTCCAATGCCAATAAAATAGACGTTATGTATATCTTTTATATTCATTATTTCCAACTGAATTCCAATAGTGAAATCCTATTATTTTTTTAATAACTTTTCAATTTCGTTTACAATTTCCTTTGTCGCATTGGGCATAGCCAGTTTTTTTATATTGCTACCCAATTTCGACTTATATTCGTCGGACTCCACCAATCTAGCAAATGCGGAGTCAAACTCAACCTCCAGATTCTTTTCCCTAATCAAAATCGCCGCCTCTTCCTTCGCTATAGCGGTTGCATTTTTGGTCTGATGGTCTTCCGCCACGTTTGGAGAAGGTATAAACATTACAGGCTTACCAACTATACACAGCTCCGAAACAGAACCAGCTCCTGCCCTAGAGATTATAATATTTGCGGCACTATACGCAAAGTCCATTCTATTTATGTATGGATACACTTTCACCTCTTCTCCTTCATATTTTTTATATTCCTCATAATATAACTTTCCACATTGCCAAATAACCTGAACCCCTAAACTTTTAAACAAGGGCAACTTTTCCGCAATCAACTCATTTATCCGTCTAGCACCCAAGCTACCACCCAACACCAACAGGGTGTTTTTTCCAGGTATCAGCTTAAAAAATGGTAGCGCCTCCAAATTTTCAGATGCCGTAGAAACAAGATCACTTCTTACCGGATTCCCCGTTTTTACTAATTTCTTGGCAGGGAAAAACGCTTCCATACCATCATAGGCCACACATATTTTACTAACTTTAGCTGCAAGCAACTTGTTGGTTATCCCTGCATAGGAATTCTGTTCCTGCAAGAGACAAGGAATTCCTTTTCCCGCAGCAACCCTCAGCAAGGGACCACTGGCAAAACCACCGGTTCCCACAACTACATGAGGTCTAAACCTTCTAACTATTTTAGCCGCCTTCACCAAACTACTGACTACTTTAAACGGAAACATTAAATTTTTAAGGGTCAATTTCCTTTGCAACCCACTTATCCACAAACCTTCAATTTTATATCCAGCCTGAGGCACCTTTTCCATTTCCATTCTATCTTTTGCTCCTACGAACAAAAACTCTGCATTAGGATAACGAACTTTTAATTCATTGGCAATTGCAATTGCCGGATAAATATGTCCTCCCGTACCTCCTCCAGAAAGTATAAATCTATAATTGCCCACTCAATACTTCTAAAGGGTTATTTTCATCTATTTCTACTTGCTCCTTAGGCGTTGTTTTATTACTTGCGCTTAGAATAATCCCAATAGCCAAACAAGTCATCCAACTAGAGGTTCCTCCACTACTTATTAATGGCAAGGTCTGTCCGGTTACCGGAAAAAGCTCTACTGCTACAGCCATATTTATCAAGGCTTGAAAAACAATAGGGAGGCCCACTCCTAATACCAATAATTTTCCAAAAACCGTGGAAGCCCCATTAGACACCACCACAATCCTGAACAACAATAGCATATAAAAGAACATCAGCACAAACCCACCTACTAATCCATATTCCTCTACTATAATAGCATAGATAAAATCTGAGGAACTCTGTGGTAAAAAATTCTTCATCACA
The DNA here is from genome assembly GCF_000429545.1 of Arenibacter certesii DSM 19833. Lineage (GTDB taxonomy): Bacteria > Bacteroidota > Bacteroidia > Flavobacteriales > Flavobacteriaceae > Arenibacter > Arenibacter certesii. The sequence continues at coordinate 16,078 of NZ_AUCB01000048.1, forward strand.
CTCTTTCCAGCTCCATTACCAACAATACCGCCTGTTGCAATTGCTATTTTAGCCCTTTCAATCTGATAATCAGCTTCTGTATCTTCGGGATCGGTAAAATTTTCAATCCTGCTAATCCATGTATCCACCCGGTTAGGGAATAAATCTGGCGCAGCCTTTGCGGTAAGCACAAAGAGGGTGAGTCCCAAAATACCTGCAGCCACTATCCCCAGCAAATACTTAAAAGGATATCCACCCAAAAAACACAATAACAACACCATAGAGAATATAATCCCGGCAGTGGAAAAGTTTGCTGGTAAAATCAGAACAACGATCAGAAAAACAGGTAACCAAAGCGGAACAATACTTTCTTTGAAAGTAATTGCTTGATCTTTTATTTTAGTAAGATACCGCGCTACATATATCATTAAAACTACCGATGCAAGGTTAGAGGTCTGGAAGGTAAACCCTACAATGGGGATACGGATCCATCTACTAGCATTGGCACCATCTATCACCGTTCCTTGAGCCATAGTATACAATAATAAAAGTACTACTACAGGCATAGCAATCAAGGACAGACCCTTAAAAAAGTGGGTAGGTATCCGGTGTATTCCATATATTATCCCAAATCCCATAAGCAATAGGATAGCATGCTTTACCAAGTATCCTACAGCGGTCCCACTACCTACTACATATACCAGGTTACTACTGGCACTGTATACGGGCAAAAATGAAAATAGGGACAACAGGGCAACCACTGCCCAAATAGCCTTATCTCCGTTAATTTTATTTAAGAATCTTAGCACAGACTATAATTTTTTTATTGCTGCTTTAAATTGATTTCCTCTATCCTCGTAATTTTCAAAAAGATCAAAACTAGCGCATGCGGGCGACAACAAAACAGTATCCCCACGCTCGGCAATTTTATAGGCCATCTTTACAGCTTCCTCCATATTATTGGTTTCCACCATTAAATCGACCACATTGCCAAAAGCATCTTTTATTTTAGAATTATCCTCACCTAAACAAATAATAGCCTTCACCTTTTCGCGCACTAAGGACATTAATTGTTTATAATCATTTCCTTTGTCCACACCTCCCACAATCCAAACCGTAGGGGACTTCATACTATCCAATGCGTAATAGGTGGCGTTTACATTGGTGGCTTTGGAGTCATTGATATACTGTACATAATGTATCTTGAGCACCTTCTCCAATCTATGCTCCACCCCTTGAAAAGTCTCAATACTACGACGTATGGACTCTTTCCTAATCCCTATTAAGGTAGCCGCCGAGGTAGCCGCCATGGTATTCTTTACATTGTGCTTACCCTCCAAGGCTAATGATTCTGTACTCATTTCTATAGTGTTATTATCAATTTTCATAATTATCTTTTCATTTTCGATATACGCTCCTTCCTCTAATTTCTTCTCTAGTGAAAAAGGCACCAATTTAGATCGCACCGGGTTCTTTTTCAACCACTCTACAATTACCTCATCATCTGCATCGTATATTAAATAATCTTCTTCTGTCTGGTTCTGCGCTATTCTAAATTTAGACGCTATATAATTTTCAAATTTGTATTCATATCTATCCAGATGATCTGGAGTTATATTGGTAATGATGGCTATATGCGGTCTAAATTGAAAAATATCATCCAGTTGAAAACTGCTTATCTCCAATACATAGTGATCAAAATTATTTTCAGCCACCATTTTTGCATAACTATCCCCAACATTGCCTGCCATCCCAACCTGTAATCCAGATTCCTTTATAATATAATTAGTTAGCAGCGTAGTGGTAGTTTTACCATTACTTCCTGTTATCCCTATAATTTTAGCATTGGAATACCTAGAAGCAAATTCTATTTCGGAAACAACCGTAATTCCAGCCGCCCTTATAGCTATTACCATAGGAACAGTTTCTGGAACACCAGGACTTTTCATTACTAAATCTGCATTTAGAATTTTGGATTCCGTATGCTGCTTTTCTTCCCAATCGATCTCAAAATGCTCAAGAACGTTTTTATACTTTTCTTTAATGCCTCCTTTATCTGAAACAAAAACATCAAAGCCTTCCTTCTTCCCCAACACAGCGGAACCAACACCGCTTTCTCCTCCGCCCAATATCACCAAACGCTTCATTCTATCTAAGCTTTAAGGTGACTATGGTTATTACTGCCAAAAGAATACCTACCACCCAAAACCGGGTAACTATCTTACTTTCGTGATAACCTTTTTTCTGATAATGATGGTGAAGAGGAGCCATCAAAAATATCCGCTTTCCTTCCCCCAATCTTTTCTTGGTATATTTAAAATACCCTACCTGCAACATCACCGAAATTGATTCGGCGAAGAAAATTCCACATAATACTGGGATAAGTAGTTCTTTCCGGATAATAATGGCAATTACCGCAATTACCCCTCCTATAGTAAGGCTTCCCGTATCTCCCATAAAAACAGTGGCCGGATAGGCATTGTACCATAAAAACCCTACTAGAGCCCCAGCAAAAGCCGCAGTAAAAACTACCAACTCGCCTACCCTAGGAATAAACATTATATCCAAATAGTTGGAGAAAATTATATTTCCAGAAACCCACGTAAATATCATAAGGGTAACCACTATTATTGCCGATGTTCCGGCCGCCAGGCCATCTATTCCATCAGTGAGATTTGCACCATTGGATACTGCTGTTACGATAATAATGATAATAGGAATAAATATTAACCAAGCATAATCCTTAGCTCCACTGCCCATCCATGAAATAAAACTTGTATAGTCTAGTTCATTATTTTTAAAAAATGGCACTGTTGTTTTTATCGATTTAATTTCTTCTCCAAGCTTAGGAACTACTTGCAAATTCTCCACCACCGCAATTTGGGCTCTTTCCTTCATGGTTACTTCTGGGTGAAAATACAAGGTAACACCCACTATTAGCCCCAGAACTACCTGACCTAAAACCTTAAATCTTCCTTTTAACCCTTCCTTGTCCTTTTTAAATATTTTAATATAATCGTCTAAAAAGCCAATAGCCCCCATCCACATCATGGTAACAACCAACAATTGCACGTATACATTTCCCAGCTTTGCAAATAGGAGTACCGGAATAAGGGTAGCCAAAATAATGATAAGCCCTCCCATAGTAGGGGTTCCTGTTTTTTGCTTCTGCCCCTCCAGTCCCAGGTCGCGAATAGTTTCGCCTATCTGTTGCCTCTGAAGGAACACTATTATTTTTTTCCCATAAACCGTCGCGATGAGCAGAGACAGCAAAACCGCCAATGAAGCGCGAAAGGAGAGGTACTGAAATAGCCCGGCTCCAATTAGGTCGTGTTCTTTATCTAAATATTCGAACAAATAATACAACATTCTTTAGTCTGTGTTTTACTGTGTTACGGTTTTATTACTATCACGCATTTTAACTATTACGCTGATCCTCATTCTAAACTACATGGGTTATTTCCCCATCTCGTTTAAAAACTCCCCCACTATCTTAAAATCATCGAAATCTATCCTTATCCCATTGGTTTCTTGATACGTCTCATGCCCTTTACCAGCGATTAATATTATATCATTGGCCCTCGCCAATTGGCAAGCCGTTTTAATTGCCTGCTTCCTATTTTCTATGGACAATACTTTCTTGAAATTTTGTGCTTCCACCCCAGCTTCCATTTCCTCAATAATTTTAGAGGGTGATTCCGTTCTAGGATTATCTGAGGTAAATATTACGGTATTACTTAAGGTGGTAGCGATATTTCCCATAACCGGGCGCTTAGTTTTATCCCTATCCCCTCCACAACCTACAACGGTAAATACATTTTCATTACCGGTACGCAATGCATTGATGGTATCCAAAACATTTTTAAGTGCATCTGGAGTATGGGCATAATCAACAATTGCTGTTATGCCATCTTTAGACCTATAATATTGAAATCTTCCCTCTACATTCCCCAACTCACTCATTAATCGCAATATCTCCAGTTTTTCCAATCCCAATTGTTCTGCGGTAGCATAGATGGCCAGCAAATTATACGCATTAAAATCCCCTATCAATTTTGACCAAAGTTCGAGATCACCAATTTTCAACAATTGTCCATCAAACCGATTTTCCAAAATCTGCGCCCTGTAATCCGCATAGGATTTTAAAGCATAGGTAACCTTCCTTGCCTTGGTATTTTGTAACATTACCAAGCCGTTCTTATCATCTATATTAGTCAGTGCGAAAGCCTTTTTTGGAAGGCTATCGAACAATATTTTTTTGGTATCCCGATAGGCAGAAAAAGTAGCGTGGTAGTCCAAGTGGTCATGTGAGAGGTTTGTAAAAATAGCTCCTTCGAACACTAGACCTTCTATCCTTTTTTGATGCAAGCCATGAGAACTCACTTCCATAAAACAGAACTCTACCCCTGCATTGTTCATTAACTCCAAATGTTTGTTTATAGTTAGGGCATCCGGGGTGGTAAGAGAAGTAGGGTATTCCTTCTCATCTACCATTATTCTTATAGTAGATATAAGTCCCACCTTATACCCTGCTTTTTTAAACAGGCGATATAACAAACTACTGATAGTAGTCTTCCCATTGGTTCCTGTAACGCCTATTAACTTTAAATTTTTGGATGGATTTCCATAATAATTGGCCGCCATGATAGACAAAGCCTTATTAGCATTATCTACCTCCACATAAGTAATTCCGTCTACCATTTTCACCGGAAGAGATTCACAAACAATAGATGTTGCTCCAGAGGCAATAGCTTTATCTATATACTGATGTCCATCTACCAGCACCCCCTTTATAGCTACAAAAACACTATCTGCGTCAACTTTTCTAGAATCGAAAGAGATAGCACTGACCAGCTGGGAAGTAGACCCACTTACCGCCGATAGGCTAACCCCGTATAATATGTCTTTTAAGGTTTTCACGATAGCTCCAATATAATTTTATCGACCTTTTTTAGATCGGTTCCTTTCAATACGGATTGTCTTTTAACTTTACCATTACCTTTCACCTCTACGGTAATACCTAAATTTTCTAAAAGGGAAATTGCATCCATCCCGCTCATCCCTTCAACATTTGGCAATTGACTGTATTTTTTACTTGATGCAGCAAAAAATTCCTGATAGGATTCGTTTAGATTTTCATCTCCTGCCTCATTTAAATCTACTTCATCTACCACCGGAGAACTGGCATATATTTTTTGGGCCACCGATTTAAATACCGGGCCAGAAACATCGGCACCATAATACCCTACACTTTTATCGGGTTCGTGTATAACTACGATACAAGAATATTTTGGTTCATCTGCTGGGAAATAACCTGCAAAAGTGGAAATATACCCAAGCTTATCCGGATCCTTAGATGAATAGTTCTTTTGAGTAGTCCCTGTCTTCCCAGCCATTGAGAAATTGGGGGAATACAGCTTATGTCCTGTTCCGTGCTTTTTCTCTACTACATTCTTAAGGAGCTGCCTTACCTTTCCTACAGTCTCTTTGGAACAGATAGACGGGTTTATCACCTCTTTCTCAAATTTAATAATCGTTTTATCCCACTCCCTCACCTCTTTGATCAACCTTGGCTTCACCAATTCCCCATCATTTGCTATGGCATTATAAAATGCCAGCGTTTGCAAGGGTGTTAACGACACCTCATAACCGTAGGACATCCATGCCAGTGAAACTCCAGACCAGCCCTTATCCCCAGGATAACGGATCACCGGTGTCCCTTCACCCTTTATAGGCAGTCCCAATTCGCGGTGAATATTCATGTTCATTAAACGATTTACAAATTTCTCTGGATTGTCCTTATAGTTGTCATTAATCACCTTGGCAAATGCGGTATTAGAGGAGATTTCAAACGCTCTACCCATAGTTACCTTGCCATAACCGCCCCATTTAGAATCTCTTACAGTACGATTATAGACGCGGTACAACCCATTCTCTGTATCAATTACAGTGCTGGTATCAATAACCTTATCCTCCAAAGCAACCACCATGGACATCAACTTAAAAGTAGACCCTGGTTCGTGCGACTCACCTATAGCGTAGTTTAAACGCTCATAGTATTTACCATCGGAAGTCCGCCCCAAGTTAGAAATAGCCTTCACCTCTCCTGTTTTGGTTTCCATAACAATTACACTCCCGTGTTCTGCCTCATATTTTTCTAACTGCCTTAATAAGGCATGGTGCGCAATATCCTGTATGTTAATGTCTATGGTAGAGACCACGTCATAACCATCCTTGGGCTCCTTAATATTGTCCCACCCAATAGGCTTCCACTGCCCTTTGGCTATTTTCTGCTTTAAACGCTTCCCTTCTTCTCCTCTTAAATACTCTCCAAAGGCACCTTCTAAACCCACTCTGGTATAATATCCGTTCTCATCTACCCTCTCATAACCAACACTTCGTTCAGCAATCTTCCCCAAAGGATGTTCCCGAACAATTTTTTGCTCTATTATTACCCCCCCTTTATAAGGGCCCATATTAAATAGTGGAAATTGCTTTATGGCTACATAGTCTGAATAATCCAAGTTACGAGCGACCAAAGAATACCTGTTCTTATTTGCCCTTGCCTTACGTAGTAACTGCTGATAATAGGAAGCGGATTTCCCAAGTAACTTTGCCAATGAATCTGACAAAGGCTTAATGTTTTCCTCAAAATCCTTACTCCTTACCGTTTCCGCATCCCATCTGATGGTATACCTGGAAACAGAGGTAGCCAACAAGCTCCCATCGTCAGAATACAGATTACCTCTTTTTGGGGCAATAGTAAATACCTTTTCTGTACGGTCCATACCGAGCTTCCTATACTTATCTCCATCCACCATTTGTATACTGACCAGTTTCACCAATACCGCAACAGCGAACAGAAAAAGGAATCCTGCCACTATATATAACCTGATTAATATGTTTTTTTCCGTTATCGCCACTATTTGTCCTTTACGGTTTTAACTCTTATTTTCTTTGGAGGAGTTTCCGACGGAAACAAGCCTTTGTCCTCTACGGTTCTTAATATGGTAGATTCTAGTTTTAATTCTTGCATATCCGATCGAACATCCACAAACTCGCTACGTAACTCTTTTACTTCCTCGTTCAATGCCGCAATCCTATGCACCTTACTGTCGGCATTATGAGAACTAGTAATCATTACGGTAGCCAAAAAAGAAATGAAAATGATAAACATCCAGTTCTTGGGAGCACCTCCGCTCACTAAAAACTTTCCTTTCAACAAATCTAAAATTCCCTTTTTCACAGTTTTTATACCTTATATATTATACCATTCAACTTTTCCACTAAAACACTCCTTAGCACTCCATGTAAAGTCCTAATTAATTAAATCCGCTCCGCAATCCTTAACTTGGCACTTCTAGCTCTATTGTTCTCCTTTATCTCTACTCTAGAAGGAACAATTAAGCCTCCCACCTTTTTAAAGGGAACATCTATATTCCCATAAAAATCCTTTTCCGGCTCCCCTTCAAACCGCCCCGCTCTCACAAATCGCTTAACCAGCCTATCTTCTAAGGAATGATAACTTATTACACTTAACCTACCACCCACATCCATTATTTCTGGCACCTGCTCCAAAAACTCCTTTATTACCTGAACTTCTTGGTTTACTTCAATCCTAATAGCCTGATATATCTGCGCCAGTATCTTATGCTCTCTATGCTTAGGCAGATAAGTAGCCAAAACCTCCTTTAATTGAGCGGTTGTTTTTATAGGCTCTGTCTCCCTAAATGCCAAAATGGTTTTCGCCATGGCATTGGCATTTCTAAGATCACCATACGCAAACAACACTTTTCTTAAACCGTCATAATCGTAGGTGTTTACCACATCATAAGCAGACAAAGTGTTCATCTTACTCATCCTCATATCCAAATCCGCATCAAAACGAGTAGAGAAACCCCTCTCTGCTTTATCGAACTGATGAGAAGAAACACCAAAATCTGCCAATACCCCATCCACCTTTGTTACGCCATAGAACTTTAAAAACTGCCTTATGTATCTAAAATTCTGATTTATCAATAAAAAACGATCGTCTGGAATGCTATTCTTCAAAGCGTCTTCATCCTGATCAAAAGCCAACAACCTGCCTTTATCCCCTAAGCGTCTTAAGATCTCTTTGGAGTGACCTCCACCGCCAAAGGTGACATCTACATAAACACCGTCCGGTTTTATGGACAGTCCATCTACGGACTCTTTTAACAATACTGCATTATGATAGCTCATAGTCATCTTCTCCCATTACTTCTTCTGCCAAACTTGCAAAATCATCGGCCGTGTCATCCAACACTTTTTCATAACCGTCTTTATCCCAAATTTCAATAATATTAATCGCCGAACTCAATACCACCTCCTTTGTTATCCCAGCTATTTCTACCAAATTTTTCGGTATCAACAGCCTTCCAGTGGAATCAATTTCTACTACCTTTACCCCAGCTGAGAATCGCCGAATAAAATCGTTGTTCTTTTTCTTGAACCTGTTCATTTTATTCATTTTCTGCATCAACGAATTCCACTCCGCCATAGGATATAATTCCAAACAAGGCTGAAAAACCGATCGCTTTAGCACAAAACCGTCGTTGAGCAACGGTGACATTTGATTTTTAAGCGCCACCGGAAGCATCACCCTACCCTTGCTATCTGCCTTACAATCATATGTTCCGATGAAATTTATCACGAAGTTGCTGGGTTATTATTTAATAACTCAAATATATAGAATTTATTACCACTTTTTACCACAAAATACCACTTTGTTGATAAAATCTGACATATGATTCCATTTGGGAGATAAACAAATCCAGTTTTCCCATTTGTAAATTGAGGAATTGCAATAAAAAAACTATGAAAAAAATAAAACTTTGGCTTTTATGAAAATTTGGTCACCTTTGCGTAATGATGAATTGTATATATTTGTCATCATAAGATCACAAGCATTCGTGCATGGAAAAAAAAATTAATAAAGAGGGAAAGTATCGATACATTGAAATAGGTGAAGGAACGCCAATCATAATTCTTCATGGTCTCATGGGCGGACTAAGTAATTTCAATGGCGTAATGGATCACTTCCCGCCCAAGGGCTACAAGGTAATTGTACCCGAACTTCCCATCTATGATATGCCTTTGCTCAAAACCAATGTAAAGAACTTTGCAAAGTTTTTGCATCGATTTATCACCTATAAAGGTTTAGATGATGTTATCCTTTTAGGAAATTCTTTGGGAGGACATATCGGCCTTTTGTACACCAAACTATACCCTAAAACGGTAAAAGGTTTGGTCATAACCGGTAGCTCGGGACTTTATGAAAGTGCCATGGGCGATGGATACCCCAAAAGAGGCGATTACGAGTTTATTAAGAAGAAGGCAGAAGATGTTTTTTATGACCCTACTGTGGCCACAAAAGAGATTGTGGATGAAGTTTATGCTACGGTAAACGATAGAATGAAACTGGTAAAAACCTTGGCTATTGCGAAAAGTGCGATCAGACATAATATGTCCAAGGATTTGCCTCATATGCCCACTCCAACCTGTATTATTTGGGGAAAGGATGATAAAGTTACGCCGCCCAATGTTGCCGAAGAGTTTAATTCCCTACTCCCTGATTCTGATTTAAATTGGATAGAAAAGTGCGGACATGCTCCAATGATGGAACATCCTGACGAGTTTAACAACATTTTAGAATCCTGGTTAACCAAGAACAATTTTTAATTACTATAATTTTCCATTTATAAATATTCAACTCCATTATTTACTGGAAAAGGATTTGAATTAAAACATACACACCTATGAAAATAAAGTCGGCCGACTTTGTTATGAGCAATTCCAACGTAACAAATTGCCCAAAGGACCATTTACCGGAATACGCCTTTATAGGTCGCTCCAATGTGGGTAAATCGTCCCTGATCAATATGTTAACACAAAGGAAGGGACTTGCCAAAACTTCAGGAAGGCCGGGCAAGACTCAATTAATCAATCATTTTAAAATTAATGAAAATTGGTTTTTGGTCGATTTACCTGGGTATGGCTATGCACGTGTTTCGAAAAAGGATAAAAAAACTTTCCAAAAATATATTACAGATTATTTTTTGGAACGGTTACAATTGGTATGCGCATTTGTTTTAATTGATATTAGGCACGAACCCCAGAAAGTAGACTTGGAATTTATGGAGTGGATGGGTGAAAATCAGATTCCTTTTTGTATAATTTTCACAAAAGCCGACAAATTACGACCTAAAGCGATTGAAAATCATGTAAATGATTACATCAATAAATTACTAGAAGGTATTTGGGAAGAAGCTCCTATATATTTTATTACTTCCTCTACCAGTGGAATAGGTCAAGAAGAACTACTCAACTACATTGATGGGCTTAACGAAGGTTTTTTCAAGGAAACACTTTAGACAGTAAGTAATATTTTTAATATTTATCCGTCCCCTAACTACACAGGCTTGGGAATTTTGGTAAATACGCATTATTAGGCGCATTCAGAATTGACGCAACTGCTTGTTTATCAGGTATTTAATTCGTATATTTAGATATAATAAAACCCCGAAAACGAGTCTCTAGCTCAAAAAACGGGGTTTTTATCTTAATGTCTATGTCCAAGATACGAAGAATCCACGATTTCCAGCACAGTTTTACATTTTCCTCCCAGACCGAAGAGTTCGATGCGTTTTACGCCCGGTTTCTCGAAAGCGATCTTGGCAAGATCTATATCGCCATCCCTTGGGACGAACTGGTAGCGGCCCTTGGTCTGAAGGAAGCCAAAAAGGGCCCAAGGTGCATCTTCTGCGCCAAG
>NZ_AUCB01000049.1 GCF_000429545.1 Arenibacter certesii DSM 19833
AGTCTTTCACGGTGTTTTTACTCACCGACAGGGTCCTGGCAATGGTTTTAAATCCTTTTCCCTGGCAGTGCAGGCGAAGTATTTGTTTTACTTGACTCATTGGTTTTGATTTTCCGGCCATTGGTTATCTTTTTGATGGTATTCATCAAATAAACCAAAACCAGAAAGAAAATAGCTAGGGGGGTCAGCATGCTCCCAAATAAATCATCCAGAGGGGTCAACATGCTCCAGAATAATTTAAAAATCTAGCTATCTTATTTTTCAAAGGGGGGTCAGCATCCGCCAGAACGGCAGTTACTTATTGATTAGGCTTTAGAGGGGTCAGCATGCTCCAGTATATCCACTCTTATCTCTCAACCAAAAAATGTCCAAGCTGGTTTTATCTCTAGCGATGATTTCTTCATATGTGTATTTACGCCAACGGCCTTCTTCATTTTTTTCGCTCCACGTTTCAACACGTTTATGGATGTTCTTGCCGTTATATAACTCAATGAACTCCTCCAGGTTTTCTTGGCGCATAGGGTTCTTTTTTGGGGTATGATGTACGTTTGTTCTGTAATCATAAAACCAAATGTCTTTTGTCCATGGTTCTTTACTTGCTGGTCTATTATTAAAGAATAGGACGTTTGCCTTAACTCCTTGGGCGTAAAAGATCCCTGTGGGTAATCTTAAAATAGTATGGAGCTCGGTGGTTTTTAATAATTGTTTACGTACTTCTTCCCCGGCGCCACCTTCAAATAAAACGTTGTCTGGAAGAACTACAGCGGCTTCCCCGTTTATTTTTAGTTGCGTTTTTATGTGCTGCAAAAAGTTCAACTGCTTGTTGGAAGTTGTTTCCCAAAAATCTTGACGATTATAGCTTAAGTCTTCTTTTACGATTTCGCCTTGCTCATTGGTAAAAGTCATACTGCTTTTTTTACCAAAAGGCGGATTTGCCAAGACATAGTCATAGCGACTACCATCATCCGCAATTAGGGCATCATTTGGATTGATAAATGATTCGCCGTCTATTTCACCAATATTGTGCAGGTACATATTCATCAGGCACATTCTGCGGGTATTAGCCACGATTTCGTTTCCGTGAAAAGTTTTGTTTTTCAAAAACTCCTTTTCTTCACGGTCTAATTGATTATGGTCTACAATCCAATCATAAGCCGCTAAAAAGAATCCGCCTGTTCCACATGCTGGATCTACAATGGTTTTCATTGGTTTAGGTTGTACACAGGCGACCATTGTCTTAATCAACGCTCTTGGCGTAAAATACTGTCCAGCCCCGCTCTTGGTGTCTTCTGCGTTTTTCTCTAACAGACCTTCATAAATTTTCCCTTTAATATCGGCACCCATCATGGACCAATCTTCTTTGTCGATTAGGTTGATGACTTTTAGCAGCTTGGCAGGATCTTGAATTTTATTCTGGCTTTTGGTGAAAATCTGCCCCAGGGTTCCCTGCTCGGTAGAAAGCGTACGCAGTAACTGACTGTAAAAAGATTCCAGTTCTGCCCCTCTTTTGCCCGATAGGGTTTCCCAATTGGCGGTCTCTCCATCTGCAATTTCAATACCCTCAACATCTTTTAATTTTGGAAAAAGTAAGCCTTTATTATAGGGTGGTTTGTTCAGTTCATCGGCCATTTTTAAGAAGAGCAAATAGGTAATTTGTTCTAAATAATCGCCGTAACCCACACCATCATCACGCAATACGTTGGCAAGGTTCCATATTTTTGATATTATTGTTGAGTCTGTCATTTTATTTATTTCTATTTAATACGCTAATTACTAATCGCTTAACAGTTTCCATTTCTTCAGGTTTACTGGAAGCTATAAACAGTGTTAAGCTAGCTAAAGTGTCATTACTAATTATAGTTTGTTGTCGGCTGTTAAAAAGCATATTATTTTGTTGTAAAAACTTAAGGAAACAAGCTGCTGCAATCCGCTTGTTCCCATCTACGAACGAATGGTTTTTAACTATTAAATATAAAAGCATGGTGGCTTTTTCCTCCAAGGTGGGATAGAAATCATCGTCCCCAAACCCTTTTCCTATTTGGGCTACGGAACTTTGAAAACTACTATCTTTTTCTTTACCGAATACCTCCGAATCAAATTCGGTTACCATTTGATCGATAAGTTTTTGATATTCTTTTAAACTTGGATATTCTGCTTGTCTAGAGGTTAGTCCTTTAGCATCGAGCTGTTCGTGGTCATAGTCGTCCAATAAGCTTAAGCCCTTGGAAAATACAGCAAGCCATTCGTTATCTGTGGTCTTCTCTTCAATGGCCCTGCTTAAAATGGTGATGCCATCTTTTAATATCTGTACTTCCTGTTCTTTTTGGGCCAAACGTTTTTCGTTAATGGCATAGCCTTCAATTAAATAGTCTTTTAAAACACTATTTGCCCAAATACGGAATTGAGTTCCTTGTTTAGACTTTACTCTGTAGCCTACAGATATAACAACGTCAAGATTGTAGTGTTTAACGTTTTTTATTTGACTTTTCCCTTTAATTGCACCGTGTTGAGTGGTGTGTCGGAAATCCCGACATACCACTTCTTCCTCAAGTTCTCCTTCAGTAAACACATTTTTTATATGTTCAGTAATCGTAGTTCTTCCTTTGCCGAAGAGCGTTGCCATTTGAGCCTGGGTTAACCAAACGGTATCTTGCTCAAATTGCACATTAATTTGAGTTGAACCATCATTGGCTTGATAAATTTCTATTTGATTTTGTATATCCATTTACTGTTTTTTGAACTGTTGCATTTTTTGCACAAGTTCATTTTTTAGTTATCAAGCATCTTTTGAGAACTCCATCATGCAGTTTTGCATATGGCCTTTGTTTCAATTTTGAACTATCTGCTATTTCCGACTAGTTACTTTATTTATTTTTTTCTCTGCTTTTATTTTCTCCAATAACACACTGGCAGGTTCATAATCTTTAGCGGCTTTGCATTGTTCAATTTCTGCTTCGCTCAACAATTTACCCTCAAAGGCTTTTTTAAGAATGCTTTGGCGTAAAGCCTCGGCTTTATCTAAACTTTCTTTTATGTTTTCTTCTACTTTATCGCATACCGATAATCGGGATTCGATTTCACGCACGATGGCATGTTGTACTTCAAGACTTAGCAATGGAATTAATGTTTCTCTAACAGACTTCATACCTACATTTCCTTGTCCCGTATTTCCAGTTTCAGATCCGAAAAATTGTTTTTTGAATGGTTCAGACCAAGAGAAATAAAGAAAAAACTTAGGATTATATGTTTTATTAAAGCGAATAGCAGCGACTCTTTGATTTAAAAGTTGATTATCCGAATTAATAATTGCTGTATACCCATAATCTCGTTTTGTCCTTGTGCCTGTTAAAGAAATAACAACATCATTTCTTAAAAGTAAGTATCTATCTAAGATAGTTTTATCTACATCAGAAAGATAGATTGGATTAACTTCAGATCTTATTTCGCCAGGTCTTATATTCCCAATTCTTAAAATTTGAAATTTACCTTCATCTTGATACATCTTACTTTTAAATGCATATCCTCCAATTGCCAAACTAACTTCTTCAAGTTTGATTTTTTCATACTCCCCCTCAAAAGCCTTTTTTAACACCGCCTGCCGATAAATCTTTAGTTGTTCTTGTGCTTTTTTAAGGTCGGCAATACCACTATCTAAACTACTAAAGAGTTCCTCTATTTTTTTGACGATGGCGTGTTGGATGGGGAGGGGTGGAAGAGGAAAAGGAATGTCGTTCAGAGTTCTTGAAGAAAGATGTTTTACTGTGACAGCGGAAGTTTCACTATGTATTGCATTTAAGTAAGGTTGAATGCATAGAAATAAAAACTCCTTTTCATAACGGTTTGATTTAAAATGAATTCTACAAACTCGTTGGTTTAACAACCCTATTTTACCTGGCCATTTCGAAACTTTGAAATCGCCATCCATGCCTATAAGAATATCTCCTTTTGAAACTAGAAACTCATCTTTATATTCACCTGAATATTGGTTCTGTGTTTCGGAAGTAAAAATATCTCTAATTCTAATTAATGGCAACCCTTCATTATGATTGAATAATTTAGATGAGAAAGCAAATCCATTTTGAACTGTGGCTATATGTTTTAACTCTATTCTCTCCCAACCATCTGCTATAACTAATTGAGGATGAGTTCCTTTTTCTATGATTTGATATGGTGTAAGACCTAATGCCATTAATAATTGTAATTTATAAATTCCACTTAATCTTCTTTTCCCTTGTCTGAACCTTGATTTTCTTGAAGGTTTGCCTTTGAATTTCTGTTGTATTCAATGCGGTTAATATTTTTATTATAGGATGTTATTCAACTTTATTAATTAAGCTGCCAACAACACATTCAGTTTATCAATAATCCTATTCATTTCTTTTCACTTTTAATACTTTTTCGCACACTTCATCCAACGTACTTTCAATCTAACCTTCTGTCATTATACGCTAATTGCAATATTTATCAAAGACACGCCAGTCTTTTCTGGCTAAAAATTGAAAGTATTTATTCTGATAAATAGTATTGTAATAAACTATATTTTTTTGGGTTTTCCTGCAAGTTGTACGCGATAGGCAAAAGCTCCATTTTGTTTAAGCATAATTGCTACCATAGACTCCCATTGCTTAGCTAGTATTTGCACCATATCAAAAGCAGAAAGAGGGTCTTTGCTATTACGCCCTTTTATAAAAAACATACCTATTCCATTTTCCTGATAGGCAGCAATTTCATCTTTTCTTCTTGCTATATAAATATCTTGTGTGATTACAAATGATTGGTTTTTAGCCAGAGCGGTAATCCAATCCAAATCTTTAGCTCCTTTACCAAAAACATCTCTAATGTGCTTTACATCAATATTCAGTCTACCTTGTTTAAGATTTTGTGGCGCTTGCAATATTTGAAATGCATGAGCTAGATAGGGTGGCATATTATCGTCTAAATAAACAATCACGCCGCTTCACAGAATTTAATCGCATCCAAAATTTCTTTTTCAGAGATTTCATATATATGAGCCAAGTAATTTATTGGATCCCCTGCTAAATAATGATTGTAAAGTGTTTCTGGGTAGATGTTATTTTCAGCTAGAATAGGGCTGCCAAATTTTCTTGAAGGATCGACCACAATTGCGATTTCTTTTCCCAATGGCCAAAAACGCATAGCAATTTCATCTTTGTCAAATTCAAGGTTTTTATAAAACTGTTTTATCAGTCTAAAGGCTAATTGCTTGGTTCCATTAAGTCGCTGTATGTTTTCATTAAGCTCAATATAGATGTCCCTACCCGAGACCTGTATGTTATGCAATACTTCTTTCTTTGCAAAAGGGAAAGGAGTTTTAAACATGTGTGATAATTCTTTGTGCGCTTTGATGACAGCTTTTGGCTGTACTCCAGCTTCAGAAAACAATAACATAATATAAAATTCTACCATGGTATGAAAGCTCACAGCCCGGTTTCCTGTAATATTCCAACTATATTTTTCTCCAAATTGTGCTCCAATTTCTCCATCCCAATAGACATTTATCCAACGGCGCACTTTAGATTCTTTGACACGTAAAATCTTTGCGATATCAACGGCAGTGTATATCCCATTTCCTAAGACAGGTTTATTTTCGAAATCGTATGTAGTTTTAGTATCCATTCTATTTGTAAAGTTAGCAAAAATCAAGCCGCTAATACTTCATTAAGTTCGTCAATAATTTCATTCATTTCCTTTCCAAACAATTGATACATTTTTCCTTTTCCGCCCTGGGCATCAAAAGGGGTGTAATCCAAATCGTCTATTTCTATATGATAACTGCTTAGCACGTGGTCTTTAATCATTCGTAACCAGTCTAGTTGTTCTGGAGTAAAGCGGTTGTGCTGACCTGTATGTTGCTTAAAGATCCATTTGTTAAAGTTGGCTTCAATGGTGGTATCGTAGGCTTTTAGTTCGCTGTCTATGCCACAGGCTTTTCTAATTAACGAAACTAAAGCGGTTAATTCATCTTTGGGCTGTTTGCTCTTTACGTCCTCTAAGGTTGCGTAAGCATCCCACACATAATCGGGTGCCAGTAAGGGTTTTTCCAATTGCAGTTTTTCCATCACTTCTTTAATCATCTTAAAGGTGATGTCTCTGCGGTTGTAAGGTTGGTCGTAAAAAATGCTCAAGGCTTTAATTTCGTCTTTGTTGGCTTCCAAATAGGCGGTAAAATCTTTTACAATTTCGGTAGCCTTATCTACAGATGTAGTATCCCACTCACTTTTGGTAATGGTGTCTATATTATGACTGTCTATAATTTGTTCGTGTTGTTTACGCACATTTTCTACATAGTCGTTAAAAACACCTGTAAAGGTTTTGCTGGCCTCTAAGATTAATTGCTCCTGGACTTTCCTTTTAGCTTCTTCCGTCAGAACAGGAGTTCTGTCTTGAATTGGAATTTTGTCTATCTCAATTTGTGCTTTGGATTCAATTTCGTCTTCGTCAAAAGCAGTAATTAACTCTTTGGTAATCTGCTTTAAGTTTTTCCCTCCGGAAAACTCCAGTAATTTGTCTTTCTCTTTTTCTGTGATCTGCTTTTCTAAACGGATCAGTCGGTTAGCTAAGGACAAAAACAAATCTTCGTCTGCGTGACCCATCATAACTGCACCCAACAAATCTTTCATTGGTACCGTTGGTTTGCGCTCCAAAGGTCTGCTATCTGTCTTTTTGGATTTGGTGGCACCTACAGCGTCTACAATTACGAAGTGTGTTTTACTTTTGGCCGTTCTAGTAACTAGTTGTAAGGAATCGCTATTGATTGTTCTGGTACCCCTACCTTTCATCTGTTCAAAGTAGTTGATGCTCTTTACATCGCGCATAAATAATAAGACTTCCAGAGGTTTTACATCTGTACCCGTTGCAATCATATCTACCGTTACGGCAATACGCGGATAATAGGAATTTCTAAAGCGGTTCAAAACCGATTTTGGGTCTTCCTCAATTTTATAGGTTACTTTTTTACAAAAATCATTGCCCTCGTCAAACTCTTCCCGGATAATTTTGATGATATCATCAGCATGACTGTCTGTTTTGGCAAAGATTAAAGTCTTTGGCACCTCATAATCGCCATTTTCATCCACACGGTTTGGGAAAATGGTTGTTTTTAGAGCTTTTTTGTATTCGCGGATGATGTTTCTAATTTGACTTGGGTTGACCACTTTTTTGTCCAAATCATTGCGTTGGTATGCGGTATCCTCATCCTCTTGTTGCCATCGTTTCTTACGGGTGAGTTTATCACGTCTGTCCACAAACCAACCCGATTCTATCATGGCGCCATTTTGTGAAATGTCCGTTTCAATAGTATATACGTCATAAGGGACATTTACGCCATCCGTAACCGATTCCTCATAGGTATATTGACTAACGACGTTTTCATTAAAAAACCCGAAGGTTCTTTTGTCCGGTGTTGCAGTAAGACCAATAAGGAATGCATCAAAATAATCCAATACCTGCTTCCACAAATTATAAATGGAACGGTGGGCCCCGTCTATAACTATAAAATCAAATTGCTCAATGGGTACTTTTGGGGTATATTCTACTGGAATAGCTTTCTTTTTTGACATTTGCTGCTGCAACCAAGAATTTTCTTCCGGATTATCCAATTCTGCACTTTCGTCCAATTCTTCACCTTTTAAAATGGAGTATAGACGTTGTATGGTTGAGATGCAAACCTGACTATCCGATGCTATATAGCTTGATGACAGCCGCTGTACATTATATAATTCTGTGAATTTTCTATTGTCGTCATTAGGCTGAAAGGTCATGAACTCTTGTTCCGCTTGTTCTCCAAGGTTTTTAGTATCTACCAAAAACAAAATGCGTTTTGCATCTGCATGCTTTAATAAACGATATACAAAAGTTGCAGCTGTAAAAGTTTTTCCAGCACCAGTTGCCATCTGAATTAAGGCTTTTGGTCTGTTCTTTTTGAAAGAATGTTCCAGATTATTAATTGCAACAATTTGTGCAGGCCGTAGTCCTGTTTCATCTAACCCAGGGATTGATAAAAGCCTTTCTCGTAAACTTTTTCCTTTTTTGAGCCATTCGGAAATTGTTTCTGGTTTATGGAAACTAAAAACATTTCGCCCTCTCGGTTTTGGGTCCCTGTAATCTGTAAACCGTGATATTGTTCCCGTACTTTCATAAACGAAAGGCAAAGAGTCGTTGTTTAAATATTTTAATTTTGCGTTGGCGTAGTTCACAGCTTGCTCTTCAACAACAGTGAGTCTGTGTCCTTCATCTTCCCGTTTTGCTTCTATAATGCCTACTGGTTTTCGATTTACAAACAAAACATAATCGGCAGGTCCCACATCCGTTTGGTATTCACGAACTGCAATTCCTTTATTTGCTGATAGATCAACTTTGTTTTTTGACTGAACTAGCCACCCAGCTTCACGAAGCATGGCATCGATTTTATCACGGGCTATTTGTTCAGGATTTTGGTTAGTAACAGAAGGCATGGCTGGTTAAATTTTAAAGTTACCAAAGTACACAATTTTAAGCTAACAGGGGATAGTGCGATGGCAAGCTGATTCGTTATTAAGAGTGCGTTCAGGATATGATTGAAGTAAACCCCCGCTCTATAGCTATTATGCTAACATAGTAAATTTATCTTTTGCTTTTTTAAGCTTTCTTGCCTTATATGATTTCTTCTGTATAGTACTATACATTTATTTATATGTAAGAGATATATTCTAAGTTCACTTGAATAGTTAGGAATCGACAAGGAGGTATAGACGGTCCATGAAGATAAAGATTGGAGGCTTTATTAAAGTTTATTTAGACTTGTATCTTCATTTACTCAGATTATTTTCCATAAATAATAAGGGTACTATAAAATAAAAAATTATATTATACACATAAGCCTTTTAAAGGTTGGGTCTGCTCAAAAAAGGATAACTAGCAACACGAAAACATGGATATTGAAAATTATATTGATTCTCTAACGGATATAGAAAGAAAACATGCTCCTAAGAGTTTTTTTCTTGCGGGTGATAAAAGATTGCTTTTTCAAAAGAGGAGAGTTTCGGTGGTCGGCTCTAGAAATGCAACCTCGGAAGGATTGAGAAGGGCCCAAATTGTTACTAAGGCATTGGTGAAGCATGATATTATCGTTGTCAGCGGGTTGGCCCGGGGTATCGATACAATAGCTCATAAAACCGCAATAGAACTTAGAGGTCATACTATAGCCGTTTTGGGAACGCATTTGGACAAAGCTTATCCGAGGCAGAATTTAGATTTATTAGAACTCATTAAAGAAAAACACCTTGCAGTCTCCCAGTTTCCCAAGGGCTATCCAATTCAGCCTAAAAATTTTCCAATGAGGAATCGCACAATGGCATTAATTTCTGATGCGACGATCATTATTGAAGCAGGGGAGAAAAGCGGTATCCGATACCAAGGCTGGGAGGCTCTTCGATTGGGGAGAGAGGTATATTTGTTGGAGAATGTTGCTAACGATCCGTGCTTGACCTGGGCAAAAGAAATGATGGATTATGGAGCACAGTTATTATCGCGTGAAAATATTGATATGGTTTTTAGCGACATCCCTTATCTAACATCAAAATATCAGGATGCCTTTTAAAAAAATAGATTTTGCGACGATGTTATAGTTCTCCTCTAATGGTTCCAATCCTATCGCCCAAAATTCCGAATAGATTTTCTGCTGTTTAGTACTATACATTTATATACAAGTAAGAGGTTTGTTACAAGACTTATTGTATAGGAGGGAACCGACAAGATCGATTAAAAGTTCCTTGAAGTAAACGATTATGCATTTTAAAAGTATATTTAAACCTGGGGTTTTGTAACCTCTGTATAATTAAATAAAAATGGGTTTATTTGAACCTTCTACGGTTAATTTTCTTAAAACCTATATTTTCCTCAGCTGGGATATTGTGCATAAAACATGAACCACACAAATGTCTACGCTATGATAAGTATGCTAGAAAGGAAACGTTTTGTTTTCGACTACAAACTAGCAATAGCGTTTTGCTAATAATAATTTTTTACTCCGATTGGCCAAATTAAAAGATCTGACGGACTTTTAAAACCTGTAAAAGATTATGTATTAAATACTTAACGTCCCATTAATTATAAAAAAATATCTATTCATTTTCCTGTATTTTATTTTTCCTTTCTCGAATTAAATACACGCTAATTAAAATAAACATTCCACCGATTGCATACCAAACTGTAAATTTTTCGTTGTCCAATATGCCCCAAACTACTGAAACGACTGGTATTAAAAGTGAAATCGTACTGGCAAAAACAGCAGAGGTATCTTGAACAAGTTTGAAGAATAAAAACATTACCAAAGTGGTGCTAATGACGGTTAAAAAGACTAGATAGCCTAATGCAGTTAAGGTTTCGTTTTGGCTGTAATCAATGTCTGTAAAAAAACCTGAAAATCCTAAAATCAAAAGAGACGGTACCATCCAAATTGAATAAATACCCGTTGATATATCGGTCGATTTTATATGATACAATTTTTTTTCAATAATGAGAGCTGCAACCGCATATAAAGCTGAACCTATAATTAATAGAATCGTATAATAAAGATGACTTTCACCATTTCCTGAATTAGACGAGTAAACTAAAATAATAGCACCTACAAATCCAATTACCGCTCCCGTATATTGTATAATCTTATTTTTAATACCAAACAAAACAGCGCCTAGGATAAGTGTGAAAATAGGGTCTAATGCATTTATGATACCTGCCAAAGAGCTGCTGACACCTTGTTGTGCAATTGGAAAAATAAAGACTACCAAAAAGTTGCCAAATAAACCGGATAGGGCAATCCAAAAGACATCCTTTTTAGACATTTTTTTCAAGGCAGGGAATCCGATAAATGATAAAAGAAGTCCTGATAATCCAGCCCTAAAAGCTCCGATTTGATATGGGTCAAAAACGGGTAAAGTTTTTTTAATAAGAATAAAAGAAGAGCCCCAAGTTATTGCAATAATGATCAGTAAAAAATATTTATTTTGAATGTATTGCCTCATAAATTGGTTATATTCCTGTTAGGTCGGCAAATTTAATCTTTTGATTCAGATAAAGTCATTTAATTGAATGTATCCAACGGCACAGCTATAAATAGTCCGGTAGTTAGTATAGTATACCTAGTTTATCCGATTAACCTCTAGCAAAAGCTTTTCTCAATCATCGTTTTCAATTCCCTTTAACATTCCTTTAAATAATTCCGGTAATCCACCTTTTAGGGAACAAACAAAGTATATTTAAAAAACCTTTGAAATAAACGCCATGGAGGTTTTTTCAAAGTCTAATTGAATGTGGGGTTAATTGCAGCTACTTACAGCCCCTTCAAACCTATTTTTTAACAATGATTTATTAAATCGCAAGTCAATAATATGTTATTTTGCGTATATTGTATGTAAATAATGCTTAAAATTATGGCAACAATTAGAAAGTCATTGACTATTACCACTTCTCAAGAGATATGGATAAAGCTGCAAATTGAAAATGGTGGTTTCGCCAATGACAGCGAATATATGCGACATCTAATACGTTTAGATGAGGAACGCAACAGGGAGTTTTTAATGACCAAAGCAGCAATACAAGAAGGCTATGATAGCGGTGTGAGCTCTAAAAATAGGTCTGTTGAAGAAATTGTTGAGGCGGCCAAAAATCGCAAAAACAACAGAATTCAAAGCACGAAGAATGTCTAGCTATAATTTATCGTCGAAGGCTGATAGCGATATCGACGATATAGTAGATTATACTCTAGAGACTTGGGGCGAATCACAGACACATGTTTATGTTACCGAATTATTACAGTTCTTACAGACTCTTGCCGACAGTTCCGAAATAGGGCTTAGTGCATCTGAATATGCACCATTACTAAAAAAATATAATTTCAAAGCGCATACAATATTTTATGAACCGACCAAAAACGGCATATTCGTCGTTCGCATTTTAGGACAGCGGCAGGACTTTAAGAAACACCTTTAAACTTTAATTTACCGTTTGGAAAGTCTAAATAGAAGTGGGGTTTAATAAACTTTTGAGGGTAATGTTTTGTTAAATTTATGGCTTGTTCAACGGTTGCCAAGATTATTGTAAGAAGTATTCATTTCAATGCCTTTCTTTTCTAAATCTTCAAATAGACAAATCTGTTTATATTCCTCAAAGAGTAATTTGATTAAACTTTCTTTCATTCGGAAATTTATAAGAGTGAGCAATATTAGGCTTATACATTTTTAGTGACTACTTTTTTTATTCAGTTTTTTCAAGGTCTCTTCAATTAGTTTATAATCCACGAATTCACAGGAAGGCAAAAAGGATTTTTGAAACGAGGGGCAGTAATCAGTGTGGACGGTTCCTTGGGTTGGTAGTCTATTTCTTGCCCTTGGGCTTTTTCAACTGTTTTTTCCTTTTTACAAAATACATCCTAAAACCGGTTATGTAAAGCGTTATGGGCACCAGCCCAGAAATAAATACCACTATCCTTCCAACTATCCCGGCGATTTCTCCTGTGTGGACGGGATAGAATTGGGCTGCAATCCTATCGCTAGTAAGGTCCGTATGAAATTCCGTTAAACTGGCTACTTCGTCGGTTTTTGTTATTTTTAATTCCTTGCTTCTTCTAAGGCCCGGCCCTATAAAACGGTCTTGGATATATCTAAAGTGAAACTCCCCGTTGGATTCTAAAGGGAAATAAATGGCCCGCAGGGCATAGGTAGTATCGGGTTTCCTTATCAACTCGGTAAACTTAGGCTGTACTGCAGTATTGTGATCTTGTGCCATCTTGGAACTATCCAGAAGGGTCAAGGCAGCCTTGTAATAGCTGTTATAGGTGAAATAGGCACCCGAAAAGGCAATAAGGGCTAAAGGGATAAAAAAGCCGGCTCCCAATACTTTGTGTAGGTCGTAATTTAGTTTCTTCTTCTTTCCTTTCCACTTTATAGTAAAGCCCTTTTTTAAATTGTCCCCATAGGCCTTCCACCATATATAGATTCCGGTACCCAAGATCAACAATAAAAAAATAATGGTACTGCCACCCATTAAATACTTACCGATTTTTGGAATGGCCAGGGTACGGTGAATATGTAAGAGGTCCTCAAAAAATTGAATAGAAAACGATTTTGCACCTAGAAAGGTGGCGGTCCGTGGATGGTGGTAATGGGTTTCCCCGTTTTCATAGATTAATGATACCGTCTGCTGTTCCCTGTAAGGCAGATTAATCCTTGTTAAGCTATCCTTGTGCATTTCCATTAAATAGGATGCCGTGCGCAACAATGTTCCTTCAGAAATAGTATCCATATGGGCTACCGTCAA
Source organism: Arenibacter certesii DSM 19833 (assembly GCF_000429545.1). GTDB lineage: Bacteria > Bacteroidota > Bacteroidia > Flavobacteriales > Flavobacteriaceae > Arenibacter > Arenibacter certesii. The sequence goes on from NZ_AUCB01000049.1 coordinate 13,315, forward strand.
GAGCTTTGGGTTAAGTGCCGCAGTAATTTCCGGTTGCCAAACATACAGCGATCCTGTTAGCCCTGAAATAGAGGCCACCAGCCCGCAGCTTACGCCCAACCAAAGGTGGATTTTCTTAATCGTTTTATTAAAATGTAACAATTGTTTCAATTATTTTAGGGAAAGGCCCATAGTACAGGAATGGTACTATGGACTTTTATATTTAAAACTTGTACTGTAAGCTCAACTTGGCATTGGTGCCTTCTCCTGCCCCGGTAAAGGTCGTTAACGGGGAGGCCCATTGCGACCTTGCAGGTAGGTAGTATTCGTTCAATAAATTATTTATCCCAAGGGAAACGGAAATATTGGACTGCAATTGATAGGCCATGGAAAGGTTTACCAACGTGTATCCGCTTACGGGGAATTCGGTATGCCTATAGGCCCAATTATCATTGGCATCCAAGAAGGGGTCAAATCGCTTTCTATCGCCCAAATTGGTCAGTCTTACCGAAGTATTCAGTTTTTCCGTGGGCTTCCAAGAAACATAGGCGGTCAATTTAGGGGCGGAAATAACATCGCCCCCTAAGAAGGAAAGATTATTGGGATCGCCGACCTGATGTTTTACCCCTTCAACATAAGAATAGGAGGTCCCTATTTGCCACTTGTTGTTAAAGCTGGTAACATCTACCGAGATTTCGCCCCCATAAATTTGCTGTGGTTGCTTGGAAGGCACAAAAGTGTTGATCTCATCCACAAATACCACGCCTGTTCCTAAATTCGAGGTACTGTAGTATCCTACCGCTTCCAACTGAATATTGGGGAACTTGGACATGAAACCAAATTCATAGTTATTGGTTACCGCCGGTTCCAGTTGAATGTCGTTGATATTGCTCGCAACCGCAGAGCGCAGAACGGAACCTAGATCCGCAATGGAAAAACCTTGGGAATAACTAATATAGGGAATAAACTCCTGGTGCTCTATAAAGCGTACCCCAAGATTAAAGGCAAGGTTGTCAAAAGCAAGTTTCCCGCCTTCCACGGCCACGGACGGATTGTAATTCCCATCCCCTTTGGGGGAATAGGGAAGGGTATTGTAATCCACGATATCCATGTTCATATCATCGTATCGCAAACCGCCCTTTACCACCCATTGGTCGTTAAATTTAAATGTTGCCTGAGCGTATGGTGCCCAATTGATGAGCTCTATATTAGGGACCCATAGCCTGCCGTCCAGAAGGCCCTGATTGGTCTTGTCCTTTAGTACGTCCAGTCCGTAGGTCAAAGAAACATCCATGGCACTGTAGGAACCGAACTTTGTATTGAAATTGGGTCTTATCCCATATTTTTCCGCATTGATGACCGATTGGCCCCCATCTTCAAATTTGTCCGAATAGAAAAAGATGTTTTCGGTGCTCTGGTAATAGAGGTCGGTCTCAAAATTGGTAGTACCGTTAAAAATATTGTTCAAGTTATAGGTAACTTGTCCGTTTATGAGCGTAGACCCCGTTGGTTCCTCCCCAGGGATAATCCCTTTTATACCGTAACCCGAATTTATTTGATAATCCCCGGCCTCATTAAATACCCGTACCTCCGCAGGGACTGGGATAAACGGGGTGTCGTGTACGGATTTGTAAATATTTCCGCCCACGGACAGTTTTTGATTTTCGCCAAGAAGGTATTCCAGTTTCCCAAAGGCACTGTAGATATCGGTATTGTCAAAACCATAGGTGGGGAGAAGTGGAACGCCATCCGCATCGTATTTATTGCCGGTCTGCTCCAAGCTACCGCTAACATAATATCTGAATTTATTCAGGTTTCCTTTCAGGGATTGGTATACCCCCCAACCCATGGCATCTTCGGTCTTGGTCAAGTTGGCGGTCCCCCAAACATTGGTGGTGCCTTCCAGTTTTTTGTCGGAGGTCGGGCTTTTGGTGATGTAGTTTATAAAACCGCCATTTCCGCCATTTCCAAAAATGGAAGTAGCCCCTTTAATAACTTCTACCCGACTGATATCATTGGGGTTCACCGATTTTATACCCAACTGTCCGTTTCTAAGGGGGGTAGATTGGGGGATACCGTCTACCATTACCAAAAGTGATCTTCCGCGCAGGGTTTGTCCCCAATTTGAGAAAGTGCCCGTAGAAATCGCTAGACCGGGAACGGTAAACTCCAGAATATCGCTTATGTTGGTCGTGACCTGTGAAAATTCCTCCAGTTTTACCTGCCCGACAACGGTGACCGAAGCCGGAATCTCGGAGAGGTACTCCGAATGCCTACTTGCGGAAACCACCACCTCGTCCAGATTGCTGATGTCCTCTTGTAGGGTGATATGTAACACCTGGTCGGCATTTGTCTCCAGATGAAGGTTTTTGGTTTGGCTCTGGTATCCCAACATGCGGATTTTTAGATGGTAACTGCCCTGAGGGATAGCTTCCAATCTATAATCCCCGTTAAAATCGGTCATGGTGCCCAATTGCAGCTCCTCAATGTAAATGGTGGCCCCGGCTATGGGCTGGTTGGATTCATCCGTGATTTTTCCCTGGAGACCTGCTTGTGGAAGTACGGTTAGGGACAACAGTAAGGCAGCGGCAAATGATATGAATTTCATTTATTCTTATTTAGATTAATTACAGATAAGGGCAAATATAGAGTCCGGAAATTACTCTGCCAAGGTTTTTTAATAATATTTTAAGAAACTGATTTTTGGTATTAGCTTCTATAATTTAAAGGTAAACCTCGCAGGGCGATTTTTTCCAATGATTGGGTAAGTGCCATCTGTGCAGGATAGCATCGGACATAAATCAATAATTAACGGATCTAGCGCTTTGAAACCATAATTAACCCTATCTACACAACAGTTAATGCCACTTTCACAACTTGGAATGTGGTGAGGAATATTGATTCCCTATTTTGTCGATGATTTCAATCCCCAAATCAGCCCTTATGAAATTAAGAAGTGTAATCGTAGACGATTCGTCCATGCAGCGCATGGCCGTGGCCAAGTTGGTGAACGATCATCCAAACTTAGCACTGGTAGCGGAGTACAGCAACGCCATTGAAGCAAGGAAAGGTATCGCAAACAATGGGATAGACCTTGTGTTCCTGGATATTGAAATGCCGATTATCAATGGATTCGATCTTTTGGAGTCCATGGACGACCGACCGCAGATAATCTTGATCACCGGCATAGCCGATTATGCCCTTAAGGCCTTTGATTACGATGTAACGGATTACCTTCACAAACCCCTCACCTCGGGCCGTTTTAATGTCTCTATCGAGAGAGCAGTAACTAAATATGAACAGATAAACAACGTTAGCCAAGATGAAGAGCATATTTTCGTAAAAAGCAACAAGAGAAAGCAAAAAGTCTTTCTTGACGACATAAAATGGATCGAAGCCCTTGGCGACTATATTAAATTCGTCACGGATGAAGCCAATATCGTCACACTATCTACCATGAAATCCATCATACAACAGTTACCGGAGAACAAGTTCCTAAGAATCCACAAATCCTTTATCGTAAACTTGGAAAAGATCGAGAAGTTCAACAGTAGAAATGTTGAAGTTGCAGGAAGACAGATACCATTAAGCCGAAACAAAAAAACAGAATTGGCCGAGGCGGTGAATAGTATTTAGGGATTATTCGAGTACCTATTATATACAGTCTCCTTTGAAGGGCAACCATATATGCCGCTTTAATTTGGAAATTACATTAGAGGATTTCTCTATCCTGCCAAAGCAATTTTTGGTATTGGGCATGGATCGGTTTCATGGGTCTCCGATCTATATTCCTAAATTTATAAATTGGGGTGGGTTAAAAATTCGGTGAATTGTATACCAGATTAATTATTATCAGGATTTCTCTTGAATTATGGCTACTTATAGCTTAAACCTAAGGTTTTCGTTATATATCCTTTAAAGAAATGGTTGTCCCGAACTTTTAATGGACGGGGAAAAATATTTTATTCTCAAGAACGGCCGGGAACATTTTGATAAAGCATAACATAAAATTATTTCGAGGTCTATATCGTCGGCTCATTCTTTTTTGCCCCTTTTAAATATCTTATCCACGCTACCTTTGTTTATAGGCTTTTCGAAATAATCCCTAACCATAGGATGTTCCTTGGCCAATTTACGGTCCGTTTTATTGGAAAAGGCAGAAACAATATAGATGTCCACGCTGTTGATATGACCTCGAAGCTTTCCCAATTCACTTAGAAAGTGCCACCCGTTCATTTCGGGCAGTACAAGGTCCAATAATATTATGTTGGGCAGGCCGTTTTGAGTTTCCGCACACTCTTTGATCATTGTCAAAGCTTCTTCCACAGTATAAAAACCAACGACACGGTTGTTTGGATATGATTGTTCGATCTTATACACCATAGCAAATTGTGAAACCATATCATCATCGATAATCCAAATAGTATTCCCTTCCATATATACCTACATTCTAAAATTGGATCTCATTGGATGGGCCGCTCTTTACTCAAATAATAAATTCTATGTTGCATACCTAAAAACACTTTAAAAGGGCATTGGTCCGGGCCATGGCCACTTTGATTCAATCAGATGCAAAACCAGTAGCCACTCTATAGATAAAAGCAAATAGCACTATTGCAAACATGAGGAAACTGGACCATGTAAAGGCCTTAAGGGCATAAACTTGGCGCAAAATTAAGACCTCCAATCGACCTCTCCTTACTATTTCGTCAACAGGTATTCGAGTCGGGTTAATCGGTGCCTACCGATCCAGGCAAACGCTTTTTATGGAAGTTCTGGAAATTATCCTTTTGCAGAACGAACAAAGCATATTCAAGCAATCTGGGACGTTGCCGAAATCCTCTATTTTTTTGCATAACCACGGCGCTATATTTCATGATCGATTTAATGAAAAGCCACAATTCCATGCTGATGGCGCTGTACAATATTAGGTCCGGACAATAGACTTGATTACAAGGATATTTTGCTGGGATGTAGTCACCATTGGAACCGGAACGACCCATTATCAATGTAGATCCTTGATTTTACTCGCCTTGTGCAGATCCAGTTCTATAAACATTTTATGTTTTTTAATGACATGGTACACGTCAAATGGTAGCGAGTATTTTTCCAACAAGTCAGCATATTCCCTCGCCGCCGCCCTATCACCTTGAATGCATGCTTTCAACATAGTTACATCTATAGAGTGAAATTTTAACACAAAAGAATAAAAGGAGTTCCCTGCCAATATCCCACGACTTGGTCCTATCTCCGTTAATTAACATTTTACGGAATTTGCAAAGTATATTTAAACGACGGTTTTTATACTGTCCCTGCAGGGACAAAAACACCATAGCAAGGAACAGCTTTGAAAAAAAGCACTTCTATGCAATTCGTGCCAAAAAAATACTCTTGCCGGACAGGGCAAGAGTACGCGGCGCAACATTACTCTTGGGAGGTGGTTATTATTTCTGGTCCAAATAGCTCGTTGTCCTTCCATCGACGGGAAATGTAGCCTCTGAGATTTGCTGTGCTATAATGATTTTTCTAAAAATAGGGTATCCCCCCCTACCGCGGGAACCCACCGCAATTTTTAGATCCGGTCGCCAGCTCCCAAAATCCTTTTGCACGGCAATCAAAGGCAATCGGTACCCTATCGAGGGAGGGGCTAACTTCGTATTCGGGAAATAATAAGTTACAAGGGGGATCTAAAAAACATTTTATTTAGGATGAATGAAATCTGTAAAACACTGAAAAACAGTAGAATAACTTATATTATTTATATTGCATCTATTGTTTATATTGCATATATTTCGTATATTACAGTGTAATAATAAAGGAAGTTTAACCTAAAGCAACATTTTATGAATTGAGCAGTAAAGAAGCTAGTAGTGCATTAAAAATGGGGGCGTCTCCGTCCAAAGTTTCGCCCCCAAATAATCAATAATCCTAAAAATTTAGAATCATGACAAAGTTAAAATCTTTATTTCATTTTGTCGCCCCTATTTTGGGCGGCAGATCGGAATCTTCACAAATGGAGGTACTTACCCCTATCGGGTCCAACGATCTTGGCAATCTTAGGACAGCTTACCGGGACCCTATTTTTAGGCCAAAAACTATTTCTTCGAAAAATACCTTCCCAGGGAAGGTTGGCTCCAGAGCCCTATTCGCTCGCACTACTAAAAATGTTTAGTACTAAACATTTTTAAGCGGAGGAAATACACAGAAGTAATTCAAACCTAAAGATAGCAACGATGAAAAATACAGATAGGGAAGATAAACCCACCAAAAAATTTTATGGCCTTTTTCAATACATTTTTGATTTTTACAATGCCGAGCTTTTTGATGACCAGATCGAGGATTGCCTTATCGTCATCACGAGGAAAAAGAATGTGGCCGGACACTATGCCTATAAAAGATGGTTCCACGTCAAAGACCAGGAGACCGACGAATTGGCCCTGAATCCGTCTATGTTCGTTAAGTTCCCATTGATAGAGATCTGTCAGACGGTCGTGCACGAAATGTGCCACGGGTGGCAGTTCCACTATGGGAAGCCGTCCAGGGCGGGCTACCATAATAAGCAGTGGGCCAATAAAATGATAGAAATCGGACTAATGCCATCGACCACCGGAACGGTGGGAGGGAAGATAGTTGGGCAAAGCATGGACGATTACCCCATTGAGGGAGGAAAGTTTATGGAGGTTACCGAGGAATTGATGAACAGTGATCTGTTCACCGGTCTATACCTGGAGGTCAATCCGGAGATCGCGGACCTGATCAATGAGGACAGCCCCTTATTTGACCAGGTAAAGGATCTGACCTTGGCGCAAGTTCAATCCAAACCAAAGGGACCCGTAAAGGCAAAGTATTCTTGCGATTGCTCCAACGTATGGGGAAAGCCGGATCTGGAGCTGCACTGTAAACTGTGCGGATCCGATTACGTAAGAATAAAGTAAATAGAAACAATATAAAAAATAGAAGTAATAAAAACTTGCTTCTATTTTTTATATTTTTAATATTGCATATAAATATTATATTAAATGAAAATAGTAGCATTTAGTAATCAGAAGGGGGGCGTTGCCAAAACCACGAGCTGCCTGAACCTTGCGGCCCAGGCAGCGTTAAAAGGAAAAACACTTTTGATCGATTGCGACAAGCAGGCGAATTTGACCAAAAACTTGGGACAGGAAAATGCCAAGACGACGATCAATGACCTGTTTTTAGGTCGTCCTTTTGAAATTGTAAATGTGCGCAAGAATCTGGATCTGATCCCAAGCTCCATTGAATTTGCGGGTATCGACCTTTTGATCCAAGGAAAATTTGCCAGGGAATTGATCCTTAAAAAGGCCCTCGAAAAGTATCGGGACGATTATGATTATGTCTTTATCGATTGCCCTCCCGATATGAACCTGGTCACGGTCAATGCCCTTTCGGTCGCCGATTTTGTCATTGTCCCGGTACAGGCAGCCCAATTCAGTATGGACGGGGTATCCATTATGATCGAGTTCATTTCCGGGGTACGGGAGAGCCTGAACGAGGATTTGACCATCTTGGGTATTTTGTTGACCCATTTCGATGAACGCTTGAAAATAAGCAGGAGTATCGAAGAGGATATCAAGGAAAATGGGTGGGGGGATGCCCTTTTCAAGACCAGGATCAGGAGGAATACGGCCATAGAAAATTCACAGCACAAGGATTTCAGGATGACCATTTTTGAATACGACAAAAAGAGTACGGGTGCGATCGACTATATGAACCTTGGAAAAGAGGTACTGCATAAAATAAAGAAATATTCAGAATAAGACTATTATGAGTTTAGACGATTTATTAGCTAAGAATAAAGGAAAAAAGGGAACTAAGGCGCCTCAGAAGGAAAAGAGCGTTAAAACGAACTCCAAGGAGGTTCAGCACTCCTTTACGGTCCGACACGACGTGTCTACCAAGGTGTTGCTCGATAGGATCCAACGATTGAAGGACCTTACCACCCCGGCAGCGAAGTTGTCCCAGGGCGCAATAGTGCGAGAAGCACTGGAGCTCTTGGCCAAAGAAATGGAATATGGGAAATTGGAAAAGAAGTATGCGGATTTTTTGGCGCATATCAGTGAAGATTCGGTGCTTAATTCTTAGTTAAGCACCGAATCTTACACTAATAGAGTTGGCTTGAGCGAATTCAAATGTGTATTGCTTTTAGCTTTGGTTAAAACTTATAAAGACCCTTAATTATAGTATTGTTTTTGCTTTCCAAATTCAAATCGTAATCTCCCGAAATTTTAGTTTGCTCAATTATTTGCTTTACATTCTCTGTGATGGTTGCCAAATCCCCAACACTAGGACTTATAAACGGAATTAGTTTGATGTAGTTTGATGAATTGTTTGTTGAAGGGTTAATAGTTCTTATTAATTTATTGCAAGTTGGTGAATTGAAAAAAGCTAATAAATAATGCGTTAGGTTCTCGTCTTTTGGGAATACTCCAACAATGGATTGGTCGAATAATCTGTTCTCTATAAGTGCACCCGTTATGGAAGTCGAACTTACCATTGGTATAGCAATACCATTTTTAAAATAATAGGAAGAATTCTGATAACGAGCTTTTTTATCCTTTTTATAAAAACTAACTATTTCCTCTGACCATTCCATAAACCAGTTGTCTGGTTTAATATATTTTACATTTCCACCTTTTACAATTGGAACAAATATCTTATCGTCTTCAATCCCATTTAAAGGTCTTGAACTACAATCATATGTGATTTTATCTTTATCAACAACCTCATATCTTTTTGAATTACGAATTTCTTTACTCAATACTTTCAGGCGGTCTTTGTCATTACCAGAGTAGAAACCAGTTGCACAATCACAAACATCTCCAATTTTGATTTCGGATTCTTTAATGCAGTCTAAAACATTTGGGTTTGCATTAATTAGAAAAATGTGGTTGATATTATTTAGAACATCTTTTTGTTGAATCTCTAAACTAGTCAAATGTTTGAGATTGTTGTTGCCTAATTCATTTACTGATTTATAACCTTTTATTAGTTTAAAATTATTTTTAATATTGGATTCGTAATCACTACTTTTTTCCAATGCAATTATAGATAAATTTGCATAGCCAAAATTGACTCCTGGAAAATATGAGGATGGAAATAAAGCTATCTCTTTAATTTTTGTTGTTGAAAGGATATACTTTCTAATATCCTTGTGCATATTTAGATTCAGATATGTATCTGGAATTATAAATACTAATTTTCCACCTTCCCTGAGAGATTCAATACAGCGATAAAGAAAAAGAGAATAACTTTCTTTAGCATAAAAACCATGAAATTTCTTTTTTAAGGTTGCTCTATCTAATGAATCTCTCCAAGCTCCATAAGGTGGATTGGCGATTACTGCATCATATTTTCCACCCATTGAGCACAGAAGATCTAATCCTGTATCAGTTAATGTATCTGTTTGTTTAATTGATAAATTCTCTAAACCTGAATATTTAACTTTTAGTTTTTCACAGGCTTCTTCATTCAGCTCAAAAGCATCAATTATAATATCTGGAAATTTCTTTAAAATAGGATCAATAAAAACCCCGTCACCAGCACAAGGTTCAAAGATTGTTTCCGTACCGTTTAAATTGAGTAAATCTACCATATAAGATACTATAGGTTCTGATTTGGTGTAGTATGCCTGAAATATTCTTTGTTCACTAATCATAATTTACCAAGTTAAATATTGAGTTAAGTCGTTATTATTTAAATGTTCGACGAATTCATTATCCAAATCTTCTACCCAATTAATGTTTTGGTTTATCCAAGATTTAATGTCAAATCCAGAATATTTGTGTAGTTCATCATAGGTTTCATCTCCGGAAAATGCACTCCATATTTTTGAGTTTTTTAAAGTGTTAAAATAGTTGTTGTTTTCGGCTGCTCGTACGAATATTAAAGGTTCATAGTTATCTTCAAGGTTTTGGTAAATACTTGCGACTAATAATAGTCTGTTAACATTTCCTTTTTCATTGGATCCAAAACCACTTTTGAAGTCAACAACATATTTTTTACCCTCAAAAACAAAATGTAAATCGAGTTGAAGCTTTATTTCTCCTGACATTACTAAGCTCCAAACCTTATTATAGTATTTTAATAGTTGTTCTTTTTGCTCCTTTTCAATTGGAAGGTCATTTATATATTCCTGAACTTCGTCTGCAAGTTGTTTCTTAACGTCCGCAAAAAGCGGTGGAATAAAAAGCTCAAGTTCATTAATTGGATATTCAAAAGCCAGTTTGCAAAAAGGCTCCCATAATTCCCCAATTCTTCGTGAAAATGCCATGTATTCATATGGCCATACGGAATGACGGACTTCGAGCATCACAACATAATTACAATATGTAACCATTAATATGCACTCAAGTGTTTCTTGATTAGACCAATTTTCTTTTTTGCTTTTTTGTTCAATAATTTCGATTAATGTAACTTTTGCTTGGACAAGCAGAGAGTTTAAACGTCTAGCTTTTTTCTTGTATTCAGTATTTCCAAAATCGACATTTACTTCTGAAATAAACTCCGAAGATCTATCTCTAAAATATTTTAAAATTTGAGATTTACTCGTTGCTGTTTCTTTTGTAATATTCATTTGGTCTTCTAGGTGTTTCTCCAATGTATTGATTTATTTTTAGTACAACTTACAGATATAATTATTGGCAATGATTATTCGGCTTTGTATGTGTGGCGAATATAATATTTTTAATGCTATTGATTTATTTCTATCAACTTAACTGGATTATTATTGATATTCCTAGGGGAGCAAAAAGTTACTTATTTTTAACTCTTTACAAAAAGCGTATTTTGTAAAGAGTTCTATTTTGTTGAAGTGCAGAGTAGGGGAGTCGCCGGAAATCCTGACGCCAAGCCTGATAAGCATAATGTAAAGAGTATATTTAAACCTGGGGTTTAGTAAACTGCAGAGGATTGGTATTATCCTCCGTGAAAATTTCGTTTTAGGCGCATTCAGAATTGACGCAACTGCTTGTTTATCAGGTATTTAATTCGTATATTTAGATATAATAAAACCCCGAAAACGAGTCTCTAGCTCAAAAAACGGGGTTTTTATCTTAATGTCTATGTCCAAGATACGAAGAATCCACGATTTCCAGCACAGTTTTACATTTTCCTCCCAGACCGAAGAGTTCGATGCGTTTTACGCCCGGTTTCTCGAAAGCGATCTTGGCAAGATCTATATCGCCATCCCTTGGGACGAACTGGTAGCGGCCCTTGGTCTGAAGGAAGCCAAAAAGGGCCCAAGGTGCATCTTCTGCGCCAAGGGCAAACTTGCCCTTATGTTCCT
>NZ_AUCB01000050.1 GCF_000429545.1 Arenibacter certesii DSM 19833
CTTTCTGGCAAGTATGCCCTGTCCCTATTATGTCAACGATATTGCGCCCCAGTGGCGCGGTGCGTACTCCTTATAAATAAGGATTGCGAGCCAAAGATTTTAGGTGGCCATGGCGACGGGGCCCACCCCTTACCATCTCGAACAGGGAAGTTAAGCCCGTCTGCGCCGATGGTACTGCTATATCAAGTGGGAGAGTAGGCCGCCGCCTTTTTTTAAGAGTCCCTTCATGGAAACATGGAGGGACTTTTTTTTTGCCCCTATCCCAACCTGCTTCTGTATATGGGCACAGACCCTATACGGATTCCAGACTAATCAGTGTTTACCTTCGTGTAGCCCATCTTATATGTTATGTGATAAATGTCCGACAACTACACGGCCGTAGGGGTGTTACTCTAAACACGCTTCTATTTCGATAATAATACACGGTCCTTCTTTTATTTTTCTATATATTGTATACTCAATTCAATAAAATCAACCGACCATGAAAAGCAAACTACACTATTTAATCATTTTTGTTTCTTCCCTTGCCTTTTTGAATGTTAGTACTGGACAGGAAACCAAAAATAAAGACGGATGGGTTTCATTATTTAATGGAAAGAATTTGGATGGATGGAAGGTTGGAGAGAATGCTAGTACTTTTAGTATAGAGAATGGGGCTATTAAAGTAGCTGGACCAAAGGGTCATTTGTTTTATATGGGCGGAGTAAATGACCACCACTTTGAAAATTTTGAATTTAAGGCTTCTGTGATGACAAAGGCCAATTCTAATTCTGGAATTTATATACACACTCGTTATCAAGAGGCTAGTTGGCCAATTCACGGTTATGAAGTGCAGGTGAATAATTCTCATAGCGATTGGAAACGTACCGGGAGTTTATACGATGTGGTCAATATAATGGAAACCTACGCTAATGATGATGAGTGGTATACAGAATATATAAAAGTAGAGGGTAAGCGAATTATTGTTAAGATCAACGATATAGTAGTGGTAGATTATACCGAACCCGAAAATCCCAAACGGGAAGGCGAACGCATTCACAGAGTTCTCAAGGGAGGTACTTTTGCACTTCAAGGGCATGATCCAAAAAGTATTGTTTATTTTAAAGATATTATGGTAAGACCACTGCCTTAATAAATTTCACCGTAATTACCCATTATTATAAGTTTATGAAGATTTTCACAATTCTTAGTAGTGTGCTACTAATTGGTACAATGAGTAGTTGTGCCCCACAATCCGAATCTGTTCCCCAAACGCCTAATGTTGTCTTTATTCTTGTAGATGACCTAGGGCTGGTTGACTTAGGTATTACAGGTAGTGAGTTTTATGAGACACCCAATATTGATAGGTTGGCTAGGGAGGGAATGATATTTACCCAAGGCTATGCTGCTAGCCGTGTATGTAGTCCATCTAGAGCTAGCATTATGACTGGCAAGTTTACCGCCAGACACGGAATTACTGATTGGATAGGTGCCCCTTCGGGAGAAAATTGGCGAAAATTAAACAGACACGATAAATTGCTCCCTGCAGATTATATACATTCTCTTTCAAAGAAGGATATAACTATTGCTGAAGCTTTGAAAGAAAATGGATATACAACTTTTTTTGCTGGAAAGTGGCATCTGGGAGATGAGGGCTCCTATCCAGAAGATCACGGCTTTGATATAAACAAAGGTGGATGGGACAAAGGAAGTCCAATAGGTGGATTTTATTCTCCGTGGACCAATCCAAGCCTTCCCAATAAGCAAAACGGTGAGAATCTCTCCATGCGCCTTGCCAAGGAGACAGCAGAGTTTATTTTGCAAAATAAGGATACCGCATTCTTTGCTTTTTTATCATTCTATGCAGTGCATGCGCCTATACAGACCACGGAGTCTAAATGGCAACATTATAGAGACAAAGCAGAGGAAATGGGTATACAAGACCAAGGATACCAAATGGAAGGTGTGTTGCCTATCCGTACGGTACAGGATAATCCAATCTATGCAGGTCTTGTAGAAAGTATGGATGATGCGGTAGGAGAAGTACTAGATGCGCTAAGACGTTCTGGTTTGGAAAAAAATACCATTGTAGTATTTACCTCAGATAATGGCGGAGTCGCTTCAGGAGATAATTTTGCAACTAGTAATTTGCCTTTAAGAGGGGGTAAAGGATATCAATATGAAGGTGGTATTAGGGAGCCGTTCTTTATTAAAGTACCTTGGTTGAATATTAATGGCGCTAAAAACGATCAGCCTGTAATAGGGACCGATTTTTATCCTACAATTTTAGATTTGGCCAATATCCCATTAAAGCCTGAGCAACACAGGGATGGAATTAGCCTACGCCCCATACTGGAAGGGAAGGAATTCAATGAAGATAGGGCTTTATATTGGCATTATCCCCATTATGGAAACCAAGGAGGGCAGCCTTCTTCCATAATTAGAAAGGGAGATTGGAAGCTAATCCATTATTGGGAAGATGGAAGGGAAGAGCTCTATCATTTGCCTTCAGATATTACAGAGAACAGTAATGTTATAGAAATTAACCAGCAACTTGCAGCGGAATTGAGTAACCAGCTTTTGGAATGGTTAATGGAGGTTGGGGCTAAAACTCCTAAATTAGATCCCGAGTACGATGCTGATTTGGCGCAGAAACGAAAAGAGCGCATTGTAAATGAAATGTTACCCAGACTGGAAAAAGAACGTATAAATTATCTTTCTAAAGATTTTAAGCCCAATGCAGACTGGTGGGGAAGTAAAGGTACTACGGATTGATTTTTAAATTATTCTAAATGCATTAAATTGAGATTTGTCTTTTCTTAGCTAAATAATATACATAAAATGCCATATCCATTTTCATTCGGATATGGCATTTTGTAATGTATAGCGTCTATTTTAAAGGGACTTTATGTGTCGATAAATATTTGTTAAATTCTAGGTAAGTCTCCGTCACCTTTTAATGGTAAATTAGAATTTCCCATTAGAAAAGCATCCACATGGTGTGCAGCCTGCCTACCTTCCGAGATGGCCCATACAATAAGGGACTGCCCTCTTCTTTGATCCCCAGCTACAAATATTCCCGGTATATTGGTCATATAATCGGCCTCACTGGCTTTAATGTTGGTTCGCATATCTGCCGTAATTCCTAGTTGCTCTGCAATGGTCATTTCGGCACCTGTAAATCCCAATGCCAACAAGGCCAATTCACATTTCCATTCTTTTTCGGTGCCAGGAATTTCTTTAAGTTGTGGGCGTTTTCCAGATTCCATAATCCACTCTACTTCTGAAGTAATTAAGCCTTTAAGATTTCCGTTAGTATCTCCTATAAATCTTTTAGTTGAAATACTGAAAAATCGTTCCACACCTTCCTTATGCGAAGAGCTTGTTCTTAGTCTCATGGGCCAAAATGGCCATGGTTGATCTGAAGGACGTTCCAGTGTTGGTTTTCCTAAAATTTCAAAATTAGAAACAGAAGTTGCACCATGTCTAAACGAGGTTCCAATACAATCTGAACCGGTATCTCCTCCGCCAATTACAACAACATCTTTACCAGTAGCTTTAATTTCCTCTCCAAGTTCCTCTATTCCATCAACTCTTTTATTGTTTTGTTTTAGGAAGTCCATAGCTTGTACTACCCCTATTAGGTCTGCCCCTTCTATAGGAAGATCCCTGCGAACCGTTGCGCCTCCGGAAAGGACAAGAGCATCAAACTGGTCCTTTATCTGCGCTGCCTGAATGTCAATACCAACATGGGTTCCAGTTCTAAACTGGATTCCTTCTTCTATTAAGATTGCGACTCTTCGATCTATAATACGTTTTTCCAATTTAAAATCGGGTATACCATATCGTAAAAGACCACCCACTTTATCGTCCCGTTCAAAAACGGTTACCAAATGACCGGCTCTGTTCAATTGTTGAGCAGCTGCTAAACCTGCTGGTCCAGACCCAATAACTGCAACAGTTTTTCCTGTTCTTTTGTTGGGTGGTTTGGCAACTACCCATCCTTTATTGAAAGCGGTCTCTACAATATTCTTTTCAATATTCTCTATTGAAACCGGGTTCTCGTTAATTCCTAAAACACATGCTTCTTCACATGGTGCAGGACATAATCTTCCTGTAAATTCCGGAAAATTATTTGTAGAGTGTAATATTTCTGCTGCTTTTTCCCATTTTCCGCGGTAGACCGCATCATTAAAATCAGGAATAAGGTTTCCTAAAGGGCATCCGCTATGGCAGAATGGAATGCCGCAATCCATACACCTGGCACCTTGGTCTTTAAGCTCCTGCTCTTTCATAGGTAGGGTAAATTCCTTATAATGGGTTATCCTTTCCTTAACGGGAGCGTATTCTTCTACTTTTCTATCGAATTCCAAAAATCCTGTTATCTTTCCCATAGTTGGATTATATTGTTTCTAATTTTTCTTTTTCTATACGAAGCAGTGCTTGCTTGTATTCTTCTGGAAATATTTTGATGAAATTAGGTAAGCACTCCTCCCACTTTTCTAATATCCGCTGTGCAATGGGACTAAGTGTAGCGTTATAGTGATTCTCAATAAGTTCCTTTAATTCTGTAATATCAGAATTATCCTCCACTGTTAATAAATTTAGCGATTCTGAGTTGCAGTGTTTTTTAAAAGTGTTTTTTTCGTCATAAACATAGGCGATACCACCACTCATTCCAGCTCCGAAATTCCTTCCTACTTCACCTAGAATTACGGCTGTACCCCCTGTCATATATTCACAACCATGATCTCCAATTCCCTCTACTACCGCTTTGGCTCCTGAATTTCTTACACAAAACCGTTCTCCTGCTTTCCCATTTATATAGGTTTCTCCTGAAGTGGCACCATACAGGGTAACATTTCCTGTAATGACATTTTCTTCAGGTTTTATGGTAGATTTATCGGGGACTTTAACCACTAGTTTAGCGCCAGAAAGACCTTTCCCAAGATAATCATTAGTGTTGCCATTTACCACCATGGTTAGTCCTTTGGTGGCAAAAGCTCCAAAACTTTGTCCTGCAGATCCGGTGAAATTTAATTTTAAGGTGTTGGTAGGTAAGCCTTCAGCACCATATATCTTTGAAATCTCATTACTGATGATGGCGCCTACTGCCCTGTCCGTATTGCGGATAGGGAATTCCAAAGAAATTTTCTCCTTCCTGAACAGAGCAGGGTGTGCTTTTTCCAGAATTTCAAATTCGATAGAATTCTCTATATCGTGACGTTGTTTCTGAGTATTATAGAATTTTGTTCCGATGGGAACATCAACCTTATGTAAAATGGGGCTTAAGTCTATCCCCGCTGCCTTGTAATGTTCTAGTGCTTTCTTACGGTCTAACTTTTGAACCTGTCCCACCATTTCATTGACAGTCCTAAATCCTAATTGAGCCATTATCTCCCGAAGTTCTTGGGCAACGAAATACATATAATTGACCACATGTTCGGGTTTTCCTTGAAATTTTTTGCGCAATTCTGGATTTTGAGTTGCAATACCTACGGGGCAAGTGTTTAGGTGACATACCCGCATCATGATACAACCAGAGGCTACCAATGGTGCGGTTGCAAATCCAAATTCTTCGGCTCCCAGTAAGCACGCTATGGCTACATCCCTACCTGTTTTTAATTGGCCATCGCATTCCAAGACCACCCTGTTTCTTAAGTCGTTCATTACCAAGGTCTGTTGTGCCTCTGCAATTCCCAACTCCCATGGCAATCCTGCATGCTTTAAGGAGGTGAGCGGTGATGCCCCAGTACCACCATCATGGCCAGATATAAGGATTACATCTGCTTTAGCTTTTGAAACTCCTGCCGCTACGGTACCAACTCCAATTTCAGAGACTAGTTTTACATTTATCCTTGCTTTCCGGTTGGCCGATTTTAAATCGAAAATCAACTGTGAAAGGTCTTCAATGGAATAGATGTCATGATGGGGCGGGGGAGAAATTAATCCTACGTACGGAGTAGAATTCCTAGTTTTGGCAATGGAGGGGTTTACCTTGGGGCCTGGTAATTGTCCGCCTTCCCCTGGCTTTGCACCCTGTGCCATTTTAATCTGGATTTCTTTAGCGCTTGTCAAATAATTTGAAGTTACCCCAAATCTACCCGATGCTACTTGTTTTATGGCGCTATTACTCCAATCACCCGTTTGGTTCTTGTAAA
This sequence comes from Arenibacter certesii DSM 19833, assembly GCF_000429545.1. Lineage (GTDB taxonomy): Bacteria > Bacteroidota > Bacteroidia > Flavobacteriales > Flavobacteriaceae > Arenibacter > Arenibacter certesii. The sequence goes on from NZ_AUCB01000050.1 coordinate 6,141, forward strand.
ATCGCTCTGCATCTTCTCCGCCTTCACCAGAATTACTTTTCCCACCAATCCTGTTCATGGCGATAGCAAGATTTTCATGTGCCTCCTTACTAATAGAGCCATAAGACATAGCTCCTGTCTTAAATCGTTTTACAATTTCGGTCCACGGTTCTACCTCCTCTAAAGATATAGGATCGTAGTTGGAAAAATCGAATAGTCCGCGAATGGTCATGAGACTTTTCGATTGTTCGTTTATCATTTTGGAGAACTCCTTAAAGGATTTCGGTTCATTATTTCTTACCGCTAACTGGAGTTTGGCTATGGTCAATGGATTGAACATATGTTTTTCCCCATCTCTTCGCCATCGATACTGCCCACCAATTTCTAGCTCCATATTGGCTGGGATTTCTTGATCGCTGTAGGCTTTTGTGTGCCGTTTAGAGATTTCCTTTTCAATTTCATACAATCCAATTCCCTGTATTCTTGTTGGGGTATTTGGGAAATATTTCTCTACCGTTTTGGTGTTTATTCCAATGCACTCAAATAATTGTGATCCACGGTATGAGTTTAAGGTGGAGATACCTATTTTATTCATCACTTTAAGAACCCCTTTGCCTATTGCCTTATTGTAATTTTTTATGGCCTCGTCAACGCTGTATTCTGTAATATCGAGCTCCTTTATTTGCTCATCAATAATTTCATTAACCATATAGGGATTGATAGCACTTGCCCCAAATCCAAATAATAAGGCAAAATGATGCACCTCTCGTGGTTCTGCAGATTCTATGATAATGCTTAACTTAGAGCGTTTGTTTAGTCGCTGTAGACCGCTATTTACAAATGAGCAGGCTAAAAGAGCGGGGATAGGAGCTTTTGTTTTACTCACATTTCTATCCGAAAGTATTATTATATTGGTGCCTTCATCTATGGCTAATTCTGCCTGGTTTACAATGGATTGTAGCGCATCCTCTAGGCCGTTAAGGCCTTTCTCAATATCATATAGTATAGGAATAGAAACCACTTTGAAATGGGGACTGGAATCAAAATTCTTTATTTTATCAAGATCTTCTTTGGAAATCACTGGATTTTGAATTTTCAATTTTCTACAGTGTAGTTCGGAAAACTCAAATATATTCTGGTCGCTGCCCAATGTTAGGCTAATGTCGGTTATTAGTTCTTCGCGAATACCATCCAAAGGAGGGTTGGTGACTTGAGCGAACAATTGCTTAAAATAATTATATATTAATTGTGGTCGTTCCGATAGTACAGCTATTGGAGTATCTGACCCCATTGATCCCAAAGGCTCCTTTGCTGTTTTTCCCATGGGAAGAATAATGGTATCTAAGTCTTCCAAAGTGTATCCGAAAATAGATTTTCTTTTTTGTACGGAAGCTTCATTTAGAAATAGGGGGCAATCGTTATAAGGGATATCTTTTAGATGCACTAAATTATTAGAGAGCCATTTCTTGTAAGGATGCCTAACCGCAATTTCCTCCTTTATTTCTTCGTCATTTATTATGCGGCCTTCCTCCATATTGACCAAAAACATTTTTCCTGGTTCTAACCTACCGTGAAGGGCAATATTCTCTGGAGCAATGTCCATTACCCCTACTTCAGACGACATTATTACAAAACCATCTTTGGTAACGGAATATCTAGAAGGTCTTAGTCCGTTCCTGTCCAATACAGCTCCTATATAATTTCCATCTGTGAAAGGAATGGAAGCAGGACCATCCCATGGTTCCATTAAACAAGAATGATATTCGTAAAAGGCTTTTTTTGCCTCGGACATTGCTGGATTTTTTTCCCATGCCTCAGGTACCAATATCATCATTACCTCCGGAAGTGATCTCCCGGTCATTAATAATAACTCTACGACCATGTCCATAGTGGCCGAATCGGATTTTCCTGGTAATATAATTGGTAGAATGTTTTTTATCTCTTCTCCAAACCAATCACTTTTCATGAGCTCTTCTCTAGATCGCATTCTGGATACATTGCCCCTAAGGGTGTTTATTTCTCCATTATGGCACATGTATCGGAACGGTTGTGCAAGATCCCAGGTAGGAAAGGTGTTGGTAGAGAATCTTTGGTGAACCAGTGCTAGTCTAGTTGTTACCCTTGGATCCATTAGATCCTTGTAGTAAAGACTAATATCCTCTGGCATTAATAGTCCCTTAAAGATGATTATTTTTGTGGATAGACTGGGAACGTAGAAAAAATTACTTTCAGAAAGTTTGGAATTGTTTACGGTATGCTCTGTAACCTTCCTTGCTATAAATAATTTTAAATTAAAGTCAAAATAATCTTGTTTCTCGTCTTGTTTTGCAACGAATAATTGCCTTATAAAGGGTGCTGTTTCAGCAGCTATTCTCCCTGGGATGGATTGGTTGACTGGTACATCTCTCCATCCCAATAATTGTAAACCTTGCTTTTTGATATTCTCTTCAAAAATATCAACGCAGTACTTTCTTTGATTTTCCTTTTGTGGTAAGAAAATATTGCCCACAGCATAATTTCCAGGTTCTGGTAAATCAAAATCACATACATCTTTAAAGAAATTATGAGGAATGTCAACTAATATTCCGGCACCATCCCCCGTTTTTCCGTCAGAGCTTACAGCACCACGATGCTCTAATTTCTCCAGAATCTCCAATGCCTTATGGATAATATCGTTTGACTTTTCACCTTTCAGACTACATATAAATCCAGCTCCACAGTTATCATGTTCAAACTCCGGAAGATATAAACCTTGTTTCTTCATCCTTTTTTGTATTGCATTATTTATTCAAAAGTAACGAAAAAGGAGAGTTTAATTTATTAAAAAGGTAAATTTAATGAAAAAAATCCAATATTTTCATTGAAACGTTGTGTAAAATGCATATTCTAATATTTTAACCTTTAATTTTGGGATAGTCATAATAAAGCATACCTATTTAACGTATTAAATATTAGGTTTCCAATATTTATTTTATTAATAAGGGTGTTGGTAATAGGCTTGTGAGAAAGCTTATTAAGAAATGCAGAGAGGTTATGGATTGATATTCAGTTTGTTAAAATGTGGTGCAACGCCGTGGAATAAAAGAATAACAAAAGAACAATCCTTACTATTAAAATAGGTAGTCTATTTCTTTGATGGATTATATGAATTGGATAGTGGAGCTTTTAATATTTGCTATTCCCTTAATATGCTTCTTGAAATAACGATCTTTTGGATTTCTGAGGTGCCTTCATAAATCTGAGTGATCTTCGCGTCCCGCATCATACGTTCTACATGGTAGTCTTTTACAAATCCGTTGCCACCATGAATTTGGACGGCTTCTATACTAGTATCCATAGCAACTTGCGAGGCATAAAGTTTAGCCATAGCTCCTGATATATCGTAATTGTTTCCTTGGTCTTTGTCCCAAGCAGCCTTATATACCAAATGTCTTGCCGCTTGTATTTGGGTGTGCATATCGGCTAATTTAAAAGCAATAGCCTGGTGGTTGCCAATTTCTGTCCCGAAAGCTTTCCTTTCTTTGGCGTATTTTAGAGAGAGTTCATAAGCGCCTGCAGCAATTCCCAAGGCCTGTGCCGCAATTCCAATTCTACCTCCAGCCAAAGTTTTCATGGCAAACTTAAATCCGAAACCATCTTCTCCGATCCGATTTTCTTTGGGAATCTTAACATCGTTAAAAATTAGGGAGTGGGTGTCACTACCGCGAATACCCAGTTTATTTTCTTTAGGGCCAATTTCAAAACCTGGCATTCCTTTTTCTACTATTAGGGCATTTATTCCTTTATGTCCCTTATCAATATCCGTTTGTGCAATTACAATATATAGGTCGGCCGTACTTCCATTGGTTATCCAGTTTTTTGTGCCATTAAGTACGTAATGATCTCCTTTATCAATAGCTGTTGTTTTCTGTGAAGTAGCATCACTGCCAGCTTCCGGTTCAGAAAGACAAAACGCGCCAAGGCACTTTCCACTAGCCAATCTCATAAGATACTTTTCTTTCTGCGCTTCGGAACCATAGGATTCCAATCCCCAACACACCAATGAATTGTTTACCGATACAATTACGGAGGAGGATGCATCAACTTTAGAAAGCTCCTCCATTACCACTACGTAGGATATGGTGTCCATACCACTTCCACCGTATTTAGGATCTACCATCATACCGAGAAACCCTAATTCTCCCATTTTTTTAACTTGCTCTGCAGGAAACTCTTGTGCATCGTCTCTCTCAATAACACCAGGGAGTAATTCGGTTTGGGCAAAATCCCTTGCCGCTTGCTGTATCATTAATTGTTCTTCAGATAGTGTAAAGTCCATTATTGAAAATAAATTATGAGGTTATAACAAATATACGGGTATACTATCAAATAATTAGGGTGAATATAAGTTTAAAACCTAATCTATATTTCTATATTTGTTTGTTAAGATTCGTATAGATGTATAACCATTTACTGGATATGGGATTGCACTGGCTACAATTTCTAAAAAACGACAATTAAAGAGTTTTGGGTTTGGGCATTGGCAGAAATTAAATCAGATAAATACAATCGTAACCACTATGAAGGAATTACTTAAGAAGTTTGAAGAAAAGCCACCTGAGATTGTTTTTAATTGGAAAGATCCTGAGACTAGTGCAGAAGGATGGGCGGTAATCAATTCCCTTCGTGGTGGGGCTGCAGGCGGAGGCACTAGAATGCGTAAAGGGTTGGATATGAATGAGGTACTGTCCCTGGCCAAGACTATGGAAGTTAAATTTACAGTTTCTGGTCCGCCCATAGGAGGAGCAAAATCGGGGATTAATTTTGATCCTAATGACCCTAGGAAAAATGAGGTTCTAAGACGTTGGTATCAAGCTGTTGCCCCTTTGTTGAAGAGTTATTATGGTACTGGGGGCGATTTAAATGTGGATGAGATTCATGAGGTGATTCCCATTACGGAAGAAGCTGGGGTTTGGCATCCGCAAGAAGGTGTTTTTAATGGGCATTTTAAGCCTACGGAAGCGGATAAGATCAATAGAATAGGACAATTGAGATTAGGAGTGATAAAGGTGTTGGAGAATAGTAAGTATTCCCCAGATACATCAAGGAAATATACTGTTGCAGATCTGATCACTGGATTTGGAGTTGCCGAGGCAGTTAAACATTATTATGAGATTCAGAATGAATCGGTAATAGGGAAGAGGGCTATTGTGCAAGGATTCGGGAATGTTGGTTCTGCAGCTGCTTTTTACCTTTCTCAAATGGGGGCTAAGATTGTCGGAATTTTAGATAGGGATGGGGGAGTGATAAATGAGGATGGATTTTCTTTTGAAGAGGTGACCAGAATGTATTTAAATAAAAAAGGGAATACTCTTAATGAGATAGAAGTGATTCCCTTTGAGGAAATGAATCAAAGGATTTGGGATTTACCTGCAGAGATTTTTATGCCATGTGCTGCATCTAGATTAATTACCAAGGATCAAATCTCCAGAATGATCAATACCGGATTAGAAGTTATTAGCTGTGGGGCCAATGTCCCTTTTGCAGATAAAGAGATCTTTTTTGGACCGATTATGCAATATACGGATGAGCAAATAAGTTTAATCCCGGACTTTGTATCAAACTGTGGTATGGCCCGGGTATTCGCCTATTTTATGGAGGGAAGAGTGCCTATGGACGACGAATTAATTTTTATGGATACTTCAAAAACTATTAAAAATGCTTTGTTAAATATATTCAAGACAAATAACACTAAAATCAATCTTAGTAAAACAGGATTTGAAATTGCTTTAAAACAATTAATTTAGCCAAAAGAAAATCTTAATTGGGACAGATAATTGAGGTTCTATATTTTGTAAGATATTTTATATGGAACAGATAATTTATAATCCAAAATTACGTTATTAAGACAACACTTATAAAAGAGAATTTATGATATTGTTACAAGACCTTGCCCAAGAGGCAGGAATAGAGGAGTTAGTGTCAGAAGAAAAGACCCTTTCGGTAATTGATTTAATAGTTAGTGGGGGTACAGGTAGTATCCTAATTATTTCGGTGCTCTTTGCCATGCTTTTTGTGGCGCTATATATTTATTTTGAGCGCATTTTTGCAATTAAGGCGGCATCCCAGATCGACAGTAATTTTATGAACCAAATTCGAGATCATGTAACCAATGGTAAGTTGGAGGCTGCAAAATTATTATGTGCCCAGACCGATTCTCCTGTTGCCAGATTAACAGAAAAGGGTATTTCTAGGATTGGAAAGCCGTTGGACGATATAAATACCGCCATTGAAAACGCAGGTACTTTAGAGGTATATAAACTTGAGAAGAACGTATCTGTTTTAGCAACTGTTGCAGGAGCTGCACCAATGATTGGTTTCTTAGGAACGGTAATAGGAATGATTTTAGCTTTTCACGAAATGGCTTCTAGCGGTGGTCAAGCCGAAATGGGATCACTGGCCGCAGGTATTTATACTGCGATGACAACTACGGTAGCAGGACTTATTGTCGGAATTATTGCGTATATTGGATATAACCACTTGGTGAACAGAACAGATAAGGTAGTCCATAAAATGGAAGCCAATGCTGTAGAGTTTTTAGATTTATTGAACGAACCCCTGTAGGCAAAACACATGAAACTAAAAGGTAGAAATAAGGTTAGTCCGGATTTTAGCATGTCGTCTATGACGGATATTGTTTTCTTATTGCTTATTTTCTTTATGTTGACGGCAAATTCTCCAAATGCATTGGATCTATTGCTGCCCAAAGCAAAAGGGAAGTCCACCAATACTCAGAATGTATCGGTAAGTATCAATAAGAACCTAGAATATTTCGTAGACAACCAAAAAATTAACGGGGAGTATATAGAAATTGAACTAAAAAAAGCACTAGAAGGAAAAGAGAAACCTACAATTATTCTAAGAGCAGAAGAGAGCGTTGCCATTAAAGAGGCTGTTAACGTTATGGATATTGCCAATAGAAATAATTATAAGGTTATTTTGGCTGTGCGACCCAATTGATGGCATTACTGAACACAAAACACAAAAAGAAATCTTTTACGCTTACAACGGTGTTGCTTAGCGTGCTCTTACTATTGCTTTTTTATGTGGGACTTACCTATATGGATCCGCCACTGGAAAGTGGTATATCTGTCAATTTTGGGACTATGGAGTTTGGAAGTGGTAATGTTCAGCCCAAGGAAAAAGTACAGTCTCAACCCGTAAATAAACCTATTTCCGAACCTAAAGTGCAGGAAGAAAAAGTAGAAGAGCAGGTTCCAAAAGAGGAAATAGCTGTAGAGAAACCTGCAGAAAAAATCCTGACACAAGAAAGTGAGGAGTCTATTTTAATTAAGCAACAGCAGGAAACGCAACGTAAGGCGAATGAAGCTGCTAAGAAAGCGCAAGCAGAAGCAGACAGGATAGCGCGTGAGAGAAAAGAAGCAGAAGAGAAACTTAAACAGGAGCAACAAGCAAAACGGAACAAGCTAGATCAGCTGATAAGTGGCATTAATAAATCTGATGGAACCGCATCTGGAAGTGAAGGGAACGATAATCGGGCTGGTGATAAAGGAAGTCCGGATGGCGATCCTTACGCTACAAGCTACTATGGTAGTCCTGGTTCTGGTACCGGAACTGGAGGTCATGGTTTAAAAGGTAGAAAACTGGTAAATCAAGGTAAAGTGCCACAGGAATGTAATGAAGAAGGTAGGGTAGTGGTGAAGATTGTGGTAAATAGGAATGGTGATGTGGTAGAAGCTACTCCCGGTGTAAAGGGTACCACCAATAATCATCCTTGTTTGTTGGCACCAGCAAAACAGACTGCTTTAAAGCATAAGTGGAATCTAGATTCCAATGCCCCAGCGCAACAGACCGGTTTTGTTGTGGTTAACTTTAAATTGGGTGAATAATTTTTTATTAAGAAACTAATTATAATGTTATTCAGTCTTGTTTGGTTTAAATACCCTACGAAATCTCCCTATTTTTCAATACTATTTATATCATATTCTTTTAATTCAACTCAGAATATTTAATGAACTACCAAGAAACTTTGGCGTGGATGTTTGTACAGTTACCTATGTACCAACAGAAAGGAGCATCTGCTTTTAATGCTAAGTTAGATAACATTCGTGATTTTACGGAATATCTAGGTAATCCCGAAAGGAAATTTAAAAGTATCCATGTAGGAGGTACTAATGGCAAAGGATCTAGTAGCCATATGTTAGCCTCTATTCTCCAAGAGGCTGGGTATAAGACCGGTTTATATACTTCACCGCATTTAAAAGATTTTAGAGAGCGGATAAGAGTAGATGGGAAACCAGTTTTTGAAAAATTTGTGGTTGATTTTATTAAGGATAACAAAGTCTTTTTGGAAGCCCATAGATTATCGTTTTTTGAAATGACGGTGGGTATGGCCTTTCAATACTTTGCTATGGAAAATGTAGATATTGCCATTATTGAGGTGGGATTGGGCGGCAGACTGGATTCTACCAATATAATAACCCCTGAGGTGTCCTTAATTACTAATATAGGATATGATCATGTGGAAATTTTGGGTGATACCATTGCTAAAATAGCTTATGAAAAAGCCGGTATTATTAAGCAGGGCGTACCAGTGGTGATTAGTGAATTACAAGAAGAGACGGCCGTTGTTTTCTCAGAAGTGGCAAAAGAATTGAATTCAAAGATAGTTTTTGCTAGTGAGGTTGTTCCAGGCAGCTATAAAACTTCCCTTTTAGGCGGATATCAGGCGAAAAACATTAAGGGAGTTGTTGCTACAATACATGAATTAAATGGTTTTGTGGTTAATGAAAGCCATATAGAACAAGGATTGGATAAAGTTTCGATTAACACAGGTTTGTTGGGGAGATGGCAAATATTGGAGGAGCAACCGTTGATAGTTTGTGATACCGCTCATAATACGGAAGGATTGACAATAGTGTTAGATCAGATAAAAAGACATAAGGTTTCAACCTTACACTTGGTCCTTGGTTTTGTGAAGGAGAAGGATTTGGAGCAGATTTTCCCGTTATTTCCAACAGATGCGCAGTATTATTTCTGTAGACCAAATATTCCACGTGGCTTGGATGAAAGTATATTAAAAGAGAGAGCAGAAGCCTTTGGTTTGAGGGGTGAGGCTTATGGCTCTGTTTCTGAGGCATTTGCTTCCGCTAAATCTGCGGCTGAAAATTCGGATTTTATCTATGTGGGAGGAAGTACTTTTGTAGTGGCAGAAATAGTTTAATTTTTTTTTGATTTTCTTTTGTAGAAGTTAAAAACTGTATTATATTTGCACCTGCTTTCAGACAGCAAAGCACTTCTAGAAAAAATAGAAGCTAATTTTGAAAGATTGATATCGGGCTCTTAGCTCAGTTGGTTCAGAGCACCTGCCTTACAAGCAGGGGGTCACTGGTTCGAATCCAGTAGGGCCCACAACACGAAACCCTCAGTTTTTACTGAGGGTTTCGTCGTTTTAGGACTTTTAGTAAAAAAGCTAAATCTCCAATTTGTGCATACTTTGTGCATAGTTTTTGGTTTTTAATATTTTATGCCTTCAATTAAACTGTTTTGGGTACAATTAAGACCAGTGAATTTTTTTCTGGTTAAAAATTGGCCTAGCCAGTGATGAGATCTTATTCTATTTACTTTTAAAGTTGCTTACTAGATCATTAGCCAATCTTCCTTACTAGTGTTTTCCCAAAAATGGATTCACTTTACTATTTCGAATAGATTCTTCTTAAATCCAATGTATTTTCAGAGCTCTGGTATTGGTTAGGTTTGCAACTATTGGAGGGCGACTTTACTAAAAGAAAGCTTATATTAGTTACTTGTAAAATGGATATAAAGGTAATTGTAATAATATCCTTACGGTGGGTGCAATTTGAAAAGAAATTATGGGAAATGATTTAAATATAAAGTCTTCAACAATCGAAAAAGGAATTGAACTTGCCAAAGACTTCTTGGATAAATTAATTATGCCCGCAGTTGAGGAGACAGGGCTTTTGATGAAGGAAAAAGTTACATTCTGGAAATTTAAAAATCAAGTTAAAATTTTAAATAAAGCAAAAGAATATTGTGACAAGCACGGAATTGAACCTAAAACAATATCTTTCAAATTACTTGTACCCTTATTAGAAACTTCTGCTCTTGAAGAAGATGAAATCTTACAAAATAAATGGGCAATACTTTTGTCAAATATGGTTGATTCCAATCAGAATATTGAAAATCACGTTTTCCCTTATATTTTAGGGCAACTATCAACTAATGAATTTCTGCTTTTAGAAAAAGTTGTTATTGAAAGAAAAGAACGTCTAAAAAATCTTTTATTAGAATACGAAGAATATAAAACCAATCGCCCAGAAACTGAAAGAAAAATAAAAGAACAAATATCTGATTTAGAAGAACAGATGGAGACAGAATCTAATGGTCAAAAATATTTTTATTCAAATAAAATGTGGGAGTTAAGAAAGGAAAAATCAGAATTTGAATCTCAATTAAGAAATTTAGAGCATAAAGAGTGGTCCTATAAATGGAATGCTCAAAAACCAGAGGAATTTCCAGATGGCATTCTTCGTGAATTTGAAGTTTCCAATCTAAGCAGACTTGGATTAGTTAAATATGTACAAGAAAATATTTCGAATTCGAATACATTGGAAATACCTAATAGGCCTAACGAAGAATATTTGGTCGTTGATTTTGACATAGACGTTGATTATGAGGAAAGATATTTGTTAACTGAGCTTGGAGAGTTATTGATTGATGCTTGTTCTGAAAAGAAAACTGCACCCAATAAAACTTAAACATGATGTGGAATTTAGGGCATAATCGAAAGATCTTTGAATATTTATAGAGTCGTTAAATCTTATGGATTTTGCTTTGGAACAAAAAAGAAAAAGCAAAATAATAAATTTTAGCTAAATGTATAGACGGAAACGAAAAGTTTCCTTGCCTACGCACTATGCTTAACTAAACCGTCAGACTGCGCAACAACCTATTATGTATACTAGATTATTCGGAGGGGTTTCTGAGAGAAAAATCAAATTCGGGATTCTTAATGATTGGAATTAGGTTAATGCGCAGACTCCCGTTGCCCAACATTTAAGAAACAACAAATCCAAGGTGAATTTTAATTATAAATTAGATCTGAATAAAATAAAAAATGTTAATATTGCATAGAATTATAACTTATAGGTTATATTTACGTTGAAGAGAAAAGCTGTTATATTAGCGTTAGGCACAAAATACGTAGTATGTTGTGATATAGAATTTCTACCAGACTTCTTCAAATATGTTATGGAAGATCCTCAACACCAAAAGGAAATCAAGTTGATCTTTAGTCAAATAATTGAAGGATTAAGAACTAAAAAATATAGTGACGAAGATTTTGCAACGAAAGCTATGAAACCTTTTCTTAATAGGCAGAATGACCGCATTATCTGTAAAGTTCTCAAAAGAAAGAATGAGAAACAATGTATTGTTATGTCAGAAATATATCTTCAAAAAAAGTCTGACAATGTTAACAAATTTTTAAAAAATAGATATAAAATAGTTGGGAGCTATGAATACGAAATTATCCAATAATATTAAATCACTATTAAAACAAAGCGATTTTAATCTGGAGCACGAATCTAAAATGGTTCAAGCAAGAATCTTGAGTACTATTTTAGAAATTATTGACGACAAAAACCTTACTCAATTAGATTTAGAAGAGTTAACGGGACTGAAACAACCATTCTTGAGTGGGCTTTTTAATCAACACAAAAAGTTGAATATGGAGCATATTGCTCTATTTCAAAATGCTTTAAGAATAAAGTTGCAACCACCGGCATATCTCAACGAAGAAGAACATTATGAAAAATATTATTCGGAGGATGGATACGAGCCTGTCAGAACATATTTTCCAGATTCTTTTACATTAAAAGATGAGCGCATAATTAGTTGGATTAACAAGAAAAATAATAAATACATAATTGATAAAGAAGGTTATTCTGTAATAGAATCAGGAAGTTTAACAGACCAACTTTTTGAGCCTAATATTGAATATTATGAGCATAATGAAACCTATTGATAAATTAGTCATGAAAAGAAAAGTTTTTAGCGATGATCTAATAATTCATAGCCAAACTATTAAAAGTCTTGTTTATTTTGATTTACCTGAAAAAGACTTTGATATTTCTCAATGTGATTTAAGCTTTAACATTTTAAGACATAAAGAAAATGAAAGAGATTTTAAAGTTCAGCTTTTTTTGCAATTAGAAATGTTCAAAATCATCGTTGAGGGACATTACGAAGTTTCTGATAAAATAGATAAAGATCAATCCAATAAAATCATCGAAATTGCAGGACTAACTACACTAATCCCTTTTTTACGTCATTCCATCCTTAATGTTACTTCAGGTACAAAGGAAGGTGGTATTCATTTGCCTCTTATTAATCTTAATAATTTGATAAAAAATCAAATGGAGGAAAACAAATCCAAACCGAAGCCTAAAAAGAAGACAGATCCAAAGACTAAGAGTTCTACAAAATCAAAGAAACCGGAATAAAAACATTGGGCAATCGAGTAGGGCCCCTCCGCCAAAAACTGACGGAGTACGCCTCTCACACCAAAGTACGTTCAGGTCTCGTCTACGGTGGTTCGTGAATCATCACAGTGGTTGCTCTTTTCACCAACCAAGGCTTTCCTCTACTTTATGAATAGGCTATAGGCCGAGGCATAATCCTTTTCTAATTTCAGGGAAATCCACGTTTGACCCTCCCTTACTCGTGAGACATCTTAGGTGCTTCCCTAGCTCATTTCCCGTAAGTACTATGAGCTCCCCGCCTGAATGACGCAGTCGGGTAGGTGCTGACTTCTCCGTTATATCAACACGTAATTGTCCATATACCATCCAATTCTGGGTCTTGTAAGTCAACTCGTTCTAATACCAATTATTCAGACTCCAAAATTACGGAACGACAAAACAAAACTACCGATAATTGACTTAAATAACCTTGAAGGTGTTATTTTTATAAAAAACGGGGTTGCTGCTCAGACTCCCGTTGGCAATAATTAAACAAAAATGAAGAAAATTTTATTATTGATAGGACTTTTAATCATTGGTTGTTCCGACAATGAACAAAATGATAATTTAGAAGAAGACGAAAGTATAAATGTTAGAATAGAAATTACTGGTTCAGGACATTCTTCTTCAATTAGCCTTTATCATACAAAAGCTGATGAAGGGCTTACTGAGGAAGGTGTAATTTTAAATGAAGAGAGTATTACAATTCCTTATGAGAAAAATTTATCTTTAGATAAACACCTATCTGGAGGAGATATTAGAGTACGATTCACAACTTATACTTGTAATAGTGTTCAAAAACTAAATCTTTACATTAACGGTGAGAAAGTATGTAGTAAAGGTGGTGTTTCCCCTTCTTCTTCTGTGTGTTCTAACTTATATAACCTTCAATGTAATTATGATTATTAAAAATTTGGATTTAAAAATTAAAAAAGAAGATATTCCAGTATTAAAAGTTCTATTATCTGAATTGGTTAAACCTATCAATAGCAACGGTATTGATTTTAGTAGTCTACCAGGAAAATTTAAGCAAGACTTCACTGACAACAATAAATTGGACACTGAATTTAGACGATTTGCTAATATTTTTGACAAATCTGGAGCAGGAAAATTTAAGCAATCTACTGTTGGTTGGGCTTTAATTTTAGTAACGCCCAATTCATACGGTTTTGACTTCGACTCATTTTACAAAAGAATAAACAGAGAAGAGCGAAGGGAAAAATTTGAATTCAACATTTCAAAAATAAAGTCTAAAACTTATGTCCCAATGATAATTTTAGGAGCTTTTGGTGGTGTATATAGTTTGTGGAATTTATTGAAGGATTTTGAAATAATAAAGACAAGTCCATCTTTTGAAAATCGAAAAACATTACAAGAGGAAGTAACAATAGACACTTTGAGCCTCAATAAAATCGATGATTCTATACAAACTAAAAAGACTGCAGGAAAAAATAAATAAAACTATTGCCAGTAACTAAGAAATATTCGGCCCTCCGATAGGCTAAGGCTGAATATATTGTTGACGGATCCGTTTCGTTCTATGGGGAAAGCTTTCTTTTTAGCGTTTTTTATGGAGTCTTATTTCGACAGACTTGCCGTGGTTTTGTTCTGGCTTTTGAACTTCAACTTTTTTCTAGTGATCTAAATCCAGCTTTTTCATCAGTTTGGCGGACTCTCCGGCCATTTATTGGTTAAATGCTTGCCTATGGCACATAGTTTTCCCGACCCGCACTTAGCTGGTTATTTTGGGTATTGGCCGTCGAGTTGTAATAATTCTTTCCAGCCTTGGGACGGGCCATGAGTATTTCGGTTCGTTTTGTGCCACTTTGAAAGATCAAGTAATATCTTGTCGCAAAATCGCAATAAGATATGGCCAATACACTTGATCCTATGGACTTAAAACAAATTATTGCCCTCCACCTGGATGGGTTTAGCAATCGTAAGATCGGATCCACCCTGGATATTTCCCGGAATACGGTAAACACGTACATGAAGTTTTTCAAGGGTAGTGAATACTCCTTTAAAGAGTTGCTTTCCTTTGATTATCCGCGCCTGGAAGCGCTCTTTCCTTCATATACTACCATTGATAGTGAGCGCCATAATGAACTGATGCTTTATTTTGAGGGGGTCAGCGTCACCAGAATATCGACACAGGTGAACCGCTTCAAATAACAAATTGATAAATTTGAATAGAAACCTGAAGATTGAGTATTTCGGTTCGTTTTGTGCCACTGTCTTTAGATCAATGGGCCTGTAACGGTTCGATCTGTGCCACTTTGAAAGATCAAGTAATATCTTGTAGCAAAATCGCGATAAGATATGGCCAATACACTTGATCCTATGGACTTAAAACATATTATCACCCTCCATTTGGATGGGTTTAGCAATCGTAAGATCGGATCCACCCTGGATATTTCCCGTAATACGGTAAACACGTATATGAAGTTTTTTAAGGGTAATGAATACTCCTTTAAAGAATTGCTTTCTTTTGATAATCCGCGCCTGTAAGCGCTCTTTCCCTCATATACTACCATTGATAGTGAGCGCCATAATGAACTGATGCTTTATTTTGTGGGGGTCAGCATCACCAGAATATCCACAGGTGAACCGCTTTAAATAACAAATAGATAAATTTGAATAGAAACCTGAAGATACGGGATTTAAAAAAAGGCTTGGATACCGGAAACCTAATTTGACGTTAGTTGGAATTATGAAACCTCGCAAAATATCCCGAAATTATAAAATAAATTGAAAATTATGAGAACAGTTGATAAAATACGTAGCGGATTGATTGATAAGATTTTGTCGATAAGAAACAAAGATTTCCTTTTAGCACTTGATAATCTGATTTCTTCAAGCTCAGTGGATAATGATGTCGTAGAACTGACGGCTGAACAAAAAGAGATGTTCGAAATGAGTGAAGTGGACATCAAAAATGAAAGATTAATTTCCCAAGAAGCGATGGACAAACGAAATCTCGAATGGCTAAACGGATTGTAAGATGGACACGGACAGCACATACGAGCCGAGCCGTTGGCTGAAAAATTCTGCAATTCAAAAGAAATGATAACTAAAATTGATGAATTTGTATCTTTGGTAAAAGCTAAATAAAATGGATTTACAAACGAGAAAATTAGAATTTATTCGAGAGTTTTTAAAAATTCAAAGTAAAGAAGTCATTTCACGCTTAGAAAAAATCTTGAAGAAAGAAAACCAAAAATCTGGATACGAAGATCTTAGACCAATGACAATTGAGGAATTTAATTCTCGGATTGACCAATCTATGGAAGATTCAAAAAATGGGCGATTAATCGAAGCGAGTGAATTAAAAGCCAAAATTGATATATGGAATTAATATTATTTTGGTCTGATTTTTCCACAAAGAACTCGAAGAAAATTTATAGGTGTAAGCTTTCCTAAAAATCAGATGGTTTAATATTCATGAAATTTCACAGACCTAGAAGCATATCTGAAATAACTGACATACAATAATGTACTTTGTGCTCCTAGCAAATAACAAAATCTGCGTTTTTTCCACCTCCAAATCTCCAATCTCCTTGCTTTCAATTGTTAATAACTCTATTTTCCCCCTAAAAACACCAATTTTACCAATATAGCATTTGGTGCCATTTGATGTTTTATGATATCAAATAAAATTAGATGAAAATTCCTTTACTATTATTTGTTGTAATATGACACATCATACTATGAGCCAATTGGTTGTGGATAACTATTGGTGTTTCCCATGGCTTTCATCCAATCAATTCTTTACTTTTATTTTAACAAACCTATAGAAGGTAAACAAAAGCGCTTTTGTTCATTTCTTAATCTTAAAAGAGAAACAAATGGACACTATTTTAATTTTTGATCGCTTAGATCGTTTGGAAAAACTGTTAACCGCCCATAAAAAGGTGTTGACGTTTGAGGAAACCTGTGACTACACCGGAATATCGAGAAGCTATCTTTACAAACTGACTTCCTCCGGGACGATTCCCCACTCCAAACCCAACGGGAAAATGATTTTCTTTGAAAAAAGAAAACTGAACAATTGGCTCCTACAGAACAGTAGAAAATCCAAGGCCGATATCGAGAACGAGGCCCTGAGCACGCCCTCAAAAATAGACGGCCATGATAGTCGGTGACCATCGGGGCCAACTTTACAAGGTAAAGGACGCCAAGAAAAAGACCATCTACGATTATACCATCGAATATTTGGAAGGGAAGTACGATATAATGTACAATGAGATTTCCCATGATTTCCAGATATCGTTCAAGAAACGCGCTGAATGGTCCTATCTAAACCTCAATTCCCTGATCATTGAACTTGCCAAAGCTGGTGTCGATATCAGTACCGGAAAACTGGAAATCCTGATCCGGTCGGAACTCATCCCGAAATGCAATCCAATTAGAGCGTACTTTAAATCCCTCCCCAAATGGGACGGGGAAGACCATATCCTAAAACTGGCGTCCTACGTCCCTACCTATGATGATGAGGCTTTTCTTTACCATTTTAAAAAATGGTTGGTACGTGCCATAAAATGTGCGCTGGAACCGGGCTACTTCAACAAACAGGCCTTGATCATAAGCCATAAGGGTCAAAGCTCGGGGAAATCTACCTGGTGCCGGTTTATCTGTCCCCCCGAACTTGCGGATTATATGGCGGAGGACATCAGTAATGACAAGGATGCCAGGATCCAATTGTGCCGGAACTTCCTATACAACTTGGACGAATTGGCCGTGCTGACCAAAAAGGACGTGAACGCCCTGAAGGCTTTCTTCTCCAAGACCTTCATCAACGAACGCCTGCCCTATGACCGAAAGAACACTACCCTGCCCAGAATCTGTTCGTTTTTGGGTTCTACCAATATGTCCTCCTTTCTAAATGATGAGACCGGATCGGTAAGGTGGTTGTGCTTTGAGTTAATGGATAAAATAGATTTCTCCTACTCCAAGGAAGTGAAAATTAAGAACGTATGGGTCCAGGCATACCACCTCGCTTACTCTGACCCAAACTTCAACCCGGAACTCACACTAACGGATATTAGGGAGAACGAGGTACGGAATAAAAAATATACCAAATTGACCACCGAGGAAGAACTGGTTTCCAAATACTATAAAAAATCGAATGATATGAACGACTTCGTGACCGCCTCGGATGTATTGGTGAAACTAAGCGGCTTAAAGGTAAGACTGAGCCAAGTAAACCTGGGGCGTGCCCTATCAGGGTTCAACTTCCAACGGGTGAAACATCCCGAACGGCAGGTGTATGGATATCTGGCCAAATCGGTGTTTTCCAAAGGTCCTTGGGAATTGGAACTATAGAAAAAGTGCAATTGTACTTACCTAGTTACCTAACGGACCACGACCGCCCTAACTGCGGGAGCTTCCATAGGTAAGATGTATTAACCCCAAGTTACCTAGATCTTACCTATCCTACCTATTAGGGTAAGATAGGTAAGATGAAAAAA
>NZ_AUCB01000051.1 GCF_000429545.1 Arenibacter certesii DSM 19833
AGCGCTTAAAAACGCCGCCTGGGGGTCTATTACATTGTCCCAAATCTCTACTAGGCTGAGCTCATACTCCACATTGGTGACATTGATACTCCTAGGGGTCCACTGAAAAATAATGTTCTGCGGATTGGTCTCTGCGATATTGGCCCTGTTTACAGGTGCTATCAAGAAGGCCGGTTCGTTTTGGAAAATAACGCTGACCGCACAGCTTTTTTGTGAGAGCTGTTTACCGGTAGTAGCATCCAACACTTCAAAACAAAATTGATAGGCACCTTCAGGAATGGCTTTACCATATACGTTGGGTGAAATACCCGTAATATTTTCAAATTTAAAATACGGCGCCAAGTCTACATTGGTAAGGACTAATGGACTTCCTCCTTCCAAAAAGAATGGACCTGCCCCTACCACCATATCGTTGCTGCGGAATTGGATACCATTTCCTTGGAAGTAGGCCCGCAGTCGCACTTCCCTATTGGCGATTTGAAAATCGTTCAGGATCAGCTGCACACGTAGGGGACTATTTATGGTACCGGCATTGGCATATTCGGAGAAATAAATGGGTGGAGGAGGAGTGGCCTGCGGAATTACTTGTACAGGAAAGGATTGAGCAATTGAAACGAAAGAACTGATGAAAAATAGTAGACTATAAAGTAGTCTCATTATATTAAAACGACACCATTTATGATTCTTATACCCTTCTTTAATAGATGTAATAATAGAAGATGGGGTCAACTCCCTGAACAACAAAGTTTTCGATAGATAGCATGTTGTCACATTACCTTTATTAAACGAACACAATCCTTTAATAAAGGCGGCTAACAAAACGAAATATAGGACTACTGCTTTCATATTCTATCGATTTTGTCTTACTCACTTCTCAACATTCATTCTATTTTAAAATCACTTTCCTTAAAGAATTTCCAAATGGTGTTTCTAGTACCACTGCATAGACTCCCGCTGGTAAGCCAGAAATGTCAAATGGAACACTATAAGAGGTGCTGCCTCCTTCTTTTGCAGAAGCCATAAGAGCGTTATTGGCAAAATTAAAAACTTTAATACTGATGTTGCCCCTTTTAGAAAGGGTTATATCGGCTGTAAACTTTCCATTGGTAGGGTTGGGATAAATTATAAAATCTTCCAACTGCTTATTAGAATCATTATTAATATCTACGACTTCATTATTTTCATTGGCAACCACAAGAACCTTCTTAAATCGTTGTGCCGAACAATCTCCAATTTTTATTATGATACCAACTTCATACTCCCCTGCTTCATTGAAGATAAGTTCTGCCTCATCGGTAGTTGTTCTTACAATCGTTACCCCATCGGGAATTACCCATTCCAAGGATTCTGGAAAGGGAAAGCTAAGATCTATGACCATTAGAGACTCTCCAGTGAATACTTGACTGGACATGGCAAATTCGGCGTTGATTTCCTCCTCGCTTACCTCTACTAAAACACTTCCTGTTGCACTACATCCATTTTGGGAAGTAATAGTAACTGTATACGTACCGCCTTCAGTTAGTGTAATGGTAGGAAGGGTGCTGGTAAATCCTGTGTCTGAGGTCCATGAATAACTGGCGGTGACATCTTCTACATTTGCACCCAAGACCAGCTCTTGTCCCCCACATAAAGTCCTAGTTTCTCCTAAATCCACTTCTAGCGGTAATGGATCCTCTATTACATAAGTTCTATTTAGAGGGTCGTTCCCTAGGCCACTTATAGTAACTGTATAACTGCCAACAGTTAAATTGTTAATAGCAGTGGTTGTTGCACCCGTATTCCAATTATAGGTGAAGTTTCCATTCCCTTGATTGACTAAAACTGAGATGCTCCCATTAGAATCACCAGAACAACTAGGCTGAACAATGGTTTCATCTACAATGTCTGGTTGACTAACCTCATAATTTTCAATAATACTACAACCATTTGCATCGATTATAGAAATTTGATACGTGTCTGATGACAGGTTGGAGATTGACCCTTGATTACCGAGACTTGCATTATCCGATTGACGTGTCCAGTTAATATTATAGGGGGTTGATCCTCCTGCAACACCTACAGTAATACTACCGTTATTAGCCTTATAATCTGAAACATTAATTATGGAGACATTTGTAATCTGAATGCTATTTGGAGCATTATTGACAGTTACCGTAATTTCAGTGAAACATGCATTGGCATCCATGACCTCCAATGTGTATTCACCTGCTCCTATATTGCTTAAATTTTGATCTATTTCGCCATTGCTCCATATATAGGAATAAGGGGCAGTACCTCCTGCAACCGAAACATTAATTGCTCCTGTAACCTCTCCACTACACAAAATATCTTTTACTTCATCTACATGTATCGTTAATGTATCGGGTTGGGTGATGGTAAGTGGTGATGTATTTACAATATTGTTATTGGCATCCGTGACTTGTAAAAAATATGTTCCGACAGTTAATCCTTCAATAATTCCAGTATCCCCTGAGAGTGCCAGACTACTGCCATTTACAATTTGAAACCACTCATAGGTATAAGGAGCCGTACCTTCTTGAACATTGGCAGTGATTTCAGCAAAATCATCACCATTACATTTTAATAAAACAGTTTTGCTAATAGTCGCTACAAGTGTCTCTGACTCTACGGGATCTACAATACTGAAACTGGTAACTAAAATACAGGCGCCGGGAGCGGAAACAGTTACCTGATAGTCGCCCGCCACTAGACCAGTAACATCTTTAGATGTGACTCCATCAATCCCACTCCCTGTCCATTCATAGCTATAGTTAGATGCATCGCCGATGAAGGCTAAGGTAATAGCCCCGTCAGCTCCACTAATATCAGTGGGATTCGTTAAGACCGTATTTGTTTGATCAAGAACGGGAGCGCCAGCCTGTGTTATTTCCACAGTTTCGTTATACTCACAACCTCTGACATCACGTATAGTAACAATATATGTCCTAGGAGGTAGATTTATGAATTCTGGGTCCGACTGATAGTTATTAAAGGAATCGTTTATGTGGTATTCATAACCGGACCCTGAGGGAAACGGGGTGCCTCCTGATACGTTGGATATTAAAATGGTTCCTGAATTTGGAATTCCACAACTTGACTTTGTAATTGCGATAGTCGCGGTTATAAGTGATGCTTCCTCTATTATAAAATCTTGATCGCTATTTACTTCATTACCGCTGTCCACTTCAATAATGTTTAGAGAGTATGTGCCTAACGACAATCCCTCAAGCGATGCCGTGCCGTCCATGGTAGGTGTAGAAGCCAGCAAGGTTCCCGTAGGAGAGCCATCATTTAGAATCCAGTTAAAAATAAGCTGTCCCGTTCCCTGTGCAGTAGCAGTGAGCGTTCCATTATCTAATTCGCTGCAAGAAGCTGTACCATTGAAGCTTAGAATTGTTAAGGGACCTGGTTCAGTAATTGTGATGCTAATGGTGTTATCACAATTATTGGCGTCTGTCACCGTAACGGTGTATTCCCCAGCTCCCAATTCATTAATGAAGTTTGGAGTTGAAGTATCGTTGTCTACATAGGTTGTTCCGTCTTTCTCCCATGAAATGATGTATGGATAACTGGGTTCAGAAAATGGAGATCCGCCAGTAATATTTAACGTTATTGTACCCTCATTGCCACCATATATAGTGGCATCTGTTTTAGTGGTGATGACCTCTATTATTGGGGCCTCTTCTACAATAATATTTTCTAAGCTCTCTGATTCGCATCCATCTTGATTCCGGATAGTAACTCGATATCGACCAGGTGCCAAGTCGGTAATGGTATTGTCTGTCAAAGGAATCCAATCCGTTTCATTTGGAAAAAAATCCAGACTGTACTCATAGGAAATTCCTCCTGTAGCAGTTAGGGTTATACTTCCATCATTAGAATCTTCGCATTGAGTCGTGTTTGGAATGACATTGGTTATAGTTACGGTTGAGGGATTATCGATTTCCACCATCGTAGATGATATATAAGGATCATTGTTAAAATCCGCATCTGAAACTTCACCATTTGAAACCCTTAGAGTGTGTAAACCAGGGGTAGTAATAGAGTTTTCAACTAGGGTGGGATTACTACCGGTTTGGATGGCCGAGGCAACTCCATTAATAATCCATTGATAACGATATTTATCATTGAAATCGGTTATAGGAACGCTTATGGATGCATAGCTCCCTTCACAGCCCATTTGCATTACAGTGGGGTTCCCTAAGATTGGGATAGGATCTGTTCCGACAATCAAGTCTGCTGTTCCTTGAGAGCATATTTTGTTATTATATTTTATGATAATGCGATAGGTTCCGATAGGGAGACTGTCAAAAGAAACTTCAGGCCCTCCTGGTGTATCTATGGTATTTGGATTCGAGTCAAAAAATTCAAAAGTGTCCGTATCTGAGTTAAATTTGGTTAGCGAATACAAATACGGTTTAAAACCACCAGAAAACCCTACCCGTACGCTCCCGTCTGATGCCTCTGCAGTTGATGTAGTACTCGCTATGGGATTGGAAAAAACTACTGGTGGTATAACAGGTAAAATGGTATATTTATATCTTTCTCCTGAACAACCGGTGCCTCTGATATTATAAATTCCTCTTACTTCTACCGTTTGTTGTTGGCCTTCAATAGCTTCAATTTTCAGTATATTATTTGATATATCTACGGATTTCCAGCTTGTACCGTTATCCATACTATATTCGAATGAATAACTACCTCCAGGATCAAGATTGTCCCCCCCTGTTGCAATATTATTGAAGTTGAATATGGCGGGATTGCCACAAGATGCAGGAGTATAGAATTTGGGATCAGAAGTGTTTAAGGTTACTTGAGTGGGTTGACGAATCGTGAACGAAGGGACTATTTCTCCACTTTTTACTGTTGCTGTCCCTTCAAAGTACTTTACTTCTTGATAAACTATAAAATAGTCTTGCTGATTAAGTTCATCAGGAGGTGGATTAATACCCGAGTTGATGCCTTCAAGTCCAATATATGTGCCTGAATAAGAACCGTCAATTTCATTATAAGTTAAATAACCTGCACCACTTGGGTTATCTGGACTTTTCGGACTAAATCGTACTCCGCCATAAACTTGAGGAGGTGTACTATCCATAGGGTCAATATTAAGATCCTCAGGTTTTCCTTGAAATATGAAATATCGCATCTCCCAGCCGCCAGCCTCGTCTACATTGCCCTTGAAGTTAAGGGATACAGTACCATTGCTTTCCCCATCATCATCACCTTTAAAACAGGTGGGGTTTGTGTATTGTATGTAATCGTCATATCTGAGTTCTATGGAGCAATCACTCCAAATATAGGTTGCAACATGCGAATAATCATTCAAACTATTATAGAGTCTAAAAGTTATGACTTCATCAATTAAATTAAGTTGGTCATTTGGGTCAGGGTATAAATCTTCTAAACTAACATTTATACTTGAAGAACTACTTGCAAATTCTTGTTCGTCATATCCTTTGGCAGAATATAACCATGTATATGCTTCAGTAGGATGCCCTTTACTAGCCTGAACTGTAATTTTGTCCTTGAAGCACCTTCTACCTTCTGGAGCGCTTATCTTAATTTTTTCCAATAGTAAGATTCTAGCACTCCATGAGAAACCTTGTCCAGAAATATGAAAATCAGATTTGCCATTAATGCCTAAGGAGACCATTCCATTATCTGAGCTAGAGTATAATCCAAAATCTAAACTAGCGTTCCAAGGAAGAGCGTCAACCATTGTTGTGTTGGCTAAAATACCGCCTCTTGTAAATGCAGAAGGGGGACTGCTAAGTGATTGAAAAAATTCATTAAATTCAATAACATTTCCAACTCCGATAGAAACATTTCCATTATAGGGGTCAATGCCGCCCACGTATCTATATTCTACATATATATCATATTCTTTATTCTGACTAAAAGCTAGGTTTGAAAGAATAAATAAAACAACAAACAAATTCTTTTTCATAACCTAATATTTTAAATTTATCTCTTTAATTAAAGAATTCAGACCCCCATTTAGGACCAATTGTAATCCGTAGGTATAGTCCGTGTTTATCTCCAAATCGGTATCGTTAAATCCCTTGGAGTTGCCGGCTAAAGTTTTATATAATTTTAATTGCCTACTATTTACGCCTCGATAAAGTCGAAACTCAATAACATCACTGGATTTCACCTTCCAAGAAAGGTTTATGAATCTCAATTCACGATTTACAGCACCTTGGAGTTTTATATCGTCACCACTTAATATTTTTCCATTCCATACTATACTTATGGGATTTGCTGGTAAACTCTCTAAGCCCACAGAATCTTTGGCAATAACTGTGTAATTATATAAGCCTGGATTTTTGAGCGTTTTATCATAATAAAGGGAATCGTTGTTAGTGAAAGATTCATATAATCTTTCCCATACCATTTCTGGCGTGTTTCCCATTTTTCGGTATACAACATGAGATGACACATCTACACTACAACTAGGGTTCCAAGAGAGTTGGATTCCTTCTTTGGTTACTAAATAGTTATTTAGCAAGGGGGATGTTGGAGGAACTATATCTGGTTTATCCACCGATAAAATTTCCGAAAATCCAGAACGGTTATACCGTAGATCCTCGGCAACTATTTTGTAATGTACTTTTTGGTTCAGGTTATTTATAGGTATAGTGTCCACAAAGGTTTCACCTCTTAATGTGGAATTAGTCAGTTCGCTAAATTCCATATCAGGCCTATTGCTTTGAAAAATGCGATACCCACCCAAATCATCTTCTAAATTTTTGGTCCAGCTTAATTTTATGATTCCTGTAGAATCTACTATAGCATGAAACCCAATAGGTGGGGCAGGTGGGGTGGAATCAATAGGTTGTACCATAGTTGCATACGACTCACTTTCTACTCCATTTTTACCTAATGCAACAACAGTATAATAATTAATTCGCTTTAGGTCTGTAACGGTTGTTTGTCTTTCTGTAACTGATAAACCAGTTTTTACTGTCTCAAAAGGTCCTTTTTCTTTATTGGCACGTCGAACCTCAAAACCCTTAATAAGGTCGTTACCATTTTTATCAAATTCCCAGTATAGGACTGCGTTGTTTTCAGAAGGAATTTCCTTTTTATAAATACGGGGGACAAATCCTAGGTTTTTTGTTGCTTTGCCCAGTAACGGTTCTGTAGATGGTCCTGTTTCTCCAAAAGCTGTTTTACCTTTAATTCGATAGTAAAAATTTGTATTGTTGGGGATGGAATCAGTATAAAAAAGAGATGCTTCTTGACTGTGATTCGATTCTTGTGCATTGAAAATGGGTACACCATTTAACTGTTTAAAATTATTGTTATCATCAGACCGCTCAATAACGTAACTTGTATATACGTGTTGCAGTAGATTGAAATTCCAGCTTAGCATAACATTTTCATCAGCAAAAACAGCGGCTAATCCTATCGGTTTTGGTAATTCTTCGTATAAGTCGGGACTTGCGAAAACGCTGCCTTCTATAATATCCAGACTAGTTTCTATTGGTGTGGCTACCATGATTTTGTAAACGTATTTCTCACCAGGTTTAACATTGGTATCTTCAAACGCCCAACCAGCTAATTTTGCTGCTTCAAAATTTTGTTCTGCTGCGAGTAAAGCAAAAGTAAATCGTTGTTCTAATTCATCGTTTACGGCATATATTTTACCCATTGCATTTTTAGGAGATTCGGTAATAAAGCTGTCGCCATATAAGGCCTGTGCTAACACCGCTGCACTTTGGTCGGAGACAGCGAGCACCTCCCACTCTGCCAATGGTCTGGGTTTTAATGGGGCACTTACCAACTGCTGTCGCTCTATGGGAATCACTGCTTCCCCATTACGCGAAATGGTGCTTTTCTCGATCAAGAAACCATATTCGTTCGACTTTTTCCATGCTAAAGGCTCATCCACAGCCCAGCGCAATAGAACCTTATCGGGTAGGGAACGTGCAATTACTTGGACGGAAGGCTTTTCTTGAGCGTTCACCCAAGAAACCAATAATAATATTAATGGTAGTATATGTTTCAAATTTTTATTTATTATGTTATTATGACCAACCTTTTTCCCGTTCAAATATTTGTTCGAATAGCAATCGTGATGATTGACTATTATTCGTTATAATATTTAATTTCGTAACCTTTTTGGTATAAATCGCCTGGGGTTCGATAAATTAATTGTGCTTTGTAAGTCCCCAATGGTAAATTAGGTAGGCTTCCTTCCATTATGTATTTAAATGCCTCATATTTTTCTAAATTTCCACTAGTTTTATTGTATCTACTTGTAATAGTATTCCTGAGATATACTAAATCTGTCTTATAAGTATAGGGTAGGTTGTATATAAAGGGAATCCTATTTCTTACCCAAGTAGAATTAGGGTTTACCTCTAGATGAGCCAAATATTCATTCCCTATATTGAAGGCGCGGATAGGAGGAACGCCTAAAAGATCCTCATCCCGATTTACTCTAATGTTGCCATCTAACGGATAATTTTTATAAATAAGGGGGTAAATACCTTTTTTGTAATAATCATCTTTTAGTAAAGCTTCTGCATAAACCAATGGAATTGAGTTGGTGTACTTGCCGCCAACTACCTCCAGTTTATCCAAGTACTCATAATCCGCTACTTTAATAGACATGGAGTGGGCAACTTTATTATAGTTGAGTAAAAAACTGGTTGCTTTTAAGTCCTTCACTTTGTTTTTGAAGGATTCATGTTTACTAGTCTTAAAATTATACTCTAAAATTGATTTAGGTGTACCGTTGGAGAGTGTTACCTTATTAGCTTTCTTTCCTGAAATAACAGCGCTCCCAGCAATATTTATGGTTTCTTTTCCCTGTGAGCCCGAATCTACATCGTACCAATTGGTGTCACCAACCTCGGCGTCGGTTATTAAGTCTTCTTTTACAATTTTAATTTCTTGTTTTATTTCTGCACCTGGAGGGAAGGCAATGAGATTTAAAGTGTAAGGTGCGTTTAACATCATATCAGGTACGTCATAATAGACGGTCGATTTAGAGCGGTCATAGGAAAGATTTGTGCGTATTGCTTGACCTGTACTATTGTCTGAAAATTCAGCACGCATCTCATATCCAGCCTCAAAAAGGTAGTGTTGAGGCTGTTTCATTTTTAAATATCCTTTTTTGTATTCCTCAGGATAAAAGCTTTTCTGATCAGGGACAGGATACATGTATACGATATTTTCCATGGAGATATAATCTGGAGCTTTATCTGTTTTAAAAATCACCTCCTTTTTCTCTACTATAGGTTTTCCATTATCTAACATGGTTTGGTAAGTGCCGCCTATTTTTTCATCAAAACTAACTTCCACGACCACTTTTACTTGTTTATGAGAGGGTAAAGTTTCAATTGGTTTAAAGGTTACAGCATCCCTCTTGTCGTTCCATTCCAAACTGCCTTCAAGAGATTTCCCTTCTGATGTAACACTAAATTTTTGCAATTGGAGTTTAAAAACTCTTGTTCCGCTTTCTAATTCCACGTCAAAACTTTGGTTGGCAGGATAGTTAAAAACTGCCTGGGGAGCTGTAAACACCGAAACGTCATCACTATTATCCGATGGGGACACATCAGCAATCATAGGCACACCTATTGCATTGTTAGTGTTTTCTAATTCACATTCTTCACCCATCTCTACCTTTAGGCGCATGCGTCCGGAGACTAATCCCCCTAAAATATTATAGTACATCCCAACATGACCCTTTATATAAACCGGATTAGGAAACTGTCCACGCAACATGGCTGCTACACCAGCTTCTGCAATCTGAAATTTTCCTTTTATAAATGCTAGATTAACTTGAACTCCAAACTGTCCGTACAGGTATGCGTAAATCTGTCCCATGGAATACCACCCATTGTTACCTACTGGTTTTGGACGTCCTACACATTTCGCCTCTGGATAATAGGCGTGCATTACATCAAATCCTGCCCCTGCTTCCAGCGATGCATAGAAAATGGCATAAGAATAATTTTCACGATATATGAAATTAAGACCAAACGCAAACCCTTTTGCAGCTTCCAACTGATTTTGCTTACGATTGCTATTTAGCAGATCACTACCCAAAATTTTCACTACTTGGGGATGTGGATCTAACTGGGAGGGTAGTTTGGTTCCTGTCATAAAATATCCGCCAACTTCTAGTTCGAACATTTCCATGGAAAAAACTAACGAGATACGCTTTTGTGGGGTACCTATATAAATATACCAATCATCAGGACCGGTATGCATTTTCGCATATCCTGCTTGATTATCGGCACCTCCGCCACGGATGCCTTCTAAATCTAAGTACAGTTCAAACTCGCCATCAAAAGTTTGGTTAATAAAGTCTTTCTCAATACCAACATATACTCCTATACTTCCCTTTTTAGCAACATCTGATTTAGGAACGGATACTTGGGCAGCTTCCAAATAATTACCATCTTCCAATAATTTCTTAATTTTCTTCTCATTTTTTACGATTGCCTCCTCTACCTTTTTAAGGGTTTTTTCTAGAATTCCCATGCCTTCTATTGTACTACTTACATTCCCTGATTGCTTATCATTCATAAAAGTTCCTTCTCCGGTAAATCCTATCCTATTTAATCCTCCATGGGAATTGAACTCCATATCCAAATATGCCCTTCCGCTAAAAGCATTTTCATTTTTTGCACTGATTCCCACTCCTGCTCTTACGCTCAGATCAGTGTTGCTATCTGGTTCGTAAACTGCTGATGAGGGCGAAAACCCATCAGAATTGCCACTTACTTTTTTCATCTTATGGGAAACACCACCTACAAATGAGTTTATCTGTAGTTTTTTGTTGGTCTTATCTTGGTTTTTATCAGAGATAACATCAATAAACCAATACCTAAAATCCTTACTACCAAACATCGCTTTTCCTTCAGCAGTGTAATTTATTTCTTCTATCGTGAGAGTTAAATCTCCTTTAAATCCATCTCCATAAGTGGAGTTGTCTTCCATGATGGCCAACCCTCCCTTTAGTCTAACTTTGCTTTTTTCATAATCTACTTGAAGGCTATCAATTTTAACTCGTTCAAATTTCCATTTCTGGATTTTCGCATCATCTTCCAATTTTCCGATTACCGCCATTTTAGTAATCGCATGGGAACCTTCACTGTCCAAATTTACTTTGAGGTCAAAGGAAAGTCCAACCTGATTATCAGGAGTTAATAGTTCCATTTTTTCCACCGAGGCAGGGAAGTTCATTAATTTCATTCCTCCTTCAAATCCAAAGTTTTTGGCGCTAATCACTTTCTTTCCAGGCTCGGTTTCCAACTTTAAACCTTCGAACCTAATTCCCGGAAAACTAAAGCCATTCCTGTTCTTCTCGGTAGATTCTGGTTCGGCTGATTCCTCTTCTTCCCCTTCTTTTTGATTTATTTTTCCGACAATGGATAGTTGGCCAGATAAGTTTGCGGAAGGGTATACATTGCCTTCTATTACGTCTATTGCCACACTCGAGTTTCGTTCCAATAGCATTTCACCTAGAAAAACGGGGGTTTTATACTTACTTTGCATACCTACTTGTAGACCATAGCTATCATGTTGTATGTACCCCTTATAATCAATTGGTTTCTCAAAAATAGGGACGGCTATATCGCCCCCAATTTTGCCGCCAGTTAATGCGTTTCTCGAAAAGGATAGACTTATGTCAGCAATGGTAAAGGCCCACTGTCCTGCCGAACCCTCACCTATATTTAAAACATCTTCGGCGAAAAAATTACCGGACACACCTTGACTATCTAAGATTAGATGCTGTGCACCAAATTGGACTCGTTTTTCGGATGATTTTACGTTTTCTATGCCTTTAGGTAACATTATACTTATCTCCTTCGCATAGAATCCACGCCATAAATTACGTTGGCCCCTAGTTAGAACTTCATTATAATCCTTTGGAAATTTTATTCCATTTATGTTTCTACTATCACTAAGATCTAAAACCGTTTTTTTGAGATTAAACCCCCATCCTTTTAATCCTCTTACTTCAAACTGGGGTAAGGAAACTTCAACTAGCAAGTCGTTCCATCCATTAGCTTTTACACTAAAGCCTGCACCTACATAGCACTCATTTTTTATAATATCTGAACCTTTGAAGTATTTGTCACCTGGTTGGTCGCCACATTTGTACTTGCCACCGCTGGTAATTGGCAGTAGAATATTGCGGGATATACGTAGGTCAGCCTCTAGTCCAATAGATTTTAATCCAGAACAGTCAAATTCTACATAGGATTGGTCCCCAAAAGCACCAGTTTTAAGATTAACACCTCCTTTAAGAGTTAAGAGCCAGCTATCCCCGTTTAAGGTGATAGCTTGATCCCCCAACAACACCAATTTCATATCCCCCAATAGGGCTCCATCATGTGAGAGTTTTATGCCTTCTGCTCCAAAGTAGAGTTCCCTGTAGGGTTCTCCACTGGGTCCTTTTATAGGAATGATCATCTTTGCCCAAGCATTAAATTCTGCATATTGAGGTTTAAAAACCACTTGGGTTATTGCTAGTTCAATAGTATTTCCGGAAGTGGAGTCTTTTTTACTGAGGCCTACTGGTAATTCCATTAACTCCTTACCAGTAATGATATCCACGAAGTTTCCCAATTCTTTTACTGCATCAATGGCTCGTTTTGCTTGCGCGACCAATGTATCTACCTTTGGGTTCTTAGAGAAATTAGCAGCTATAAACTCTTGGGTGAATTCAGGTTTTAAATTGGCGAAAGGAACATTGAATTCTTGATTTTTAACTAGATTTTGGTCTAGGGAGGGAAAGTTCCTTGTTTCTCGTTTTTCAAATGTTGAGAATGTTTTACTATTTGGATAGTCAGGTGACGATTTGGTGATTTGATCGATTAGACTATTCTCTTTTCGATGAGTAGCTATTTGTTTTAAGTGTGCTAAATAGTTTTTATTCGTAGTTGATGAACTGTTTCGTTTATCAAGGATAAAAGAATATGATTTTTTAATTTTAACGCTGTCATGATTCATAAAGTATCGGTTATCATTAATCGATCTGTTAGGTTTTTTTAATTTTTTAAAAAGATAGCTGTTCTCTGATTCATCAATGTATGACAGACTTAGAACATGAAGCTTGTCAAATCCAAGTACAGTTATAGTATAAAGGCAAGCCCAAAGCAATAAAGTGATTTTTGCGGTCTTTTTTTTCATAACTCAGAATTATGATAGGTTGGTTCTCTTTTAATTTGCTTGGTGGTCGATTTTAGCGCAGCCTAGCATCGGCGCTTTTCAGGTATAATGGTAACTGCTCTAGCTTTAAAATTGTGCTAGCGTATCCTTCATTAGTATTTCTGCCTATATAGACCCTAATCTATTAAGTCTATGAAAACATAGCTTGGCGTAGGATGAAACTCGTTGTCAAGAGACCTCTACATTCGCTTGATAAACTTTTTTTGAATAAATGCAGTTGAAAATTGAATAACCTTAAGGTTTTATCTATAGAGTTTTTTCTTGGGGTAAAAGGTTTATTATTTATTAAATTGATCTGGAATTCTCGGTTGATCTTTTGTAAAAATGTGATGCCAGTAAAATTTTTAGCAGATGTAATGTATAGGAGTCTCCCCTTTATATTCATGTTTAGATTGAACCAAGATATGGGGTTGGTGCATATATTAGGGTCATAGGGATGGAAGTAGGTAATGATTTTTGGGTTTAAATTACATTCATAGACCTTAGCTGTAGTAGTCGACTGGTTATATAGTAGCGAGTGCCCTTTGTCCGGTCGTACAAAAATGTTAATCTGGAAAAAACCGAACATTTCGATGGTCATATCTTACTGTTAGATGTTAAAAAAAGTTAAAAAATTAACAGTATCCTAATTTTTTCGTTGAATTACCACGTGTAATTTAAAATTGTGTTGTTTTATTTAAATAATATTAAACTTAAAGGGCAAATTACTGTGGTTATATAGCTTTTTTAACTCCCATTGTTATTTTTTCATACGCTCCTGAGAAGGCTTATTAAACCTATGTGAATAGGAAGGGGATTGATTTGTGGTACCTAAAAGTATCAGCAACCTTCCCCTTAATTGTAGTCTTTTCCTTTTTATTTTGAACCTACAATATACCGTATCATAGGACGTTAGGATTAAAACCCTAAACCAATACCTTATGAAACTACGTTACTTTTCACTACTTACATTCTCTTTTTTAATGTTCCCATCCTGTTCTACGGACGATACCGTTGAACCGGTACCTATTGATAAAGAAGAACCTACCGAGGAGGAAGTTGAAGAACGCAAAAATGTGCCCCCAGATTCGTTTAATCTGACTGCTTTAAAAAATGGAGCGACCGGGGTAGACACAAATCCAATGCTTAGTTGGGAAGCCGCTGTAGACCAAAACAAGGATGCGGTAACCTATGACGTATATTTGGATAACCACGAATCTCCTGCAACCAAAATAGCTGAAAATCTAACAACGTTAGAATGGGTTATTACCGAAAATTTAGAGAAAGAAGCTACCTATTTTTGGCGCGTGGTGGCAAAAGATGCAAACAATGCAGAAACAGAAAGCGCTGCAATTTTTAGTTTTACTACTAGAGGGCTACTATTTTCAGAAACAGCGGTAGTTGCAAATGCTGCATTTTCTAAACGTAACCACCATTCCCTTATTGAATTCAATGATAAACTATGGCTCATAGGGGGTATAGATGATTCGTTTAACTTAAATGAAATTTGGTCTTCAACTGATGGTGAAAATTGGACCTTAGTGGCAGAAGACGCCTTAAATTTACCACCAATAGAGCATACGTCTTTAGTGTATAATAACAAATTATGGGTGATTTCGGGTTCTTTTAATAGGGTTTGGTCTTCAGGTAATGGTATAGATTGGGTAGAAGAAACTAGTTCAGCAGCATTTAGTAATAGAAAGGGACATGCCAGTGTTGTATTTGATGACAAAATGTGGGTGATTGGTGGTCATTATGATGGAATTACTTTAAACGATGTATGGTATTCCACAGATGGTATAACTTGGACAGAAGCCATAGAAAGCGCTGCTTTTTCCCCAAGAGCTGAACATACCGTCCATATTATGAACAATACCCTGTATCTTATGGGTGGTGCTTCCGTTGAAAACTTCTCGCAACGCTTTTATAATGATATTTATAGCTCTACTGATGGTATCCATTGGACCCAAATTAGTACCACTTCAGTGTTTCCCGTAAGGTCATCCCATACCGCCGTAACTTTTGATAATAAAATGTGGGTTACTGGGGGATGGAGTGCCATAGTGAACCAAGAGACTACTATGCAAGATGTTGTTTCTTATAACGATACATGGTTTAGTGAAGATGGAATTTCTTGGACGCAATTAACGGTTGATGCTAGTTTTACAGGCAGATTAAATCATACAGCAACTGTCTTTAATAATAAAATCATTATTACAGGAGGCATGGAAATTATTTCTAGCGAAATGTTTAATGATATTTGGACCATAGAATAATAACCTAGTAAGATGGTGTCGTCCTAAAATAGGTTGGCCTTTTTTAAAGACTTTAAACCAGTGTAGCTAGCTTCACTGGTTTTTTTTATTATATGAAAAAATGCTTCCAGTTAACGCTCAAATAAGATCTTTTAGTTGTAGCGGCGTGAATAGAGGTTATGATTGTTTTTTTGGTTCATTTTTAAATGTGTAAAGGAGGACCTCCTTTAAAGAATCGCCAATGTCCTTTCTATAACGTCTAGTTTAATTGAACAGTAATGATGATTTACAGCCGTGGGCCGCACAACGCTTGGTTAACCGATTAGAAAATAGTGCCCCTCTACAACGCTTCTTAAAGCGTAAAGGAAGTCCCATGCTAAAATGAAGGTAACGGGTAATAAAAATGAGCTTGGAAAGGAAGATGGGTATGGAACTATTAAAAAGGAAGTCAGGAAGAAATGGGAAAATGAGTTTTGATAGTTATAGAGCATCCGAAAGGACTACGGGATTCATCTATAAAACTCCACCATTAAAAAGCGATCCGCATAGTGAAGGGGAAACAAGGATCCGGCAGGCCGAAGGCTCGGTACCTTCATGTTTGCTTCCTAATGTGTATTTAGAACAGCTTATAATGGTCATACAAGGTCTTAGTAATTGCCATACGCAGTTGTTTTCGTCACTACTATATCATCAATTGTAATATAGGTCTTAAAGCAAGCAAACGATAAGGTAATTAATTCACCTCAATTATATTTATAATGGGCTTATCCATTAGGTCTACTATCAAAAACGAATGTATTTGGCAAACCACTACGATAAACAATTGAATCCATATTTGCAGTTTCTTGTATATTCCAGACCTTAATCCCTGGTTGATTGAAAGCTGTGGCAAATAAAAACATGCTATCTAAATTAGATGCATTTGATATATCCCACTGACTAATATCTTATTTAAATTCTACGGCATTACGGAACATCCAGTCAGATCTTGTTATGCTGCTCATATCCCATCTTCCTATATCTTGATTGAATTTTGTGGCATAAAAGAACATAGCACCCATATCGGTTACATTAGAAACATCCCAACCGCCAATATCTTGATTGAAACACTTATGGCAAACATTCCATACATATTTTCTACATTAGAAACATTCCAACTACCCAAATCTTGATCACATATATCCGTGAGGGAAACATAAAATTCATATCCGTTACCTTAGAAACATCCCAATTGCCAATATGCTGATTAAATGTATTTGCACTATAGAACATTTCGCTCATGTTGGTACAGCGCCCTACCAATATAAATTAAATAGGAAAATAGTAACTCATTTATTGGCAGTATTTTATAATCCTTGTAAAATCTATTTTAAACTCACTATGCTAGTAAAATTTTAGCTTAAGAAGTGAGCGTTATAGATACAGGGTGTTGATTATTAGTCAGAGAGGAAACTGTGATGTATGTTCCTATAAAAAGGTAGAGAAGATGATATTGGAATACAAAGGTAGGTTGTTTACAAAACCTAAAGAAACTTTGATTCTAGAATAGGGGCATGCCAATGTTACTTAATTATCACAGAAGCTATGGTTGCAATCACTAATTATTACCAATGGATTATTTGTAGCCAAGAACCAAAGGTGTTTTTCCCGTAGTTACCTTTGTAATACTAATTTTTATAGCATAGGATCCCCTACGGGAAAACAACCCGCTAATTGTAGCCACCTGTATATGGATTTCGATTATTGTTTTTATGGTCTATGTATTTTACAACTTTATAGACAATCATCCCTAGGACAATCATAAAACAAAAGGCAATAGAGGTAAGGGGATATTTATCCATTATACCCATTATAGGTTCTATAATTTCTATAGCATTCATGATAACAAAAAAGTTTTAATTTGAGACCAACCTTATTTTGTTGGCTTACATGGTTTAGATTGGGTTAGTCGCCAATGGTTGCTTTTAAACTTCATAAATAACGTTAAGGTTTTCTTTAAGGTTTGTTAACGGGAAACCTTCTAGACTCCCTTGTTTTATGGGGATTAAAGTGTTTGTAACGCTAAGGTGTTGGTTAGCAATTTCTTGGTGGGGAGTGGTTAATTAATTGGATAGTAATCCCTAGTTGTAAATACTATTTTTATTGTCAGACATTTTTATTAAAAAAAGGTTGAAAAAGGATTTCCACCACCATTTCTTTCGGTTTTACAACAAAAATAGTGCGCTTTAATATGAAGATTTTAGTTATGATGGGAACCAAGATATCCTTCTTTCTGAGGATTATTTAAACCAACAAACATGAAAAATAATGTCGCAGTCTTCTTATTTTGTCTATTAGGAATGGGCCTTTATGGTCAGCGTGGAATGAAATTAGGAATACATGGCGGATTGCCCCTAAATGACTTTCAAGAAGAAGCGAGTATAATGCTGGGTTTGGATGCAGGCTACAGATTTGCACTAGGGGAGGTGGTAGATTTTGGGGTAATGACGGGATATATACATGCATTTCCGGAAAAATATCATTTGGAATATGGAGAAAACCTTCCCCGTATCCAATTTGTTCCTTTGGCCGGTTCTATAAGAGTATGGCCATCCAATTCCTTTTCCATTGGGGGAGATGTGGGTCAGGCTCTTGGAGTAAACGAGGGGAATAAAGGGGGTTTCTATTACCGGCCTGCCTTGGCCTATTTAATGGGCGCCCAAACCGAAGTGAATGTATCCTATACCGGAATAAAACTAGATGAAAAATCCTGGAACACCGTCAGTATTGGTATTGTCTATACTATTGATTTTAAAGCGTATTAACAGCTACCGCGAAAGTGGAAAAATCTAAACGTATATGTTCTTTTTATTTAGTTGGTAATTAAAGCATTTCGTCTTTAGCGGCAGTCTGATTTCCATAAAGTGGCTCTAGGTCCTATTACATACTAACCAAATTGCTATTTCAAATTTAATTTCTCCTTGGTGGGGAAGTGGTAAACTATATAGTAAACCATGAGGAAAAGGACGTATCTCTGTTACTCCCTTAATCTGATGTTCCTTATAACGCTAGGTTCTAATTATTTCCTAGCCCCCACCAAACATGCTATTCCTTTTCTCTTAAGGCTTGCATTTTTAGAGTAAGGCAATTCTTAACAAATTAATTTATAGGAGTTTATGCAAACCTTTGCATAGCATATTCCTGTTAAAAGATTCTTAATATGGCGGTTTTATTGTTAATTAGTGGGCAATCACACTAAACTAAACTGAGAATTATGATAAAAAGAAAAATTTTGATGCTGTTGTTTGCACTAGTTGTAACAATGTCGTCATGGGCCCAAACAAGAATTACCGGTACGGTATTCGATGGACAAAATGTTCCCTTGCCTGTTGCAACTGTTTTGGAGAAAGGAACCTCCAATGGAACAACAACCGATTTTGATGGTAACTTTATTATTGAAGTATCGGATGAAAGCGCAACTCTTATCGTTTCTTTTTTAGGATATGCCAGTAAAGAAATTCCGCTTAATGGTCAAACCAGTATTAGCGTAGTGCTCCAGGAAGACTCCTCGGAATTGGATGAGGTGGTGGTAGTGGGTTACGGAACCCAGAAAATTAAAGATGTCACCGGTGCGGTTAAACGGGTTACCAGTGAAGATTTCAATAAAGGAGTAGTAACCAATGCAGGTCAACTTATACAAGGTAAGGCCGCAGGGGTAAATGTCACCTCCTCTAGTGGGGAGCCTGGTAGTGGCCAACGTATTGTAATTCGTGGACAGGGGACCATACGTCAAGGTTCGGGTCCGCTTTTTGTATTAGATGGATTTCCATTAGGATTGGCAGGTACAGGTTCTGGAGATAGTCCTTTAAATTTTATCAATTCGGATGACATTGAAAGTATAGATGTGCTTAAAGATGCTTCTGCTACCGCCATTTATGGATCCAGAGGTGCTAATGGCGTAGTGATTATTACTACCAAAAAAGGTAAGGCAGGGGTTTCAAAATTATCGTTGTCCTCTAATGTAGGACTCTCTACCTTGGCACGTAAATTAGATGTGTTTAGTGCGGATGAATTCCGGAAACAAGTTGCTGCAATTCCAGGAAACGAACTTATAGATGGTGGTGGTGCCACAGATTGGCAAGATGAGCTAACCCGGACAGCAATAACCCAAAACCACAACCTGGTTTTGTCTGGCGGCAACAACAAATTAAATTATTACGCCTCTTTGGGAATGCAAGATCAGGAAGGAATTGTATATAATTCTGACCTTAAAAGAACAAGCGCTCGAATTAATGTAACCCAAAAACTTTTGGATGATCGATTAAAAATTGACTATAATTTAAATACGACCATTACAGAACAATCTAGAAATAATAATTTAGGATATGCTACCAACCCTACTTTTGATGCGTATACCGCAGATGGTAAAATCAATAATCCCGTAAATTGGAACAATCCATTACTACATAACAAATATGTGGGGAACTTTTCCGAGTCTAGGAAGATATTGATCAATGTAGCGCCATCCTATGAAATTTTAGAGGGTCTTATTTACAAAATAAATGTAGGGTACGAGAATAGTTCCTCAGATAGTGACCAACAAACTATAGCCAATAGTGAGCGAAATGATTTGGGCTTTTTAAGACAATCATTCGGAAAATATAGAAATACCCTTGTAGAAAACTATTTAACTTATGGCTTTGAAGTTGGAGAGCATAACCTTAGTATTTTAGGAGGTCATTCTTATCAAAAAACTTTTGCGCGTAGTAGTAGTTGGTCCATAGATGAATTTCCAGCGGATACCGGTATAGATCCAAGAAACAACCCTGGATTGGGAGGAGATACGAATATAAGTGACCATAGACCTTCAGGGAATACCTATGAAAATGAATTGCAGTCCTATTTTGGTAGGCTTAATTGGGATTTTAAGGGGAAATACCTCTTTACTGCAACCGTAAGAGCCGATGGTTCCTCTAAATTTGGAGGGAACAACAAATATGGGGTATTCACTTCTTTTGCAGGATCTTGGAGAATTATAGAGGAAGATTTTATGAAGGAATCCATCTTCAGTGATTTAAAATTAAGGGCAGGATGGGGACAAACCGGTAATCAGGAAATTCCAAGTAAAATTACAAAAGCTTCCTATTCGGTTAGTAACTCCAACAATGTGAGTTATCCAATAGATCAAAATGGTCCATATCCTGTAGGTTCTGTGTATACGCGTTTTGCTAACCCAGACATACAATGGGAAGTTTCAACCCAATCTAATGTGGGGATAGATTTTGGATTGTTTGATGGAAGTTTAACCGGTACAGTAGATTATTTCCATAAAGTATCCGATAATATTTTATTGGAAGTTGTGCCTGTAGACCCTATTGTGCCAGCACCTACCTATTGGACCAATGTACCCGACATGACCATAACCAATAAAGGGTTAGAAGTAGCGTTGGATTATGCTAAACGAAACCCCGATGGTTTTTCCTATGGATTTGGAGGTAATGCCACATTTATAGATAATATGGTGAATGATTCGCCTTTTACCATAGTAACTACGGGTTCTGCTTCTGGGCAAGGTCTTACCGATGCGACTATTAACGGATTTGTAAGTGGGCAAGCCATTGGTGCCTTCTATATGCAAACGTTTATAGGAATAGATGGGGATGGTCTTTCTAAGTTTGCAGACACAGATGGGGATGGTGAGATTACAGAAAAGGATAGAAGCATTGTGGGGAGTGCTCTGCCGGATTTGACCTATAACTTCTATGCCAATCTTAGTTATAAGCGACTGGACTTTAATGTGAATTTTAACGGGGTATCTGGTAATGAAATTTATGACCATACCGCAATGGGGAGTTTTTATAAAACGCTATTGAGCAAATCTAATAATACCACCCCTATTGCTATACAATATCCTGAAGAAAGTATCATTAATTCGGCAGCAGTTTCTACACGTTATTTAAAGGATGGTTCTTATTTAAGGCTTAATAACATGACCATTGGATATTCTTTTGATACAAAATCCATGGCCTGGGCTTCCAATTGGCTTCAAGAGCTGCGCTTGAGCTTTACAGGGCAAAACTTATTTGTAATTACAGATTATGACGGGTACGATCCAGAGGTAAATACGGATAGTTCCACAGGAGGGATTCAATCATTTGGTATAGATAAGTTCGCATATCCCAAGGCAAGAACATTTGTTTTAGGTGTAAACGTATCCTTTTAATAAAAAATAAAATTAGATATGAAAAACAAGATAAAATTAGCATTGTTGTTCGGCAGCATCTTATTAAACTGGAATTGTACGGATCTAGAGGAAACTGTATTGGACGAGTCCTTAAATCCGAGTACAGAAGGTATTGATGAGGCGGTTGCGGCTATAGCACCAGTATATGCAAATATGAACAATGATATTTGGAGGCATACCATATATTTTGCCATGCAAGAGATATCAACTGATGAGGCCATATTACCCTACCGTGGAGGTACCGATTGGGGCGACGGGGGAAAATATTCCGATTTATACCGGCATGCCATGACGCCTGGAAATGCCATTATGAAGGATGTTTGGAATGGGGTCACAAAGCATATAGCCAGATCTGTGAGTGCAATTAATGCCTTAGAGCCATTAAGTGAAACCAATCCCCAAGCGGTAGTATATCTGGCAGAGGCTAGAGCGATGAGAGCACTATTTAACCATTTATTGTTAGATGCCTTTGGGTTGGTGTTCGTGAAGGACAATATAGACGACCAGTCGGTTATACTAAGAGGAAGTGAGGCAGTTGATTACATAATAAGTGAATTAAAAGCTGTGGAACCTCAACTATTAACAACTACCGAGGTAGGTCCGGGAAGAATGACAAAAACGGGGGTTCAGGCATTGTTGGCCAGAATTTATTTAAATGCAGCCGTATATAGAGATCCTTATGGCACCCCAAATTTCACGCCGGCAGATATGGATGCCGTAATTCAATATACCAATCAGGTTATCAGTTCTGGGGAGCATGCGCTATCTGCTGAGTATTTTGAAATCTTTGATGATGAAAATCATACCAACAAGGAATTAATTTTTGCGGTTGACCAACGCGCAGATCTAGATGGTCATAATAGAATGGCTTACTTTTCTATATCTGGAGACTTTTACCCGCTTCCGGAATTTCCCAATGCCAATGGTACCGATGGTCCTGCCATCACTTCAGATTTTTATCAAACTTGGGTAGATGCCTATGGCGATGTAGACCCAGCAGAGGCTGATCCTAGATTCCATAAAGATAATTTAATCAATGAGCCTGGCTGCGTAAGTGCTGCAGATTTTGAAGTGGACAGAGGTATTTATAGGGGCTTGTTATATGGAATGCAACACGAGAAAAAAGGGGATCCATTTGAGCGATGTGAAGGAGATAAGTATGTGGTAGATCTTGTTGTAAACAATAGGTCCGATGTGGGGGATCCTGTTTTTCATACCCTAGAGGTAGATTTTACCACCAATAGTTCTCATAGTAATGGATATAGGGTATTAAAATATGAATTTAGTAAAACCTCCGATTCTGGAAGAAATAAAGGGCAGGCAGATCTAGTGGTACTCCGTTATGCCGATATATACCTAATGCGCGCAGAAGCGCAATTGCGCAAAGGGGACGCAGGTAGCGCCCTGGCCGATGTAAATTTTGTTAGGGCCGCTAGAACAGCAAGACACACTGCCCCCGCATTGGAGACTATGGACCTAGATATTTTATACCGTGAGCGGGGATTCGAATTTTATTGGGAATTTCAAAGACGGACAGATATGATTCGTTTTGGAAAATATGAAGACTCCTATACAGAAAAAACAAATTCGGATCCACAGAAACGCCTTATGCCAATTCCTCAAAGTGCCGTTGATGGGGCTTCAATAATTGAAGGTTATTTGGTTCAGAACGCTGGGTATTAATAATATGCGTTAATTTTTATTGTTAGTTTGTTAGTTTGTTTTAGTTGGGAAGAGGCTGTCTAAAAAGGCAGCCTCTTTTTTGTGCTTTATATTTTAAGAAAAGTCCTGTTTTTCGTATCTTAAGGTATGAAAAGAAAAGTTGTATGGAAGACCAACAGTCAGGCACAATTGAGTCTTCTTCCACCCAGTTATGATGATCTTGTTCCAGAGCACCATCCTGTACGTATCGTCAACAACATTTTGGACCAGATAGATATTACCTCCATAGAAAGAACCTATAAAGGCGGTGGCACCTCAAGCTATCATCCTCGGGATTTGCTCAAAATCTTAGTCTACGCCTACCTTCGCAACTTGTATTCATCCCGTAAGATCGAACAGGCATTGGGCGAGAA
>NZ_AUCB01000052.1 GCF_000429545.1 Arenibacter certesii DSM 19833
CCATCCGTATATTCCTTTAATGCGTAATCCACAGGGGTAGCACAGGTGGGGATATGACCAATATCCCCGAAATTGTATTCCAATCCACCTGAAGTCCAAGCTCCACGCATAGCCACATCCCTGAATTTCACTACCTCGTTAAAATACATGAATTCCTTTCCCGTGGATTTCTCTATGGCTCCCCATATCTTCCCTCCCACTTCCGGAGAAACATATACTTTGATATAATCGTTCTCCAACACCACCATTTTCCAATCCCGATACTCCCCTTGATCTGTATAACCGTCAAAACGAAAATAGGGATAGATACGGTTAATATTGGCTACAGGATCGGGGTCTCCGAACATATAGGTTTTCATGTTCAAATTTTCTTCCCGAACTGTTGCTTTTTGTGGCAGCATAGTTTGCATAATGAAAAGTGCTAAGAAAGTGAGATAAAAAGTTTTCATTTCTAGGGTTTAACACAAGTTATAAGGTTTCCAAAACCAATACCTCGAACGGTTTGAGAGCAATTTTATAAACAAGATTAGAATCGATGGTCAATTCTTCCATATCCATATCTTCCTTCCAAGGGCTCTTTAAATGGAAGGTACCTTTATATTTTTTAGGCAACTCAAAAATCTGATTGAGGTCTAATTCATACTCCACGGTCTGATTACTTGGGTTTCGTAAAAAAAGTATCCCTTTCCCTGGTTTCCAGCACGCCATTCCATACACCTCCAAATTAATAGGGCTACCACCAATCCAGTGGGTATCTACCAAGACCTCCTCGTTATCATCTGCCCATTTGGCTGCTTCGGCCAAAATAGGCCAAAATTCAGGCTTCATCTTATCATGACTAATATAGAGCTCCTGCAAACTAGAACCCGATGCAAAGGAAGATCTGACCATATCCTTAAAATCCGACTCGTTTTCGGTAATAAATCGAGAAGGATGTCCGAGATTTGCATAAGCAATACCAACGGTCATTATGGAATTTAGTGGGTAGTAGGGTGCCCTTCTGACAATGTTATTGTACAAGGTTCCATCCCTATAGGTCATGAATTTTTGACTACCATTACCTTGTCCGGCATTATGAAGATCCCCCGAACCGCGCCATGTACAATCAGCGAATTTTAGCCAAAATGGTGATGGCCAAGAGCCAACGGTGATGTTGAAATAGAGATCGGGGTCTGCTTTTCTTAGTTTTGAAATCAGTTTTGCACCGGCCTCCATATCGGGAAGGTATTTGGGTTCAGATCCCCCAAATCCATCGTATTTGAAATATTTGACGTTGTAATTGGTGACCATATCTAGAGAACGTTCATAAAAACGATTGAAATAATTATGCCCCGCTAAACTCAAGCCCATATCATTAGTTTCCAATCCTTCCCGTTTTCCTGACTCCACCCTTCTTCTTTTATTTTCCAGATAGCCACCGAACGGAGACATCCATACCCCTATACCCGAATTATATTTTGAAGATAAATTGGCCTCTTTGGCAAACCCATCGGGAAACTTTATAGGGTCAAAATACCACACTCGGTCCAAATCGTCCCAGCCGTCATCAAAAACAAAAGCATCCAATTTAATGTCAAAGGGTTCTATAAACTTGTTGTTCCACGCCGTCACCCGTTCTATAAGCTGTTCCGAAGTGAAGCTAGAGGCGCCATCATCTGTAATGTCCCACCAGTTATTGTAGTGTAGAAATTGCTCATAAGGTCTTGCCCTTTCCCGCTCTAAATAATAAAGAAAGGACCTACGTTGTTGTCCATTGGGAGCCACCCCTATAACGGACCATTCGGAAATACTTTCCCCAG
Source organism: Arenibacter certesii DSM 19833 (assembly GCF_000429545.1). GTDB lineage: Bacteria > Bacteroidota > Bacteroidia > Flavobacteriales > Flavobacteriaceae > Arenibacter > Arenibacter certesii. The sequence continues at coordinate 1,800 of NZ_AUCB01000052.1, forward strand.
GAACAAGGACATCCTCGCGGTTGACATAAAAATTCAGTATGCCATCTACTTTCTTGAACAAATGAAGAGTTCCTGTGGCTTTTTCCCTGTTTACCAGATCTACCTTTATATTATAGGTGGACTGATTGTCATATTCCTTAAGCATTAAACTGTACATGCTGCTTCCGTTATGCCCATTAAGCAATTGTGAACGTTCACTAATCACCTCACCCCCTTTTAAAAGAGAAATTTTATTGATATTAAAGTCATCCGAACCTCCTCCGTGTTCCACCGCGACCATATATTCTCCAGGACCATTTATAATCTCGGAAACATCTATGTTTTTTTGGGTTACCGAACCAATTGACCTAGCCATCAATGCCTTGCTATGGGCAATGGGATGCTCCATGCCAAAGAAAAAGTTCTTGTAGGTAATAGGCGAACCCAAGACGGAGCCTGCATAGATAGCTCCTGGCAATTTTCCATCGAAAAAAGTTACTTTCCTGATGGCTATATTTTTGCTCAAGGAGCGCAATTCAATATGCTGTTTAACATAGTTGGAACCTTCACGTAATTGAGCGGACCATTTAATGGCCAAATCTCCATCTTTAGAGATAAAATCTCCTTCCACTGACTTTCCTTTATACCTTAAAGCCTTTGTTGGCAAGCTATCGGTCGCCACGATATCTTTAATGCTTAGCGCTCCCCTTAGTTTAAAGTCGGAATTGTCCAATTTCTTCCCATCGGCGGTTTCTATGGAAAATAACGTAATAGCCTCTAGGTTTACCCTGCTACTGTCATATTTATTGGTAATTTTCTTTAGATGTACCACCTTGTCCTTAAGTTCCCAAACAACGTTTAGATCGTTATTCTCAATAATCAATTCGTTATCCTTTATTTGAGCCTTGGGAATTCCAGGATCAACACCCCAGGATAGAGCACGTAACTCATTTTTCTCTTTACAGCCTTGCAGAATACACAATCCAATAATTAATAAGTAAGTTCTTATATAAAACATATTACATTTTAAATTCTGGTGAAATAGTTATCTTAAGGTTGCCTTTTTGAGGTGTATGTTCCAATAGTTTAATACTTCCATTTTCCACCTTACAAGTCACTGTACCTTGTCCTGGCACAAACAATTTGAAATCTACATCCCAGTCTTTAGGCCAGGCAGGCAACAAATGAATCTCATCACAATCGTACTGTAGTAGCATTCTTTGAAGTGCTATCATGGCCACTGCTCCATGATCCTGATCGGGTGTCCAGTCATAATTAGGCCCCCACATAGCAGGAAATCTATAGGCCTTGTTACTAGTATTAAAATTAATTGAAGTTAATTTAGCAGCTTCATCGGTGAGTCCCAGATAGGCGGCCTTAATAGCGTTTTGTTGCCAGCCACCAGTTTGTTTAAAAGCTCTATTATGAAATGTATTTCGGGCTAACTCTAAATCAGGCTTTCCTACACCATAAGCACGATAAGGGAAAATAGCATACAATTCAGGATTTTCAGCATTTTGTTTTCCGCTGTATTCCTGGGCAGGTGCTAACATTCTCACTCCATTCATTTCACGAATAGGAACTTGAGGCATTTCACTTATAAGTCGAGCCCACTGTGTTTTATGGGAACTATTTACTTCAGTATCCGGAAGTTTTAGTAATTCACTACAAACCTTATTTATCCCTACAATTTCCGGTAAAGGATTCACCGCCACGCTGTATGTTTCGAGAGCCATGGCTGGATCAAAACGAATTTTCCCGTTCTCATCACGCTCCCAATGTTGGTCATAAAAATTAATGATTTCAGAAACCACCGGCAACAAGGTTTCTTTAAGAAACACCTTATCCCTAGTAAAAGAATAATAATCGAGCATCATTAATGAAATCTCAAGACCACTTTGCCAGTAATAACGTATAAACAAATTTTCCGTCATTCCCAATGGCAAGTTTTCTCTAGCTCTACCATAATTTCCATCCACATAGGTACCCCAGAAATACATAGTTTCAGGAAAGAATGCCCCTTGGTGACCATAGTATTTTTCAGTAGCTAATTTACGGATTGGTAATGCATCACGATACATTTTAAAAAGCGGTTTCATCATCTCAAAATCGCCTGATGCAAGCATCGCCCAGTAAGGCAATCTTGTATTTTGCCACCAATAAGGGCCTCCCCATCTACGATAATCAGCATCAAATCCTTCAAACTCCCCCTTTAAATCCTTGGTATCTACTGTAAACAAAGAACCGTTAAATTTAATTGGTGAATTTCCACGACCCGAGCACGCTAACATATATCGTTGAAGTGCGTAACCGCGATTAATATTATAAACCTCTTCTTTTTGACTCTCCTTGCTACTACTAATATTAATATAACTGCGATCCCAAAATGATTGCCACCATAATTGATGATCCTTAAACCGCTTGATCCGTGATTTCTTACCGATAGTATGAGAGATGGCCATCAGCTGAGTAGCCCAAGTATCCAGTGTAGCATTTTCAATTGTATGCGCAAATACGGAGACGGAAAATGATTTTACTTTTCCTTTGGAAGTTAAGGTCATTGGCCCTGTTTTCTCCAACTCTTTTGACTCCATCAATGCTCCAAAAGTCCTATATAATAAAGGATCTGTGTTGGCACCTATAAATTCGTCCAAGCCCTGAAGTTTTAAGTTCTCCTCCCAAATAGATCGATTATTATGATGTGCCCATAATATCTTGTCACCATACCCTTTTAAAAGAGTGTCTCTTTCTACGATAACTTTGGGAGCCCCTTCTCCATGCAAACCATATGCAGAATGTAGCTCTACAGGATTATCCAACTGACGACTTTCCGTCCTCCAGGACTCCATACTTGCCCTGGCGGTAATAGGCTTTTTACTGGTTACATTAACCTCCACTACTGGATGGTTAGCATCTACCCACACATCTATAGTAACCTTGTCTTTTCCTCCTCCTGATTCAATACGGATATTTCCATCTTTCAGAATTAGTTCTTGGCGAAAGAAGCCCCCCTCCTTAAACGGATTAGGCGTTAGCGACACCTTCACTTTTCCTATTTTCAACAAACGGGCATTTTCACTCCAAGCATCGGTTTTCGCCAAATAAAAGATTACATCACCATTCTTTTCCGCCCATACATTTATTCCTATATCACCATTTCCAGCTGGCATGGAACCCAAAGAATTTTCACTTGGGCTGTTCCATTTGACATTGTATTTATCCGTTTGGGACAAAGGCACGGAACTTTTTGGTTCTTGACCAAAAAACAACGTTGGCACCAAAAACAGAATACTTACAAATAACTGACAAGCTATGTTCTTCATTTTATGTTTCAAATTATTGTGTATAAGCTTTGTATAGATTAAAATCCCACAACACGCTTTTAATTAAAGATGATTTGCTCTACAAAACTATGAGCTACAGGATTCGTTTTCAATCGGTTATTAACATCAAGCTGACATATTATTATAGATCCTGCTCCTATTTTTAACTCCCCGGCAGCCATTGCAGCTCCGTGATCTTCTACCCAGTTAGTATTCCCCGTAGATAAAATTGGAGACCAATTATCTGATAAGACAATCTTATCTAAGAATGGAGTAATATAATCTACTTCCTCATCGTACCACATTTTAAAATCGAATGGTTTAGCGTTTTCAGTAAACCTATGACCTGTTTGAGGGGATGTAAAATAATAACTTCCCATTGAGGTATTTTGAACTTTTACTGAAGTACCACCAATATAATGATCGCCAACAGGAACGTTGTACAAAATCACTTTTTTACCAGATTTAGCAAGATTTTCTAATTCTTCCTTATGGATTTCATAATCCGCAAAGCTAGATACCCATATTACGTCAGCATTCCTCCAGTTAGGAGTTACTGTATTCCCTATATGATTTTTTAGGTAAGTGGAAGTCGGGGAAGTCTCCCCCAGAAAACCAATATTACTAGATGTAACTTGTGAAGGGCTTGGAAAGACATCGATATTCATAGTAGTCTGATCTACACTGTTCCCAGCTCCGTCAAAAACCGCGGCGCGTAATATATATGGCGTTCTTTTTTTCACCTGTGGTGCATTAAACTTTATAAAGCCCTGAAATTTTGAGCTGTTATGAGGTACTTCTGCGGCATTTCTCCCTGTATAGATTATTTTACCTCCTTGTTCTAATTGATATTTTATATAAAAATCTTTAGGGCTACTATTGGGGTCATGAGCTATCCACGATTCCACAGCCACCTCTTCCCCTTCATAGAAGTGTTTTCTATCACTACGAATACTTACTATAGTAGGCTTTAATGCGTTTCTATAAGCAAAATATCCCTTCTTTGGATTTCGATCCACGTCCATAATGGTTTTCATCCATCCTGCTGGCCAGGCATCAATAAATAAGTGTGCAGCAAAAGTCACCATACTAGAATCCCTTCGAAAGGCTTCTGTAACCGTTTCTAAAGCCCACTCCTGATGGTCTTGACTAGCATCTACCCAATCTTGTAAAGAATGTTGGGTATTGTACCACATATAATGGAATTTATGGGTCTGTGCTGCGTATATCCTATTAGCAGTCCAATTCTTATCATCCTCTTCGTCTTTTGGCAACCATTCTTTGGGATAGTATTTTTCCATTACCTCAACAGGATCCAAAGCCTCGGCACCAAACTCCCCACAGCCGTAATACCAGTCCGGTTTTACCCACTGCCAATACCCTTTATATAGCTTTCCTATCCCTAATCCTTGTCCGTTATACCAAGTGTTGTAACAATGATTATCTGGCAATCCAGGTGTAGGTGGGTCGTAATCCCCGTCCGACTTTTTAATTACTCTGTCTGGGTTTTCCTTAAGAACTGCCTCGTCCATCGCTCGGAACAGGGAAAAATACTGTTCTGGAGTGGCCATGTTTCTATGCGGATGGCCTTCTCCATTAGGGAAGCGCTCATTAATATAGGTTATTATCACATTACTTGGGTGGTTGCGAATTAATCGCTCCATTTCGGAAACCTGTCTTACACTTTCTTCCCATTGGTTATAGCGAATTCCCCCGAAAGTGGGGAAATCGGTTTGCAACATAAGCCCCAACATATTGGCATATTCATAGATTTCTGGTTGTACGGGACGTTGGGTCATCCTTAAAAAGTTCATATTGGTCAGCTTGGCCAATAAGATGTCATCAATCAGTTGATCCCAATCTTTTTTAAATACATCTTGTTGTAGGAAGCCCATGGTATTTGCTCCCCTTAATCTTATTTTCTTGTTGTTAAAATACATTCTACCCTTTGGAATAGAGACCGTATCCATTGTAAAGGAACGCATTCCAAAAGTTTGCTTTTGGGTATCTACAATTGCATCATTTTCATCCAATACATTTATTTGTGCTTGATACAACCATGGTGTATCATTACTCCAGGATCTAAATTCAGGCATTTTAACGTAGTAGGTAAAATAATTGGGACCATAGCCCAAATTGGTCCTAGTATGTTGCCAATCCGTTGGTTTTTGTAAATCTCCAATCCCAGGGATGTGCAAAGCAGAGGGTACTATAAGTGAATCTTTAACGACGGTACCTTCAAAATTTTGTCCAAATATGGAAAGGTTAAAGCTAATTGGCCTACGATCTTCATGATAGTTGTTCACTTCTATACGAATTTCGGCCATTTCTTGATTGTAAAGTGGTCTTACAAAGACATCGTTGATATGAATTGGGTCTCTAGATTCTAAATAGCAATCCTGATATATCCCCATACCGGCAGCGCCTTGATGTCCACCATCATAAAAATTATCATAACCAAGTCCGGTTACTCCATAAATCTTATCACCAAAAAAACGTTCTTTCCCTGCAGCTACAAATCCGGTAGTAGTATAATCGTTTTCTACTTGTACCAAGAGTTCATTTTCACCTTCCTTGGCATACTTACTTACATTAAACTCAAAAGGGGCAAAAAATCCCTCATGGGAACCAACATAAGCACCGTTGAAAAACACATGGGCCTTATAATCCACCGCTTTAAAATGAATAAAAAGAGCTCGGTCTTGCAACATTTCCCGAGAAATATTCATCTTTTTATAATAGTAGGTAGTTGCCCTGCCATAAGGCGCATCGAAATGGGGAACCTGTACGTTCTTCCATTGACCTTCCCCGTTAAGGGTTCCCCTAAAATTCTGTCTGTCCTCCGGTGTTTCTTGTCTCCATTGAAACTCTGTTAAATATACTCTATCTCTTGTGTTTTTAATTTCTGGAGCTTTGTTCTCCATAAAAGGAAGATACTTTTTCTTTAAGACCTCGAGCTCTTTATACAATTCCTTTTTGGTGCTAATTTCGCGCACCTCTTTAAAGGAGTGTTTCTTTCCTTTATTGAGAGGAATTTCGATTTCAGGCAATTTGGGAGGTAATTTTTCCTCCAAAAAGCTCATTCTTTCATTTTGAATTTTATTGCCTATTTCTGCAAAAAAGTCAGTCTCTTGGGCATAGAGTCCTGATAGCACTAACGATGCATAAAAAATGCAGAAATTAAGCAATATTACCCTAGAAGATTTTATCATAATTTTTAAGATATTGCATTTTTGATTAAAGAAAATGCCACTGACTTTATGCAATGGCATTTCTCTAACACAACTAACACACTAATTAACCTAACTTTTTAATCATTGAATAATTCTACAACTTCTTCTTCAGTGAGGACATAGTCAAAAATCATACTATTTGCTATTTTCCCTTCAAAAGAAATACCGTAGGATCCTGTTCCATCCTGTGCAATTCGCAGAGGATTTCCACTATTTGTATTTCCAACGTTAGACATATCTGCATTAGCTACCAAAACGCCATCTTGGTACATTCGCATATCCTCATCCCTATCTAAGGTAATAGTAAGCATATGCCAATTCCCATCATTAAATGGAATGCCACTAGTAGCAGCATCGGCTTTATTTCCTTCCCCGTCCCCAACGGCAACACGCCAATTATCTCCTCGGAAAGCTATAGATATTCCCTTATTACCGGAACTAGCCCAATTTTGATCTCCGAACATAATGGGGTCACTTGTTGAAGATGTTGTATTCACCCAAAAAGAAATGGAATAATCCCCATCATATCTAAAATCCAAATCTCCTTCATTAGCTATGGTTACATAATTAGAGCCATCAAAGGTATAGGTGAAGCGATTATCCTCCATACTCTCTATTGCATCTCTTTCATTGGTAAAAGCCAAGTTTGTGACAGCACCAACAGAAGATCTTAAGGTAATACCTGAAGGTGCGGAAACCTTATTCACCTCTTCCGGACTTAATACGTAATCATATATAACTAAATTTCCAATCTGTCCCTCAAACCAGGAACCATAACTTCCTGTTCCATCTTGTCCCATACGTATTGGGTAACCACTATTAATAATTACCCCTTCCAATGGAGAAATATCTGCGCTTCCCTGCACTTCACCATCCTGATAAATCGTAAGATTTCCACCACGGTCAATAGTTGCCATTAAAAAATGCCAATTCCCATCATTAATTGTCCCTCCATTTAAATCTACACGCGAACCAGCTCCGGCATAATTCAATTTCCAACTACCTCCAGTATAGGCAAAAATAAATCCATCATTACTTCCTCCACCCCAATCCTTATCACTAACCATTGCGGGATCACTTACAGAAGAAGTTGTTTTTACCCAAAATCCTATAGAATAGTTATCTGTGTAACGGAAATCCAGTTCGGGCGTATTTTCAACTGTTACAAGGTCATCTGAACCATCAAATGAAATTGCACTTCCAACCTGAACATCCATTTCTATAGAGGTCACTTCATTTTCCGTGACCAATCCAATAAAACTGTCTACTTTCTTTTTAAGAAATACAATAAAACTTGTGCTAACTGGAGTTCTGTCTTCAGCTCTTTCTATATCGAATGAAATACTTCCTAGAGATGGTTTCTCAAAACCCAATTTATTTTCATCATTATAAATTATCTCAAAATCGAGCGTTATCTTCTCCCCTATTTCCAAACCAAGTTCAGTAACCTCTGATTTAAACCTTTCGGATATCCATTCATCGCCAAATCGCTTAAAAGCTGTTAAGGTCAGTGCTATTGATGGATTACTAGCAGAACTTACATTTATTTTTAAGGGTCTTGCTTGAGCGACCACTTGAAGACTAATACTTTCTCCCATCCCATATCTTTCTACCTTTAGGGGGTCATAAGGCAACTCGGCTAACTCATCTGCCGTATAATCTTCTCCTGTAATTGGATTGGTATGATAGATATATACCCCCTCTTTTCCTGCGAGCCGACTATCTTCCTGAAAGCTGTCATCGTCATTACAACTTATTAGTGCCACCAAAGGCAAGAATAAGCAAACGATTTTTATATATATATTTCTGTTCATTTATTTAAATATTTAACCATTAAAGAACTTTGGATTATTATAATTCAATTTAGCCACTAATTAGTATCCAGGATTTTGCTCCATTTTAGCACCCACATTTCGATCAATCACTGTTTGCGGAATAGGAAATAAATTGTTATGCTCTTTTATGGAATTCCTAGCTGGCTCATAACCGAATCGTTTGGTTCGATCATAAATCTTTCCTAGTCTTCCTAAAGTCAGCATACGGAATTCTTCACCAAAAAGTTCTCTAATTCGTTCATCTAAAATATAATCAATATCAACATCAGCAGGATCAACTAATGGCGCTTGAGCTCTACTACGGATAGCGTTTATATCTACAGCAGCCAAATCTGGTCTATTATTACCTAGATGAGCTTCCGCTCTAAGGAGATAAGTCTCTGGTAGGCGCATTACGTAATAGTCTCTTACATATCCCCCATCCGGCTTGCCATCTAAGTGCTTATCTGTCCCAAATTTGGACCAGTTTGGGTAAATAAATTGTAAAGAATCCTCTCTAGTGGTTAGAAATGATTTAGGAATTAAATCACCTTTACTATAGGGAGCTACATCATCTGCAAAGAAGTATTTTCGTTTAATAGCTGCCTCGCTATTTCTCAAATCACTTCCTGCTCCTTTCCAAACGGTATAGTTGGTATACGTGGTAGGTCTTACAAAAGCCACTCCTCTACCTGTAGAATCTTGGGCCTGTCCATTATACCCTGCTTTTTTAAAATCCCAAAACGCACTCCACATCATTCGTTCAATTGTAGGGCGTCCAAACTGTATGGTTCCTCCTGGAACATTATATTCCATTTGCGCAACCCAAATAGCTTCTTTATTTCCCGTATCATAGTTTTGATTACCCATGCGGAAAAGATCCCAATATATATTTTTACCAGATTCATTTGCGCGTGAGCCGAAGCGACCGGTCATTAATTCGTAATCTCCATCGGAACCATCAATCACTCGTGTAGATGCTGCAATTGCTCCTTCCCAATCCTTCAACGAAATACTTACCTCTGCCAACAAATGATCAGCGGCTGCCCTTGTAACTTTTCCGGGACGGGATTCCGTAATAGGAAGATGGTTACTGGCAAATAATAAATCGTCCTTTGCAAATTGCCAACATTCCTCTCGTGAGTTTCTAGTGAAATCTACCTTAGGTGCTATCACTGGTGCATCTAAAATTGGAACTCCTCCAAAAATATTGGTCAGGTTACGATAAGCAAAAGCCCTGAAAAACCTACCTTCTGCAATAATTTCATCTCGTTCTTCATCACTACTCCATTCCACTCCTTCTCTTTGGGCAGCATCAATTACCGTATTGGCATAATTTATAATTTCATATTGCCAGGTGTACCATCGACTAGAATATCCATCAAATGAGTTGAGTTTTGACCAATCATTGAAGATACTAGAGTCATCCCTAGGGAAGAACATAGCGTCCGTACCTAAACCGAGTGGCCAAGCATCGGTATCCCCGTCACCGGCATTATAGAAATTCTGAACCTTCCTATACATAGAGCCTAAAAGTGATTCAAATTGTGATTTGGTCAAGAATGCATTTTCTGTAGTAAGAGCATCTTTACGATTTTCTTCTAAAAAATCTTCATCAGAACAGGATATTAACACAGACAATAACCCTATTACGATCCAAAATGTTATTTTATATGATTGCATATTTTTCATATTTAAGTATTAAAAGCTTAAGTTAACCCCTAAGGTAAAAGTTCGCATCACTGGATTAGAACTTCCAATAGTACCAGCGTTTTCGGGATCTAATCCTACCCAATTTGTTTTAGTAAAAAGGTTTTTCCCCGAAACGTATAGTTTTAATTCATTGACCCCCAACAGATCCTTAACTCTATTGTCAAAATTATATGCTAAGGATACATTTTGCAGTCTTAAAAACTCTCTGGATTGCCAAAATCCATAGCCAAATGGATTTCCATAATTTGGTCTTGGAACTTTATTGCTTTGATTATCTGGCATCCAATATTCACGACCGGCCAACCAGTTACCAACAGTAGGTACTGTTCCTTGAAAGGCGGTTCTGTTTTGGGCCAAATAGTAATTGTCTTTTCCTCCTCCTGCAACGAAATTCAAATCAAAATAAAACTGGAAATTCTTATATGTTAAGGTATTGGACATATTTGCTCTGAAATTTGGTGCAGTGTAGCCAATAATAGAGCGATCAGCGGCGGTAATCTGACCATCGGGTTGACCTGTGAGATTTCCTTCTTCATCTTCCCCATTAATATCCCGTATTTTTAAATCCCCAGGTTGAAATCCATAGGTGTTTATATACTCGGTATCCTCTGTTTGCACAATCCCATCAACGGTGTAATCATAAACCGCTCCAAGGGATTTACCAATAAACCAACGGTTACCAATATCATCGTCTTCAAAGCCATCACCATCGGCATCAAGGCCAGTAATACTGGCAATTTTATTCCTATTCAGTGAAAACACCACTCCTGTACCCCACTGAAATTCTGGTGTTTTTATATTGATCGTATTAAGTGTAACCTCTATACCTTTGTTATCAACCCGACCTAAATTAGTACGTACAGAGTTATATCCAGTTATTATAGGTAGGTTACGATTTAATAATAAATCTGTTGTTTCGCTTTTATATAAATCTATGTCTCCGGAAATCCTACCATCTAAAAAGGAAAAGTTAGCTCCCAAATTGAGCGCAGTAGTTGTCTCCCAAGATAAGGATTTGTTTGCTAGGCTGGATGGATAGGAGTAATTAAAGGTCTGATCTCCAAATACGGTTTGACCACCACCCACATTGGCTAAAGTTTGGTATGGACCTATTCCTTGGTTTCCATTTTTACCATAGGAAGCACGTAATTTCAGATATTCAAATTTAGGAAGTGTGTTTCGCATAAATCCTTCCTCACTTACTGTCCAGGCTACGGAAACACCAGGAAAACCTCCAAATTTACTACCTTCGGCAAAGGCGGAATAACCATCCCGTCTGTAAGTTGCAGTAAGGTGATACTTGTTATTAAAAGAATAATTAATACGACTTAGGTAACCTACATTGGAAAATTCGCTTATAGATGTTTTTCCTCCTTTCTTAGTAGGGTCAGCTAAATCCAATCCATAAAATCCAAGCACAGAAGTTCCAGCATCAGAAAAATCACTACCACTGAACTCCACCATTTCATTAATTGTTTTATCTCTGGTATATCCCAAAAGGACATCAATTCTATGGTCTCCAAAAGTGTTGTTATATTTCAGTAAATTGTTTAGTACCCAGCTGTTTCCTGTATCGGTACGTTTATACCCGTATGCTTTATTTAAAAATCGATCAGGATTTTCTATTTCTTCAGGGTTATCGGTATTGACCTCACCAAATTCGTGATGAAAAAAACCTTGATCATTCACTCTCCTAGACTGCGTATAGTCTAGGCGGTAACTAAGTCCCTTAATAAACGGAATATCTATATCTAGGAATCCTGATCCCCTTATACCCCAGCGCTTGTCTAGATCATCATCATAATATCCCGCTTCACCAAATTGTGGCTGCCCCCAATAGGGATTGTATAAAAATGAATTAGTGGGATAACGATCAAGAACATCGTCATAACCTTCAATATATTTATAACTATATGGAGTGTACCACGTTGCTATAGACATCTGAGGTGATGCTCCTGAATAATCACTGGAATCATAATACATGTTTAAACCAATAGATAACCAATTGGTAATGTCATTGTCCAATTTTGCTGTGAGATTAAATTTCTCATAGTTGTCATTGTCCAAAACCCCATGTTGATTCAATAAACCTCCAGAAATATAATAATTTGTCTTATCGGTTCTGCCCGACACACTCATTTGATAGTTCTGTATTGGGGCAAATTGGGTAACTTCATCAAACCAATTCAATTGATGGCCTTCGTTGTAGGCTTTATACTCTTTAGGAGATAAAATTTGGGGAAGTGTTAAATCTTCTGTTCCTTGCAGTTCTAAGTTATCTCTACGCCACCTTATAAACTCTCCACCTTTTTTCATTTCTGGCACCCTTGTCCAATCCTGTACACCAGTATAGTGATTAAAACTAATTGTGGGTTTGTCTGACCTTCCTTTCTTTGTAGTAATAATTATAACCCCATTGGCTGCGCGGGAGCCATAAATTGCTGAGGAACTCGCATCCTTTAAAACGTCTATAGTAGCGATATCATCGTTGGGAATTGTATTGAGACTTCCATCGAAAATTACACCATCGAGAACAATAAGCGGAGCATTGCTGGCATTAATAGAATTCTGACCTCGTATTAATAAATCAGGAGATCCACCAGCACTGGATATTGCCCCTATATTGACTCCAGGAGTAGTACCCTGCAACATTTGCAAAACGTTAGTCGTGGGCTGCAACGCTATAGGCGTATTCTCCACACTTACACTAGTAATAGAACCGGTAAGATCTCTCCTTGTGGAAGTGCCGTACCCAATAACAACAACTTCCTCTAAGTTGGCTGCATCTTCCTCCATTATTAAGTTTAGTTGATTTCTACCTTCTAATTTAAGTTCTACTGTTTTCATCCCTAAATAAGAAAACACCAAACTACCATTAGGGTCGTTCACAATAATAGTATAGTTACCATCAAAATCGCTCACTACTCCATTATTGGTATTCTTCTCTAAAATGTTGACACCAAAAATGGGTACAGAGTTGGCATCCGTAACGGTACCAGAGACGGTTAATGTTTGGGCACTTAAAAAAGAAAAAGCCCCAAAGCACATGCCTAATAATAAAAAGTACATTTTTTTCATAGATGGTTCAGTTTAGTTGTTAACAGTTATTTAACAATCAATATTAAACAATATCAGGTCTACTCCTTTGAACACATCCGTTTAATACTATAACAGTATCGGAAGACTAACACATAATCGGAAATAGGTTGTCCATTTTCGGTATCAGAACCCATATTCAATCCAAAACGATATATTTACTAATATGTAAATTTTAAATGCAATGGATCTTCGTAAAATATTAGCAAAATATTTTCCAATTTTCTTTTTGACTTGTACAATTGGCCAGGCTCAGTTTATTAATTACACCAAAAAAGAAGGATTGTCTTCCAATAATATTGAGCAAATAAGTGAAGATGACGAGGGATTTATTTATATATCGGGCTACTATGGCCTAAACGTTTTTGATGGGACCTCTTTTAAGGTTTACGACCAATATAATACGGAGGGCTTTAGCAGTGAAATTGCCTGCACTCTACCATTAAAAAAAGGTTATGTGCTAATAGGTACTTTGGACAAAGGACTATTCCTTATGGATAAATATAATCAAAAAATTATACGCTTAAAGTTGTCTTCTTTTCCTATTAATGACCTTATAGCTGTAAGACAGCTTTTTTTGGACAATGAGAACAATGTATGGATTGGACTACAAGATGGTCGAATCCTTACCTTCAGTAGTTCAGAAATAACAAGAAACACCTCCATTAACAATACTCCTATAAAAACCACTACGGTTGCCAATACGAACTTCGCTATAAAGTCCTTTGTAAAATCGGGCAAATATATTTTAGCGGGTGGAAATGATTCTCGAATTATTAGGATAAAAAGAAGCGCCGATAATTATATAATTGATTATCCAATAACATTAAAGGAAATCAATCAAGTTTCTAGTATGAATATCATAGGAGATTCACTATATATAGGCACTAACAATGGAATCTTCCAATTGAATAATTTGGATGGATTAGATCAACAAAGCCCCCTTCTTATAGACACCCCATGGAAGTTAAAAGGTTCTATAATTAGAAGTATATCAGTTCATAAAAACAATATTTGGATAGGGACCGAAGGAAACGGACTGTTTAAGTATGATAGAAATGGTAAAGAAATAGATCATTTCACGTATGTAGAGAATAAAAGAAATACTATCAATTCTAATTATGCTCTTAACACCTTGGTGGACAGCAATGAAAATTTATGGGTAGGTACTTGGTTTGGAGGGATAAACCTCTTAGACTTAAATGATAAGAATTTTGAATTTGTTTATGATAGTAAAAGTGAAATAAATCTTTTTTCAAACATCGTATGGGCAATAGCGAAAACACCTAAAGATGAATTTTATCTTGGAACCCATGGTAACGGATTAAGTAAATATTCCCCAGGCAAAAAAAACTTTGTATCCCTACTAAAAAGCCCGGAATTAAAATCTATTACCTCTCTTTATTACGACGAAAATTTAGAACTCTTATTTATTGGAACATGGGAACATGGGGTTAAGGTGTTTGATCCAATAAAAGGGAAATTGATACTTAATGAATTCGATTTTAAAATTTTAGATAAGGAGAGAATTTACACGATTACAAAGGGTCCCGACAACAATTTATGGATAGGAAGTTTTAATAAAGGACTATTCACTTATTATTACAAGGAAAATCGTCTCGAAAAATTCCAATTTAGCGACGATGAGACATTGAATAACACCGATATTCGCTGTGTGCTAAAGGACACCAACGAAAATAAATTATGGGTTGGTTCCACTAAAAACGGCTTATTTTCCATACAGTTCACGTCGGGAGGAAAGGCCCAAAAAACAAAACATTATCCTGTATTCAAGAATTCAGGTCAAAAAATTATCGCAGAAAATCTGTTTAAAGACTCCTTAGGCAACGTCTGGATATTATGTCGCAACGGAATTGGTAAAATAAACTCCGATAATTCTCCGATTAAGTTACCATTTTTAAATGGTGGAATCACTACAGGTATGATAGAGGATTCCCAAAATAAGTTATGGATAAGTACCTATAATGGAATATTCATATATGAGCCTACCACACAGAAGCTTAGCTCAATTTTAACAGAACACACTTTTTCCGATATTCTTTTTATGCCAGAGAAAGACCTGGTGTTGGCCGCCTCGGATAATGGACTCTTTATATCTACGACCAAAAGGTCAAAACAAAGTCACAGCCATCCGAATATTACATTTTCCAAATTAAAAATTTTAGACCAGCCCATAAAGCCACTAGATCAATATAGAAACGTCCAAATACTACATAAAAACTTAAACTACTGCGACTCCTTAGTGCTGCCCTATTTTTCCCAAACTTTTTCAATAGACCTAAATGCAATTTCTTTTTCTAGAGAGTCCAAGGAGCAGTTGCGATATAGACTAAATAATTTTGAAGTTGGATGGAATTTCTCCAATACTCTCTCAGCAACTGCATCCTACACTAATGTTCCCCCAGGAGAATACGTATTTGAGGTTCAAACTTCCGATATAAATGGGGAATGGGGATCTAATTCTCGTACCCTTACAATTATTAAAGAAAAACCTTGGTGGGCAACGCTACCTGCTTATTTTATCTATGCAGGGATTATTATACTTGTTATCTATATTGTATACAGAGAAATTAGGGATCGGATAAAAATTAAACAAGAACTAAAGATTGAAAAAATTAAGCAGGAACGAGAATCTGAAATTTACCAACAAAAAATGTCTTTTTTCACCAATATCTCCCATGATATTAGAACACCTTTAACTCTTATAATAGGTCCCTTAGAGGAAATTTTGATTAACCATCCCTTGGAAAAAATAGTTGAATCAAAACTTCAGCGGATGCTTAAAAATTCTCGTATGCTGCTTAGCTTAGTAAATCAAATATTAGATTTCAGAAAAGCAGAAACTGACAATTTAAAATTAGACCTTAAGCAAATAGACTTAAATTATTTTATACAAAACATTCATTATCAATTTAGTGAATTAGCCGAAAACAAAGAAATTGATTTAGATATTTCCTCTCCTGAAGAAAAAATATGTGTAATAGCGGACCCACAAAAATTAGAATCAATCTTTTTCAACTTGCTTTCCAACGCCATTAAATTTACACCAAAATATGGTCAGATAATGATTCTTTTTACTAGTGATAAAAACTACATTACCATTATTATAAAAGATACTGGAATAGGCATTCCAGAAAATGAAATGGATAATATATTTACGCGTTTTTATCGCTCTAAAAACAATAAACACTTACAAGGAACAGGCATCGGTGTTGCTTTGGTTAAAAAATATATAGAATTGCACCAAGGGACTATTAATGTTAAAAGCATAGAGAATGTGGGAACAGAATTTATTATACAACTTCCTGTACTCACGGAGCAGGATGCTTACCCTATACATATTTCAATTACCGAAAGGCCACTTGTCTCCTCAAACGAAACAATGGGCACTACTAGTTCTACTAAAAAGGCCACTGTACTAGTGATTGACGACAGTTACGACATTAGGGAATACTTGAAGGAAATCTTGCAAGAAGATTACAACGTTCTTACTGCAGATAATGGAAAGTTAGGTTTATCCATCACAAATAAGAGGTTGCCACATCTCGTGATTAGCGACATTATGATGGAGGGTATGGATGGTGTTGAGGTTTGTGAACGGATAAAAACCAACTTGAATACTTCCCACATTCCCGTTATTTTATTGACAGCAAAAAACTCTATGGATTCCAAAATAGAAGGTTTTGAAAAAGGAAGCGACGCTTACTTAGAAAAACCCTTCAATAGTAAACTATTATTAACAATGGTAAAAAAGCTTATTGAACATAGGGAAACTTTAAAAAAGAAATTCCTTCTTTCTACCTCCTTTATAGAGGAGACCACCCCCTCAACTGTTGATGAAGAATTTATTGAAAAAGTAATCAAAATCATTCATAATCACATATCAGAGTCCGAATTTTCCGTACAAGAGCTGGCCGATAAATTAAAAATGAGTCAAGATCAAATTTACCGAAAAATTAAGGTGTTAACTGGATTATCTACGATCCATTTTATAAGGTTAGTTCGTTTAAAAGAAGCCGCAAGATTGCTTGCGGATAAACGTTACACAGTGAATGAAATAGTTTATATGGTGGGGTTCAACAATCCATCTTATTTTACAAGATCCTTTAAAACAGAATTTGGGGTACCTCCTTCTGAATATTTGCAGTCACAAGAAGTTAATCACGAATAATTAGTGATTTATATTTTCATCCCTATTTCAATATTATAATATAGGTTATAAAAAAAAACATCTAAAACTCCTTCTAACTAAGGGTCATTGAATTCGATTCTTTTCATAAGGGAGCCTAAAGTCAGTGAACTCTTAAGTATTCGAATTACAAATTCATAGAAAACATTATTATTTAAGCCACAATTAATCATAGTTTCCGAAACAGAATAGATTTTTTCAGTGCAACTTCTGTTTCATCAAGATTTCTATTTAAGTCCTAAAATAAGAAACAGCCATCTGGAATTTGAATTAATTCTAAACATACCCAGTAATTGATTGTCACCTGTGTGTTCCCTCACAAAAGAGCCGAATTCTACAGGTCGGCTTTAACGTCGTACAAGTGGAAAAAATCAAACTCTCACACTTCGTGCCACTAGATTTATAGAATTTTGGGTGGTTACTAAACTTAACTAAAAGGACGTATAGTTAATTCTTTTCAAGAATTCAAAACGGTATCCAACGCATCATCTGTATCCCTATGGATAAAATTAGCCTGATAATTGAGTGTAGTTTGCAAATCGATATGGCGGTATAATTTTTGCAGCATCAGGGGTGATGTTATCTGAATTGATATTTTCACAACAAGCTAACAAACTGCCATATAAGGATTTGTGAAACCCTATAAAACCAATATCTTTCACGCTCATAACCCGAAGGTCACTGGTTCGAGCCCAGTTCCCGCTACTAATAAAACCAGCTAGAAATAGCTGGTTTTTTCATTTTACGCAAATAGGATTCTTACATTAAACTTTTAAAATAGCCACATTCATAAGCGTAAATTCAAATAAAAATATTAACTTTAAGTTCTGTCTGATTACCCCCCCCCACGAAAGTATCACAGAAACGACATTACCCCCTCCCCACCATCAGTGTTTATTGAAGTGGAGAATAATTTTTAAGTGCATAATAAAGAAATCGTTTTAGTAATACCTCCTAGATTCTTAAATATTTTTAAGAATTTAAAAAACCAAATACAACACTTTGTAGAACAACCAGTTGTTACATCTATTTATCTAAAACCCATATGATTTAGCTGAAAATAACAACCAATTATTTATATCATGAAAAAAATAATTAATGGATTTAACAATGTTCTATTTGATGATTCTTCAGAATATAAATTTGATCAACTACATGAAACAAAATTTTTGTCAGAAGTATTTACTTCGTTGTCACAATTGATGAAGGATGAATTTAACGATTATCTTTTTTTTATTCTATCATCTCATGATCGAAATATAATTCCTTCCAGTGCTAAGTTTAAAACGGAAAAACAGAAAATCATTATAGTCCTTTCTGATGAATCCGGAACAGTTCCTGAGTATTTATCCCCACATTATTACGCAATATTTAAAGCATATATGCAACCTGATAAGATTTTGGATAACAATATTTTCAATTTCTCATTAGGCTGTGTTAAGAGCGTCCCTGAACTACCCATTACACCAATAAACGATAGAGATTATTCTGTTTTTTTTATTGGAAATTTAAATAATTCTAGGATTAAGTTTTATTTTTCATTAATCTCTACAATAATACCTTGTAATTGGTCTTTTTTAAACAATTTATCTCGAATAAAGAAATTGATACTTCCTATAAAATCGAAGTTTGATAATAGGTTCCCCAATTCCTATATCCGATTTACAAATGGATTTATGCACGGAATTACGCCCATTGAGTACGGCCAAATTATTGCTAATAGTAAAATTGTACTGTGTCCAAAAGGTTTTGTATCCTCTGAATGTTTCCGTCATTATGAAGCAATGAGAGCCGGCTGTGTTATAATTTCCGAAAAACTTCCAGAAACTCACTTTTACCAAGGTTCTCCAATTATTCAGGTAAATAGTTGGAAAGAAGGGTTAAAGAGAGCCACCTACTTACTTAATAATCCTAAGGAATTAGAGAAATTAAATAAATTAACAAGAGATTGGTGGAACGAAAGGTGCTCTGAAGTTGCCACAGCCCAATATATGCAATCATGCATCTATCAACTACAAGCAGTAAAATGCTAGGATCCTGATTAATAGTCAATGATGTATACTAATTATTCTTCTGACGCGCCGTATTCTACATAACAAAAGGTATTGTTGCTACTATACCAA
Source organism: Arenibacter certesii DSM 19833 (assembly GCF_000429545.1). GTDB lineage: Bacteria > Bacteroidota > Bacteroidia > Flavobacteriales > Flavobacteriaceae > Arenibacter > Arenibacter certesii. The sequence goes on from NZ_AUCB01000052.1 coordinate 21,291, forward strand.
ATGAGATTAGTCATTTAACTACAACACAGGCCGTTTCCCTGGGCTCATTAAAATCTCCGACACACCAATTATCCCAACGATCAACTTTAAATCATGAATATGGAGATATGTGACTTTACGTACCATAAATATAAAAAACGGTAATGAAGGAATCGTCCATATTCCCATAGATGGTATCAGTCTGTAAATTGCTCTTCGGTTGCATCTCACTATTTTACTATAACACTATTAAGTAGTGAAATCCAAATATGAAAAATGCATAATCACAATTCTATTAAGTACTTTTGAAAAATCTATGAAAATTTCTATTAAATACAATGAAAAATTACTTTCTATTAGCCCTGTTTCTTCTTAATGGACTAATCTCCCATTCTCAGGAAAAAGAAGAAGCCAAAAAAGAAAGCTGGGATGTATCTGAACCAGCACTACCCTACAAAACAGTTTCCATTACCTCGGATGAGGGATCTTGGATGAGTCTAGATGTAAGTCCAGATGGCAGTCAGATTGTTTTTGATATGCTTGGGGATATCTATACCATGCCTATAACGGGTGGTGATGCAACCTTAATTAGAGGCGGACATGCTTTTGAGGTACAGCCTAGATATAGTCCGGATGGCAAGAGCATTAGCTTTACTAGCGATGCTGGTGGGGGAGATAATATATGGGTAATGAATACTGATGGCTCCGATGCCAAACAGATAACCAAAGAAGATTTTAGATTGGTAAACAATGCGGTATGGTCCGTTGATGGAAATTATATTTTCGTTAGAAAACATTTTACTGCATCGCGTTCCTTAGGGGCCGGTGAAATTTGGATGTACCATAAATCTGGCGGTAAGGGCATTCAGCTCACCAAAAAGAAAAATGACCAACAAGATGTTGGTGAACCATGGGCCTCCCCAGATGGTAAATACGTTTATTATAGTGAAGATGTGTACCCAGGTGGTTTTTTCCAGTATAACAAAGATCCTAACAGTCAGATCTATGCCATAAGCAGATATAACCTAGAAAATGGTAAGATTGAAAGGGTAACAGGTGGTCCTGGAGGCGCAATTCGTCCAGTAATTTCTAATGATGGAAAGGTAATGGCCTTTGTAAAAAGAGTTAGGGAGAAAACAGTACTCTACCTACATGATCTTGCTTCTGGAAAAGAATGGCCTTTATACGATCAACTTAGTAAAGATCAACAAGAAGCATGGGCGATATTTGGCCCATACACCGGGTTCAATTTTACTCCAGATGATAAGCATATTGTTATCTGGGCACAGGGAAAAATCAAAAGAATAGACGTTAATTCCCTAGAAGTTAAAGACATACCCTTTTCGGCTACTGCAGAGCACAAGCTTGTAAATGCCTTACGATTTAAAAATGACCCTTCCCCAGAAACCTTTAATCCAAAGGCCATTCGCAACGCGGTAACCTCCCCCGATTGGAAAACCCTAATATTTGGATATACTGGAGCATGCTGACCCCTCTAAAGCCTAATCAATAAGTAACTGCCGTTCTGGCGGATGCTGACCCCCCTTTGAAAAATAAGATAGCTAGATTTTTAAATTATTCTGGAGCATGTTGACCCCTCTGGATGATTTATTTGGGAGCATGCTGACCCCCCTAGCTATTTTCTTTCTGGTTTTGGTTTATTTGATGAATACCATCAAAAAGATAACCAATGGCCGGAAAATCAAAACCAATGAGTCAAGTAAAACAAATACTTCGCCTGCACTGCCAGGGAAAAGGATTTAAAACCATTGCCAGGACCCTGTCGGTGAGTAAAAACAC
>NZ_AUCB01000053.1 GCF_000429545.1 Arenibacter certesii DSM 19833
CACCTTTCCTTTGTTCAATGCCCCGTGACTAAAATGAATCCAATCACCTGGACCACGGACCAGTACATGGGCCATGGTATGTGTATCGGTGATACCGAATCCCGTGAGCAAAGGAGTACGTTTGTCAGCCTTTCCATCGTTATTTGTATCCTCCAAGAAAAATAGTTCGGAACCTTGGGCCACATAAACACCATTTTTATATGGCAATACACTTTGGGGTATGGCAAGTCCGTCTGCCCACGTATTAACTGAAGCATTCCCCTTATCATAAAGACCTGAAAGCACCAATATTTTATCGTCGCCCTTAGTCTTACCTCGATAAAGGTCAAAAATTCTTTTAAAATTGGGATCCTTCTCCTGTGCCTCAGGATTATCCATGAGCTTTAGTAGTTCTTGCCAACCTATGTCGGATACTGGATCTAAAGGATACATCGCTGCAGTTTGTGTCCACAACCTACCAGAATCATCAAATGCCATGTGTATAGGATTAACTATACCATCCCTTTCACTAGCTACCAATTCTACTACAAAGCCTTCAGGAACTTGGAATCCGGCCAATTCTTTTTCTGGAGTATACAGTTCCGTCCTTGAGGACTGAGTCTTACGGTTGTAATCCGGGTATTCAGTCCCTTCAACATCCGTAGCTTCAGACAAAGATGCATTCTCCTTACATCCTAAGTTTAATAAGACTATTGCAAAGCCATATATTAGCAGTAACTTTTTTAATTTCATGTGTATTATTTGAATGTTGCTGATTAAATTAAAGCCTAGTAATAGTTATGTGTTTAAATTCGATTTTGGCATTTCCGCCACTGTGCAATTGGATACCTATTACTCCTTTTGACGGAATTTCGGGGTCCTTTTCTATATATTCCGTAGTCTTCACCCCATTGATATACAGTTCGTGTTTGTTCCCGATGCACCTGATAATATAACTATTCCAGCCATCTTCTTTTAGTAGGTGTTGTAATGTACTTAGGTCCCCTCCAATAAGTTTAGCGCGACGGTGCTCATCATAGATATCTCCCCAATACCCTTTTCCAATATCCGCTTGATATCCAATGATATTATTCCCCTCTATAATAGAACGATATTGGATACCGCTGTTGATCAAACCAGAACTATGATCTCCTGTAAGGCGAAAAAGGGCTCGAAACTCAAAATCCTCATAACTATCAGAAGTCCTTAAGTAGGTGTTCACAGGAATACTGGAAATGCCATCGCCACCGGTTATAACACTATCCACCACGGACCAGTATTTTTCGTTTTCCTTGTTTACTACTTCCCAACCCGCCAAGGTGGCTCCATCAAAAAGAGAGACTGTAGCGCTAGTTGATTGCGCAATACTACTTAGAGTTCCTAAAGTAGTAAGAATCACGAATAAGATTTTTTTAATCCATTGGCGTTTTTTGTTAGTATAAATCTGTTCTATCCAATTATTAATCTTATTATCTAAATTACTTTTCTGGCTCAAATTCAAATTCATTTCCATATCTGACTTTTATAAATTCATTATCATTTATCTTTAAATACCAACCTATAAATTAGAAAGAATAGGGGTGGTGCATAGCTTATTAGATTTTATATTACCCAATAATATTTAAAATTATGAATCCCCCCCCTTTCCATTATCGATGAACCATGAGGCCAATTATAAATGTACTGGCTTAAGCAGCGCTGAAAACAACATGATTTATAACCACCTTTTTTAGATTGACTTCTCGAAATTAAGTTTCTGATAGAAAAACATTTAGTTTTGAGCATTAATTTTGTCCCAAAAAGATTAATGGGACGTCCCAATACCCTATATTAGGACACTTCCATGAGTAAAATAGAAAACTTCGTCAAAATAATATTTAAAAAACTATCACGATATTCTTCGAAGATTGTTCCTATTGCAAATTGGTTTGATCTAGAGAAAGAAGGGAAATTGATTAAGATGTATAGTCTGGGACTTTCAATTAAAATACATTAATCAGTTTTATCTAAACTCTTTTTGTATTCAGAAGGTGTGCAATTAGCTATTGATTTAAATGTCCTGTAGAACGAAGTTTTAGATTTAAAACCACTACTCTCCGCAATATACATCATCGTATAAGCTTCATTTAATGGGTCGTTTAATTGCCTTTTAAATTCTTCAACCCTTAAATAATTAATGAAGTGGGATATCGAAGTGTTTCCAACTTTTTCAAATAAATAGTTGATGTCATTTTCGCCTATACCCGTGATTTCTACAATTTGCTTTATGCTAGGGTTATGTTCCTTATAGACTTTAGAGGTTTCGATAGACTTCTTTAATTTTTTAAACCCATCTATTTCTTCATCACTTATATCAACCTTTTCGTTTCGTGTTTTCTGGGATCTATTAAACTTAACTAAAAAATATAGTACAGGTAATACCAAAAGAACTAATCCAATAAAAAACCAGATACCATTTCTTTTCTCACTGTTAAAAAAAATAATATCATCAACCATTATATGCCCCCATCCTCCAGAATAATGATCTACAATCTCAATTTTTGCGTTCTGTCCTATAAAAGGCGTTACATCCCATTGATGCCATCGCATCTCTCCGTCATTTTGACCAACTTGAGAAAAAACAACCGAATCTCTTACCACCAAATTAATACAGGTTTTACCTTTATGACCTCCCCCACCGATCAAGAACTTAATCCTATCATGGGTGATTTCAAATGTTTTTGAAATGAGACTGCCCTGTTTAGAATCATGTGTCTCGCCGAAAGAAAAGGCAAAATACTCCCCATTAAACCCATTTACTGTAATAGGATAATAAACATTGATCCTATTCCGAGGTACCTCAAACGCATCACCTTCCACTGTCCAATTATTATAATTACCACTTTCAAAATTCTCAAATACTATTTCTTGGGAGTTTTTAGAATCACTGAAAACAATATTATCAACAATTATATGACCTAAGGAATTCTGTTCGAAAGTTGATGCCAATGCATCCACAATTTCTATTATTGCATTCTCACCCTGCAAATCACTAACATCCCACGTAATTTCCCTTAAAATATGATCATTATTTCCTGATGCAGTCCTTACAACTTTATTATTAACGATAAGATTTATACATTCTCTTGTTTCGTGATTGCCCCCTGCAATTAAAAAACGGATATATCTTCGGTCTATAATAAAGTTATCTGAAACTAATTTCCCCTGACCCAAACTTTCTCCTGATCCTTGGAAATTCGAAAATGCAAATAAATAACCTTGTACATTTTCAATTGGTTCGGTAATCGAATCTAGCCTAGATGGTGAATTAAATGCGACACCTAATTTATTCCAGTTTTCGTAACTTCCACTTTCAAAATCATCAAAAACGATATCAGGTCTCTCGGGAGAAGAACATGAAACAATTATGAGTACAAATAGGAAGCAGAATCTACAATACATGGAGGGGGATAAATTACCTATAAGATTATAAATATACACATGCCTTTTCCGAACTACAAAATTGGATCACAATTTTTATAATTAATAAAATGTATTACAATTATAAGAGCGGTATGTTTTTTAGGCTTTCAACATTAGTAAAAAAATTAGACTAGATCACAACTTTTAAAAATTCTTAGATAAATACAATTGTTATGAACGCTTTAATGTAATATTTGATTTTGGAATAAAACCCTAATTTATCCTTTTGAAAAATAAAAAATAAATATTTGAATAAGCACAATAGTAATTGATTATTCTTATTAACCCTAAACTACCAGATATAAAATTACCATAAAAAAGCTTTATTAAATGAAATGTCTTTACATGCGAAGGTTGATCTTCGCGGGAAGCTAGGTTTAGAAGATTCAAGATAGTAATATGACTATGTTGACAGGTTTAGAAATATGCTGAAATCTCTAAAAAGTCCAACACCTATTACCCTAACTTAAACACCTTACAGTTAAATATTAAAAATGATACTTTCATAATCCTATTTATCATCAATTAATAAGGCTATCAAATCCTCCCTCAACGCTCGATTCATTGTACAATATGATAGGCAACACACTATGTTAATCTCGTTGTAACAGATTTGCTTTCGAACCCGAGAAGCCACATTAAACTTGACAAATATTTGTTAAACCTAATATTATGGTTTTGATCAAATTAATTTTATATAAATGTTTTAAAATTAGAAAATATTAAACTCAATCAGAAGTTTCGCCCATGTAAACTACTCATTATAAGAAATTTAAGTGCTATTTTAGGAAGCAAGAGCGTAATTCGATGTGTAAAAAAAATACAACACATAATTCACTGCACATCAGCTACTTAAAAGTTAACCTACAGTTCTTCTTTCTTCGAAAAGGGAAAACCCGATTCAGCTGCAACGGTGATGGATTCTTTAGTATATTGGATTACCCTACTGATACAACTACCCAGTAAAGATCCCACTCGTGATCATCAAAATAAAGTCTAAAATAATATTTGATTAATATTAATTAACTCCTCCTCAATTTACTCTCGAAACAAACTATCCTCTCCCCTATTCGCACAGCTCCATTTCCAAGTAGGTTTAATTATAAAACATCCATAAAATTTAAGGATTTGTCCCTTAATCCCCATACTCTCTTAAATTCGAAAGGTACTTCCTAGAGTAGAAACCATTTAACCAGCAGCATTTTTACTTCTGCAGATGCATTATATCCTCCACTGCTGACTAATGACCTCAAATTAATGATATCCCACTCTTTTACACTTACTCTTAGTTGTCCTATGGTTCCACAACTTCTGGACATTTCCTTTAAATTGAACTAAAAAATTTGCGCATTTATCTATCTTTAACCCAAATGAAAATGCATGGATATTTTAAAAAGAAATAATGTAAATATAATTGGAAAGGGAACCCAGGTTATCATGTTTGCACATGGCTTTGGCTGCGATCAAGTGATGTGGCGATATATTACTCCCGCTTTTGAAGAGGATTATAAATTGGTTTTGTTCGATTATGTAGGCTGCGGCAAATCGGATATTGGACAATATAACGAAGATCGCTACGGCTCTCTACACGGTTACGCCCAAGACATTCTTGAAATTTGTAATGTTCTAAACCTAAAAAATATAATTTTAGTGGGGCATTCCGTAAGTTCCATGATCGGTATGATCGCCTCCATTCAACAACCGGAATTATTCCGTTCGTTAATACTAGTTTGTCCTTCTCCATGTTATATTAATAAACCTGGATATATAGGCGGCTTTGAAGAAAAGGATTTGCAAGGCCTTATGGAGGTCATGGAAAATAATTATGTTGGTTGGGCGAGTTTTCTGGCACCCGTGGTGATGAAAAACACCGAAAGACCAGAACTTGTCGAAGAGCTTGAAGAAAGCTTCTGTTCCATGGATAAGGAGATTACAGGCAATTTCGCCAAAGTAACTTTTTTTTCGGACAATAGAGAAGACCTTCCCAAAGTGCAAATTCCGAGCCTAATTCTTCAATGTACTAATGATGATATTGCTGGGGAAGAAGTAGGTGCGTATGTTCAGGATAACTTAAGGAACAGTGTTATACAACATATGAAGGCAACCGGACATTGCCCACATATGAGCCATCCTGAAGAAACTATTACATGCATCCAGCAATATCTGCAGAATGAAGGTACGCTTATCTAGTTAAACCATTGATTAAATTGTATCTGTGAATTTTGATCTCCCTTGCTATATTTTTTCTTTTTCAGTAGATGGTTACCTAACACATATAAACCACTTGATGCTTACCCATTTGGAATATGATGGAAAAGAAGTTATTGATCACATAAGGTTTGAAGACCTGTTGACCGGCGGTAGTAGGATTTTCTACAAGACACATTTTCTACCTATGTTGATGATGCAGGGTAAGGTAGATGAATTATTTCTATCCCTTAGTTCCAAATCGGGAAAAGAATATCCAGTTCTAATGAATATGGTATTAAGCGACAATTCTCAAATGCACACCGTCCATGCCGTAGGTCTTCATATGGCCAAACGAAATAAGTATGAAAAAGGAATTCTGGAGGCCAAGCAAGCTGCAGAAAAGGCACTTAAGGAGAACGCTTTGTTGTTAAAAATGAAGTCTGAGTTGGAAAGACATCAGGAATTATTGGAACAACAATTAAGAGAATTAAAACGTATTAATCAGCAGCACGTGGAGTTTAATAAGGTCCTATCTCATGATATGCAGGAACCGCTACGTAAAATACAGTTATTTGCAGGTATCCTTGAGGGAAAAACGGAGAAAAAAAAGGATGGGGAAAAATTTAGCTTTTATCTTAATAAACTTCAGGACTTATCGTTATATTCCCGGGATTTATTAATGAAATTACAGCGCTACCATTCTTTAGAAAAAAGGATGAACAAATTCACATCAGGAAACTTGGAAGAAATGATTCAAGCGGCCGTTTCAAAACTGAATATCCCAGAGATTCAGCCAGATTTTTCCAAATTGAGAGTGAAGGAAGTTCGCGGAGATATACCTAGATTAACCTGGGTGATGAGAGAGCTTATGGCTAACGCATACCGGTTCCGAATAGAGGATACACCTTTAAAAATCGAAATTTCATCGGAGTTGATCAAAGAAAATTACTACAAGACAGTTCAGGACGCCTACCGGTATACCGACTTTATTCAAATACGGGTCAAAGACAATTCCATGGGATTCCCAAATTACGGTCAGGACAACGCATTTGGACTTCTACAAAAATTTCATGTTGAAAGCGGAAAGGGCTTGGGACTGGCTTATTGTAAAAAAATTGTAGATCTACATCACGGCCATATTCTAAAAAAGGACAATGCCGAGGGAGGATCACAATTCACAATTTTACTACCCTATTTACCCTAAAATTAATGAAGTGAAATTAAAGCTAATTTAGGAGTTATGATTTTACAACTCCAGGGCAATTATTAGATTAATTTCCTGAACTTAACAAATGAGCAATCAGGATACGTAAAGGAATCCAATAGATACAAAATCCGTTCTCCAAAAAATTAGGAGAACATAATTCCTCACCATCCATTCAAAGTTATGTTACTCTAAAAGTCGAGAAATTAATCTATTCATCTGAAAACTTCTTAAGCGAGTGGAAACAAAGGAAAGCTTTTGTATAGCAAAGGTCAGGAGATTTTTTTGCAACCTAATGTTAGCTTCGCCTACCAACCGTGTAGGCGAGACACTGGCCTTGGCACCACTCAAATGAAGTTTTATGTTTTCTGAATCTATTTCCCTTTTCAGCTTTAAAATACGAAGCTGTTCATCAATTTCAGAGAAGGAACTATATTGCTTTTTCATGGATTAAATAAATATGGTTTAGAAAATTTTCTTAATAAGGGCGTGGTAAGACTACTCCGAAATACATAACAAACAATCGCAACCGTTACATAGCATATCCCTACAATAATACACCCAAGATAATCATTGTTTATGGCTTTTCCAATACTAAAAGAAACAGCGAAGAAAAGAAAGAACAAAGCCAACAATATACCAGTAGCTCTGTTGTTAATTGTCCTATATAGGACTATTAACGCCTTAAAAATATTAAGTTTCAATTATTCCCCACCATTTACAAGAAAGGATCTAACATTGGTCCCAACCTCTGTTAGATCCTTTTCTGTTTCCTTAAAAACCATATGGATTCTGTTAATTGTTAAGCATTCTGCTTTTTAATATCTTCCAATTTGCTTTCTAAGGTAGAAATAATATCATCTGCTTTATAGCTCATTGTTGAAATAGCTTTGTCCAATTTACGTTCAAAGTTATCCTTCTTTTTCGTTGCCGTTTTCGTTAATTCTTGTTTGGCATGCGACAGACGATCCGTAAGGTCATGGGATGTTTTTTCTACATTACGTTTAATTTTCTTACGCGTTTTCTTGCCCTCATCAGGAGCATATAAAATACCAACGCCCAAACCGATTGCCGCACCTGTTAATAATGCAAGTAATACGCTTCCGCTTTCTTTTGACATAATTTAAGTTTTTAAATGAATGTTAATTTATTATGCTACTAAGTTAACTTGATTAAATGGTTTGTGAAAAAACTTTAGACAGTTTTATTAATCCTAAAAGAACATTCTGTAATTGATTTAAGAAATAATGAACATCAATTATATACTTTTCTTGAAATTCATACTTCACCTATGTGGCCCAAATATTTGGAAAAAATAGGAGTATCCTAAAAGATGCTTAATATCGGTATAATGCGTTAACCCTAGAATTAGGGTTTGGCATTTCCTCTTTTTCCAAGAGATAAACAGTACCACCATTTAAAAATGTTTTTATGGCTGCTTTGTTTAATAAAGATATACTTGATGAAGTTTCTTCATCATGGATCTGAACTTGCTTCTTATCAGGATCATAAGTACCCAATATATCAGCCCTGTTCTCTACAAATAACGTGTCTACTCTGCCATCTATGGCGTTTTGAAGTACTTCTACCATGCCAGAAGAGGTTCTTCCAGTACCCTGTTGCTCCTTATAAAGGGCCAATTTATCTTTTCGCTCACGGTCAAAAATAGAAGCCACTTTTTCCCATGCCATTTCTTGCAAGAGAACCTTATCCACTTGAGAGGCCTTTTGATCAATATAATCATCAATTAGGTATTTATACGTGTTTTCTTGTTTATAAATAGGGAACATAACCTCTTGAGCAACCACCACCATAGGTGCTGTTTCATTACGTAGTAACGGCGCTAAACCTTTGTCTATGGCTCTAAAAAATCGCGCTATGTCGTCTTTATGTCCATGATCCGACTCGGCATGACCGTGATAAAAGGCTCTTCCTTGTGAATCTGCGCCACTTCTGAACTGAAGGCTATTAGGTTCGCGATCATACCCCACTTTATCTTCTAGCCTAGATGGAACAAGGTCATCAATAACCACATCTGTTATGGTATGCTGGGTCATTTCATATAGTTTAACATACTGTTGTTCCAATCCCAAAACATAAAAAGTACCATCCCCAGTAAACATGGGCATTAATGGCTTTAAGTAAAAGTCATTTTGTACGTAATTAAATTCTTCGAAATATACCGGAAGGGTGTATTTTTTAAAAAAATCTTTACTACGGAAAATGGCGAGTCCATCCGATTGATGCCTCCAGAAATCACCGTCTTCTAAAAGTGCTTCAATGGGCGCAAGTAACTTATCTACATCTCTTGGACCTAATTTATTCTTTTCTAATTTATTTCTTACCTCCTTTAACTGGTTCTTTAACTTAAGGACATCCGTTCCTCCCAAAACCTTTTCCCCTCCTCGATGTGTTGGTATAAAAATAGAGATACAGGTTTCGTTGTGAATTTCATCCAGTTCCTTAATTTCATTTCTTGTGATTAATGGCATATTTTATTGTTTTTAATATTAACTTTTCTGAAACCAAGAAGATAAAGAGAATATTCTATTTTTGAAATGATATATATCAGTCGCATATGATTTGATGTATTAATCATGCACATATTAAAAATTAAGTCTAAAATATTAGATAGGAATCTTTACCACTGCGGTAGTATATAATTGTAAACTGTGGAAATTGTTTGTTGACCATTACCTAAAAACGGATACCTACCTGATAAATCTAAAAATAAAAGAATAGTTCCTTTTAAAGTTTAAAAAAAAAGATAGGCAGAAGTAACTTTAGATTAAGCATCTAACCATTAGGTCTTTACAATGCTGGTTGACGGACGTTATAGAAGAATATATTCCCAAGATTGGGAAACGCAAATAGTAAATAATATAATCTAATCCTAACTATTTTAAGATATGAAAACAGAATATATTGATATCCCCTTAGTTAAAAACGAAGCAAGGAAACGTTTCGAAATAGAGATTGACGGACACTATGCTTTCATCAACTATGGCGATTTTGGCAATCAAATTGCTTTGGTCCATACCGAAACCGACCCAGAATTAGCCGGAAAAGGAGCTGCAAGCGCTGTTGTGGAGAAAACATTACATTATCTTAGAGAAAATAATATTGTACTACTTCCATTTTGCCCTTATGTATTTGCATATATAAAGAAACATCCTGAATGGAAACATATAGTTAGTCCGAAATTTGATGGATTTGATAAGCTTTAAACCTTACGCGAAGCGGTAGGTGGTTTTCTTATGTGTAGAAAAAGAATCCATATATTAATCCATTCGGGACTATCTCATGTATTGCTCCAAATGAATTATAGCTTTTAAGAAATGATAAAACATAAAAAAAGGGGACACTGAATGTGACCCCTTTTAACCAACCAAATTTTTTACCTATTCTTCAGATGCGATCCAGTTTCCCTCTTTCCAGAATATAGAACGCCGTGGAACCATTCAGTAAACCTCATTACCAATATTATAAACCGATTTTAGACAGGAAGATAAATTTCAAAAGTTGCCCCTTTGTTCAATTCACTTTTTGCAATAATTACTCCTTCATGATTTTCTACAATTTTCTTTACTATCGCAAGGCCGATTCCAGTACCACTATATTCCTCCTTAATGTGTAATCTTTGAAATACTTCAAATATTTTTCCACTGTATTGTTGATTAAAACCAATACCATTATCAATGAATCGGATGCGATTATAATGTTTATCATTATTTAGTAAATCAATTTCGACATCTCTACCTTCTAGAAGTTCACAATCAATTGTTATAAAAACAGGCTTATTTTCTTTTCTGAACTTAATTGAATTGCTTATTAAATTAAGCATAGCCTGTTTAAACTGGACGGGGATTATATTGACCTGACATGCGTTTTTTAAATCGAATGTTACATTGTACTGGTCAATTTCTTCTCGTAAAGTTTCTTTAATGTCCTCTACCAATGCCAGCAAATCAACAATTTTAAATTTTGCTTCTTGAACATTGGTCCTTGAATAGGCAAGAAGATCCTGAATAAGTTGTTGCATCTGATGTGCTGATTTCTGCATTCTTAAAAACTGCCGTTGTGCAACAGTAGATAATGTTGCATGTTCCGTTTCCATTATGTGTGATGCAAAAATTTGAATTTTACGTAAGGGCTCTTGTAGATCATGGCTAGAGATATATACAAAAGATTGCAACTCTTTATTCGCCTTTATTAGGTCACTATTTTTCTGTATTAGTTCATTGGTACGCTCCTGTACCATTTTTTCTAACCTATTGGTGAACATTTTTTGATCCTGAATATCAGTACTTGTTCCTACCCACATTGTAATCGCTCCATTGGCATCCTTTTGAGGTAAAGCGCGAGTTAATTGCCATCTATATTCACCATCCTTATCGCGAAACCGATGCTGGAACAAAAAGTCTTCTCCGGTATTTATAGCATGTTTCCATTGTTTAAGGTTCTCTTCTTTATCTTCCGGATGCACAATCTGTAACAATCCATCTTTTCTTACCTGCTCTAGGTTTAATCCGGAATATTCAATAATAGAATGGTTTACATAATTCAATCTGCCATTTGGATCAGCTGTCCAGATATGCTGAGGCATAGAATCGGCCAAAAGGCGAAACTTTTCCTCTCTTTCTAATAATTGATGATGAAAGTTTCGTTCTTCTGTAATATCCCTAATGGTACCAAGAATCCTATCGGGCTCATTATTATTGTCACAAAAAACCTTGCCTTTTGCGTCAATCCAATGTATAGAGTTATCACTCCATATCACCCTAGCCTGATAATGTAGACTACCATTAGAAAACGCATTGTTAAAAGCCGATTTCCTTATTTCAGAATCATCAGGATGAAGATGGGAAATTAATTCATCATGGGATAGATTTCTTTCATTTGGGAAACCTAAAATTTCATAATACCGATCTGACCCTATAACCTCACCAGATTTTAAATTATAATCAAAAACACCCAGTTCGCTTGCCTCAATTATTAGTTTTAGTTTTTCTTCATTTTCTTCAATAAGATGTTTGGCCTTTACTGTAGCTGTTACTTCATTGGCTACTACCATAATGCCAGTTATCTTATTGTTCTCTTTTAAAGGATGGTAAACAAAATTATAATAACCAGACTCTAATGTTCCATGGCGATTTAAATCAATCGGAAATTCATAACCATAGAACGTTTCCCCGGTATTATATATGTCGGTAATAATTGGAGCAATGGTTTCCTCTACTTCCGGTAAAACATCAAAAAGAGGTTTTCCTACAAATTGCTCTTCCGTCTTGTCAACTAATTGTAGATAACTTTCATTAACCATTTCTATCACATTCTGAGCCCCTCGGAATATAACGATACCAAATGGTGCCTGTTTAACCGATTCTCGAAATCTTTTCTCACTTTCCTCTACTTTTTGAAATGCGCCAATTACGTCTTCCTCAGCTTTCTTACGTTCGGTTATATCCCGTGCAATGGCGAACAATAAAGGTTTTCCTTCTACTTGTACTCCACCCATATTTATTTCTACCGGATAAATTTTACCTTGCTTGTTTTTGTGCAATGTTTCAAAAGTAGGTATGGTCTGGCCTTGCGCACGCTTAAATGCATCCTTGTATTTTTTATCATGAAAGATTACATCTACATCTGGAACTTTTAAGCGGTCCATTTCTTCCTGAGTATACCCCCATTTGTAAAGAGCCATATTATTAAGATAGGTAAAACCTCCCTCTTTATCCATAAGTATAAACGGATCCGCTGCATTATCGGACATGAACTTGAATAATTTGATCTCCTCCAGAGCCTTTTCTACTTTTCTTTTTGCAGTATGTAATTCTGTTACATCTGCAGCAGTATTCATAACGGCATAGGTATTTCCTATTCCATCGAACACAGGAGTAAAGTTATAATTATAATAGAAGGTTAGTAATTCTCCATTTTTAACCAACTCAATTTTTTGATTTTTAGCTTGAAAAGGAATCCCTGTACGGAGAACCCCCCGTATCTGATCAAATACTTTTTGATTTCCTAATTCGGGTAGGATATCGCTATAAGATTTACCAATTACATCATTTCCTTTTCCCCACGCGTCCATTATGGATTGGTTTGCAATTGTTATCCTCATTTCTTCGCCAACAAAAACACCTATGGGAAAAGGTGCACTTTCAACTAGCGCACGAATGTTTTGCTCACTTTCCTCTATTTTCCTCCTAGCTTCTACCTGTGGTGTAACATCTACTCCTATTGCCATTGTGCCATTAATGACACCTTCTGCGTCGTAAAGCGGCTCAAAAGAAAAGTTAATGAACACCGTTTCCAAGACCCCGTTTTTCGTGAATTTTATGGGCATGTCTGGGGTTGAAAAGCGTTTACCAGATTTTACTACCTTGTCCAATAGTTCCTTTATTCCTTGAGTTAGTAATTCTGGCATGGAGTCAAAAAGTGGGTAATTCAAAACTTCATCCCTCGTACGGCCCCAAATTTCGAGAGCAAACTTATTCGCTATTTCCACAACATAATCCGTCCCTCGCAATATGGCAATTGCAACAGGGGCTTGCAAAATCATCAACCGTAAATTATTTTCACTGACCGCTATTTTTTTACGTGCAGTCACCTGCGGAGTGTTATCAAGAACCCAAACGGCAACCTTAACAACTTTACCATTCTCATCTTTTAAAGGGGTAAACACAAAGGTTAGAAAAGTTGGATTTTCATTGTTGCTCCTAGCCAGGTTTAACTCCACTTCGGGGCTATAAAAGGGTTCGCCTGTTTCTACCACCCGATTCAAGTGACCTTCATAAGCATTCTTTATCGCTTTAAATGTATTCCAAAAAGGTTTTCCTTCAATCGCCTCAAAAGGTAAACCCACAATTTTAGCAAAACTGTCATTAATTATTTCGTTGATAAATGTATCCGCATTTATGACACCTATCCCAACGGGTGATTCCAAAACTAAGGAACGAATATGTTGTTCGGTTTCAAGACGTTTTTGTTCAACTATTGCTTTTTCTGTGATATCCTCTAAGGTGCCGCTTATACGATATGCGACTTTTTCTTCATTGAAAGATGCTCTCCCTTTTGCGTGTAATACGATTTCTTTTTTTGAAAGTGGGTTAAGTGCAGTGAAGGTTATATCGTAACGGTTTCCTGAACTATATTTTAGCCCTTTACGCAATGCCTTGGTTACCATCTCCCTATCGCTTACTTTAATCAATTTTACCACATCTGAAAATTGATTTTTTCTATTTTTATCGAGACCAAACCATTCTTTTAACCGGTTATTGGTTAATAAAACATTTGTTATAGGGTTATAATCCCAAGTTCCCAATTCGGTTGCATCAATTGCAAACAGTAGTTTTTCTCTGCTTTCTTTTAGTTCCATCTCTACCGATTTTTGCTCGGTAATGTCCATGGATGAACTTATATAGCCAGCAAAACTACCGTCGGGACGAAAACGGGGCGTGCCTTGTGAGAGTAACCATCGGGATACTCCCTTGCTATTTAATACCCGAAACTCTCCTTTAAAGGGTTCCTTTTTTGCAAATGCCGTCCAGTAAATATTTAAATATCGTTCCCTGTCATTCTGATGAATCAAATCTACCCATCCAGATTTCAATAACCCATCCATAGGACTACCTATTAGGTTAATCCAGGCCTTATTAAAATAGGTGGCATTTCCACTTTCATCACTAGTGGCAATAAGTATATCGGTTCCTTCTGCCATGGTGCGAAACCTTTCTTCACTTTCCTTTAGGTCCTCAATTGCCTTCTTTCTAGCTGTGGTTTCGATAACCGTTACCAATACGCCACCAACAACTCCATTTTCCAATTTTATAGGACTATATGAGAAATCAAAATAGCATTCTTCTATCCGTCCATTTCTTTCGAGGGGTAGCATAAAATGTGGAAAACCTATTGGTTTACCTTCCATCACTCCTTTAAACATGGATTCAATTATATGCCAGACCTCGGAAAAGGTTTCTCTACTACTTCTCCCTAATGCATAAGGATGTTTAGAATTGCCCAAAATAGGACTATAACCATCATTGTATAACTGAGTATATTCTTCACCCCAAGCAATATACATTCCAAATGGGTTATTTAACATTACACTTACCATAGTCTTAAGTGGCTGTGGCCAAGTGTTGGGATCCCCAATAGGAGTGTTGTTCCAATCAACAGTTCTTATAAGATGGCCCATTTCCCCTCCCCCTTCCAAAAAACTATGTTTTACTTTTCCACTATCCATACTTTAGGGTTCTATTATGAAATTGTCTTTTGTTGGGTATTCTAAATTTTCGTTTTTAAAAAGTGTGACCGCGGTATTAATTACCGCTTTGAGTTTTGCGAACGTACTTGGTTTTTGTATGTAAAAATGGGCTCCAATTTCATACAATTGGTTAACAACATCTCGATTTCGCGAAGTAGAGTAAATTACAATTGGAATATGCCTTAGCTTATCATTAGATTTAATTTCCTCTATACATTCCAATCCAGATTTTAGAGGCATATTAAGATCAAGAAATATCACATCAGGAAATTGGGCTAATTCGGATAATAAATAATCCATTAGTTCCATACCATTATTTACCGTATTAAGAATCACAGGAAAGCTTATCTCCTCCAGGGCATAGGTAAAAAAATCACGGTCATCCAAATCATCATCGGCAAGTAATAAATGTAAATTTGTTTTATCCATGTATGATATTATAATTTAAATGACGTAGTGAATTTTTTATTAATTGAGTTATTCCGACTAAAAATAATCAATATTTTCTTACATGCTCAATAGCCTAGAAGTATTATTATATCAGATAAAATTTTGGTTTACTCTGTGCTAATACCTCTGCTTCTCGCTTATTTCCTTGCCTAAAAATTAATTCCGTTCTAAAGTAATTAATTTTTAAAGATAATTCAGAAGCCCAATAAAATTCTTGGAATATCATGCTAAATTGATGTGGTTGTTTTATAATAATTTTTGAACAGAAATACCAACTTCTTGACCTTTTTAAAAGCAACAAAATCTTCAAACGGTATTCCTTCCCCTTCCTTAGTAATAACTTTTTTATGTCCAAATTGCTGCTCTATAATTCGTTCTACTAACGTGAATTAAACTGCCGCTCCTCTACTATTTACTGGCGAACTCAAAATACGGTAAAAAACTAATAACATGCGCCTTATATTTCTTGCCAATGCTTGTGTCATTATCATTAAATGCTATATCCTAAAAGTCTTGAGTGCTACTCAAATAGAAGATCTGGGCACGGAAGGAAAAATTAAATTTGCTACCTTGTTCATGGTTGCATCCTACCATTATAGCGATAAGGGGATTGATGATCTGGGAGCTTTCACCAGGCGTATTGAAGCAAAGAAACCTCATAAAAAAACGCGCCCAAGGTTCATTTTGCCATCAACTGTGCCTCCGCTTCGGGTCCATAACTATTCCATGAAACCTATCCCCAGGAAAAATTAGATCAATCCCGTATTTTTATTCGGTTGTAACTCAGCCTCCATCCTTAAGGGATACGAATTACTTGCTGATAAACCGATAGACTCTTGATTCCAGATCTGTCAGATCATCTATTATATGTGTATCTGGAAGTAAATTTGATTCATGAACCGACTTACGGGTAATGTTATTGGTTACTGCAAACACCCTCATCCCTGCATTCAAAGCCGCCTTGATTCCATTTACCGAATCTTCAATCACGAGACATTCATCGGATGAAACCTTCAATATTGATTTTGCCTTGATATAAATCTCTGGATCGGGTTTGCCTTGCTCCACATCGTCCCGCGTTAAAATGGCATCTAACTTATCTTCAATCCCCATTATGTTAAGTATCTTGCTGGCTTCAGTGAGATGTGACATAGTTGCCAGAACCAACTTATACTTATCCTGGTGTAGTTTGTTAAGTAGTCCCAGATTAAATGGACAAAAATGCTCCCTTAAAAGACTTTCATCGTCAAGAATATTTCGATATCGAGATAATCTTTTGTCTAGAACCCATTGTCGCATGGCCTTAAGATCTCCTTCCCCAAAGTGTTTCTCTAATTCAGTGTTGTATTCTTTAGCAACACCTGCTACTACTTCCATTCTGGAAAGACCTACATAGTCTTTAAAACTCTCCATCACCCGTTGCACGGACACCACTTCGTTTGTTAGCAAATGTATTGCCTCTGCATAAGACCTCGCTTTTAGGACCTCGGTCTGAATAAGGGTTCCGTCCAAATCAAATATAATAGCCTTAATCATAATGAACTAATACTTTCTAATGTTATGTTTCTAGATGTTTTTGAACTTTTAAATTAGAAACCCTCATTCTCTAGCTGTAGTTCTAAAGGAAGGAACAAAGATTTACGGGATTCTCGTTAAAGGGAGAAGTAAAGATAATGGAAATCCAGTAAAATTTAACAATAACTAAGTTGTAATTGTTAAAATATGTTCCATCCCGGTAGTTTCAGAAATAAATTTCAACGTCATTATGTCTAATGGTCTGTTAAGTTTTAAAATCGAGCAGACAATCCTCCTCCAGCTCCATATCGGTTATCATAACTACCCATAATTGAAAAGTTTTTTGATAAGAAATATTCAATCCCTGCGCTCCAGGAAGCTTCTGTCTTAAAATTGTCTCCTGAGGGAAGCTTATCTACCCATCCAAAGTCTGCTTGGTACTCGTACTCTCCAAAAATAACAGTTTTGGGAAAAATAATTATTTCACGGCTTAAACCAATCTGTGGACGTAGTTTACTATCCATACGAACGTCAAGATTAAATAAATAGGGTGTTAAGTACCGTACTCCAACTAGAGCGGTTGTATTTATTTCATCGAGACTATCAGCAATCTCGTTTTCGACATTAATACCTGCAAATACCCGTAAATAATCGTGTAGATACCGCTCATAGGTAAATTCCGCCTCCACGTTTTCATTCCATCCATATTCGGCTGAAAGTGTAACCTGATTTCTAAAATTAGAAGCAATATATGTTCCTTCTGCCCTATGTGAGGAAACATCAATCATACCCCAGGAATACCATTGATCTGTTTCGTGGATTAATTTTGAAACTGGAAACGGTTTCATTCTAATATCACGTGGTGTGTTATAGCTTATTATTCTTGCCATGCCGCCCATCATATGATATAAAACATGACAATGGAAAAACCAATCACCGTATTCGTTCCCATAAAATTCAATAGTTATCTCCTGCATTGGGGGAACATTTACAGTATGTTTTAACGGCGAGTATTCCCCATTTTTATTAATGACCCTAAAAAAATGCCCGTGTAAATGCATTGGATGGTGCATCATGGTCATATTATTCAACGTCATCCGAGTAACCTGATTACCTTTAATTTTTATCTTATCCGCTTCAGACAACGGCACCCCATTCATACTCCAAATATAGCGACTCATGTTTCCAGTAAGGTTCAATAGTATCTCATTAACTGGTGCATTTTTTTCATACGTTGTTTTCTCAGGTGACTTTAAATAATCGTAATTATATTCTGAAAACATCCCGCCCTCACTAGTTGGTGAATCCACATCCATGTTATCTTTCGTCATATTCATTTTGGAATGGTGCATATTAGCATGTTCCGTTTCTAAATTTTCATTCTCCTTACCCATTTCCATCATGGAATGATCCATTTTCATCCCATATTCTTCTTTCATATTAAATCGTTCGTCCTTAGAAGGTTGAAACTTAAGCGCGTGTGCCCCCATTTTCATCTTCATTTTAGCCATTTCCCGCATCATTTCAATTTTATCCGGTTTAGATAAAATTTCTGCAGGGAGAGTTTTACCATTTCCTATATATGCCAAGGCAGCACCGGATCCATCCTGAACCATAGCGCGGAATTCAATTCTACCATTTTCTGGAACGGTGGTTATAAAATCATAGGTTTCTGCAATCGCAATAAAAGTTTTGTTTCGTTTTACGGGAACAATGTCCATTCCATCGGCAGAAATCAATGTTGGTGTTTCTCCCCCAAATGTCAACCAGAATTGTGAGGAAGCGGATCCGTTAATAATTCGTAATCTCACTTTCTCGCCAGGTTTAAAATCAGGAAATTCAACAACTTCTTTACCATTTACCAGAAAAGCCGGATAATAAATATCTGCAATATCTGCACCTTCCATCCGTTGCCTCCAGAAATCCAATTGTGCCCCAAGGGCACCTCTTACCATAACTCTATTTAAGGGCGTTGAGGTGCCCTTTTTCATTTGATACCATTCATTACCTCGCTTAAGGTTTCGTAACACATTTATCGGTTTTTCATTGGTCCAATCGGAAAGCATCAAGACTAATTCTTTGTCATACTCCAATCTTTGCTGTTTGGGATGGATTACAATGGAACCAAAAACACCACTTTGCTCCTGTAACATGGTGTGGGAGTGATACCAATAGGTAACATTTTGTTTGATAGCAAATTCATATTTAAAAGTTGTGCCAGGTTTTATCGGTGGTGTTGTTAAATATGGAACTCCATCATAAAAATTTGGCAAAAGGAAACCGTGCCAATGTACAGATGTTTCAACGCTCATTTCATTTTTCACATAAATAACCGCATATTCCCCTTCCGTAAATTGGAGCGTTGGCCCGGGGATTGTTCCATTTACGGTCATTCCCTCAACATTCTTTCCTGCCTTGTTAACCGTTTCTTCTTTTATCGTCAGTGTATATTCCCGTACTGGTAAATTATCCACATTGCCTTCAATGGATTGTCCAAACATAGGGATACAGGTTAATAAAATTAGTGGCAATAAAAATTTTTTCAGTTTCATCTATTTTAGATTAACGGGTATTTTTACATTTATATAATGCTAGTGGATAGTAGAACAGCGGTTTTTATTAAATTAAACAATAAGGATTTAATTTCTATTGGAATTCCGAATCATCCACCAATGATTTCACCACCATTTACATGTAACACCTGACCGGTCATATAACTACTATCTTGGGAAGCCAAGAAAACATATGCTGGCCCCACTTCCGATGGTTGTCCCGGACGTCCCAAAGGCACATCTTTACCGAAATCTTCGAGTTCTTCTCCTTTAAAGGTAGCCGGAATAAGGGGTGTCCAAATGGGGCCCGGTGCCACCGCGTTTACACGGATGCCTTTTTTTGCCTGGGATGACGATAGGCTCCTAGTAAAGGAAACTATTGCGCCCTTAGTACTTGCATAATCTATGAGATGATGGGAGCCCCGGTACGCGGTAATGGAGGTGGTATTTATTATTACATCATCTTTCGTCAGGTGATCCATTGCCTCTTGAACAAGATAAAAGAAGGAATAAATATTGGTTTCAAAGGTTTTTTGCAGGTGTTTAGCGGTAATATGCTGAATGTCATCTTCTGGAAACTGTACCGCTGCGTTATTAACTACTATATTCAATTTTCCGAATTTCTCTACTGTCTTCTTTACGGCATTTTTACAGAATTTTTCTGTCCTTACATCACCTTTGATTAATAGGCATTCCCTACCCTCCCTTTCTATTGCAAGTTTGGTATCCTCCGCATCTTTGTCCTCTTCCAAATAAACTATAGCCACGTCTGCTCCTTCTCTAGCAAAGTGTACTGCGGCACTTCTTCCAATACCACTATCACCACCAGTTATAATGGCTATTTTATCTTTTAACTTCTCGCTTCCCTTATAATCATCACGAATGGTTATAGGCGCATTTTTCATTTGGTTTTGTTTGCCAGGTTGTACTGGCTGCTTTTCCTTTTTACTAATTTCCATATCTTACCTAATTTTGTATGTTAAAAAAATGGACTGCCATCTAAAATAGAGAGCAGTCCAAGCTTCCTACTTGTAATTTAACTTACCAGTTTTCAATTTCATTTTGAATTTCTATGCTAGACTTTCCTCTCCTACGGGCAATCTTTGCCAAGGTGTTCTGAAATTCTCCAGGCGATACCTCAGCATCGCCATCAGTAATATCAGCATAGCGGCTACGATATTCATCTTCGATATCGTACCACTTTTCTTCGAGCTCATCGTAATCACTCTCAAAATCATCTTCTGATTGATTTTCAAATTCATCGTATAGCTCGTCCTCTTCGTTGAAATCTTTAATCTTTCCCATACTAATTACACATTTAAAGGTTAACAGCTTAAAGTTAAATTCTAAATCGCAGAGTAATTACTTTGATTCATAAATAAACTAGCGCATTTAATTTGAAATAATAGCTTTGTTTCTGCTCCTTCTAAGTTCGTTGATTTTTAATGAATTTCTAAAATTATACTACATCAAAAAGGATTGTAACTTATCTAAAAAGACCGCATATTAGAATGCTAAAACTACCTAAAGGCTACTCTCTCATAACATCAGTCATAGGCCATAGGTTAAGCGGGTTATCTTCTCTATTATGTAATAGGAAATATCCCCTGCAATCTCAAAAACCACCGCTTTTATTTGTGATAACTGAGTAATATTAGCTTCCGTGCTGAAACAGAATTGATGGCAACAGTATGCCGAAAGGTTTTAAATAAATTTTCCATGACTATTTTTTAGTTTTTAAATTAAGTTAGATATTAACACCTCGAACAGTATCATTACAAGGGTATTAAAATGACCTGAAAATGAATATTTTAGGGACTTTATTAATAATTTCATTAACGTATAGGAAGAAGTAAAGTAAACCTTGAACATTTTACTTGATCAGTGAATAAGTCAGATTTATTTAACTATAAATTATCCCCTTCTCCAACCAAAAAAAATCGATAAGAAAATGATTTTCAAATAAATACAGAATATTGATTTCTCCTAATTAATTATTATGACCATAACGTTTTAAGTTAATTATAAATTTGATAAGCACATTCTTGCCTTGATACAAGGATTAATTTAGAGTTATAATTTTAACTTCAAAAAACGTATATACTATGAAAAATTTAAAGGAACTTTTTGAACATCAACTTCAGGATCTTTACAGCGCAGAAGGACAGTTAATAAAAGCATTGCCCAAAATGGCTAAGAAAGCTTCAGACTCAAAACTAAAAAAAGCTTTTGAAGACCATTTGGAAGAAACTAAGGAACAACGTAAACGTTTGGAAGAAATCTGCGACGAATTGGGAATAAAACCTGGAGGTGAGACATGCAAAGCTATGGAAGGTTTAATTAAAGAGGCCGAAAGTTTTATGAAAGAAGCCGAAGGCAGTGAAGTAATGGATGCTGGTCTTATTGCTGAAGCCCAACGGGTAGAACATTATGAGATTTCTGGATACGGCACTGCAGTTAGGTTCGCCAAGGAGCTTGGTCACACTGAAATTGCAGATACGCTTCAAACCACTTTGGATGAGGAATATGACGCCGACAACAAACTGGATAAGCTTGCTGAAGGTCGTCTCAATAAAAAAGCAAAATAGAAACTAAATTTTTATTGTTGATTAAGGGACTATCTTATAAAGTGTGTAAATAGAAAAATAACGGGGGTCATGACCCCCGTTATTTTTTTGTTTAATTTTAATTTTTGCGCTTTATGAAAAAAGAAGATTTATTTGATGATGATTTCCTTAAGCAGTTCAAGACCGGTGATGAGCTTACCAGTTTTCTTAAGGATATCCAAAAGCGGGGCATTGAGAAAATGCTTGAAGATGAGCTGGACGGCCACCTTGATTACGAAAAACACCAGAAGTCCAATGGCGGCAATTTTCGCAACGGACATTCCAAGAAGAAGATAAGGACCTCTTTTGGGGAATCCGAGATCTCGGTTCCTAGGGACAGGGAGGCTTCCTTTAATCCGATGATAGTTCCCAAGCGGGGCAGTATTGTTGATGGGATCGAGAACGTTATCGTAT
>NZ_AUCB01000054.1 GCF_000429545.1 Arenibacter certesii DSM 19833
CAGTATCATAAACGCACAGTTATAAAGATATTTTTCAGCAAATACATTCTTCATATAATGAAACTACAACCGAGAAATCTTAAATAGCAAAAGGCCGTCTAAAAAGTTATTAGACGACCTCCTTTATTTATAAATTTAATTGACTGTTATATGATCTCTATTGACAGTTTGTCATTTTGTATTTGCCATCTGGGAGTCTAATAAAACCAGTAGGTCCATTATTATTAGTGCCTACTGAGATCATTCCGGTGTATCCCGTAGCGTTATTAATATTATAACCATATATACTACTTTTAGAATCAAAGGTATTGTTACATATTTCCACATCAGCAACTCTTGTTGTGAATGCGACACTAGCATTAATGAATGTAGAATTTTTAACTATGATGCCGTCTTGTCGGTTTATCACCAAACGTCCATCGTATCCCAAGCTGTTGTCGAATGTACACCCATCAAAAATTGTTCCGTGGGCATCTTGGGAATTTATGAAGTTACCCATTGCAACCATTCCAGAAGAGGGCACACTACTTACTAATCTTGGATGTGATTTGCTAGGACTTTTGAAGGTAACATTGTTAAACTCAACACCGCCTCCTGTGCCTTTTACAATTCTACGACTAAAATTTTTCATTACGGTATTGTTAAAAATTAATCTAGAGCCGTGAATGTTAGTCACTTTTTGTTCATGCTGGAATATATCTCCATCATCCCCCCATGCTCCATCCCAAACACCGCCATTGAATGTAACTTTAGAAGTGGATCCGCTATGGTTCCATCTAAAAATCAGGCATCTTGAAGGTCCAGGTGTATCTCCTATAACTCCGTTACTTTTACTTTCAACATCGTAACAGTCGCAGTCAGTAAAGTTAGAGTCTCCTTGGCTGTTGGGGATATCGGTTACCTCGTATCTAAATGCCCATGTAGTTTGTGTAGTTGAGTACAGATACTTAACATCAACGTTGTCAAAATCCGATACGGTTTTTATAAATATTCCAGCAGCTAATTTTTTTGCACCATCAATCGTTAGGTCGCTCATTGTAGTTCTCCCTGAAGGCTTGTTTACCTCAATAGCTTGGTATAATGTTGAAGTAACGGTTATAGTAGAGCCGTTCCAATCTATTTTTTGGTTACCCGGCTTGTCTATATCCAATCTGCCTGTTATTCTAAAGGTTGCTCCTTCATTTGCAATTAAAGAACCTTCTGCATCCAATGCGGCCTGAATTGCTCTGGTGTCATCTGCCTTACCGTCACCTACCGCACCATATTTGCTGAAATTCACTGCATTTGGGTCGTCAACTTCAGGAGTTTTATCTGCTTCAGCTACGTTAACGGTAACATTACCTGTAGCGGTTGTTACTGAGTTATCGGGGTTGGTAACGGTTGCAGAATAATCAAATTCATCTGTTCCGCTCTTATCCTCGTCTGGGGTGTAGGTAATGGTGTTGTCACTGTTAACCACTGCGGTACCCATTTTTGGTGGAGTTACTTCCGTGATAATAACATTTTCAGGTTTCTCAACGGTATCCTTGCCTAAAGGATCAATAATAATAGGACTGTTAGGTAAGGTCACTACTATATCATTGGGTAATAAGGCATCTGGCTTCTCCACTACATATTCCGATAAAAGATCAGAATCTTTGTTACAGGAGTAGGACAAACACAAGACAATACAAGCTAAGGTTAATTTAATGAGATTTGAGGGGTGAAGTTTCATAAGTAATTTAGATTTAGGGAATACTTGAACGTTTTAAGCGGTGCTATAGTATTTGTTTATTATTAAGCTACGTTAAAACGGCGTTATTTTTCGACGAAATGCATTTTTTAGGCAAAAATAATAGTAACCGTAGGTTGTTAAAGCACTACATACACATTGTTGTTGTATTGAGAATTGAATTTGCTTTTGTGTCAATTATTGTTTTTAACCGGTTAGTGATGGAACACAGACTTTATACGCACTTAAATAAAAGACGGATGTTCACATAGACTGTTTTAACGTTTTTTTGTGAATATTATCGATGAAATGCACAGATATTTGTTCATCTACCTAAAAATAAACATCTAATGCGCTTGTTAATCCGTATTTACGCTACCGCTATTTTGCTGTAATTCTTGGGTCATTAAAAATGTTAAGGATAGGGGTATTTTTAACCATTGGTTCTTTTCCATAGACCTATTCCGATCTAAATACCTATTCCAAGTTTGTTTTATCTTTATTTATCATCGTTAATAAGGAATAAGTACTGTATACATGTGAGACTTCTAAAAATTAGACCTTTAAGTTATAGGGTAAGGGGCAGAACATAGATTTTGTATAGGAAAATAGAATTTTAGTTATGCTAATGGAGGTGGTTGAAGCTTAGCAAATAGGAAGGAATTTGGAAGTAACAAATAAACTAGTCCTGATAGGAGAGCTGAAATAAAATGATCTTCTATGGCCTGGAAAATAAAATTTGCGACCTATCATCCTTATAACATAGGACCTCCAAGTCGCAACTTGAGAAGATAAATGTATTATGCTGTACTAATTGAGTAGATTCTTCCTTTTACCAACTATTTCTGTTATTTACTCTTCAGGTTTAGTGGAGGTATCCCAATTTAGACACTGGGATAGAATCATTATTTGGTCTAGGTGAATGTCCTTGGATCACCTAGGGCAGGAAGTCGCAATTATCTTAAACTTTAAAATACGACTTATACCATTCGGTAAAAGATTTCACGCCATCTGATATAGTAGTGCTGGGATGGTACCCGTAATCTTTAATTAGGAGATCAATGTTAGCCCAGGTTTTTTGAACATCTCCAGGTTGCATGGGCAACATGTTTGTAATGGCCTTCTTCCCTAGATGTTTTTCTATTTCCTTAATAAAATCCATCAGCTTCTCGGATTTATTATTTCCTATATTATATATTTTATAATATTCATTATTTTTTATCCGCTCTTCTTCACTCTTTTCCATGACCTTAACTACACCTTCCGTGATATCGTCTATATAGGTGAAATCCCGTTCCATCTCTCCTTTATTGAATACCTTTATTGGTTGCTCTTTCGTAATGGCATCGGTAAATAGGAAAAGCGCCATATCCGGTCTTCCCCAAGGTCCATATACTGTAAAGAATCGGAGCCCAGTTGTAGGAATGTTAAACAGGTGACTATAGCTATGGGCCATTAATTCATTACTCTTTTTAGTGGCAGCGTATAAACTAATAGGGTGGTCTACCTGATCATCTTCTTGGAAGGGTACTTTCTTGTTAAGTCCATAAACACTGGAGCTACTTGCATAAACCAAATGTTTGATATCATGGTGTCTACAGCATTCTAAAATAGTACTGAATCCAACTAAATTGGAGTTTATATAGGCATCAGGGTTTTCTAAACTATAACGCACTCCGGCTTGGGCCGCTAAATGGCAAACTTTATCAAACTTGTGGGTTTTGAAAATCACGGAAAGGTGATTTTTTTCCTCTATCCCAAGACGAATAAATTTAAACCGGTCCCCATAAGTGCTGCTTTGGCAAAGGGTATTGTGTTCCGAGGCTTGTTCTTTAGTAATGCCAAGTTCACCTAACCGGGCAAATTTGAGGGAGGGGTCGTAATACATATTGATATTATCTACGCCTACTACCTCATGTCCTCTCTTTATTAAAGAGAGTGAAACATGAAACCCTATAAATCCTGCACTTCCAGTAACCAGTATTTTCAAAAGATGATATTTTTAACAAAAGTCGGAAAATTTTCAAACAGAAACATATCCTTTCCCTAAATTAATATAAATTACAGCCAAAGGGATGACCAATTGTCTTTTAAACTATCAATACTTTGATAACACGGCAATATTAAATCGGGAAATCCTAAGACTCCCCGATTTTGTAATACTTAAATCCAATTTGAGTAAGTTCCCCTTTGTTTAACAGTCTTCTTCCGTCAAAAATAAAGGCCGGTTTCAGCATATTTTCATAGATAAGGGACCAATCATACGTCTTAAATTCGTCCCACTCTGTTAATATTGCAATCGCATGGGCATCTTGTGTTGCTAGTGTTGGATCATTGGTTACCTTGAGCAACCTTCTATTGTCCTCTGGGGACCGGGTATTTAAATAATCCAAATCGGCATAGATTTGTTCCTCGGTAACTTTGGGGTCGTATACCGTAATTTCTGCGCGCTCATCTAACAATGCATCTGCAACATAAATGGCAGCAGATTCCCGTGTATCGTTCGTATCTTTTTTAAAGGCCCATCCGTAAAAAATGATTTTTTTTCCTGAAACGGTATTGTATAGGGAAGAAACAATAGTATTAGCAAAGCGCTTTTTTTGGTAGTCATTCATTATAATTACCTGTTCCCAATAATCGGCCACCTCTTGCAATCCATAACTTCTAGCGATATAGACTAGGTTTAGGATGTCTTTCTGGAAACAACTACCGCCAAACCCAACAGAGGAATTCAGGAACTTTGAGCCTATTCTACTATCGTATCCAATTGCACGAGAGACTTCTGCAATATTGGCATCCGTTTTTTCGCAAAGTGCAGAAATAGAATTGATTGAGGAAACCCGTTGCGCCAAGAAGGCATTGGCAACTAACTTAGAGAGTTCCGAAGACCATACATTGGTTTGCAGGATACGATCTTTAGGGATCCATTTTTCATATATGGCGCTTAGGATATTTTTCGCTTCTTTTCCCGAAGGTGTCTCATCCCCACCTATTAGTACACGGTCAGCATTTAATAAATCTTCTATGGCCGTCCCTTCAGCTAAAAACTCAGGATTGGATAGAATTTCAAAGTCGACACCATTTCCAGTATTTTCCAATATGCTCTTAATGGCACTAGCGGTGCGTACGGGAAGGGTAGACTTCTCTACTACTATCTTATTATCTTTGGCTACTCTGGCAATGTTCCGTGCGCAAAGCTCAATGAATTTTAAATCTGCAGCCTGTCCTTTGCCTTTTCCGTAGGTTTTAGTAGGGGTGTTTACCGAAATGAAGATCATTTGGGCTTCATCAATAGCTTTATCTACTTCAGTGGAGAAAAATAGATTTTTTCCTCTTGTAGCACCTACAATTTCTGCTAATCCTGGTTCATAGATGGGCAAATTGTCCAAATTTGAATCGTTCCATTGTGCAATTCGTACTTCGTTTATATCTACGACCGTTACCTGTATGTCAGGGCATTGTTTGGCAATTACGGACATTGTAGGACCGCCTACATATCCGGCGCCAATACAACAGATTTTGGTGATTTTTCTCATGTTTTTAACCTATATGTTTGCTGCAAAGATTGTAAATTAATTCAAATTACGTGGGAATTTCAAGCTATGTAGCGTATATTTATAGGTGAAGTGCTCAATTCTTTAGATAAAGTTTATAAAACGTATAAGGAGGGGTATTTAATCGATAATATTCAATCTTAAACGAAAGATTACAACATAATTCCCTCCCGATTAAAAGTATATGTAGTTTTATCATCTCTAATTTTAATTAAGCACGCATTGAGTACTAAAACGAAAATTTGGCTTTCCTCCCCTCATATGGGTGGCAATGAGCAATCATATGTTAAAGAAGCGTTTGATACCAATTGGATAGCGCCCCTAGGTCCTAATGTGGATGCCTTTGAAAAGTCTATTGAAAAGTTTTTAGGAAATAATATAAATGTAGCGGTCCTGAGTTCGGGTACCGCTGCAATACATTTGGCCCTAGAATTATTAGGCGTAACGGATGGGGACGACGTAATTTGTCAGAGCTTTACATTTGCGGCTTCTGCCAATCCCATTACTTATTTGGGAGCAAAGCCCGTATTTGTGGATAGTGAAAGAGAGACATGGAATATGTCTCCCCAATTATTGGAAAAAGCCATAACTGCGGGATTGGAAAAAGGGAAAAAACCTAAAGCCATTATTGCTGTACATTTATATGGTATGCCCTATAAGGTATCGGAAATAACCGAAATAGCTGTTAAATATAATATACCAGTAATAGAAGATAGTGCAGAAGCTTTAGGTAGTACTTATAATAATGAGGCTTGTGGCAGGTTCGGCGATTTTGGAATTCTTTCGTTTAACGGGAATAAGATTATTACCACGTCTGGTGGTGGTGCGTTGGTGACCAAAAATATAGAGTTAAAAAATAAAGCTGTTTTCTTGGCTACACAGGCGAGGGACGATGCCGCGCATTACCAACATTCCCACATAGGGTATAATTATAGGATGAGCAATGTGTTGGCCGGTATTGGAAGGGGGCAGATGGAGGTGATTGATGAACGTGTGAAGGCAAGAAGAAGTAATTATAATTATTATAACGAAAAATTAGG
This sequence comes from Arenibacter certesii DSM 19833, assembly GCF_000429545.1. Taxonomy (GTDB): domain Bacteria; phylum Bacteroidota; class Bacteroidia; order Flavobacteriales; family Flavobacteriaceae; genus Arenibacter; species Arenibacter certesii. The sequence continues at coordinate 6,306 of NZ_AUCB01000054.1, forward strand.
GAAGCTGGCAAAAATCGAATTTTTGGAGGAACCTAAAGGTTTTCATTCCAATAGATGGTTAAGCTGCATTCTGCTTCCTACCTATGAAATTAGGGAAGAAATAAGAATGGCTCTCTTAAAAGAAAATATAGAATCCAGGCCTTTATGGAAGCCCATGCACATGCAACCCGTCTTTATGGGTTGTGCTCAGTTTGTGGATGGAACTTCGGAGGATCTGTTTAATAGGGGACTTTGTCTGCCTAGTGGTTCTAACTTGATTAAGGAAGATCTAAATCGAGTTATTGAAGTAATCTTAAAAACATTGGTCGTATGATACACAATTACTTAACCAATAAAACACCAAAATATTGCTCTAAATGGATTGTTTTGGCAATTGATCTGATGCTGACCGCACTGACTTTTGTCCTGTCCTACCTAGTAAGGTTTAACCTTACCTTGGATTTTGATTTTAGTAAATTGAAATTACAATTACCGGTAATAGTCACTTTTACCTTGATTGCCTTTTTAGTGACAGGCTCTTATAAAGGGGTGGTAAGACATACGGGAGTTAGGGATGTTTATAATATATTTAACGCCATTTGTCTTGCAAGTATCATTACCATCTTTATGATCATTTTGAATAGGGAATTGGACTTTATGTCTGGATTTACCGTGCCAATCTCCATAATCATTATTCATAGCCTGCTGAACTTTATTGCTCTTACAGCGTCTAGATACGTTTTTAAAACTGCCTATTACAACCTTATGAAGGAAATAAAGGCGAACAAAAACGTCTTGATATATGGAGCGGGAGAATCTGGTATTCTTACCCAAAATGCATTGAGCAGTCATTATGCAAGTGTCTCTAGGGTAGTGGGATATATAGATAATGATAGAGAAAAAGCAGGAAAGAATATTAATGGGGTACGGGTTTATAGTCCAGATGTATTAACGGAAAACTTCATTAATTCCAATAAGATTACAGAAATTATATTTTCTATTCAAAACATAGACCATAACCGGCTTCGGGATTTGGTTGGGGATTTAGTGGATTTACCCGTGCAAGTGAAAATAGTGCCTCCAATTGAAAATTGGATTAATGGAGAACTGAAGGTCTCACAGATAAAGCAGGTGCAGATTGAAGACTTACTGGATAGAGTGCCGATAAATATAAAGAATGAACGGATTTTTAAGGAGTTAAAGAACCAAGTAATTTTAGTTACCGGAGGGGCAGGATCCATTGGGAGTGAATTGGTAAGGCAAATAGCGAATTATGAATATAAATCGCTTATTGTTGTAGATCAGGCAGAATCTGCCCTATATGACCTACAGCAAGAGTTGATTCAAAACGGGTTTCACAATTTTATACCTATTGTTAGTGATATAAGGGATAAGAACAGAATGTCTGCCTTATTCCAGGAATACAGACCAGATATGGTATTTCATGCTGCGGCCTATAAGCATGTTCCTCTTATGGAATACAATGCCTATGAAGCCATAAAAATAAATGTAGCGGGTACCAAGGTGGTAGTTGATTTGTCCTTGGATAATAATGTGAAAAAATTCATTTTTATTTCTACTGATAAAGCGGTAAACCCTACCAATGTGATGGGGGCAACAAAGAGGATTTCCGAAATGTATATTAGCTGTGCGCAACAATATAACAAGACCAAATTTATTACTACCCGTTTTGGAAATGTATTGGGTTCCAATGGCTCGGTAATCCCCTTGTTTAAAAGACAAATAGAAAAAGGGGGGCCATTAACGGTAACCCATAAAGATATTACGCGCTATTTTATGACTATTCCCGAAGCTGCCCAATTGGTGCTGGAAGCTGGAGGAATGGGAGAAGGTGGGGAAATCTTTATTTTTGATATGGGAGATTCTGTTAAAATCTTTAATTTGGCCAAAAACATGATCAAATTATCTGGACTGCGATATCCAGAAGATATAGATATTAAAATAACAGGGCTAAGGCCGGGAGAAAAACTCTATGAGGAGCTGTTGGCTAATGGGGAGAACACCATGCCTACGTATCATAAGAAAATTATGATCAGTAAAACAAGAGCGTTTGATTATGAGAAAAAAAGGTCCAAGATCAATGAACTATGTGTTGCCAATATGTTCTATAACGAGAATATTGTGGTACTTATGAAAGAAATTGTTCCCGAATATATCTCCAGTAATTCCGAGCTATGTAAATTGGATAGGAAGAAAGAAGGCGGGGACGCATCCAAAATAACTAAAACAAAAATATTACATTCCTAAAATTAATAACGATTACTATATTGTAATCTTGATTGCCAATTTACTTAAATACACTTATATGAAAAAAAGATCTTTTGGTACAATAGTTTGTGTACTGTGTTTAGCCGTTGCTTTTCTCACATCCTGTTCCTCTAAGAAAAAGGTGGTTTACTTTCAAGATGCCAGTAATTTTGAAACCTTGGTAAACAAACATAGCTTCACCCCGAAATTTAAGGTAGATGACCTTGTTCGAATTAATGTATCCACCTTGGATCCAGAGGCAAGTACCCCTTTTAATTTATTTAGAGGGGCTTCCGAAGGCGGTATAAGAGCGGAACAAATAGATTATTTAATAGATCAGGACGGAAATATTAATTTTCCTGTTTTAGGGAAAGTGAAAATTGCCGGACTCTCCCCAGAGGAGCTAAGAGTAATGTTGGCTGAGCGATTGGAGGATTATTTAAAGGAACCCATTATTAATATCCGTTTAGTGAATTTTAAGGTTACTGTGCTGGGCGAGGTATCAAAACCAGGAACCTATCCAGTAAGTGGAGAACGTATATCCGTATTAGAGGCTCTGGGAATGGCAGGAGACCTTACTATAAAAGGAATGCGAGAAAACGTAATGGTAATCCGTGATTTTGACGGGACCAAAGTGTATACTAGGTTAGACCTGACCCAGAAAGAAGCTATGAATTCACCTGTTTATTACCTTACTCAGAACGATGTGGTCTATGTTGAGCCCAATAAATCTGCAATAGCGTCCTCTAGTTTGGATATGCGGACCAATATTGCAATTTCTTTAGCCTCGTTGCTAATTACCTCTACAATCCTTTTAATTACAAGAAATTAAAAATTATATTAATAGTATATTCTCGCTGTATTCATGAGCCCTAATACTCAAATAAACACTCCGGACAATCCGGACTTGAAAGAAATAATTAACCAATACACGAAACATTGGAAATGGTTTGTAGCCTCTGTAATTATCGCCTTGGCCATGGCGTTTGTGTATCTCAGGTATGCAAAACCAGAGTACGTGGCAGAAGCCAAGATTCAAATTTTAGATGAAAAAAATTCTGGAGGTGGGCTTGGATTGTTCCAGGATTTGGAGTTGCTTTCTGGATCCAATACTGCTGTAGTTGATGAGATTGAAATAATTAATTCTCGATCCAACTTTATAGAAGTCGTAAAAAGATTAGGGCTTAACACCAGGGTGATAGCCCAGGGTAAAATAATTGAAACGGAATTGTACGCTGACCCACCAATAAAGGTGAATTTTATTGCTGCTGACTCGGTAATTAACAAAGCTAGTTTTGCATTTTATTTGGAATTTTCATCCTCTACAGTTTTCGGTTACAGTGAGGAGGAAAATGAACCGGTAAAACCTATGCCGTTCGGAAAAAATATTTCCACCCCGATTGGGGATATTGTAATCACCCCAAACATAGAAGAATTTGAACGTTATAGAAATCTCAAGCTTAAGGTGGTGGTAAATCCTGTAGATCAGGTGGCGCAGTCTTATAGGAATAGAATCAATATCTCTACCCATGAGAAGATATCCAACGTTCTTAATATTTCTTTGAAAGATCCCATCCAGGAAAAGGCGGTACATATTATAGATGAGCTTATTAAAATATACAATAAAAATGCCATAGACGATAAACGGGAAATTGCTGATAGAACCTCCAATTTTATAGATGACCGAATTGCAGAAATTTACGGGAGCCTTTCTTCAGTGGACCAATCTGCCCAGGACTTTAAGACCGATAGGGGATTAACCGACATTGGTGCAGAAACCAATATAAATTTAAATGTAGGGGTTGCCAATCAGCAGGAGCTTTCAGGGATGAGAACACAACTTAATATCGCTTCCTCTATGAAGGATATTGTGGAGCAACAAGATAATTTTGAGGTGCTTCCAGGAAATATTGGTCTAAACGATCCTACTATTAACAGTATTACTTCTAAGTATAATGAACTGGTTTTAGAACGAAACAGATTGCTAAAGAGTTCTAATGAAAAGAATCCAGTAATTGTAAATTTAGACCAACAGATAATGGGTCTAAAAAGTAATATGCAGGCCAGTTTAAATAGTACCGTAGACAATTTAGGAATGCGGGTAAGTTCATTAAGTGGTCAGCAGGCGGTTTTTAATTCCAAAATTTATTCCTCACCTAAGAACGAGAGGGCTTTAAGGGATATAACCAGACAACAGCAGACCACGGAACAACTATATCTCTATTTGTTACAAAAAAGGGAAGAGGCACAAATTGCGGTAGCATCAACCGCACCAAAATCTAAAATAATAGATTTTGCGTACAATCCAAGTCCTTTTCCAGTTTCGCCAAAGAGAAACATTGTTTATTTAGCGTTTATAATTCTTGGTGGCCTTATCCCATTTTCAATTATTTATGCGGTTAATCTGCTAGATAATAAGGTGCATAACATGCATAGTTTAGAAAAGGTAGCTAGAAACATTCCTATATTGGGAGAGATGCCTAGGCTTACCAATAAAGACCAGAAAGTAATTGTTAAGGAGGATCGTTCCGTTCTTGCCGAATCTCTTCGGATTATTAGGACCAATTTAGACTACCTTATTAAGACCAATCGCGCTTCTGGAGGTAAGAACAATGTGGTATTTGTGACCTCTAGTGTGCCAGGAGAAGGAAAGTCATTTCTTTCTACCAATTTGGCCATGACAATAGCAAGCACAGATAAAAAAGTATTGTTACTGGGGGCAGATGTGCGTAACCCTAAATTGTTTGAATACTTTACAGGCGGTAGTACCAATAAAATTGCAGATAAGCATTTAAAAGAAGGTCTGGGACTTACCGACTATTTATATGACGATTCCTTAGAAATAAAAGATATCCTTAACTCATTGGAGATATTTAAAGATTCTTTGGACATTATTTATTCGGGTAGGATACCTCCAAACCCGGCTGAATTACTGATGAGTAAACGAGTTAAAGCGCTTTTTGATCAGGTTTCAGAACAATATGACTATGTAATTGTAGATACTGCGCCTTTAATGGTGGTAACGGATACGCTATTGATGAGTGATTATGCCAATCATATAATTTATGTTTCCAGAGCAGGTACCACAGAGAAAAAAGCGATACAGTTTCCAATTAAATTACAACAAGAAGGTAAGATTAAAGGGCTTTCTTTTGTAGTGAATTATGTTAAAGAAACAGATTTGGGTTATGGAGGTAAATATGGTTATGGCTATGGTAAACACCATAAAAAGTGGTGGAAATTCTAGAAGCGTATAAACATTATTTAAATTAGATTTCTCCTAATTCAATTCCGGTTGCAGTGATGGATAGTTAACTTAGTTGTGCTAAGGGTAACAACCTGCAAGGGAAATTGGATTAGGAGATTTACTTTTTACGCCTTTCTTTTCCGCTTCTGGTTACCATGGGAATGGAATTCTTAGAAATCAGCGATTAATCTACTCTTGCTAGAAACGCTACAGTCCACTAAGGGGTTTTAATCCTGGTCTAATGGGATTTTTTTCCGCCTTAGTTTTGACCTCATATTCTCAGTTTTTCTTTTTTAAAACGTATTTGTCTTTATAGAGCGAATTGAGCATTAATTAAATGTTGCTTATTTCTGCTTAGGTCTACTTCAGTTTTATGGGAGGAGGATTTATTGTTGTGTCTTCGCGCTAGTTATCATTGATATGTAATACTAATAATATAATTAATATGTTCTTTTGCCTACATGTAGATATGATCTATTCTTTCAATACTGAATTGCATTTAATGCGTTTTGCACCCAAAATAACTGTTTCCATAATTCTAAATTCTTCAAAGAAGATGGCGGGATCTCTCTTTTTAAATCCAGATTTTTAATTCTGAATTGTGAACGTTTTATAAATAGGAGTTCACCGTAGGAGTGCAGACATTAATTTTTTTATAAGCGGTTTAGTACTCGTAGTGGAAGCTGAGGATTGGATTTCGAAATAGGAAAAACTACGCCCTTTGTCTTTTTTATGATTTTGTAAAAATGAATTTACTTTTTACTGGATGCATACTTCTAAGTATTTTATTAGGTAAAATAAGCGTTAAAATACGTCTCGAAAGGGAAAGTTTCACCCTACATTTTTTTATGTAGAATGCATTCATCTATGATTTTTGAACTTACTCGATTACAGGTTCAGCAATGATGCTGGGGAACCAAGTGCTATTGACTTCAACCATGTATTTGGTCGATTAACAATCGGGTTTAAACGAATAAGATTCGGTATTCTTTCTAACGAATAAGATTGGGGTATTTTTGTTACGGTTTAAGATAAATTATGATTTATCGCACCTATGATGACCTACCGTATAATCTGATTTAAAATATATACTTTTTTAATTGCGTGAACATGAAACATTATTACTCCAAGTCCTTTTCGTTTTTAACGTTCTTTTCATTCCTATGGATGTTTATCATAGGACTCAGCACGGTTAGTGCACAAGCTCCAGCGGTCAATTTTATTAACAGCGACCTCAAATTCAACGGAAACGGGAATGCAATGGTAACCACTTCTTTGACTTGGGGACCTGATGATAGGTTATATTTTGCTGAATATTCCGGTACCATTAAAGCATTGACTATTGAACGTAACGGACCTGGCGATTATAACGTGATAAATACCGAGGTGATTACAGGTATTAACGGAATTCAAAACCATAATGATGATGGGACCTTGTACAATTCAAACTTACGCCAAACTACCGGGATCGAAGTCGCAGGAACGCCAACAAATCCAGTAATTTACGTTTCTTCAAGTGATTTTAGGATTGGTGGCGGCTTTAATGGTGGAGCCGGAGATACCGGATTGGATACGAATTCTGGAGTTATTACCAGATTTACTTGGAACGGCGCATCGTGGGATGTGGTTGATATTGTAAGAGGCTTACCCCGTTCAGAGGAAAACCACGCTACCAATGGGATGCAATTTGTAACAATCAATGGTTCAGATTTCTTAATAGTGGCACAAGGGGGACATACAAACGCAGGAAGTCCCTCCATCAATTTTAACTATTTAACGGAATATGCGCTTTCTGCTGCTATTTTGTCTATAGACCTTACTGCGCTGGAATCCATGCCCATTCTCAGTGACAATGGACGTAACTATATATATGATATTCCAACTTTGGACGACCCTACACGGCCTAATGTAAATGGGATTGAAGACCCAGACCATCCTAATTACGATGGTATAGATATTAATGATCCATTTGGTGGTAATGATGGACTTAACCAAGCCATGATAGTGCCTGGAGGACCAGTGCAAATATTCTCGCCAGGGTATAGAAATTCCTATGATCTCGTAATTACAGAAAGTGGAGCCGTGTATGTTACGGAAAATGGAGCCAATGGTGGATGGGGAGGATTTCCCGAGAATGAGGGTATGTCAGGAAACGCTACGAACAACTATGTTCCCGGAGAACCTGGAAGTAGTTCACCCGCTGGAGGTGAAATGATAAATAATGAGGATCACCTACATTTAATTACCAATGATATTCAAACCTATGTTTTTGGTAGTTATTATGGAGGTCATCCCAATCCTGTTAGGGCTAATCCAGCTGGGGCTGGACTGTATACCACGCCAAATCCCACAAGTAACGAGGATGCAGTTTTTAGAACATTAATTTATGATCCAGATATGTCTAGACCAGGAACAACGAACGATCCTAGTATTGCTCTTCCGGCAAACTGGCCTCCAGTTCCTGTGGCCAATGCAAATATTGTAGAAGGGGATTGGAGAGGTCCAGGGTTACCCAACCCAGACGGTCCTGTAGATGACATAGTTACTATATGGGGTACCAATACCAACGGTATAACAGAATATACAGCCAGCAATTTTGGAGGCGCACTGAAAGGGAATTTACTTGCAGGAACCGATAGCGCACAATTACGAAGATTACAACTTAATCCAGATGGAAGTAAATTGGCTCTAAATCCTAGCTTTGCCTCCAATTTGGGTGGTAATGCGCTGGGTGTGGCCGTAAATGGAGATGACGGTCTCTTTCCAGGAACTATTTGGGTGGGGATATTTAAGGGATATGGGGGTAATGCAAATACACCCTCAAAAATAGTGGTATTGGAACCTACAGATCTTGTAAATTGTATTCAACCTGGCGATCCAGGCTATGATCCCAATGCAGATTACGACAATGATGGGTATACCAACCAAGATGAGGTAGATAATGGTACCAATCCATGTAACGGAGGATCACAACCTAGTGATTTTGATAAGGCTGCGGGACCTCCATATATATCGGATCTAAATGATCCTGATGATGATAATGATGGAATTCCAGATTCAGAAGATCCATTTCAATTGGGTGATCCACTAACATCGGGTAGTGATGCTTTTGAAATTCCTATTATCAATGAACTTTTATCCGATACCGGCTTAGGCGGGTATAGAGGGCTTGGATTAACAGGATTAATGAACAATGGGGATCCTAATCCCAACTGGTTGAACTGGATAGACCGTAAGGATGATCCCAATGATCCTAACCCAAACGATATTATGGGTGGTGCTATTGGGGCAATTACAGTTAACATGACCGCAGGTACCGCATATGGTACGGCCAATAATCAGGAAAAAGGATTCCAATATGGGGTTCAAGTAAATGAAACTACTCCCAAGTTTACCGTAGTTAGTGGTTTTGGGAATTTTAATGATCCTTTACAACTTTATGGGCATACAGGAGCGCCAAATGGTGAACTTGGAATTTTTATAGGGGATGGATTTCAAAGCGACTATATTAAAATGGTAATTACCAAGGATGGAATTACTGCATTACAAGAAATTAATGATGTGCCGCAAGCTCCCATTAATTTCACAGTTCCTGTAGCATTGCGTCCAAATGGAGTTGTATTCTATTTTGTTGTAGATCCCTCTAATGGTGAGGTGGAATGCCAGTATACTTTAGTGGGCAAGCAATCCCGTACTACTTTGGGCACTATTACAGCATCAGGTAAAGTATTGAATGCTTTACAAGATCCTTCAATTGATCTTGCTGTGGGTATTACAGGAACGTCCAATGCACAAGGGGTAGAGCTTCAAGGAACTTGGGATTTTCTAAATGTTTTGGATGCCAAACCATTTGTGGTTAAGGATATTCCAAACCTAAGCAGAATGGTAAATGCAAACGATCAAATCATAGAATTAGATAATTTTTTCAATGATGATAATGAGGTTGGTAATCTTACCTATTCCGTAACCAGTAATACAAACAACAGTATAGGTGCAGTTATCAATGGAAATGAGTTAACCTTGTCTTTCCCTGGTCTACCTGCGGTATCCGATATTACGATACGCGCTACGGATACGGAATCTAATATGGTAGAACAGACGTTTACGGTTACTGTTACAGATGCACCTATTGCCTTGTATAGGGTGAATGCAGGTGGACCAGAAATAGCGGCTGTAGATGGTGGCGTTGTTTGGGAAGCGGATACACCTTTAAACCAATCACAATATCTTGTAACCGCAGGAAGTAATAATTCCTATTCTTTCTCTGTCAATAGCGGACCCAACGTTCCATCCACAACTCCTGGGGCTATATTTAATACAGAAAGGGCCGATGGTTCGCCAGGAGAACCAAATATAACTTACTCTTTTCCCGTGGATGTGCCTGGCAATTACGAAGTAAGACTTTATATGGGTAATGGCTGGCAAGGAACCTCGGAAGCAGGAGAGCGTATTTTTGATGTTACCATAAATGGGATTACATATCCTACATTGAATAATTTAGATTTATCGGGGACCTATGGTCATCAAGTGGGTGCTGCCATAAGTCATATTATACCCGTTAACACTAGTAGTATAGATATCTCTTTTATCCATGGTTTAGTTGAAAATCCTATGGTTAATGGAATAGAAATATTAGATGCCTCTAATTCGGAAACACCAATTTACGTACATCCAATAGCAGATCAAAAGTCCAATACTGGAGAACAAATGATGGCTGATATAGGCGTTACCGCTTATGGTGGTGATGGAAATAGGTCTTATACGGCAGAAGGATTACCTCCTGGTTTAGTTATAGAACCAACCAACGGTACAATCAATGGTACTGTAGCAATAGGTGCAGAAGTAAATAGCCCATATACGGTAACCATAACGGTTGATGACAGTGACGGATTAACTAATGATGCAGTTACTATATCCTTTGAATGGGTCATTATTAAGCAAACTTCCTTAAGGGTTAACGTTGGGGGTGCTGAGGTTGCCGCAACGGATAATATGGCGGATTGGAGATTTAATAATTCCAATGGGGCCTATACTGCGGGTACATACTCTGTTAATGCTGGTTTTTCCATTAATTCCAGTTTAAACTTTAATAAAAGGGATAGTTCCGTACCAGCTTATATTGATAGTGCCATCTTTAGCCAAATTTATGGTAGAGAGCGATATGATGCACCTTCCGCTCCAGAAATGGAGTTTAAATTTCCTTTGGAAAATGGTGATTATGTTGTAAATCTTTATATGGGGAACAGTTATGAAGGGACTAAGGAAGTTGGAACCAGAATATTTGACATCCTGATAGAGGGGGTAGCGGTTAAGCAAGATCTGGATTTAATAACAGAATTCGGACATCTAACGGCTGGAATGCTTTCGTTCCCAGTAACCCTTTCCGATGCGGAATTGAATATCCTATTTAATCATAAAGTTGAAAACCCAACATTAAACGCAATAGAAATTTTTAAGGTAGATAAAACTAACCCTACCTTAACACTGTCTAATATTGCCAATCAATCCACAGATGTAAACGAGGCTGTTAATTTTACAGCATCTGCTTCAGGAGGTGACCCAAGTGAAGACAACATGTTCTTTATCTCTGGACAACCAGACGGTATCAGTATAGATCCAAGTACGGGTGAAATTAGTGGTACCATTGCACCTACAGCTGCAAGTGGAGGGCCAAATAATAATGGTGTGCACCAAGTGGTAGTTACGGTTGCAAAACAAGGTTCTGCTCCAGTTAGTAAAGTGTTCTCTTGGGCAATTGCCTCTACTTGGATTAATAAGGATGAAGACCTGAACTACACGCCAAGACATGAGAATTCTTTTGTACAGGCAGGTGATAAATTCTACCTGATGGGTGGAAGAGAAAATTCCAAAACAATCGATAGATACGATTATACCTCAAATACATGGACCTCACTGGTCAATTCAGCTCCGTTTGAATTCAACCATTTCCAGGCTACTGAATACCAAGGATTAATTTGGGTAATAGGATCATTTAAGGATAATGCCTATCCAACGGAAAGCCCAGCGGAGTATGTATGGGCATTCGATCCAGCAAAGGAAGAATGGATTCAAGGTCCGCAGATACCTGCTAATAGAAGACGTGGATCCGCTGGTCTAGTTATGCACAATAATAAGTTTTACGTGGTGGCCGGTAATACCCAGGGTCATAGTGGTGGTTATGTGCCGTACTTTGATGAATTTGACCCTGCAACGGGTACATGGACGCCTTTGGCCGATGCACCTAGAGCGAGAGATCATTTTGCAGCTGTAACGATAGGAGATAAAATGTATGTTTCTGGAGGACGTTTGTCCGGTGGAGCAGGAGGAGTTTTTGCTCCTACCATCTCAGAAGTAGATGTGTACGATTTTACAAATCAGACTTGGAGCACACTACCTGCAGGTCAGAACATTCCAACCCCAAGAGGTGGTTCTTCAGCTGTTAATTTTAATAATAAACTAATGGTAATCGGGGGAGAAGGGGAAAATCCTGGACCCGCTTATACCGCCGTTGAAGCATATGATCCAGTTTCCCAAGCTTGGAGTTCACTTCCAAGTTTAAATTCACCAAGACATGGGACCCAGGCCATTGTATCTGGAAATGGCGTGTTTATTTTGGGAGGATCTCCAGTACAAGGTGGTGGAAACCAAAAGAATATGGAGTATTATGGGGAAGATGCTCCAGTGGGTGCTCCAAGTGTGGCTAGTGATGTAAACGCTTTAAGCAACTTGTTAGTTGCCGATGGTACAACGGAATCCATGGATCTTAATATTCAGAATGGAAACGTTGGGGTTATGGTTACTTCTATGGAGATATCTGGACCTAATGCCGCTGATTTTAGTATTGTTTCTGGTAATTTGACCAATCAATTGCTTAATCCAAATAGTACTCATCCAATAGAAATTTCACTCTCTGGAACTGGCGCTAATAGGAATGCCGTATTGACCATTAATTATGGCAAAGATGCTTCCTTGGTAATTAATTTATCCAATACTCTTATTGCTCCTGAAGTTACAAATCCAGGAACTCAAAATAATTTGGAGGGAGATATTGTGTCCTTAGAAATAGATGCTATAGGTGGTTGTACGGAGTTAGCATACAGCGCAACGGGATTACCAGAAGGCTTAACTATTGATGCAAATACTGGAGTTATCTCTGGAACTATTTCCTCCGGTGGATTAGGAGGAGGTGCCTATCAAGAAAGTAACGGACTGGTTGTAATGGAAATGGAAAACCTGAATTTTGGATCTAATTGGACGGAACAAAATTCTGCAAATGGTTTCACTGGGGATGGCTATTTATTTAATCAGGTAGATAGTTTTAACACACCTGGACTTGGAACTATAACCGCAAAAGTTAATATTACAACACCAGGGGTTTATAGGTTCCAATGGCACAATAAGATAGGAATTACTGCTCCTACCAATCCACATACGGAACATAACGATGCTTGGCTGCGATTCCCCGATGCTGATAACTTCTTTAGTTCGGGAGTTGCTTCAGGAGCTGAACCAAGAAAGTATCCTGGAGGCCTTGGTAAAACGCCGGTAGTTAACGGTTCCACTTCAGCAGGTTGGTTTAAGGTATATACTAATGTGGTAGTTTGGAGTTGGGAAACACAGACCAGCGATAATGAATTGCAATATGTTTTTGTTCAATTTGATACTCCAGGGGAGTACACTATGGAAATATCCTCTAGGTCCAAAGGTCATATAATTGATCGTGCCACTTTGCATAAGGTGGATCAGAATTATACAACGACCCAGTTGTTAGCTGCTCCCGAATCGGTTCAAGGACAGGGATCCAATGGTGCGGCAGATAATAGTCCTTACAATGTAGAGGTGACCGTATCCGATAATTGTGATCCTTCGCAATCAACCACTACACAATTTGTATGGAACATTGGCGAGACCGGAAATCAGGCTCCTGTGGCAATAGCAGTAGCCGATGTTACTTCGGGTGAAGCGCCCTTAAGTGTTAATTTTACAGGAAGTAATTCTACCGATGATGGTGGTATAACTGGATTTCAATGGGATTTTAAAGACGGTACTGCTATAGATACAACCGCAGACCCAACTCATATATTTGAAACACCTGGTGTTTATGAGGTGGAGTTGACGGTTACTGATGGTGTACTTACTAATACTACTACAATAACCATTACAGTAAATGCTTCTGCCAATGTGGCACCAGCGGTAATTGCTCCTGATGACCAAAACAGTGTGGAGGGAGATATAGTTTCCTTACAGGTTGCTGCAACGGATCCAGATGGTGATGCACTGAGCTATTCGGCTACTGGTCTTCCAGATGGATTAACTATAGATTCTGATGGACTTATCAGTGGTTCGATCGCCAATGGCGCATCAACCAACAGTCCTTATGCTGTAGCGATAACGGTAACGGATAATGGTACTCCTG
>NZ_AUCB01000055.1 GCF_000429545.1 Arenibacter certesii DSM 19833
ACATAAGGGCAAGTTTGCCCTTGGCGCAGAAGATGCACCTTGGGCCCTTTTTGGCTTCCTTCAGACCAAGGGCCGCTACCAGTTCGTCCCAAGGGATGGCGATATAGATCTTGCCAAGATCGCTTTCGAGAAACCGGGCGTAAAACGCATCGAACTCTTCGGTCTGGGAGGAAAATGTAAAACTGTGCTGGAAATCGTGGATTCTTCGTATCTTGGACATAGACATTAAGATAAAAACCCCGTTTTTTGAGCTAGAGACTCGTTTTCGGGGTTTTATTATATCTAAATATACGAATTAAATACCTGATAAACAAGCAGTTGCGTCAATTCTGAATGCGCCTAAAAATTAGGGAGGCACTCCCCATTAATTTTGATCAGATTCTTTATTAGTAATTAATTCTGTGTCATTTAAAAGTGCGATAAAGTTTTTCCTAGGGATTTCCCTAGCTCCGAGACTGGCCAAATGTGAATTGTATACTTGGCAATCAATAACTTTGTAACCTTGCTTTTCCAATTCTTTGGCCAAGTGGATAAATGCGTATTTTGAGGCATTACTCACGCTACTGAACATACTCTCACCACAGAAGACATGCCCAAGATCCACTCCGTATAAACCTCCTACCAGCAGATCGTTTTCCCACACCTCTAATGATTTTGCTATTCCCATTTTATGCAGACGCAGATAAGCCCATTTCATTTCATCTGTTATCCAGGTTCCATTCTGATCTTTACGGTCTATGGAGGAACATTCCTGGAGAACTTGCTTAAATTTTGTATTCCAAGTAATTCTGAACGGACTATTTTTCATCAGCTGACGCATACTCTTAGATATCTTAACTTCATCTGGAAATAGTACCATTCTTGGATCGGGGCTCCACCAAAGAATGGGGGATTCTTCATTAAACCACGGAAAAATTCCGTTTCTATATGCCAAAATCAATCTTTCGGGCGATAGATTACCCCCTACCGCCAACAACCCCTCCTTATCTGCGTTTTCTACATTAGGAAATAATAAACGGTCATCTAAAAAGAACATTCAAAATTATTTTAATGATTCTTAAAAATAACAAAACCTACCCAGTTATCAACCGGATAGGTCCTTAATAGCCTATTCTTGTTTAGTCATGAGCCATATTCATTAGCCCATTAAACAGCTTTATTTTCTTAGAAAGGTAGATCGTCATGATCCTCCTCATTTAAATTATCTGCTGGCTCAAAGGCATCCATTGGAGGAACTGGAGGCATTCCAGCACCACTAGTTTCTTGCTGCAAGTTTTCTATACGCCATCCTTGGATAGAGTTAAAGTACTTGGTCTCCCCCTGTGGATTTACCCATTCTCTACCTCTTAGGTTGATACTGATTTTAACAGGCTGACCTACTCCAAAGTTATTCAACAGGTCACATTTATCCTGTACAAATTCTACCATAATATGTTGTGGATATTGCTCCTCTGTAGTAACAACAACTTCTCTTTTTCTAAATCCTTTGCTCCCAAAAGTCTGGGTCTCACCTACCATTTTAATTTTCCCTTGTACTTCCATTTTCCTATTTTTCTAAATAATTCTGATTGATATTCTTTTTTTGTCAATATTAAGGATTTTGTAAAGGAACACCTAGAACAAAAGCTTCCAACTTACAATAGTCCCTTTATTTTAACATCCTAATACTACACCTTATCCTGTTTTCTATAAATCCCTTGAACGTGACGGCATTTTAAAATCGCCACCCTGTTTTTCACTATTTCACCTTCCTATAATCAGATTTCGGACTCTGCCAATAAAACTATCCAAGCGGCCAATAAATCATTAGAACTCAGAAGATCTTGTGCTTTTTTATGCAACTGACCTGGGTCACCTAAACTTATTAAAGTACGAAGTTCCCTATTCTTATTTATATAATTCCGCACTTCTTCTTTAGAAGGAAGTTGCTCTATATTTCCCAACTTTCCTAAATCGTTTCCGGTAAGAACAGCACTTAACCGTATATGACTGGGGAGCTGATCTATACCTATCCCCAAAGTGGAGATTGGCTTGGGAACTTCAAACAAGCCTAAATTAGCCCTGCTGTACCACCCTCCGCCCATCCGGGCTACTTGATCTATCTTATATTGATCCACATTTCCATTTTCATCTAAAATTTCCTCATCTAGGTGCACTTTTATTACTTCACAAAAAACTAAATTCCCGGCACCACCCTCTTTCCCCAAGGGTTCTACTTTGGTCACTTTACACTCAAATTGAACAGGAGCTTCTTTCACCCTAAAGGGCTTTACCATATCGGATTCCAACATAGTAAATCCGGCTTTAATAAATTCATTTACGCCTTCTTCGTACTCCGTACTGGCTAAAGAGACTTGTTGCACCATAGCATAGTTTACAACATTGATGACAACTTCCATAGTATCTAAAATGTTCTCCAAAGTATGCTTGGTCGTATTATTGCGGACCCTTCTAGCAGGAGAAAATATTAAAATAGGAGGATTAGCGCTAAAAACATTAAAAAAACTAAAAGGCGATAGGTTTGGTCTCCCCTGTTTATCTAGGGTACTTGCAAAAGCGATAGGCCTTGGCCCCACACTACCCAATAAAATCCCATGCAATTTTGCAGTTGAGACTTCTGAAACGAGAAGGGAAACCATTTTCTTCATAGCGGACAAAGGTAATAAATTACGGATAAAACGAAATAAACCCCACCTTCCTAAAATAGAATATCTTTGCCAAAATTACGTTATATTATAGTTATCAAGATTAATTATATTGATGGATGAATTTTAGTCCTAAAAAGAAAACTCCAAACATGCTATTACTAATAGCTTCTTTTGCTATAGTGAGCCTAATACTTTGGAACACTAATAGTTTCTTTAAGAAATTTAAGGAGGAGGAACGTTATAAAATGGAAATATGGGCCACTGCCCAGTCAGAATTCCTCTCCCTCCCTGTAGAGGCCGATCCTGGTAATCTACATATCAAAATATTTCAAAACAATACCTCCACCCCCATGATATTGGTAAACAAGGATAGCTCTATCAAAATTAATAATATGGGCGGAACAACTATTTTGGATACCGCATTTATACATAAGAAAATTAGAAGGTTTAAAGCAGAGAACCATCCTATTCTCATTGAGTACAAAGGCGAGCATCTAGCCACCTTATATTATGGCAACTCGGAAGTCCTCAACAAATTAAAATTTTATCCTATTGCACTTTTACTAATTATATTTCTTTTTGGCACCGTAATCTATTTCCTTTTTAAAACCAATAGAACATCGGAACAAAATAAACTATGGGCAGGGATGGCCAAGGAAACAGCACACCAAATTGGTACTCCTTTATCTTCACTATTAGGGTGGAATGAATTACTAAAAACTGAAAATATCAATCCAGAAATTACCAAGGAAATTGAAAAGGATATTAACCGACTAGAAACCATAACAGACCGATTCTCAAAAATTGGATCGCTACCAATACTTGTAGAACACGATATAGTTGAAGAAACAAAAAATGCTTATAATTACTTAAAGGCAAGAAGCTCTAAACTAATTAATTTTTCTTTCCATACCCATGTAGATCAGTATCCGGTTTTGTTAAACAAGGCCCTTTACAATTGGACTATAGAGAACTTGGTGAAAAATGGTATCGATGCCATGCGTGGGAAAGGCTCTATCAGTATTGAGATCCTTCCCAGTGGCAATTATGTTAAAATTCTAATATCGGATACCGGTTCTGGAATACCCAAGAAAAATTACCAAACCATATTCAATCCGGGTGCTACCACAAAAAAAAGAGGGTGGGGATTAGGACTTTCTTTGGTTAAAAGAATAGTAGAAGAATACCATAATGGTAAAATTAAAGTACTTTCGTCCTCTAAAGAAGGTACCATAATGCAAATTTCATTAAAAGCTAAAAAATAAGGTGATGGCAAAGGAGAAAATGGTAGTTCTGAAGGAAGCAGATCTGACCAATAACTGTCCCGAATGTTTTAATCAGGAATTAAAGCTAACATTTTATCAAAAACATTCTTACGGCAGGTTGTTTGATAGGACTACAAAAGATCTTACTCATGAAATAAAGTGCACCAAATGCAATTCCTTGATTTACCCGGTTACTTGGACCGAGGATATAGAAAGGGTATATGATTATTACCGCAGAATGGCCACCCCAGAGAAAGCCACGATAAGGTTTACCACCTTATTCTATATTCTTGTGCTGTTGTTAACCTCCGTTATTGGTATAGGGGCCTACTTTATAATCCAGACTTTTATTTAATCTTGGCCTTGATTTTTTCTGCAATTTCCATAAAATCATCTTTAGACTGTGGTACCTTATGTTGAAAAGTAGCATCGCGCATATCGTTTAGCGGTATTAGGTGCACGTGCACGTGTGGCACTTCCAAACCTATTACGGTTAGGCCTACCCTATCACAAGGTATAGCTGCTTCTATGGCCAACCCAACTTTTCTAGAAAAAGCCATTAGGCCCATATAGGTTTCCTCATCTAAGTCTAAAAGTCGGTCTACCTCTTTTTTAGGGATACAGAGGGTATGACCCGGTGTATTGGGATTTATATCTAAAAACGCATAGAAGTTATCGTCCTCTGCAATTTTATAAGAAGGAATTTCGCCTTTTATGATTTTGGTGAAGATAGAAGCCATATGTATTTGTCAGGTATTAACGTTAAATTAAATTTTGGATGTTTCTAATCTACGAGATGACATCCCTTTTGACTCTTTGGATTACAATTTACTAAAAGACATTGATAAACCCAGATTATTATATAATACAAAAGACCTTAATTGCAAGAAACAATTAAGGTCTTTACTAATTATATATATATAATTATATCAATTTATCTGGAAATTTCCAAAATTTCAAATTTCAGGATCCCGTTAGGAACCGCAATTTCTGCAATTTCACCTACCTTTTTCCCCAACAAGCCTTGGCCTATTGGTGAATTTACAGAAATCTTGGCTGCTTTTAAATTCGCTTCGCTCTCTGCAACTAGGGTATATTTCATTTCCATCCCGTTATTCAAGTTCTTCAGTTTAACGGTGGATAAAATAAGCGCTTTGGAAGTATCCAATTGTGATTCATCTATTAATCGGGCATTGGATAATGTTTCTTCCATTTTAGAAATTCTCAACTCCAACAAGCCTTGTGCCTCTTTGGCAGCATCGTATTCTGCATTTTCGGATAAATCTCCTTTATCCCTCGCCTCACCAATGGCCTTTGAGGCTTTTGGACGCTCTACATCCTTAAGATAACTTAGCTCTTCCCTCAATTTCTTCAGCCCTTCTGCTGTATAATAAGATACTTTGCTCATTCTTTCTGCGTTTTATAAATAGGAAAATCCTCTTTTTTTAAAGAGGATTTAGACAAATATACATAATTTTTGTTCAATTTTGTTTAAGTTATCTTAAATAGACATAAGACATATGAAACCTATTCTCGCGCTGCTAATATTAGGTGTTTTTTTATCCTGTGACAAAAACAACTCTGATAGAAATCCCTATTTACAAGAGATTAGTTTCAGATTTCCTTTAAACCTAAACCTCCCATTGTACAGTCCGCTTACGAATACCGGAAACGCTGTCTATATAGGCAATACCGCAGTAGGCACCCGTGGTGTATTTGTGATCAATACCGGATTCAATAGTTTTTTAGCTTGGGAGGCCAGTTGTCCCAATCATGCTCCCAATAACTGTTCCACCATGAACCTTAAGGGGCAAACTGTAACCTGCTCTTGTGAAGGCTATGAATACAATCTCTTTACTGGACAATTAATGAACCGACCAGATGATGGGAAGCGATATCATGACCTGCTTTTTTATCAAGCTACTTACAGTGGGAATACGGTTATTATTTCAAATTAAAACTTATATATTTCCTAAAATTCGGTCCATAATCCAACTAGTATGCAAGCCAGTGCTGCCCTGGGAAGGATGCGCTTTATTTTCTAATAAATGAGCTCTAATATTATCTACATGATAATGCTGTACATGGTGCGGATGCTCAATAAAAATACGGGTAATACCCTCACTTGTTTCCAGAACAATATCCTCCTCATTAAATACTGAAAATTCAATTTTACCGCTATTCCCCAATATAGCAACCTTATCTTCTCTATTAAAGGTGCCAAAATTCCAACTTGCCGTGCCCAACACCCCACTTTTATGCTTCCAACAAGCCGTAATTGCATCCTTTGCAGAGTAAAGTCTCTGTTGATTTATACTTGTACCGTGCACCTCCTCCATCTCCCCCAATAGGTAAGTAAACAGGTCCAATCCATGACTAGCCAAATCGTCAAAATACCCTCCTGGAGCAACTACCTCATCGGTACGCCAATTATAAGACTGCTTAAGATCAATCTTATTTGGAGGCCTACAAAACTGCCATTGTATTTGCCTAATGCCACCAATCTTTCCCTGATCTAGCCATTCTTTAATTTTTAAGAATCTAGGCAATGACCGACGGTAATAGGCAATAAAAAGAGGCAGTCCTTTATCTAAAAAGCAGTTATAAATCTCTAAGCTATCGGAGTAATTGGGAGCCATTGGCTTCTCTATACAGCAAGGCTTTCCGGCTTCCGCCACACTTAAGGCATAGTATTTATGGGAATTTGGTGGAGTGGCAATATATACCGCATCTATTTCTGAATCAAAAATTAGATCCTCTGCTTTGGAATACACTTTGGCAATAGCATGTCTCTTAGCATAATCCTTCGCCTTTTCAATATTCCGTCTCATAACCCCGTATAACTGAAAGTTAGATGTTTCTTGGTAGGGTGGTCCACTCTTTACCTCCGTTACTGCTCCACACCCAATAATCCCCCATTTTAGAGGCAGGGAATATTTATAGTCACCCATATCAATGATTCAATATTTGCTTATTATGTCTATTAACAAAAATAGAAATTTGTAGTTACAATACCTTTTCAATATTGCAGGAAGGCGATGAAAACCAAAACAATAAAGTTCTAACCAAAGAGATAAATAAAAAACGTAATTTAGTGAGCCTAATACTGATTAGTCCATTTTAAACTAAAATAAACTACCAGCCACTTGTAACCTCACATATGAAAGCCACAGAATTTATTTCTCTATTCAATTTTTATAAACTCATCTTCCTACTATCCCTTATGACGGTATTTTCCTGTAAAGAAAAAAAGACGGGAGTTGAAATTCAAAAAGCCGAAAATTCAATCCCTATAGAAGCAGGTTTCATCTCCCTTTTCAATGGGAAAGATTTAAAAGGATGGGAAGGAGATCGCACAATATGGCGTGCGGAAAACGGAATTTTGATTGGAGAACTAGACCCCATCACCAACCTTAAAAACAATACATTCCTAATTTGGAAAGACGGTGAGCCACAAGATTTTGAATTACAACTGGATTTCCGAATTTCTGAATCAGGGAATAGCGGCATTAATTATAGAAGTGATATTTTGGACAGTATTCCTTTTGCGCTAAGAGGCTATCAAGCAGATATTGATGGAAAAAACAATTATACGGGACAAAACTACGAGGAAAGAAAACGCACTACCTTAGCATACCGTGGCGAGAAGGCAGTAATTGCATCGCAACCCAATCCAGATCAACCTAATTCTCTACGCGAAAACATTAGAAATAATGCATGGCAAAGCAGGGAAATACTAGAAAATTTAGGCAATCCCGATATATTAAAGGATAAAATCAATAAACAAGGGTGGAACTCATGTAAATTAATTGTGAACGGGAATACCTTACAACATTATGTAAATGGCGTTTTAATGAGTGAAGTGATTGATAAGGATTCTTTAAATCGTAAATTATCGGGGCATCTGGGATTACAAATACATGTAGGCCCCCCAATGAAAGTAGAATATAGAAATATTCGACTTAAAAATTTATAAGGACACCTGTAAAAATACCGTTACAATTCTACAAGTTAATTGGACCGGCAATGAAGGCAAAGGCACTCGTGATCCTAAGGGTTTTAATCGGAATCACACCATATTTTGTGTAGGAAAATATAGTGATATAAGCGGTTCGTCAGATCCATCATTTTCAGAGGATATTTCAAAATACTACCCTGAAGATTTATTTCTTTCATCCATTTCTGCATGCCATATGCTTTGCTACCTGTATCTATGCTCCATACCTAATACTGTAGTTAACGATTACACGGACACCAGTGTGGACATGGTACTAAAAGCGAATGAATTACATATTGATGCCAATAAAATGTGTTTTATAGCTAATACTTACAATTTTAAAATAAGACATAATCCTAAGACGATTGCAGTATAAAGGTCTGATTACTAACCAAGCTTAAATGCTCCAACGCTTATGTGCCCATTGCATTCAGGAATGCGTCAATTTATACGCTGCATTTTCCGATCCGTCCCCTTAACGGCTTAGGAAATTGGCTTAGTTTCCAAAATAGTCCTAAAAGGAGAAAGTTACCCTCCATAAATCATAGTTGGAACAAAAAGGAAGAAAGAGTTTAAATCTAAGTGATCTACCGCCCATCACTTCATATTTCTTACCTCTATATAATAGAATTTTGCCCATCCATCATTTTACCTTTGGATTATAAGGGTTAAAATTACAAAATGACAATATTTTTAGATAGATTTATAGAAAAAGGCATTAATTTATAGACATTAATGAGGATTCTAACCCCTTCAGGTATCTTGTAAATTGCTTTTAACCGTGCCGATGGGAATTTAATTTCAAAAATAACTATTGATTAAATCAATCTGGAAATTAACTGCATATAATAACATCAGTGTTCATAAAAAAAATGCTACCCAACTCTAATTCACATTTAATATGAAAGATAAATTTGTTTTAGCATTAGTACTTATATTCTCGCTAACCGTATTTTCCCAACAACCAAAATTAAAAGACATTTTCAATGGAAGGAATCTCAACGGTTGGATCGTTCCCACTAATAATATTTGGTGGTCGGCAGAAAACGGAATGTTGATCGGGAAAAGTGATCCTGAAAAAAAAGGTTCCATTCTGTGGACCAAAAACGAATTTAAGGATTTCGAATTTGAAACGGAATTCCGTTTTGGGGAAGGAACGGTAGATTCTGGAATCTTTATCAGAAATGATAAGCAACAGATCCAACTAGGAATCTCTGGCGCTTTAAAACGAGACATGACTGCATCTCCTTATATTGCTGGCTTGGGATACCCCGTAGAAGCGCACAACATTAACCGAATTTTAAAACCAAAAGATTGGAATACTATTAAGGTTATCGCCATTGCAGGGTATTATGAGGTTTGGCTAAACCATATCCATGTTATGAGCTACACTTCAGAGAGCTTCATAGAACAGGGGCCGATTGGTCTTCAAGTACATCCAAATAATGAAATGACTATAAGTTTTAGAAATACAAAGGTTGCCAACCTAAAATAAGATTGGGTAAACAGAGATATTATGAAAAAGACAATACAAAAAATAATGGCCTGGCCATTTCTCCTTATTGTACCCATCCTATTTTTTGGGCCCATCTCCTGCAAGCAGAAGAAACCGGAAACAGCGGATCAGTTGGATCTAAAAACAACCAAAGAAAAAAGAATTCAATTGATTAGGGACGATGCCGAGAAAAAAGTATCGGTAATGATTGACGGTAAACTATTTACCGCTTACCGTTATCCGAAAAATATTAAAAAACCAATCCTCTACCCACTTATAACTCCAGCCGGAAGCAAAGTTACACGAAAATATCCCTTGGAACCATCCGTTGGGGAACGTGTAGACCATCCACACCAAGTAGGGGTGTGGTTTAATTACGGAAATGTAAACGGGCTAGATTTCTGGAACAATTCTGACTCCATTAAAGTAGAGAAGAGGAACCTATACGGTACCATAATACACAAAAACATCTTAGAAATGGAGGATGGTGATGATCAGGGCCTACTTAAGGTAGCCATGGATTGGATCTCTCCCAAGGGAGAAGTTTTGCTAACGGAAAACACCACTTTCATTTTTAGGAGAACGGAAGCTGAATATTCCATAGATCGCATTACCAATCTTGGAGCTCCCAATGGAGAGGTTCTGTTTAAAGATAATAAAGAAGGGGTTTTAGGGATCCGGGTAGCTAGGGAGTTAGAACATCCTTCTGACAAGCCAGATATTTTTACCGATACTAACGGACTCCCCACAGCGGTACCAGTTCTTAACAACGACGGAGTAAATGGAAAATATTTTAACAGTGAAGGTATTGAGGGGAACGACTGTTGGGGTAAAAGATCTAATTGGGTTAATTTAACTTCTACAATTGGTGATGAGAAAATCTCTCTTGTAATAATGGACCATAAGAACAACCCAGGATACCCTACTTATTGGCATGCTAGGGGCTATGGATTATTCGCGGCTAACCCTTTGGGACAGGAAGTATTCAGTGATGGCAAGGAAAGCTTAAACCTAAGCTTACAGCAAGGAGAAGATGTCACTTTTAAACATCGGATAATCGTGGCAAGCAAGAATTTAGGGAAATCTGAATTGGATGCGCAGTTCTCCAAATTTTTACAAGAGTAACCAACTTTAATCGTCTTACAAGGCACAAAACCATATAATCAACCTATAAAATATAAACATGGACAACAGAAGAAATTTTATTAAAAAGACCACTTTAGCCAGTACTGGAATTGTCGTGGGGGCATCAGCATTTTCTGCCAAATCCTACGGGAATATCTTAGGTGCAAATGACCGGATTATACTCGCTTCTATTGGTGTTAGAGGAAGAGGAGAAGGTTTATTGGAGAACTTTGCCAAAATGTATGGTGATGGAGTAAGGATAAAGACTATTTGCGATGTGGATTCTGCTTTTTTAGGGGAGCGGGTAGCCTTGGCAGCAACACATCAAAATGGCAATAAGCCAGGAACGGAAGAAGATTTACGTAAAGTATATGATGATAAAGAAATTGATGCGGTCGTTATAGCAACCCCCAACCATTGGCATGCCCTATCTACCATTTGGGCCTGCCAGGCTGGGAAACACGTATATATAGAAAAGCCCAGCTCCCACAATGTATGGGAAGGGAGAAAAATGGTGGAAGCTGCCAGAAAATATAACCGAGTAGTGCAAGTAGGATTTCAAAACCGATCTATAAGCAATGTGATGCAAGCTATGGAATTCCTTCATAACAGAGGAATAGGCGAAGTATTCATGGCACGGGGCACTTGCTTTAAACCACGGGATTCCTTTGGCATCTCTCCAGATAGCGCACCACCAGCAACCTTAAACTACGATCTTTGGCTTGGTCCAGCTACCTATAGACCGTACAATGAAAAAAGGGGCCATTACAATTGGCATTGGCACTGGAATACTGGAAATGGAGATACTGGCAATCAAGGACCGCATCAATTTGATGTAGCTCGATGGGGTCTTAACAAAAACGAACATCCAATAAAAGTACAATCTATGGGTGGCATATTTGGGATATCGCCAGAAGAATGTTCTCAAGAAACACCCAATACCCAAACTTCAGTATTTGAATATGCAGATGGCAAAATATTAGAATTTGAAACCCGAGGAAGGTACACCAACCACGAAGCCAATTTAGGCATTAAAATAGGTAATATGTTTTACGGTAGCGAAGGATGGCTAGAAGTCAATGGCGATACTTGGAACGCCTTTAAAGGTTCCGAAACTGCACCTTTTGCAGGTTCAGGAATGGGCATAGGGGCTGCGGTTGGCGGAGACAATACCTTTTTAACCGCTCCGGACAGCAAAGGACATTTTGGGAATTTTATAGACGGACTTCGATCGGGTAATCACAGCGATTTGAATTGTGATATTGAAGTTGGACACACCTCTACGGTATTGCCATTAATTGCGAATATTGCCTACCGCGTAGGTGAAACCTTGAAATTTGATGGAAAAACAGAAACGTTTATAAACAATAAAGAAGCAGATGCTTTATTGACTAGAGAGTATAGGGCACCGTACGTGGTTCCTAATAAAGTTTAAAGACCCTTACTATGAAGATAGCCTGCAATACGGTTAAAAAGGGTTATTCAACACCTTAACCATTGTAACTAAATTTCCTCTTTAGGAAACCCTTCTCAACTGTAAAATTAAAGGCTATAAAGTTAACAAGATATGTTTCCATCTTCTTTACCTTATAGCCTTCTAACCATAAAATTAATTAATAAATAATACGGGTATTTATCTTAACTTAAAAAGTAATAGTTGCTCCTAACAAGAAATTTATTCCTGCCTGGGGATAATAACCAGCTCCCTCCACAGTAGTAATGGTTCCTGGAACGGAATAATCATCATCATAAGTAAAGAAATAACCATTAGATTCATAAAGAGTATCGAAAATATTGTTCACCAAGCCAGAAAGCACAATGTTTTTAATAAAACTATTGGTCTGAATTATATATTGGACATTTATATCGGTTTGGGAATAGGGATCCAATACTGAACTCTTTGCATCAATGTTACCCATATACTGCTTGCCTACATATTTTGTTAACAAACTAAGTTGCAAATCGGGAGTGGGCAGATAGGTGAAAATATTCCCTGCTATCACACTTGGGGAAAATGAAATATGGGTGTTTCCTAAATTTTCTAGATTACCATCGCGTTGGAATACAAAATTTTTATTTCTGTTATCGCTAAGTGCCACATTAGGACGTAGGATAAATTTATCGCCCAAGGTAAGTATAGCATCTATTTCCAATCCCATTCTATAACTATCACCAACATTTGCACGCAAAGGACCTCCAACATCATTTAACTCCCCGGTAAGAACCAATTGATCTTTGTACTTCATATAGTACAAATTAGTATTTAAACTAACTCCAGTTGAAGTATGGCGCCATCCTAATTCAAAGTCATCCAGTTTTTCTGGTTTAGGACTTCCACTCTTATAATCATTTCTGTTTGGTTCTCTATTTGCCCTCGCATAAGAGAGGTAAAAATTATTATTGGTATTCAAATCATACGTAATCCCTGCCTTTGGATTAAAAAAGGTAAAAGTATCATCGACTATTCCTGTCTCTGCACCATTAGCGGTATAAACAATATCCCTTAGTTGCAAATCTCCATAAACGCTCCAGTTGCTATCTATCTTATAGTTAGCCTTGGCGTAAACATTCATATCCTCTTTTGTGGAAGTATCGTCGTAGTACCTATCTTTATAATCTCTATTATTGGAAAAACGGGCCCATATAATTTCACCAAAATGGTCTCCGGTATAATTGTTCCATCCTCCACCTAAAATCACATTCAAATTTTCATCTTGGTAGTTAGCAGAAAATGTAGCCCCATAAAAGTCGTTATCTAACCACCTTCTACGGATTAGATCCGTTCTATTTACCATTTCACCATCTTTCAAAAAAGGTGCAATCCCATAGGTATCAAACTTATCGTCTTCTCTATACTGCTCAAAATATCCTTCTCCACGGGTATAGTGTAAGGCTAAATTAGAACTCCAGCTATCCGATAGTTTCTGGTTCCAGTGTAATTGAAAATGATTCTGCTTATAGTCGTCCACTTCATTGTCATAAAATTGAGTAACCCCATTTTCATCGGTATATTCCCCTGCGGTATTATAGGTCCTATTATTTTCGAGCTGGTCCTTATCTATCCCGTTCCATGCTTGGTAGGTTGTTTGATGCCCCCCGAACATTAATGCCTTAATTAGGGTTTTGTCATCCAAATAAGACGCCTGTAAAAAATAGGAATCTAGATCAGAAGAAGCCCTATCGACATACCCATCGGAAGTGATTTTAGAAAAGCGACCAGAGATTTCCACATGGTCATTAAGTAGTCCAGTACTAAACTTTAGGTTGTTCTTTAGGGTATTAAAGCTTCCAAAAGACGAATTGATCTCACCATAAGCTTCTTTGGAAACGGCATCGGTAAGAATATTTAAACTAGCTCCAAAGGCCCCAGATCCGTTTGTTGAAGTCCCTACTCCTCTTTGCAACTGTAAACTTTGAGTAGAAGAAGCAAAATCGGGCATATTTACCCAAAAAGTACCATGAGATTCGGAATCATTATATGGTATACCGTTAATAGTAACGTTTACCCTCGTTCCATCACTACCTCTTACCCTAATTCCAGTATAACCAACTCCTGCACCGGCATCGGTAGTAGTTACCACGGCGGGTAGAAAATTCATTAGAATCGGGATATCCTGACCTAAATTTCTAGATTTCATCTGTTTTTTGGTAAGGTTGGTGAAGGTCACTGGCGACTCTTGAGTAACCCGAACCGCGGAGACTAGCACCTCATCCAGTGTAATCTGACTGCCTTCCAGAGAATCTTTAGGCGTTTCTTGGCCGAAGGCCGATAATACGGCACCAACAATGGCAGCCGTTGTGAACATAGTTTTCATTCGTAATACATTTGTTACGAATAAAAGGGGCTATTATTCTTGTTAAAATTTGATTTTTGTTTTTTCCCGACAACAAAATGGTGTCAGCAATAAAACGTTTGAAATTCCCGAATGCGACTTTCGCATCCCTTGGCAGCATTACCTGCCCAGGTTCCTTGGGTATAATCTCAGCCTACAATAGCAAGCACCCCTTTGAGATGGGCGCAAATTTACATCCATAGAATTCAATTTCAAAATTATAATTCACAATTAATAATTAACCATTTTTTATAGACTTATCGAACCTCAAAACCGTAATTTAGATGTGTCATTTACAATTAGGGACGAATATGAATAAAACCAAA
The DNA here is from genome assembly GCF_000429545.1 of Arenibacter certesii DSM 19833. Taxonomy (GTDB): domain Bacteria; phylum Bacteroidota; class Bacteroidia; order Flavobacteriales; family Flavobacteriaceae; genus Arenibacter; species Arenibacter certesii. The sequence goes on from NZ_AUCB01000055.1 coordinate 14,690, forward strand.
AATAAGTTTACCTTCAAAATAATATTCAGTTATTTAACACTGGGAATATTAGCTTTAGTAGTAGGTTATTTTATTACTTCTGAAATTAAGGTCTATGTTTCCACAGAAATTGAGGCGGAAAACGACTCCAAATTATTAAAAACAGGGTCATTACTTACCGAATTGTACCAAGCGGAGAGTCTCTCTAAATTAGCACTTCAAAAAAAATCGCAAAAAAGTTTTACTGCTTACACCCAGAGAATAGACTCTATTTTTATTTCTATAGATTCATTAAAGCTACTTACAGATAATAACCACCAAAAAAAAATGCTGGACAGTGTACAGGGCCTGCTCCAAAAGAAAGTATTCAACAGCAATGAACTGTTACGATTAAAAAGAAATAGCGAAAACAACAACTCTATAGACAACGCTTTATTGGAACTTACCAAAATAGAACAGTCTATGGGAAAACTTCCTCCAGAGAGTTTTAACCCAAACTACGCGGACTTGCCAGAAAAATCTCGCGAAATTTTAAAAACTTTTGCGGAATACCTCAGTGAAAATGTCCCTAAGGATGAAGGAAACCGAGCTACAGCTAAAGAGATGGACTCCATTATTACCGCTTCTAAATTGCAATTGGAAGAGGCCAAGCAGCAGAGCATCAAAACCATTCGCAACTTGGCACAAAAGGAGATGGAACTCAACAGGGCCGACCTAGAAATATCCCAGCAGTTAAGAAGTATTATTTCCGCTTTTGAACAAGAGGTTTTAGCACGGTCGTACATAGATAATTTAAAAAAACAGGAAGCGCTAAATCGAAGTATCCGTCTTGCGGGTTTTGCAGCCTTGTTAGGTTTTGCAATTGTAGCGTTATTTACCTTTTTTATTACAAAGGATTATTGGAAAGTGCAATTGTTCAGACAACAGCTGGAAAAGGAAAAGAAATATTCAGAATCTCTTTTAAAAAGTCGGGAACAATTAATAGCTACAGTAAGTCACGATCTGCGAACCCCACTTAATACTATAACCGGTTATTCTGAACTAATGGAAACTACAGGGCTTACAGGTTTGCAGGTTTCCTATCTTAGGAATGTAAAATCGGCATCCAATTATGTAGATAGTTTAGTAAACGATTTATTGGATTTTTCAAAACTGGAAGCAGGGAAAATAAAAATTGAAAAGTCCCCTTTTATCTTGGCCGACCTTATAACCGAAACCGCTGAAAATTTAAGGGAACTAAACTCTGGGAAGAAGATAGCCCTGCAACTGGATCTGGATGAGCGTTTAAAAAATCCGGTGCTAGGTGATGCTTTTAGGATTAGACAAATATTGACCAACCTAATTGGGAACGCATACAAATTTACTGCGAAAGGATATATTAAAATTACGGCAAAGATTCTTCATCAAACTGGCGATAGCTATAGCACGCAAATTCAGATAATAGATTCGGGAATTGGGATAAAAAAAGAGAAACAGGAACAAATTTTCAAGGAATTTACCCAAGCAGATGATCATACCGATAAAAAATATGGCGGTTATGGCCTTGGACTCACCATTTCCAAAAAAATAACGGAATTACTAGACGGTAAGATCAATTTAAAAAGTGAAGAAGGAAAAGGAAGTACATTTACTTTAGAGATTCCTTTTATCATCTCTACAATTCCAGTACAGCCCGACGAAAAAATAAAAATACACCCACAAGCTAAGCTGTCATTACTAATTTTAGACGATGATCCTGCCATGTTGAAACTGCTAAAAGAGGTCTGCCTTCACCTTAGTTTTACAGTTAAAACCTATAACAACTTCTATGATATTGAGAAAAATATCCCCTTAGAATATGATGTCATATTGACCGATATTCAAATGCCCAATATCAGTGGATTTGAAGTGTTAGAAAAGCTCCAAAAAGGAGATTACAAACATTATAAGGGACAACCTATAGTAGCGATGACGGGAAGAAAAGATTTAAAAAGACAAGACTACCTTCAATACGGATTTGCGGATATTATGCAGAAACCATTCGCAAAGGATAGATTTATAGGAATGCTAGGCGCACTTTTCCCTAGCATAATCACCAAAAACCAAGAAATGGCCGAAGAAGAAAAAATCAGTTCCGATTCTAACTTATTTAGTTTAGAAGTAATCACCTCCTTCTTAGGAGACGATAAAGAAGCGGTTGCCGAAGTCCTTAACACTTTTATAACAGACACTGCTAAGAGTTTGGAAAAATTAAAAGAAGTAATGGCAACTGCAGAAAGTACTGAGATAAATGCTATTTCGCACAAAATGCTTCCCATGTTCAGACAGTTAAAAGCTAAGGAAATAATCCCCATTCTTGAACAATTGGAGACTTTAAAACCACACGAGCTAACTATAAAAGAATTACAGCAGACCTATAGCAGTCTTACTAACAAAGTAAGGGCACTAATTTTGGCGATAAATGCCTATTTAACTAGAGATCCAACTTATAGTGGTTAATCTTGTTGTATAATGTTTTCCTCGTAATCTGGAGTAATTTTGCCGCCTTTGATTTATTAAAATTGGTTTGTTTTAGGGCTTTAATAATCTGCTCCTTTTCATAGTCTGCCTTGGAGAAATTTTCTTCAGACGAATCTGCTTCCTTGGTTTTGTATACCTCTTTGGGCAAAGCTTCCTTTTCTACAACATCTCCTGTGGTCAACAGCACAGCTCTTTTAATTACGTTCTGTAGCTCACGTAGATTTCCAGGCCAATGATACTTTCCAAAAATTGCAACTACATCTTGGGAAAATCCTTGGACTTGTTTATCCAAAGATGTATTTGCCTTCTTTAAAAAATAATTAGCAAATAACATTAAATCTTCATATCTATCTTCCAAAGAAGGTGTCTCTATAGAAAATTCATTTATTCTATGAAAAAGATCCTCTCTAAAACTCCCCTGCTCCACTGCCTCCGCAAGATCTTCGTTGGTAGCTGTTACTATCCTTACATCTACCTTAATCTCTTTGGTACTCCCAACTCTTTTAATTTTTCGTTCTTGTAATGCCCTAAGAAGTTGAATCTGGTTGCCATAGGAAAGGTTTCCTATTTCGTCTAAAAACAAGGTGCCTTTATGAGCTGCTTCAAAATGACCAATCTTATCTTCTACAGCTCCCGTAAAACTACCTTTAATATGGCCAAAGAATTCACTAGTGGCAATTTCTTTGGGGATAGCCCCACAATCTACTGCCACAAAATTAAACTCCTTACGCTTGCTTTGATCGTGTATGGCCTTAGCAGTAACTTCCTTCCCGGTGCCACTTTCTCCAGTAATTAAAACAGACATATCCGTTGGGGCGACTAATTTTATATACTCGCTGAGTTTTAGCGATGCCTCACTTAACCCAGTGATTACCTCCCCTTCATGATCTACATTTTCCATGGATTGGGAGTTCTTGGTATTATCCGACTTTTTAGTGGGTTTGGGAGCTATTTCCTCATTAAGGGCACTTTTAATCTGCATTAAAATATCCTCTGGAGTAAAAGGTTTGGAGATATAATCGTAAGCTCCCTTTTTCATGGCCTCTACAGCAGAGCCTACCTCTGCATAACCCGTCATAACAATCACCTGAATTGTTGGATTTATTTCCTTAAAATCGGTCAACAGTTGCATTCCATCATAATTGGGAAGTCGCAGATCTGTCAGCACCAAGTCAAAAGAAGACTCCTTAAATTTCGATTTGGCATCCTCCCCGGTAAAACTAACTTCAACATTATATCCATTGCGGATTAAAAACTTTTGCAACATCTGGCAAAAGGCAGCATCATCTTCAATGATAAGTATCTTGGACATATTGATTTTATTCCGTTTTTGCTAGAATTAGTAAAAATACCATAAGTAAGCGAGTTGTTAATTAAAATTATCATAAAAATAAAGAGGGGCCGCTTTTAGCGACCCCTCTCTTACCAAACCAAACTTGATACAAACCAAATAACTCAAGTTATTTTACAATTCTATCCAATTGCCATCTTTATCGGCATAAAAAGTTGCAGCTGTACCATCTTCTAAAGCAATTTCCAATTTGTACTGCTCTTCTTTATTCACAGAAGCCTTATTAATAGTAGCTGTTGGATAATTAGTAGCTACTGCAGTGCTTACCGCTTCCGGTACATCTTTAGTTTCAATAGCGGTAAAATCGTCCTGGGCAACTGCTACTTCAGTCGTAACCTCTTGGGTTACTTCTTCTCCCTCTTGGGCAAATGCAGTCAAACTTCCTAATGATAATGCGGCAACAAATAATATCTTTTTCATAATGTGTGTTTTTATTTTATTCGTATTTAATCTTCACTTTATATGATCCAATAACCGAAGTTATTATTCCAATTCTATCCAGTTACCTTCTTTATCGGCATACAAAGTAGCCTCTGTACCATCCTCTAAAGTAACTTCTAACTTATACTGCTCCTCCTTGTTCACGGAAGCCGTTTTAATACTAGCCGATGCATGATCTGTAGCTACAGCTGTACTTACCGCTTCAGGTAAATCATTTATTTCAATAGCGGTAAAATCGTCCTGGGCAACTGCTACTTCAGTGGCAACCTCTTGGGTTACTTCTTCTCCCT
>NZ_AUCB01000056.1 GCF_000429545.1 Arenibacter certesii DSM 19833
TAAGCCGTAGTGATAAATCGGATAGCTCCTCCCTTGGGGCAGAAAAGATGCAACTCCAGGTTACAGGAACGGTATCCGATGATCAAGGTCAGCCCCTACCAGGTGCAAGTATCGTTGAAAAAGGAACCACCAATGGGACACAGACCGATTTTGATGGGAATTTCTCGCTAGACCTTACAGGTGCCGATGCTACTTTAGTAGTTTCCTATATTGGATTCTCTACTAAAGAAATTCCGGTGACAGATGGAGCAAACCTTAACATTACACTAGAAGAAAGTGCAGCTGGATTGGATGAGGTTGTTGTGGTAGCTTATGGAACGGTGAAAAAATCAGATATGACAGGCTCCGTATCCTCTATCAAAACTGAGGAAATAAATGCTACTCCTACGGCACGTTTAGATGATGCATTGCGGGGGAGAGTGTCGGGTGTGCAAGTTACCCCAACCTCTTCCCAACCAGGTGCAGCAGCATCAATACGAATTCGCGGAACAAACTCTATTTCAGGAAACAGTTCACCTTTATTTGTAATTGACGGGTTGATTGGTGCCGGTAACTCTTCGGATATAAATGTATTGGATATAGAATCTGTAGAAGTGCTTAAAGATGCATCTGCCACTGCTCTTTATGGTTCTAGGGGGTCGGCAGGTGTAATATTAATCACTACCAAAAGAGGATCAGCAGGGAAAGCAAAATTCACTTATGATACGTTTACAACCTTTCAGTCCCCTTTAAGATTTATCGAAGTACTAAATGCATCTGAATTCGCGGATTGGCAAAATGAAGTACAGGGAACAATGGTATATCCAAATCCAGAATCTTTAGGTGAAGGAACTGATTGGCAAAAAGAGGTTTATAGAAAAGATGCTCCAATGACCAGCCATACTTTATCCGCCTCCGGTGGAAACGAGAACTCGCAATATTTTGTTTCTGCAAATTATTTTAATCAAGAAGGTATATTTCGGGGAGGTAGTTTAGAAAGATACCAGCTTCGTATGAACGGAGATTATAAATTAAACAAAATACTTAAAGTAGGGAATTCTGTAACTCTTTCTCGAAGTACAGGAGTGCCAAGAAGTAGCAACATTATTAATACCGCAGGTTGGTTTCCAACTTTGCCTATTTTCGACGAAAATGGAGAGTATACAATTCAAACTGTTAGTGCAGAGCTTAATCCTGAAAACCCTTTAGGGAATGCTGCTAAAAACATAAATTTAGATACGAGAACTCGATTGTTAGGAACAGTTTATGCAGAATTGGAGCCGATTAAAAATTTGAGATATAAGTTTAATTTTGGCGCTGATCTCTCTTATGATAAAAGTGAAAATTATGCACCATCAACGTTATTTAGTCAAATTAATGATAGAGGAACTGCAACAATTCGCAACTCAGAATATATGAGTGTTCTAATGGAACAAACGTTGACTTATAATAAATCTGTAGGAGATCATGATCTCGATGGACTTTTTGGATATACTCGACAAAGCATTTATAATTCTGGAAGCTCAGTTCAGGTTAAGGGATTTACAACTGATTACTTTGAATATAATAATATAGGAGCAGGGTCAGAAAGATCAGGCGCAAGTTCTTTTAATAATGAATTTGGAGTGGAATCTTATCTCTTCAGACTGAACTACGGGTATAAAGGTAAATATCGACTTACCTTGAATGGCCGGGTGGATGGATCTTCCAATTTTGCAAAAGATAGTAAATGGGGTACTTTTCCTTCAGTGGCTATCGCTTGGAATGTCGGTAGGGAAGAATTTATTAAAAACCTTACGGTATTTGATGATCTTAAGTTTCGGATTAGCTACGGTAGATTGGGGAATCCTGCTTCTGGAGGAACTTCCTTGGCAAGATTAGGTGCTGGATTTACATATCTTTTTGGAAATAGTGGAGATATATCCAAGGGGATTGGATTGAACAGGTTGGGTAATGATAAATTGAAATTTGAAACTACTGATCAATTGGATTTAGGATTGGATTTTGCATTTTTTAAAAATCGACTACAGGTTACTTTGGACTATTACCACAAGGAAACTAATGATCTTTTCACCGATCAAGAAATTTTATGGTTGTCTGGAGTGCCAAATGCTATTATTCCAACTAATTTTGGTACCATTGAAAATCAGGGATTTGAGCTTTTTGTTAATTCGATCAATATTGATAAAAATGATTTTAGATGGGATACTAGTTTCAATATTTCTACAAATAAAAATAAAGTTGTTTCTATTCCTCATGAGAGTGGTGAATTGTTAATTAATCGTTTTGGAGGAGTTATAAATCAACCTTCCGCTGTAATAAAAGAAGGTGAGCCTATAGGTGCATTTTATGGGTATATTCGGAATGGTATTTGGAATACTCAGGCTGAAATAGATGCAGCTGGAGTTACGGGTAGAGGTGTATTTCCAGGAGGTAAGCGATTTGAGGATATTAGTGGTCCCAATGGTGTGCCAGATGGAATAATTGATGATAATGACCAAACGATAATTGGTAGTCCACATCCCGAATTATTTGGGGGGATGAATAATACTATAACCTATAAAGGTTTTGATTTTTCTATGTATTGGTCATTTGTATTAGGTAATGATATTTTTAATGAGACCGATTCAAGAATTAATACGGCTTTTGACAATAATGTAAGTAAAGTTTTTGCGAATCGTTGGACACCTGAGAATACCGATTCGAATGTGCCTTCAGTAAGGGGTGCTTTTCGTTCGGAAATTGTTCCGGAAACTGGAATTATAGAAGATGGATCGTTCTTAAGATTGCGAAATATAAGTTTAGGCTACAACTTTACACCAAAAAATATGTCGATAATTCAAAGAGCTAAATTGTATGTGAGTGGCACCAATTTATTATTGGTCGACAAATATAGTGGTTATGATCCTGAAATTAATCGAGGGAGTGAAAATGCCCGTCGTGGTTATGATCAGGCTCAAGACCCTGCTGTCCGATCATTTACTGTTGGTTTAAGTTTGACATTTTAATATATAAATATAGATGAAAAAGTTAGTTTTTTTTGGAATTCTGGTGGGAATAACATTCTTATCATGCGACGATATTATCACTGAAAAACCAATTGATTTTTTGGTACCTGGGAGCTTCCCTGCTAATGAACAAGATGCATTGGCCGCAACAACTGCGGCGTATACCAGATTACATAGTAATATAATTTCCTTTTATTATGGTTTTACTCCAAGTGACATCGCTTTTCAAGGCCAGCATAATATGAGACCAATATCTTGGTTCTTGGATCTTAATGAAAATAATGGGGATGCCACCGCAATGTGGCAGTCAAATTACCAAGGGATTGCCCTTGCTAATACAGTAATCCAACTTGTGCCAAATGTGACTATGAACAATGAGGGGCTAAAACAAAGGCTTATAGCTGAAGCGCAATTCTTAAGAGCTTTTTATTATTTCGAATTGGTGCGGGTGTATGGGGAAGTTCCTATTCTTACCGAAGTGGTTAATGATACTGACTTATTGAAAGGTATTAACAGAAATACTGTGGAGGAAGTATATGCATTAATTGAGCAAGACTTAAATGAGGCAATTGTTAATCTCCCTGATGAGTATACGGCAGAAGAAAAAGGAAGGGCAACCAAATGGGCTGCCACAGCATTGCTGTCAAAAGTTTACCTAACCCAGAATAAATGGCTGGAGGCAAATAATACTGCACAGGAGGTTATTAATTCTGGAATGTTTGGATTAGTAGCTGATTATAACAGTCTATGGAGCCAAAATGCAGAGTACGTTTTAATGCCTGATAAGGATGGTGTTTTAGTAAATGAAAATGTATTTGATATACAATTTAAACAAGATGAGCGCAACGACTTTAAACAGAGTTGGACTGGGTCTAGGGATGTGGAGATAGTAGGTGCTACCAATGCTGTTGGCGGAGGCTGGGAGAACATGTTGCCCACCACAGATTATCTGAGTATGTTTGAAACTGGCGATCTAAGAAAAGATATTAGTTATGTTACCCAATTAAATGGTAATATTCTTGAATCTCCGAGAACACCAGGTGCAGGTCCTATAACCGGGAAATATCTAAATATTGATGGAGATTCTCCGAAGTCAAATAATGGAAGCCAAAATACCTATGTAATACGATATTCGGACGTATTGTTAATGCGCGCTGAGGCTGAAAATGAATTGAATGGACCTACTAATGCCTACTCTTTTATAAATCTAGTTCGTGAAAGAGCAGGTCTACCACCTTTAAGTGGTCTAGATCAGACATCATTTCGCGAAGCTCTTAGAAAAGAACGGGCAACAGAACTCGGCTTTGAAGGTCATCGGAAATTTGATTTATTAAGATGGGGTGTTTTCGTAGAAACTATTCGAAATGTGAAAGATTCCCATATGGAAATACCTGCAGCCAATATTCAGAATCATCATGTTTTGATGCCAGTACCTGCTCGGGAACGTGAAATTTCGGAAGGCAGTATAAGTCAAAATCCGGGCTATTAATTTTATGAATATTTTAATTTATCTGATGAAAGACTTTGATTATTATCATAGTTTTTCATCGGATTTATTATAAAATTAGTTTCACTAAGAATGATTAGTCGTTAATCATTTAATCAATTGGGAGACTGCCTATTTAATCCTAGACAACCCCTTGCTAAGATTAGAATTATGATTTTCAAAAGTTCGCTTATGTTATCGGAAATAATAGGATCATATTAGTCGGTTGTGTCTAAGGATTACACAAGACTATAGAATAAAATCGAAACTAATAGTAAAATATTAAATATGAAGAAAATTAGACTTATAATTATCGTAATATTTATACCCATATTCTACGCATGTGAGAATCAAAAAAAAGTTAAAGATATAGTTAAAAAAAGACCAAACGTTGTTTTTATACTAGTAGATGATTTGGGTTTAAATGATTTGGGAGTGACAGGTAGCACCTATTATGAAACCCCAAATGTTGATCGATTAGCAGAAGAAGGTGTTATATTTACCCAAGGCTATGCAGCTAGCAGGGTATGCAGCCCTTCCAGAGCTAGTATAATGACCGGGAAGTTTACAGCCCGCCATGGAATTACCGATTGGATAGGGGCTGCTTCGGGCACTGAATGGAGGAAACATAATAGGCATGATAAATTACTGCCGGCAGAATATGTCCATAATTTACCAAAAAGTGACATTACCATCGCTGAGGCAATGAGAGATGCTGGATACAAAACTTTTTTTGCAGGTAAATGGCATTTGGGAGGGGAAGGATCTAATCCTGAGGACCATGGTTTTGAGATAAATAAAGGAGGTTGGGACAAAGGAAGTCCAATGGGAGGATATTTCTCACCTTGGGACAACCCCAGTTTGCCCAACGAGAAAAAAGGGGAGAATCTTACTATGCGATTGGGCAATGAAACTGCAAATTTTATTATGCAGCATAAAGATTCGACTTTTTTTGCCTTTCTTTCATTTTATGCGGTTCATGGTCCCATTCAGACAACAGAAGAAAAGTGGCAGAAATATAGGGATAAGGCGGAAGCTCAAGGCATTTTGGAAAATGGGTATAAAATGGAACGAGTCTTACCTATTAGACAGGTACAGGACAATCCTATCTACGCAGGTCTGGTTGAAAGTATGGACGATGCTGTAGGTGTAGTATTGAAAGCCATAAAAGATTCAGGTCTTGAAGAGAATACGATAGTGGTCTTTACGTCAGATAATGGCGGAGTGGCATCTGGCGATGCGTTTTCAACATCAAACTTACCCCTGCGCGGAGGAAAGGGGTATCAATGGGAGGGTGGTATCCGTGAGCCTTATTTTATTAAAGTGCCTTGGCTAAATAATGGCGGGTCACGAAGTGATTTTCCAGTTACAGGAACTGATTTCTTTCCAACGCTTCTGGATTTAGCCACTGTAGATTTATTGCCTGAACAGCATTTGGATGGTATTAGTCTCAGACCTATTTTGGAAGGCAAACAAATGGATATTGATAGACCGTTATTTTGGCACTATCCCCATTACGGAAACCAGGGTGGTAATCCCTCCTCAATCATTCGTGAAAAGAATTGGAAACTTATCCATTATTGGGAAGATGGAAGTGAAGAGCTCTATGACCTTGATTCTGATCAAAGTGAACAATTCGATGTTAGTGCTTCAAATCCTGAAATCACTAAGGAACTTAGTAATAAGTTATTGAGCTGGCTTGAGGAGGTAGGAGCTAATTTGCCAGTAAAGGACCTAGAATACGATTCTAAACTAGCAGAGAAAAGGCACAACAAAACTATTAACGAAAAATGGCCAGAGCTTGAAGAGGAGCGAATTAAGTTTTTGTCTAAAGATTTTAAACCTAATGAAGATTGGTGGGGAAGTAGGTTGACTGAAGATTAAATATTATCTTAAATTCTAGGATTAAATTCACTAATTTTTAATCAAAAAAATTATGTTATCAAAAGAAAAATGTAAGCGAACAAAAAGATATTCTTATCAAGGTACCCTTGTCTTCCCGATTTCCAAATCGGTATTAAGTAAATTTTGTTTATTTTTCATAGTATGCTTTTTAGTAAATTGTAAGGATGTTGATAAAAAAATAGATACAACAAACGAGAGTGTGGATAATAAAAAGAACGTAGTCTTCATATTGGTAGATGACCTAGGATGGAATGATTTGGGGTTCTATGGCAGTACGTTTTATGAGACTCCAAACCTCGATCGACTTGCAGAACAAGGCAATGTTTTTACTAATGCCTATACACCTAATCCTGTGTGTTCTCCTACACGAGCGGCAATATTAACAGGTAAATACCCCACACGAATAGGAATCACAGACTGGATACCAGGAAGAGATCCACAAGACAGGGCTCTTTTAGGTCCAAAAATATTGAATCATTTACCTCTAGAAGAAGTTACTATTGCTGAAACTCTGAAGGAAGCAGATTATAAGACATTTTTTGCAGGCAAGTGGCATCTGGGCGATACTGGATTTTTCCCTGAAGATCAAGGCTTCGACATTAACAAGGGAGGGCATCATAAAGGGCAACCTCCTGGAGGTTATTACTCTCCCTATAACAATCCTAAATTGACCGACGGCCCTGATGGGGAATACCTGACTGATAGACTTACCGATGAATCTATTAGCTTTTTGGAAGAAAACAAGGAGAAACCCTTTTTGTTGTATTTGTCCTATTATACAGTACATACCCCTATTCAGGCCTCCAAAAAGCATATAGCGAAATTTCGAGCCAAGCAAAAAATGTTGAAAGATACAATGCCTAAATTTGAAAATGAAGGTGCTGCCAAAACGGTAATCAATCAATATAATCCTGAGTATGCTTCGATGGTTTATGCACTGGACGAGAATGTCGGTAGACTTTTAGATAAATTGGAAACTCTCAATCTTATGGATAATACTTTAATAGTTTTTACTTCGGATAATGGGGGGTTGTCTACTCTAGAGGGCAAAATGAACAATAGAGATGCCCCAACCAGTGTAAGACCATTGAGAGGAGGTAAAGGTTGGGCCTATGAGGGAGGTATACGGGTACCTCTAATCATTAAAGAGCCTGGTAAGAATCAACATCGAACTATACATACTCCTGTAATAAGTATGGATCTTTTTCCTTCAATATTGGACGTACTAGATTTGCCTCAAAGGCCTGATCTTCATAAGGATGGATTGAGTCTTAGATCATTAATGAATAACCAACAGACTGAACTCAATAGAGTTTTATTTTGGGATTACCCCCATTACCATGGCAGTGGCTGGACACCAGGACAAGCTTTGAGAAAAGGAGATTGGAAACTTATCTATTTTTACGAATCGGATACGTATGAGTTATATAACTTAAAATCGGATATTTCCGAAAGAAATAATTTGTCCACTGAAAATCCTGAAAAATTGAAAGAATTAAAGAAAGAGCTTAAAACTATTAATGACGATTTAAAAACTAAAAAACCAACAATTAATATTTAACGTTTTTTGAGTAAGAAAGTAAAGTATAAAAATAACGTGGTTAATCTTCTGGGATGAACAGGTTTTTATCTTGTTATACGATTAATGTAAAATAAAAGTAGGAATATCGGATAATCAGGTGGTCTTTGATCAAGGTCTAATATCAACACGTATTATTACGGAGTTTTGGGATGCACTGTTCATTTTGAGCTGATTGTATGTGTGGGCTGGGTAATGGTCTAATAAATTGAGAGGTTATCTCCTGGCCCCAATGAAAGTGGTTTAGATATATCCTATATTCTTGCGACTTCTCAAGATAGGGTTCCAACAGTGTTTAATAATGATGGCTATGTAGACGGATTGGAAACTATTATTCTAGCCTTTCAATAGATGTAAGCTATTTAGATTATATTGATGATTATCTCCAAAAAATTATTGGATTGGGTTAAAGAAACAACTGACAATAAATTTTCAAGAAATTTAATATAACTAAGTAATAGTTCTTAAAGCGAATTATTCGAAAAACCTTACTAAGAAAACTAAATTCTAATAAATGATGAATTTTCAAATTGATACTATTTTTTTAAAAAAATATTCAATTTTGCTCTGCTTCCTATTTAATTTCGTGGCAATGGGTTGTAAAAACAAGAATGAAGAAAAATTAAATACTTCAAGCGCATATGAAAGGGAAGTGCGAAAACCTAATATAGTCTTTATATACACTGATGATCTTGGTTTTGGTGATATCAGTAGCTATGGTGGCACGGGAGTAGGAACCCCTGCTATAGATGGGTTGGCAGAAGAAGGTATAGCATTTCATAATGCCTATGCCACAGCTGCTACCTGCACACCTTCTAGGTACTCTTTGTTAACGGGTAATTATGCCTGGAGAAGAGAAGGGGCGAGCGTCGCTAAAGGCGATCAAGGGCTTTTAATTGATACTTCTAGTACAACCTTACCCGCTGTTTTAAGAATAGCAGGATATAGAACAGGTATTGTAGGAAAATGGCATTTAGGGTTGGGAGGAGAAGATGGTCCTGATTGGAATGGAAAAATAGCTCCAGGACCACTGGAAATAGGTTTTGATTATTCATACCTCATTCCTGCAACGGGCGATAGGGTGCCCTGTGTTTTCGTTGAGAACCATCATATTGTCAATTTGGATCCAAATGATCCTGTTCAAATAAATTATCAAGAGAAAATAGGCGATTGGCCTACTGGAAAGGAGACCCCAGAATTATTGACATTAAAACCCTCTCAAGGCCATAACAATACCATTGTTAACGGTATCAGTAGAATAGGCTATATGGTAGGTGGAAAAGCTGCACTGTGGGACGATGAGACCGTCCCTATGGAACTAGTGGATAAATCTCAGAAATTTATAAAATCTACTAGCGGACAGCCTTTTTTTTTATTACTTTCTACTCATGATATTCATGTACCTCGAGTGGCTAATAAAATGTTCCAAGGAAAAAGTGGTATGGGGCCAAGAGGAGACGTTATCTTACAATTAGACTGGACGGTAGAGCAAATCATGGAAACCCTTAAAAGTCAAAACTTATTAGATAATACCATAGTTGTATTTTCCAGTGATAATGGTCCTGTATTGGACGATGGATACGAGGATCAAGCACGGGAACTTATTGGCGATCATAAACCTACAGGTGGAATGCGTGGTGGCAAATACAGCGCTTACGATGGGGGTACTAAAGTTCCTTTGATTATTCGTTGGCCTAATGGAAAAGCCAAGGGAACAGTTTCCAATGCTTTGTTCAGTCAAGTAGATTTTTTGCGTTCTTTTGCTCACTTAACGCGTGTAGAAAAAGTGCCAGATGATGTGATTGACAGTCAAAACAGATTAGATGTTTTATTAGGCGATGATGAGGTTGGGAGAACTTCTCTTGTTCAAGAAAGTTACCTGGGGCCTTTGTCTTATGTTGAAAACTCATGGAAATATATAGAGCCATTAGATGGTCCTACCCTGGTACCTTGGGGTCCAATAATAGAAACAGGTTTCCAAAAGCAACCACAACTCTATAATCTAAAAGAAGACCCTGAAGAACAGAAAAATCTTGCCGAGCAATTCCCTGAAAAAGTAAAAGACCTTCGAGGGAAGTTAACAAATTTAAAGAAAGATGGATTCACAAATAAGCATGAAGTGAATTTGAATTAAAAATTGTTAAAATGATCTTTATACCTAGGGAAGCTCATGAATTGTTTTTTGGGACAATTTATAAGACTGTTCAATGTAAATAGAATCTTTAATTCATCGATGCTCAAGGTTTAAAATTAAGAAAACATAATGGGAAAATTATAAGTTTATTTTTTAGAGTCTCTATATCAAATAATGTCTAAGAAAGTAGACCTACATACCAGAGATGGTATGTTACTAATAAAAATTTTAGTGAAGTTCTAGATTAAGTATTACCTTTTCCAGAATCGGAGGTTAACGTAAATCCTAAATTGGGAAATTAAATATTTGATGTAAATAATTAAAAAGTAGAGGTTTTATCCAGTTAATAGGGTTGGCATTTTCATTAATAGCCACCCCCTTTTTTTAATATTTTTTCCCAATACGGTGAAAGGATTAATGCATGAATAATTGAAATAAAGGATACATTTTTAACTTGTTATGAAAACCAAAAGGATAGAGTCTGGATATTAAATTTTAATTGGAGTATTTCTATCGAGGATTATAAAACTAAGATTTTAGGTTAATATTATCCTATCATTATACAAGAGAAATAAAATGATTGTTGATTGTGCAGTAGGATTGTCTAGAGATTTTGGGAATGCTTTTAATTTCATATGCTAACCATGTTTTGAAGTGAAAATTAAGAATAAAAGAATGACAAATGAGAATTATTAAAATGAACTTATTCCAAACAGTATTGGTTGTCCTGCTTTTAGCGGGATGTAAATCAAAGGAGGAAAAGGTAGCAACTACCAATGAAAATACTAATAAACCCAACATCATTTTTATTTATATGGACGATCTTGGGTATGGTGATATGAGTGCTTACGGAGCAACGGAGATTAGCACTCCAAATATGGATGCTTTGGCGGAAGGTGGAATGCAGTTTACTAATGGTTATGCTACGTCAGCAACTTGTACACCCAGTAGATATGCTTTATTAACAGGTAGGTATCCATGGCGTAATAAAGATGCTAAAATATTACCGGGAACAGCGCCCTTAATCATAGATACCTCACAATTGACAGTGCCTAAAATGTTGCAAACAGAAGGCTATACTACAGGAATTGTGGGTAAATGGCATTTGGGCCTTGGTAGTGGAAATGTAAATTGGAATGAAAGGGTGTCCCCTGGCCCAAATGAAGTGGGTTTTGATTATTCTTATATTTTAGCAGCTACTCAAGATAGGGTGCCAACGGTATATATTGCAGATGGTTATGTAGACGGATTGGATCCTAATGACCCGATAGAAGTAAGTTATGATAAAAATTTTGAAGGTGAACCAACAGGTTTAGATAATCCTGAACTAACTACTATGAAATGGCATCACGGCCATAATAATAGTATAGTAAATGGTGTGCCAAGAATTGGATTTATGAAAGGTGGAGAAGCTGCCAAATGGAGCGATGTGGATATGGCCGATCATTTTTTAGCGAAAGCTCAACAGTATGTAAAAAAACATAAGAACCAACCTTTCTTTCTATATTATGCTCTACAACAACCACATGTGCCAAGGACACCTCACCCAAGATTTGCAGGGAAATCAGGTATGGGACCCAGGGGTGATGTTATTTTAGAAGCCGATTGGATGATAGGTGAGTTTATGAAAACGTTGAAAGATGAAGGAATTCTAGAGAATACCCTAATTGTATTTTCTAGTGATAATGGACCGGTTATCAATGATGGATATTATGACGATGCTGTAGAAAAACTAGGGAACCATACTCCTTCTGGTCCTTTCCGTGGAGGTAAATATAGTTTATTTGAGGCAGGCACTCGTATCCCTTTTATTACCTATTGGAAAGGAATGATAGAACCAGGGAAATCTGATGCTTTGGTATGTCAGGTAGACTTGCTCACCTCCATGGCAGCCTTAGTCGGAAGTAATTCAAAAGGAGAGGATAGTGAGAATCTTTTAAATGACTTCCTAGGTAAGACAAAAAAGGGAAGAGAATCATTGGTGTTGGAAGCTACTTCAAGAACAGCTTTTAGAAAAGGAAACTGGGCCATGATACCACCATACAATGGTCCAGAAATAAACAAAAGTGTAAATATAGAGTTGGGTAATTCGGAGGAATATCAATTATATAATCTGGAAAATGATCCTGGTCAACTACAAAACTTAGCTAAATCCAATCCTGAAAAGCTTCAAGAGATGGTTGAAGATTATATAGCTATTAGAGGTAATGAAGGAAACCTGATAGAAGCATTGGAATTAAAATAAAAAACGGATTTACATACTTATATATAATCTATTAATTATAAAATGGATAGAAGAAAAACTATTAAAACAATTGTTTTAGGCTCGTTTTTACCTTTTATATCGGAATCAGCTTTTGCTCATACCTTTCTTACTTCAAAGAAAAAACATACCAAGTTGGACTTTCAAAGTAACTGGGGGAATTGGCCGGATATGAAATGGGTGGGGCCTGAATATTGGGGAAACAGGCTGCAAGATTGGATTTTAGAAGATGGAAGAGCAGTTTGCAATATATCTGATACCAATAGAACGCTACATCTTTTAAATGTTCAGAAATCAAATGATCGGAATGCTTTTAAGGCTGCTGTTACCATATCTATTTTAAATAAAGAATTAAATAATGCAGATGAGGCCTTGTTTGGAATGCGATTAGGTGCTAAAGGACCATTTGAAGATTATCGTTCCGCTGCAGTTTTTGGTAAAGGCTTAGATGTTGGAATAGATCCCTTGGGGAATTTAATCATTGGTGAAAAAGTAATAGAGACCTCTATTAAAGAGTTGCCCAAATCGGTACGTTTAGAGATAGATGCACGCCCCATCCAATCCAATTATCAATTAGTCGTAACCATTAAGAACACGCTTAACGGAAAACTTTTATATCCTTTAATAGAAATTAGCATTCCAGCAGAAGAACTTTCTGGTAATTTTGCTCTACTCTCTCATGTGAATAATAAGTACAAGTCGACTAACAAATCCTCCGTTGCTTTTTCCGATTGGCATATTGGTTCTAATAATATAGAGCAAATAGAAAATAATCTATTTGGACCTATTTGTTTTGCACAATATACTTTACATCAACATAAATTAAAAATTACCGCACAGTTAAGTCCAATAGAAAAAATTAAGGGGCATAAGGTAGCCTTTCAAATTCAAGATAACGGGAGTTGGAAAACCTTGGGAACAACTTCGGTGGTACATCCAGGAAGAGCTGTTAATTTTAGTATTGATCAATGGAATAATACCCAGGAAACTCCTTATAGAATTTTCCTTGAGATTCCGTTGAAAAACGAAATTCACCAGTATTTTTACAATGGAACGATTGCAAAAGAGCCTACCGATCTTGATGAAATTAAAACAGCCGTGTTCAGTTGCAATGCCCAACATGGTTTTCCTGATAATGATATTCATGAAAATGTATCTAAATTAAACCCTGATATTATTTTATTTTTAGGTGATCAATTTTATGAAAGTACTGGTGGATTTGGGGCCGACTATGGAGGAGAATTTGACAAGACATGTTTAGATTACCTCCGAAAGTGGATGATGTTCGGTTGGAGCTATCGGGAATTGTTTAGACATAAGCCCTGCGCTATAATACCTGATGACCATGATGTTTATCACGGTAACGTTTGGGGAGAAGGTGGAAAAGCAGCAGACGTAAGTAATAATTTTGGAGCAGATGCACAGGATTCAGGCGGATATAAAATGGCCGCAGATTGGATAAATATGGTCCAGTTTACTCAAACAAGTCACTTGCCGGATCCTTATGATCCAACGCCTGTAAAACAAGGAATTGGTGTTTATTACACCCAATGGAAATATGCTGGCCTAAGTTTTGCCATTCTAGAGGACCGTAAATTTAAATCGGCTCCTAAAAGAGTTTTGCCTAAGGAGGCAAAAGTATGGAATGGCTTTATTACTAATCCCGATTTCGATATTAAGAAATACAAGACCCTGGAAGCAGATCTATTAGGAGAGAGACAACACAAGTTCCTAGATGATTGGGCTCAAGACTGGAACAATGGTGCTGAAATGAAAGTGGTGTTGTCACAGACTAATTTTGCTACGGTTGCTACGCTTCCCAAAGGGACTAGAACTGATGAGGTGGTTCCATCCCTTAAGATTCCTAAGAAAGGGGAGTATGTTATTGGAGATTGGCCTACAGTCGACATGGATTCCAATGGGTGGCCCTCAAACCAAAGGGATAGAGCGGTGAAACAGATACGTAAATGTTTTGCTTTTCACATTGCTGGAGATCAGCATCTAGGAAGTTTTATTCGATATGGAATCGATGATCATGGGGATAGTGGTTATGCTTTTGCCGGTCCCGCATTAAATAATATATGGCCTAGGAGGTTTTGGCCATCTAAGGTGGAGACTACAAATCATAGCTATGAAAACCCAGCCTATGTTGGAGACCATATTGATGGTTTTGGTAATAAAATGACTGTATTGGCGGTAGCTAATCCCTACCAAACCGGATTAAAACCTAAAATCATACATGACAGGGCTACTGGATATGGTCTAGTAACGTTTAATAAGAAAGAAAGAACCATTAAAACGGAATGTTGGTCCAGGTTTGTGGACCCAACACATGGTGAAAAGGTTCAGAATATAGGATGGCCTATTACAATTAAGCAAGAAGATAATTATGGACGAAAAGCAGTGGCATGGTTACCAGAGATTAAGATAGAGGGGCACCATAAACCTGTGATTAAAATATTTGAGGAAAAAGGTGATCTAGTCTATGCAATGCGAATGGCCAATAATTCATTTAGGCCAAAGGTATTTTATAAAGGGAATTACAAGGTTATAATTGAGGTGCCAGAAATCGGTTTTGAAAAATCATTAATAAATGTGAAGGCAAAAACCGACAACAATAAATCTATTCAAATCAATTTAAATGAGAGGTGAGTTTGGAATTATTTTATTAAGTATCTCTTTAAGTCTAGTTTGAATAAAGAGATGTTTTTCTTACTAATCTAATAACCAAATCGCAAGTATTATTTACTTCATTTAGTTTGATTGAAAATTCTTCTTTTTCTTATGGGTAAATGTATGGAACTCATTAATAAATTCTCCTTTGGAACTTGTGAACCATTTGTGCAGTATATGGTTGAAAAAGTGGATGTATTGTAAGTATTTGAATGGAGTCTCTTGGACATTTACAGTCATTTACTTATACTGAGTTTGTGAGATTAATTTTGTAGTGGATCTAAATTTAAATATTTTCATTAAAAAAATTAGAATTGCTATCGAGATTGCTTATTTAGGATCACTAAACTTCACATATAATGGTACTCGAAACAACTATGAAACCCGGATTCGAATTGCGGATCGGAAAGCAATTAAAGAGTTGAACGCTGAATTTGATGCGTTATTCTATAATGAAAATTACTTGGAAAAGGAGCTGAGCGAATGGGGGAGGGAGTTGTATGTGGAGCCGGTGAAATTAAGGGGGTACTATATATAGAGAGTAAAGTTTTTATAATTAGAAAATGTTCATAGAAGATAAATATATTTTAAGATTCAAACCGAGTTTAGCTTTTTGGAGTCATAGCTATAAATGCATATAGTACCATCTTGTATCGCTCACCCAAATTATTTCTTAATACTCCAAAAGCCTTTGTGATTTGAGCTTCCACTGCTTTTACAGATATACTTAGATGCAGTGATATTTCTTTATTGGTGAGACCTTCTTTTTTGCTGAGAATGAAAATCTCCCTGCATTTTGGGGGTAGCTTGTCAATTTCAGCGTTCATGATCTTGATCATTCGCGATAAATCATTCTCATTGGTTTCCTCTACCACCTCCGTTAGGGCCTCTACATATTTGTTTTGTAAAATCATGTTGGCTTTATGCTGCTGATAGTGATTTACAAAGGCGTTGTAAACGGATTTATACAGAAAGCTCTGAAGAGATAAATCTGGATTCAAGGTTTTTCGAGACCTCCAAGTGTTTAAGAATACATTTTGAACAATATCCTTTGCGGAATCCGCATCCCCAGATAATGTTAGTGCATAGGCATAGAGTCTTCTCTGGTAAGTGTCCAACAACGTCATATATGCTTTTTCGTTTCCATGAATAAGCTGCTCCGTTAAATCTTCATTGTTTAATACTCTCATGTAGGTATGGTTATTTAGCAAGTAAAACTATAAATATTTATGGGGAATAAAAAATAATCATAAAAAAGGTAGGGTACTGCAAATTTGCTCTGTATTACTATAAAGAACAACACAAAATGATTTCTCAAGAAGTAGAACATCTTATTATAAAATTCCTTTCTAAATCGGCAACCGCTGAGGAGTTGGATAGGTTGAATACCTGGATTCAGGATTTGAATAATGAGGATGTTTTTAAAGAATATGTAAAAACTCACTTTGCATCTGCCTTGGCTATGAACAACCCCGATTTAAAAGAGGTTAGATCAACTTTGCTGAAAGAGATAAGAAGTGAAACCCATAAAAAGAGGAGAAGGTTTAAGTCCGTTTTCAAGGTTGCTGCGATGGCTATCGTATTCGTTGGGCTAGGATATTTAATACAGAACGAATGGACTGGGTCAGATACTAAAGAAAATATAGCTCCCAAAATAGATGCAATTACTTTACAACTCGGAAACGGAGATATAAAGGTTATCTCGGAGGAGGGATCGGTAGAGGTGCTAAGCGAAGAAGGTGAGCTAATAGGCGTTCAAAAGGGTCAGAAATTAGTATATCAAGAACAAGGGGCCCAAGAGAAGGTGCGCTATAATACCCTAAGGGTTCCCAAGGGGAAACAGTTTAATGTTGAATTGTCAGACGGCACAGTAGTATACTTAAATGCAGAGAGTTCCCTGAAATATCCTACCACATTTTTAGCTGGAGAAGAGCGGAAGGTCTTTTTAACCGGAGAGGCGTTTATGGAGGTGGCTCATGATGCCAATACTCCTTTTGTGGTTAATTCGGGGCAGTTAGATGTAAAGGTCTATGGCACCAGTTTTAATATTGCCAACTACCCAGAGGACGAGTCAACCGAAGTAGTTCTTGTTGAAGGTTCGGTGAGTCTAAGAGGTGCATCCAATTCCCAGGACGTAAAAGAGGAGGTGTTTTTAGAGCCAGGTTTTAAAGGAAGTTTTGATAAGGAGGTAGGCTCGGTTGTAAAGGGAAAAGTAAACACCTCCCTATACACCTCATGGAAAAGTGGAAATTTAGTATTCAGGGACCTTTCCTTTGATAAGATCATACAAAAGCTAGAGCGAAGTTATAATGTGGTAATCATCAATAACAATAAAGCTTTGGCCAAGGAGACTTTTAATGCCACTATTGAAACACAACATGAAACCATTGAGCAAGTTCTCAATTATTTTAATAAAGTGTATGAGATAGATTATATAATCGTTGAAAATAAAATAGTAATAAAATAATGATAAGGCCTATGACATAAACTATTTAAAATAAACCGAAGCACATATTGCTATATGTGTAAGTATACGATATCATGGAAATAAATCGGAAAATGCTGGAGCATTACCCGTATTGAAAACCTGATTAAATTAATTATAACCACTAACAAATACCTAAAGTTATGCAAAAACCACCAATATCAAGGGGGAATTTCCCTTGGTGCTTAAATTTTAAATTAAAAATGAGGTTGTCACTTCTACTTTTAATGACTGTATCCTTTGTAATGCAGGCAAATTCGACCTATTCACAGCAAACCAAGATATCCTTAGATATGGAGACTGCCACAATAGAGGATGTGATAGATGATATTGAATCGAAGACCGAATTTAAATTCATCTTTAATACCAAGACGGTCGATTTAAACAAACGAGTTAAAATAAATGTAAAACAAGCGTCTGTAGAAGAGGTTCTGAAGTTGCTATTTAAAGGGATGAATGTTTCCTACGAAGTAGATGATAGGAAAATTCTCTTGAAAAAACGGCCA
>NZ_AUCB01000057.1 GCF_000429545.1 Arenibacter certesii DSM 19833
TCGTCTGAAACGATGGCTTGGTATACCTTGCTCCTCTTGGGATCTTTGGATACGATGGGGAATTCGCCAGGGCTCTCAGAAAGCTCAGAGAATGCCGTCTCCTCCAGGTCTAGGCGAAAACCTTGGCGCTTGTTCGCGTCTGGACCATGGCAAGTATAGCAGTTATCGGAGAGGATAGGTTTAATATGGAAGTTGTAATCTACAACCTCAGGGAGCTTCAGGGATGAATAATCATCTTTGGAAACATGGAAGGCGCCACTGGTGAAGGCGTACAACACCCCTAAAAGTACCACAAGGATAGATATAATCAATATTTTCTGTTTCATTTTACTATTGTTCATTTTTATAAAAGTCGGGGGATACCAATATTAATTCGATCATAATTAGGTTAAGAAATTATTTGCAGCTTATCCGTCAACCAATGTAAAATTCAAAATTTTATTATGAGAAAAAGAATTCCATCATTTTTAGTCTTATTCTTTATTAACCCAATATTCGATTTAGTTCTTAGTTATTTACCTGAACTTATTTATTATTACCTATTTACCTATCTATTTTAAGAATTGGATCGAGCTTACTTAGAAATTTCAAAATGTCGAAAGATTTTTCTTTTTAGATTTTCTCCTTGCAGCCATGACCTATTAAGAATATTGTATAATATTGCCTGATACTACTCGTATAAAAGGACCAACATTAAGGTTAGTTTATAGGAAAAGTTTTAACAAAAAACATATCCCTCACCGTATTCTTAAATTTTTCACTTAAAATGAAATTACAAATCATATTTTAGACTAAGAAAGATATAAAAAATATCAGTCAATAAATCAGATCATTAAAACTTCTATTAACTTATCATTAGAAAAGTTGATTCAAGTCTATGAATTATCTTATTCTCTCTATTTGCAAATAAACAGACCCCATTCTTAATCCATATTTTCTAACATTATCCTTCCATTACAAAAAAGTAAGGCAAATTTTAAAAGCAGAAGTGTAACTTGTCATATTTCCATAGAAAGTTGAATGAGCATTATACTATTTTCAACGTAATCTGGCTATATAGAAAAAGGGATTTTAAACCCTTTGCTTTCTTTCCCCTAAATGGTCTACACCTTGCTCCCTTTCTAAATCGATCATTTTTTCAGGTCTAAAATTTAGAATCAATGCCCTTCTCTGGGAATCGGTACAATTACCTTTACTATAATGAAGTGTATAACCGTCGTGAAAAGTACATCCACCTGGAGATAAGGGAATACTTTCTGCTTTATCCGTTGGTGTATCGCAATAAAGTGCCCCTCCGTTGGGTAGATTTTTATGTGGCAAAATAGCATAACCTTCTCGTTTGGGTACAAACCACATACATCCATTCTCCACATACACCTCATCTAATGCTATCCAACAACTAGCAGACCTTTTGTCTGGCATAGCTATCCAATAGGCTGCATCTTGATGCCATGGCGTTTCTGTCTTACTATGGGGAGCTTTATTTATCATCATATCAAAATCGAGTTCCATATCGTCTCCCAACAGGTCCTTTGCCCACTGTAACGCTACTTTATACGCTTTGGTTTTTAGCAATTCTGGAATTACCGTGCTTGGTCTCATTATCTGTGTAATTCGCTCTATCTTTCTAGATTCGGATCCTTCAACACCGGCAAGATCACTTCGCAAATGTCTGGTCTTATCCTTCTCTAAGAGTAATTCATCATAAATTGTTCGTAGATTATTAACCTCATTTGAGGAAAGCAAAGTATTAATTTTGATATACCCATCTTTAATAAATTCTAATCGTAAGTTTCCCATGAACTCCATCTCTTTAAGTTTTCAAATTTGCTATTAAAAAAATGGGAAGTCTTTCGTTTTTGTACTATCTTATTTTTTTATACAAGCATAAATGAATCTAAAAACACATAACAGAATTGTAATAAACCTTCAAGAATATGGAGTGAAAAGAGGGGTATCATTTGGACATTACAAGTATAACGAGGTAAAACCTGGACTGGAAAGTCATCAACACCAAGGAGCCTTGGAAATTTGCTATTGCATGAAAGGGCAACAGCATTATAAAATTGGTGATAGCATGTATGAACTAAATGGGAACGATATTCTTGTGGTTCCGCCAGACACCATACATAGTACGGGTAAATTCCCCGAGGATAAAGGAGAATTGTTTTGGCTCCAGATATTAGTGTGTCCTTCCTATGGAAAGCTTTGCAATCTACCCAACCAACAATCAGATTTTTTGCTTAATGCTATTTTAGAAAGATCTGAATATATCTTTAAAGGTGCGTTTCAATTGAAACTAATCTTAGAGAAATTAGTTCTTCAATTTAAAAAAAAGGACTCCATTCTGTCGCGCATCATGGTCAATCAATTGCTAACTGAATTACTGATAGAAACGGTACTATTATCTCAAAAAAAACAGCAACTCTCTTCAACTAAAAAAATAAACATATTGGATACCTACATAGTAGAAAACCTGCATAGGATTATTTATGTAGATGAATTGGCTAAATTGGTCTCTATGTCCACAGGCTATTTTAAGGCCTGGTTTAAAGAAACAGCCGGCATGCCTCCAAAAGAATATGTTAACCGAATGAAAATTGAACAGGCGAAGGTAGCCTTGCAAAATAGCACGACCGTAACCAAAGTTGCTTTTGATCTTGGGTTTACTACTTCCCAATATTTTGCCACTACCTTTAAAAAGTTTACAGGATATTCACCAAGTACATTTAAGAATTCACAACCTAAATAGAACCAATTAATAAAGTCCAATAATCCTATTCTCTATTAATCTTCATCTCGTTTGAAGAATCAACTTTTATCTGGGACCTTTTCATATTCTTTAAGTGAATGATCTTTTCAAATTCTTCGGTTTCCCAACTATTAGCCCCAAGAATTACCTTATCACTGTGCTCTAAAGAAATCATAGGTTGCCTACTAACGCGAAAATGATCAGATTTTACGCCCTTAATGATATTTCCCGTGAAATTGATATTCTCCGTTGCCCTAGCAAATAATAAGGGAGGACTAAAAAGAGTAAACTCATTATTTACAATGTTGATATTGGAATGAACGTATTTTCCTTTTTCAAATTTCAGGGTCTCGGGCATTATTGCAATAGGGTAAGTATTGGGAAAGGAGTTATAACCACACTCTATAAATTTATTGTTCCTAATAGTAACGTCCTTCACAGGCCCGGACTCGTACCAATAATTGCAATCGTTGGCGATTAGGATAGCATGCATTCCTGTTCTATAAAAAATATTGTTTTCAATCAATACGTTCTTACGGGTAGTTACTAGAAGTCCTCTTGTATTGGTATGTTCAAAACGGTTATTGCGAACTACCAATTCTGGGGTCTTGGTAATATTTTCTACCGCATGATTTTCTTTTAAACTTTTTGGAACAAGTCGGTCTAGCTGCAGTTCTAGCACTCGTTCCGAAATTTTTGTTACTTTTTCTACCTTAGCCTTTTCATAGACCAAAAGATTTTCATTGTTGACAAAACCAATAGTATCGCCAGGATCAAAGGCCATTAGATTCCAAGTCTGATGGTGCATAAAACGCACCTTAATCTTATTTTCTTTATGTTCTATTATACGTAAATGGGTACCGTGTACGTTCACTGGATCATCATGAGCGCCAGAAAAAACACTATTTTCTATTACAATCTTCCCATAACACCCAGAGAAATGTAAAAAATCGGCAAAACCGGCAATAACCCTTCCCGTTTCGGGACGGGGTTTCGCCATAAGCTTATTAACCGATATGTTCTTGGAAAACTGACTCACCATCCCTAAACCGTGCATATAATGGAATCCGATATTATTAAAAATCAAGTTCTCAGAAAAATGATTGAGAACCCCTAAACAATCGCGGTAGGGATCCCTTAAGGTCAAAACATCATCCTTAGTTAGGTCAGCACCCTTAAAATCACCTTTAAACTGAATTTCATTATTTCCCAAATCAATAGCTTGAGCCTCCTGAAAGACTGGACTTTTAAAATAGTGCATGGTTTTCAGCTTCGGATCAAATCGAATAGTATGTAGCTTCTCGGATTTCCATCCTTCTCCATACCAAACTACCTTTTGGTCTATCACTGCATAGCGTGAATCGGGATGGACCTTCACTATGGCAAAATCTGGCCCTAGCTCCATTACCGCGAATTCGGACATGGTGGGACGTTCATAATCGAACCCTATATTTTTAACGGTAATATTTCGACTGTTAAGATTGGCCAAATGAATCATCTTCCCATGGCTTACTATAAGTGTCTCATCCCCTTCCAAAGTGATGTTATTCACATTCTCCAATAAAATACCCACGCTCCTCACTTTACTTAGGGTGTCGGACTCGGTGGCATTGGATACATACAATTCCCTTTTGGCCGCAGCGGCAGGCCATAGATCTATCCGACCTTTAGGAAAACGTACTATGGCCGATTCGTACTTAGCGGCATCAGCCAAAGCTTTAGTAATTGCCGGAACTGCATCCTTAAAAGAATTAGCCTCAACACCGTAATCTTTTAAGTCTATTACTTTTTGGGCATGTATCAGATTGACCACACCAAAATATAGAAAAAAAGCCAAGAGTCTCGTTCTTTTAAACAAGATAATAGATCTAGAAAATACTATTAAAAGATTTGACATAATTATAAAACGCTTGGCCCGTTGTTAATTTAATGGTCGTAGTGCCGCGTCTAGTGTCAACACTTGTCCTCCTATTAAATTAACATCAACTGTTATATCTTGGTATTTCACCTTGTGGGATTGGTTTACACCGGATAACAATCTCACCAAAGTTAATTTACCTTCGTTCCATTCCATATCCACTTGGATTCCGCCCCTAGCTTTTAAACCAGAAATCTTTCCTGAAGCCCAGGCCTTGGGAAGCGCGGGAAGTAAATGGATTCCACCTGAGTGTGACTGAAGGAGCATTTCTGCCATCCCTGCCGTTGCCCCCATATTTCCATCTAATTGAAAAGGTGGGTGGGTAGATAGTAAATTAGTGTAGACTCCGCCTCCGTCCATCATGTTTACACCATCCTCATGCACCAACTGCATGGCTCTTCTCAATAATTTATAAGACCGATCTCCATCTAACAACCTGGCCCAAAAATTAATTTTCCAACCAATAGACCAGCCGGTACCGTCATCGCCCCTAGCATTTAAGGATACTCTTGCTGCTTCTACTAGATCTGGTGTCTCTAAAGTATTCACCTGAATTCCTGGATAGAGTGCATACAAATGAGAAACATGTCGATGTTTGTTATTGGGATCATCCACATCTTCCTTCCATTCTTGCAACTGCCCCCACTTCCCTATTCTCAATGGCAATAGCTGTGATTTTGCAGCAATCAATTTTGCTTTAAATTCGTTGTCTTCCCCCAGTACTTCGGTGGCTTTAATACAATTTGTAAAAATATCCCATGCAATTTCTATGTCCATATAGGCCCCAGTAGAAATCCCCCCGTGTTCGGGAGAATACGAAGGTGAGGAGACCAAATACCCGCCCTCATCTTTAGTAAGATAATCCAGCCAAAATTGGGCAGCCTCTTTCATTATGGGGTAGCCTTTTTCTTTTAAATAATTTCGGTCTCCAGAAAACTCATAATGTTCCCAAACGTGTCGGCCATACCAGGCTGCACCTCCAGGAAAAAAGCCCCATGGAAAATCCCAGCCTGGAGCGGTAAATCCAAATGGATTGTTCATGGTATTTACGATCCACCCATCGGCATTGAAAAAATCCTTGGCGGATTTTCTACCGGGAGCTCTTAATTTGTCTATATACTCAATTAAGGGTTCATGAGCTTCTGATAAATTGGTGATTTCGGCAGGCCAATAGATCATTTGAATGTTGATGTTGGCATGATAATCACTAGCCCAAGGCGGACTTGTCATATTATTCCATTTACCTTGCAAGTTGGCTGGCATAGAACCCGGTCTTGAACTACTTATCAGTAAATATCGCCCGTATTGAAAGTAAAGGGTTTCCAAGGCAGGGTCTTCTTTACCTGCAGCATACGCTTTTAATCTTTCGTTCGTGGGAAGGTTCTTTTGGCTTGTGGATTCAAGCTTAAAACTCACCCTATTAAACAATTGGGCATAATCTTCTATATGTTCGGATAAAAGCTGATTAAACTTTTTCCCTCTTAAAGATTTAATTGTCTTTTGGTTCAACGCCTTATAATCCCGTCCTGTATAATGAGGATATTCATTTTTATAATCCGTTGCGGCGGTCAGATATAAGGTTAGTTTCTTAGCTGATTTTACCTGAACTTCTCCGTTTACGAAAGTCGGTTTTTTACCATCTGACTCTATCAGCATCCTACTTTCCAATCCCATTCCGTTATTCTCTAAACTACCGGACATAACAAGGTCTTTCCCTTCCAAGGATATGGAAACATTTTTATGAACTGCGGTTTTCCTAATGACATAGTCGATTCCTTTTGGACTGTTATTTTCAAAATGAAATACTAAGGTGCGACTTGGATAACTAGCAAAATATGTACGCTTATGGTCAACTCCATTTTCGGTATAGGAGATAGTAGATACCGCTTTAGAAATATCTAGTGTTCTATTATAATTATCAGGGATACCGGTATGTACTGGTTTTACAAATATATCGCCAAAAGGTTGGTAGGCTCCATAGCCGGCCCATCCTGTTTTTTCATCATTACCTTTAATAACTCCAGTAAGTTCCTTGTTGGCCAGTTGATGTGCCTCTTGGTATTTCCCCTCATTGAGCAACCTTCTTACCTCGGGCAGGTGTTTATGTGCATTTTCTCTATTGCCGCCATTATATTCGTCCCATTCGCCCTTACCTCCTGCCCAAAGGCTTTCTTCATTAAACTGAATATGTTCTTCCTCTATACCTCCAAAAATCATGGCTCCCATATAGCCGTTTCCAATGGGCAAGGCTTCCATCATCCATTTATCCGCAGGAGCTTCATACCAAAGTTTTAACTGATCATTTTCCTGGCCATATACTTTGAATGTGGTAACAAATACGATTGTAATAAGGGCGCTGAAATAGCTTAGGTTTTTAAAGTTCATATGTAATAATAATTATTTGTAGTTCCCTATGAATATGACTCGAATAAGGGATATCCTAGATTATTTTATGTTTTTTCGCTAAGATAACATTTGTCCCTTAATGTCGTGATAGCTTAACATAATGATTAAGTACTGTGATTATTCCGTAAATTGGCTATTTATTAAAATAATGGAATAATTTCCCGACTGAAAACAGATGCATTAAGAATTGAATTCGAAATCAATTACTAGATTCGGAAACAAGAATTCCGTGTTTTATCCTGAAAATCAGCTCTAGCGATACTTTTTTATTTGAAATTGTTCAGCGTTGGCCTTATAAATTTTTAATTTTAGAAAAGTAATAAATACATTTTCTATTTTTTAAGCTATTTAAATATATCAAGAATGAAAAAGGAGGAATTATTGGGTAAAGAGCTTAGCAACCTATATGCAATAGCAAAACAAGTAAACCATTATTTTGATGGAAGTGAAATCAACTTTCTTTCAGAAAGAACGCAACAGATATTGGTCAATTATATAAAATTCAGTTGTACCAATGAAGAGCAAACGGCCGGAGCTCTAAGGGACCTCAAAATTAATCCGGGCAATACTTCCGATTCCATAGTAAACGAAATTACTGAAAACCTGCACGACATTACCACCCGAAAAGGCTATAGCAAAGAGATAAGGGAATTAGGTTTTCTTATGTCCTTGAATCGACTTATAGGGTACCACGAGTCCAACCTAGAAAATATCCAGTATTTAATGGACTTGGTTTATATCAAAACGAAGCGTTAAAAAATTGTTGTTTTTGCTTTTTAATTTTATAGAGCGGTAGGCATATAGAAGGTTTTTGATGGGTCAAAGTGAATTCAATATTAACAAGCTGATCCATAATTCATTTGACCCAAAATACTTTTTATAAATTAATGTTGTGGTGAAACTAAAGAACTAACTTAACTCCAAAAACTTATGGCTTAGTGTGATTAGTTTTTTCTTGGTATTTTAAAATAACACGACTATCAAAGGAGTTAAAAAGGCTAGGAAGAGGAAGGTTTTAATAAGTGACCATCCATAGCGTGCCCGAACAATAAAATTCCCAACCTTTCTCTTCTGAATATCTAAAGAAATTAGCTTCGAGCTCATTGTAAGCCCTCTCAAGAAAAAAGGCTATAGTTCTATCTTTATTGAATACAGGAACAGAAATCTGACGATTAAATTGAAGTGAAAATAGTACGTCCTTGATATCTAGTTTTTTGAAGTTTAATTTTTGATTAGACCATTCTGCCATCGACTGTAAATCTTCATGATCAAGGAAATCGCTTACTTTTGGTTCAATATACTTTCTGACTATAGAATCCGTCTTAATCTTTTTTGACAGGACGGATAATTCATCTATAGCATTTATTGAATCAATTTTCCTAACCCCAATATCATAAGACTCCGTGTTTACAAAACTGATCTTCACCTCATTGTCCATTCTTTTTATGAATTCCGAACCATAATCCTTGTCGGTGTATGCCTTATAGTATAACTCCTTATTATTATCTCTATGACCCGTAATGATTTCTGAATAAGCCTTAATAACTTCTTTAATTTCATTTTGCTCTTCTACAGATCGCATTTTTTGAGACACACAGCCCGATTGAAGAAAAAGTAGTGTTAAAGCAACAACAGTTATGTACGTATATTTCATGGTTGGTTATTTTATAATTAATTCATTTTTGTATTCGATACTGAAGCAAGATCCGAATTTTTAGCTAGTTTCTCTCTTCTAATTTATACCTATTTTAAATAGGAATTTCATACAATCAACTCCTTTAGCTCTGTCTCCTATATCTAAATCATATCCCTTTTCTCAAGTACTGGATGACATGAGACAAGTACATAGAGAAAGTGATGCAACTTACCGGCTTCTCTAATCAACAAGGTCAGACAAACTTAATCCTTCTAATAACCAGGCCAAATTAAATCGAGCGATTTTTGCTCCTAATTCACTTTCATACATCAGAAATAGTAATCCTTCTGAAGGGGTACCATTTCTGCCAGCTATTAAAGAGGAATAAGCAAATGCTCCTTTATCCACTATCTTTTTTACTGGCCAAGATTTTCCGCCGTTAAAACTAGCCCAAACAGCTCCATTACGTCTACCTGATTCAGAATCAATATTGCTATACAATAGAATATCATGCCCTTCTATAGGTAGTCTTACTAAACCTGCCATTAAACCATAATCCCTATTTTGGTCCCCGTCTGGAAGCTCCTCACTAACAGACAAATCCTTCCACGTTTCACCTCCATCATAACTCCATGCTATATAGCGCATACGTGGATTCTTTCCATCCGTAGACTTATGACGACGGGAATTATAGTATAAATGTCCGTTGGACAATTCTGCTATAGTGGCTTCCCCGGTCCCATAGGCAGGGAAAGGCTCACTTGCAAACCAAGTTTTACCGCCATCATCACTATACATTGCATTAGTATAATGGTTGTCCCAATGTTCCTTGGCATTCCCCCCTGCATAATACCTTGTGGGCCGGATTAAACGACCTGCATATTTTCCAAATTGTAAGGTAATACCATGCTCATTCATATGCATAGAAGGGATGTGTCCCAAACTATTGGATTTAATGATTATCTCCTCTTCTTTCCATGTAATTCCGTGGTCACTACTTCTAAAAACATGTAAAGGAGAAATAGGGTGACCTTCTTCTATAAAGGTAAATATGTCTCCAGAAGTTTCGTCTACCGTGGTACCTCCTCCCTGAAATCCAGGGTTGGCAATAGTTATTGCAGGGCCCCATGTATTTCCGCCATCCTCACTTCTCCGGACTCTAAAATTTTCACTCCCCCAAGTAGCCACTACTGAGCCATCATTAGCAACAACAAGATTGGGAAAACGTTCATCGTTAAATAAAACCTGCACATCAAAGATCGGCTTCTCTATTGTAAAACTTGAAAAAGCATTCTTAGTCTGGGCATTGGCAATATTCCCAAAGCCAAAAACAAATATTCCCAAATAAACAATTACGGTTCTCATCTATTTTTAAAAGATATTAATATCCTGATAGGTAAATCATTAAGATTAAAATCTTAATTTAATGAGTATCTAAATAGGTTCTCATCCACAATTCTAACTATAAATATAAATTAATTCTTCAACTAATTTCTTAGCTAGCCCATTTGAATTTCCAAAATTGATCAATTTGGAAAGAGTGATGCATAATATAATACCTACATAATTAAACTAAACATTGTTTTCACAAGGAGCATAAGAAAATGAAGGTAGGTTGGTCTGAGCCACGTACTATAAAAAAATCGAATTACTTATTTGATACCCAAGATAGCTATTTCCTTTAGAGGTTATAGAAATTTTTCTATTCTCATAGTTTTAATTAAGGACATCATGAACATCCGATATAGACAGCTATACAACCTGGTGACATATTATTTGTGAAATTTAAAAATTACACACAGTATCATCTAATTATTAACCTTTTAGATGAAAAAATGTACTTGTATTTGCCTTAAAAGGTAGGGTTTATCAACTAAAATAAATTTAGTATCTTTTATTCAATGTCCTAAAACATTGAAGAACGGGGAATTCGCGAATGCACAGAAACAGTTTTACATCTTTTATAAATTTCATAAAAAAGAAGCGTTTATCCTTTGAAGAATTAAATGTCTCACAGCTTTCCAAATATGAAGCGGATTTAAAATCCCGTGGAAGTACTGACGGAGGAATAAGTGTTAAGATGCGGGCGCTAAGAACACTTTACAATACAGCTATTCAAAGGGATCTAATTGCAGGTGAAAATTATCCTTTCCATAAATATAAAATTTCCAAATTGAAAGGTAAAGGAGCTAAGAAAGCCTTAAGTATTGAAGAGATAAAAACCATTATTGATATGAATATTAATCAATATCCTGAAGTTTTGGATAGTTATAATTATTTTATCTTCAGTTTTTACACCCGGGGAATGAACTTTGCCGATATTATGAAACTAACATGGGACAATGTAAAAAACGACCATATCCATTATGTCCGTTCAAAAACAAAGGGCAATTTCCAAATTAAAATTCTTCCACCAATAGAGAAAATCCTTGATCACTATAGAAAAAACACCACAGGTACGAAATATGTATTCCCAATACTGTTAAGTGACAACCTTACCCCTAGCCAAGTTGAAAACCGGAAAAATAAAATACTTAAAAAGTTCAATGGGATTTAAAGGAAATTGCAATTCATTGCAAAATTGATAAACCTTTAACAAGTTATGTTGCAAGACATAGTTTTGCCAATTGCCTTAAACAAAAAGGGGTAGCAACCGAAATCATAAGTGGATCACTTGGCTATCAAAATTTAGCAATTACAGAAGCTTATTTAAAAGACATGGATAATTCTGTACTAGATGCAGCAAGTGCGCTATTGCTTTAATTAATCCAATTATTTTTATGTTGAGATTATCTATTTATAAAGATTAACCTAGATATAGGGATACTTCTTTACGTGATTCTTCTTGTTGTGTAAGTTGTAATAGCATTTCTGATTTAAGCTCCTCTTTAACAGTGGCATACTCTTTATTATGAATTAAATTATTCATACAATGTCTGAATTAATATCGTAAAGCTCTTCTGTTGCTCGATTACCAAAATTTAATTGCCAATACTTCAATTCTCCTTTTTTACGTCGAGTATCTAATATATAGGTCATTGTAGCGCTACCATACGTGTTCAAGTATCCAGTCTCAGGATTCCTTTAAGGCCAACGATCTGTTTTAAAGTTTTAAATACAAGAAACCATTTTTAACAATTCCTCATATAGGGTAACCTTAACCATTTGGTCTACCTCCATCATGCCTTTCCTTTCCTATTAACAGATAATTCCATTCAGGATTTACAACCCCTTCTTTCT
Organism: Arenibacter certesii DSM 19833; assembly: GCF_000429545.1. Taxonomy (GTDB): domain Bacteria; phylum Bacteroidota; class Bacteroidia; order Flavobacteriales; family Flavobacteriaceae; genus Arenibacter; species Arenibacter certesii. The sequence goes on from NZ_AUCB01000057.1 coordinate 11,953, forward strand.
CAGATCTGCAGTAACAATTACAATCCTATTTCCCGTGACTCTTCCAACTTCTTTAACATTCTTTCCAAATGATCATCAAAATATTCCAACTCGTAAGCATATTCCAACATATCCGTCTTCACTAAATCCACATCTGGCCAAAATGTTGGCACTACGGTAATATTAAACATAGAAAACCCCATCTTGTTATTAAAAACCTCAACAGTTTAATGGACACTGGCTTTAAAAGCCTCTCTTTAAAACTCCTGCTTCCCGAATTCACTTTCGATAAACTTTGATTTATTCTTGTTTTTATTAAAAGTATAAGACAAATTCAAGAACACTACATCTACCTCGTACACGTAATTGGTAGTAGTATAAAACTCATTCTCCCTAAAGGTAGTTATACGTTGTTCGTTACTATCCAATAGTCCCATATCCATATTCTGCCACTGCAAGGTTGCTACAAGCCGGCTGTCTAAAAAGGTCTTACGAAGAGATAGGTTAGGCGAATAGAACCTAGAATCCTCCCCCTGTGCTGTATTGCGTGCAGAAATATAGTTGAAAGTAAACTGTGCGGAGGCAGTATCCGAAAAATCTACCGTGCTGTTGGCATTAATGGAATAGATAAAAGCATCACTATCAACGCTCCTGCCGTCATATTCGCCATCAATGGCATAACGATAAAGATTCCCTCCTATGAAGCTAGACCAATTTTTAGTCGGTTTCAATTGCGCTCCAAGTTCAAGTCCCATTGAACGGCTATCCCCTACATTGGAGTAAATCCGGTTAAGGATGGTATCGTTATAAATAGTATTAACACGATTGACCAAATTCTTAACATCCCTGTAGTACGCCGTTGCATAAACGGAATTACCACCCCCGAAATTCTTTGTCACTCCCAGTTCAAAAAGATCAATGAATTCTGGACGGAGGGTCGGGTCACCTTGCTCTAAGGTCTCAGAATGCTCTCTTTCCGGAAAAGGATTCATCATAAAAGTGGTGCTACGTTCTACCCGCTTACTATAAGCGGCCTTTAGTTTCGTATTGTTCTCAAAAGTATATTGTACCGAAGCAGAGGGAAAAGGTTTAAC
>NZ_AUCB01000058.1 GCF_000429545.1 Arenibacter certesii DSM 19833
TGTCGGCCATGGCGCTGGAAAAAGCGGCATAGGGACTAGCGATCCGAAACTTCGATGGGAAAGGTATGCCAGAACCTCACTAAAACGACCAAAAAGCCCTCTTAAACCGGACGAAAATCCACTTCGAAAATAAACCATAAAAAAAATCCCGGAAACATCGATGTTCCAGGATTCGTTCTGTCCAGTTTTTAGTGAAAATCGGCCTACTCCCGAATATCCCTTTTTACAAGTGCGCCATCAGAATTGAATATGAGCCTATAATCCTGTTTATTTCGGTACTTTGTGCTTTCCTTTCCTCTTACTAATAATTCGTACGTATTTATTGGAAGAATCAAATTTTGAAAAGTACTTCTTATTGCATCCTTAGAATTGGCAGGATACCATTGCAAGATGCGTTTAACCTTAACCTTATCAAAATGTTTTTCTAAATATATGGTAATTTCGGAATAGGTATCCATGGGAATATCTATCTCTTTTACAATAAGCCCCAACTTTTTAATTTCACCTGTCTCAGCTACCTCTACCTCATACTTCATTTTTTTTAATCCAAACTTCACCTTAAATTGGGCGCTAGAGCTGTCTACCTCTTTGTAATATCGAATTCTTTTGGCCGCTTCTGGGATAAAATTTGTGCTAATTACTGGAAATTGCGACTTTTTAATTCGATGTTCACGTTCCTGTTTGGTTTGTGAATACCCAAGAGAGCAGAGCGCTAAAAAGACAAAGAAAAAGGAGAGTTTATACTTCATGATATCTAAAGCAGGTAATTTCGTGATCATTAACCATACCAGTGGCCTGCATATGGGCATATATTACAGTACTACCCACAAATTTAAACCCACGTTTTTTTAGGTCCTTGCTAATAGCATCGGACAGAGGTGTTGTAGACGGGGTATCTTTGTAGTGTTTAACCTTGTTTTTTATGGGCTTGTCATCTATAAAACGCCATATGTAATCACTAAAACTACCATATTGTTCTTGTATTTTTATAAATTCTTGAGCATTGGTTACCGTGGCCCTAATTTTTAATCTGTTTCTAACAATTCCCGAATCTTGTAATAGCAATTCAATTTTTTCCTCGGAATACTTAGCGATTTTATGGTAGTCAAATTGATCGAATGCCTTTCTGAAATTTTCTCGTTTCCTAAGTATGGTTATCCAACTTAATCCGGCCTGAAAGGTTTCCAAAATTAAAAACTCAAACAATTGAGCGTCGTCCTTTAAGGGAACTCCCCATTCTTCATCGTGGTATTTTTCGTAAAGCTCATCACCCACGCACCATCCGCACCTATGTCTGTCCATTTGCCGTTTATATAGTTAAATATATGGGTTTTAATCGGTTTAAATTAGTTCAAGGATATTATAATTAATTCATTTTTTAATAGATATAAACGATATAAAACTCCAAATATTGTAATTTCGGACTTTTAAAAATACTAATTCATTAACATGGCATCGAGAATTATGCTAATTGTATTTTTATAGGATTATAGGTTCTTAATTAGATAAATATATGGTTGAAAGAAAGGGGAAGAAGCACGACTTTAAGCATAATACGGCTACTTATTGGAGAAAATCTAGGCCCTTTAGGGTGGGTGTCTTTTCAGTGATTCATGATATAGCTTTTATCGTGATAGGAATTTTTTCAGCCGCTTTTGGATTAAAAAGCTTTTTATTGCCCAATAGTTTTATAGATGGTGGGGCTACTGGGATTTCCTTATTGCTTTCAGAAATATTTAAAATCCCCTTATACTTACTAATTATTTTCGTTAACCTCCCATTTATATTCCTTGGACTAAAAGTTATAGGTAAACAATTTGCTATAAAAACGTCTTTAGCTATTCTTGGGCTTGCATTGGTGTTGGCAACCGTAGATTTTCCTGATGTTACGGATGATGAATTATTGGTAGCCGTTTTTGGCGGGTTTTTTCTTGGTGCAGGTATCGGACTCTCCATTAGGGGAGGAGGGGTCTTGGATGGAACAGAAGTACTTGCTATTTATCTCAGTAGAAAATTAAAGACGAAAATAGGAGACAATATTATTGTCATAAACTTAATTATATTTTCTGCGGCAGCTTACTTCCTCTCCTTTGAAATTGCCCTATATTCCATGCTTACCTATTTGTCTGCTTCTAAAACATTGGATTTTGTAGTGGATGGTATTGAGGAGTATACCGGAGTAACTATAATATCTGAACGAAGTGAAGATATTAGAATGATGATTACAGAAAAACTGGGTAGGGGAGTCACAATCTATGCTGGACGAGGTGGGTATTCAAAGAATGGGATTGCTAAAGATTATGATATCCTTTATGCGGTGATTACAAGATTGGAAATAAGTAAGCTCGACACTGAAATAGACAAAATTGACTCTAATGCCTTTGTGGTGATGAATAGTATCAATGATACCCGTGGAGGAATGATTAAAAAACGGTCCCTAAAATAATTAAAACCGACTTTTTATTGCCTTTGTAGGTGCATACCTTAGATCAGTAAACTTAATGACTTATATCAGCTTTTATACTGGCTTAAATTCCTATTTTTGTGGCTTACAATTAGTTTTAATAATATGGATCAGAAACCAGAAACACTTGTAGATCATCAGCTAATACATCAGAGCCTTGATAAAAGTATGGGTTATGATGAATACAGGCAATTGACGGCCAAGTTGGCGGCGGAAGGATTATCTACTGGAAAGGTTCAGAATGAAAATCTTAGTAATTATACCGCCTTAAACGATCGTCGAATGAAACGATTAGATAAGACTATTAAAATTTCTTCTGAAATTGAATCAAAAATTAAGAGTGTAGATCGTAAGATTACTTGGTTAGTGCTTACGGAAAGCTGGTGTGGCGATGCAGCCCAAACAATTCCTGTGATGAACAAGATTGCAAGCCTAAATTCTAATATTTCTTTAAGGTTGGTGCTGCGAGACGAGAATTTAGAGTTAATGGAAGGCTTTTTAACTAATGGGGCTATGGCCATACCAAAACTGATAGCCTTGGACAATGCAACCAAAGAAATTATTGGGGAATGGGGATCCAGACCTTCTACCGCCAGTAAAATGGTTCAGGAACAGAAAGAAAAAGTTGGTGAATTTACACCTGAGTTTATTGAGGAATTACAACAATGGTATAATAAGGATAAAGGGCAAAATACGATAAATGACCTCTTACCGCTGCTTTTCTTGGAATAGGTAGGTAATTGTTCCCAACTGTTCGGAACGACCGCCCGAGTTAAATTTTGATCTTAGGGCGTATTCTATGGCGTTGTCTACAAGACAACCATTTAACGTGCTAGAGCTTTTTTTATTTACCTCGGCTTGCGTTACCCTACCAAGTTGGTCTACTTTAATGTTTATTACTACTTTGCCACCTTCAATACAGGTATAAATAGGTATGGGAAGACTTGTATGCCTTCTATTTAATAATGAATAGGAAACCGAGGTGTTTCGTTTAGCTAAATTGTTGGTCATTACTTCCTTGCTTGCCTCAATTTCACCTAAAAGTTCTTGTTTTTCCCTACGGCGCTGGGCAAGTTTCTTTACTCTTGCAGCATATTCGGAGTCGGACATTAGCAAGTCCGTAGGTTCCTCACTATCTGAGGCCTGCTCTTGTTCCTCCAGAATTTCTTCTAAGGATTTTAAGGGTTCTGGATTTCCATAACTTGGTTTGTTAGCCTCGTTATAGGCCATATGACTTTTTATGGGAACTGCATCGGCTAATTCTTCATTTTCCTTAACTTCTTCTAACATCTCTTCGAGCTCCTCTTCGTCGGGTAAAACTAATTCAATAGCATATTCTTCCTGTTCCTTCTGTCCCAAGTGGATATTGTAAAGACACAATACCAACAAAGACATAGAAAGGAATGTTATTAAAAAAGAAAGCTGCTTCTTGTTCAGGTTCATAGGATTATAACCGCGTTTAATCAAAAATATTTTAAATTATCGATAAACGGGTAGCTTGTTCCTCTGCATGCCTACCAATCTAACCGTCTATCTCCAGTAATTTACCAAATTCTTCTGGGGTTATTGCTTTATTTACGTTGTAATCACCTATTTTGGTTCTTTTGAGAGTGGAAAGATGTGCGCCGGAGGCCAACGTTTTACCAAAATCGTAGGCTAGTGATCTAATATAGGTGCCTTTGCTGCAAACTACCCTAAAATCTACAACCGGTAGTGCTATTTTAGTTATTTCAAATTCGGTTATGGTGACAGATCGTTTTTTAATTTCTACAGCCTTCCCTTCCCTTGCGTATTCGTAAAGTCGTTTTCCATCTTTTTTAAGGGCCGAAAAAACAGGAGGTACCTGTTCAATATCTCCCAGAAACTGCATGGTGGCTTTCTGGATCATCTCCTCGGTAATATGATCTATGGGATAGTGATGGTCAACCTCCGTTTCCAAATCATAGGAAGGAGTAGTGGCGCCCAAAGTTATACTGCCAGTATATTCTTTTTCCTGACCCTGTAGTAGGTTTATAGTCTTGGTAGCTTTGCCTGTACATATTAATAATAGACCGGTGGCCAAGGGATCTAGCGTTCCTGCATGACCAATCTTTATCTTTTTTAATTGAAATTTTTTACGGATGGCCCATTTTAAGGAGTTAACAGCTTGGAAGGAGCTCCAACCCATGGGTTTGTCTATGAGTAAAACCTTTCCTTCCAAAAATTCTTCCTTAGTCATTATATAACGGTTAACGGACTAATGAAATAATGTATAATTAAAATTGCAACCCCAATAACAACCCTATAATACCCAAAGATTTTAAACCCGTGCTTGCTTAAATAACCGATAAACGATTTAATAGCGAAAAGTGCAACTACAAAACCAACCACATTTCCAATTATCAGATAATTGATCTGATCAGTGGTCAATGTAAAACCGGCCATATAATAATCGTAAGATTTTTTTAAGGTTGCTCCTAACATGGTAGGTACGGCAAGAAAAAAGGAAAATTCTGCTGCTGCGGTTCTAGAAAGTTTTTGCGTCATTCCCCCCACAATACTGGCGCCACTTCTAGACATTCCAGGTATCATTGCCAAGCATTGAAAAAGCCCAATTTTAAAGGCAGTGGAGTAGGAAATCTCAGTGTTTTCAGCGTCCCCGAACCAATCATCAACCTTTAAGAGAACTAATCCACCTAAAATTAAGGTAACGGCTACCGTAATAGGGCTTTCTAAAAGAGAGTCTATAAAATCGCTCAATAGAAGACCAAATACTACAGCGGGTATAAAGGCGACCAATAGCTTGAAATAAAAATCAATACTTTGAAAAAACCGTTTAAAATAAAGAACCACAACAGAGAGGATAGTCCCTAGTTGGATAACGATAGTAAACAATTTAGTAAAATCTTCATGCGCAACCCCAAAAAAAGATGATGCAACAATTAAATGGCCAGTAGAAGAAACAGGTAAAAATTCAGTAAGTCCTTCGATTATGGCGAGAATAACAACTTTTAATATATCCAAAACTATTTTTTCTTATGAGGATTTAACAGAATAGCATAAACTTGAAACCCCAGACCGATTAAGACCAAAGTAGGGGCAAGTCGTATTCTTCTGAAACTATAAACTTGTGGGTTAAAAACCAAAGGGTCATCCATTCCGCCACCGCTCATAAGGATAAAACCTAAGGCGATAAATGCCAGGCCAATAAACATAAATTGGTAATTTCTCTTCTGAAAGATAAATTCCCGCATCGGTTTTTTTATCTGATTATCATTCTTTTTCTTGCTCATGCTGCAAATTTAGTAATATAAATCATCTGTCCTTAGGTTTAGGAAACGTTGTGTTGCAAAAAAGGTGCTTATTAACGAAATCAATACTCCTAAACTAAAAACACCGATAAAAAGTAGTATCAAAATGGTAGGATCTTGGAAAAGATTTAACTCTGGAAAGCTTTGATCCACATAATAAAGAACTGCCCCAAGTGCAATTAAGGCAAGAAAAGCTCCCAGTATTCCTAGTTTTATATTGGTCCAAAGAAATGGGCGTCTAATAAATGATTTGGTAGCACCAACCATTTGCATGGTTTTTATAATAAAGCGTTTAGAATAAATAGAGAGTCTTATAGAGCTGTTAATTAGCAAGACCGCGATAAAGGTGAAAGCTCCGCTTGCAATTAAAATCCAAAAACTTAATTTCTTTACGTTATCATTGAGTAAGGTAATTAAAGGTTGGTCATAGCTAACCTCTTCCACATACCCTTTGGTAGTTATTTCCTTAGCAATGTTAGCGATAGAGTCCGTTTGTACATAGGCAGCATTTAGCTTTACGTCTATGGAGTTTTTTAGGGGGTTGTACCCTAAAAAGTCTAGGAAATTCTCGCCAATCTCCTCGCTGTGCTTCTCTGCAGCTTCTTCCTTGGAAACATAGGTGGCATTTTTAGTGTATTGTGCCATCGCCAAACTTTTCTGTAATTGGTCTATTTCTACTTCCTTGGCACTATCCTTTAAAAAAACAGAAATGGTAATCTGTTCTTTGAAGTGGTCGGCCAATTTTTTGGTGTTTACAACCAGCAGACCCAATATGCCCAATAGAAATAGCACTAGTCCAATACTGAGGACTACCGAAAAATAAGAGGAAATTAGCTTTCTTTTTTGAAAACGTTCAAAAGATGTGCTCATAGTGGAAAATGAATGTGTAAAAATAATAAAGTAAATCGAATAACAAATGACCAATTTATTTTCATTTTTTTTTGATGCCGCTTTTATAATCATAGCGAACTACCTTTTACTACCTTTTAAGGGTGAAATGTCCGCGTTTTTCAAGATGATCCAATTTTATGCTGTACCAGTAGTCGGATGCCGGCAGGGCCCTATTGTTAAATGTGCCATCCCACATAAAGGGGGCATTCCTAATATTTTTTATTAAAGTGCCATACCGGTCATAAATATTTAACTCGGAATATTGAAATTTATCTGCACCGTGAATGATGAAAAGGTCATTATGGTTATCGCCATTGGGTGTGAAAAATTTTGGAATTACAAGGTGTAAGAATTCCGCAGTAGCAGATCCACATCCTCTTTTCTCCCTCACATACATTGTATAAAGTCCACCTTCTCTATTTTTAAAGCTATTTTGATCCTGAAAGTTAATGCCATCCAACGAATACTCAAAAGCGCCTTGGTTCTTTGTAGATACTGTAATTGTATGTTCTTCCGAGCTAATAGATTTAATTATGGGACGGTCTATTTGCAACAAGGTAATGGTCTTGGTACTTTCACATCCATTTGGGTTGGTAGCCATTAGTGTATAGGATCCTGCCGTTCCTACAATAATAGTTGGGGTAGTTTCCCCTGTACTCCATTGGTAGGTTACATTAGTAATATTGGCATATAGAATTGTACTATCTCCTTCACAAAATTCAATTGTTTCATCTGTTGCTTCAGGAAGCTCAAAAAGAGTTAGACTAAGAGGAGTCCTACTATCAGCATAGCACTCTGCAAAACTAGAGACGGCTTCTGCATAATAGATTCCTTCGCTAGGGGCTAGGAAGGAGGTGCTATTTTCTTGTAAAAGTTTTCCTCCAACGGGAGCATCGTACCAGTTTACTTGTATATCTGGAGGGACGTTTACAGTTAGTGGTTTATTGTTGTCCATGCATGTAGCTATATTTCCACTGCTTGCCGGAGGAAGTGGTTTAGGGACAATAAGAACCTTAAAAACATCCGATATCGTACTACACAGAGAATTCGCTAGATTAATGGCATCTTCCGCTAATTTTACCCGAAAGAGAGTGGTTTCAGTTAGTGGGGGGGTAATGTGAGTGGCGCTATTTTCGCCTGGGATATCTGTCCAAACTGTTCCATCTTTACTAAATTGCCACTGAAAAGCATGAGTGCTGTAAATGGATTTATCTGGTGTTGCAGTAAGCGTCACACTGCTTGCTGGGGCAGTTTCACAGAATGCCAATTCTAGATTATCTAATCCGTCAGCAATGGTTATAGCATCACCGCAGGTTCTAAAAACAATATCGTCTATGGCCAGGTCGTTTCCACAGCCGCCTTCTCCGTTGTTCCGCATTTTTAGGATTACCGATGTTTGTCCTGGGAGGGTTTGAAATACTAAGCCGTACTGATTCCAGATCGGGGAATTGGTCCCGGGAATATTCCCTGTATCGCCCCATGCCAATTTTTGTTTATCCGATTCGTCCCAAATTTCGAATCCTACATTAATAGGAATACCATTGTTGCCGCAGCCCGAATTTGGCAGTAAATTTAGAAGCCATGAGGAAAATTCGTAAGATGTGTTTTCGCAAAGGCCAGTGACCGTTCTTCTGAAAAACTCCCCCGCTGTATAATCGGCATTTACAATAAATGCTTTTCCATTAGTGTCGTTGGGAGTATGGTCTGTAATCCTGTGCCAATCGTAGTGTGGTGAAGAGCTCGAAATCGTATAACTGCCATCTACAGGAAGTCCATCCACATAATTGTATGTGGTACTGCCAGCGGGCAAAGGGGGGCCATTTGTTAATCCACTCCCGAAATCTTCCGTAAAAATAGGTTGGCCCGTATTGCCCGGACAGAATCCCAATTGGCCTAACAAGCCGTTGGTGAATAGGAGGAGGAGGAGAGGAAAAAGCGACGCCGAAAGATTTCTAGAAATTTGTAGCACTTATAAACATTAATTTATATTAAAGGAACAAATTAAATTCCTATCTAATTTTGTGAAGTAATAAAAAGATTTGACCAAATAGCAATGCCTTAATTGGTGGGTGTTAAGTTAATAATATCTTTTTACCTTTCATAGATTAGACTTATTTTTGCGATAGATAATTCTTGCCGGATATTAGAGGTGGGAAGGTTGATAGAAACTAGTTACATGAATTACGATTTTAAGAAAATTGAAGAGAAGTGGCAAGGGTATTGGGCAAAAAACCAAACCTTTAAGGTAGAGAACAATTCCGATAAGGAGAAGTTTTATGTGTTAGATATGTTTCCCTATCCTTCTGGGGCAGGCTTGCATGTAGGACATCCTTTAGGGTATATCGCCAGTGATATTTACACGCGTTATAAAAGGCATAAAGGGTTTAATGTTTTGCATCCCATGGGATATGATTCATTTGGACTTCCAGCTGAGCAATATGCAATACAGACCGGTCAGCACCCAGCTATTACCACAGAAACCAACATAAATAGATATCGTGAGCAGTTAGATAAAATAGGATTCTCTTTCGACTGGAGTCGTGAAGTGCGGACTTCCGATCCTAATTATTACAAATGGACCCAATGGATTTTTATACAGCTATTTAATTCTTGGTATAACAAAGATTCCGATAAGGCAATGGATATTGCCGATTTGATCTCTGTTTTCGAAAAGCAAGGGAATAGTACGGTAAATGCAGTCTGTGATGATGATGTAGAATCCTTTACTGCTTCTCAATGGAACGCCTTTACGGATACCGAAAAGCAGCAAGTTCTTTTGCAATACAGGCTAACCTATTTAGCGGAGACAGAGGTAAACTGGTGTCCTGGCTTGGGGACTGTTCTCGCTAATGACGAAATGGTTAACGGAGTTTCCGAACGTGGAGGCCACCCGGTAATCCGCAAAAAAATGACCCAGTGGAGTATGCGTATTTCGGCTTATGCGCAAAGGTTATTAGATGATTTGTCTATGCTAGATTGGCCACAACCATTAAAGGATTCCCAAACCAATTGGATTGGTAGATCTGAAGGCGCTAGCGTAACTTTTAAAGTCCTTCCCGAGGGCAGTGGAGAGAACATTTCCGTGTTCACTACCCGCCCTGACACCATCTTTGGGGTGAGTTTTATGACTTTGGCTCCTGAGCATGAGTTGGTTGCAAAAATAACGACTCTCGAGCAAAAAGAAGAAGTGATGAAATATGTAGCAGCTACGGCAAAGCGTAGTGAACGGGACCGTATGGCCGATGTGAAAACCATTACAGGAGCTTTTACTGGAGCCTATGCAGAACATCCTTTTACTAAAAAACCTATTCCAATCTGGATCGGGGATTATGTGTTGGCAGGCTATGGTACTGGTGCAGTTATGTCTGTTCCTTGTGGGGACCAACGTGATCATGACTTTGCAAGACACTTTAATATTCCTGTCCCCAATATATTTGAGGGTGTTGATGTTGATGAAGAGGCTTTCGCCGATAAAGAAAATACCGTAATTGCCAATTCCGATTTTCTAAACGGAATGCCTTATAAAAAAGCAGTCAAACGCGCTATTTTAGAATTGGAACAACTAGGGCAGGGGCAAGGAAAAATAAATTATAGGCTGCGTGATGCGGTGTTTAGTAGACAACGTTATTGGGGTGAACCATTCCCAGTATATTACGTGAACGGTATGCCACAAATGATAGCAGTAGAACACCTACCTATTGTATTGCCTGAGGTAGAAAAATACCTGCCTACCGAAACTGGAGAGCCTCCTTTAGGGAATGCTACCCATTGGGCGTGGGATGTAGAAAAGTCTGCTGTGGTCAGCAATAAGTCAATAGACAATAAAACTGTTTTCCCGTTAGAGTTAAACACAATGCCAGGCTGGGCAGGAAGCTCGTACTACTTTAATCGTTATATGGATCCAAATAATTCCGATGAGGTATTCTCTAGGGAGGCTATTAATTATTGGCAAGATGTGGACCTGTATATTGGAGGTAGTGAGCATGCTACAGGACATTTGCTGTATTCTCGTTTTTGGCAAAAATTTCTATTCGATAAAGGAATTGTTCCTAAACCAGAATTTGCAAAGAAATTAATCAACCAAGGGATGATTACCGGGACAAGTGCACTTGCAAAAAGATTGCAGTTTGAGGTGAATGCACAACCATTCTTTGTTTTTGTTGATGCTGAGGTATTAGACGATTATTTAAATTCTTCTGACAAAACAAATGGGGAGAACCCGCTGGTAAGTCAGTTGGAAGAGTATGGGGAATTTGTAGTTCAGGATATCCATGCAGATGTGACTATGGTAGACACATCTGATAATTTAGATGTTGAAGCTTTTGTAAAATGGCAGCCAGAATATGCTGATGTTAATTTTATTACAAAAGCTGACGGAAGTTTTAAGGTGGCCAGAGAAGTGGAAAAAATGTCCAAATCGAAATTCAATGTGGTAAGTCCAGATAGTATTTGTGAAGAGTATGGGGCAGATTCTCTTAGGCTATACGAGATGTTTCTGGGGCCTTTAGAGCAGTCTAAACCATGGAATACTGCCGGGATATCAGGGGTTCATAGTTTCTTAAAGAAATTATGGCGTTTATACCATAGTGGCACGGAAGGGAGTTTTGCGGTTACCGATGGGACCCCCTCGGCAGACAATCTTAAAACATTGCATAAGACCATTAAAAAGGTAGAAGAAGATATTGAGAACTTCTCCTTTAATACTTCTGTTGCCACTTTTATGATCTGTGTGAATGAGTTGGCGACCCAGAAATGTAACAATAGGGAGGTGTTGGCGTCCTTGGCAGTATTAATTGCACCATATGCACCACATATAGCAGAGGAACTTTGGAATAAGCTAGGACATAGCGATTCAATAGCTACGGCGCCCTTTCCAAAATTTGAATCAAAACATTTGGTTGAAAGTAGTAAGGAATATCCTATCTCCTTTAATGGTAAGATGCGTTTTAAGTTAGAATTACCGGTTGACCTTTCTAAAGAGGAAATAGAGAAAGCAGTTATGGCAGATGCTAAAACCCAAGACCAGTTACAAGGCCGTACTCCCAAAAAGGTAATTGTAGTTCCTGGAAAAATTGTAAATATAGTGGGATAGAGTGTTTGTAAGCAACGGCAATGTACTGTAGGTAGGACATTTTGGCAGAAAAATTATTTTAAAATGCTTACGTCTGCCCAAAATTAGATTGGCGAGGTTTTTGTAATTAATACTTGAATTTTGTTTAGTGAGTTTTCAAAATATTAAATAAACTTAAAAAGGATATTGTTATGATGATGTATTATATATTGTTGGGTGCTATTGCTTTAGTAAGCTGGTTGGTAAGCAATAAGTTGAAAAGTAAATTTAAGCACTATTCCAAGGTGCATTTGCGCAATGGAATGAGCGGTGCAGAGATTGCGGAGAAGATGTTGGCAGATCATGGAATCCGTGACGTTAAAGTAATCTCTACTCCGGGTATGTTAACGGATCACTACAATCCAACGAATAAGACCGTAAATTTAAGTGAAGGGGTCTACAATCAGCGTAATGCCTCTGCCGCGGCTGTTGCAGCTCACGAGGTAGGCCATGCAGTACAACATGCAACAGCATACGAATGGCTTACCATGCGATCTAAATTGGTGCCCATTGTAAGCGTAACTTCGGGTATGTCTATGTGGGTTGTATTTGGGGGAATTATGCTTGGTGCGGCTGCAGGGGTTGGACTTGGTTATTGGGTAGCCGTGGCAGGATTGGTGATGATGGGATTCGCTACACTATTTAGCTTTATTACCCTACCTGTAGAGTATGATGCCAGTAATAGGGCATTAGCTTGGTTGAAAAATAAAAACATGGTATCCCAGGAAGAATACGCAGGATCTGAAGATGCCTTAAAATGGGCGGCACGTACTTACTTAGTAGCTGCCATTGGATCTTTGGCTACATTGGTCTATTGGGCAATGCAGGTCTTAGGAGGACGTGATTAATCATATATAACAATGTTTATCATATAAAAAAGGAGATGTTTTGCATCTCCTTTTTTAGGCGCATTCAGAATTGACGCAACTGCTTGTTTATCAGGTATTTAATTCGTATATTTAGATATAATAAAACCCCGAAAACGAGTCTCTAGCTCAAAAAACGGGGTTTTTATCTTAATGTCTATGTCCAAGATACGAAGAATCCACGATTTCCAGCACAGTTTTACATTTTCCTCCCAGACCGAAGAGTTCGATGCGTTTTACGCCCGGTTTCTCGAAAGCGATCTTGGCAAGATCTATATCGCCATCCCTTGGGACGAACTGGTAGCGGCCCTTGGTCTGAAGGAAGCCAAAAAGGGCCCAAGGTGCATCTTCTG
>NZ_AUCB01000059.1 GCF_000429545.1 Arenibacter certesii DSM 19833
CAGCTTGTAATCCACCTCTAGAAGGCAATGCCATGGGCGGGGCTTATGAGCGTAATTTTGAAAGGTACCTTGCTAGAAAAGCCCTTGAGAATTATCCAAAAGAATTATTGGCCTTTATCCAGTCTCCTACAGCTAACGATTACGAGAGTTCCAATTTAATATGGGCCAGTCAGGCACTATCCAAACCAGAAAGGGAGCGGATTTTCGTAGATCTTTGGAAGAAAATGGATAACAAGGACCTGGACGAGCCTACCTTTAAAATTGTGGCGGGAATGCTGGATAACCGAAATGTACTGAATAGTGTACGCCCAATATTGGAGGATAATAATAAGGCGGTAGAACATGTATCCCTTACCTTAAAAAATTTAGGATCGGTACAATCCAAGGAATTGACGAACACATTAAAAGGCCCTATAAAATCCTTATTGAAAAGTGGGGATCTCTCCAAGCAGATGTTGGGATTGGAAGCCGTAGGGAAACTAAATGTAGATGGCTTAAGAAATGATGTTTTGCCGTTGATCAAAAATACCACTTCCCCAGAAATGATTAAATTGGTGATGTCTGCACTTAAGAAAAGTCCTTCTGAAAACAAAGCTACTTTTATCCAAATTGCAAAAATGGATGAGCTGGATATCGAGTTAAGGGCTTCTGCGGTACAGTCGGTAGCTATTGCAGATGTAAATTCTGCTCATAATATTATGGAGAACTGGCTGCCCAATTTGGAGGTAGCCCAAAAGAAGAGCGTGGTTCAAATAATAGCCTCTTCCAAAGAAGGAGGGACGCTTTTAAAGGAGTTGCTAGATAAGGAGCTGATCAGTGCCAACGAATTCGACTATTCAAGTGCAGAAAAAGTATACCAATCCGATACAGAGGATAAAAGGGGAGTTGATCTTTTTGAACAGGTTAAAAAAAGGACAGAAGAGAAAAAGAAAGGCTTGGAGTCCAGATTGGAACGATTTATGGCGATTGCGGAGAAGGGGGAAGGCAACCCCGAAAATGGTGAAAAGCTATTTCAAACCTGTCTCTTATGCCATAGTGTAGGGGATAAAGGATATGACTATGCACCAGCCCTGGATGGATCAGCCTTGAGGGAGAACGAAGCCCTTTTAACGGCAATTCTAGATCCCGATGCCGCTTTGGAAAGTAGCTATGCAATCTATAGGGTTACCAAGAACGATGGGAGCAATATAGAAGGATATTTAGTTAAAAAGGACGAAAGAGGGACTACCATCGGATTTATGGGAGGTACCAAACAGTTTGTCCAAGCATCTGAAATTAGGTTCGAAGGTTTCCTGGGTGGACGTTCCTTTATGCCCAAAGGGCTGATTGATAGCTATTCGGACGAACAGGTTTCTGATCTGTTGGCATTTATCAAGACATTAAAATAGTTTATAAAATCTATAATATTGTTTTCTACTAAAAGGGAATATACCGTATTTCTAGAGATAGAGGAGAAAAGCACTTTAATCAATTTAATAACTAAAAAATAGAATTATGACCAGACATTTTGGAATGTTCCAGTTTAAGGAGGGAGTAAGTAACGCAGAAATTAAAAATTGCTTCGAAACAATGAAAGCAATGGTAGGGGAAATCCCAGGATTATTAGACATGGAATATGGTCCATACGATAGCACGGAAGGACTTAATGATGGCTTTACACATGGTTTTATTATGACCTTCGATAGTCCGGAATCAAGGGAAGCCTATTTACCTCATCCCATTCACGAAAAGGTGAAAGATGTGGTAATTCCACAGTTGGAGCGAGTAGTTGTTTTTGACTTTAACGTGTAAAATTAAGTTTATGGGCATGAAAGAAAAAAGTATAGTAATGCTCGGTTGTTTTGATACTAAGGGAGAGGATTTTACCTATCTCTTTCAATGTCTTGGCAATCAAGGCCAGCCTATAATTACTATTAACACAGGGGTGATGGAAACTTTGGTTGACTTCCCCATTGATGTGGACAACGAATCTGTAGCAGATGCTTCTGGCACGAGCTTGGAGGCCATAAAGGAATCCGGTGACCGTGGAAAGGCGGTAGAACTAATGGGAATGGGCGCATCTAAGATCCTTGCAGACCTTGTTTCCAAAGATCGAATTAAGGGTGTTGTTGGAATGGGAGGTGGTGGTGGCACCTATATCATATTGGAAGCCATGCAGGCCATTCCCTTGGGCATACCCAAGCTGTGCCTGTCCACTGTAGTGGCCAAAGACCTTTCCAGACAGATAAAAGTGAAGGACATCACAATGATGTCTTCTGTGGTGGATGTAGCAGGACTAAATAAGATTAGCCGATTGTTGATAAAGCAAGCCGCAGCTGCCATAAGCGCTATGGCAGAAGTAATAGTGGATAATTCGATTCCAATTAAAAAAAATATTGCAATCAGCATGTTTGGTAACACCACCAAATGTGTGGATAAATGTACCCAACTGTTAAAAGAAAAAGGATATGAGGTTATGGCTTTCCATGCCACAGGGGTTGGTGGTGCCACTATGGAATCACTTGTCCGCGAAGGAGTTTTTGATGCCGTTCTGGATGTGACCACTACCGAACTTGCTGATGAACTTTGTGGTGGTATTTTAAGTGCCGGACCTGACCGACTCACCGCAGCTTCAGAAATGGGGATTCCCCAAATTGTGGTGCCAGGCTGTCTAGATATGGTCAATTTCGCCCAAACGGATACCCTTCCAAAGAAATATAGTTCAAGAAAGCTCTATAGTTGGGCTCCAGATGTAACCTTAATGCGTACCAATAGTAAAGAGAATAAGACCTTGGGCAAACAACTTGTGGATAAACTGAAGCAGGCCAAAGCTACAGTAGAAATTTTGATCCCCTTGAAAGGTATATCGCAAATAGATAATGTAGGAGAAATTTTTTATGATCCCGAAGCGAATAATGCTCTGTTTGAATCAATAAAAGAAAATGCGAAGGATCATATTAATATTATTGAAATGGATGCCCATATCAATGATAAAGTTTTTGCCAATATGTTGGTAGAACGCTTATTGAACCTATTAAAATAAAAACATAAACAAACGAAATACAACCAAAATAAAGATATTATGCCGAACAAATGGACTGGTAAGGGAAACCCTTATACCCGAGAAGAAATTAGAGAGCGATTACAAAAAACTATAGCTCAGAAGAAAGCGATTATAGGTGCAGGTGCGGGGACTGGTATAAGTGCCAAATTTATAGAAAAGGGAGGAGCCGATTTTTTAATTGTTTATAATTCTGGACGGTTTAGAATGGCCGGTCACGGCTCTACGGCCGGATTAATGGCCTATGGGGATGCCAATGCCGTGGCCATGGAGATAGGGGAATATGAAGTATTGCCAGTGGTAGAGGAAATTCCTGTTTTCTGTGGGGTTCATGGATCCGATCCTCGAAGGAGGATGTGGCATTTCCTGTTACAAGTAAAAGCAATGGGGTTTTCAGGGGTGAATAATTTTCCTACCCATTCCATAGTGGACGGTAATTTTAGGGATATCCTAGAAGAGACCGGAATGGGCTTTTATAAGGAGGTGGAAATGGTACGACTCGCGTCTAAAATGGATCTTTTTTCCTGTGTATACGTTGCAACGCCTGAAGAGGCTGTTCAAATGGCCGAGGTAGGCGCCGACGCTATAATAGCACATGTAGGGACTACTGTCGGTGGTTCTATTGGTGTTGTGGGGGCTACAGTAGATATGGACTTCGCTATAAAAAGGACTCGAGAAATTATAGAAGCTGGACGTAAGGTTAATAAAGACATCATTTTCTTGGCGCACGGAGGCCCTATTAATACACCGGATGATGTTAGGGTTATTTTAGAAAATACAGATGCACATGGATTTGTAGGTGCATCCTCATTGGAGCGGATGGCAGTAGAATCCTCACTAACTGATTTAACACGGCAATTCAAATCTTTGGAACTTTAGATTAATCTTTCATATAAAAGAAGGAGTTCCCATTGCTAAATAACTAATTTTCAAAATTGACTATGGAAAGATTACCCAACAATGATACCTCTAAAAAAAGAGCCATTTTCATAGGTTGTTTTATAGCATTATTGACCACTGCCTTCGGTTTTATTACGAGAGTATTTCTAGTTGATACTTGGAGTGTGGCTTTCGATTTAAATCCTGCACAGGCAGGGAGGCTCATGGGGATCGGTATTTGGCCTTTCTTTGTGGCCATTATATTCTTCAGTCTGCTAATAGATAGGATCGGCTATAAAGTAGCTATGATCTTTGCTTTTATAGGTCATATGACCTGGGGCGTTATGGGATACCTAGCCTATCAAAATTTACAGTCTGGGGATATCGATACAGCTTACAGTCTTTTGTATTGGGGAAGCTTGGTATTTGCCTTGGGTAATGGTACGGTAGAAGCGTTCATAAATCCGGTAGTAGCCACCATGTACAATAAGGAAAAGACCAAATGGTTGAATATATTGCATGCGGCTTGGCCAGGGGGATTGGTACTTGCAGGGATTATCTTTATAGGTATGGGTAATGTAGAATGGTGGATAAAGATCGTAATTACCGTTGTTCCAGCTATAATGTATTTTTTGATTCTTATTCGACAAGATTTTTCAGCCAACGAACGTGTTGCGGCAGGGGTAAGTTATAGGGAGATGTTACAGGAGTTTGGTATTGGTGGAGCAGCCTTGGTATCCTTTTTAGTGGTATTGCAACTAAACGATTTTTTTGGTCCTGGACCTGAGGATTATTTGATGCGGTATGGGTTTATAGCCATAGGAGTCCTAATGGTTGTGGCCTTTGGATGGTATGTCCGGACTTTGGGGAGACCGATATTGTTGTTCCTTTGTTTTATAATAATGCCGTTGGCCACTACTGAACTTGGTACAGATTCTTGGATCCAGTCTATAATGCACGGAATTGCTAGTAGCAAGAGCTTTGACGCAGGATGGGTGTTAATATATACC
Organism: Arenibacter certesii DSM 19833; assembly: GCF_000429545.1. Taxonomy (GTDB): domain Bacteria; phylum Bacteroidota; class Bacteroidia; order Flavobacteriales; family Flavobacteriaceae; genus Arenibacter; species Arenibacter certesii. The sequence goes on from NZ_AUCB01000059.1 coordinate 4,930, forward strand.
TCATTAATTATGTTGGTGCTTCGGCTTTTCGCTGGTCCAATATTACATAAGGTATCTCCATTGGTTCTATTGGTCATTAGCTGTGTTCTTGCCATTTTTGGCTTGTACTTCCTTTCTTTCGCCTCTGGGTGGTTCATTTTTGCAGCAGCAACACTATACGGCCTTGGTAAAACATTTTTCTGGCCTACTACTATCGGTATTGTTGCCGAGCAGACGCCTAAGGGAGGAGCACTTACTTTGAATGCGGTTAGCGGTATCGGAATGCTAACAGTAGGAATGTTGGGGGCGCCCATTATAGGAGCTTTCCAGTCTAATTCACAGGTAGAGCAATTGCAGTCCTCCTATGAACTGGCTCAAGTTGCGCCCTCAGAGCTGTTGGTAGATGGGAAAGTGAATCTCCCTTTAAAAGATGAAACCATCTATTCTATTATCGATTTTCAGACAGTGAATATGGATGAGTTACATGAAGCACTGGCTGGTATTAAAAATTCTCAGGAAGTAAATAAACTGTTCTCTGACCTTTTAACCAAGGGAACTCAAATGGCCCTGAGCAAGGTGATTATTTTCCCCATTATTATGCTGGTTTGTTACCTAATCTTAATTTTTTATTTTAGGACTAAAGGAGGATATATGCCAGTTGAGCTTGAGAAGAGCTAAGGTTGTTGTGAAAAATAATTCAGCTATAGTTGTCGTGCACAAACCTGAATTAAAGCGTTCTTAGTGCTATAATTAAAAATCATTCACTTTCGATAGGATTAATTTTTAAACTCCTGAATCGTTTTACCGATTTAAGAAGGAACAGAAAAATTCATACTTATTTTTAAAACCACAATCGAAATTGGATGGTAGTAAGGTAGCGATTCTAAGAGATAATGGAGAGCAGTTTAATGCTAATTTAATGAGTTAGAAAGTGTAGTCAAGTAAGATTTTTTTTAGAAGTGGTGATCGATATTAATACGTCTTGGTAGAGAAATCCTAAACATCAGAATTTAAATAGTTGATATTTAAACTCAATCTTATAACTTTAAGCAGATCATTAAATAGAATAATATGGCCAATCCATGGACAGGTAAGGGCAATCCTTACACAAAACAAGAAGTTAGAGATAGACTACAATTAGTAATAAATCAAAAAAAAGCCATTATCGCTGCCGGGGCGGGAACTGGGATCAGTGCTAAGTTTATTGAAAAAGGTGGTGCTGATTTAATAATTATTTACAACTCAGGCCGGTTCAGAATGTCCGGGCACGGTTCTACAGCAGGTATGATGGCCTATGGCGATGCCAATGCAGTTGCTATGGAGATAGGAGAATTTGAGGTGCTGCCCGTAGTGGAGGAAATTCCGGTAATCTGTGGAGTACATGGCAGTGATCCGCGAAGAAGAATGTGGCACTTTCTAGGGAAAGTAAAGGATATGGGATTTTCCGGAGTAAATAACTTTCCAACACATTCTATTATTGATGGTCATTTTAGGAACGTTCTTGAAGAAACTGGTATGAGCTTTCAAAAGGAAGTGGATATGGTGAATTTGGCCACCAAAATGGACCTGTTTTCCATAGTATACGTGGGGAAACCAGAGGAGGCCGTACAAATGGCCGATGTGGGTGCCGATGCCATCATTGCCCACGTAGGAACAACTGTGGGTGGTTCTATTGGGGTTACCATTGCGGCTGCATCAATGGATGACGCCTTGGAGCGTACACAAAGAATTGTTGATGCCGTGAAAAAAGCGAATCCCGATACTTTTCTTCTTGCCCATGGTGGACCAATCAATACCCCAGCTGACGTAAAATATGCACTGGAGCATTGTAAAGGACTTCATGGTTTTGTAGGGGCATCCTCCTTGGAAAGAATGGGAATAGAACAGTCCTTGACCAATTTAACTCGGGAGTTTAAAGCATTAACCCTATAGCGATCTTATGGAAAGGAATTGGAAATTCGTTAAAGAAAAGGACCAAATGTTCGAAAAGGCTTTTGGACGAGACCATTTTTGGCATTATCATCCTGATATAGTTGAACAGGCGGGTACTTATATGGTAAAAGTGTTGATGCCCAAGGGAGGAGGACATAATTTTCACGTTCACCCCGAAATGCACGAGATTATATATGTGTTAAAAGGTACCGCAGAACAGTGGATCGAAGATGAGATGCAGATTCTAAAAGAGGGCGACTCGGTTTATATCGGTGCCAATATTGCTCATGGGACTTTTAACGTAGGAGAGGATGAGTTAGCGTTTTTAGCTATCCTGTCCCCGAAAGAAGGTTGGGAAGCTGGAACGATAGATGTCAGCGAAAATACTCCCTATTCAGAATATCGTCCCAGAATCTGATTGGGTGCTAAATCTTCTTGAGCTTTAACTCTAGGCATTTAAATCACCATAGTAAGTAATGAGATTAAATTTAAATAAATGAAAAATATAACTACTTACCTTTCAGTACTATTTTTCGGAATAGTCCTATTGTCTAGCTGTTCTGAAGACAAAGCACCACCTCCTCCATTGACCTACACAGGTGAGAATCCACGGGTTCAGGATCCCTTAAGTCCCGAGGATTCACAAAAACATGTACAGCTCCCAGATGGTTTTAGCGCTAAATTATTTGCTGCAGAGCCTAATATTATTAATCCAATAGCATTTACATGGGATGAAAGAGGGAGACTATGGGTAGTTCAGTCTAAGGATTATCCTCATGGTTTAGCCAATGATGTTGGGGGGGATAGGATCACTATATGTGAAGATACTAATGGTGACGGTAAAGCGGATACTTTTATCGACTTCGCTACTGATCAAAACTTGACTACTGGGATTACCTTGGTAAAAGGTGGCGCCATTGTGGCCCAGGCCCCAAATATAGTATTTTTAGAGGATACTGACGGGGATGATAGAATGGATAAAAGTACCGTGTTGTTCGATGGTTTTGGAACGTGGGATACCCATGCGGGGCCATCCAATTTGAGATATGGATTGGATAATATGATTTGGGGATCCGTAGGGTATTCGGGTTTCGAAAATCAATTTCAAGGAAAAGTTATTGATTTTAAGATGGGTGTTTACAAATTTACAAGGGACGGCTCTTATTTTGAACCAGTTGGACAATTCAATAACAATACTTGGGGACTTGGTTTTAACGAAAATTTTGAAATATTTGGATCTACCGCCAACAATAACCATTGCTGTTATGTAGGTATCCCTTTAAAACACTATAAATACTTAAATAAAATGCCCGCTTGGGCAATAAATGCCGATTTCATCCAGGGCCATTATGAAATCAGTCCGGTAGATACCATCCCATTACAGCAAGTTGATGTGCGTGGTGGATACACCGCTGCCTCTGGTGCAAATTTTTATACGGCTAGAAATTATCCTGAGAAATATTGGAATCAGATGTATGTTAGCGAGCCTACAGGTCACTTGGTGCATATAGCAAAAATTGTTAAGGATGGTGCTGGGTATAAGGAGGTAGATGGCGGAAATATCTTTGCCAGTACCGACGCATGGACCGCTCCTGTCTTTACCGAAACCGGGCCAGATGGGAATCTTTGGGTCGCAGATTGGTATAATCCTGTGATTCAGCACAACCCAGATAAACGTGGAATGGATAACCAAATATGGAATGCAGATAAAGGGGAAGGGAACGCCCATATAAATAATTTTAGGGACTATGGGCATGGAAGAATTTATATTATCACCCACGAAGATGGGGAGGATTCCAAAATCACCTCGTTGGATCCCAATGATGATGATAAACTTTTGGTTGCATTGCAAAGCGATAATATGTTTTGGCGGACTACTGCTCAACGTTTAATTGTTGAGAATAATAAAATATCCCTAATTCCTGATCTTATCAAATTGGCCGGAAATGATACCAACATTGATAAAACGGTGCTCAATGCAGGTGCATTACATGCCTTATGGACTTTAGATGGCTTGGGAGCGCTTGATGGTTCTAATGCCGCTGCCACAGAGGTGGTTCATAATGCCTTGGGCAATAGTTCATATGCTGTAAAACGGGCGGCCTTGGCATTATTACCGCCAACAACAGAAAGCAGTGAAAGTTTGGCACAATCGGGCCTCATAAGCAGTGCTGATCCACAGATGAGACTTACGGCATTGCTACGAGCTGGAGAATTACCAGAATCCAACGGATTGTATTCAGAAATAGAGAAAGTTTCTCAAGAGGCTTCCAGTAACTCCGACAAATGGATCTCTGCTGCACTTAAGATTTATCACAGGGAATCTGACTTTGAGGAGGTAGATCCTTCATCTGTGGATTTAATAGTGCCTTCATCAGAGGAAAGGAAATCCATTTGGAAGTATACCAATGAAAAACCTTCCGACAGTTGGATAAATGTGGAATTCAATGATTCCAATTGGAAAAAAGGTTCCGCCAAGTTTGGGAGCGATAACGTTAAGAATGTGAATACCCAATGGAGCAGTTCAGATATCTGGATGCGACAAGAAGTGGTTATTACGGATGAGATTACCGAACCGGTGGTTAAAATTGCTCATGACGATGATTATGAAATATACGTTAACGGTCAGCTTTTGATCGCAGAAGGGGGGTCCAGTGAGACCTATAAATACATTAAGCTCGATAGAGACAAAGGAGAATTATTTAAGAAAGGAAAAAATATCATTGCTATCCATTGTGTAAATACTGGAGGAAACCAACATATTGATCTGAGTATAGGCAGGATTGGGAAAATTAAGGCCGATGTTACTTTTGTTCTCAATGCTGTAAATCAGGAAATGGCTTTTGATAAGACCACGCTACACGCCAAAGCGGGTCAGACTGTGGAAATAATTCTGAACAATAAAGATCAGATGTCCCATAATTTAGTCGTAATTCAACCCAATAGTTTGGAAACTTTTGGGGCTATGGTTGATGGGTTCTTAAAGAATCCAGAAGCAGAAAAAATGGGGTATGTCCCAAAATCAAAGTACGTATTGGGGGCAACCGAAATGTTGACACCGGGTGTTAGCGGATCTGTGGTGATTAAACTTCCTGATACTCCGGGCATTTACCCCTATGTTTGTACTTTTCCCGGACACTGGCGCATGATGCAGGGCGTTATCATAGTTTCCGCACCAGGATCTTATATCTCCGAGAATAAGGATGCTCAAAAAATCTCTGTGATGGGAGGAGGAAGTTCACATGATTTCCTTAAGTATTTTGGAATTGTAGATGGTGAAATTCTCAGCGATGGTGGGAAGAACACCGTAATATACACTGAAAAACCAGAGGAACTGGGATCTCTTATAGCAAATACAGATGTGCTTTTATTAAGTAATAACAAGCCTTTGGACAATAATACTAAAAATACTATCCTATCTCGAGTAAATGAGGGGAAGATGAATTTGCTTATATACCATCCCAGTATTTGGTATAATTGGGAAGACTGGCCTGAATATAATAAAAACCTTGTTGGAGGAGGATCTAGGTCTCATGAGAATCTTCAAGAATTTGAAGTTAGGGTTGTAAAACCTGATCATCCCATAATGAAAGGCGTGCCCTCTACATTTAGGATCGTGGATGAATTATACAGGTTTAAGAAAGATCCGGATGCTGAGATAGAAGTATTGGCCGTAGGCAGAGGTGTAGAGTCTGGTGAAGAGTATCCTGCTGTTTGGGTAGTTAAGCATCCAACAGCTAAAATTGTCGCCAATACTTTAGGGCATGATGAAAGGGCCCACGGACTAAAAGCCTACCAAACCATATTGAAAAATAGTTCGAAGTGGGTTGCAAAGAAATAAAGCATGTATACGTTAAAACATTTATAAAAATGAAAAATGGTGTAATCTTATTAATGTTGTTCTCTATCATTATTAGTTCATGGGCACAAGATGGAAATTATCCATCTAAAAAAAAGAATGCCCTAAAGGTTACCATTAAAGGCGGAGGCGGTTCTTCTCACGATTTTTTCCAGTTATTCGGAATTGCCGATGGGAAAATCCTTAGTAACAAAGGAAGAAATTCGGTAAAGTATACTGAAGACAGCAATGAATTGGTGGGTCTCATTGACGAGTCGGATGTCCTTATGTTGACCAACAACCGGCCTTTAGACCATAATGCTAAAATAAAGATTTTTGAGCACGTAAATGCGGGCAACCTAACCCTCTTGATAAATCATCCTAGTACATGGTATAATTGGGAAGATTGGCCTGAATATAACAAACAGCTTGTTGGTGGGGGAGCTCGTTCACATGAAAAACTACAGTAATTTGAGGTAATCGTTAGAAAACCTGATCATCCAATAATGAAGGGAGTTCCAGCAAAATTTAGAATAGTCGACGAACTTTATCGATGGGAAAAGGATCCAGAGGGTACGGAAATTGAAGTGCTTGCGGTAGGAAAGGGGTTGGAAACTGGTGCAGAGTATCCCGTGATATGGATAGTAAATCACCCTACCGCTAAGATTATAGGGAATACCTTAGGACATGACGACAGGGCTCATAATCATAAAGCATACAAAACCATATTGAATAATAGTATAGATTGGGTGGATTGAAAATATGATATTCCGAATTATTTTCGGACATTATTCTGTAAACTATGCTAGTTATAAATATCGGGAAATGATATTTTAAACTAATCCTTGTTTTTTATCTCTGGTAATGAGCATATTATCATTTCCTAATCCCAGCTTTACTTAAAACCCATTCTTCCCAAGTTTTCCCATTTCTTTTACCAATGCTCCAGATATTAGATCGGCGGTTAGTTGAGGCAATTCCTTCTCTAGAGATGGTACGGCATTTCTAACAAATGGGCACCGCTGTATCTTTATAATGCATTTTTTCGATATCTACGTCAGTAATCATTCCTCTCCGGTACACAACATTCCTCGACTTAAGAAACTTGTCATCTAATAGCCTGGACTGCCTTTAGGTCAGTAAACATTATACATGTTTTAATATCGTGTATGAATAATATAATCTACTATCTGGGAAAGAGAGGAGGTCAGGAGAAGCTCACTAGCAGGCACAAGTTCGTCCTTTAAGACCTTATTTAAACGATAACTATACTTTAGCTTACTATCTAATCCTTCTATTGATAGTTGCTTGTGTCCCTTAATTGGTATAGATTACCAGCAGGTCTATAAGGAATGATTACCAATTATAAAACAACAATTTTCAATTTCCTAAGCGGGATCAACATTGATCAAGTTTTAAATGAAATAAATTTTGGAACCACATTGATTTAGTGCTTAAAAGTATGAATCGTATGATGTGTCCGTATGCTAAATATCATCAAAACAATTGTGATAAATATCCTACTTAGGATTATAAATATTAATTTAAACAATGTATAACAATAATCCAGTGGAATGTCTAATTTAGTTGGTACGGATTTATGTGATAAACTTAAATTTGTAATATGAATAAAAGAAATTACGACCAGGAATTTAAAACCACCAT
>NZ_AUCB01000060.1 GCF_000429545.1 Arenibacter certesii DSM 19833
GCCAATTCAGGAGTTGTACGAGGGGAGATTTGATTGCCGACCGCCAAGCCCCAGCCATGTGCTACCTGCCCGGCAAATGGCGTTGCGGCCTTCCAATCGTCTTTCCAATCCTGAAGTCTTCCTGTGCTAGGACTAATACGCATGGGCAATAACTAGTTTAGATACTCATCCAATTCCCAACCAAATTCTTTATCATTATCCAAAACAACAATTGCCTTCTTGCAATTTTGGAACAGGTCCCTGATTATCTGCAAACCCTGGGTAGCGCCTACACATGCCCGTCCTTTTTTACCATCGGGTTTAACAAAATAGTTTTTAAAGGATTCCGAAGGATTCGTAACCAAAAACCCGTCTTCATCCTTTTGTAAATTGTCCAAATAAAATTGGGCGGCTCCCTTCATTGTGGGATATACTTCTTTAAGATATTCAATATCATGGGTACATTCGTAATGCTCCCAAAGATGGTGGCATAGCCAAACGCTCCCTACCTAATATATAGCCTATTATCCGGAACCGCCAACAGGAGATGTAGAACGCCAAATATCAGCATTGTGGTGCGCAATCCATCCATCTGCACCATACATGCTCTTGACCGTTTCTGCACCATCTACCGAAAGTTCTTTTGTAAGTTCAATTAGAAGGTAAATGCAACTCTGATAAATTGGCAGTTTCCACGGGCCAATAGTTGATTTGAGCATTACAATTCAATGTCCAATTGGCACTCCATGCCGGCTTTAAACTCCTACTCTATATTCCCTGCAGGTTAGAGGGCTGGCAAATTTCCCCGTACGAGAACTAGGTATGAGTAAATAACGACCAAATTGATAATATAAAGCAGTCCAACCTGGGTCGGTACCCGGACGAAAAGATTTTATCCTTTCATCAGTTCGCATCGAATCTTTTGATGTGTTTCCTAAATCAATACCTACCTTCTCAAACAAACTTTTGAATTCTTCAAGGTGACGGGCATTTAATTTGGAATATTCCGTTTTTGATAAGACCTTCATATACTTCTCTGCGATTTGACCATACACTTTACCTTCTGTTACAGGATCCTTGTCAAAACCATTAAAACTTGTTGCCGCAGTAAATAAAAGTTCTACTTCATCTGCATTTTGGACTACCAACCTGTTCTTTTCCTAAGCAACCTGACCGCCTTTGTTTCTTACCTGAAGTAGCATTTGAAAATGCATACCATATCCATCCTCATATAAAGGATCTTTTTTGCTGGCGTAATGCGGATAGGCATGCTTTGGGGCGTTGCCTTTCAAGATAATTCTATTATCTTTTATCTCAATGTTATTATTCAACAAACTAATCAAGGAGGTTGAAAAATTGAGACGGCCCGGGGAATCGGCACTCATTTTAACAATTATAGCCTTATCAGGAAATTAAACGAAAATTTCCTTTTTGTAGCTCACTTCACCCTCATTAATTTGACTTATTATGTCGCCCATGGGCAAATAACATTTATTATTTGTGCCTAGCATTGTCGAATCCATAAGTATTTGTGCCTTTTTTGTCCTGTCCTTTAATAACAATTCCCTGATTTTGGGAAGGGCGCCAGGTCTATTGCCATGAACCTATCCTCATCTGGCAGGTATTTATTTAGTCCGTTTAAAGTTCCCGCCCATAGCATGCCCTGCTTATCTTCTACCAAGGATTTAATATAACTGTTATTTATAGAATGATTATCTAAAGTATTATGTCTGTAGGTTTTAAATACATGTCTATCGTATTATTAAGTCTGTCATGAGTCCCAAATCATAAGAAGCCCTTGCTATCCTTTAAAATACAAAGGACGGTGCTTTGAGATAAACCTTCCGTTAGGGAATAGTGCTTAAACTTTAAATATTTATGACTTAAATATTAATTTGTGCAGAAAGCGTCTGCAGTTATTAATAATAGAAAGAGAAATTTCTTAATTTCATAATGTGATTTTTAAAAAATAAAAGAAGCAAGATACTAACAACTTAATAATTCCCAGATTCAAATTTTCTTAGGGAGGACTTGCGTTCTATTAGGTTTGGCTTTAAGATTATGGTTTCGCTTTTCATCTTCGTTGCACCTTCATGTATCTGTGATATCAGTAAAGTAGTGGCCGTTTTTCCAATCTTAAATCCAGGTTGGTCTATGGTGGTCAGGGAAGGCTCTATTAAAGCAGAAATTGGTTCATTGCTAAACCCTACTACTGCAATATCTTCTGGGATTCTTATTCCTTGTTGTTTTAAGTATTGCATTGCCCCAATAGCAGCAATATCATTGGCCGAGAAGATGCCATCTATCTTGTAGGGTAACTCAAGTAATAATTTCGCGTTTTCAACTCCGTCTATTTCCATTAATCTCGACTCTATTATCAAATCCTTCCTAAATTCTATATCATATATCTGAAGCGCACTTAGATATCCTTTTAGCCGATTCTTATAGATTTCCAGATTTTGAGGCCCAGAAAAGTGGACAATATGTTTACACCCCTGACCTATAAGGTGTTCAGTAGCATCAAAGCCAGCCTGATAATCATCAATCAGGACATTGCTGTTGTCTGATATATTACAATGCCTATCAAAAAATACAAACGGAATATTCCTTTGTTTTAAACCCTGAAGATGATCATAGTTAATAGTCTCCATAGAAACGGAGAGTAATACTCCATCTACCCTATTTGCTAATAAGGTACCCACAATATTCCGTTCCCGCTCCAATTGTTCCAGGGACTGACAAATTATTACATTATATCCCATTTTATAGGCAGTCTCCTCTACACCCGCAATTGCTGAAGAAAATAAATGCCTGGAAATCCTAGGTACTATTACCCCTAGAGTATAGGTCTTGCTTTTGCGCAAATTAGAGGCTAAATGGTTTCGTTGATATCCCAGTTCTTGAGCCTTGGCCAGTATTTTATCCTTTGTTTTTTGCGTAACTCTATCACTATCGTTCAAGGCCCGTGATACAGTAGAACTGTCTATCTTTAAGATCCTCGCGATATCATGTATTGTAATTTTATTATTTTCCATCTTCTAAATATCACTTTTTCCACAACCATTTAGCAATGTTAATTCTACTGAACCAAAATTATGCATTGCATTTAAAATAAAATGCAATACACTTTTTATTGATTTCACTATAACCTGATTGGTAATCAAACATTCTCAAATATAGGAATAATTTATAATCCAATCGATTGTATTATGAATTTTATTATTATATTTACAACTATTATAGGAAAATCCTATTAAATCATACTAGTAAAAGAATTTAATAATTGTACAGAAAATATTATGAAAAATCAATTTCAAGTAAGATACGCTAACTCTCCTAACGAGACCAAAGGACTAACCACGGAAGGTTTACGGAAGGAGTTCTTAATTCAGAAATTAATGGAAAATGACACCATTAATTTAGTGTACACCCATTTTGACAGATATATAGTCGGAGGTGCCGTACCCGTTAATTCTGACCTAAAATTAACCACAATAGCACCTATTAAATCCGATTATTTTTTAGAGCGAAGGGAAATCGGCATCATCAATGTTGGAGAATCAGGTTCCGTAACGGTAGACGGAAAAAAATATAACTTAGCCTATAAAGAGGCACTTTATATTGGTAGGGGGAACAAAGAAGTAGTTTTCAGCAGTGACAATGTTGATGCACCTGCTAAATTCTATCTCAATTCTACTCCTGCCCATAAAGTATTACCTAGTAAAAAAATAAGTCAGGACGAAGCTGAAATTGTAGAAATGGGATCTATGGAGACTGCCAATGCAAGGACCATAAGAAAATTAATTGTGAACAGTGTGGTAGAGACCTGCCAGGTACAAATGGGGATGACGGAGTTAAAAACAGGAAGTGTTTGGAATACTATGCCCGCACATGTACACGACCGAAGGATGGAGGTTTATTTCTATTTTGAAGTTCCACAGGACCAAGCCGTTTGCCATTTTATGGGGGAACCTCAAGAAACTAGACATATCTGGATGGCAAATAACGAGGCGGTCATCTCACCTCCATGGTCTATTCACTCTGGATCAGGAACAAGCAACTATACCTTTATCTGGGGAATGGCTGGGGAAAATTTGGACTACGGGGATATGGATCATTGTAAAGTAACTGAACTAAAATAAAAAATATGTCTATTAACTTATTTGATTTAACAGGAAAAATTGCCCTCATAACCGGAGGTACCCACGGCTTGGGTCAGGCCATGGCAATCGGTCTGGGAAATGCAGGCGCCAAATTGGTTATCAATGGCGCCTCCTCTCAATCCAAATTAGACAATGCGGTAGAAGAATACAAAGCATTAGGTCTTTCTGCCCACGGTTACCTTTTTGATGTAACCGATGAGGAGCAAGTGAAAACCAATATTGCCAAGATTGAAAAAGAAGTAGGTGATATTGATATTTTGGTAAATAATGCCGGAATTATAAAAAGAACACCTCTAGAAGAGATGGCTGTCGCTGAATTTGAGGAGGTTATCAAGGTGGATTTAGTAGGCCCTTTCATTGTATCTAAACATGTTGTAAAAGGTATGATCCAACGAAAGGCAGGAAAGATTATCAACATTTGCTCCATGATGAGCGAACTAGGGCGTAACACTGTAGGCGCATATGCTGCAGCCAAAGGAGGTTTGAAAATGTTGACGCGTAACATGGCTACTGAATGGGCCAAACACAATATACAGACCAATGGTATAGGACCGGGGTATTTTGCCACTACTCAAACTGAGCCTATCCGAGTAGATGGTCACCCTTTCAATGAATTCATCATTGGGAGAACTCCTGCTAGTCGCTGGGGAAATCCGGAAGACCTACAGGGAACTGCTATATTCTTAGCCTCCCAAGCCAGTGATTTTGTCAATGGCCATGTCGTTTATGTAGATGGCGGAATTTTGGCGACCATCGGAAAACCTTCTAACGAAAAATAAAAAATGATGGTGCACCTTCGTAAATACGCCTTGTTTATCGCTTTCTTTGCATTGATAGCTTCATGTGCTGACCAAGAAAAAGCAAAAACGATCACAGTAGAAAACAGTTTGGAAATGGACCGCTCCTTCGAAACGGTCGAATTGACCAAAGACTTTTTAAAAGTGGATGATCTTTCCAATGTGGGTATCAAAAACATCGATACACAAACATTGTTGGTTACACAGACCATTGACACTGACGGAGATGGAATTTCAGACCTCATTATCTTTCAACCGGAAATCAAAGCCAACAGTGAACAATCTTTTGAAATTGTGACTATTACCGAGGCAGATCGCCCTGAAGCACCGGAATTGTGCTACTCAAGGTTTGTTCCTGAACGTACCGATGATTACACTTGGGAAAATAATAAGGTAGCCTTTAGGGTATATGGACCAACAGCTCAAAGAATGATCGAGGATAATATTCCTGGCGGGACACTATCCAGCGGTGTGGATGCTTGGCTAAAAAAAGTAGAGTACCCTATAATCAATAATTGGTACCACAAGGAACTAGAGACTGATGGATCATATCATGAGGATACGGGAGAGGGGTTAGATAGTTTTCATGTAGGAATTAGTAGAGGTGTAGGTGGAATTGCAATAAAGGTTGAGGACTCTTATTACTTTTCCAAAAACTTCACCCATTGGAGAACCATTACCAATGGCCCTATTAGGACTAGTTTTTATTTGGAGTATGAAGATTGGGATGCTAATGGGAACAAGATTAAAGAATCCAAGGTTATAAGTTTAGACCTTGGTCAAAATTTATCCAAATTCAAAATTACCCTAGAAGGTGCCAACCAAATCTCCGCAGGCCTAACGCTTCACGAAAAAGATGGTAAAGTAGAGGGGAGTAAAGACAATGGTTGGGTCAGCTATTGGCAACCACACGGAAATTCCGAGCTGGGCACTGGCGTTGTCGCACCCAAAGAATATTTTATCGATTTTGAAAATTATGATACGGAGGAAACTGACTTTAGCAATGCTTACGCACATCTTAATGTTGTGGACAATGAAGTAACTTATTATGCTGGTTTTGGTTGGAAGGAAAGCGGCCAATTCAATTCCAAACAAGAATGGGAAGAATATTTAAATAGGTTCTCTCTACAAATTAATAGTCCATTAACAATATCTATAGATTAGTCCATCTTACTGATCCTTTATAATGAGAACACACCTATTTTGGCTAAGATTAGGAGTGGTTATTTTTTTATATGCGACATAATTTATGATTAATTATAGAACAATATTAATCCTCCATACAACCTTAATTTTCCAAACTTGTTTGAAACATACAATTTCTTTCCTTTTTAATTTGGGCAATAAAGAAGAGATCGACCATTTAGCTGAAGAAAATATCATAAGGATCGTTTCTCAATCATTTATAAAACAGGGAAAAACAATAGTAATTTATGGCAGTATTTTCAAGAATAGAAGTAATAAATGTTATGAATGAAACAGGGTTAGTACCCTTGTTTTTCAGTCTAGATTTAGAATTAAGTAAGCACATTATTAAAGCATGTTATGATGGAGGAGCGCGCTTGTTAGAATTTACGGCTCGTGGGGATTTTGCACATGAAATTTTTGGAGAACTGAACAAATATGCTATTAGTGAATACTTTAGCCCCACATAAGTTCGGAGTGATATTTTAAATTTCAAATTTATACATTTGAGATATGAAATATAAGAAATGGACCTTAGCGCAGAAGTTGGAGATATTATCCAGTTCCGAAGAAATAGGCATTGTGTAAACCTGTCGTAAATACGGGGTCAGCACTGGCACTTTTTATACATGGAAGAAGAAGTTCGACCATAAAGGGGAAGCAGGTTTAAAAGTGCCCTATGACACTAAAAGCAAGGAACTGAAAGAAGCAGAAGAGGAAAACCGTACTTCGTAAGTTACTTGGTGATAAGGAAATTGAATTGGAAGTGCAACGTGAGCTTTTAAAAAAAAGTTTGGGACGTCCGATCCAAGAAAGATCTAGTGGTTAGGATGCACGCCAAACACAAAATCAGTAAGACCAAACTAATAGATATGGTGGGAATGGTTCATAGCAGTTACTATAGAAAGCCCACCAATGGCAAGAAGGGGAATAAACCAAGCAAGTTTACCTATCACAGTAAAAAAGGCCCGGTTAGCCAGGATAGTGTTGTTGAGTCAGTAAAATCAATATTAAAACATCCATTTATAGATTGTGGATATCGGTTAATGACTTCATACCTAAAGCGGGATGGCTATACTATAAACCATAAAAAGCTTTATAGAATAATGAAAGAAGCAAACCTATTAAAACTAGAAGACCGGATAGATAGAAGTGGTTCGGGACGCAAGTTTGTTAAGTTTAGGAAAGTAAACACCTCTAGACCTTTTGAATGTCTAGAGATGGATATAAAGATGGTTTGGATTCCTAGTGCCGGTAAAAACGCTTATTTGCTATCTGTAATAGATGTACACACCCGTAGGATTTTAACCGACCTTTTTACCTTTTCCATTAAGCAGAAACAGGTTATAGAATTGCTTTCCCAATTGTTTACGAACTACCAATACCCTGATAATATTGTGATCAGGAGTGATAACGGGAGTCAGTTTATAGCCAAGAATGTGAGGGAATACCTTGGGCTAATTGGCGTGAGCCAAGAATTTACCCACATTGCAACACCGGAGGAAAATGCTCATATAGAAGCTTATCACGGAATTTTAAAGAAAGAAGTTTTTAATCGATTTGAATACAGAACCTTTGGTGAAATAGAGAATTAATGAATAAAGGCGGAATTGCGCATCGTCTTATTGATTTTGCAAAAACCTAAAGAAAGATGTTGACCTCAAGAATTATTTATACAAATCGGTATACAATGGGTTCATTGATTATTACAGAAGAAATAGGCCTGTTTATTCATTGGAAAAAATACAAATCGACACTTTGGTCGTATTTGTACAGGAAGATTCGGGAAATTCCATGGAAAGACTAATTTCTCAGGTGAAAATTGAAATTGAGAATCTTCCACCTAAATGCAAACAGTCGTTTATATTAAGCAAGCAGGAAGGTCTTACGAATATTGAAATTGCGGAGCATTTAAATATTTCCACAAAAACTGTTGAAGGTCATATTACAAAAGCATTTTCCATTTTACGCAAGACCCTGGACCCTAAAATCAATGGGGTCTTCCTATTACTTTTTGGAATAGACTTGAAGCAAAAGATTTAGCCACTGCTAATAAAGTATTTATAGCTTGAAATTGAATATTTATACTAGCAATATTTACCACTGAATCTATTTGGGTATTGGATACAGTATAAACGCTCCCCGTTTAGTTCGACCTAAATTAGTAAGAAATCTAAATCATGCATAATTAAAGTGAGTCATATTTTTGATAACCTTCGAATAATATAATTTGGTATATGCCTAAGTTAATAGTGATTGGACACAAGAAAATTGGCGAAAAGTTCAACTAATAGATTGTATCCCGTCGCATTAAGATTATTTCATTCCCAAACAAGAATGACGCGCCTACTCTATCATAGCTCTCCATCGGGACGGAATAATAGATCTGTGCAAATGAAGAAATCAACCTTCAAAAATAATTATATTGATTGTGTCAAGGTCAATGAAAAAAATCATTATACACCAATAGCTACGGAACTATCTTTTAATACAGAGCAGGTGAAAATGAACAAGGCCTAGGCTTACTAAAATAGGGTTGACCGGATACTAGTATAATTTGGCCAAGATATTTTAGATTAAATTGAAAATCTATAGGATTCAAGTTGGTCAGAATGTAGTAAATAAATTATTCCCTTTAGGGAGACAAAAGACCGAAAATCATCCAATATTTTTCTCCATACCTATTCTCGATAAGAGCCCTTAAAGACTGCTATGAAGTATGTCAATTTTTAAATGGCCAAGGGTTTGAATATCTTTTATGTTCCTTCGTGACAGGTATATGATCCATCCAGTCAGAATAATCACTATCAATCCCCCATAATGAACAATACGGTAGAGACTACGAGAAATTGAAATCTCTCTTTTACTTGCTTTTTAAAAAAAATAATTACACCCCCTATTCCGGTAAAGTAATCCACTTAAAAATAAAAATTGACATCCGTATCTCTATCAATATTAATTTAGCGCAGTTGTTCTCCATATCTCAAAACCGCTTTTCCTCCAGATTGAGAGTGAACACGGACCCGTTTTAGAATACCCCCGTTCCATTCCATATTCACTGTAAACCCACCACGGGCTTTAAGCCCTTCTACTTTACCGTTGGGATAAAAAGAAGGTAATGCCGGCAAAAACTCTATTACTCCATCATGGATTTGCAACAGCATTTCACAAATGGAAGCGGTAATACCTAAATTTCCGTCGATTTCCCAAAACCCTCCAAAATTGGAAGTAAGGTTAGGAAACAGCGCTTTTTCAAAATGTTCGTCAAGTACCTTTTGCAGCATTTCCTCATTACCCAACCTGGCCCAGAACTTTGCCGAGAAGCTTCCTGTCCAACTTCCGCTATTATTGGCTTCCCAAGGCTTTCGGTATTCAAGGGTTTTGGTAAAGGCTTCAGCCAATTCAGGAGTTGTACGAGGGGAGATTTGATTGCCGACCGCCAAGCCCCAGCCATGTGCTACCTGCCCGGCAAATGGCGTTGCGGCCTTCCA
>NZ_KE386917.1:0-4033 GCF_000429545.1 Arenibacter certesii DSM 19833
TGATCGGGAACATGTACCGAAAACGGGATCCCAAACTGACAGCCGAGGTGACCAAGCTAGCAGAAGAAATACAGAACCACCTTTATAATTTCAAAAAATGATAGGCATAGGAAAATCAATATCGCATACCGGAAATTCCATGAGCTATGGCTGGAACAAGGAGAAACAAGCAGAGGTCGTTTACTCCAATCACGTGGCTGGGCAAACCCCAAACCAGATTACCAAAGAATTCAATATCATCCAATCCCAGAACTATCATTGCAAAAAGAACACCTTGAGCTTTGTCATCAGCCCTACTATTGAAGATGGAAAACAGCTAAAAGCCAAAGAGCTCAGTGAAATGACTGCAAAGTTTCTCAAGGAAATGAAATTACAGGAGCATCAGTCCATTGCCTTTGTACATAGGAACCAACCGCACACCCATGTTCATGTATACGTAAACCGGATAAATTTTAACGGCACTGCCTATAACGACAGTTTTATCGGGAAGAGGAGTCAGCTAGCCGCGGAACGGGTGGCAGAGAAAATGGGGCTTACCACGGTACGGGAAGTACAACTGGAAAGATTGGAACAGCTACTGAATATAAGACTGGAGATTAAGCAGGTACATGAAAAAGTGATGAACGAACAACGCCCTAAGGACCTGGATAGTTATATCAAGCTAATGAAGGAAAACAACGTAGAAGTCATCCCAAGCATCAATAAGTCCAACCAGCTGCAAGGATTTAGCTTCCAATACAAAGGCCAAAACCTAAAGGGAAGCGAGGTACACCGTTCCATGTCCGGCAGTAGATTGGTGATGGGAATAGGGAAACATGCGGAGAGGAGCTTCCTGCAAGGCCATGGCAATGCTGTTAGCCTCATGGGAAAGGCCACTCAGCTCAGTGGGAACATCGCTATAAAACTGGCTAAAACAGTGATCAAACAAGCGATCCAAAAAAGTGTAGGAATGGAAATAGGATATTAATATGAAAACCAAAACAATATGGCAAAGCTAGATGAGATTACAGAACTGTTGACCGGCGAACTGGAAGGATTAAAACAGATGTTGGTACAATTGAAAACACTGACTAAAGAACTGACCAGTTCTGAGACCGTAAAGGATATATCCCAAATACGGTACAAACAGGAGGAACTCAATAAAGCACAGGACAACCACTTCAGAGAGCAAAACACGGGACTTAGTGAAGTAAAACAGAAAGTAAGTACGGCGCTCCTAATTCCAAAATGGTTCCTTATTATGATATTGGCGATACCAATACTTTCCATCTCTACATTGGGCTATCTAGGCTATCAGGTGAGGCAGTTCGAGGAAGAAAAGGGAAAAGCCTTCCAAGAGGGAAAAATAACTATTTCAAAACAATTTAATACGTATTTCCGTGAACACCCAGAAGTCTACAAGGGACTTCTGATTTGGACGGAAAAAGAGAAAGAGCCAAATCCAAAGTAGGTGCGCCCTATCCGATTTTTGCCTAACGCTTATCTGCCGGAACACTACAAAAATCGGACAGGAACCATGCGCAAAGTTCTTGGGTAAGATTTGGGATGCTTTCTATTATTATAATGGATTTCTAACCAAACAATATGCATTTAAGAGAAGTGATTTAAGTATGTTTCTAGAGCAAAGCTTTTTACCTTGTTGTGAAAAAGTAATAATAACCAGGAGCTAAGAAACGATTTGCTCATTAGCGTCATCCAAAACAGAATTATCAAAGCTCTTTAAGTAAATTTCAGTGGTTTTAACCGAATGATGTCCCAGGCCTTCGCTAATAATTTCAGTAGAAATCCCCATGTTCTTAGCAATCGTGGCCCAAGAATGACGGATGTAGTAGGAGGTGATCTTTTCTCCGATACCAGCATCTTCAGCAATTACCTTGAATAACTTATTAACTAGCCTTCTATCGGATTTATACTTTGTAAACGTTTCAACGGACCCATCATAACCAATGGGAAAAACAAAATCGTTAGGGCTTTTTCCTTTGGTATAATTTTTTAAGATTGCAGCAAATTCATCTGTTATTTTAACAGATAAAGGGTCACCGGTTTTGCTTCTTCCATAAAAGATCCGACTTTCTCCTATATCTTTTAACCGCAATTTTGCGAGATCAATTAAGTTCATACCCCTACAATTGAACATACACAATAGATAATTTTGGGTGTGCCAAAGGTTGGAGCCTTTCTTGTATTTTAAATTTCTAATGGTAACTATACTTTCTTTGGAGAGGGCTTTTTTCTTGGTACGTCGGGATGTTGGTATTTTGTAATGATTAAAGGGGTTTTTGATTGGGATATACTTATCCTCCTTTACCGCACTGTTGTATATTGCCCTAATCCCACGCATATAAGCACTTATTCCGTTATTTGAATTTCCCTTAGCTTTATTAACTAGTTCAAACTCCTTTAGAAAAGTCACGTTAAGCTGATAGAGTTTAATAGGTGCGCCTTTATTGAAGTTTACAAATGCGGCTATTGAATTTTGATACCATTTGGCCGTACTGGGCTTTCCTTCCCTCAATTTGCGATCAATCAATACTTGTCCCCACTCTGACAGCGATATATCATTAGAGAGGTTCTTTTTTAAATCGGAGTCTAACTTCTTGTCCCAGGATTCCTTAATGTTTTCTATTAATACCTCAATGGTTATCTCATTAATAATTTTACCAAGCTTGTCTATGATCGATTTGGCAGAGTATAATTTTTCGTTCAGCTCTTTATTTATTTCATCGCAATCCTGCTCTCTATTAGCAGTTGCCGATTTTTTAAATGCCATGTTTTTATCATCCCATCCGTCACTGGAAGTAAAAAAGGGAAGTCGAATAATTCTTTGCTTCTTATGATACACCCGCAAGGCAATCGGGAATAATCCTTCGGCGTTTTTTGAATTCGTACGTACGTCTAAAATTAGTCTTGCGCGTGCCATATTTTACAGGTTTCTACTGTAAGATAATCAAAATTGTGCATAGTTTGTGCATAGTTTTAGATGATATCATATGATGTTATATGACATGATATAAGTGTAATCGACTGAAAATCAAATATATAGTAAACTATAGGAAGCTATAGGAAACAAAAAAAGGCGCCTTCTAAGCAGGCGGTCGAAGGTTCGAATCCTTCTGCCATCACATCAACAAGCACAGGGCTTCCAAGAGATTGGAGGCCCTTTTTGATTATACGTGGGTACAACATAGGTACAACAAATGGCCTATTATTTTCTACCATAGGGAAACTGATGAAAATTAAATATTTGCATTTTTTCAGCCTATTTCAACGTCTCCTTACTGATTCCTCAAGCAATTTTATTTAGTTAAAGTTCCCTGTATTTCCATTTTGAGGTGCGTCCTGTAATAAATTGAAGAAAATACTAAAACAACTATTATGGAAGAGCGAGAAAAAATGGTAGAACTTTTATCGGATATTAAGGGACTACTTGCCTATAACAAGAAAACAATGAATATAGATGACTTAGCACTCTATACAGGGCTATCCAAAAGCAAAATCTATAAGCTTACTCAATTCAAACTCATTCCCACCGGCAATAATCCCCATATCCGCCAGAAATTCTTTGACAAAGATGTCATTGATGCCTGGTTATTGGGAAATCCTGATGTCTCAGATGAGACTTTGGAGCACCGGTTTAATCAACAATTGTTAAAGAATAGGAAGAGGTGAGGTGGAAATTAGTTTAGCCAACTATTTTAAGTTAATTTGCTTTATAAAAATGCAACCAAAAAACATGTTTCAATTCCTAAATGGGTCGATTAAAAGAAAGTCCTTTGTGCCTATAGGAATATCATTCAGCCTGTTTCAATTCCTAAATGGGTCGATTAAAAATATGATTAACGGTAACAACGGGTTCATCCTTGTTGGGTTTCAATTCCTAAATGGGTCGATTAAAAGCATCGAATCAGGGGAAGTATATGGCGGCCCTATCAAAGTTTCAATTCCTAAATGGGTCGATTAAAGGTTTGTTTTCACAATAGAAGGTATATCGTCTAACTGCGTTTCAATTCCTAAATGGGTCGATTAAAAGTTT
>NZ_KE386917.1:6898-9041 GCF_000429545.1 Arenibacter certesii DSM 19833
ATTTAACAGGTTTCAATTCCTAAATGGGTCGATTAAAAGCGCTGCACCCTGTAGCATCAAAAATGGTTTTATTGTGTTTCAATTCCTAAATGGGTCGATTAAAAGCTACTTAACCGAAACAGCTAACTCATCTAATTTAATGTTTCAATTCCTAAATGGGTCGATTAAAAGCAGCGCCTATATTTTACTGTGATGTCAAGTTTATCTGTTTCAATTCCTAAATGGGTCGATTAAAAGGTTTATAGTTAAGATACCTATTTGCGCCTCTATAGAGTTTCAATTCCTAAATGGGTCGATTAAAAGCCGTCGATTTTATAGAATCAACAGATTGGTTATTAAATGCTTGAAATTATCTGCATGGTAAATATAAGACAAAAAAAGCGTCAACTACTAATGATATAAATTGCCTTGGGGTTCGACAACTTGGCAACGCCTTGTTTTTTAAGACATTAAGTATCAAAATGTCAAAGAACTTAATTTTTATGGCTATAATTTCTTTGTTAGACGCTTATATCAGATTGTCAAGTTCGTTCTTTTCCTTGCCGATGACCTCTTTTTCTAGCCAACCTTCCTGTCTACTCTTAAAGATAATCAAACTATCTGTTTTTTCGTCCATGATCAATTTAGCGTACGCTAGCAGTTCCTTTAGTTTTACCTCAGTAATCTCGCCTTCAAAAACGCTATTCTGTATCCAGTTCAGGTATTGGCGGCACAATTTTAACATTTTGCCCACCCTTCGTTTGTCCATATCATAAACTAAAATCACATACATCTTACCACCAAGTTTTAAAGGGTTTGTACTCTTGCATGCCCATGACATGCTTTACCAGTTTATAACATTCTAGCCTAACAAGCCTTTTGTAGCTTACATTCTGTTTTAAGGTACGGTGCTTAATAGTCTCATTGAGTTTTTCGTCCCAGGCACGCAAAACGGTCTTTCTGCCCGATTCCTTTAAAAGGCAACTGTTCAATTTTTGGTCGAAATCACCTTTTTGGATCATTTTTTTGTTCAGTAACGAGAAAATTAGCCGATCTGCTAATAGTGGCTTGAAAACTTCTGCTAGATCTAAGGCAAGTGAATACCTACGAAACCCGGGTTCGTGCAAAAAACTTATGGTCGGGTTTAATTGTGTGTGATAGATTTGGTCTAAACAGGTCGTATAGCAGATCATGTTCACGAAAGATATCATGGCATTTATCTCGTTGTTGGGCGGTTGTTTGGTACGGTTGTTCATCTCAAAATCGTTGATAATTGTGCTAAACCCGCTGTAATAAGCCGAACGTATATTTCCCTCGATGCCCATAAGTTCATCTATGGCTTGAATGTCGGTTATCGATTTTGAAAGTTGTTCTATTTGAAGGATTTGTTTTGAAAGATCCTTGTCACGTTTTGAGTAGTACTTGAGGTTTTTGAGCATGTTGAACGATGCCCCTTCAATAAATTGTCGGGCAATGATCATTCTTTTTTTTTGTGAACTATAATGTTCCACTTGGTTAACGATGACCTTGCCGCTCAACAGATAGTCTTTGGGCATAAAACTGCCTGTATAATGTTCATAAAAATCAAAGAAGTGCACCCCTATCTGGTTTTTCCCTAAAAAATTGTACAGGGCACTATTAGTATCCAAACTTCCAAAACAGTATAGATTCTTGACTCCCTCGACAGGAAGGTATTTTGGTTTTCCGTCAACCCCGTCTTCATTTACGGATACAAATTTAAGGGTGTTGTCCTTGCGGCTCAATCTGCCAGCGTTAAAAAGGTAATATGATTTTTTCATAAAGCGGTTGTTGAAAATTAGACCATAGTTACTCTGCACCTAGAACCATTCTGATATCTTTTGATTTTGGCCCCAAATGGATATTCTGGTGATGTTGACCCCCTATTCTGGCCATACTGACCCCCCTAAGGATTTTGGTCAAAAAGATAAGTTAATGACAATATTACAGTTTTTTTCTTAGACTTTCTCCCTTTAATTCTATCCGGTGAGAGGTGTGTACCAGTCGGTCCAATATCGCGTCAGCGATGCTTGCTTCTCCAATAATATCGTACCAGCTTCCCACAGGAAGTTGACTTGCAATAATGGTAGATGATCTTCCATGCCGGTCCTCAATGATCTCCATCAGGTCCATTTGCTGTTTTCTA
>NZ_AUCB01000063.1 GCF_000429545.1 Arenibacter certesii DSM 19833
AAGCAGTTCAAGACCGGTGATGAGCTTACCAGTTTTCTTAAGGATATCCAAAAGCGGGGCATTGAGAAAATGCTTGAAGGTGAGCTGGACGGCCATCTTGATTACGAAAAACATCAGAAGTCCAATGGCGGCAATTTTCGCAACGGACACTCCAAGAAGAAGGTAAAAACTTCTTTTGGAGAATCCGAGATCTTGGTCCCCAGGGACAGGGAGGCTTCCTTCAACCCTATGATAGTGCCCAAGCGGGGCAGTATTGTTGATGGGATCGAGAACGTTATCGTATCGCTCTATGCTAAAGGAATGAGCAATAGCGATATTGAAGAGCAGATCCGTGAGGTCTATAATTTTGAGGTATCCACTTCCACCATATCTAGGATCACGGAAAGCATATCGGGTGATATAGTCGCATGGCAAAATCGCCCTTTGGAGCCTGTCTATCTCATTGTCTGGATGGACGGTATCGTCTTCAAAGTACGCGAAAACTCCAAGGTCATCAACAAAACGATCTACATTGCCGTTGGTCTGCGCCGAGACGGAAAAAAGGAGGTGCTGGGCCTATGGTTGGGCAAGAACGAGTCAGCTGCTTTCTGGATGAGCGTACTGACCGACATCAGGGCCCGTGGGACCGAGGACATCCTGATTACTGCCACCGATAACCTTAATGGATTTACGGATACTATCAAAAATGTCTTTCCGGAATCCAAGACCCAGATCTGTGTGGTCCACCAGATCCGAAATGCATGCAGGTACGTCGTATGGAAGGATAAGAAGGCCTTCACCGCGGATATGAAGCATATATACAACGCCCCCAATCAAGAGGCCGCCAAGATGGCCCTGGAGGATTTTGCCCAGAAATGGAACGACAAGTACTCCTATGCCATAAAGAGCTGGAGGGACAACTGGGAAGAGCTCACGGTATTCTTTGAGTTCCCCATAGAGATCAGGAAAATAATCTATACTACCAACCTGATCGAGAACCTGAACGGGAAAATAAGAAAGTATACCAAGAACAAACTTTCCTTCCCTACGGACGATGCGGTGATGAAATCCGTATATTTGGCAGTGAGGGAAGCGACCAAAAAATGGTCCATGCCAGTAAGGAACTGGGGAATCATCCTAAATCAGTTCCTGACGATATATGAAAAAAGGGTCAGACTTTAGATAAAAGTCCAACCCCTGTTATTTTAAACTTACACAGTTTACGGGATAGTGTCAACTGTTAATATAATGCTATTAATTGTGATAATAGTATCACATTCACACATAAATTTTTTTGAAATTAGCAAAAATGATTAAATAATCAACAACCCCTTTTAACCATCAAATTTTAAAGAGTATGAATCAAAAATTACGGAAGATGACCACTTCCAAATTTAAAAGGACAGGTAAAACTTTGTTTTACCTCTTAATGGTAATGAGTTTTGAAGCCGCAATGTGCCATCCTGGAACCTCTTCGGAGGATATTTTAAAAACTGATATAACCAGCTTATCAGTTTCCAAGGCAAGCAATACCCTTAAACAACAGACGATAAGTGGAACCATTACCGACGTAGAGGGCAACCCCCTGCCCGGAGCGAATATTATTGAAAAAGGAACTTCTAACGGGGTAACCGCAGATTTTGATGGGAATTTCTCTATTGAAGTAACAAATCAGGACGCAATCCTTGTTATAACCTATTTAGGTTTTGCAACAAAAGAACTCACATTGAATGGGCAAACAAGCCTTTCAGTAAGTTTAGAGGAAAGCGCATCTGGCTTGGATGAAGTTGTTATAGTAGGTTATGGAACACAGAAAAAAGTAAACTTGACAGGGGCAGTTTCTGTAATGAGCAGCGCTAAGCTTGAGAATAGACCTATAACAAGTTTAGGACAAGGTTTACAGGGTCTTATACCAAACCTTAATATAAATTTTTCCGATGGTGCTCCGGGTACGGGCGCTTCATTCAATATACGTGGGTTTACTTCCACTAACGGTGGCGGACCCTTGGTCCTCATTGATGGGGTGGAGATGGATCCAAATTTATTAAATCCCAGCGAGGTAGAAAGTGTATCCGTCTTAAAGGACGCCTCTGCGGCTGCCGTCTATGGATCTAGAGCTGCCTTTGGAGTTGTTTTGATAACAACCAAAAGGGCCAAAAAAGGGCAAAAACCAATTATCTCGTTTAACTCCAGCTATTCATTGAATAAGCCAACAGAGATACCCGAACTAATAGATTCCCGTCAAAATATTCAATTTAGGGAAGAGAAAGCTAACAATCTTGGGCAGGGGGCACCTTTTGATGCAGAAACAAAAGCATTATTGTTGGCACACTACGAGGATCCGGCAAATAACCCGTCTGCGAGAGTAGATCCCAATGACCCCACCAAATATCAGTATTTTGCCAATACCGATTGGTTCGATGTAATTTTTGAAAACACAAATCCTTTGAGTGAAAACAACATTTCCATGAGCGGAAGTTCTGAAAACATGGCCTATTATGTGTCCGCTGGTTTGCTTAGCCAAAAAGGAATTTTGAAATATGGAAATGATAGCTATAATCGTTCAAATATTCGAGTTAAACTGGATGTTGACGCTACCGATTGGCTCCAATTTAATATTAATACAGTACTAACTAGTACTCGACAGGATAATTTTTATACATATTCTGGCACTGGAACACTATGGCACGATTTAACAAGGAAAAGCCCTTTCATCCCTATTCTTAATCCAGATGGCACCAATACTGAATCCCCATTGGCACTTCTCAAAGATGGTGGACGTGATAAAAGGGATGGGACCGATTCCTGGATTACACTCGGTAGTATTATAAAACCGTTCGAAGGAATGCGGGTTGTGGGATCATATTCCTATAATGGATTTGCCCACGAAAGAAAACAGCACAAAAAAATGGTTGAACGTTACGAGGGCCCGAGCGACGTAGCGGGTGTAAGCACAGTACACACTACACCTACGGGAATATTTTTAAATGGTACAAGGAATGATTATTATGCCATCAATGTATATGGTGAATATGAGAAGGAGTTCTTAAGCGATCATTTTATAAAAGCTACATTAGGATATAATGAGGAGAGGAAAAAATTTCACTTTACCAATTCAAGTAATTCAAATTTACTTACGGATGATTTGCCATCCCTAAATCTTACCACTGGGACCGCAGTTGCTGGAGAAAATAGTACAGCTTGGGCATTACAGGGGTATTTCTATCGTCTAAACTACATTTTTTTAGATAGATATTTATTGGAATTCAATGGAAGATATGATGCTACCTCAAGATTTCCTTCTGAAGATCGATGGGGGTTTTTCCCCTCTGTTTCCGCTGGGTGGAGAATTTCACAAGAATCCTTCTTTGAACCATTAAAGTCTGTTATGTCTGAATTTAAGATTAGAGGTTCCTATGGGGAGTTAGGCAATCAATCTGTAGACAATGAGGCTTCTACACGTTTAAATTTCCCTTATCTCCCGACTTTGCAATCCTTTAGGCCGGCAACAATTTTAGGTGGAGATCGCCCATTATCAGTGAGAAACCCGTTGTTAGTGAGTAGTACTTTGACATGGGAAACCGCCATTTCCAGCAATATTGGATTAGATGCTGAAATGTTTAATTCAAGGTTGCAATATTCGTTCGATTACTTTCAAAGGCGTGTTAAAGAACAATTAGGGCCTGGTTCTTCCGTACCAGCAAGTTTAGGGACAGGAGCGCCCAGGGCAAATGCGGTAGAATCTGTCACCAAAGGTTGGGAATTTGAAGGTACCTGGAGAGATAGGATAGGCGAGGTTAATTATAGCCTAGGTTTTAATATTGCTGACTCCAAGGCGGAAATCACTAAATATGATAACCCTACAAAAAGTTTAGCTGCCAGTTTCTATGAAGGACAGCAAATAGGTGAAATATGGGGATATCGAACCAACGGTCTATTTGAATCTAGTGCTGAATACCAGTCATCTGGCTTGGATTATTCCAATAGGACAGGACTTCCTATTACAGGTGGAGATGTCTGGTTCGTGGATCAGGATGGAAATAATATTATTGATAATGGTACGTCAACCGTGGATGATTCCGGGGACCTGATGATTATTGGAAATGATACCCCTCGATATACTTACGGCATCAATTTGGGTGCATCATGGAAGGGATTGTCACTTGACATTTTTATGCAAGGGGTAGGCAGAAGGGATATGGCACTGTACGGTGGGCTCTTTTGGCCAGATGAAAATGGGACCCCTCAGGTAAACCATATGGATTATTGGAGTGAAGATAATAAAGGAGGTTATTGGCCAAGAGTGCTAGGCAACCAAGGAGGGTTTAATTATGCAACTTCAGACAGGTATCTGCAGGACTTCTCTTACTTAAGGATGAAACAATTAACCTTGTCTTATAGCTTTTCAGACAATCTAATAGAAAAAACACTATTAAAATCGGCAAACATATATTTTACGGGACAAAATTTATTCGAATTCGATAATGTAATAAGTGGTTTTGATCCAGAAATTTCATCTACTGGATTCAATGGATGGGGCCCAGGGAAAAGCTATCCTTTCCAACGATCATTCTCAGTAGGCTTAAACTTAACTTTTTAGTAGATGTATAATTTTAAAAAATAATTAAAATGAAAAATTACACATATAGATTTATATTTATATTGGCCCTAATAGTAAGTTCTTGTAGTGATGACGTATTAGATTTAGTACCTGAAAGCGATGTTACTGCAGTCAACTTTTTCAAATCGGAAAGTGACTTTAGGATATATGCCAATCAATTCTATGATTACTTCCCAAGAGAAGGTAGAGGTTTTGCAGATTTTATTTGGAAAGAGGACAATAATAGTGACAATCAGATCCAAAACGGCAATGGCAACATATTTGCCCATGGCACAAATACAGTTAACGACAATCCCTCCGGCTATGGTGGTGGTGGTTGGAACTTTGACAATATTAGGACAGTAAACTATTTCCTTGATCAATTGGAAGCTTCAGAACTGTCAGAGGATGTAAAAAATCGTTGGAGGGCTGAAGGTCGTTTTTTTAGAGCCTATCTTTATTTTGACAAAGTTAAAAAATATGGCGATGTTCCATGGTTTGATACAGCCCATGCAGAAACCGACCCGGAAATATATAAACCAAGGGATTCTAGGGCAACAGTTGTCAATAACATTATAAACGATCTCGACTTTGCTATCATCAACTTACCTCAAGAAATAGGAAATAAGGAAAATATTGATGTTTATATAGCCCATGCACTAAAAGCTAGAATTGCACTTTATGAAGGAACATTAAGAAAATACCATGGAAAATCGGAACCGTTTACAGAATTGCTCAACCAAGCTATAATTTCAGCAGAGGTAATAATGAGTGAGGATGGCTATAAATTGCATGAAGATGGCGGTCCAGCGACTAGTTTCTACAACTATTTTGCTTTGGCCAAGCCTGGAACCAGTACTGAAACTATATTGGCTAGGCATTTCTCTACGGATTTGGGAATTACCCATTGGTCACAGCGATTTATTACCGGAGAGGCCGGAACAGGATTTTCCAAATCCTTAGCTGATGACTTTTTATGTACAGATGGTCTTCCAATTTCATTGAGCCCCTTATTTAATAAAGCTACTGATTATGATTTCATTGAGACTGAAATGGCGAACCGGGACCCTAGAATGGTCCAATCCATCTTTAATAAGGGGGATTTAAAATTGGTTGGTCCCGACGAGTATTTTAATGAAGAAAATGATAGGGTACCTCCTTTTAACCAAAATTGGCCAACAGGTTACGCCATTAAGAAGTTTAGCAATACGGACAGGGTGTTTCAGGTTCCTGGTGCAGCTGATGATGGTGTATTTGTTTTTCGGTTAGGTGAGATATATCTAATTTATGCAGAAGCAAAAGCAGAACTAGGTACACTTACCCAGAACGATTTGGATATTTCCATTAATCTTCTAAGAGATAGGGTGGGAATGCCCCATATGACTCTTGCAGGCTTGGTACGTGATCCAGATTCCGATTTTGATGGAAGTATTGCGGATATCCCCGCTGTATCTGTATTAATAGATGAAATCAGAAGGGAGAGGAGAGTTGAACTTGCCGCTGAAGGTATGCGAAGGGATGACATTATTAGATGGAAAGCTGGACAACTTTTGGTCCAAACACCCTTGGGAGCAAAGTTTAATGCATCAGTTTATCCAAATGCTGTGGGACAACCATTTGCCCGAACCAATTCCGATGGTTTCATAGAACCTTATCAGGGGTTAACAATTGTAAAACAATTCGATGAGAATAAAAATTATCTTTATCCAGTACCACCAAGTGAAATTGGTTTGTATCCTTCTGGAGTTCTAACACAAAACCCGGGGTGGTAGGGATAATTTGTTAAAAGTTAATTTTGAATTCGTTTAAATTATAGGATTAATAGAAAGGTATTAGTTTTTAGAGTTAGTTTAGTTGTAGAAGGAGAGGCATGCACGCCTCTCTTTTACAATTAAAAAAGATACGACAATCAATAATATCATTATTATAGGTTCCTTTAGTAAGATGTTAAATAAGTATTTAGTTTGATTTTAAAATAATGAATAAAATTTGTAAAAATATTGTACTAATAGCAGTACTAAATTTCTGTGTAGTCAATGCGCAGAATTATGATGGTCCTGAACCATATGGCCCTTTGCCAACAGAACGCCAATTAGCATGGCACAATATGGAGTATTATGGGTTTATTCATTTTAATATGAATACGTTCACCAATATGGAATGGGGTATTGGAAGTGAAAACCCAGCACAATTTAACCCAACACAATTAGATGCCAGACAATGGGCAAAAATCATTAAGGAAGCTGGAATGAAAGGTGTTATTATTACAGCTAAGCACCATGACGGATTTTGTTTATGGCCATCGAAATACACAGAACATTCCGTAAAAAATTCTCCTTGGAAGAACGGTAAAGGTGATGTGTTGAAGGATCTATCGGAAGCATGTGCGGAATATGGATTAAAAATGGGTGTGTATTTGTCGCCTTGGGATAGAAACCATGCGGATTATGGCAAACCAGAATATGTAACTTATTTTCATAATCAACTAAGAGAATTGTTAACCAATTACGGTGACATTTTTGAAGTGTGGTTCGATGGAGCAAATGGTGGCTCAGGCTATTATGGAGGCGCTAACGAAACGCGTAAAATTGATAACAAAACCTATTATGAATGGGATAAGGCTATCGAAATAGTACGGGAATTGCAGCCCAATGCTGTTATTTTTGGAGATGGTGGTCCAGACGTTCGTTGGGTGGGTAATGAAGAGGGCTGGGCTAATGAAACCAATTGGAGTTTATTGGAAAGAAACAAGGTGTATCCGGGGTATCCTAAGTATAAGGAATTGCTTTCCGGCCATGAAAATGGTACACACTGGGTGCCTGCTGAATGTGATGTGTCTATTAGACCTGGTTGGTACTATCATCCATCTGAAGATTCTCAAGTACGATCTTTAGAGCATTTAGTTAATATTTATTACGAGTCCGTCGGTAGAAATGCCTCTTTATTATTAAATCTACCTGTAGATGACAGAGGGCTGGTGCACGAAAAAGATACAGAGCAATTAATGAAATTAAAAAGGCAAATTGATAAGGATTTTGCTAATAATGTAGCCAAAGACATTAAGGTGAGTGCAACAAATGTTAGGGGAGATCATTCTGAATTTGCAGCTTATAATGTAAATGATGGCCATGAGAAATCATATTGGACAACGGATAATGGCGTCACCACGGCATCAATTACCCTATCATTTGATAAACCGACCGAAGTAAATAGGATCTTACTACAAGAATATATTGCGCTTGGTCAACGAGTATATGAATTTACCGTTGAGGCTAAAATAAATGGTATTTGGAAACTTATCGACACCCAAACGACTATTGGAGTAAAAAGGATATTGAGTTTCGATCTAATTGAAGCTTCAGAAATTAGAGTAAATATTACTGGATCAAAAGCAGAACCAATTATATCAAACATCGAATTGTACAGGGCTCCAAATTTACTGACAAAGCCTATAATCAATAGGGATAAAAATGGTATGATATCCATGGAGGTTGCCGATAAAAATATTGGTATCTATTACACCTTGGATGGTTCAGAACCATTAGAAAATTCCCAGAAATACGAGGAACCTTTTAACGTAAATAAACCTACAACGATAAAAGCAATTTCGTATAATCCTGAGAACGGGGAAAAAACAGCGGTCAAGGAAATTTACTTTGATATCAGCAAAAAAGATTGGCAGGTGCTTAATGGAAGGGCAGGAAATTTTAAGGATGCCTATAGGATTATTGATGATAATCCAAAAAGTTCATGGACTAGCGAGGCTAGTAATACACCCAACGAGGTCATAATTGATTTGGGAAAGTCATATCCATTACAAGGTTTTACCTATATGCCAGTTCAGGGTAGATGGCCGGTTGGGATTATATCTGAATATGAATTTTTAACAAGTAAGGATAAAACCACCTGGTCAACTGCTGCAACAGGAGAGTTTGCTAATATTAAAAACAATCCTATAGAACAAACGGTTATGTTTAAACGGGCAAAAGCGAGATATATAAAACTGAAAGGTGTTAAAATAATCGATGATGACAAGAGGTTATCTATTGGAGAAATAGGAGTAATTACTAAATAGAAATTTCAACTTAAAACAATTTAATCTAAGAACCATAGTGTACCACCTATATGTTGGATAAGTGATGATGATTGGGAAAAGCATAAAATGTTAAATAACCGCTGTCTATAAAGATGTACAATGAGCAGTTAGCCCAGTTTTTAAGAATAGGGACTATCTTATAAAGTGTGTAAATAGAAAATTAACGGGGGTCATGACCCCCGTTAATTTTTTTGTTTAATTTTAATTTTTGCGCTTTATGAAAAAAGAAGATTTATTTGATGATGATTTCCTTAAGCAGTTCAAG
>NZ_AUCB01000064.1 GCF_000429545.1 Arenibacter certesii DSM 19833
GCGTCACAACCAGACCCGGAAACATCGTATACCACAGCCTTATAATCTCCAGGTGCAAGTCCGGCGAACACATTAGACGCCTGAGAAACTCCTCCTATTACACTGGTATTGGTATCATCTAATAAATCGTACTCATAAGTACCAGACCCACCGCTAGCGGTGATGGTAATAACACCGTCATCTACCGGACAGGATGGCTGAGTAGTAGCCACTGCCGTTGCAGACAATGGAGCTATGATGTCGATTGTATCTGTTACAGTACATCCGTTAGCATCACTAACCGTTACCATATAGGTGCCAGGAGCAGATACCGTAAAAGTACCGTTGTTCTGGAAACCATTTCCAATACTGTATTTTAAAGGTCCTTTCCCTGTACCTGTAGCAGTAAACGTATAGGAGTTTCCTGTAGAAGTACACTGATCGTCCGCATAGGCTGGTAAGCTTACCGTTGGAAGGGGATCTACATCAATAACCACATCTATCTTATAAGTACAGTCCTTGGCATCTTTCACCCATACGTCCCAATTTAAATTGGTAGCAGGATCAAGAATCGCACTGGCACTTGCAGTATAATCACTTGGATTAGGAGTGGACCCGTCTTGTACAAAAGCATAGGTATAACTACCGTTCCCTCCACTGGCCTTAACCGTTACCTGTGCACCAATAGTACAATTGGCGTTGCTATTTTTAGTAACAACCAAATCTAATGCTGCATCTGGCGACCCTATAGTCACAATATTTGACGTAGCCGGACAGAATGGAGCATCTGTAGCAGTAAGTTCCACATAGAAATTCCCTGCAGAAAGTCCTGCAATGCTTAGCACTCCTGGGGCTACTCCCGTATTTGTTATAGAGGTAGTGGTACCATCACTATGGAACACCTCATAAGAGTAGTTACCAGTATAATCGGTAACATGTATCTCCATCACCCCATCAGAATCTCCAAAACAGGTCACTGGTGTAATGGCCGTGGCCACAACATCAACTAGATCGTTTGGAACAATAGTATAGGGTGCAGAAGTGAAATAACATTCTGTTACATTATCAGTCACTCTAAAAGTATAATCACCTACCCTATTCAATTGGTAAATAGCAGTATTTCCTGTTACAGATATTGATGTTCCATAAGGGCTTCCAATTGGCAACAATTCAAAAGTAAAGTCTCCTGATCCCCCAGTTACTGTTATTTCTATCTCCTCATCATTGTTACAGGATATTTCCGTCAATTGCATAAAGGACACATCTGTAATTTCTGGAAGAGGATCAATTGTCTGAGTTAATGGCGCCACAATAGTACATCCATTACTATCCTTAACGTCCACAGTAAAGGTACCCGCAGCAGCAGTTACATAGGTATATTGATTTTTGGCGGCACCTGTACCCTCAAAATATCCCCCTCCATCTACACTGAAAAAGTAGGGCCCTGTACCTGTAGAAGCATCCGCAATGATATCAAAAGAAGCTGATTGTGTAGTATTATCCACATCACAAGCAAATTCTACCACGTTGCTTATTGAAGCAGCCAATTGAGCTGGCTCAACTATAGTAACGTTGTTCGTAACCACACAGTTTCTGTTAGAAGTCACGGTAATTACGTAATTCCCTGGATTTAAACCTGAGAAGAATCCATTGCTTTGAGTAATGGCCGCATCTACCCCATTGTCTATGGTAAAGATATAAGGCGGATTGTCATTTACTCCAGCACTTGGAGCAACCAAACTAACCTTTATGCTACCATCGGCTGCACCAAAACAACTAATATCAGTTTTCTGGGTAGTTTGTAAGGTTACTGCTGATGGCTCTTCCAAAGTCACCATGATTTCCTTGGTACAATTGGTAGGACTTCCTAGCATAATATCTGTCACTCGGACAACATAAGACCCGAAAGCCAATCCTATAAACTGGTTTCCAACTGGGGCAATTCCCGTTGCCGTAATGCCATCCGCTTCAAACAATTCAGTAGTATAGGTTCCTGACCCACCAGCAACCACAAAGTCAATTACCCCATCATTAGTATTACATGAGGGTTGGGTATTCACCGAAGCATTAAAATCTAATTCAGAACTAATGGTAATCGATTCAATTTCTCCACATCCATTAGCGTCTAACACCTCAATATCATAAGTACCAGAACTAAGGTTATTAAAGTTATATGGGAAGGATGCACTATTTTGGAAAGCATTCCCAACAATTCTAACTCGGTATGGGGCTATTCCTGTATTTGTAGCATCTAGGCTAACATTTATAGAATAACTACCTTCCTCTGCACACTCATTTGCAATGGACAATGCAATATCTGGACTAGTATCTTCGGTGATTGTAATATCTAAAACTTTAGAAATACAACCATTCGCATCTTGGGCATATATATCCCAGTTTGCAGCTGTACTATAATCTAAATGAAGGGTTTCGTCCTCTGGAAATGCTCCTGGAATAGCTGAACCATCTAATACTACCGCATAGGTATATGGTCCGGTACCTCCACTGGCTTGTACAACTACAATTGCATCTTCATTACAATTGTCTGGCGTATTACTAACCTCAACTACAATTACTTCTTCCGGGGCATCAATCGTTACGGAATTAGAAACCTCGTTACACAAAGGAATTTGTGTTTCAGTTACTCTAACAGTGTACATTCCGGCCGGTAAGGTCTGTGGAATTACATAATTAAATGGATTTGAGGTTGCATTATAGCTTCCAGACGCACCTGACACTGGATTCCCAAGACTATCCAAAACCTGATAATCAAAAGTTCCTGTATAACCAGAAATATTAATTTGTAATTCCCCATCAGAACTATCACTACAGCTAGCATCTGCAACAAGAGAAGCAGCTACTGAAATAAGCTTATATGGAGCTATATTATGCTCTACAATTACAGAACAGTTCGTAATATTATCTAGTACCTCATAGGCATAATTTCCTGGTGCGGTTAAAACAATATTTGTTGGATCCGCAACCACAGTACCATTTGTCAATTCAGTAATAGTATAATCTCCTGAACCATCCGCTGGGTGTATTTGGATAATTTCCTCGCCGTTATTACAATCTATATTTTGATGTACAGTAATACTAGCAGTTACCTCTTGTTCTACAGGAATAGCAACCGCTATTGCTGCAGTACAACCATTATCATCCTTAACAATCACATTTACATCTGGGGCACCAAAGGCCACATTATAGGTGTTATTAGACTGGAAAGATCCGCCATTAAAGCTGTACAAATATGGTCCTGTTCCTGTTGGACTTGGATTATCCACAGTTACCGTACTAAAATTATCATCACAACTATATGCAGATGCAGAAGCAGTAAACACCAATTGTGTTGGTTCTGTTACGGTAATAGTCTCGCTATGAGAACATCCATTATTTGAAATAACAGTAACTGTATAATTACCTTGAGCCAGCCCGTTAAATACATTTGAACTTTGGGTATTAATACCACCGTCAAAACTGTATAGATAAGGAACATCCAAGTTTCCTGCGTTCAATGTTACCGTAATAGTGCCATCATTTCCTCCAAAACAGCTCACCTCTTCAGAAGATAAGGTGAAGGTTGGATTTACAGGAGCCTCTATATCAATGCTCACATTATCTACACAGCCCGTTACATTATCTACTATATCAAAATTATATGTGCCGCTTGTTAATCCAGTAAACACTGGATTATTAATTTGTGTAGGACCAGCAGGAGAAGTTTGAATAAAATTAAAGTCTCCAGATCCACCATCTGTAACTAGGGTTACCTCCGCACTATTGACAGGATCACATTGCTCTTCAGCAGTTTGTGTTGCTATAGCAGAAAATGGAGGAGAAATGGTAATAGTTTTGGCTGCCTCTCCACATCCATTGGAATCTATTACTCTTACAGTATGGTCTCCAAACGAAAGGTTAGATATTGTTACGGTATCTCCTGAATTGTTTAGAGTTACCGGCACAAAAGTTCCACCATTTACACTCATATAATGCGGTGCAATTCCAGCAGTATTTAACTCTACTTCAATTTCATAAGTCCCATCTGAAGCTACACAAGAATCCACAACACTTAAGTTGATAACTGTTTCAGGGTCTTTTTCTAGTGTTACCTTTACAGGTGGCGCTATACAGCCGTTTATATCCTGTACGTAAATGTCATAATCTACAGGATAAGTTGCGGAAGTTATCTGCATTGTACTAGATTCTGGAAAAGTTGTAGGGGCCGCGGCTCCTGCAAGCACATAAGCATAAGTATAACTTCCAGAACCTCCTGTTGCTCTAACCGTAACAAAAGAACCATCAGTACAATTTGCTTTAGACTGACTTACCAGACTTAATTCTACTGGATTAGGCTCCAATATTCTAAACTCGTAGGTATTTGAACAAAACGGAGTGGTATCTTCCTGAAAAAACAATACATAATCTCCTGGAGGAATGTTATTTACAGTTATTGAAGGGGTTGCAGTAGGACCTCCAGCTGGCTGAGTAACACTACCAGAGTAAGCCGCTCCTAAGGGTGAATTGGTAAGGGCATTACGTATCTCGTAATTAAGAACGGTTACAC
Source organism: Arenibacter certesii DSM 19833 (assembly GCF_000429545.1). GTDB lineage: Bacteria > Bacteroidota > Bacteroidia > Flavobacteriales > Flavobacteriaceae > Arenibacter > Arenibacter certesii. Next base: position 4,544 of record NZ_AUCB01000064.1, read on the forward strand.
CTGAATCGAAGCCCTCAATTTGAAATTCTAAAGACCCATCCGTTTCTCCAAAACAATTTACATCGGTTACAGTTGGGAAATCAACCACATCAATATTTGAAGGATTTGGAATCTCTGCCTCTATGTAACTAGAGCAACCAGTAACATCGTCAATAGCTTGGAAAACATATTTCTGACCTGGGTTTAGACCAGTAAAGGTAGCAAGTACAGGGTTACCGGATGTGGTAACAGAATTTGGGCCAATACTTGTGCCTAAAATAGTAAAGGTGTAGTTTCCTGACCCACTATCTGCAGTCAATTCAACAGTCCCCCCACTTATACAGTCTACAATAGCTGGATCTGAAGTAAGTGATATATATGGACTAGCCAACACTCTTACTGGATTCTCATAATACTCGCAACCATTCGCGTTTATAATCCTAACATAGTAATCTCCAAAGTTCAATCCGTCAAAAGTAATTGAGGTGTCGGAAGTGGTTGCTGGATTAGGTGTTGGACCTGAAACGGTAACGATATTATTGGATTGATCAAATAGGGTATACGTGTAATCGGCAACCCCACCACTAGTAATACTGATATCTATTGATCCTAGGACATCACCTGATGGGCCACAGGAAACGTTATTTGCGATAACGTTTGCATCAAAAATTGGAGGGTCATTTAATACTACACTATACGTTGTCTCACAACCTTTACTATCTTTAATAGTATATGTATATGCTGTGCCAGCTGATAATCCCGAATAGGTTCTTTGAGAGGTAAATGAACCCCCTTTAAAGCTAAATTGATACGGAGAGAGTCCTGATCCTGAAACCGGAACAATTTCAAGAACTCCATCATCACCTCCATAACAACTAGGATCAGTTGCTATGTGAGTAGCTTCCGGGGTGGTAATAGGATCTACCTGGATAGGATTTGAAATTACATAACACCCTTTATCGTCATACACCCTAAAAATATAATTTCCTGCCGCATTGGTATTAAAGCTAAAGCTTGTTCCTGTTATAGCAGCACCTGGATTAAATGTAGTTCCACCATCAGTACTTACCTCATAGCGATTATATGGAAGATAACCTCCGTTTACAGTCACCTGAATAACAGCATCCGTAGGAATAGAACAAGTGAGATCTTTAGTAACCACCGCATTGCTGATTTGTAATCTTTCTGGAACAACTATTGTTAAAAGTCCAGTAGAACAACCAAAAATATCTGTTGCTTCAAAATTATAGGTTCCAGGAGCCAAGTTTGAAAAAGTTTCACTAACCTGAAAAGTACCACCATTTACTCTGTACCTATAAGGCCCTTGTCCTCCTGTAGCGGTTAAGACAATCTCTGCACCATTGGCATCGGAACAAACATCTGAACTAGGATCTAAGGCTAGAGTAGGAGTATCTATAGCATTAATAGTAATTGGTTTATCCACTATACATCCGTTGGCATCCATTACTCTAATGGTATAGGTTCCTGCAGTAATATTTGTAAAGGTTTTATTACTCTGAAAAGGTACTATAACCCCTGTAGCGGTAGCATCCATAAGCTGCTGTTTATAGGATCCCCACCCACCAGTTGCATTTACTAAAATTGACGCATTGCTAGAACAAGTAACATCTGTATTGGTAAAAGTGAAATCTAAGGGGGTAGTAGGTTCTGCGATCAAAGCTGGAGCAGATGCGGTACAATTCGTGATATCATCGGTTACAATAACCACATAGGTGTCTGCTTCTAAATTTGGAACAGAAATCGGAGTGATCGCATTTATATTGTTAGCTGACTGTACTATATTGCCGGCACTATCCTCCACCACATAACTAAATGTAGATACAAAGTCGCTCGTCTCAAAAGTAAATTCTCCATCAAGGTCCCCTTTACAGGTTACGTTATTTACCAATTGGTACAATACGTTAACTTTTGGGATCGTATTTACAGTATAGCTTTCTTGTATTGCACAACCCTTGGCATCTGTAACTTCAAATGTATACGTCCCTGCGGCCAATCCTGGAAAAGTTGGATTATTACCATTGTCCTTTGCGTGCAGGACAGGTGCGATAATCTTATAGTTAAACGGTCCATTTCCATCGGTTACATTCACGGTAATATCACTAGTAACAGCCGGACAGGTGATTGCCGTTGGGGTAAAGGATAAATCTGTAGGTCCATTTAACGGATCAATAGTTTGTGTACTTATTACCGTACAGTTATTGCTATCCTTAGCTGTAATGGTATAGGTTCCTGCGGTTAATCCAGAAAAAGTAGTTCCAACTCCAAAATTAACCCCATCAATACTGTAGGTATATGATCCTGAACCACCTGTAATACTGGTTACATCAATAGTTGCAGATCCAGTAGTACAAGTATAATCTTGTGAAACAGCAGTGGATAATGCTAGAACTGCAGGGTCAGTTAAATTCACTGTACCTGTTGTCTCACATCCTTTAGCATCGGTAATAGAATAAGTAAAAGTGCCTGCTATTAAGCCAGTATAGACCATTTGTGTAGAAGGGGCACTCCCATTAAATACTACCTGGTATGGTATTGCTCCTCCCGTGACGTTTAAATTAACGGAACCATCGGCAGAACCTGCACAACGTGGATCAGTTACCACCGGACTTACTGTTGGTGGAACATTACTGGTTACTCTTATGTTGTTGGATGTTACGGTACAACCCGAAGCATCCGAAATTACAAACTGATAAGATCCCGCAGTACTTGTGTTAAATACAAATGGTGATACACTCACCGCAGTGCTGGCCTGAAAAATTGTTCCATCCAAGAACACTTCATAGCTGTATACTGGATTTCCGTTTGCTATAGAAATGTTAATTTCAGCATTTGGACTAATACTACAATCCAAATCCTTATCAAGAGACGCGTTTACGGTAAGTCTGGGATTTATAGTAATGGTTTCCGTATCTGTACAGTTTTTATTGTCTATAACATCTACGGTGTATGTCCCAGGAGTTAATCCGCTAAAAATAGTGTTGGATTGGTAAGCACCGCTATTAATTCTGTATTGAAATGGTGCTTGTCCTCCAGAGGTAACAGAAGCGGTTATTGTTACACCTACAGAAGCATCATAACACAAGTTATTGGCGTTTAATGCAAGCTCTGGAGCTATGGCCGGATTTAATGTAAAGGTGGAAGAAACACTACATCCATTTACATCGGCAACATCAACACTATAAGGTGCAGAAGTATCCAATAGGTCCTTAAAAACTCCAGTAGTATTGGAAAATACAGCTCCACTTGGGTCTGTAATTTGATAGGTATATCCACCCCATCCTCCAGAAATAGAGATAATCACCGTTCCAGGAACCGTTCCGCTTACGGAACAGCTTGGATCTGTGACTACCACTGCATCAATCATAAGTAAATCTAACGGCTCGTTTATAGTAACTGTGGCCGTATCGGTACAATTCGTAGTATCGTCCGTAACAGTAATGGTATAATTACCGGCCACAAGGCCACTAAAATTCAATGGACTTGTAGTAATTCCGTTTTGCGGAGTTATTGGCGTGGGTCCAGTTACGGTATAACTGTACGTTCCGGAAATACCGGTAATACTATATTGAATTACACCATCCAATCCGCCTTGGCAAGAAACATTCTCTACTAAAGTTCCTGATACATTTATCTTTTGGACCGGGATAATGGTAAAGTTCTCCTCATAGCTACAAGCATTAGAATCAGTTACTTTAAAGGTATAGGTGTTTGGTGCAAGATTATTAAACACTCCAGTAGTATTAGAAGCTATTGCTCCCACAGGATCAATAATCTCGTAAGTGATTGTACCACTTCCACCGGTAACAGAAAGATTCACCACTGACGTCTCTGCCGTACAATAAGGCGCCGTGGCATTAAATGTGATATCCGTTGGTGAGTCTAGGGCTGGAATAGTTACGGGTATGGTCGCAAAAGTACATCCGCTGGCATCTTTTACCGTAATAGTATAATTCCCAGTGCTAAGTCCTGTAAAGGTATCTCCTGTAACAAATGTCACTCCGTCAATACTATAGGTGTATCCAGGTGTTCCCCCAGTTACATTTTGTACCTGAATGCTGGCCGACTGTAAACAAGTATAGGACTGAATAACTACTGCATCTGCAGCAATAGGATCTGGCGAAGTTAAAGTAGCACTGCCATTATAAGTACAACCTTTACTGTCCCGTACAATATAATTATAGGTGCCAGAAGAAAGTCCGGAAAAAGTAGT
>NZ_AUCB01000065.1 GCF_000429545.1 Arenibacter certesii DSM 19833
AACTCTTCATCGTTGATTCTTAAATTACTTCGATCAACCATTAAAAGCTAAATGCCCAGCTCGTATTTTCGGTTTCTTTTTTCAATATCCCCGATCTGTCGCCAGATCAGAAATACGCTGTCTTTACAATATGTCCAAGAACTTATTTGTCTTTTATTTTCGCTCCGTTTCCGTAAGCGGCTGCAAATATACAACCTCTTTTTAAACTGACAAACCTTTTTTTAGAAAAACTTCGTTTTCTTTTTTAGCTTGTCAAATCGGTCCGGAATTTCAAAAAACGCGGCGATCTTAATCGCCTGCTCGCTCACGCGCTAATCGCGTCGTGCAAATCTACGCCCCTTTTTCGATATAACAACCCTTTTTGAAATCTTTTTTCGACTTTTTTTGAAGCCAAAATACAAATCCCTGAAAAACAGGTTTTTGCTACTTCAAAAAAGGAAGAACAAGATAATACATTTTTTAGAATTACCAAAAAAGAAATATGGCTACTTATAAACTTCCTCTCTACATCCTATAGAACTCCTTTAGAAGACAAAATCATAAAATGCCTTCTTTAGAGCTGATTCCCCCATCTAATTCGTTGTATTAATACTATCCTTATCTTTATTATTTGCGCTATCCTTCCAGATATTACTTAGGGTTGCATAATCAAATTCCAATACAGACGGTTGTCTTTCCAGCGTAAAGTCTGCAAATGCACGTTGTAGAATATCCTCTATTAGATAATCCTCATGAACTACATCGGGCCTAAACTCTTCTTTAATACTTATACTGAACATTTTTGCAGTGGTATTGTACCAGAAGGCTCGCCAACCACTTCGCAGTTCCTTTACTAGGTCAAAAGCCGTAGTACCGGTTTGCCTATATATCAGCTTTACCAAAATCTGCCCTTCACTACGGGTCAACTTCTTTAACTCCTCAGAAAATTCTTCTTCAATAAACTTCTGAACTTTACGTGTAAATCTTTTCTTATGCCTATTCTTCTTAATATACACTAGGCTATCATTCAGTTCTACCAGTCTTTCAGCGGCCAATTTTGCATATGGATACACTTTTATCGTCCTTCTCCTTAAAATATAATAGCGAAGCTTATCATTATAATTTTGAAATTTCAGCTTACCAAAAACATAAACTTCATTCAAGGCTATAGAACTCTGCATAACGGAATCCCCCTCCATAATAATATATTGTTGGGAAATGGAGTCCATTGGTTCATCCGGAACCTGGGAAACACCCAAGAATCCAATAAATCCACACAACATAATTAATATTTTTCTTACCATCGCATTCTAAATCTCTAAACCTGCGCCAAAATTAACGATAAAGCCAGCAGGATATTATTAAATAAAAGTGAATATTGTTAAGTTTGCATTTAAACTATAAGTAAATGAGCACAAAGAAAATTCTTAATAAGAAATCTATTGATTTTTTAGAGAAATACTTAAATAATGCGTCTCCTACCGGCTATGAGTGGGAAGGCCAAAAATTATGGATGGAATATATAAGACCTTATGTGGACACTTATATTACGGATACCTATGGTACCGCAGTAGGAGTCATCAATCCTGATGCAAAATACAAGGTAGTTATTGAAGGGCATTCCGATGAAATTTCATGGTATGTTAACTATATTACCGACAACGGTCTTATATATGTTATTCGAAATGGAGGCAGTGACCATCAAATTGCACCTTCGAAATGGGTCAATATCCATACTAAAAATGGAATTGTAAAGGGTGTATTTGGATGGCCGGCCATACACACCAGGGATAACTCTAAGGAAGAGCCACCAAAATTGGACAACATCTTTATAGACGTAGGCGCCAAGGACAAGGCAGAGGTAGAGAAATTAGGGGTGCACGTTGGCTGTGTGATTACTTATCCTGATGAATTTCAAATTTTAAATGAGGACAAATACGTTTGCCGCGCTATTGATAACCGTATTGGCGGTTTTATGATTGCAGAGGTTGCACGACTATTGCATGAAAATAAAAAAGAATTGCCCTTTGGATTGTACATTACCAACTCCGTTCAGGAAGAGATTGGCCTAAGAGGGGCCGAAATGATCACCCATACTATTAAACCTAATGTAGCTATAGTGACTGATGTGTGCCACGATACTACCACTCCTATGATCGAGAAAAAGAAACAAGGGCACACAGAGATTGGCGCAGGCCCCGTAATTTCCTATGCTCCGGCTGTACAAAACAAGCTAAGGGAACGTATAATTGAAACCGCGGAAGCTAATAAAATTCCATTTCAACGTATGGCGTCCTCAAGACATACAGGAACAGATACCGATGCTTTTGCCTATAGCAATGGCGGAGTGGCCTCTGCTTTAATATCATTGCCACTACGGTATATGCACACTACAGTAGAAACCGTACATAAGGATGATGTGGAAAATGTGATTAGATTAATTTATGAGACAATTCTAAATATTAAGCCAGACGAAACTTTTAGCTACTTCGATTAAGCTAGAAACTATAAAATCCTCCCCGAAAGGGAGGATTTTTTTAAACCTTTTATTATTTAGAGAGCATAAGTCGCCCTGGAGATTACAATTGCTTTAAGAACTGATCTACATCATTAAAACTATATTCTGTTTGTCCCCCTTTTATCATATCCCTAACCACGAAGGAATGTGCTTCCAACTCCTTTTCTCCAATCAATACCACGTATGGTACATTTAAGTTATTAGCATATTTCATTTGCTTTTGCATTTTGGCGCTTGAGGGATATAAATCTGCTCTTATACCATTTTTCCTAAGTTGATTTACCAACTTTAACGATACCATTGCTTCTTTATCTCCAAAATTCACACAGAGTACCTGCAACGAACTATCCGCAGTTTCGGGGAAAAGCCCCAACTCTTCCAACACCAAGTAAATTCGATCTAGACCAAAGGATATACCGATTCCGCTTACATCCTTTAAACCAAAAATTCCTGTAAGGTCATCATATCGTCCTCCACCTCCTATAGAGCCCATACTTACCCCTTCTGGAGCTGCTACTTCAAAAATAGCTCCAGTGTAATAATTAAGCCCCCTTGCCAGTGTAACATCAATTTTTAAATTGGCGGACTGTAAACCTAACGATTCCAAAGCCTCAATAATAAAGGTAAGTTCCTCTACCCCTTTTGTTCCTAGGTCTGACTCTCTTAACAATTCACCAAGGATATTAAGTTGCTCTAGATTGGTTCCCTTAAGAGAAAATAAAGGCGACGCTTTTTCAATAGCCGATTCTGAAATTCCTTTTTCACCCATTTCCTTGGAAACACCTTCTATTCCAATTTTATCCAGTTTGTCTAGAGCTACGGTAAAATCGATCAATCTATCGCTTTCGCCAATAACCTCAGCAATACCAGCTAGGACCTTTCTATTGTTCAGTTTTATAGTTACTCCCTCTAACTTTAAATCAGTAAAAACAGCATCATATAATTGTACTAATTCTATCTCCTGTAATAAGGAGTCGGACCCCACAACGTCAGCATCGCATTGAAAAAACTCTCTAAACCTTCCTTTCTGTGGTCTATCGGCTCGCCATACAGGCTGAATTTGATATCTTTTAAAAGGAAAGCTAATCTCGTTCTGATGCATTACCACATAACGGGCAAAAGGCACAGTTAGATCATAACGCAATGCTTTTTCCGATATTTTAAACGTAAGCGAATTAGAATCTTTTTTGGTCAATACTTCTTCGTCAACCTTTCTCAGGTAATCTCCCGAGTTCAATATTTTAAAGATCAGGCGATCTCCTTCTTCCCCATACTTTCCCATAAGGGTATCCGAATTCTCAAACGAGGGAGTTTCGATTGGCTGAAATCCAAAAGTTTTAAAATGCTTCTTTATCACATCCATGATATAATTACGCTTATTCACTTCGGACGGGGAGAAATCTCGTGTTCCCTTCGCTATAGATGGTTTCTGTGCCATGATCTAAATTCTATTGTAACTTGATTGATATTCTATTTTCGTATTAATATTGGTGTATTTAACCTATTAATTGATCAAACCACTGATAAAGTTCACCTTTGGTTATAACTGCCCCTTGCTTAATAAGGTTAAATTTATCCAGATTTTTGTCCTCTGAATAGACTTTAGATGCCGTTAAATATTCCACAAAGTCGGAGTTATAATTTTTCTTAAACCAGGCAAAACCTTCCTTGGTGGTTAGGTCAATATCAGGATTCAATACCTTCACCGAAATAAGTTTTATTTCCTTTTCTAATAATTGGAACAGGTACATATGTTGAGCCGAAATATTTTCAAGGTATTCTATCTTGGATAGCACGCCTTCCCAAATAAGGTCACTAAACACATCTAACTCATCTTCCGCAACATGAGGTTTTTCCCTTTTTAAGGTTTCCCATTCATCAGCAGTAATCGACTGGGTTGCTAAAAAATTAATAAATTCTTGGTGTAGTTCTTCCAGTTGTTCCTTAGTAAGTCTTGTATACTTCATTTATAACAATTTTACATTGGGTACTTCTTATTAACCCCTCTGTCTATCCCAGCGCCCGTAATTGGCGGTAGCGCCTAATAATTTGCAAAAATAAGAAGGCTTAGCGATTTGCACGCCCTTTTAAGAATCAATTAAAGAAATAACATTAGAAAAAAGATCCAATCCCTTGAAAATCTTGTTTTTTAATATGAAAGTATAAAAGGTAAAACACCCAACTCCAACTGAGAGCACCATTAATTAAGGCGTTAAATAAGTGAAAAACACCTCACTACCTAGATGTCTTCATGAGTATACACTGGATTTAAATTTTATTTCAATAAAAATCAACCACATGATTTTGCATTCCTAGTTATTAAAATTTAATTTGGTAATCGGATATTTCAGCAGAATATACCATGCCATCAATTCCTTTTGGCATACCCATATCATAGGGAGAAGGGGATATCCATGTACTCTTAACCCCTTCTATTTCCATAGTACCTTCAGGGTTTATTGTAGCAAATGCATACAACGGATCCTTGTATGCTCCTATATGCGGAAGATTAGCATACTCCTCATAAAGTTCTTTTGGAAAACGTTCCATGCTTTTATATTTATCCGATAACCATTGATAAGACATACTATTGATATCTACATAATCAATTCCATTCTGATGAAAATGATAATCCAAGTGATTATGTCCGTTTAAACAACAGATTACCTTCTCTTTATAAAATTCCATAATTTTCTGAAGCGTTAGGCGATTTTTAACACCCCCTTGGTAGTGCCATAAACTTTGATGTGAAAATACTAATGTTGGAAACTTTGTGGCTTCCAAATCGGCTTTAAACCATTCTATTTGTTCATTGTCTATATATGTTCTTGCACTATCATCTATATAAAAATTGGCGTTTTTGTAGTCTATAAACTTCCCATCTTGATATAAAAAATTAGCATCTAGCACTATAAAATGATAGCCCTCAAAATCATACGAATAATAGGTTTTTGGCATCTCCCAGAAATCCAGCATTTCCTCCTTAGAATTTTTATCCATATCATGATTGCCCAAAACATGATACTTGGGCCCTTTAAACTGTTCCCAAATATCTAAAAAGCCTTTGTTTTTAGTCTCTGCAAAACAGAAGTCCCCCATTTGAATAATAAAATCTACTTTCCTATCTATAGCCTTATTTATAAAAGTTTCTAAACGTTGATCGGCATCGGGCATTAAATCCTTATGTACATCGGATACGATACCAAAACTCAATGGTCTTTTACTTAGTTCAGAAAAAAGTGATGGTGTAAAAGATAATAGTGTGGAAGGCACCAATGAAGCGGTTGCTCCTACTCCTACACGATTAATAAATTCTCGACGTTTCATCCAATTCAATTTATTAGCTAATCATTTACTGTTATACTTACTTCTATTCCTGAATAAAGACATGTACTCCTTTCTTATTCGAGGTCACAATATCGATCTTCCCATCTCCATTGAGATCTCCCGTAGTAAACTGTCGTCCCACCCCGGAATTATCATCTATTAAATAAGGAACCAATTCTACCGAACCATTTGGATGTCTCAAAGTTTTAAACCAATATAGTACGGCTGGATCTTCGGCTCCTGGATCACGTCCATTATGGGCATAATAGCATTTCCCAGTGATGATATCTAATATGCCATCATTATCAATATCCGCAACTTCAAGAGCATGCAATTGACTAAAAGAAACCCCATAAGGATTATCTGCTGCCCTATCAGTCATCACAACATGTTCCTTAAAACTGATTTTTGCATTGTTCTCAATTTGCTCAAACCAAGAAAGTCCATATCCATGCCCGTCCATGGACGTCACCACGTCATTATCTCCATCGCCATCAATATCAAAAGCATACATTTGGGCGCCTCCTGTTCCAGGAGAAAATGGATATTCATGATAAATCCAAGGAGTGCTTTTATCCCAGTCTTCTGGTTGCTCCCACCATCCACTTTTCTCAATTATATCCATCAGTCCATCCCCATTAATATCTCCCGCTCCTAAACCATGGGAATACACAGGAAAACGTTGAGGGTCTTTTTCGGAAATAGATAGAGCTAACCAATCTTCTCTGTTATTTAAAGGAGGCATACCTAAAACCAACCTTCCTTCGCTGAAAGCAAGAAGTTCATTTCTTCCATCTCCTGTTACATCCACAAAAGCAGGAGATTCATGGCAAACATTCCTCAGAGCGTTCAAATAAGTTGGTCCTTCTACCATTACCGAAGAAAGAGGTAGCGATATTTTAGCGGGATCTTTAACCCATTTACTATCCGTACCTGGAACCCCTACTTGAAGGATATCTATCCAACGGTTCCCATCTATGTGAGAAGGGAATGTGAAAAAATTAGTAGAATAACCCTCTAAGCCCGGACCGGTTATAGGAAAGTATTTTACAGGGGCATAGGCAAAAGCTTCCTTAAAATCGGGGCCTTTCCACCATATAGAACCAGCAATAATATCTAGGTGTCCATCGTCATCTATATCTGCAATAGAGGCTCCTTCGGAAACGTACTTGTCCGACAACTGAATTTTTTCAAAAGACACCAATGTAGGAGGCACTTCCTTTACCTGCCCCTTTAAAGAAACAAGTATTAAATAAGGTATAATTGATAAGGTGTGTTTAAAGAATTTCATTTAGTTTATAAACTATTTTAATGTCTTGATAAATGCCAACAGATCAGAAACCTGTTCGTCCGAATAGCTATCAATCAGCCCTTTGGGCATAAAGGAACGTCCACCCAGGAAACCTTCGAACCTAATTTCAGATGCTTGGACAAACTGTTTGGTACCTCCCATAAATCCGATGGTAGTCCCTCTTTCGTCCTTTTTAACTAAATATCCTTCTATATTGCTCCCATCGTTCTTGGTAACCCTATAGATTGCATAGCTACTTTCCAAAGCGGCATCGGGATCTAGAATTGCCGTTAAAAGGGCTTCGTTCTCCCTCAAGGCTGATCCATCCAGGGCTGGTGCATAGTCATATCCTTTATCCCCTACACTATGGCATAAGAGACAGGTTTGAAATAACTTTTCACCATTTTCGGGATTACCTTCCCCCTTCTCCGCAATCGCCATAAATCGTTCCAATCTGGACTCCAAGCCTTTCTTTTCCTCTTCTGCCCTCTTTTTAACCTGTTCAAAAAGATCAACTCCCCTTTTATCCTCTGTATCGGATTGGTATACTCTTTCTGCACTTGAATAGTCGAATTCGTTGGCACTGATCAGCTCCTTATCTAGCAACTCCTTTAAAAGCGTCCCTCCTTCTTTGGAAGAGGCTATTATTTGAACCACGCTCTTCTTTTGGGCTACATCCAAATTGGGCAGCCAGTTCTCCATAATATTATGAGCAGAATTTACATCTGCAATAGCTACCGACTGTACCGCAGAAGCCCTTAACTCGATATCCAGCTCATCCATTTTTGCAATTTGGATAAAAGTAGCTTTGTTTTCAGAAGGACTTTTCCTAAGTGCAGACATCACCAAATTAATCATTTCCGGGGAAGAGGTATTTTTGATCAACGGCAAAACATCATTTCTTAAGCCATCTACATTTAGTTTCCCTACGGCTTCCAATCCCAACATCTGCTTGGAGAGATCCCCACTTTTCAATAAGGATTTTATAGGGCCTTTTAATGTGTTCGTCAATTCCTTGGATTGTACCGATCCTAAATTTTTTAAGGTAAGGGATACATGTTCTACCGCCTTATTATTATCCTCCAACACTGGCCGAACACTATTCAGTACATTTCGGTTATCCAGCATTCCCGCCACAATCTTAAAGGTAGGCTCGTCCAGGTCCTTGTTATCCATTTTCTTCCAAAGATCTACGAAAATCCGCTCCCTTTCTGGTTTGGATAGTGCCTGACTGGCCCATATTAAATTGGAACTCTCGTAATCGTTAGCTGTAGGAGACTGGATAAAGGCCAATAATTCTTTTGGATAATTCTCAAGGGCTTTTCTAGCAAGGTACCTTTCAAAATTACGCTCATAAGCCCCGCCCATGGCATTGCCTTCTAGAGGTGGATTACAAGCTGCTACTAGCAAACCAATGGTCTGCGCATTCGCCATATCTACCGCCTCCAACGTCC
>NZ_AUCB01000066.1 GCF_000429545.1 Arenibacter certesii DSM 19833
ATATAGTCTTTCACGGTGTTTTTACTCACCGACAGGGTCCTGGCAATGGTTTTAAATCCTTTTCCCTGGCAGTGCAGGCGAAGTATTTGTTTTACTTGACTCATTGGTTTTGATTTTCCGGCCATTGGTTATCTTTTTGATGGTATTCATCAAATAAACCAAAACCAGAAAGAAAATAGCTAGGGGGGTCAGCATGCTCCCAAATAAATCATCCAGAGGGGTCAACATGCTCCAGAATAATTTAAAAATCTAGCTATCTTATTTTTCAAAGGGGGGTCAGCATCCGCCAGAACGGCAGTTACTTATTGATTAGGCTTTAGAGGGGTCAGCATGCTCCAGTATATCCAGTTAGTGTATGTAACGCCTGGGTAGTGGCAGGGAATAAGTGAGTATATAGTTTTTATAAAAGGATACCTTGACTATATGGAAAACCTAATATGTCATATCTTATATTTAGTAAGTACGACGCGCATTTATTATTGCTGTAATTAGTTATTATTGATTAATGTTGTAAATCTTTGTATTTCTTTTATAGATAAATTTTATTCTAGAGGGGTAAATGCCCCGAAGCTTGCTTCGCACGAAAAAAAGCAGTAATCTTACGCATGAGCTCAAGAAACCATATTCATAAGAACCACAACATTTCGTAATTACTCTATCATTTGGTTTGTTCGACCAACAACCGCTGAATAATACTAAGTTTTGAAAAATATAATAATACCCCGTGGGCTTACCCCGGGGATTATTTACTTAAAAGAGGGATTTGGAGGAAAATACTATAATAATGTAATTTAAATAGATTGATTATTATTGGTTGTTTTTAAATTTGATTTAGGCAAGCGTTTTTAATGAGCCAGTGTACAATTCAAAATATTCTTTATATTTTAAATTTTTTTCAAACTCTTGTTGTGCTCTTTTTCTGCAGGCATTACTGAATTGATCCTTGGTTAAGTTTTTTACCATTCTAATAGAACTTAACAACTCATCTATGTTTCCTTGTTCTACAACATAGCCGGTTTCTTCAGAAATTGTTTCAGGACATCCTCCTGTATGATAAGTTATAACTGGTGTTCCACACGATAAAGCTTCAATATTCACCATACCAAAACTATCTTGGTAAGATGGGTTGACAAACACATCTGCAGCACAGTAAAAATCCCTAAGCTCATTAAGACTTTCCGTCTGCTTTATACCTAAAATATGTTTAGGTAACATATTAATTTGATTATGATTCAATCCAATTAAAACAATTATTTCGTTTTCTTCAATACTCTTACTGAGCCTAATAAAATCGTTTAATCCTTTTCCTTTGCTCCATATATTGGCAACTCCAAGAATAATGAATTTATCTTGAAGGTTGTAGTGGTCAATAACTGAATTATCTTTTGTTTTATTGAATATAGCTGTATCAACTCCGTTATGAATTGTTTTTATTTTATTCTCTTTGAGAAATGATTTTTCGACCAGACTTTGTAACCAGTATGAGACAGGGACAATGGTTAAGTTTTTTACAGAATTAAATAATGCTTTTTTAGCTTTATAGTTTATTTTGGAATTGTCATAAAGTATGGTCTTAGGATACGTATTTTTTTGTGGACATCTAGAACATAATTTTTGCCATTTATAGCATTGGATATTATCAAAATGCACGCAATGGCCTGTAAATGACCAACAATCATGTAGGGTCCAGACAATAGGGGTGGATTTGGTAGCCAGATAATCGAATAGGATCTGTATATTTATGTAATAGCCATGCAGATTGTGAAGATGAATAATATCTGGATTGATTTTTTCAATTTGATGAATTAACCTTTTGGTAGCCTTTTTTGATCCAAATCCGTGCTTGTCAAAAAGCCTAGTTAAAACTGCATGCCAATAATTACTGTATTTGGAGCCGAATTTAATTAAATGAGAGTTACTTTTATTGCCATATCTACCATAGGCTATGTAGCTCTTCCAACCCATAGACATAACATAATCACCAATATCCTCTGCTATTCTTCCCGTAGACCCCGTATTCACCACTGAATTAATTTGTAAAAGTTTGTTCATAAAAGATGGCTTATATTAAAGGAGGTTTATTTTCAATTACGTTTTCAAGAACTCTAATTTGATAATTCGGATTATAATAATTATCAATAATATTATAGCAATTAGTCCTTATTTCATCTCTAGATAAATTATTGTTAAATAACCAATAAATAAGTTTAGAAACCAAGGAAGAAACATCATTCTCTATAAAGAAACAACCATTTTTCCCCTCTATAATGGCACCTACCTCGGGCATCTGGTTTATAAAGTTGTTATGGGTTAACACTGGAGTACCATAACTCATGCTATGAATACCTGTAAGTCCTACATTTCCTGGGCTAACACATAAATCGGCTGCAGAAATTAAATTTGACAGTTCTTTTTCAGAATAACAGGGACCGTAAAAATGACAGTAATCTTTGATGTTATACTCTATAACTAGTTCGTTCAATTTCTTCCGCTGTCCGCCTTCCCCTATTATTAATAAATTTACCAAGTAATTTTGTTTCTTCAATTCGTAAACGGCTTCGATTAGATAATTTAATTTTTTAACTTCTGTGAGTCTTCCAATAAAAATTATCGTTGGTTGCTCAGGATTATGAAAAAACGTATATACTTCTTTTTTTAAACTTTTTTCAGCCGCAACCCTAAACCTTAAATTTGCGTCATAATTAAGCGAATTAAAGATAATATGAAGTTTATCTTCTTTAAACCCATTTAAAACCATTTGTTGTTTGCCTCTTCTTTCATACAGCAAATGTTCATTAGCAAGTTTATAAAATAAAATTCTAATCCATTTCTTTATTTTGGGCTCGTTTCCGTAAATACCATGACTCCAAAATATCACTTTAACACCCTTAACTCTAAATATTATAGCAATAATCCAATTTGATATAATCCAAGAATCACCTAGAATTATTGCAGTATTAACTTTCAAAGTCAAACACTTTTTTACTATGCCTCTTTGCCATACAATAATTTTATCTTTAAAATATAAGTTATTTAACAGATGTATTTGATTCTGACGAAATTGGAATTTTTTTTCATTAAAATTAATTTCCTTTATCCCAAATTTTAAATCTTTTCCGAAATAAAAATTAAAGTTATATTTCTCACTATTTATTAATTTTCCCCATAACGTAGAGCGATAATGGGAGGCTATATTAGTGATTACAATTATATCTTTCATTAAATAGAATTGAATTTGCAATTTATTAATATTCATTTTTTTTATTATAGCAGCTATATGCCATTCCTAAAGGTAGAAATACTAAAGTTGCTGTGGCAAAACTACCAGAAAAGAAATGCTGGGTAAATCCCTGAATTAAAATTAGAACCATAAACATATCTTCCTTATTTTCTTTTATTCTTCTGAATGCAATTTGAAACCCCTTAAATATTATTGGTAAGATTATTAATGATCCAATAATTCCTGTAGCCATTAGGATTTCTATAATTAAATTGTGTGGATATATACCTCCAATTTCAATTCTACCACCAAAAATAGGTGACTCTAAAAAATGAGATAGTGCCTCCGTCCATAAGTAATCTCTACCACCACCACCATCTTTAGAGGTGTTTGTTACTCTGTCAAAGATGTTACTACCGCTGGCCGTAATCGCCCATATTATAATAGGAGTTAAAATAATTGAGAATACAATTAACTTTAATTTAATTCTAGCTGGAGAATAAGCGATAAATAGCGGTAAGGTAAAGGCTAAAGCAACTATGGATCCCCTAGAGGATCCTAATAAGAACAATGCAAAAGACAAGATCATAGTAATTATTAAGAAGAATTTTTCAGGTTTCTTAATTTGTCCTAGAATTACAAATTTGTATATGCATAGAACTATTGTTAATGCCCCGGAATAGGATAAAGACAGGGGATTAAGTACAGCTTCACCAGTTTGATATGTTATTAAATTAATTCGGCCTATTCCCGAAGTTAGTAATGATCCATACAAATAAATACCTATTATTCCTAAAGCAAAACCGGATATAATAAATCCATTAACGATGGTATTACGAAACTTATCTAATGATAATAGAGTGAAGGTTATGAAAGGGAATATTACAAATGATAATGAATAAAAAATATATTCTGGCCAAGTTCTTCCAAGCGTGTGGGTATCATCAATATTTTCCGTGTAAAGAATTTTTATAAAATAATAGCACCAAAAAATTATAAACAGTGGAATTATTCCTGGAAATTTATTAAATCTAATATTTGATATATTATTTTTAATTAAATATAACATTGATATTAATAGAAAGAGCCTAAGTGGAACGGAATAAAATCTTGACATTCCGCCAAGGCCTAAAGAAAACAATATAGCTAGTCCTGCATAATAACCACTATATGAAAAAAATGAAATTATGAAAACGAGCTTTTTCATGTTATCTTGATTTTATTTTGAAATTTCAATTCATAAACAAGGCCCATTAAAAAAAAGAAGAGGATATTAGCCCAAAGTGCACTTTTAGCTAATGATAATGCACCGTTAGCCCCATTGTTTTCTTTTAATAAGATTAAAGTAATTAAAAATATTAATCCGTCTCTTATAATTCTGAAAAGTAACATAAGCCAATTTTTATTTTCCGACATATAAGCTTGAGCATATACATTGCTCATACTCGTGAAAATAGTTGTAAAAACTGCGATATTTATAACGTCTTTTAAACCAGAAAAGTCATTACCATAAGAAGCTGCTATATAACCTGAGAGAAAGTATATGGTTAATGAGAGTAGAAATGTAACCCCGAAATTAAATAATAGTATTAATCGTAATATCCTAAGGCGAGCTTTATTATCATCTAAATTGGCCGATAAATGAGATAGAATTACATTTCTTAAAATTCCAGGTATATATAATATTATAGCGCTCCAATAAACAGCAGCGGAACTTAATCCCACTTCCCCATATGTAGATAATTGAACTAATAATAACCCTGTAGCATAGGTGATCATCGCGTAAAATGCTTCCTGTAATGCTATTGGAGTGGAAAATTTCAGAATTTTGCTTAAAGATATTTTATTATTTGGATGTTCCGGTACAGATGGTAAATTGTGAGATATAAAGTATCTAAGAAGCCCATAGTACAATACTTTTATAATTATCAAAGCTATAAGGGCTCCATTAAGTCTGTAGAAATAGGTTAGCGCGACCCCAAATACGAAGGTGCTAATTCCAATTACCGTATTTACTTTTGCTAATTCCTTAAATTTACTGAAGCCTGCCAAAATACCTTCCTGGGTTCTGCATACAGAACCAATAAGGATACTAATTGTAATCAATCTCAGTGGAGTAGATAATTTTGGCGAATTAAGTAGATTAATGGCAACATAATCCGCTGATACAAATAAAATAACTGTTGCCAACCCGCTGAAAATCAGGGTTAAATTCTGGCAATATTTAATAATTTTCGCGAGTAATTCTGGTTTTGTATTACGGTATTCAGCTATGTATTTTGTTGAAGTGTAATTTAGTCCAAAATTGGAAAAAATTAATATTGTTCCTATTGTACCTGAAATAATACCGTACTCTCCATAAATCTCTTTACCTAATATTCTTGCAATAATTATTGAAGATAGTAATGAAAGTCCCTTTCCTACAACATTTCCAAAAATAGCCCAGAAAGAATCGTTTACAAGTTTACTTCTTAATAGACGTACTTTCAATTCCTGAAGGTTCAACATAAGTGCTGATATTTTTTCCTTTTTATATATTTATTTATAAAATAATATGTAATTATTAGAAAAGATATGAAATAAGGAATAAGAAAAGTTGAAAAGGATGGATTTATCGATTAAGTCCTATTCCAGAGGTTCATCCTACTCTATTTAGTGGAAGTTTTTACTTCTAAATGAACTTTATTTTAAAACTGCTTCTTGCCAATGTAAATCTCGTTTTATCTAGGTCCATAGTTACGATAATCAAGCCTATTGTATGTTAAGTTGAATAAATTTAAATTCAATTTAGTAAAGACTACTTATTTATTGGCTAGGAAATATACTCGTTTATTGTATATGATATTAATACCAAAGTAATGTAGATTACTAAGGGCGCATTAAAAATCAACTATAGAAACGTTGACCAGTATAAAAAATACTGATTAACAAAATATAAAGAAAAATGGTTAGCTCCTTTTTCCCTAGCCGCCTACTTAGTGAGCCAGTATCATAAACGCACAGTTATAAAGATATTTTTCAGCAAATACATTCTTCATATAATGAAACTACAACCGAGAAATCTTAAATAGCAAAAGGCCGTCTAAAAAGTTATTAGACGACCTCCTTTATTTATAAATTTAATTGACTGTTATATGATCTCTATTGACAGTTTGTCATTTTGTATTTGCCATCTGGGAGTCTAATAAAACCAGTAGGTCCATTATTATTAGTGCCTACTGAGATCATTCCGGTGTATCCCGTAGCGTTATTAATATTATAACCATATATACTACTTTTAGAATCAAAGGTATTGTTACATATTTCCACATCAGCAACTCTTGTTGTGAATGCGACACTAGCATTAATGAATGTAGAATTTTTAACTATGATGCCGTCTTGTCGGTTTATCACCAAACGTCCATCGTATCCCAAGCTGTTGTCGAATGTACACCCATCAAAAATTGTTCCGTGGGCATCTTGGGAATTTATGAAGTTACCCATTGCAACCATTCCAGAAGAGGGCACACTACTTACTAATCTTGGATGTGATTTGCTAGGACTTTTGAAGGTAACATTGTTAAACTCAACACCGCCTCCTGTGCCTTTTACAATTCTACGACTAAAATTTTTCATTACGGTATTGTTAAAAATTAATCTAGAGCCGTGAATGTTAGTCACTTTTTGTTCATGCTGGAATATATCTCCATCATCCCCCCATGCTCCATCCCAAACACCGCCATTGAATGTAACTTTAGAAGTGGATCCGCTATGGTTCCATCTAAAAATCAGGCATCTTGAAGGTCCAGGTGTATCTCCTATAACTCCGTTACTTTTACTTTCAACATCGTAACAGTCGCAGTCAGTAAAGTTAGAGTCTCCTTGGCTGTTGGGGATATCGGTTACCTCGTATCTAAATGCCCATGTAGTTTGTGTAGTTGAGTACAGATACTTAACATCAACGTTGTCAAAATCCGATACGGTTTTTATAAATATTCCAGCAGCTAATTTTTTTGCACCATCAATCGTTAGGTCGCTCATTGTAGTTCTCCCTGAAGGCTTGTTTACCTCAATAGCTTGGTATAATGTTGAAGTAACGGTTATAGTAGAGCCGTTCCAATCTATTTTTTGGTTACCCGGCTTGTCTATATCCAATCTGCCTGTTATTCTAAAGGTTGCTCCTTCATTTGCAATTAAAGAACCTTCTGCATCCAATGCGGCCTGAATTGCTCTGGTGTCATCTGCCTTACCGTCACCTACCGCACCATATTTGCTGAA
>NZ_AUCB01000067.1 GCF_000429545.1 Arenibacter certesii DSM 19833
TAAAGCAATGGCGAAACAAAAGTTACTAAGTCCAGAAGGTATTGCTCACAGAAAACAAAGATGTTGGGATGTGGAGGCAGTATTTGGCAACATAAAACACAATATGGACTTTAGAAGGTTTATGTTAAGAGGTCTGGATAAAGTAGAAACAGAAATAGGTCTAATTGCAATGGCGCACAACCTTAAAAAAGTGAGTTTAGCGATGTAAGAATCGCTTTGACTCATTTTAACTGGCCACTAATCACCTAATTAACAAACCAAGTTCAAAATAATATCAGAAAAACCAAAAAATAAAAGGTCGCCTAAATAGTTTTTAGACGACCTCATTAGCCTTAGAAATATTTCGAATTAATTAGGAGCCCTAAAATTATTATTTACCCATGTGCAATTTTGATAGGTTACATTAAATTTACTATAACGAGCATAAGCTCCTCCCGCTTCCGTGACGAAATATTGACCATTGGAAAACTTAGAATTAGTAAATTTTATATTTTCTGTTGGATAGTAGGTAACAGCTAAGGATCTGAAATTTGAGAAATCAGAGTTGATAAAAGTATTACGTTTTGCAGCAGCGGTATAATTTGTACCCCCACCTACATTAAGAATTCTGTTAGTATTTTTGACGGTAATTCCATCAAAAGTATTATCATACCCACAACTTACTTGATCTCTATCCCCTCCAGGCCCTACATAACCATCATTATACTCTGCCCAATTAATTGCAGCCCAAGTATCTTGAATATATAGGTTTTTAATTAAGTTGTTGTTTGCTCCATTAAATATGCTCAAATTAGCATGCCAATCATTACCGTTAGTTGAGGCTCCGTAGATAAAGCTGTCTTTAATAGTATTAAATCTTACGCCAGAAAAGTTTAGTTCAAAATTAGTTTTGTATGCTGTGCAATTTCTTATGGTATTACGTTCTGCTAGATCTTTAATGGTAAATCCATGTCCTCCATGACTTAAACCTGCGGCTCTATTTGCAACGCTGTTTTCTATTATGGCGTTGTTTGTGCCTCCTGCTATTAAAAAATAATAGTCTGTAGGGTTTTTAGAATTATCACTATAAACACTACAGTTGTTTACTCTACTATTATTCGCGCCAAACAACTTGATTGCTTCTGCACCAGCATTTAGAATGTAGCAGTTTTCTACTAAAGTGTTATTCCCTGTCACCATTAATCCGAATCCGCTATACGTGTTATAATTTTGAGTTCCGAGATTTGTGGCTACAATATTTCTTAATACTACATGATTACCGTCTGATTGTATTCCCGTTTTATATCCTGTAATTTGGAGGTTTTCGAACTCAACGTAGTCTGCATATTGGATAATGGCTGTGCCAGTTGCAGCTCTAGAGGCCGTTAGTAACGGCATTTTATTAGAATCAACTTGGTCTCTATATTTAAAGGTAGAACCATTGTGGCTAACAATATCCCCTGGGGTTCTGTTATAACCAATAAATTTTATGGGATTCCCTGCTGTACCACCTTTATATAGCACTAACTTTGGATTTCCATAATTGCCTGCCTTTATATAAAATACATCTCCAGCTTTGGCTACCTTAAAAGCATGCTCTAAATTCCATGCACTACTTTCGGACAATCCATTATTTGTAGCTCTACCATTAACGGTTACAAAATATCCTTTAGCCACTGGTGCGATTGGCTTACTAGCTTCGGGGTCAAGAGAGGGACTGCTAGTAGAGGAACTGCTATAAGTAACAGTTAGCTTAGGGGATGATGATGTTGATTTAGATGCAAATGCCAAATCGTTTCCATTTTTGTGAAGGAGAATAAGTGATGTTTTTTCTGCGTTAAAAGATTCCGCATTCAGAGAAATTTTCTCTTTACTTCCCAAAGGATATGATTTTTTGATGCTACCTAAAAATGAATCGGAACTAGGCTTATTTGAGCCGGTAAGATTGGTTTCGGTCCAATTGGTGCCTTTACCTAAATAAACCTCTATAGTCCCATGTCCAGGATCGGAACTAATTGTAAATTCTAGGTTCGCCGAAGTGATTTGCCCATCTATTTTACTAAGATCGAACATGAGGTAACCAGTACGGTTATTTTGCTCTAGTCGAATTATAGACGAATTGTAGCTTCTGCTTCCCTGCATAAACGCATCGTGTAGTGGTGTTAAAGTGACGGTTTGGGTTGTTTTGGCTTGATACTGAATCGCTTGTAAAGTATCTGTTTCTTCCAGCAAGTCATTGCTACAAGAGAAGAACATGAAGAGAATCATACAGCTTAATGCCGCTCTTAGGGGTTGTTGGAATTGAATTTTCATAGTAAGTAAATTGAAGTAAATAGTTAATGGATAAATATTTGAATTTGTATTTCTTTCTATTATTACGGTTCTTTAATAACCAGATACATCTTATGACACTTAATAAGCAGGTGAAACCATAGATTTCACTACGGAAATAATACTTCCGGGTAAAAATTAACTTTTGGTAGGGATTGTTTTAATTTGGAATGCAATGATATTTTAAAATAAAGAGACATCGACTAAATAACCTATTGTTTCGACGAACTACCCAAAATTTTAAGATTTGACATTATTTTTAATATTTAAATAATAAGAATAATCTGTATGTCGTGCTCTAAACCTATTGTTGCGTAGGGTATTACGTACGATTTAGAATATTCTGATAAAATATTATTCGATTTTAGGAGAGGTCAAAAATTGTTTGATACTTAATATAAACCTTGTTTAAAAAGAATCAAATGCAAAAGTTAATTCAAGTTGAATTATTCGAGTATTGACGGCCAATTTCTATATGTTTCAATTGAATAGGTGCAATTCACAGAAAAACGCATGAGTTATTTAGAAACGAATGTATGGTTGCATTGATAACAAATAAGTATTAATACACCTTTTGTTAGTTGCGCATTTTGATTAAGACAATGTTATTTGACTGATAGTATTACGCTTAGGATAATTTAGAAAAGTCCAATCACTTGTGCTCAATCCAGAGAGAATTTTAGCAGATTAATTTTAGATTCAATAATATAAGTTGGTTTGCATATAGAATGTTAGATAAGATTTGTTTGAATCGTTATGAAGTTTTCTAATGAGTATTAACTCAAAATGTATAAAAATAATTTAATTAAATTTATTGGATTGTTATAAAGAAGGTGTGATAAAAATCACACCTTCTTTATAATTTTTGATTTACTATTGTATTTCTGTTTGGTAGGACTTGGGTCAGAGGATTCAAATTAGGAATTTTGATCTTAGTTTGGGGCTGAAAAACTATTATTCTTCCAAGTACAGTTTTCAAACATGATATCAGCTTTACTATAGGGAGCATAGAGGCCACCTGCTTCGGTAATTAAACTTTTTCCATTGGAAAATTTACAGTTCTTAAATTTTATGCCTTCTGTTGGGTAATAAGTGACTGCTACCGATCCGAAATCTGAAAAATCACAATTTATAAATGTGTTTCGTTTAGCAGCAGCGGTGTATTCTGTACCCCCGCCTACATTAAGAATTCTATTGGTATTCCTAACAGTAATCCTTTCAAATGTGTTGTCATAACCACAACTAACTTCATCTCTATCACCGTTAGGACCAACATATCCATCGTCATAATCTCCCCAACTTATAGCAGACCAAGTATCTTGGATATACATATCTTTAATTAAATTATTGTTAGCGCCGTTAAAGATCACCAAATTAGCATGCCAATCTTTTGGTTCCGTTGATGCCCCATAAATTGAGCAATTCTGTATTGTATTATATCTAACTCCAGAAAAATTTAATTCGAAACTTGTATAAACAGCAGTGCAATTTTTAAAAGTATTGTATTCGGCCTGATCCTTCATGTCAAAACCATGACCTCCATGTTTTAAACCTTGGGTTCGCTCAGCATGGGAGTTTTCAATTATGGAATTTTTGGTTGCGCCAGTTATTAAAAAGTAGTAATCTGTTGGATTACTGGGGTTATCTGCACGGACCTCGCAATGGTTAACCCTAGAGTTATTGGCTCCATATAATTTTATAGCTTCAGCAGTTGCATTTAAAACAAAACTGTTTTCCAGTAAAGAATTTTCACCATAAATTATTATACCCCATCCGTCATAAGCACTATATTCAGTTTGCTTTCCTAGTTCGGTAGCGATAACGTTTCTTATAACTACATGTTGTCCTTTGGAGGTAATTGCCATCTTGTATTTGGTAATTTGGAAATTCTCAATTTGAACATAATTATTTTGGAGATTTATAGCTGTTTTTTCTAGAGTACCAATTAAAATTGGCATTTTAGAAGCATCTAACTTATCGCCATATTTAAAGGTAGAACCTTCTTGGCTCACCAAATCACCAGCATTAGAGGTGTATCCAATAAATTTAATAGGCTTATCGGAGGTTCCTGAATTTTTGGTCGATAGTTCAAGACTGCCATAATTTCCAGCTTTTATATACACAATATCACCAGCTTTTGCGGTGGAAAAAGCATGTTGTATATTCCATGCATTGTCTTCTGAATCTCCTGAATTAGAGCTTTTTCCTGAAGTGGTTACGTAATAAATATTAGCTGGGATAGGAGCTGGGGTAGGAGTTGGAGTTTTTTCTGCTTCTGCAACGTTTACTGTGATGTTGCCAGTTTCCGTACTAACAGTCTTGTCGGGTTTGGTAACGGTAGCTGAATAATCAAATACGTCCGTACCGCTTTTGTTTTCATCCGGAGTGTAGGTAATGGTATTGTCATCGTTTACTACGGCAGTGCCCATTTTTGGTGGGGATACATTAGTTATTAATATGTTTTCCGGTAATTCGCTACTGCCATTGCCTAAAGGGTCTATTACAATAGGATTGTTAGGTAAGGTCATTACCATGTCATTTGGTACTAGCGATTCGGGTTTGTTGACTACATATTCTGCTAGTAAATCGGTATCCTTGTTACAGGCGTAACCAAGAACAATGAAAAAACTAAACAGAATGATTCTGATAAATACGGGGGGGTGATAGGTCATAAGTAATTTAGATTTTGGGAAATTCTAGAACGTTTAATTCCCTGCAATAGTATTTGTTTTTTCTAAAATAGCTGATGAAATACCAAAATTTTCGATGAAATGCGCTTTTTCAATTAAAATACTACCTCTAACGATGGAAACGGAATTGTTTTTTCGTGATTTGACACATTTAATAGTAAGGGACAATAGATTAAGGATTGAATAATTTTTTTTTGAGGTCTATGCACTAAAAATTCAAAATTGCAACCTCAGTATTGTGTTCTTAATATCGTTTTAGGGATTAGTCAGCGTTTCGACTCTTATTTAATTACAGATAAGATTTAGAATGTTTGCCTTTCTAAAACGGAGGATATATGCTAATATTTATTGCGGATAAAAACTATGATCATTTGCTAAGAGAGTTAGGTGACTTTTTTCTATATCTGTATTTAATATAAGATAAATCCTTAATTAATCATCAATTGGTAGGCCTCCTTTGCAATAAACAACAATAATACCCCATATTTTAACGACATTTTTTTAATATGCTGATTTGAAGTTGATAAAATTATAAAAGAAGTTTAGTCTCGTTTAAGAGCTAATTTGCTATTAAGACGATAATACAATGGTAGGGACTGCAAAGGGTTGCTATATAATCCATTTTGAGTGCTAAGCAATAAGAATAAGTTACGTAAGTATGTAGTTTGAAAAATGCAGATTGTTTCTACAAACAAGTCTTTAATAGGTCATTATTGACTTCTATTCTGGATTGCATAAGGACTTTAATATTGACGGGAGAAAAATTATATGGATAATTACCATTCGGAAACTACCATTGGGAATTAGGAAAAGATTGGTATGGAGTTCTGAATCTTTAAAATAGTGATTACTTGCGTCCAAGGGGATTCTAACCTCCTTAAAACCCAAGTTTTTTTCATTGGTATTACAGTATCATAAACGCACAGTTATAAAGATATTTTTCAGCAAATACATTCTTCATATAATGAAACTACAACCGAGAAATCTTAAATAGCAAAAGGCCGTCTAAAAAGTTATTAGACGACCTCCTTTATTTATAAATTTAATTGACTGTTATATGATCTCTATTGACAGTTTGTCATTTTGTATTTGCCATCTGGGAGTCTAATAAAACCAGTAGGTCCATTATTATTAGTGCCTACTGAGATCATTCCGGTGTATCCCGTAGCGTTATTAATATTATAACCATATATACTACTTTTAGAATCAAAGGTATTGTTACATATTTCCACATCAGCAACTCTTGTTGTGAATGCGACACTAGCATTAATGAATGTAGAATTTTTAACTATGATGCCGTCTTGTCGGTTTATCACCAAACGTCCATCGTATCCCAAGCTGTTGTCGAATGTACACCCATCAAAAATTGTTCCGTGGGCATCTTGGGAATTTATGAAGTTACCCATTGCAACCATTCCAGAAGAGGGCACACTACTTACTAATCTTGGATGTGATTTGCTAGGACTTTTGAAGGTAACATTGTTAAACTCAACACCGCCTCCTGTGCCTTTTACAATTCTACGACTAAAATTTTTCATTACGGTATTGTTAAAAATTAATCTAGAGCCGTGAATGTTAGTCACTTTTTGTTCATGCTGGAATATATCTCCATCATCCCCCCATGCTCCATCCCAAACACCGCCATTGAATGTAACTTTAGAAGTGGATCCGCTATGGTTCCATCTAAAAATCAGGCATCTTGAAGGTCCAGGTGTATCTCCTATAACTCCGTTACTTTTACTTTCAACATCGTAACAGTCGCAGTCAGTAAAGTTAGAGTCTCCTTGGCTGTTGGGGATATCGGTTACCTCGTATCTAAATGCCCATGTAGTTTGTGTAGTTGAGTACAGATACTTAACATCAACGTTGTCAAAATCCGATACGGTTTTTATAAATATTCCAGCAGCTAATTTTTTTGCACCATCAATCGTTAGGTCGCTCATTGTAGTTCTCCCTGAAGGCTTGTTTACCTCAATAGCTTGGTATAATGTTGAAGTAACGGTTATAGTAGAGCCGTTCCAATCTATTTTTTGGTTACCCGGCTTGTCTATATCCAATCTGCCTGTTATTCTAAAGGTTGCTCCTTCATTTGCAATTAAAGAACCTTCTGCATCCAATGCGGCCTGAATTGCTCTGGTGTCATCTGCCTTACCGTCACCTACCGCACCATATTTGCTGAA
>NZ_AUCB01000068.1 GCF_000429545.1 Arenibacter certesii DSM 19833
AGCATATAATTTATGCCAGAATCTATCTTGGATATTCAACAATACAAAGGACAAAACCTCGGCGCTCATAAGATTAGCGAAATGGGACGAAAAAGTGAGGCAGGCCAGCTTCAAAAGCTTCAGCACCATATCCAGGACAATGTCGATCCATTATCAAAATATCCTGAACTACTTTGACAACAGAAGCACCAACGCCTCGGCAGAATCATTCAATGCCAAGATAAAAGCATTTAGGGCACAGTTCAGGGGTGTCAGGAACGTAGAATTCTTCTTATATAGGCTGACAACTATTTTTGCTTAAATCCTTAATCCCACAACTTTTTGACTTGATCCAACAAAAGTCCTCAACACCTATTTAGACCAGGTATACAGCCACTTATTGGACTGCCATAAGCAATTACTGGAAGAAGGAAAGATCGTTACCGCCAACGCCATGAAAGCGCGTTATTTGGGTCTGGACGAGAACCTTAAGACACTTGCAGAACTCATCACTTACCACAATACTAATATGGTCAGTGTTCTGAAATATGGCACCATGAAAAACTATTACACTACGGAAAAGTATCTCTTGAAGTTTTTACGTAAGCACTTAAAAGTTGACGATATCTATCTGAAACAATTGAACTATCGATTCATCTGTGATTTTGAGCAGTTCCTGAGAGCCTACAGAAATCCAAAAAAAGAATTGGTATTGTCCAACAACGGCGTTATGAAACATATGGAACGCTTTAAAAAAATGGTCAACCTTGCCGTTAAGTTGGAATGGATTCCAAAAAATCCGTTCAACCAATTTCAGCTTAAGTTCGATAAATTTGACAGACAGTTCCTTCCAGAGCGCGAACTCGAACTGATTGAGAATACGCATTACACTAATGAACGGTTGGAAAGAGTTAAGGACTATTTTATATTCTCCTGTTATACGGGACTTTCATATGTAGATGTCAGGGAACTGACCCTGAACCATATTGCTCGGGGCATCGACAACAACTATTGGATCTTTACCAAACGTGAAAAAACAAATGAAACGGTCAAAATTCCCATTTTGCCCAAGGCATTGGCAATTATAGAAAAATATAGGGATGAAGCCGAAAAAACTAACAATAGAATCATCCTACCGCTCAGCTCAAACCAGAAAACCAATAAATACTTAAAGGAAATAGCACTGGACTGCGGTATCCATAAGAATATCACATTCCATGTTGCCAGACATACTTTTGCAACCACCGTCATGCTGTCCAATGGCGTGCCAATTGAGACCGTATCAAAGCTCTTGGGGCATAACAAGCTTTCAACAACACAGATTTATGCAAGGGTGGTAGAGTCAAAGATAAGTGAAGACATAGACAATCTGCTGATAAGGTTTGAAACGAAAAAGCTGGAACCAAAGGCCCAAACCAAACAAACAATTTTTTAAGCTTAATGAATTTCCTTTCAATGCGCTCCTCACAAGGCTACGGGAGTGTATTGAAAGGAAATTTCAGCTAAAACTAAATTTTAAAATCACAATTTTAATTTTAAAGACCTGTAATGCTAAGTTGTCAATCTCAAATTAAACGGCTTTGGTCAAAAGGGCTTCTGGCGGACTTTATGTTTTTCAAAAATTTCTTTCAATATTTTTTTAAATTTGGAGTTCATACGTGAAATCAAAAACACCTAATAAGAAAAATTTCACTTTAAAATCATTCTTGGCTTTCTGAAAACTTTACACCTGACTTTTATCCATATAGTGATAATTGCTATTGAAAAGAAAAAAAAGAGCATTATGGACGTTTCTACAATATGTCAATTGAATAATTTTCTGAAATTCTTAAACACTGTTGGACATTGTTAAACTTCTTAATAAAGACTCGATAATTCTTCAATTGTCGCAAATTCTTCCCTGTTTATGGGCGGTTTGAGGCGGTTTGTCGCAAATTAATGAAAATGGGGAAATTGATATATTTTTAACTAACTAACAATCAGTTAATTGATGCGAAATGGGAATACGTAACATCGCGTAGCGTGTTACCCTCTTGCTATTCCCATACTTAATTACATTTCGGTTTCGACAATTCCCGTCTCAAGCTAAAAAGCAGTTTTTTGACGATATTCTACATTTATTTTATAGTTACCAAATAGTGCCAAATCGTAATTTTTTTAAACATTACCAATTCCCTTGAAAAGAAAAAGAACTTAGATTTTAGGGATTTAAATAGGATATTATTTTATTGATACAAAAATTAAAAAAGATACAGGTTTGGAAAGGTTTATCGAAAATTTCTAAAAAAATATTTTCTTCTACAAATCATCCTGAGTGTAGAAAAGTCTTTCCATAAAAAAGTGAAAATAAATAATCTTTTCTTCAATAATCTTATCCATGAACCAAAGATAAATGAAGAAAATCTTCTTTTAAAATATAACTAAAAATTTAGTTTAAACTAATTAAATAGTTACATTAGCTAATTCAATAGGTCATTTGTTAATTTACCTCTCATCTGATCGCTAAAACATCCTATTATGTTTAATAAAATAGCTTGTATTCTATTTATCTCATTATGTAGTGTTGTATATTCTCAAAAAAAAATCTCTTCAGATTTTGATTATAAAGTTACTTATAATTTACATTACACATTAGATTCAACCAAATTGAGTGACAGAAAATCAGAATATATGGTTCTCTTTTTGGGAGATAAGTTATCTTCATTTTCAAGTAGAGCCAAACTTTTTAAAAATGGCGTTGTAGTTAAAGGAAATACAGCTTCTACTTCTAAGGAAAGTATAACTGCTTTTCCATATGTAATATTAAAAAATACTAAGGAAAATTATTTGGCATATACTTTACAAATCGTGTATAACTATTTTTATTATGAGCAGCCTTCAGGTTTGTTTGATTGGAAAATTCATGATGAAATTAAGGATATTAATGGATACACAGCTCAGAAAGCAACCACCACATATTCTGGTAGAGATTATATTGCTTGGTTCACAACAGACATACCAATTTCAGATGGTCCTTTTAAGTTTAATGGCCTTCCTGGGTTGATCCTTGAGATTTCGGACACTCAAAATCACTATAGCTTTACGTTTTATGGATTTGAAAAACTGGAGCCGCCAGTTCCTTTTAAAATCAATCTGAAACAATATGTTTTAACTAACAAAGAAAAACTTCTCGAAGTTCAATATAGGTACAGACAAGACCCTTTTACGTACGCAAATAACCCAAATGTAAAAATAACTCCAGAAGTACATCAGGCTTACATCAAAGCCTTTACTGAGATGTTGGAAAAGGAAAACAACCCTATTGAAAAAGACTAAGTTTTTCGTGCTTCTGGTTCTATTGATGCTTGGTCTCAAAGGCTTTTCGCAAAATAGAATTACGGGCACTGTTAAGGATACTTCCGGAAATATATTGGCAGGCGCAGTAATTACCATCAAAAGCGAACATTCAAATGCAATTTTGAGCTATGGCACAGCAGATATTGATGGCCATTTTTCTGTTGCTATTAGCACCGACGCTTTAAGTCTGGTTATTAATGTGCTGCACTTAGGCTATAAAACGTTTGATAAAAAGATAACAAACACGTCCCAAAATATATCCATAACATTAGAGGAATCTATTGAAGAACTAAAAGAAGTTGTCGTAACATCTTATAATATTGAAAAAAAGGGCGATACTTTAAGTTATTCCGTTTCTGCATTTAAAGACCAAAAAGACAGAACTATTGCAGATGTTTTAAAAAAAATGCCTGGCATTGAGGTTTTGTCTAACGGCCAGATACTATATATGGGAAATCCTATCGAGAAATACTACATTGAAGGTATGGATATGCTGGAAGGTCGTTATAATTTGGCTAATGATAATATATCAGCTGATGATGTTAGCAGGGTGCAGATTTTGGAAAACCATCAGCCTATTAAGGTGTTGGATAGTTTAATTTTTTCGGATAAAACGTCCTTGAATATTAAATTGAAAAACAATATTTCTGTAACCGGTTCTGCTGAAATTGGCGGTGGATTTAGTCCCGTTTTATTTAAGACGAATATTACACCGTTATTATTCACAAAAAAAAGTCAGGCATTAATAAGTTATCAATATAATAACACAGGGAATGATCTATCTCGGAGTATCAACGATTTTTCGACCCCAAATAATGTTATGGATGGTTTTAATGCTTCTAAAAAAAGTGTGTTGTCTTTACAACAGCTTTCTCGCCCTCCATTTGCAAGCTCTCGATGGTTGGACAACAATGACCACCTTGGTAATTTCAATTATTTGTACCGTTTGAAAAATGGCACTGACCTTAAAATAAACCTATCTTATTTGAATGGTGTCCAAAAAGATAATGGCATAAGAAACACAACCTATATTACAAAAAATGATACCATAAATCTCAAGGAAAATGCTGAAAACATAATCTTTTCCAATTCTCTAAGCTCTGAGCTTACTTTAGAAAAAAACCTTTCCAAAAGTTATTTGCGAAATGCCTTTTCATTTAAAACATTTTGGGATAGCCAAAGAGGAACTATCGTCAATGATGGTTCGGATATTCTTCAAGAACTTTCAAATCCGTATGTGATATTAACCAATGACCTGAAAATCATCAAGCCGATTGGTAATCAGTTGATAACGTTCAGTTCAAATACTGGTTATACCAAAACCGATTCGGAATTAATGATATCGCCAGGAACATTTGAAAGCATCTTGAATGATGGACAACCTTATGAAAACAATAAACAACAGAGTGGCGTAACCACTTTTTTTTCAGAGAATACGGCGGGATTTACAAAAAAATTGGGTGTTTTTTCTATTGCGCCCGAAGTGGGTTTTGCTTATAAAAATCAGAACTTGACCTCTGATTTATTCAAATCCATCGATGGAAATCCATCACAAATCGGGGCAGATTATCAAAACAATATAGAATTGACAAACTCCAACCTGTTTTTAACCAATCTTTTAAGTGTTAAACATGATGGATGGAAAATTGCTTTAAGATCTCCTTTATATTTGCGTTATTTTACAACCGATAACAACACAACAAATGGGGAAGAGGTCATTAGAAAATTGAATTTTGAGCCTGATGTATCCATAACAAAAAAGCTCTCTCCATATTGGGAAGCACATATTGGAGCTAATATTAAGAATCGATTCGGCGATATTGACAATTTGTTTAATGCTTATATCCTGAAAAATTATTTGACCTTGTTGCGCTATAATTCTACTCTGAGCGAACAGACCAATTATGCATCTTCTCTAAATATCAGATATAGAAATGCTTTGAATGCCATATTTGCTACCGCATCATTAGGTTTTAACAAGAACAAGAATAATTTACTTTATAATACTTCTGTAGCAGATGATGGCTCCTTGATAATAGAGAGTATTGAAATGGATAATCAGATAACAACTCAAAGTCTTAATTTTTATGGCAGTAAATACTTTAGTAAAATAAAGACAACACTAAATGTTGGAAGTAGGTTTTCCATTACGGAAAGTCCGCAAATAGTTAATAACACGTTTGGCTCTTTTAAAAATATGAATCAGCGATATGAGTTAAATCTAAAATCAGAAATCACAAAATGGTTCAGTTTTAGTGGAAGCACAAGCCTATCTATTTCAAAATTGAGCTCTTCTGAAAATCAGGTTAATAAAATAAGAAATTGGGAGAATTCAATTAATGCATTCTTCTATTTAAATGACCATGAAATTTTTAATATCGATGCTGAACATTACTATAATCATATTGGAACAAGCAACAGCAACAATTACTTTCTAAATTTGAGCTATCAAGTTACATTTAAGAATTATAATCTTGATGCTAAGCTAATTTGGAACAACATACTTAATACTAAAAACTATATTAATCTTTATAATGGGCAGTTTTTTAGTAATGAAAATATCTATACGTTGAGGCCTTCTCAACTCTTGATGAGCTTTAAATTTTCATTGTGAACTTATAAACGAGATATTCTATTAATCTTCAAAGTTTTTAAATTTACTAATTAGATATAAAAAATCTTAAGGAAGTTTATATTTGAAAAAGTTGAAATTTTTTAATAGATTATAGGCGAGCTTTAGAAGTGATAAATGTATTAGCAATAATTAAGGTGTTTTTAATACTATTTGTATCTTTACAAAACCAAAGACAAACAAAATTTGTTTTTAAATCGTTCTTTTGAACTTTAGTGTACAATCAGGTGAACATCTACAGTTAATAGCGTTTTAAAAGTTTGATATACAGGGTAATGAGATTGTTTAATTAGTCCTGCCACCCCGACTTAACTATTTTATATAGTTGCACTTAGCTGTTAATCGACTGATTAGCAGCTTTTTGTGTTTTAAGGGGTATCATAAGAAATCACATGAAACCACCTAAAAGGGATATTCGGGAGTAGGCCGATTTTCACTAAAAACTGGACAGAACGAATCCTGGAACATCGATGTTTCCGGGATTTTTTTTATGGTTTATTTTCGAAGTGGATTTTCGTCCGGTTTAAGAGGGCTTTTTGGTCGTTTTAGTGAGGTTCTGGCATACCTTTCCCATCGAAGTTTCGGATCGCTAGTCCCTATGCCGCTTTTTCCAGC
>NZ_AUCB01000069.1 GCF_000429545.1 Arenibacter certesii DSM 19833
CACCTTTCCTTTGTTCAATGCCCCGTGACTAAAATGAATCCAATCACCTGGACCACGGACCAGTACATGGGCCATGGTATGTGTATCGGTGATACCGAATCCCGTGAGCAAAGGAGTACGTTTGTCAGCCTTTCCATCGTTATTTGTATCCTCCAAGAAAAATAGTTCGGAACCTTGGGCCACATAAACACCATTTTTATATGGCAATACACTTTGGGGTATGGCAAGTCCGTCTGCCCACGTATTAACTGAAGCATTCCCCTTATCATAAAGACCTGAAAGCACCAATATTTTATCGTCGCCCTTAGTCTTACCTCGATAAAGGTCAAAAATTCTTTTAAAATTGGGATCCTTCTCCTGTGCCTCAGGATTATCCATGAGCTTTAGTAGTTCTTGCCAACCTATGTCGGATACTGGATCTAAAGGATACATCGCTGCAGTTTGTGTCCACAACCTACCAGAATCATCAAATGCCATGTGTATAGGATTAACTATACCATCCCTTTCACTAGCTACCAATTCTACTACAAAGCCTTCAGGAACTTGGAATCCGGCCAATTCTTTTTCTGGAGTATACAGTTCCGTCCTTGAGGACTGAGTCTTACGGTTGTAATCCGGGTATTCAGTCCCTTCAACATCCGTAGCTTCAGACAAAGATGCATTCTCCTTACATCCTAAGTTTAATAAGACTATTGCAAAGCCATATATTAGCAGTAACTTTTTTAATTTCATGTGTATTATTTGAATGTTGCTGATTAAATTAAAGCCTAGTAATAGTTATGTGTTTAAATTCGATTTTGGCATTTCCGCCACTGTGCAATTGGATACCTATTACTCCTTTTGACGGAATTTCGGGGTCCTTTTCTATATATTCCGTAGTCTTCACCCCATTGATATACAGTTCGTGTTTGTTCCCGATGCACCTGATAATATAACTATTCCAGCCATCTTCTTTTAGTAGGTGTTGTAATGTACTTAGGTCCCCTCCAATAAGTTTAGCGCGACGGTGCTCATCATAGATATCTCCCCAATACCCTTTTCCAATATCCGCTTGGTATCCAATAATTTTATCGCCCTCTATAATAGATCGGTATTGGATGCCGCTATTAATTAAACCCGTATCGTGGTCTCCTGTTAGCCGAAAAAGGGCTCGAAATTCAAAATCTTCATAACTATCAGAAGTCCTTAAATACGTATTCACGGGAATATTTGAAATACCATCTCCTCCGGTTATGATACTATCTACAACTGACCAATATTTATTGTTTTCTTTATTTACTACTTCCCAACCCTTTAAGGTGGTTCCATCAAACAGTGAGACTGTAGCACTAGTTGATTGAGCAGTACTACTTAGAGTACCTAAAATAGTAAGAATCAAGAATAAGTATTTTCTATATAATTGGTTTGTTTTAAAACTATTTATCTGTTCTATCCAATTATTATTTCGTCTTAATGGACTTGTCTTAATTAACTTTAAATTGATACTCATAATTACTTATTAAAAGGTTGATGTTATTTTTCTAAAAACATTTTCAGAGTAAAAATTACACCAATCTTTCGAGAATTATAAATTAAATGTGCAATTAACTTTTTAAGTTTATAGATGGAGACTGATTTTATTCATGAGCTCTATGCTTATATAAACTAGAATCATTAAAATAAAAGCAGAAAATATCCTAAACCAAACTAATCTACATTGGAAAACACCATGAAAAAAGTATTTGTCTTATTACTCCTATCCATTTTATTAATAGGATGCAATGAACCTAAAGAACAATCAGAATCATGGATAAGAGTAAACAACCTTGGTTACCTTCCTGAAGCTATAAAAGTGGCGGTAGTAGGATCCAAAGGTGAGACCACTATTAAAGAATTCTCCATTTATGAGGCAGATACCGATAAATTGGTTTACACCTCCAAGAAAGTAGAAGCCAAGGGGGCATATGGTCCATTCTCCGACTCACATCGACTAAATTTCTCGGACTTTCAGGAAACTGGACGTTTTTATATCATGGCCAATGATACCAAATCTCCCATTATTAAAATCAACCCAAATGTATACGATCATACGGCAGATTTTTTGATGAAATACATGCGTCAACAGCGTTGTGGTTTTAACCCTTATTTGGCCGAATCCTGTCATTTAGACGATGCCTATATCATTTATCACCCTACCAAAACAGGAGAGCGACTAGATGTTACCGGGGGCTGGCATGATGCTACTGATTACCTTCAATACACAGCCACCTCGGCCAATGCGGTATTTCAATTGCTTTTTGCCTATAGGGAAAACCCTGAATCATTCGGGGATTATTATGGTGCTGATGGCTTACCTGGCCCCAATGGAATTCCAGATGTTATAGATGAGGCAAAATTTGGAATGGACTGGTTAAAAAAAATGAATCCTTCATCCACGGAATACTATAATCAGATTGCCGACGATAGGGACCATTCTGGTTTTCGTCTTCCCAATAAAGACACTGTAGTTTATGATCCAGCCCATAAGGGTCGCCCTGTTTATTTGGCTAGTGCAACGAAACAAGGATTATTGAAATATCAAAACAGATCTACTGGCGTGGCTTCTACTGCCGGTAAGTATGCCTCTGCTTTTGCCATGGGCGCAATGGTTTTAGAAGAATTCTATCCAGGCTATACCGATGATCTACCACAACGTGCCAAAGACGCTTTTGAATATGGCAAGCAAAATCCGGGAGTGAGTCAGACTGCACCCTGTAAAGGCCCCTATTTTTACGAAGAGGAGAACTGGGTAGACGATATGGAATTGGCAGCAAGTGCCTTGTACAAACTTACCAAAGAGAGCGATTATAAAAAGGAGGCAATCTCCTTTGCTGCCGAAGAGAAAACTACGCCTTGGATAGGACGGGATACCGTAAACCATTATCAATTTTATCCTTTTTTGAATGCAGGTCATCACGAATTGGCCTCTGTTTTAGAGGGGAACGAAAAGGAAAAAGTTAGTGGATATTATGATCAAGGACTCGAGATGTTGTGTGAGAGAGGCAAAGAAAATCCTTTTTTCATAGGCATACCATTTGTGTGGTGTTCCAATAATTTTATTACTGCTGCTGTTACCCAATGTAAATTATATAGGGAATTGACCGGTGATGATAAGTATCTTGAAATGGAAGCTGCATTGCGCGACTGGCTATTTGGGGTAAATCCTTGGGGTACGAGTATGATTGTAGGACTCCCCGAAGATGGAGATTCCCCAGTTGCACCACATTCCTCCCTAACTATTTTGGAAGGATATCCCACTGATGGTGGATTAGTAGACGGACCCGTGTATGGATCTATTTTTAACAGCTTGATAGGTTTGGTACTATATGAGGAAGACGAATATGCTCAATTTCAATCAGATCTAGTAGTTTATCATGACGATGCAGGCGATTATTCTACTAATGAACCTACCATGGATGGCACGGCTAGCCTAGTATACTACCTATCTTCTCTAGAAAGTGAGAGTAGAGCCACCAATCATAAAAAAAGACAAAATAAATACGACCTAAACGGTGCCATAATAAGAGGGGATCAGAAAGAAAAAAATATAAGCTTGGTTTTTACAGGGGATGAATATGCTGATGGTACTTCACATATCTTGGAAACCCTTAACAAACACAATATAAAAGGAGCGTTTTTCCTTACTGGTAACTTTTATCGAGATCAGAACAATAGCGATTTCATAAAGAAAGCTTTGGAGGGCGGACACTACCTAGGTGCTCATTCGGATCAGCATTTGTTATACAACGACTGGACCCCAGAAAAGAAACGCCTGGTATCTCAAGAAGAATTTAAAAAGGATCTTAAGGCCAATTATGAGGAAATGACCAAACATGGAATTAAAGATGAGGAAGCCCCCTATTTTTTACCACCCTATGAGTGGCACGACAATATTATCACCCAATGGGCAGACCAAATGGGGCTAAGCATGATTAATTACACCCCAGGGACACTTTCTCATGCCGACTATACTACGCCTACTGAAAAGAATTATAGAAGCAGTGAAGAAATTATGGAATCCATAATGAACTTTGAGGAAAAAAAAGGGCTAAATGGTTTTATACTCTTATCGCACGTAGGTACGCACCCAGACAGAACAGACAAATTTTACCATCAGTTAGACGGAATGATTGAAAATTTAAATAGTAAAGGATACCAGTTTGATTCGCTTGACAATCTATTACGGTTAAAATAGTCATAAATCCTCTTTTAAAACAGCCCCGTTGAAAACAAATAGGATAAGGACTATAGATGTTATTAGAGCACTTACCATGTTCCTAATGATTTTTGTGAACGACATATGGTCTTTAACAGGCATTCCTGAGTGGTTAGGCCATACAGATGCTAATGAAGACGGAATGGGATTTTCTGACGTTATTTTCCCTTTGTTTCTGTTCATTGTTGGACTTTCCATACCATTAGCTATTAATGTCCGAATCCAAAAAAATGAATCTAAGAATTCCATCCTCCTTCATATATTGGGACGGACAGCTGCCTTATTAATCATGGGGTTCTATATGGTGAACTACGGGGTGATCTATGACGCTAACATGCCTATCGATAAAAATGTATGGCAAATTATTATGGCATTGGGCATTTTCCTTATTTGGATGGATTATAAGCGTCTACCAATACTAAACAAAAGAACGGTGCTGTCTTTAAAGGCAGTAGGTGTAATATTATTACTTTGTCTAGCTTGGATTTACAAAGGCGGAGGCCCGGAAATCACTACCGGAATGCAAATAAGATGGTGGGGGATTTTGGGACTTATTGGATGGGCCTACCTCCTTAATAGTATGGTTTATCTCTATCTAGGTAAAAAATGTGGATGGTGGTACTAACCTTTATAGTATTACTATTTTTAAATGTACAGGAAAACAATTATTTCAACGGGCTACCAGCATTTAAACTAGTTATAAGTGCTTCTAATCACGTTTTGGTGATGGCAGGTCTACTATCACCTTACTATATCTAAAATTTAAGAAAGCTTCACAACCCCGTTATCAATTTCTTACTATTATATGCCTCCTCGGGGGATTATTTATAGGTTATGGATTTTTAATAAGGCCTGAATTTATAATTTCAAAAATATTGGCAACGCCCTCTTGGACAGCTATTTGTATAGGTATTAGTTTATTATCCTATGCTGTTTTATATACAATTGTAGAGAAGCTAGGTTATTACAACTGGGCAAATCCTATTAAACCCGCAGGCACAAGTACCTTAACCTGTTATTTAATGCCCTTTTTTGTGTATCCGATTTTGGCACTTATTGGTTTTCAATGGCCTAGCGTATTGACTATAGGAATCATCGGAATTCTTAAATCATTACTATTTTCTTATGTCATTATTCTGATAGTAGGTGTTCTGAAGAAGCAAAACATTCGTCTTAAAATCTAACTAACATTAAAAAAGTAGACTGTCTTTCTCTATAAAGGAAGCCTTCAGCTTTTGGTCAATTCCATGATTTAATTGCAGTTGTGGCAAGGATTCTTTTAATTTGTAAAATCCAGCATCAGAAATCTGTGTCTCCCAAACATAAAGGCTTTTTAATCCCTTCAAATCCTTCAAAATGGATATGCTCTGATCGGTAATACCCGTTTCATAGGCCTTTAGCATACTAAGCTTGGTAAGTCCTGCTAACTTATTAAACTCGGTATCGGTAATTGGTGTTTTATCAAGTTCTAGCCACTCCAAGTTTTTACACTGGGCCACCAAGTCCATTTCCTGTTCCCCTATGGGGATACCGCTCAGGTCCAATTCAATGATATTGTTCGAGATCCGTTTTAAATCCGTTATAGGTTTAGGTTCATAATTGGGAGGCAAAAAAACCGATATGCTCAAAGCCTGAGAATTACTGCTTATCCTATTTATGGTGATATAATCCGATGCCAAGTTTTGCAGCGTACTATCTGCAACCTTAGGAAGTTTTGCCCAAGAGTCTGTTTTTCCTGATGTCATCATGTTTCTCACTCTGCTCCCCAATGGTTCGTTGCTATCCAAATGGGCCAACTGTAGCGTATCCGAGGCTCCTAGGGCTATCCAGCGTTCCAGAATAGCAATTTCATCTTCGGTCAAGGGAATTTTACCCTCCGGAGGCATGTGATCTTCATGATCTTTTGGCAAGTGAAGTCGTTTAATAAGTTCACTTTCTTCAGGTTTACCGGGAATTAAGGCGTTCCCACTCTCCCCTCCTTTGAGCAGTCCGCCCATATCGGTCAATAGCAATTCTCCTTTTCTTTTATTTGGATTATGACACGAAACGCATTTATCGTCCATGATCCGGGTAACGATATCCTTATAGATCAAGGGGTTTTCAGGAATCTTCTTTTGCCGCTTTTTGGTAGGCAATGCCAAAAACTCCTCCCCATGGGTCACCATACCCCCATAATGGCCGGTAGCTACAACAAGCCCCACCAAGACCACTTG
>NZ_AUCB01000070.1 GCF_000429545.1 Arenibacter certesii DSM 19833
TGTCGGCCATGGCGCTGGAAAAAGCGGCATAGGGACTAGCGATCCGAAACTTCGATGGGAAAGGTATGCCAGAACCTCACTAAAACGACCAAAAAGCCCTCTTAAACCGGACGAAAATCCACTTCGAAAATAAACCATAAAAAAAATCCCGGAAACATCGATGTTCCAGGATTCGTTCTGTCCAGTTTTTAGTGAAAATCGGCCTACTCCCGAATATCCCTTATTAAACTAACTACAACCTTAGCCCGACTCTGCACTATAATATTCTTGAATTGCTCCGATTAGGGACTCCTGATTACCCAATACATCAATACTTTTGCTGCTTAAGACTACATGAAAGCCTCCATTATCTACTTCAAATATTACTGGGAACTTCACCCCTTCACCTACCTTGTCCCGATACTTAATAATAAACTGATCCTTATATAAAAATTCCATATCAAAGTCAGAATGCTCCCTAAATTCTTTCCAACGTTTATTCTCCAAAAATGCCCCGTGGGTGATAGAACAGAGGGAGCAAGAATAGCTCTTGGGGTCAAGGATTTTATGAGCTCCGTCTAACAACGAATTCCCTAGGCCCGATTTTGCATTGTACACAAAGATTAAGCATTTCCTCCCATTTCCCCCCATAGCGTAGGCATTTATCTACTATATACCTATCAGTCGGACTAATAAGACAATCCTTTCCGACACGTAACAAAACAAATTAAGCTTTCTGTATTCCCTAACAGCAAAAGCTATTTCTTTAGCTCCAATTTTTCTGCAAAATAGTCGCAAAAATCCTTCATGGTAGCCGTCATTTTCTCATCTTGCGTTGCCTTATAAAAGGTATCTGAAAGAGACACTAAAGTCTGATGGAAGAAAATCCGCATCTCATCCACCGGCATATCCTTGGTCCATAAATCTATTTTTAAGGATTCTTGATT
Organism: Arenibacter certesii DSM 19833; assembly: GCF_000429545.1. Lineage (GTDB taxonomy): Bacteria > Bacteroidota > Bacteroidia > Flavobacteriales > Flavobacteriaceae > Arenibacter > Arenibacter certesii. The sequence continues at coordinate 927 of NZ_AUCB01000070.1, forward strand.
TTTACTATCCCAAACAGACAACAACATCGCCTTTGCCTCTTCATTGGAGATACCCCCATCTTCCGCAGACCATTTTAATTTTTCCGGCACTCGGTTTTCATCTAACGTAATCTGTAAATTAATTTCCGACGTATGTAATTTCGACATGTTTTTGCTTTTATATAAATTCTAAAAAAAAATTAATCTAATTTTCTAGGCTTGAATTTGGACTTTTTAAATAACGCCTCCTCTGGCAAGGTTAACATCTCCTGAAGGCTAACCTTATTATTATCCATAAACGCCTTTACAATCTGCCACCCTATATACCGTCCTAGTCTACCGGGGGATTCGTTATCCAGTTCCAATTGAAATTTAGAAAAAGGAGCCGGATCTAAAAACCTAGGACCCAACTTATTATCTGTACTGTACAATAATTCACGTTCCATAAAGTACCTCCAAACTTGCTCCTCATTTACAGTTGCCCACTCTAATTGTTCTGGATCGTATCCAATTATCACTTCCTCAGCTGCCTGTGGCAATAATGCTTGCTTTAAATACAATTCCTTTCCATAATAAATCATTTTTGCCAAGAACGTTCTCTCCTTAGGTGAAGGGATAACTTTTTTAGCAAAAGCACTGGCTACATCGGCCTGTAAAAATTTTTTATCAAGTCCGTTGGCAACAAATTTGGGTATTACGCTATAAAACTCATGAGAAGGGCCCAAATAGTTATCAAGACCAATAAGCAACAAGCTATCGGTCAAGATAACCCTATTATTATAATCCACATCCGACGTTACCGTAACAACCTCAGGAACAGGGGTATTGGGATAGTAGTATTTTATATGACGGAACAATGATTCTAGCTCCGTCAATTGGGAATCAAAGTCAGGAAATACAGATTTTACCTCTTGCTGGAGTTGCACCTGTAGGGTATCCTGTGCTTTTGCCACCCATACACTATCTGGATAGCTTTCCGGGAAAAGGTAGGGATAACTTTTCTTCAACTCGGAAATATCTTCTGGTTTGGCATCGGCAAATTCCCGATCAAACCTAGAGACCTCCAATTTTACATTTATCTTAGCAACTTCTTCCGCTGTTTTGTCTGTTTCTTTACAACCATATAAGGCTATTAAGACCCAACTCAGGACCCATATTGTACTTCGCATTCTCAACTAATTCGATTATTGTTTTATATTCTTGACCTTAGGTGGTATTTTTACTGGGCAAAGTTAAGTTTTTAAACCTTATAAACCCTTTAGATGCAGACCGAAAAAGTTATAGACCATATTGTTACCTGGTTAAAAAATTATGCCGAAAAGGCAAAAATGAAAGGATTTATCATCGGAATCTCAGGTGGTATTGATTCTGCCGTCACATCTACCTTGTGCGCCAAGACTGGACTAGAACTCTTGTGCTTAGAAATGCCCATACACCAAAAGGCCAATCAGGAAGCTCGCGCCGCAAACCATATAGCCTGGTTAAAAGAAAATTACAAATTGGTAAGAAGCAATAATATTAATCTTACTCCGGTTTTCGATAGCTTTGTAGATACTGTACCTAGCGTAACAGATGAAGCTGACCGATTTTTATCCCTAGCCAATACAAGAGCACGCTTACGAATGACCACGCTCTACTATTTTGCCGCCTTAGACCAACTATTGGTTGCTGGAACAGGTAATAAAATAGAAGATTTTGGGGTTGGATTTTTTACTAAATATGGTGATGGCGGTGTAGATCTTAGCCCTATTGCTGATCTTTCAAAAAGTGAAGTATATGAAATAGCAGAGACACTGGGAATTTTACCCGAAATTATCCAGGCCGCACCCACAGATGGACTATTTGGAGATGATAGAACAGATGAAGATCAATTGGGCGCTTCCTACCCAGAATTAGAATGGGCTATGGAAATGACAGAAAAAGGTAAGAGTGAATCCGATTTTTTTGACAGAGAAAAGGAAATTTTCCGTATCTTTAGTAGATTGAGTAGGGCGAATAAGCATAAAATGGTTCCAATCCCCGTTTGTGAAATCCCTATACATCTTAAAACGACATCTCACCTAAGAACCAAGTGATTAAAACGAATATAATAGCCAAAACTTTTGATTTACATATAAAAAGATGAGCTTTGCTTAACAACCAGGAATGTTTAATCTTACAATAAAAGCAGGCAAATTGGCGTTATTGTAAAAATGGCCATCTAAAAACCAATTCAACATGATCAAAATTTTAATTGCAGATAATCATCCCGTTGTTAGAGTGGGAATCAAACAGGTCTTAGATCCAATTTCTGATATCCAGGTGATAGGAGATGTGGCGACAACCGTGGAACTTTTTGACCAATTGGAAAACAGTTCTCCAGATATTATCTTATTAGAGATGGATATCCCAGAAATCAACGGTATTGCAACACTAAGGAAAATCAAAAAAGAGTACCCTAGCATTAGGGTATTAATATATAGTGGACAATCCGAAGACGTTTACGCACTAAGTACAATCCGTGCCGGTGCATTTGGATACCTTTCCAAGTCATCCGACATAGACTATATAGTCAGTGCAATAAGAAAGGTTAGCGAAGGTAACATGTTTATCACCAACGAATTAGCACAAAGACTTGCTTTTGACGAAGGGACTCAGAAACCAAGGAGGTTTTTCAGAAAACTATCCTCTAGAGAGGTTGAAGTTCTTAAATTATTGGCGAGTGGAAAACGAAACAAGGAAGTTGCTCAAGATCTTAATTTAAACGAAAAAACAGTAAGCACCTACAAAGCACGATTGATGCGTAAATTAAATGTAGATAATCTTGTAGATTTACTTCAACAAGCCAAAGCATTGGAACTATATTAATCCATTTCAAATTAAAGACAAAAAAAGGTCCAAAAAATATTTTTCTTGGACCTTTTTGATTTAAGAAAAAACCCTATTCAATTTTTTATTGAGAAGTACGTTTAACTGAATGTAGTTCATTATTTCTTCCAAAACCTCCGCATTCCCCCCTGTACTATCCATAGTACTTTCTTGTAGGGACCCTATCCTCTTTTTTATTAGGTAACACCTAAGGGTAAGTATAGTTTCACTCACCAGCTGAGAGACTCCTACCTCTTTATCCTTTGGATATATTTCTTTGCGATCCCACTGATGAAGGGTATATTTCTCCTCTTCCATTAAAATTGAGGATATTTCAGAGGCCAATTCCTGATCTAACTCTGCCATAAACGAAGTGATGGAAAAATTTTCCTTACCATTCATATCTTCAATGAGCTTATAGTAGATATTACGAAATCTCTCGTTCGCAAGCTCTATTTCATCATCCTGTAGATCCAAGAAAATTTTCTCGAACACTTTGGCACCCAACGATTCCGGCTCTAGCTCCAGATCGCCTTTCTCATTCTCCTTCAACACCAGATCTTCAAATTCTGTCTCCATTGTACCGTACAATAGCAAAATCTCAATTATCTTCCTTTCTAGCTCATATTGTACATCCAGTTTCTTTTGTGGTTCGGTCTTTACAACATCAAAGGACTTTTGCTCCTGCTTTGCTTTTTTGACAGCGTCAGCACTATCTTTCTTCCCAATCTGCGCTAGGGTATTAAAAAGCACTGATTCAGAGATATTCATGATTTGTGAACATTCCTGAATATAGATTTCCCTTTGAATCCTATCGGGGATTTTTGCAATACTATTTACAATATCCCTAACGGTATCTGCTCTTTTAATGGGATCGTTTGCAGCCTCATCTATTAAAAGAGATGCCTTAAATTGTATAAAATCTTTGGAATGCTCATTAAGATATGCAATGACCTCTTTGTACTCATTGTTCTTAGAGAAACTATCTGGATCTTCCCCAGCTGGAAAAGAACATACTTTTACGTTCATTCCCTGTTCCAAAATAAGATCTATCCCCTTAAGAGATGCCCTTAAACCAGCTGCATCACCATCAAACAAGACCGTAATATTCTTGGTTAGCCTATTTATCAATCTAATCTGATCGGAAGTCAAGGCAGTTCCACTAGAGGCTACCACATTATGTACTCCTCGCTGGTGCATTTGAATTACATCGGTATACCCCTCAACCAAATAACAATTATCTTCCTTGGCTATTGCCTGTTTTGCATGGTAAATACCATATAAAACCTTGCTTTTATGGTAGATATCACTTTCCGGGGAGTTTAAATATTTAGCCGCTCTCTTATCACTGGTTAAAATACGGCCTCCGAATCCCAAAATCCTTCCGCTCATACTATGGATAGGAAATAGAACTCTTCCCTTAAACCGGTCGAATGTTCGTTTTTTTGTAGGGTTTCCCGGATCTTCTTTCACTATGGTGAGCCCGGTCTTTTCAAGAAATTCCAATTGATACCCCTTATCCAGAGCTGTTTTAGTAAAGCTATCCCATAAATCCAGACAATAACCTAAATCAAACTTCCTGATGGTATCATCTGTAAAACCCCTTTCTTTAAAATAACTTAAACCAATAGCTTTTCCCTGCTCCCTTTCCCATAAAATTTCCGAAAAATAATCCTTGGCATACTCCGAAACCAAATACATGCTTTCCCGTTCATTTAACTTTTCTTTTTCCTCATCGGACTGCAAGGTTTCCTCAATTTCTATATTGTACTTTTTGGCAAGGTATTTAATCGCCTCAGGATAGGTGAAATGTTCGTGCTCCATTAAAAAGGCCACAACGTTACCTCCTTTCCCACTACTAAAATCTTTCCAGATTTGTTTTACCGGAGAAACCATAAAACTTGGGGAACGTTCATCGCTAAACGGACTCAGGCCCTTAAAATTAGCCCCAGACTTTTTTAATTGAACAAACTCTCCAATCACCTCCTCTACCCTGGCGGCTTCATATACTTGGTCTATAGTAGCTTTTGAAATCAACTTATTTTGTTTTAAAAGGATAAAGATACTACTTCAAAAAGAGGAAAACCATTCATTTACTATTCAAAATGCCTAACTTTATCATTCCTTTAAAACTTAAGAAATAGACGATGATTTTATTTTTAGGCACCAAACCTGGGAAAATCTCCTCAAAAATAGTTTCTACTGTTTCTTGCCCATTTTGCGAACAACAGAATACTTTAACAGCAGTGACCACAAGCACCTATTTTCATCTTTTCTGGATCTCACTATTTAGGATTAGCACCTCCACCATTATTAGGGATATTCGGGAGTAGGCCGATTTTCACTAAAAACTGGACAGAACGAATCCTGGAACATCGATGTTTCCGGGATTTTTTTTATGGTTTATTTTCGAAGTGGATTTTCGTCCGGTTTAAGAGGGCTTTTTGGTCGTTTTAGTGAGGTTCTGGCATACCTTTCCCATCGAAGTTTCGGATCGCTAGTCCCTATGCCGCTTTTTCCAGCGCCATGGCCGACA
>NZ_AUCB01000071.1 GCF_000429545.1 Arenibacter certesii DSM 19833
GAAAGACTGATTTTCCCCGTAATGGGAAATCCTGGACGACGATCTCCTTATGAAAGCCATGGCCTATTAAAATGCGGTGTTTTTCCTCTTTAGGGCTATCCTCTTTTTCTTCAAAATATAAATGAAGGGTACCCTCTTCTGTTTTATGGGAGACAAGATTAAAGTGGGTTATTAAAAGTTCCGGCAGTATAAGCTTTAATAGGTCGATAGATAATTCCAATGCTGTTCGTTTTACTGCAAATATCGAACTCCTATTTCAATTCACACACAACTTTTGAGCTTGATCCATCATTTCGTGTTTCTTACACCTCTGAAAACCATTCGACAACGATTACCTTTAAATGAAATGCAGTCTATCTCTAGTTATGCCAAATTTCATTCAGGTGATCTATTATCTTTCGATGTCCGATGTTGCGTACCTCCCTATCTTATTAAAGGGAATCTTTTTTAAACTAGGGATTTTTTTTAACAAAACTGAATTTTCCTTTAAGGAAAAACTCTTACTACCATAGTTTTTAAAACCCGGATCCTCATTAGTTTCCCAATTGCTTTTCTTGAATTCCAACCACTCCTTTTTTCCATCTAAAAGTTTATCGATTTTATAAAAAATATTGCTATCTACTAGATTCCCTTTTGGGATTCCATCATTTGGCCAATAAGTAGCTAATTCCGGATATTGATTACTATATGGTGGATTTTGGAAATTAACGGCTTCCAACCTCTTTTCGACTATCCCGCCTTTATCCAAAATTGCCTTAGACCAGTTTTGCAAACGGTTATCAACGTGTATACCATATTGGGTTTCCATAAAGATATTATTTGTATATATATTGTCTGACCCACCACCTAACAGCACATTCCATTTCCCAGCTTTATAAAACACATTACTGTCCACGATTAACCCACAAGCACCATCATCGTTGTAGATTGCACAAGTAGAAAAACGATCTGGTATGTTCTCAAAATAATTATATCTAATCACGGTCCCTCTTTCCGATGGATCTCTACCATAATAAAATGCACCTTGATCATCCGCATCAAGAACAACATCATGTATATAATTATACTCCAATAAATGGTTATTACCGTGCATTAACACCGCCATACTTGGGGTGTTGTATATTTCACAATGAATAATTTTATTCCCAACTCCTGTTAAATGAACTGCTGGACGGTAGGATTTTTCTATCCGGTTTAAATCGTGAAAAACCGAATTTTCAATACTATTATTCCCTGGCTCAAGCGTCTCTCTGTTACCACCACCAAGTGAAACTCCGCCCGCTCCAAGTTGATAAAATTCGCAATTAATAATTCTATTGTTTTTACCACCCTCCCTATTAAAAGTAGTATTTGCGTATAGGTGTTGCTGCAAACTGCCTACTATTCCTGATTTGGCTATACCAATTCCCTCATGTCTATAATCGGGAAATGGTTCTATACCCTTGCCAACAGTAATTCCTAAACTCCCAAGGTTCGAAAAGCTACAATCTTTGATAACTACGTTTTCTGTGTTGGACATTGCAATACCCATCCCCCTAGAATATTCAAAATCTATTCCTTCTATAGTAACATTTGAAACATTTTCCAATTGTACGAACGGGTCTTCCAGCATAGAAAACTGAATAGATTCAATTTCCTTTTCTGATGAAATAAAATATAAAACTCCTTTTTTGGCATCAATATAAAACTCCCCATCCTCATCTAACTCTTCCAAAACATTAAATGCATACCATCGTCTAAAATGCGCACCACTATCAAAACCATATAACGTTGGATGTGCGGTAGTGATAGTTTTATTCTCAGCATCAATTTTGTCGATCCGTACGGCATCATCAGCATAACCCCATTTAAAATATCCTGAAAGCCATATTTCACTTGGGTTTGCCCAACTTGATATTCTATCGGAGTCGTATTTAAAAACACCTCCCCTTTTCGTGAAATCATCATTTCTAGGAACTGCTCCCTGATCTAGCACCTTGCCCATTGGAACCATATCATTATTTGGCCAACGGGATAAATGCAATGGCCTTCCATTGATGAATATTTCCCCCCAGGAAGGCCCAAATGGACGAGCAAAGCCCACGTTTCTTATATGTCCGTAGTTGATAATTCCTAGGCTTTTAAGGTCTATTTTATAGGCGTTTCTTTTACTCACAAATGCCGTCTCTGGTAGGGTTACTTTTTGAAGTTGAGAAACAGGTATTGAAACACCTCCAGTAAAAACGACCTCTTCATCAGCATATGCCCTTAAGGTTAAATTAGAAAAGTGTTTATCCAAAATAATTGTATTATCGACTGAATACCTGCCTTTTCTAAAATAAATCGTATGGTTACTCTCACCTCTATCTTTTAATCCATTAACGATCTGTAATGCTTTATTTATGGATTTTAATGGAGCATTTATTGAACCATCTGCTTTATCATTACCATTAGGTGCTATAAATATATCTTGAGCAATGGTGAAATTGGAAAGCAGCCATATGCTCATAACAATAATTAATCTATTCTTCATGAAATATATTTCAATCCTTATTTATCTGATTTTGGTGAAAGATCCCCTATTTTAACCCTGAAGGTTTACCATCTAGCTTCCATTCCTCCTTAATATCAATCTCTAAATGCTTTAAGGCAGTAACAGCGACGTCTACCACATTTACCTCTTTTAATATTTCACCTTGAGTTACTTCTTTACCAGATGCTATATAAAAAATAGTGGTATGTTCTGGTGTATCCTTTCCATGTCCTTTTCCGCTTCCTCCATGATCCGTAGATACCAATATAAGCCAATTTTCCTTTTCATAATCCTTTCGCTTTTTCAAAGCCTTTATTATTTCCCCAACCTTCTTGTCCGTTTTCTCAATAGCACTAATATATTTTTTATTCTCCAATGCATACCCGTATTTATGACCTGCATGGTCTACATTGTCCAAATGAAGAAAAAGAACATCTACATCTGTATTTTTCAAGGTCCTAACTACCTGTTTTGTTACCGCTGCATCCGTCTTTCTATGTACGGCTTCCACTGCATCGTTTTCTTGTAGAATATTATGTACAGGCTTCCAGTTGGCAATAGAGTACGTTTTTAAATTGGGCTTTTGCTCCCTTGCCCTTCTAAAGAAGTGCGGATATTCCTTGACATTCGGATTTTCATACGAATTGGAATAAACTTTATGTTTTTCTTTCCAAACACCAGTTAACATACTGGTCCAGCACACCCCGCTCCAACTCAAAGGGTCTGTCTTTGCTCTAAAAGAGTAAGCCCCATTTTGCCAAAGACCGTCAAGGTTGGGAGTATCTGCCGTTAAGAGGGCATCTGGACGGGTGCCATCAATACCTATGATCAAAACCTTATTCTGAGCTTGTATCTTTAAATGCCCTATTAGTAAAAATGTACACAATACTCCTAATCGGAAAATATTACTACTTCTAAAACTTCCTCTCATTTCTATTTAAATTTATATTATTAACATTTTAATTTAATTTCTCTAGATTCCATTTATTTACTATAAATGTAGATGAATAAACGGTTACATATTAATACCTGTTCCATAATGAATTAAACGTCTTTCTAGACATTATACTTTTAAATAAAGAGGCACTTATAAACACTTAATCAATAATCTTATTTATAGTGCTTCTCGTATTATTTTATATTCAACAATGAGTCAACAATACTTAATGTCAGCTTAAACTCCTCATCAACGAATTTGGTGTCATAGGCATGTACCTTTTCATTTGAACTAAGTATAGCTTTCTTTACAGCTTCATGGTCGGCATCCTTATATCGGGTAATGGCCCATTCTACATATTGGTTATTATTTATTGCTCCCAAGTTTTTTTCCAAAAGATTTTGAAGTTGTACTTCTTTGCTAAATCTATCTAAAACCATCAACTGCAAGTACAATTTTGAGCTTTCATTTAGGTAATCCGGAGTTTGATGTGCAATAATCCTGTTGAAATACTTTTCAGCTTCTTCCTGCTCCCCTTTCTTCTCATAGGCCAAGGCTAAAAGATAATTATCTAATCGCTCGTCCACATCGTAATGTTTCCCTACCCCTAGGTTTTTAGGCCAAAATTTGGCTTTCTTTGCGTAAAAAATAGCCTCATCGTAGTCCCTGGCCATCAAAGCCTGCATGGCTAAGCGCACACAGGTCTCATGGTAGACCGTCCTCCCTTCCGTTGCCCCTTCAAAAGGCAGTACATTAAAGTTCTCAAGAAAATCAAGACCAGCCTTATACTCCTTTAATTCCAAAAGTATTTTTGCATAACGCATTCCCAATACCGCCTTCTCGGGATATTTGGACAAGGCCTTTTTTGTCAGTTTTTTAGCAGCCTTCCATTGATCCGTTTCCATATAATACTCTATCCATGCAAGCTGTACCCGCCAATTATCCTTATCTAAATCAACAGCACGCTCAAGGGCTTCAAGTCTAGTAGCTGCACTTTCAGGATACAATTTGATCTTAGCCAAATAAAAAGGAACAAAATCCGGTTCATTACCACATTCCATAAACAGTTCCTTGGCCACTTCTATGTTTCCCTTGCTCCATTGCTGTAATGCTAGGTAATATTTTAATTTCCAATGACTGTTATTTTTTAAGAAGCTCCTTAATACCTTACCAGTCTCAGTTCTATGGGGAAATACCATATTCGCATCCATTGCTAGCGCACCTTCCAATAGGTTTTGCTGATCTTCGTTGCCCAAGTGAGCAATGAACAAGGCAGTAATAGGATGTTGGGGCGACATCTTAAGTATTTGTACTGCCTCCTTCTCTGCCCCGTATTCGATGTACTGCAATGCTACCTCTAAATAGGACTCGAAAGCCAATTCGTTGGTGATCTTGGCCTGAACCTCTTTTTGTGTGAAGACTCCCAAAAAGAAATTTTCGAAAACATAGAATAAATTGGTGGCATCGTTCTCGTAGATTTTGGCTAGTACCTTATTCCCTTTTTCCTCATTGCCCATTTTCCGGAACAGTATTGCCCGAAGTTCCAATGCGGAAATAGCATTGGCGTTATACATTAACGCCTTATTTGCATACTCCAACGCTTTAGCATATAGCCCTTCTTTCATTAAAAGTTTTGCCAACTCGGTATAGGAGGCCGTGCGCATCCCCACGGATTGTGTGGCAATAGAAAATCCGCTTTTGGCATCGGCATGGTTGCCCAAAGACAAATTGGCAAGTCCGTATAGGTAATTCGCCAGACCGTCATAGGTATCTACTGCCAAGGCTTTTTTAGAGAATTCCAAGGCCTTTTCCCAATTTTCCAATCGGTAGTAACTCAGCCCTAATCTGTTTAAGGTAGGGACATGGGTAGCTTCTTTTTCAAAGCTTTTCAAATAAGTTTCATGGGCTTCAGTATACCTTCGTTGTTTTTCAAGTTCCAATCCTTTTACATACAGTCCATAGGCAGAATTCCAATCGAATGCTGTTTCTGGCTCATAAGGACGATCTAGAAGAGTTGAAGTTTCATCGGA
>NZ_AUCB01000072.1 GCF_000429545.1 Arenibacter certesii DSM 19833
CATTATATATAGTTATTTAGAATGTAGTATGTTTAATTAATATTTGGATTAGCTAAGAATGTCTCTCACCACATCTCCATGCACATCGGTAAGTCTAAAACGCCTACCCTGATGTTTAAAGGTCATTCGTTCATGATCTATCCCAAAGAGATGTAATAATGTAGCCTGAAAATCATGTGTGTGCACAGGGTCCTTTATCACATTATATCCAAAGTCATCGGTTTCACCATAGGTAAACCCTGGCTTCACCCCTGCCCCAGCCATAAACATAGTAAAAGCTTTTGGGTGATGATCCCTTCCATAATTGGTAGCCGTTAACTGGCCTTGGGAATAAACGGTACGTCCAAACTCTCCTCCCCAAACCACTAGGGTATCTTCCAACATTCCCCTTTGTTTAAGATCTTTGATCAAAGCAGCTGTTCCTTGATCTGTATTTTTACTTTGGTGTTTGACGCCACCTGGGCAATTATCATGTTGATCCCAACCTTGATGAAATAATTGAACAAACTTCACGTCCTTTTCTAAAAGCTTACGGGCCAATAAACAGTTTGCAGCGTAAGTACCTGGATTTCTACTATCCGGTCCGTACATATCAAAAATATAATCGGGTTCATCTGAGGTGTCTGTTACCTCGGGAACGGAAGTTTGCATTCTAAAGGCCATCTCATATTGTGCAATTCTGGCATTTATTTCAGGATCCCCGTACGCATCATACGCAACCCCGTTCAACTTATTTAAATAGTCCAGCATCTTTCTACGATCGTACCCATCATAATTCTCAGGATTTCCTAAATAAAGTACCGGATCTTTTCCTGAACGGAACTGCACCCCTTGGTGCTCTGTTGGTAAAAAACCATTGCCCCATAAACGGGAATATAAAGGCTGTCCCGAACCATTTTTGGAGACCAATGAAATAAAGGTGGGTAGATTATTATTATCAGATCCTAACCCATAACTTACCCAAGAACCTATAGATGGTCTTCCAGGTTGTTGGCTCCCGGTAAGAAAAAAGGTTATAGCAGGATCGTGATTAATAGCATCCGTATGCATTCCCTTGATAAAACAAAGATCGTCTACCACCTCTGATAAATACGGCATGGCATCACTTACCCATGCCCGAGATTCGCCATATTGCTCAAAATTTAAGGTAGATGCTGCTATAGGAAAGGCTGTTTGATCTGCACTCATCCCTGTAAGGCGTTGTCCAGCTCTAATAGAATCCGGTAAATCCTGCCCGAACATATCGGTAAGCTTAGGTTTGTAATCGAACAGATCCAGGTGCGAAGGTCCGCCACTTTGAAATAGATAAACTATACGTTTTGCCTTGGGTAAATGATGAGGCAACCCCAATTTATTTCTCGTGAGGGAAGTCTCTTGCCCAGCAATAGACCCCATTGCGCCCCAAGCCTTCTCCGTGTTCAACAAGGAACTAAGTGCAATGGCCCCGATCCCAAGGGAGGTCTTTTTAAAAAACTCCCTCCTATCCAATTGTTTTTCAATACGCTGTAGATCCCTGTTATTTGATCTTAATTTATCATGATGATCGCACATATCGTCCTGTTTAATTCTAATTCTTTTATATCTATCTTTTTGTGATACAAGGGTCTGCATTCATTATGGTATTCGCCACCACCGCATTAGCGGCCACCAACGCTTTTTCACCATCATCCTGTAACTTAAATTCCCCTGTATTAAGCCACCCTTTGGCTTTGTCTATATTATTAGTGAATTTTTCATATTCCTCTTCTTGTAGCGCTACAAGTATTTGCAGCTCATTTTCCTTGATCTTTCGTCCCGTAAGCTGTCTGAAAACTTTGGAAATGGCCAATTTTATTTCTCCAATTTCGCTCATACGCTTACCCATAACCCTAGAAGCTTCAATATAAGTAGGGTCATTGAGTAAAACCAACGCTTGTAATGGCGTATTGGTTTCTTGCCTACGAATGGTGCATACATCACGTGCTGGGGCATCAAAAGTGGCCAACGTAGGATGTGGTACAGAGCGTTTCCATATAGTATATAAGCTTCTCCTGTACAGTTTATCTCCAGTATCCTCCCTATAAGTCGCGTTGTTCACCTTCCATAATCCTTCCGGTTGGTAAGGTCTCACACTTTCTCCTCCAATGGTTTTGTTTAGCAATCCAGAACTGGCCAAAGCATTATCCCGCAACATCTCTCCAGACAATCTTTTGGACGGCCCTCTTGCCAGAAGGATGTTTTCATTGTCCATTTCCATTAATTCTTCGTTTACCATTGAGGATTGCTGATAGGTGCGCGACATAACAATCAATTTCTGCATAGCTTTAACGTCCCATCCAGAATCCCTAAATTCCAAAGCCAACCAATCCAACAATTTCGGATGACTGGGCATTTCACCCTGCTTCCCAAAATCTTCGGATGTTTTAACCAACCCATTACCAAAGTAGTGCTGCCAAAACCTGTTCACTGCCACCCTCGCCGTCAATGGATGGTCTTCATGGAATAACCATTTCGCAAAACCCAATCTGTTTTTTGGATAGTCTTCGGGCATAGGAAAAATCGCTTCGGGGGTATTGGGAAACACTTCTTCCCCCCTAGCATCGTACACACCTCTATCCAAAATATAGGAGGGTACCGGTTCTGGGGTTTCTTCCATAACCATTACTTCCTTAACCTTTTCTAAACTATCCACATAACGCTTGCGTAATTCGGCTAATTTACGTTGATGTAGTTTGTCTGCTTTTGAAACACTTTTGAAATAATAGTCCTTTACTACTTCTTTTTCATCCGTAGTTAAACTGGCTACCTCTTTATTGATTAATTTGCTTAAACTGTTATCCTCTGCCAATCGCATTATCTCTAGTGCAGATAAATCCCTATCATAAACCCGAATCTCATCAACAACAGCCCCCTTAATTCCCTTCCCCCTTAATCTAGCTCCTAATTGTAAACCAGGTTCATTATTGTTTCTAAATAGGATATCCTTATAAAGGTTATCGATTATCACCTCGGTTTCCATTTCTTTTCCATCTACAAACAATTTATACCCGTCTGCTTTGCTAGATCCATTATACGTTATTGCAAAATGAACCCACTGATCCCTTGGAAATTCGTTTTTAGAAATTTCTACAATGGCATTGTTTGGTGCGGTATGCGCCATCATCAACTCCAATTTATTGTCCACTATTTTAAGATGATATCCACGCCAGTTATACAAAATAGCCCCATCCCCTTTATGGAAAATATTTCCATTATCAATATTTGCAGGAATATTGGCCCATAGGCTAATACTAAAGGAATCATTTCTACCAAAAACAGCAGTTTTCCTTAAATCCAACCAGGTATCCCCATCAAACAAAACACCTTTCCCTTGTTTTCCGTTTGAAAAATTTATTTGCTGTCCTTCCCTGCCTTCACGCTTCATTGTTCCCATAATGCTAGGATCTATAGCATTCCGTAAGTTACTATCGTTAAGATTAAAATAGGCTGTTAAACCATCCGAAGGAATCTGGGATGATATGCTTGTATATTCTTTTTTGGATAACCATTTATTAAAGTTTTCAGCAATGTCTATTTCCTTCACTTTACTGATTTCTCCTTCTGTTTCGTCTATAAGTTGTTTTAGATAAGATAGTACTTGTTCCTCTTCTTCCGTAGTCATCATTAAGGTGGGTACTGGGGTTGCATCATTCCAAGATATCTGTCCCGATTCATTCACATTGTTGAAAAAACTAGTCATCTCATAGAAGTTTTTATGAGAGATGGGATCATATTTATGGTCGTGGCATCTGGCGCAAGCAACGGTAAGCCCCATAAAAGCTTGGCCCACCGTACTTGCTCTATCCACTGCATATTCTACCAAAAACTCTTCATTCACAATACCTCCCTCCATATTTTGAGGATGTATACGGTTAAAGGCAGTCGCCAAAATAGACTCTCTAGTAGGGTCCTCAATAAGGTCTCCAGCCAATTGCCAGGTTATAAATTGCTCATAGGATATGTTTCTATTAAACGCATCAATCACCCAATCCCTCCATGGCGACATATCGCGAAATCTATCTACACTATATCCATGAGTATCTGCAAATCGTGATAAATCCATCCAACCCAAAGCCATTTGTTCCCCATAGTGCGGAGAAGCCAATAATTTATCTACCTGTTTCTCATAGGCGCTCGGAGAATTGTCTTTTAAAAAGGCATCCATTTCATCAACAGAAGGTGGTAACCCTATGAGATCTAGATAAAGTCTTCTCAACAATAATTCTTTATCCGCTTTAATGGAGAATTGGAGGTTTTCTTGTTCTAAACGCGCTAGAACAAAATTATCGATAGGATTATAAATCACGTGACTGTTCCCGACCTTTAGCACTTCATGTTTTTCCGGCTTTATAAATGCCCAATGCTCCTTATATTCGGCTCCTTGTTCTATCCATTTTATTAAAACGGCCTTTTCATGATTTGTTAAAGTAAGGTGGGAATCAGGTTCGGGCATCATATAATTAGGGTCTTCCGAAATTATTCTATGAAAAACCTCGCTCCTATTTAGGTTTCCTGGAGTTAATGCATATTTTCCGGGGGACTCCCTTAATTCCTTATAGGCCTCTTCAGGCGTATCTAACTGAAGATTGGCCTTTATTTTTGCCTTATCTGGACCATGACAGATAAAACATTTATCAGAAAGGATTGGTTTTACATGGATATTAAAATCTACCTGATTCGGTATTTTGTCATATTCCAGGGATACCAATTCAGGTAATTGGGGTCCTCCACAGGATAAAACCAATAAAAACCCAG
>NZ_AUCB01000073.1 GCF_000429545.1 Arenibacter certesii DSM 19833
TTTTCATAAAGCGCAAAAATTAAAATTAAACAAAAAAATAACGGGGGTCATGACCCCCGTTATTTTTCTATTTACACACTTTATAAGATAGTCCCGATTTTTTATATGATGTTGTCCTACTTGCGAAGTATTTCTTAATTATCAAAATAGCTGTTAAGGTCTGCCCTGTTTTGTTCAAAGTAATCTACCACCAAATCCAGGTTAAGTCCACCATCTTCTTTTCCAAAGGAGTTGATGATCTCTTGAAGGGTGGTGTCTTGCGGTGCATGGTCAAAAAGAGATATAAATACATCTGATTTAATCTTTCCTAGAAAGTTGATCCAAGCGCCAAATTGATCAGAATTATTTATTGTAAAGTTCCCATTATCATTATCAATTAAAACTGCTTTGGTGTCTTGATCTAAGAATTTAATTATATAGTAAGTTTTTCCTCCGACAATAAACTCAAATTTATGTATCAGGTCTATGGGGGTGTCTGTTAATAGGACAGCTTCAGGCTGATTTTCATAATCATTTTGGCCATTCTCATCATTGCTCACCCCTTTATCTTTATTTGAATACTCCGAGAATATAGCTTGATCTAGAACAAATGGATGAAGAATTTTCTGGGTTGAAGTTTCCGCCACGGAGGACGTTGTAGCGTTTAAGAACTCATACCCTTTTATTAGCAACCTTTTATCCATTATCTTCTCTTTGATAGCGGAATCGGCATTTAATTCAGAATAAATTTGGCCCATCACAAACATATTAAAATAACCATCGCGATGTGTTGTTGTAATAATGTCTTCAACTATATTGTCGTCACTTACACCTGAGAATAATTCTTTTAAGACGGATGACTCTAAATTCGTAAGTACGGTGAATACATCTTCCTGGTTTAAAAGAGTGCTTATATACCATCGATTATTGGAGAATTCTGCAGACATGATCCCGATAAGTGGAAATGGCACTTTGTCCATGATAAATGAATATTTTATATAGGCCATCTTTCTATTTTCATACCTAAATTGATAGGCAGTTTCTAATTGGATATAATTTTTTTCTATATCTGTATTCTTTACGGCTTCAAAATGTGCTTCATCACGGGAGGTGGTTGCATTTTCATCTAAGTAATCGCTTAAAGCCCACTCCATATTGGATGCGGACAAAAATGACTGCAAAAGGCCTTGTAGATTGGAATAATCAATATCGTCCTGATTATTAACCTGATTGATGCGTAACGGTGGGTCATATACGCTAAAGGCAACATCAATTGGAATACTGTATTCTACCACCACGCCAAGATTATCTTTTTGCGCATTGCCATGGTAGGTGTATATTAAAACAGCTAGGAGTAAGAATCTAATTTTCATTTATGGTTTGCTTTACAAGGGTTTAAAAACATAGCACAGGATTATTTATTCATTAGTATTGTTAATAGGCTTCATCAGCTGAACTTTTTTATAATATGGCTTTGTCTCTAGTTTTTTAGACATTACGACTATAAACATGGAAGCTCTAAAATCCATCCAAATCCCCTCTCTAAGAAGGTGATAGTTAAAGTCATCTCCATGCCAACCAACACTTATGAGTTCTGCTTTTGCAAGGCCTGAAGCCTTTGCTTCAAATGATAGCCAATCACTACCCTCAAAAGCACTGAGCTCCCCTTCTACGCCAAAGGCTGCATTTAAGGCTACAGATGCCGGGTTTATGTTTTTGCTTACAAATTGCCATTTTTCACTCCCTACAGTTTTCTTTTCTGTGGTTTCTGCAATTAGCGAACCAGTTACGTCTGCTTTAGCTACAACATTTATTTCAGCAGTTAAAACGTCCTTTATTTCTTTAATAGCCCATTCAGGGATAGGTAATTTATCGTAGGGTACACCCCATGTCCATATTATGGCTTCTCCTTTTAGTCCGGCCTTGAAGCCACCCCGAACCTTCTTTTCTGTATAATAAAATCGACTGTTTGGTTCTTCTTTATTTATCTTCTCTACTTCAAATGGTATAATATCAAAATACCAAGAGATTTTCCCTTCCTTAAAAGCACCTTTATTTTTAGCTTTTTTTATAAAAGGTATTTTATCAAAGAACTTGGAGGCTCTCTTGGTCATTTCAGTAGCTTCCAATGCTTTTTTTATGACTGGATTTGAGCTTGATTTCAGAGTAAGTCCAAATTTCTGGTAATCGGGTTCAACCCAAACGATATCTATACTTTTATTTTTTCCTATAGGGTAACCTGCTCTAACGGTGGTATTTGTTTTATCATCATTTAAATTAATTTTTCTTTCGATATTTATCTTAGCCTTATTTTTTGGATGTAAATCGGATTTTCCATAGTACCATTCAAGACTTAAATCACCGATATTGTTTTCCCGTATTTTAATATCTGTTGTGATACTATATGCAATGGTTTTATTTTTTGATATATCCTTGTTAGCAACTTTATTTAACAGATATAACTTTTGCCCTGATCTAGCAAGTCTTCTTTTGCTATGTCTTGCATAAAGCTCTTTTAATTCAAACTGTTCTTTTATGACTCTAATTCCCACCTTTACATTATTGGGTTCACCGTCAGGATAGGTGCTCGCAGGGGACCAGTATTTGGCTTCTAAGATGATCGTTTCATATTCAAATAAGTCTAGATTTATTCCGGTTCCATTACCGACCCAATTATCGGATATACTATCCTTCATATTAGCATGTTTGCTCCATACTATTTTGGAATCTTCGGGGATATTTAAAATCTCGAAACTTTGATTGTCTAAATTTTTACGATATTCAACATCAATAATGTCCCCGTCCTTATATCTATTAACTTTATAGCTTATTAGGGCTTTCGTTAAATCGGTTTTTATTGGATTGTCAGATGCATCTGATGTTGTATTGGATGTGTCTAAATTTTCCGCAACTGAATCTAAATTGTTGTTAGTTTCTATATCAGAGACAGCGGAATTGTCTTGGCCTGGTATTATTGCCTCTACTTGTTTGTCAATAGTAGTAGTTCCACCCTCATAATTGGAATTGGGACCGCTGTTATTAACTACTTCCTCCTCCACTTTACTCTCAGTATCGTTTGATCCCTCTCCAAATACATCCCTTAAAATATTATCTACTGTATCCCCTAAATCTGCCACTGCATCATAGGCATCGGTAACCACATCAATAGTCGCATCAACATCCAAGATATTCTTCATTTCCGAATCGTACTTGGTGATTACCATACCCTCTGCTAGTTGGTGTTCTGTATTGATGAGTACATTGGTGAATTTCACGGCTACCTTAATGCTGTTTAGATAAGGAATAGTGACATAGCCTTGTCCTGAGAATCGGCCATTTTCGCCATTTACTTTCGTAAGGGTAATAGGGAAGTCCCCAGCAGTGAACATCTCCCCAGAGGTGATAGTGGGTAGGGCCTCTTTGTTTGTCAGGTTAAAGTTTGGCACAATGCCACATTCGTACACGCTGGCCAGATTGTCCACAATAAAAGTGGTAAACTGTTTTACCATGCTCCAATCGCTACTGGTGACCGCACATTTTTTCTGTAATTGGTATTCGTAGGTGGTGCCTGCCTTTAGGTCCCAAAGGGTGAGCTGATTTGTGGTGGTCTTACTAATGAACCATGCGTTGGATTCCCCTTTTTTTCGGTAACGCACCGTATACTCCGGTACTTCGGTGGAAAGGTCCTCCCAAAAGATATTGGCATTGGTACTGCCCTTTACTTCGTGATTCAAGCTCATAGGAAGCGCGCA
>NZ_AUCB01000074.1 GCF_000429545.1 Arenibacter certesii DSM 19833
AAAATAAACCATAAAAAAAATCCCGGAAACATCGATGTTCCAGGATTCGTTCTGTCCAGTTTTTAGTGAAAATCGGCCTACTCCCGAATATCCCGTTTTATTAAACTATTCAAACCTTTATTCTACTTTATTTATGATCACCTAAAGTTTATAGATTAGTGATAACATGGCAATTCTAGGCAGGACAAAAATATTTTGATCTGACACGATGAAATCATTGAAGCTATTTTGGTTTTTATACCTAATATCAAATAAGTTTTGGACAGATAATTTAAAATCCCATGCGCTATTTTCCTTGCCATAATAAAACGAAGCATTGCCAATACTAAACTCATGTGATGAATCTGTCGATTTATTCTGATATCTATAATGGGTATAATCAAAGGAACCAATGAAATTCTTCAAGAAGTCGTATTCAACAGAAATAAAGGGTTCGTTCGTCAGAAAATTAAAAGTATGGTTATTTGATCCGTAGTTTCCCAGACTTTGTTTGAATCCAACTTCAATAATTGGAAATTCTTTGTGCAGGGTTTGTGCTGAAAGTCTATAAGAACCCGTAGTGTTTTTATAATCCGAAATGGTCCCATTGATCTGTTGGGATGATCTGGATGAGTTCAATCTGGTCGTTAAACTATATTTAAAATTCCTAGTGCTCTTTTTAGCTATTATGGTGCCATTTAAATTTTGGTTCGGTGCACTAAGCCTGATTGGTGACGTAAGTCTATCTTGGCCCTCTGTTATAATTGAGTTTGTAATTTCATTTATTCTGTACTCATAACTCATTACCCCCAAAACATAAAGTCCTCTCAATAAACTAGATCTGGAATAGGTAAGACTGGAATAATGGCTTAGATCATTTTCAAGGTCTTCATTTCCTATATATACTGAATTATAGGATTGTAAATAATACTTGCCGGCCAACCTTTCCGCATCGGAAAACGAACTTTTTAATTTGGAGTCCAATCTAAGAAAAGCTCCCGAAGAACTAGAACGCCTTCTTATGGAAACATCTGGGAGCAATACCCATTTATTTTTATTGATGATATTGGCCTGATCAATGGACCAAGAGTAGTTGTGCAGGAACAAGCTCTGATGAAACTCAAATTCCCCTACCCTTGCATTATAGTACATCCCAGCATATAGGTCGTTCAACCTAAAGCTCAAATCATTTCCAAAACCGTTGGAACTAAAGTCGTTTATGGTGCCATCGTCCAAAAGTTGACTATCATTTGTAACGAATTGATACGCCTTATATTGGTTGCCAAAAGTGGCATGCAATATATTAAAATTATCTATGTTCCAATAATGTTTGAATATACCGCTTACTGTGCTATTTTGAACCTGACGTAACAATTCCAACCTATAGATATCATCCGGCTCGAGCGGAACGATACCTTGCGAAATGGCTCTGTTGGTATCCCAAAAAATGTTTGTGTTATTTTTATCGAATTCAAAATTGGCACTTGAGGAAAAGGCATGTTTGGAGGATAATTTTTTATGCCACTCCACATTTCCATTTGCGTAAACATCTTCTGAATCATCCAAACTATTAAAAGATTGTTCCGTTGTATTTATAATGGACAAAATAG
Organism: Arenibacter certesii DSM 19833; assembly: GCF_000429545.1. GTDB lineage: Bacteria > Bacteroidota > Bacteroidia > Flavobacteriales > Flavobacteriaceae > Arenibacter > Arenibacter certesii. The sequence goes on from NZ_AUCB01000074.1 coordinate 1,590, forward strand.
AATTTTGATCGGTATTGTCCGTTCCCTTTGCCATTATATCGAAGGACCATTGTTCTAAAGTATTGGGGGCGTAAGTAAGCTTAATTTTTCCAAGGCCCAATTTTTTATGGAAGGTTCCCGTGTTCGTGACCTTCTCCAAAAAGCTATTGTCAGGTAGCATATAATCATTTGTGGCCTCCATACGGTTTTCGTACTTGGAACCGGAAAAAATCAAATAACTGGAAAGGTCGATTTTATCGTTTAAGGTTTTAGTGATGTTTAATGCCCCAACAGTGTTCTCACTCTTTGTTACGTCCGTAACTTCTATGGCATCGGAAATCGTCTTTCTTTCTGCCATATCCCTAGCATTGAAATTGCTGGAAGGACCGCCCGTGAAATTTTGATAGTCCTTAAATGTAAATGTTTTTTCCCCGGTGTTGTTCAGCCCACCGATAAAATTAATATTGAGTTCCGGTCGGTAATAGAATAGATTAGCATGGGCTTTATAAAAACTTTCATTTCCCTTGCCCGCTTCGATATCCCCGAAAACAAAATTCTTTTTACCTTCCTTTAATTTAATGTTCATGGCCATATTGTCCGTTCGGGTCATTCCTTTTAAAAAGGATATCTCATTGTAGTCATCTATAATTTCGACTTCGTTGACGGCATTGGCAGGGATATTATCTACTGCCAGTTTACTGTTGCCCCCGAAAAAGCTTTTATTTTCGACCAGAACATGGGTTACTTTTTTGCCTTGGCTGGTAACAGTGCCATCTTTATCGACTTCGATACCGGGTAATTTCTCCAGTATATTCTTAAGCTTTCGTTCCTCACCCGTTACAAACTTGTCTACTCTATAAATAATAGTATCCTTTTTTATAGAAATAGGCAGTTCCATTACTACGGTAACGGCATCCAATTTTGTTACATCTGTGCTTAACTGAATGTCCATTTTAAAATCCTCTAAAGCGGTATGGGAAAAATCCAACGTTTTAAAACCGAGCATACTTACAGTTATGGTATACTGCAAATCATTGTGCAGTTGCAACTTAAACTCTCCCTGATTGTTTGTGGTAGTAAATAGCAATGATCGATCACTGTCCACCGGCTTTGCAATTAAGGTTGAATAGGCTAAGGGATTGTTTAAACTATCGGAAACAGTACCGTTTAAAGTAACGACTTGTGAATAGATTCCAATACAAAAAAGAAAACTAATAAATAAAGTAAGGTTGTTCTTCATCAATTATGGTGAAAATAATTTATTGTCGTTGACTTCTTCTGATATTGGTCAATTTTTCAATCAATTCTACATATTCTTGTTCGGACACTTTTTTTCCTTTCGGTTTCTTAATATTTATTTCTTCTTCGGGGTTTAGTTCTATTTTTGTGGCGGTATAATAGACTTTTCCCTTGTCATAATCTGTTATTAGTTCTAAGGTCAAGCCTGGCAACCCGTTAAATTTTTGGATACCAAAAGAGGTGGGTATCTCTGGAGTGTACCAAGCTACAACCTGGCCTATAAGTTTCATTTGTGGTATATTTTGTGACTCTAAATCTGCAATTGCCTTATAACACATATAATTCTCTATTTTTTTGGACTCTTGAGTAAGCTTCCAATTAACTTTATCCAAATCCACTAAAACTTCCTTTGACCAAAAACTTTGATAAAACTTTTCTTTGGTTTCCAAATTTGTGTAATAAATGTTATCGTGCCTAGCAAATATACCAGTTCTATTGGGTTTGTATCCCAAGCTCCTTTTTGTTGGCAAATCATATTCAGCCTGGTATAGACCTTCTGTACCCGATATAAATAAATGAAAATTCATAGGGCTTGAGGAGGAAATAGCGTTTATTTCAGCATCTCTTTCAACTTGGGTACGGGTAGAGTCCTTAACTAAACGACTATAAAAATCTTCATTGTTCAAAGTGGCTTGATAGGTAATTTTTGCTTTTAGGTTTTGGGAATGAATAAAATTGATGGAATTTATAACTAAAAATAGAATAGTGAATATTTTCATTTTATTTGGTATTATGGATATACTGGAGCATGCTGACCCCTCTAAAGCCTAATCAATAAGTAACTGCCGTTCTGGCGGATGCTGACCCCCCTTTGAAAAATAAGATAG
>NZ_AUCB01000075.1 GCF_000429545.1 Arenibacter certesii DSM 19833
GACCAGTTCTGAGACCGTAAAGGATATATCCCAAATACGGTACAAACAGGAGGAACTCAATAAAGCACAGGACAACCACTTCAGAGAGCAAAACATTGGACTTAACGAAGTAAAACAGAAAGTAAGTACGGCGCTCTTAATTCCGAAATGGTTCCTTATTATGATATTGGCGATACCAATACTTTCCATCTCTACATTGGGCTTTCTAGGCTATCAGGTGCGACAGTTCGAGGAAGAAAAGGGAAAAGCCTTCCAGGAGGGAAAAACAACTATTTCAAAACAATTTAATACGTATTTCCGTGAACATCCAGAAGTCTACAAGGGATTTCTGATTTGGACGGAAAAAGAGAAAGAGCCGAATCCAAAGTAGGTTGCGCCCTGTGCTGTTTTTGCTATACGTTTATCTGCCTGAACACTACAAAAACAGCACAGGATCCAGGCGCAAAGTTCTTGGGTAAGATTTGGGATACTTTCTATTATAATGGATTTCTAACCAAACAATATGCTTTTTAACGAAAATTTCATAGTGGTTTTTTTTACAGAGCACAAAATCTCCGTCTTATTGGAATAAAATAAAAACGATAAGGAGCTAGGAAACAATTAGGTCATTGGCATCATCCAACACAGAATTTTCAAAACTCTTTAAGTAAATTTCAGTGGTTTTAACAGAATGATGCCCCAGGCCTTCACTAATAATTTCAGAGGAAATACCCATGTTTTTGGCGATAGTGGCCCAAGAATGACGGATGTAGTAGGAGGTTATCTTTTCTTCGATCCCAGCATCTTCAGCAATTACCTTGCATAATTTGTTAACCAACTTTCTATCGTATACATACTTTGAGAACGTTTCAACGGACCCATTATAACCAATGGGGAAAATAAAATCGTTAGGGCTCTTCCCTTTTGTATAATTTTTTAAGATTGTAGCAAATTCTTCTGTTATTTTAACCGATAAAGGATCCCCTGTTTTGCTTCTTCCATAAAAGATTCGATTTTCCCCGATATCTTTGAACCGCAATTTTGCGAGATCGATTAAGTTCATACCCCTACAATTGAACATACACAATAGATAATTTTGGGTGTGCCAAAGGTTGGAACCTTTCTTGTATTTTAAATTTCTAATGCTGACTATACTTTCCTTGGAGAGGGCCTTCTTCTTGGTACGTCGGGTTGTTGGTATTCTGTAATGATTAAATGGGTTTTTGATCGGGACGTACCTATCCTCCTTTATTGCACTGTTGTATATTGCCCTTACCCCACGCATATAGGCACTTATTCCGTTATTAGAATTTCCTTTTGCCTTATGTAACAATTCAAACTCCTTTAGAAATGTCACGTTAAGGCGATAGAGTTTAATAGGAGCGCCTTTATTGAATTTTACAAATGCGGCTATTGAATTCTTATACCATTTTGCCGTACCAGGCTTTCCTTCCCTCAATTTACGATCAATCAATACTTGTCCCCATTCTGACAACGATATTTCATTGGAAAGATTCTTTTTTAAGTCGGAGTCTAACTTCTTGTCCCAGGATTCCTTAATGTTTTCTATTAGGACATCAATGGTTATCTCATTAATAACTTTACCAAGTTTATCTATTATCGATTTGGCCGAGTATAATTTTTCGTTCAGCTCTTTATTTATTTCATCGCAATCCTGCTCTCTATTAGCAATTGCTGATTTCTTAAATGCCATGTTTTTCTCATCCCATCCGTCACTGGAAGTAAAAAAGGGAAGTCGGACAATTCTTTGCTTCTTATGAAACACACGCAAGGCAATCGGGAATAATCCTTCCGCATTTTTTGAGTTCGAACGTACGTCTAATATTAATCTTGCGCGTGCCATATTCCAGAGGTTTCTACTGTAAGATAATCAAAATTGTGCATACTTTGTGCATAGTTTTAGATGAAATCATATGATGTTATATGACATCATATAAGTGTAATCATCTGAAAGCCAAGTGTATAGTGAGCTATAGGAAGCTAAAGGAAACGAAAAATGGAGTCTTACAAGCAGGGGGTCACTGGTTCGAATCCAGTAGGGCCCACAGTAACAAACAAAAGGCTTCCAAGAAATTGGGAGCCTTTTTTGTTTTAGGTGGGTATAGCATTGGTCTGATAAATTACTCTCTATTAATTATTTGTTTTTGTGCTATTCTTGTTGAAGCTTTCTATATGACCATAAGTAAATGAAAGTTGATTCTCCAATCTCAGTAGAATATCTTTAGATATCGTTCTATTGCTGAAGGGATCTACTTTAATATTTTCCTGAATCTCTTCCTTGTTTCTCCCATATTTATAGATTAACGACAATTTTTGCATAAACATTACAATTGGTCATGATCCTTTATAGTATTAGGTGAAATCGCCTTTTATATCTAATTGGATTTTTGGG
>NZ_AUCB01000076.1 GCF_000429545.1 Arenibacter certesii DSM 19833
TGGATATTCTGGTGATGTTGACCCCCTATTCTGGCCATACTGACCCCCCTAAGGATTTTGGTCAAAAAGATAAGTTAATGACAATATTACAGTTTTTTTCTTAGACTTTCTCCCTTTAATTCTATCCGGTGAGAGGTGTGTACCAGTCGGTCCAATATCGCGTCAGCGATGCTTGCTTCTCCAATAATATCGTACCAGCTTCCCACAGGAAGTTGACTTGCAATAATGGTAGATGATCTTCCATGCCGGTCCTCAATGATCTCCATCAGGTCCATTTGCTGTTTTCTATCCAAGTGAGCCAGTCCAAAGTCATCCAGGATCAACAGTTTCGCCTTCGCCAACTTAGCAAAGAATTTTAGGAAGCTTCCATCAATTCGGGTCATTTTGGTGGTCATCATTAGTTTTTGGGTGTTGTAATACAACACTCTATGCCCTTGACTACATGCTTGGTGTCCTAAGGCCGAGGCTAGAAAACTCTTCCCGCAACCCGTAGCCCCGGTCAATAGGATCGATTCCCCTTTTTCAAGATAGGAGCCACTGACGAGTTCCGTGATCTGAGCTTTATTGATTCCTCTTGAGGAATCTAGGTTCAGCTCTTCCACGCTGGCCTGATATCTGAACTGTGCCCCTTTTTTCAGGCGTTCAAAACGGCGGTGGGTGCGGTCTTCAGCTTCCGCCTGCAACAGGACCTCCAGGCCCTCTCCAAAAGAGAGTTCATGGTGCTGTCGGGTTTCTACCATAGCTTTCCAACTACTGTGCATGCCATTGAGCCGTAGCTGTGTCAATTGATTTTCAATAGTACTCATATGTGTGTTAATTTAAAGGGTTACTTATTTATAGGATGATGCCCCACGGATGTTTTTATGGGTCGGCAGGGATTTAACCACAGGTTCTTCCGGGTATTCGGTCATCCGGTTCTCTAGGACTTGTTTTAAAAACTTGTAAGAATAATTCTGATGTTCCAGTGCTATAGTGCATGCTTTGGTAAAGGACCTCGGATCTGCCTTACGGGACAGGTTTAAGATGCCGTCACAGGTTTTATAAAGCTGCTCGGGATATTTATCTTGTTTGAACAAGGCCTCCATATACGTATACAGTGTCTCGGAATGATTGTAGCCACGCTGCAGGTAATAGGTAGGACTTCGCTCTTTGTAATACAGATGGTGGGAACACAGATGTTCTTTTCGGGTGGTATATCCTCCTTTGCGGTGATTCCTGGGATGGGTAGCAATTAGATTGGCCTTGTGGTAGATCTTTACCAAGGATCGGGTGTAGATCACCTTGACCTTCATTCCGATATAGGTGAAGGGTACGCTGTAATAGTGTTTATCCATGCCCAGATAAATATGATTGTTCTTGGCCACCTTGTGCTCTCTATAGTACTTGATCTCAAAAGACTGTGCCGGTAAGGGCTGAAGGGTATGTTTTTCATCGGCCAGGAATTTCTCTTCCCTGCAGTACTCTTTTTGTTGCATCCGGGTCTGGTTGTGCTCTTTGACTTTCTGGGCAATGGCCTGGTTCAGCGAGGGAAGATCAAAGAAAGTAAGCTTGCGGAGTTTAGCATATACCCGGCTATAGATAAGCTTCACCTGGTTCTCCACCAACGACTTATCTTGAGGTCTCCTAGGGCGCGTAGGGGTCACCGAAGTCGCATAGTGATTGGCAAAATCCTCCAGAGCACGATTAATATCCGGTTCATAGGGATTCGCTTTGATCACAGCAGCCTTGAGATTGTCCGGCACCAGGGTCTGGGGTACGCCACCAATCTCTTTTAAACAACAGCCTAGGGCGTAGATAAAATCTCCCGTCTTTTGGCTGGGCACTGCCATAGCGAAGCAATAGTCGGAATACGGTAGGCAGGCCACAAAGACCTGGACTTTAATTTCCTCCCCGGTCTGCCTATCAACATAACATAAAAGTTTGCCGGCAAAATCCACGTACAGTTTATCCCCCGGTCTATGCTCCAATACCATGGATGGTTTGCCACTGCGCAAGTATTGCCGGATATGGTAACAGAACTGGGCGTAGCTGTAAGGATCTGAGTTGCCTGCTCTATATTCATCCCATAGCACCTGTCGATTGACACCTGTTTTCTTAAGTTCCTTACGGAAATAATCCAATTGGGGCTTAAGTCGATCGTACCGTTCGTCTTTATAGGCAGGG
>NZ_AUCB01000077.1 GCF_000429545.1 Arenibacter certesii DSM 19833
ATGTTGTTTCGGCAATATGGGGGTTGTAGGACCGCGACATTTGATGTGCGATGAATCAGAATCCTTTGGAAAGAGGAACCATAGAGGGTGATAGTCCCGTAAGAGCAAAGACCATTATCGATAGCGGTATCCTGAGTAGTGCGGGGCACGTGAAACCCTGTATGAATCCGGCGGGACCATCCGCCAAGACTAAATACTCCTGAGAGACCGATAGTGAACCAGTACCGTGAGGGAAAGGTGAAAAGAACCCTGAACAAGGGAGTGAAAAAGATCCTGAAACCATACGCCTACAAGCGGTCGGAGCCCTTTGGGGTGACGGCGTGCCTTTTGCATAATGAGCCTACGAGTTACTTTTACTGGCAAGGTTAAGCACTTCAGGTGCGGATCCGTAGCGAAAGCGAGTCTGAATAGGGCGCCATAGTCAGTAGTAGTAGACGCGAAACCGTGTGATCTACCCATGGGCAGGTTGAAGCAGTGGTAACACACTGTGGAGGACCGAACCCGTTGACGTTGAAAAGTCTTGGGATGACCTGTGGGTAGGGGTGAAAGGCCAATCAAACTCGGAAATAGCTCGTACTCCCCGAAATGCATTTAGGTGCAGCGTATACATAGTTTTATAGAGGTAGAGCTACTGATTGGATGCGGGGGCTTCACCGCCTACCAATTCCTGACAAACTCCGAATGCTATAAAATGTTTGTGTGCAGTGAGGGCATGGGTGCTAAGGTCCATGTCCGAGAGGGAAAGAACCCAGATCACCAGCTAAGGTCCCAAAGTATATGCTAAGTTGATATAACGCGGTGGAACTGCATTGACAGCCAGGATGTTGGCTTGGAAGCAGCCATTCATTTAAAGAGTGCGTAACAGCTCACTGGTCGAGCGGTTCCGCATGGATAATAATCGGGCATAAGCATATCACCGAAGCTGTGACTTCTATTTATAGAGGGGTAGGGGAGCATTCCAGGGGTGTTGAAGGTGGCCTGCGAGGTCCACTGGAACGCCTGGAAACGAAAATGTAGGCATAAGTAACGATAATGCGGGCGAGAAACCCGCACGCCGAAAGACCAAGGTTTCCCCAGCTATGCTAATCAGCTGGGGGTCAGTCGGGACCTAACACGAACCCGAAGGGGGTAGTGGATGGACAACAGATTAATATTTCTGTACCTGCTCACGCTAAAAGTGACGGGGATGTGGCGTTGGTGCGTACTGACGGAATAGTACGTTGAAGGGAGCGGTGACGCCCCGATAGTACACTGCGGCTTCGGCCAAGGTGATAATCCAGTTTAACATCCTCCGAGAAAACCAAGTGAAGCAGCCCGTACCGCAAACCGACACAGGTGGTTGGGATGAGTATTCTAAGGCGCTCGAGAGATTCATGGCTAAGGAACTAGGCAAAATAGACGCGTAACTTCGGGAGAAGCGTCGCCCTCCTTTACAGGAGGGCCGCAGTGAAAGAGTCCAGGCGACTGTTTATCAAAAACACAGAGCTCTGCAAAATCGTGAGATGACGTATAGGGCTTGACACCTGCCCGGTGCTGGAAGGTTAAGAGGAGATGTCATTCCTTCGGGGAGAAGCATTGAATTGAAGCCCCAGTAAACGGCGGCCGTAACTATAACGGTCCTAAGGTAGCGAAATTCCTTGTCGGGTAAGTTCCGACCTGCACGAATGGTGCAACGATCTGGACACTGTCTCAGCCATGAGCTCGGTGAAATTGTAGTATCGGTGAAGATGCCGGTTACCCGCAGTGGGACGAAAAGACCCCGTGCACCTTTACTATAGCTTCGTATTGACCCTGGGCAACCAATGTGTAGGATAGCTGGGAGACTTTGAAGCTGCGCCGCCAGGCGTGGTGGAGTCGCCGTTGAAATACCAGCCTTTGTTTGTCCGGGGCCTAACTCCC
>NZ_AUCB01000078.1 GCF_000429545.1 Arenibacter certesii DSM 19833
GGCAACGGAAGGGAGGACGGTCTACCATGAGACCTGTGTGCGCTTAGCCATGCAGGCTTTGATGGCCAGGGACTACGATGAGGCTATTTTTTACGTAAAGAAAGCCAAATTATGGCCTAAAAACTTGGGGGTAGGAAAACATTACGATGTGGACGAGCGATTAGATAATTATCTTTTAGCCTTGGCCTATGAGAAGAAAGGGGATCAGGAAGAAGCTGAAAAGTATTTCAAGAGGATTATTGCACATCAAACTCCGGATTACCTAAATGAAAGCTCAAAATTGTACTTGCAGTTAATAGTACTTGAGAAACTTAAAAGCAAAGATCAAATCCAACTATTATTACAAAAGATATCAAAAGAACAAAGTGATAACAAATACTTGGAATGGGCGATTGTCCGATACAAGGGAGCTGATCATGAAGCTGTAAAGAAAGCCATACTAAGTTCAAATGAAAAGGTACATGCCTATGACACCAAATTCGTTGATGAGGAGTTTAAGCTTGTTTCAGATGTTATTGGGGCCTTTTCAAACATAGAGAACGATGAAAAATAAACTAAAATATCTAATTCCATGGCCTTTATAACATGTTTGGTGACATTTAGACTTGTCGTAATACCTGCAAAGGGCCAAGTGGTTAAATTCGATCTACCTTGTATATTACTATATTTTAAGAAAAGAAGACTGTAGTTATTTTTTGAGCTGTTCTTCCCGGAATCTCCCTGGAGTATTCCCAGTATGATTCTTATAAATCCTTGTAAAATAGGACAGATTCTCCAAACCTACTTTTTCTGCGATTTGCTTAAGAGAATTATTAGTGGTTAAAAGGAGTTGTTGTGCCCTTTCTATTCGTTTGGATTGAATATATTTATTGGGACGCATACCAAAATTTTCTTTGAATACCCGAGAAAAATAGTCCGTGTTTAAATGACAAAAATCGGCTAGTTGCTTCACTGATAGTGGTTCGTGAAGGTTAGCGTGAATGTGGTTTAACACCTTGCCAAATTCCTTTTTTAAGTTATTTTTCGTAGACTGTGAGTTGGGTTCCCCAATGAACCTCGATAGAAGTATCTTTAAAATAGCATGGGTTTCCATATAAGCGGAAAGACTTAATTCTTCGTTCTTTTTTTCAAAATCCATCAGCGTAGGCCTGTTGTCATATACCTTTGGATTATTGTTATCCAACTGCCTATTGGGATTTAATTCCAACAATCGCTTAAAATAATACAAATCCCTAGGAGTGGCCTTTGACTCATATATAAAGCTACTAAAATTAAATATAGAATAACCATTTTTTATATCTTCCGAACAGCTGATATAATATTGCTCGTGATAGTCATCGCATTTATATCTGCCAAATGTATAACTAGGTATTAAGTAAATGTGCTCTGACTTTAATTCAATTGCCCGGTTACTGTGATATACCATAGCACTGCCAGTTGTAATGTAATAAAGGCGAATAAATGGGCTAATAACATCATCAAAATCCCATAGGGGATCCAATTTTGCATACCCTACACTTAAAAGATCCAGCTTTAAAGATTGAAGTATTTTAGACACTATTAATGATTTGTCGGATTTGGAGTGAATCAAATTTAATAATAAATCCTTGTAAACGAAGACTTGATATCAAAATTTGAAGGTGAAAGTTATGGGTTATTATCTATTTTTAAAATATTTATGTCGGAAATGTACAATACTTGGACTGATTTGGACATTAATTGTGATTGCTTAAATTTTATCTTTGAAAATGTATTAAATTGAATGGTATATTATGGCAATAATTAAGAATATCCTTATTTATACTGGGTTTTTATTGGTTTTATCCTGTGGAGGACCCCAATTACCTGAATTGGTATCCCTGGAATATGACAAAATACCGAATCAGGTAGATTTTAAT
>NZ_AUCB01000079.1 GCF_000429545.1 Arenibacter certesii DSM 19833
AATAGGATAAGCAGTAATTCTCAGGCTTTGAGCATATCGGTTTTTTTGCCTCCCAATTATGAACCTAAACCTATAACGGATTTAAAACGGATCTCTAACAATATCATCGAATTGGACCTGAGCGGTATCCCCATAGGGGAACAGGAAATGGACTTGGTAGCCCAGTGTAAAAACTTGGAGTGGTTAGAACTTGATAAGACACCTATTACCGATACCGAGTTAAATAAGTTGACTGGTCTGGACCAGCTTAGTATGCTAAAAGTGTATGGAACGGGTATTACAGATCAGAGCATATCTATTTTGAAGGATTTAAAGGGATTAAAAAGCCTTTATGTTTGGGAGACACAGATTTCAGATGTGGGACTTAAAGATATAAAGGGAGCATTACCTGATATACAAATAAACGATGGAATTGCCCCAGAACTAAAAGCCGCATTTATAGAAAAAGACACGGTTTCTGATAGTAAACCTTTGAATAAAACTTCATAGTATTATGAGGATATAAGATTGTTATTTGGTTAATTAGTTGGAACTGGGCTGTCAGAAATGACAGCTCATTCTTTTCTATCCCATTAATTTAACAAGACCACTGGATTTAATACAGTGATTATCATCACTTAACACCTAAAAGTTAAGGAAGTAGAAATCGATAAAGGTAATTTATTAGATTCAACTATACGAGCAAACATTTGGAATCTGAATGGTATGAGTGATGGGGTGAATTAATCTTTATTTAAATAAAAGTTATACTAAATAAAATAGTAATACGGAGTTTATGATCATATTTAACACAGTTGTAAATCCTATTTTTAATGCTCTTAAGGTTATTCATATATTTTTCTATTATTTGTATATTAGTCTCAAATGTTTATAAATGTCCCAACGAAAAATCATCTTAGTTATTCTCTTTTTTATATCTATAAATGGTTTTTCACAGGAATATCTTTTCAACCATTATACCACAGTAGATGGTCTATCGCATAATGAGGTTAGGAAAATTGTTAAGGATACTGATGGGTTTTTGTGGTTAGGGACGCAAAATGGGCTTAATCGATTTGATGGATATAGATTCGAAATCTTTAAGAATAGGCCTAATGATAGTACTTCGCTCGTAGGTAATAAGATATATTCCTTAGCCTCTTCCAAACATAAATTATGGGTAGGTACTACAAATGGTATTAGTATTTTAGATACAAGAACACTAAGGATTATTTCAGCACCTGAAATAACTAAAACACTTTCATCTAATGCAGTATTTGAAATATACCACGATGGAGAGGAGAATATATGGATATTCACAGGGGACAAAAATTATAAAATAGAGGGTAAGACTCTTACAATAAAAAGTTGTTTGCCTTCATATAAAATGGTCACCATGGCACGAGGGGAAGATGGTTACTTTTGGATAGGAACTGATAAAGGTCTTTTAAAATATGACGCTAACAGAAATGTTATAATTAAAACTTATAATATTGGTAGATATGATATTTTTAGTCAGAATCAAGTATACACCAATGATCTTGGGGAGGTTTGGACCACTGTAGGCGATGTGCTTTATATTTATCAAGCAAATAAAGATAAATTTATTCCTATGCATAGCTCTAAACGCTTGAATGCAATTGGAGAACATAAGAGCGAAACTGTTTTGTTTGGTAGTTATGGAAATGGACTATTAAAATATGAACGAAGGTCTGGCCAATTCACTTCTATAATATCCAACCCTGAAAAGCTTAATTCACTGAGCAGTGACGATATTTATGATGTTTTTGTAGATGAATGGATATACTGGAGCATGCTGACCCCTCTAAAGCCTAATCAATAAGTAACTGCCGTTCTGGCGGATGCTGACCCCCCTTTGAAAAATAAGA
>NZ_AUCB01000080.1 GCF_000429545.1 Arenibacter certesii DSM 19833
CTCTTCATCGGTAAGTGGCGTCTTTCCTTCTGGAGGCATGAAATCTTCGTCAGTTGGATCCAACATAACCCGCCTAATTATTTCGGACTTGGCTATATTTCCTGGGATATAGACTTCTCCGTTTTTTCCTCCTTTTTTCATAGCAATGGTATCTTGAAGTGAAAGTCCACCCTTTTTCTTACTTGAATTATGACAACTGATACATTTCGCTTCTAAGATAGGGTTTACCAAATAATCGTAAATAGCTGCTTCCTCTAAGCGGGAGATAGGTGGCAATACTACTTTTTCTGATCTTCCAAACGGTGCATACTTCACCAAATAATCACTTCCATGTGTTAAATTTCCTCCATAATGTCCTGTAACACTCACCAAAACTACTACAAGAGCCAGGGTAGCCATATTAGGCCTTAATCCATTAAATTTAAAATTAGTAAGCTTTCCAGAACGTATGACCCATGCAAATAAAGTAATTATAGTTGTGGCTATTCCAAACCAAAAATGGGTATCTAACATTCCCTCCTCATAATCGCCGCTTAAAGAAAGCATATAACCTAGCACACACGCCACCAAAGCACTTATAGCTCCAAAGAATAAGGCCAAGGTAATTGCAATGGACAGCGTGGCATTCTTATTCCAACGCCCATAGAGTTCCAAAATAAAGGCAAAGAATAAAAAACCAATGGGCAAGTGCACCACAAGTGGATGAAATCTACCTAAAAACAATATAAAATCTGGTACACTACCATCCATTATAATCTTCTTTTATTTCTTAATCCTACGACAAAACAGATCCTAAACCCTTTCTAATTTAATTGGCGCGGAATTATGAGCATTCCATTGACAGACATATAGATTTTTGTCCGGGTCCACATAAACGTCATGACCATGGTTAAAAATTGGGTTTAGGGAATTGTGCATAGTTTGTAGCTTACCATTATTATATTTTGGTTCTTCTCCCCCAGGATTGGAAACAACCTTATTATCTCCATCTAAAATGGTTACAAAGCCGGTATCTCGCACCCATTTTTCTCCTTCCCGTGTTTCGGACCAACATACGCCTGAATAAATGTTTTCCTCATCCATTACTGCTCTACACACAAAAGCGCCAGGCAAATTCAAGGTTTTAATATATTTTCCATCGAGCGTGAAAAATTTAAAAGCATTATCATTTCTTGACGTCACTATCAAAACAGGGTTGTTCTTATCCCGGTAATCTACAGCCACCCCATGGGCATTTGCTAGGTTATAATTTTTATCGGTATTATTTCTACCTCCCCATTTTCTGATAAATTCACCTTTATGATTGAATTGAAGAATATAATCCGAACCATAGCCATCGGCTACATAGATATCCCCATTGGGACCTACCGCCGTTTCGGTCGGTCTGTATGCCTCATCATCCTTATAGACACCTATGGTATGTGGATGAGGCAATGGGAAAATAAGACGACCATCAATGGTAGTTTTGAACACCTGTCCTGCTTGAGCTTGGTTTTTTCCTGTTTTGTCCACAAAATAACCACAGTCCACTATATATAGTACATCTTCCCCACCTTCGTTATGTAACGTTAAACCATGTCCCCCAGGATAGCCAGTTCCCCAATAATCCAATAATTTCCCAGATTTATCAAAAACTAATATATTATTGGCGGTATGATCACCAATCATGAGCAATCTTCCCTTGCTGTCCATTTGCATTTCATGACAGTTTAATATTGGATTATGCGCATTGGATATTTGTGCCCAGTTCTTGTGAACTTTATATTTAAAATCCCCGTGCCCAATAATGGTTTGTTCCTCTTTAGCTTTCTTTAAAATATGAAATCCGAATGATGGGGTTACCGCCAGTGCTGACCCTAA
>NZ_AUCB01000081.1 GCF_000429545.1 Arenibacter certesii DSM 19833
GAGGCTGTCTAAAAAGGCAGCCTCTTTTTTGTGCTTTATATTTTAAGAAAAGTCCTGTTTTTCGTATCTTAAGGTATGAAAAGAAAAGTTGTATGGAAGACCAACAGTCAGGCACAATTGAGTCTTCTTCCACCCAGTTATGATGATCTTGTTCCAGAGCACCATCCTGTACGTATCGTCAACAACATTTTGGACCAGATAGATATTACCTCCATAGAAAGAACCTATAAAGGCGGTGGCACCTCAAGCTATCATCCTCGGGATTTGCTCAAAATCTTAGTCTACGCCTACCTTCGCAACTTGTATTCATCCCGTAAGATCGAACAGGCATTGGGCGAGAATGTTCATTTCATGTGGCTCAGTGGCTGTATCCGGCCTGACCATAATACCATCAGTAATTTTCGTTCAGGAAAACTCAAGGGAAAGTTCAAAAAGATCTTTAACCAAGTTGTCATTCTGCTGGCAGAACAAAGCTACTTGAGTTTAAAAGACATCTTTGTCGATGGCACCAAGATCGAGGCCAATGCCAATCGTTATACTTTTGTGTGGGGAAAGAGCATCAAGACATCACGCACGCGTATTGAAAATCAACTCAAGAGTTTATGGAGATATGTAGAGACCGTATATGCAGAGGAAGAACAAATGCCTAACCAGCCGGATAGCTTTAAAGCAATAGACCCTAATGAAGTATCACAAACGATCGATAAGATCAACAAGGCACTTCAAGGGAAGGATATTGATAAAAAAGTAAGGCAAAAACTCAATTACGCCAAGAAGAACTGGCCAAAGAATATTGCCAAGTACAATACCTACGAGCAACAAATGGGCGGACGCAACTCCATGAGCAAGACGGATCCCGACGCGACCTTTATGAGGATGAAAGAGGACCACATGCTAAATGGTCAGCTCAAACCTGGGTACAATCTACAAGCAGCCACCAACAATCAGTTTATAGCAAACTATACCCTTGCACGGACCACAACAGATACTACCACACTTATCGGGCATACCGAAGATTTTATAGCAGGTTATGGAAAACCACCTGAGACACTAACGGCCGATGCAGGTTATGGAAGCGATGAGAACTACACCTACCTCGAAGATAATAACATTGAGGCCTTTGTGAAATACAATTACTTCCACAAGGAACAGTTGGATGAAAAACGTAGTAAACACAAAAAACCATTTGCAGCGAATAGGCTCTTTTACAATAATGAAACAGACACCTATTATTGCCCCATGGGACAGCCCATGGAAAACATAGGAAGCCATGTAAAAAAGACTGCTACTGGATACCAGCAAAAAATAAACAGATACCAGGCTAAAAACTGTACAGGCTGTCAGCTTAGAAGCCTGTGCCATAAATCTCAAGGCAATCGGATCGTAGAGAGAAACCACAAGCTGGTCAGACTTAAAGCAATGGCGAAACAAAAGTTACTAAGTCCAGAAGGTATTGCTCACAGAAAACAAAGATGTTGGGATGTGGAGGCAGTATTTGGCAACATAAAACACAATATGGACTTTAGAAGGTTTATGTTAAGAGGTCTGGATAAAGTAGAAACAGAAATAGGTCTAATTGCAATGGCGCACAACCTTAAAAAAGTGAGTTTAGCGATGTAAGAATCGCTTTGACTCATTTTAACTGGCCACTAATCACCTAATTAACAAACCAAGTTCAAAATAATATCAGAAAAACCAAAAAATAAAAGGTCGCCTAAATAGTTTTTAGACGACCTC
>NZ_AUCB01000082.1 GCF_000429545.1 Arenibacter certesii DSM 19833
TCATTTGCAATTAAAGAACCTTCTGCATCCAATGCGGCCTGAATTGCTCTGGTGTCATCTGCCTTACCGTCACCTACCGCACCATATTTGCTGAAGTTCACTGCGTTTGGGTCGCTAAATTCGGGAATTTTGTCCGTTTCCGTTACATTCCCAGTATTGGTGCTGCTATAAGTTACTGTTAATTTAGGGGATAAAGAGGTTTGACTAGAGGCAAATGCCAAATCGTTCCCATTTTTATGGGAGAGAATTAAAGTTGCTTTATCGGCGCTAAAAGAATCTGCTTTTAGCGATATTTTCTCTTTACTTCCCAATTTATAAGATTTGTTGATACTGCCTAAAAAGGTATTAGGATTTGGCTTGTTTTTGGAGGAGAGGTTAGTATCCGTCCAATTAGAACCATCACCTAGGTGGGCCTCTATAGTACCATATCCGGGATCAGAACTAATGGTAAATTCTAGATTAGCGGAAGTAATCTCACCTTCAATCTTACTTAGATCGAACATTAGATAGCCAGTACGCTTGGATTCCTCTAGACGAACAATAGATGAATTGTAACTTTTGCTTCCTTGTAAGAAGGCATCGTATATTGGAGTTAGAGTAACCGTTTGGGAGGTCTTAGCTTGATATTGAATTACGCTGAGCTCTTCAGTTTCATCGAGGTCATTACTACAGGAAAAGAAAAAGAAAAGAACTATACAGCTTAAGGCTGCTCTTAGGGGGTTGGGGAAATTAAATTTCATAGTAAGCAAAATTATTGAATGGATTAATTAATAAATATTCGAATTTGTAATTATTTTAAAACTATATGCACTTTAAAGCAAGTATTAAAACCTTGCGAACAACCATAACTATTATTTATGTAATTGGAAATTTCCTATTATAAATTTTATAATCTTAGGGAGTGATTTATTTCGCGGTGCAATGATATTTTAAATTATCATAACGCCGATGAAATGCTCATTTCTTTCGACGAAGTGCGCAAAAGTTTAAGAGTCGTACTTGTTTTTTGGGAATTCTATAACAGGAAAAGGCAATAGTTGTATCTTTTATTTGATTGAACTGTAAGGTTTTACGTGTTATTGTGGACTGTAATTTAACAGCGATTTTCCGCTAAAAGGGAATGAAGGTGAGTTTTAGCTGTTTTGATAATTTATAATTGAACTATTTTTCCTTAAATTGGTGAGAATATTATACAGGTTTTGTGAATGCCACAATTAAAATTTGATTTCTTAAGGCTAGACATGTAGAAATGAAAATAGAAAATATTCTACGCCTATAATTTGTTATATGCTCACAATTCTTTTTGAAATTGTAGATAAAAATTTATATCAATTTAGGTCAAAGTTGTCAAGAAATTATTGATTTTTTCCCATTCGGATATAAGAACCAGGTAATATATATGGTTTTCATAAGTTAGTGTGGATATTCTGGTGATGTTGACCCCCTATTCTGGCCATACTGACCCCCCTAAGGATTTTGGTCAAAAAGATAAGTTAATGACAATATTACAGTT
>NZ_AUCB01000083.1 GCF_000429545.1 Arenibacter certesii DSM 19833
CCTGCTGGGCCTTGAGCACCATCGTTTCCGTCAGCTCCGTTAGCACCATCTGCTCCTGCCGGACCTTGTGGGCCTTGGGGACCAGTTGCTCCTGTATCCCCAGTATCTCCCTTGGGACCTGCTGGGCCTTGAGCACCATCAACACCTGATGAACCTTGGGGACCTATTTCTCCTTGAATACCTTGTGGGCCTTGGGGACCAGTTGCTCCATCAATACCATCTGTACCGTCTGCTCCTGCTGGGCCTGGGTCTCCCTGATCTCCTTTTGGACCTGGAGCACCATCAACCCCATTAGTACCATCTTTACCTGCCGGACCTTGTGGGCCTGTAGCACCCACTGGGCCTTGGGGACCTATTTCTCCTTGAATACCTTGCTCTCCTTGTGGACCTTGGGGACCTGTTGCTCCATCAATACCATCTGCACCGTCTGCTCCTGCTGGGCCTTGTGGGCCTGTTTCTCCTTGAATACCTTGTGGGCCTTGAGGACCTGTTGCCCCATCAATACCATCTGCGCCGTCTGCTCCTGCCGGGCCTAGCGGTCCAGTTAAGTCCGCAGTTGTAAACGTTGTATTATCATCATAGATCAAGGTAAAAGTTCCGTCACCATTATCCACAGTGGATTTAATACCGTTACCCTTTGCTGCAATATCAACGATAGGAACGGAAACTGAATTCCCTTCACTGTCCGTCATCACCAAATCCGCACCGTTTACTGCAAAGGTGGAGTTAGTTGTATTGGTATTTCCTACAATCGTAATAGCACTCCCAAAGTCGTCCGTAATGGTATAAGTACCGTCCGTGTTATCCACCACATTGCCAATTTTGGAAGTAAAATTAGTAATGGTCCCATTTTCACTAATGTAAGTGAATGTCCCATCTCCATTATTATTTAAGGTAGTTATGGTTTCATTAATATCCGTACTAAATCCTGACGCATTTGATACGGAGGCGATCCTGTTACCAGCAACTACATTGGATATGGATATCCCATTGGTGTTGATAATTACATCACTACCATCATTATTAGTAAAGGTATAAGTACCATCAGAATGATCTATGATACTGGCCTTGCTTATTGTCTGATCTACTCCGTCTTCATTCGTATAAGTAATTGTTCCATTGTTGTTATCAACAAGATTGGTAATAGTTTCTGAAACGGTGACCGAGGCTACATTTAAGTATAATCCGCCATCCGAACCTGCAACAATATCATTATTGGCGTTTCCACTAATAAGATTAATGTTATTAGATACTCCACTCTCATTAGTAAAAGTTATCGTACCATCATTATTTTTAACTAATATGGTCACTGTTTCTAAATTATCTACAAGCGCAGAAAGGTTCAATTGGGTAAGCACCCCATCCTCATCCGTATAGTCCAGGTTGATGTGGTCTGCA
>NZ_AUCB01000084.1 GCF_000429545.1 Arenibacter certesii DSM 19833
GCTTCCTCTAAGCGGGAGATAGGTGGCAATACTACTTTTTCTGATCTTCCAAACGGTGCATACTTCACCAAATAATCACTTCCATGTGTTAAATTCCCTCCATAATGTCCAGTAACACTCACCAAAACCACTACAAGGGCCAGGGTAGCCATATTAGGTTTTAATCCATTAAATTTGGGCATATTAAACTTGCCCGAACGTATGGCCCATGCTAAAAAAGTAACTATCGTTGTGGCTACTCCAAACCAAAAATGAGTATCCAACATCCCCTCCTCATAATCCCCGCTTAAAGAAAGCATATACCCTAGTACACTGGCAACCAAAGCACTTATAGCGCCAAAGAACAAGGCCAAGGTAATTGCAATGGACAGCGTAGAATTCTTATTCCAACGCCCATATAGTTCCAAAATAAAGGCAAAGAACAAGAAACCAATGGGCAAATGCACCACAAGTGGGTGAAGTCGACCTAAAAACAATATAAAATCCGGTACACTACTATCCATTCTTATCTTTTTTGATCCTTAATCTTACCACCATGGTCTTAAACCCTTTCCAATTTAATTGGCGCAGAATTATGAGCATTCCATTGACAGACATATAAATTTTTGTCTGGATCCACATAAACGTCATGACCATGGTTAAAAATTGGGTTTAGGGAATTATGCATGGTTTGTAGTTTACCATTAATATATTTTGGCTCCTCTCCCCCGGGATTGGAAACCACCTGATTATTCCCATCTAAAATGGTCACAAAACCAGTATCGCGCACCCATTTCTCCCCTTCCCGTGTTTCGGACCAACATACGCCTGAATAGATGTTTTCATCATCTATAACAGCTCTACATACAAAGGCTCCGGGCAAATTCAAGGTTTTAATATATTTTCCATCGAGCGTGAAATATTTAAAAGCATTATCATTTCTTGAAGTAATTATCAACATTGGATTGTTCTTATTTCGATAATCTACGGCCACGCCATGGGCATTTGCCAAATTATAATTTTTATCGGTATTGTTCTTACCTCCCCATTTTCTGATAAACTCGCCTTTATGACTGAATTGAAGAATGTAATCCGAACCATAGCCATCGGCCACATAGATATCCCCATTGGGCCCTACCGCCGTCTCGGTCGGTCTATATGCCTCATCATCCTTATAAACGCCAATGGTATGAGGGTGAGGCAATGGAAAAATAAGACGGCCATCAATTGTAGTTTTGAACACCTGTCCTGCTTGAGCTTGGTTTTTTCCTGTTTTGTCCACAAAATAACCACAGTCCACTATAAATAGTACATCTTCCCCACCTTCGTTATGTAACGTTAAACCATGTCCCCCAGGATAGCCAGTTCCCCAATAATCCAATAATTT
>NZ_AUCB01000085.1 GCF_000429545.1 Arenibacter certesii DSM 19833
GATAAACAGGATAAGATCGAGATTAAGTATGTTAAGGAACTGAGCCATTTTGCGCTAGGGGAATATGTAATGAAAAGAGGGATCTCCATATTAACCGCCAGAAAACTGTGCAAGGAAGTCCATTATAGGTTTAAGGACAAGATGTATTTCGCCCTAGGCTTAGCGAACAGCTCCGGAGGTTGGGAATTGCGGAACAAATACTATAAGAATTCCAGCTCCCCAAAAGACGTCACTCACCTCCAGAACGGAAACAGTAGGCTGATCGTTACCGAGGGCATGTTCGATATGATGAGCCTGATGGAGTGGGACCAAAAACTAATGGAAGCGAATGATCTTTTGATATTAAACTCCTTGGGCTTTATAGAAAAAACGTTTGAGATGTTTGACGCCTATGAATCGATTATGCTTTATCTGGACAATGATAGTGCAGGAAGAAATGCCGTTAACCTAATGATGCAACAACAGCCAAAATGCATAGACAGATCCAACCTATACGAGAATTTTAAAGATGTAAATGGAAGGTGGACCGCTCAAAAGAAATGACCTGATGAAGGTAATATTTTATCCCGAAAATGAAATAACGATTTATAAATACAATTTTAATGCATAAAAGAAATAATCTGATAGTGATGTAATTCAAGATGTGTCTTTGTTGCCACAAAGACAATCTTGCTTTGCTCCCGAAGGTCGCAAAGACGGAAAAAATGAAACGTACCTATGTTAAATTTCGATGCTCTCTATTTGAGAAAAAGTTACTCAGGATAAAGGCCAAAAAGAGCGGTCTGAGCGTGAGTGAATATTGTAGGCGTGCCGCCTTTGGGGATAAGATTATTGAGAGGTTAACAGAGGAACAGATAGACCTTTATAAAATGTTGGTCAAATACGGGACCAACTTTAAACTGATCGGGAACATGTACCGAAAACGGGATCCCAAACTGACAGCCGAGGTGACCAAGCTAGCAGAAGAAATACAGAACCACCTTTATAATTTCAAAAAATGATAGGCATAGGAAAATCAATATCGCATACCGGAAATTCCATGAGCTATGGCTGGAACAAGGAGAAACAAGCAGAGGTCGTTTACTCCAATCACGTGGCTGGGCAAACCCCAAACCAGATTACCAAAGAATTCAATATCATCCAATCCCAGAACTATCATTGCAAAAAGAACACCTTGAGCTTTGTCATCAGCCCTACTATTGAAGATGGAAAACAGCTAAAAGCCAAAGAGCTCAG
>NZ_AUCB01000086.1 GCF_000429545.1 Arenibacter certesii DSM 19833
ACATGCTGGCAACTAACGGCAGGGGTTGCGCTCGTTATAGGACTTAACCTGACACCTCACGGCACGAGCTGACGACAACCATGCAGCACCTTGTAATCTGTCCGAAGAAAACTCTATCTCTAAAGCTGTCAGACTACATTTAAGCCCTGGTAAGGTTCCTCGCGTATCATCGAATTAAACCACATGCTCCACCGCTTGTGCGGGCCCCCGTCAATTCCTTTGAGTTTCATCCTTGCGGACGTACTCCCCAGGTGGGATACTTATCACTTTCGCTTGGCCGCCCAGCATTGCTGCCGGACAGCTAGTATCCATCGTTTACGGCGTGGACTACCGGGGTATCTAATCCCGTTCGCTCCCCACGCTTTCGTCCATCAGCGTCAGTATATGGTTAGTAACCTGCCTTCGCAATCGGTATTCTATGTGATATCTATGCATTTCACCGCTACACCACATATTCTAGTTACTTCACCATAACTCAAGACCACCAGTATCAAGGGCAATTCTACGGTTGAGCCGCAGACTTTCACCCCTGACTTAATGGCCCGCCTACGGACCCTTTAAACCCAATGATTCCGGATAACGCTCGGATCCTCCGTATTACCGCGGCTGCTGGCACGGAGTTAGCCGATCCTTATTCTTACGGTACCGTCAGTAGAGCACACGTGCCCTAGGTTCTTCCCGTATAAAAGCAGTTTACAATCCATAGGACCGTCTTCCTGCACGCGGCATGGCTGGATCAGGCTCTCGCCCATTGTCCAATATTCCTCACTGCTGCCTCCCGTAGGAGTCTGGTCCGTGTCTCAGTACCAGTGTGGGGGATCCCCCTCTCAGGGCCCCTACCCATCGCAGTCTTGGTAGGCCGTTACCCTACCAACTAACTAATGGGACGCATAGTCATCCTTTACCGTAACCTTTACCCTATATATGAATCCATACATAGGGACCATGGGGCATTGATCCAAATTTCTTCGGGCTATTCCCCAGTAAAGGGCAGATTCTATACGCGTTACTCACCCGTGCGCCGGTCGCCATCTTCCAGTAAACTGGAAATGCTGCCCCTCGACTTGCATGTGTTAGGCCTGCCGCTAGCGTTCATCCTGAGCCAGGATCAAACTCTTCATCGTTGATTCTTAAATTACTTCGATCAACCATTAAAAGCTAAATGCCCAGCTCGTATTTTCGGTTTCTTTTTTCAATATC
>NZ_AUCB01000087.1 GCF_000429545.1 Arenibacter certesii DSM 19833
TTTTTCGATATAACAACCCTTTTTGAAATCTTTTTTCGACTTTTTTTGAAGCCAAAATACAAATCCCTGAAAAACAGGTTTTTGAACAAGAAAAGTAGTGAGACGTGAGTAGTGAGTAGTGAGATGTTAGTATTGAGATAGCAGAATTGAGCAGTGAGATTTGGTTACTCAACATAAAATCGACAAACAGAAGCCATTATTACATCTTTCATTTCCCACACAGCAACCCCATGGCCACGTAGCAGTCAGACATTAATAAACCATCATCCAATCAGGAAGCAGTTATTTCATAAGTAGCAATCGAACATTAGTAACCCATCGTCCAATAATGAGCCAGCCACTTTAAAAGAAGATATACGCTCGGGAAGCAGTAGCCGCATAGGTTCCGCGGCAACGCCCTAGACCAACAACAAAAACGGTACGCAACGTGACCCGTCATAACAGCAACCCTAAGGCCGCATAGCGATCAGACATTAATCACCTATCATCCTATGATAAGACAGTTCCTTTGGGTCGATCTCAAAATCTGGGTCTAGGAGTCATTAACTGGAACCGTCCTTGTGACATTATTTCTCTATTAAAAATATCTAGGCTTATTTTTTCTTTCTTGAAATCTACGGGCTTTTCACTGCCACAGCGCCCAGGTCTCTTCCACTGAGGTGACAATTTGGACACTTTCCTTAATCCAATGTAAAAACCCCTTGATTTACTACCAAAGTAAAAAGCATGAAAGTTTATCGCTATATATTCCTTATCCGCGGAGGACCGAGTAGTAAGTGCAACGATTTTCATTTGCCAGGAGGGGCCAGTTGACGCGTTGGCCCTGGTTACGGCTGGCTCCTTAAAAACATAAGGTACACCGCATCTTAGTTTTGCGGCCCTGTTCGTTTTATTCATTACATATCCATTTTAGAATAAGCTAGGATCAAGCTCAAAAGGCGTCAAGTGTAAAACTTGGGGAGAATCTTTATCTTTGACAACAAAGAGATTAGATCTTGGATATAGAATTAGTGCGGTATTTATTGCCAGAAG